>NZ_FTNF01000010.1 GCF_900156065.1 Micromonospora avicenniae | reverse complement strand
CACCCGCTACGCCAAACGCGCATCCCTCTACCGGGCCAGCCTCGTCCTCATCGCCGCAATCATCTGGCTTCCATGATCGACAGGACACGCCCTAGGCAGCGATGGTCTCCACAGGGATACGCCGTCTAGCTCTCCCGGTTCGGGTTGGTGAGAGCATTCCACTCCTCGGCATTGGGGATCGTCTGCCAGCGAGGCAGGTAGAAGGCCCGTCGCGCTGGCTCGGCCACCGTGAACGGCTTGAACTCGGGGTCCGCGATCATCCGGTAGATGAATTCCGTCGTCGACATATCGAACCTATGCCACGGATCGCCGCCGTACTTCTGGGCAACCACAGGCCACCGGTCGGGCTCCACCGAATGATCCGCCAGCCAGTAGTACTGCCCCTCGACCTGGTCGTCACCCCACTGGATCAGCCCCGATCCCTTGTCCGGCCCATAGATCCCGTACGGGGCGTACACACTCGCGAAGGACTCGCTCCGACAGAAGGACCACGCCGCAAGCAGTTGCCGCGACTCGTGCTCGCCGGTTGGCCGCAGCAGATCCAGGTACGCGTAGAACGACCCCGGCACGAACCGTCGACACAGTTCCTTGAAGTCCGTCGGCAGCCCGACGCCCAGCTCCGCTTCCACGTGCTCCCAGTCGGCATCGTCCTCGGACGCCTGGCGCCATCCGGTCACGTCGATGATCCGGTCGATCCACGTCAGCTGATCATTCACGGCCGGCAAAGTAACAACACAGGCGGACATCTCCTCGCCTGGTCGTCACCCGCCTGCTGACCCACTCCTGCACTTCGCTGCTGTACGGGCAGCAAAAAAGGCCATCCCCGATGACCGGGAATGGCCTTTTACCTGCGTGGGCGATACTGGGATCGAACCAGTGACCTCTTCGGTGTGAACGAAGCGCTCTCCCGCTGAGCTAATCGCCCTCAGCGCGGATGACTTTACCTGATCGCCCACCCCGACCGCGAATCCGGGGTCAGTGCGTCGCGAGGTAGTGCATCAGGCGGGCGATCACGTCGATGCCGAGGCTGTACTTCAGCGACAGCCAGAGCACCACCGCGACGAAGATCAGGCCGACCGAGCCGAGCACGATCCGTACGCCGAGGGATTGTCGCGTCACCCACTGTGTCCAGCCCTGCACGTGGCGGCGGGTGAAACCGAGCAGCCTTCGGGCCCAGTGGTACTCGACGGCCCAGATTCCGAGGCCCGCGATCACCAGCAGCCAGCCGGGTCCGGGCAGCGGGATGAGAGCGACACCGACGGTGACCACGAGCGCACCCGCGATCGTGATGAAGATCTTGAGGGTGATCCGGCCGGTCGGGTTGGCGCGGATGAGTTCGAGGGTGGTGGAGGCACGTGTCCGCCAGCGTGGCCGCCGGTTCGCGAGGGCTACACCCCCCGCGTCGGCTTCCGACCACCTTCCGCCGGAGTCCGGCCGACCGGTCTGGTCGTGCTGATCCATCGGCACCGCGTACCCCCGCTTTTTGGCTGTTCGGACCGCGACTTTCGGTGGGCAAGGCGCCGCGATCGGATCCACTGAGGATCGGTTCGTGACCATTTCACCCCCTAGTGTCGCCCGGGACCGTCACCCCTTCCGACGACTGGACGTTACCGGAGTAAGTCGACGACTGAGCCACCCGATCCCGAGCGGGACGCGCACTGGGCAGAACCGGAAATCCTACATGAATTTTCACATTCAGGAGGCCTTTCCGAACCCCTTCCCACCACTGGGTGAAGTCAGCGTATGGCGGAGCGTAGCCAGGAGTAGCACCTGAGTATGGGAAAAGCGGGACACGCGCGTTCCGCAGCGGTGCCGGGGGGAGAACGTCCATGAGTGTCATCCGACCGACGACCGTAGAGGTCGAGACGTCGCTAAGGCTCGTCGCGCCTGACGCCACCGCCTTGCCGGTGCGTGCCAGCTTGCGTTACGACCCTGCTGACCCGTATGCGGTCCATGTCCTGTTCCATGCCGAGTCGGCCGGAGGCGAGGCGGTGAGCTGGTCCTTCGCCCGCGAACTGCTCGTCACCGGGCTCGACGAGCCGGCCGGCATCGGGGACGTCCGGGTATGGCCGTGGGCCACCCCGCGCGGCGACTTCGTCGCGCTCGCGCTGTCGTCACCCGACGGCAACGCTCTCTTCGAGGTGCCGCGGAGCGTCCTGGTGCGCTTCCTGCGGCGGACGTACGTCGTCGTCCCGCGCGGCCGCGAGGCCGAGCACCTGGACGTCGACACGGCGGTGAACCGGCTGCTCGCCGGCCGCTGAGTACCCGCACACCGGGCAACACCGGCCATTCGGCCACAGGAGCCGCGCGGATCTGCCGAGTCCGCGCGGCTCCGGCATGCCCAGGCACAGGCCCTGTCCTGCCGATCGCCCACCCCCGGGGCCGGCCCGGCGTTCAGCCGTGGGTGGTGATGCCCCCGTCGACCGGAATGACCGCTCCCGTGAGGTACGCCCCGGCGCGCGACGAGAGGTAGATGGCCGTACCGGCCATGTCCTCCGGCCGCCCGATCCGCCCCAGTGGCACCTGCTGCTCGATGGTCGCCCGGGACGCCGGGTCGTCCAGCGCGAACGCCATCATCTTGCTCTCGAACGGGCCGGGCGCGATCGCGTTGACGGTGATCCGCTCGCCGGCGAGCTGGTGGGCGAGGCTGCGGGTGAGCATGTGCACGGCAGCCTTGGTCGCCGAGTACGCGTACACCTCCATCCACGGCACCCGGATGCCGTCGATGGAGCCGATGTTGATCACGCGGGCGGGGTCGTCGTCGCCGGCCGCGGCGCGCAGGGCCGGCAGCAGCGCGGTGGTGAGCCGGAACACGGCCTTGACGTTCACCGCCCAGAGCTTGTCGAACGCGCTCTCCGGGTACGCCTCCAGCGGGGCGCCCCAGGTCGCTCCCGCGTTGTTGATCAGGACGTCGAGCCGGTCGTACCGCTCCCGGATAGCGGCGGCGAGCCCTTCGGCGCCGGCGTCGCTGGACAGGTCCGCGGGAATCGCCTCGCAGCGTCCCTCCGCGGAGAGCTTCTCGGCCACGGCGGCGCAGACGTCCGCCTTCCGCGACGAAATGATCACGTGCGCGCCGGCCTGGACGAAGCCCTGGGCGATCATCAGGCCGATGCCTCGGGAGCCGCCGGTGACCAGGACCGTCTTGCCTTCGACCGAGAACAGATCCGTCATGCCCATCCCATCGCGAGTCGCCGGGTCGCCGCCGGCCGTCCAGCGGGCGGCGGCGGGTCGAGTGACGGGGCGGCGGCTGTCGTCGCCGACCGGCACTACCGCCGGGTAACGTAGCCCGGCCCGGCGGAGCGGGACAAGACCGTGCCGCCGCGGTCCGTTGGTGGGCCGTACCACGTCGGAGATCCGCAGCGCGGCAGAGAGATGCGACGACCTGTGCGGCGGGCTAACGTCGGGTGCGATGGTCTTCTCTGGTCAGTACCCCCCGGCAACGGTCAGCACGGCTCTCCCCTCCGCCGCCGCCGAGATCGACACTCTCGGACTGGCCGGCCTGGCCGGCGATCCCGGCTGGCGCCGGCCGGTGCTGGTCGACCGAGACCTGCTGGTGCTGACCACGAGCGGGCACGGTGACGCCGAACTGGACTTCGAGCCGATCCGCTGCCGCCCCGGCACCCTGCTGCGGGTGCACGCCGGGCAGGTGCTGCGCTGCCCCTGTCCACAGTTGGACGCCACCGTGGTGCGCTGGAACGCCAACGCCCTGCGGGGCCTCGATGTGGATCCGGACGCCGTACCGACCTGGCGGCAGCTCGCCGGCGAGGACGAGGACGCGGTGATCAACGAGGTGAGCCAGCTCGCCGTGGACTGCGCCCGGCACCGGACGGTGCCCGCCGCGCGGGGGCTGCTGCGCCATCAGCTCGCCGTGCTGCTGCTCCGGCTCACGCTGGCCGGCGGTGGCCCGTCGACGTCCCGCCCCGAGGAAGCCACCTTCCACCGGCTCTGCCGGGAGGTCGAACGCGGCTACCGGCACACCCGCCGGGTCGAGGACTACGCCGCGCGGCTGGGCTGCTCGGTGCGTACGCTCACCCGGGCCTGCCTGGCGGTGACCGGGCGCAGCGCCAAGCAGGTGATCGACGAGCGGGTGGCCTTGCAGGCCAGCCGGTTGCTCGCGGCAACCGACGAACCGATCGCCCGGATCGGCCGGGGGCTCGGCTTCAGCGAGCCGACCAACTTCGGGCGGTTCTTCACCCGCGAGACGGGAACGAGCCCCGGTGCGTTCCGGGCCGCCCGCGAGCAGCCGCTGCCCGGCCAGGTCGTCCGGCCCCGCACGCTCGTCGAGCCGAGCCTCGATCGTCCACTCAACGCTCTCCCCGACGCCCGGCGACCGCGCTGACTCCACCGTGGACCGCGCGGGCGTTTCCCGATCCGCCGTTGCGGGCATCTTCGATCCCGACACGACAGGCATGGCGGGGAAGGGAGCCCGGCGATGGGTGTGATGTTCCGCAAGCGGCAGAAGATCGGGCCGCTGATCCTCAACTTCACCGAGAACGGCTTCTCCTCGTGGAGCGTCAAGATCGGCCGGTGGTCCTGGAACTCCCGTGCGCGGGCGCACCGGGTCGACCTGCCCGGCCCGTTGTCCTGGAAGCAGGACAAGTCCCGGCGCTGATCTCCAGAGGACGTGCGGGGTGCCGGTGGCGACACCGGCACCCCGTTCGTCGTCGGGTGTCAGTGCTGTTCAGGCTGCTCCCGCCGAGGGGATGATGACCACGTCGCCGCCGAGCCGGCCCTCGGCCGGGTCACGGGTGACCACGCCCGCCGCGAGCAGGTCGGTGAGGGCCCGCAGCGCGTCCGACGAGCGGTAGACGGTCGCGGTCAGCGCGTGGCGGCGAAGCTCGGTGACCGTACGGGGGCCGGTTCGGGCCAGCTCGGCGAGGAGTTCCCGGCCCAGCGGGTCGAGCTCCGGGTCGGGGCCGGCGTCGGGCAGGCGCCCGGCCGGGTCGCGCAGCCGCACGTCGCCGGCCGCCCAGAGCGACTCCTTGAACGCCTCCAGGCTCCGGTCCGATCCGGTGCCGAACGTGATCGACGCCGTGTCGCCGGCGGCGGGCAGCAGATCCACCTCGGTCACCAGCGGGAAGCCCGCCGCGTCCAGTTCGGCGCCGGCGCCGCGGCCGGCCCGGAGCAGGATCTCGGCGGGCCGGCCGCCGGCTGCCGCTCGCAACACCGCGGCGTCGGGGACACCGGACGCGCCGGCGGCGTCCACGAAGGAGAAGAGCGGGGCACCGACCGCCCCGCCCGCCTTCAGCGCGACCGGCAGCCGGCTCGGGTCACCCGGCACCACGTGCACGGCGACGTCGGCGGGCAGCCCGGCTTCGATCGGGCCGAGCCGGGCCGGCAGGTCGGTCGAGGCGTCGGCGAGCACCAGCACGGTGAGCCTGAGCCCGCGCAGCCGGTCGGCCTGCCCGGCGACGAGCCGCAGCGCGGCCTCGGCGGAGTCGACGTCGCGGTGCGCGTACGCCAGGGCCATGGTGGCCCGCCGGGAACGGTGCAGGGCCGTCGGCAGCCAGGTCTCCAGCTGGCGGACGAGCAGCTCGCGGAGGGCGGCGGCGGTCGAGTCGGTCGGCATCCTGCCGTTCTACCGCACCCGGCGGTCAGGCCGGCACGGAGATGCCCACCCCACCGCGGGTCTGGCCGCCGTAGCGCTGCCGCTCGCGGTCGAGGTCGAGGCGGCCGATCCGCTTACTCGCGGCGCGGGTGGCGTCGTCGAGCAGGTCGGCCGGAACGAGCCAGACGATCTCGAACTCCAGCCCGTCCGGGTCATGCCCGTAGAGGCTCTTGGTGGTGCCGTGGTCGGAGGTGCCGACCAGGCCGTTCGCCGCGGCGAGCCGCTCGGCGGTGGCGGCGAGCTCGTCGAGGGTGTCGACCTCCCAGGCGAGGTGGTAGAGCCCGACGGTGCCGCGCCCGGCGGTCGACCGGCCGGCACCGGCGCCGATCTCGAACAGGCCGAGGTCGTGGTCGTTGGTCGAGTCGGGCGCTTGGAGGAAGGCGCCGCGGAAGCCGGCCGGGGCCTTGTCGACCGGCCGGAAGCCCAGCACCTCGCGGTAGAAGGCAACGCTGCGGTCGAGGTCGCTGACGTAGAGGACGGCGTGGTTGAGCCGGTGAATTCCCATGCCCCCACGCTAGCTCGATTTAGTTGAACGTTCAACTACCGACGTTATGATGGTGGTCATGACGCGGTGGTTGAACCCGGACGAGCAGCACACCTGGCGGGCGTTCCTGACCGCCTCCCGTGGCGTGATGGACGCCCTCGACCGCGAGCTGCAACGGGACGCGGGCATGCCGCACGCGTACTACGAGATCCTGGTCCGCCTCTCCGAGGCACCGGAGCGCCGGATGCGGATGAGCGAGCTGGCCGAGATCACCGGCTCGTCGCGCAGCCGGCTCTCGCACGCCGTCGCCCGCCTGGAGGCCGCCGGCTGGGTACGCCGGGAGGACTGCCCCACCGACCGGCGCGGCCAGGTCGCGCACCTCACCGAGGCCGGCTTCCAGACGCTCGCGGCGGCCGCGCCCGGCCACGTCGAGGGCGTACGCCGGCACCTGTTCGACGTCCTGTCCCCCGCCGAGGTCGACCAGCTACGCCGGATCAGCGAGACGCTCGCCGCCCACCTGACCGGATCCTGACGCATCCACACCGGCGCGGGTCTTGTACTTACCGTTGTCGGATGAGCACGATGGGGCGTGCCCTCCGGCTTCGGCAAACTGACTGACCAGGCGCACCATCTGGTGTCCACCGGCGACCTGGCCGGCGCTCAACGGCTGCTCTCCGACGCGCTGAGCGACGCCGACCCGCGCCCGGCGAACGCCACCACCGAACTGGCCGAGGCGGCGAGCCTCCAGGCGCGGGTGCTGGTCGCCCTCGGCGAGCCGCACTCCGCCCGGGGCTGGGCCGCCTTCGCGTACGCCGCCCACACCCGGCTGCACGGCCACTCCGACCCGCGTACGGTGGCCGCCGCCGCGACCCTGGCCGCGGTGCTGCACAGGGTGGGCAGCCACTCGCGAGCCGCCCGGCTCTACCAGGAAGTGATCATCGAGCTGACCGCGCAGGACGGGCCGGAGTCGCTGCGGGTGCTCGCCGCGCACGCCGACCTGGCCACCGTCGAGTACGCCCGCGGGCAGTGCCGGATCGCCCGGGACCGCCTGCAGGACGCCTGGGAGCTGCACCGTGAGGTCTACGGCGACGGGCACCCCAGCGGTATCAAGATGCTGGCGCGGCTCGGCGCGATGCAGCGCGACTGCGGGCAGTTCGCCGAGGCACACGACAACCTGGCCCTGGCCCGGGAGCTCTGCCGGCAGCACCTCGCCGGCGACGACCCGCTCGCCGGCCAGGTCGCCACGCTGGCCCGGGCCGCCGCCAACCCCGATCACGTCTGTCCGGACTCCCCGTCGGCCGCGGCGCCGGTCGTGCCTGCCGCCCGCACCCCGTCCTACGGGGACATGCCCGGGTACCCGCCGTCGGAGCCGGAGGGGCGGACCGTGCCGGTGCCGCGCCAGCCGGTGGACGACCCGGCGGGGACGGGGCAGGCGGGGGCGGAGCAGGCCTGGCGGCCGCCGGAACACCCCGACCAGCAGACCCCGGACGCGGCCGCGCCGCCGGCCGGGAGCGCCGTACCACCGGCGGTGATGGCGCTCGGCGGCGGGCAGCAGGAGGCCGACGGTGTGCACCGGGTACGGCGCGACGTCGAGCCGTACGAGCAGTCGAGGCTGCTGCCCGTGCCGGTACCCCGCACGCCCTCCGCCTCGGGGCGGCGACTGGTACCGCTCGTGATCGCCGGGGTGGCCGTGGTGCTGCTCGGCGCCGCGGCGGTGATCGCCGGGGTGTCCCGGGTCGGCGGCGGTGACCCGCCACCCGATTCACCCCCCGGCTCGGCCGGCACCACCCCGACGAGCACGGCCGCGACCCGGTCCGCCGCGGCGAGCCCGACGCCCCGCATCGGCGCCCCTCCCGCCGGGGTGAACCTGCGCGACAACCGGGACAACGTCGCGCTGCGCTGGACCTACCCGGCCGGCGGCGAGGGGCCGGTGGTCATCTCGGGCGGACGGGCCGGCCAGCCCAAGAGCGCCCTCACCGATCTGCCCGCCGGCACGAGCGACTTCGTCGTCTACGGGCTGAGCCCGAGCAACGACTACTGCTTCACGGTGGCCGTCGTCTGGTCCACCGACACCGTCGCCACGGCAGACGAGGTCTGCACCCACCGCCGCTGACCTCACCCCCGCCCCACCCCCGCCCAAGATCCGCGCACTTTCACGGAAAGAGTGGCTGTTCCGCGGCGAATAGCCACTCTTTCCGTGAATCAGTTGCTGCGGTCGTCGGTGGGTAGGGGTGGGAGGCGGAGCAGTACCCGCAGTCCGGGCTCGGCGTCGGCGAGGCTGATCGTGCCACCGGCCCGGCGCACCAGCTCGCGGACGATCGACAGCCCGAGGCCGGCCCCACCGGCGTCGCGGGCCCGCGCGTCGTCCAGCCGGGTGAACCGGTCGAAGACCCGATCGCGGTCCGCGGCGGGAATGCCGGGTCCGTCGTCGGTCACCGTCACCAGGTGGTACGCGCCGTCCGGTACGGCGGCCAGCACCACCCGGGTACGCGCGTGCCGGACGGCGTTGTCCACCAGGTTGGTCAGCACCCGACGCAACTCGTCCGGGTGCCCGACGATCCACAGCGGCTCGTCCGGCGGCGACACGTGGACCGGCGGTGACGGATAGCGGGCGGCGACCGCGGTGAGCAACTCGCCCAACTCGACCGGGCCGACGCCGCTCGACCCGGCCCCGCCGCTCGACCCGGCCCCGCCGCTCGACCCGGCCCCGCCGCTCGACCCGGCCCCGCCGCTCGACCGGGCCCCGCCGCTGACGCTGCTGCCCGCCCCGGTCCCGCTGCCGTCCCCGTCCTGACCGGTGCCGGACTCGTCGAGCCGGGCCAGCAGCAACAGGTCGTTCACCAGCCGGCCCAGCCGTTCGGTGTCGGCGAGCAGGTTCTCGGTCACCGCCGCCCAGTCCGTACGGTCGCCCAGGCGGCGGGCCACCTCCAGTTCCGTACGGATGTTGGTGACCGGGCTCCGCAGCTCGTGGGCCGCGTCGGCGAGGAACGCCCGCTGCCGTCGCCGGGCCGAATCCAGCCGATCCAGCATCCCGTTGAGGGTGAGGGCCAGCCGGTGCACCTCGTCGTGCGAGGCGGGCACCGGAAGACGGTCGGGCCCGGCTCGTCCGGTGATCTCCTCGGCGCCGCGGCGCAGCGCCTCCACCGGCCGCAGGGCGGCGCCGACCACCCGCCAGGCGACCGCGGCGAGCACCGCCACGAGCAACGGGAAGCTGATCAGGAGGATGCTCCCGACCACCCGCGTGCTGTGCCGGACGTCTGTCATCGACTTCGCGACCAGGACGGTGAGCGGATCGGTGGCCGTGCCGGCGGGCACCGTCACGACCCGGACCGGGCCGGCCAGTCCGGCCCGCTCCCCCCACACCGACAGTCGCTGCCGGCGGTGCGGTTCGAGCCGCTCCGGGCGGACCATCGGCACCAGGCGGTCGGCGTCGATCGACGCGGCCCGTACCCGCCCCTGGCTGTCGATCACCTGGACCCGGACCTGACCGCCGGCCACCGGCAGCGGATCGGGCAACGCGTCCTCGGCGGCGAGCAGGGCAACCGCGTCCGCGGTGCGGAACGCCTCGCTGTCCACGCTGCGCTGCAGCACGTAACCCAGGACACCAAGCAGCACCAGCCCGCCGAGCGCCAGCCCGACCGAGAGACCGAACACGCCGATCGCCATCAGCCGGCCGCGCAGCCCGAGCGCGGGCAGCCGCGGACGTGGCAGCGCGCTCACGTGGCGAGCCGGTAGCCGGCGCCGCGGACCGTCTCCAGTCGCTCCCGGCCGATCTTGCGGCGCAGGTACCCGACGTAGACCTCGACGGCGTTGGGTGCGGTCTCCACGCTCGCGTCCCAGACGTGGTCCAACAGTTCGGTCTTGGACACCACCTCGCCGGGGCGGCGCATCAGGTAGTCGAGCAGCGCGAACTCGCGGGCGGTCAGCGCCACCTCCGTGCCGGCCCGGGTCACCCGCCGCCCTGCGGGGTCGAGCCTGAGGTCGCCCACGGTCAGCACGGCCGGGCGTTCGGGCGCGCCGCGGCGCAGCAGCGCGCGCAGCCGAGCCAGCAGCACCACGTACGAGAAGGGCTTGGTGAGATAGTCGTCGGCCCCGCAGTCCAGCCCGTCGGCCTGGTCGTACTCACCGTCCTTGGCCGAGAGCATGAGCACCGGGAGCCAGTGCTCCTCGGCGCGCAGCCGGCGGACCACCTCGTAGCCCGAACAACCCGGCAACATGACATCCAGGATCATCGCGTCGTAGCCGCCGCCCCGCGCCGCGTCCAATCCGGCCGGGCCGGTCGGCGCCACGTCCACCGCGAAGCCCTCAGCCTGCAACCCTCGTTGCAGCGAGGCCGCCAGCCGCGCCTCGTCCTCCACCACCAGCAGCCGCACGGGTCAAGGGTGCCACCGCGCCGCACTCCGGCCTCCTCGCCCCCGCCGCCGGGCGAGGAGGCCGGTGCTGTCCCGCGTCAGGGCCGGTCGATCAGCCGGCCGGCGTGCAGGGTCGCGGTGAGCAGCTCGGGATCGCCGGTGCGGTCGTACGACTCGACGGCCGTGTCGGCGAACTTCAGGACGTGCTCGTCGCCGTGCTCGGCCGCCTGCTGGAGCGCGTCCGCCCGGGTCGGCTGCGGATAGCGCCGGACGATCTCCGCGTACGGTGCCGGCCGGGCCGGGGCGTACGTGGCGACGACCGCGACCACGGCCGCCCAGGCCGCCGTCAGGCTCGGCAGCCACTGTTCGGTCGGCAGGACCGGGAGCACGTGCCGCACGGCGTTGGGTGCGGTGGCCGCGTGCACCAGCAGGACCGGTGAACCGTGACCGAACCCGAGGTAGGCCTGGGCGGCCAGGTCGACGAGCGATTCCAGCCGCGCCGGGACCTGCTCGGCTGACGTGGCGGGTTGCAGCGCGCGCAGGCTCGCCGTCCAGCCCGGGCTGCGCTCGAGCCGGTCGAGCCGGTGAGCGATGAAGCCGCTCTGGTCCTCGAGCCGGGTGACGGCCCGCAGGGCCTCACGCGGTGTGAGGGTGCCCGCGGGCGCTACCGTCCCGGAGAGCTCGCGGTAGCGCGCCGCCCAGAACGCCAGCCCGTGGGCCAGCTCGTCGAGGGTCTGCCGGGCCGGTGGGCGATCCGTGCCGCGCAGCGTACGCACCGCGTGCCCGACCCGGATGACGCCGTG
The DNA here is from genome assembly GCF_900156065.1 of Micromonospora avicenniae. Taxonomy (GTDB): domain Bacteria; phylum Actinomycetota; class Actinomycetes; order Mycobacteriales; family Micromonosporaceae; genus Micromonospora; species Micromonospora avicenniae. The sequence goes on along the minus strand of NZ_FTNF01000010.1, from coordinate 241,055 downwards.
GGTCGAGCCGGCCACGATCCCCGGCAGCAGCCGCGGCCACCACTCGGCGAGCACCTCCGACCACTGGCGTTCGGTCAGCTCGTGCCGGAAGAACGCGGTCCAGTCGGGCAGCCGTCGTGCCTGGCCCAACGCCGCGTTCCACTCGCCGGGCCGGATGGCCTCGCTCGTGCCGGGCAGCTCCGCCAGGCGGCGGACGTAGCGACCGAGCCAGACCTCGACGTCGATGTCGAGCCCCCGCCGGACCATGACCTCGATCGCCATCGGGCCGTGGTTGGTCAGCCCGTGGTTGCCCTCCTCGTCGCCACCGAACTCCGGCCCGTACGCGTGCAGCCGTTCGTAGGCCGCGGGCAGGGCATCTGTCGTCGATCCGCTGGTCATGGCGGCGGGGATCCTCAGCGGACGACGTCGTAGACGAGCTTGGTGATGCCGTTGGCGTACGTCTCGGACTCGAGCAGCTTCAACATCTGCTTGTCCTTGTCGGTCTCGCTGAACATCCGCTTGCCGGCGCCGAGCAGCAGCGGGTAGACCAGCAGGTGGTAGCGGTCGATCAGGCCGGCGTCGGAGAGCTCGCGGGCGAGGGTGGCGCTGCCGTGGATGAAGATCGGGCCGCCGTCGGTCTCCTTGACCTTCGCGACGTCGTCGAGGCTGCGCAGGATCGTGATGTCGCCCCAGTTGTCGACCAGAGCGTCCTCGCCGAGGGACGTGGACACGACGTACTTCGGCAGTTGCTTGAGGTCGGCGAACTCCGCCATGTCCGGCCACACCGGCGAGAACACCTCGTAGCTCTTCCGGCCGAACATCAGCGCGGTGGCCTCCTGGGTCTCCCGGCCCTTGAGTTCGTACGCCTCAGGCACGACCTTGATGTCCTTGAAGGTCCAGCCGGCGCTGCGGTGGTTCTCGGTCGGGCTGCCACCGCCGGGCGAGTCGACGACGCCGTCGAGCGAGACGAAGGCGGTGTAGATCAGCGTGCGCATTCTCAATGTCCTATCCGTTGTCCGAATGGTGACCTCAGTCTGTAGTGGTCTCCCACGCCCGGCCACGATTAGGCTCAGACCTAATCGGGAGGGGTGGCTGAGTGATCCACCTGCACTTCACGGCGGCCGACCTGGCCCGGGTACGCTTCGCCGCCTCGCCCCTCACGGAGACCGTCGCCAGCCTCCGTGCGCTGGCCGCCGGGAGTCGGGGACGGCACCTGCACCGTCCCTGGATCGACCGGTTCGCCGAGCGCGCGAGCAGGCTGCGCAAGCGCGACCTGGACCTGCTGCGGGCGCTGGTGCGCCCGGCGGGCTACATCCCCGACTTCCTGGTGCCGCCGCCGGGTCGCCGGTCCCCGAGCTTCGCGGACGCCCTCGCGCAGGTCGCCGACGCCGACCCGGAGGCGGTGGCCAAGGAGTTGGCGCACCTGGCCGCACACCGGGTCGCCCAGCAGGGCCCCGGCTGCGAACGGCGGCAGGCACTGCTCCAGGCGCTGGTGGACCGGCCCGACGCGGGCATCGGCCCGATCAGCGAGGCGATCGAGGCGTACCACCGGGTCGCCATCGCCCCACACTGGCCGCGGATCGACGCGCTGCTCAACGACGACATCGCGTACCGGCTCGATGCGCTGGCCGACGGTGGCGTCGACCGGATGATGAACAATCTGCATCCGTCGGTCACCTACGCCGACCAGACACTGACGATCGCCAAGTACTACGAGGGCCACGCCGACTGCGGCGGACGCGGCCTGCTCCTCGTGCCCTGCGCCTTCGCCTGGCCGGATGTCCTGGTGCGGACCGCGCAGCCGGAGTCACCCAGCGTCTCCTACTCCCCGCGCGGTCTCGGCCGGCTCTGGGGAGAGCACTCGGAGCAGCCCGACTCGGCGCTCGCCGGCGTGCTCGGGCAGACCCGGGCCGCCCTGCTGGCCCAGCTCGACCTGCCGATGTCGACCAGCCAGGCCGCCACCCAGATGGCGCTCTCCGCGCCGACGCTCAGCGTGCACCTTCAGGCGCTGCGCGCCGCCGGACTGCTCAGCTCGCGTCGAGCGGGCCGCCAGGTGCTCTACTCACGGACCGCACTCGGCGACCAGCTGCTCAGCGAGGCAGGCCGACGGTCCGGCGCCTGAGCTGCGCGCGGACGCCCGATCACCGTGCCGGGGCCGACACCGCGTCCACCCTGACTGCCGTCCGGTGGTGACGTGCAGCACAACCGGGCGACAGGCGGAGCCCGATCCGCCGCTCTCAGCGCCGTCACAGCGTGCACCGGGCAGTATGTCTTCAGGAGGTGTCACATCATGTCCGTCCTGAAGAGCCGTCCCGTTCTGCGCTGGCTGGTCCCGGTGGCCGCCGCCGTCACCGTGATCGGTGGTGGCGCCGCGGTCGGCACGTTCGCCGCCGAGGCCGAGCCGAGCCTGCCGCCCCGCACGGCCGCGCAGCTCCTGGTAGACCTGCAGACCTCCCAGCTGGAAGGGCTCTCGGGCACCGTCGTGCAACGGGCCGACCTGGGCCTGCCGCCGATCGCGGGCCTCGCCGCCGGCAGCAACGACCTGGCCGCGCTGGCCAGCGGTACGCACACCCTGCGGGTCTGGCACTCCGGGCCGGACCGGCAGCGGATCGCGCTGCTGGACACGCTCGGCGAGCGGGACCTGATCCGCAACGGCCAGGACCTGTGGACCTGGGACAGCCGCGGCAACACCGCGACCCACCGCACGCTGGGCAGCGAGGTCGCCGGGAGGCGCGGGACCGGCGGCGACGCCGCGCCGGAGCTGCCGGCCACGCCTGCGCAGGCCGCCGACCAGGCGCTCGCCGCCATCGAGCCGAGCACCGTGGTCAGCGTCGGACGCGCCGCCACGGTCGCCGGCCGGGAGGCGTACGAACTGGTGCTGGAGCCGCGCGACGAGGCCTCGCTGGTCCACCAGGTGCGGATCGCCATCGACGCCGACGAGCACGTCCCGCTGCGGTTCGAGATCTTCGCCACCGGCAGCGACCAGCCGGCGTTCGAGGTCGCGTTCACCGAGATCGATTTCCGGCGCCCGGACGCCGACCAGTTCACCTTCAACCCGCCGCCCGGCGTGACGGTGCAGGAGGAGAAGGCCGACCGGAGGGACCGCCCGGCGCCCAGGCCCGCGCTGCCGGAGCACCCGCGGGTGCGTACGGTCGGGACCGGCTGGACCACGGTGCTGGTGGCGCAGGTCGGCGAGGTCGGCGCGAAGGGCGCCGCCGGGACCGGGAGCCCGGCCGGCGGTGAGATCGCCGGCGTGCTCGGCTCGTTGCCGGAGGTCAGCGGCGCCTGGGGCAGCGGACGGCTGTTCACCGCGAAGCTGTTCAACGTACTGCTCACCGACGACGGCCGGGTGCTGGCCGGGGCGGTGACCCCGGAGCGGCTCTACGAGGCGGCCCGCGGCTGACCCCGGCCACCCGCCCGACTCGACAGGGGCGACATCGAGAGACGACGGCGCCGCCGGTACACCACCGGCGGCGCCGTCGCGCGTACCGGACCGGTGGCGACGTCCACCGGTGGCGTTCGTTTGGCCGAGACGGCGGCGGCACGCTATCTTTAAGAATTCAGGCACAAAAAAAGAACGGCTGAAAATTGCCGTTCCCGCGTCAATTATAGTTTTTAGGGAGACGGCTTGTCAAGGCACTCCGGCGGTACCGGCGAATTGCCGCTCGACGACGAGATCGGCCGCGAGCAGGAGTACGTCTCCGTGCTCTACCAACGCCTCGACCAGCTTCGTGAGCAGGCCGCCAGCCGGCTCACCGACGAGCTACGGACGACCGGCGGCACCCTCCAGGCCCGCTCCCAGCGCGACAGTTCCGTACGCATGTACGCCGAACAGGTCGAGCAGCTCTCCGCAGTCGAGAACGGGCTCTGTTTCGGCCGGCTCGACGGCGAGGACGGTTCGCGCCGCTACATCGGCCGGATCGGCATCTTCGACACCAGCGGCGACTACGACCCGCTGCTGATGGACTGGCGAGCCCCGGCGGCCCGCCCGTTCTACCTCGCCACGGCCGCCAACCCGCAGGGCGTACGGCGCCGACGGCACCTGCGTACGCGGCAGCGCAAGGTGACCGGCCTCAACGACGAGGTGCTGGACATCAACACCGCCTCCCCCACGGCCCACGAGGAGCTGACCGGTGAGGCGTCACTGCTGGCGGCCCTGAACGCCGGGCGTAGTGGCCGGATGCGGGACATCGTCGAGACGATCCAGGTCGAGCAGGACAAGATCATCCGCGCTGATCTTCCCGGCGTGCTCGTGGTCCAGGGCGGCCCGGGCACCGGCAAGACCGCTGTCGCGCTGCACCGGGCGGCGTACCTGCTCTACACGCACCGGCGCGAGCTCTCCACCCGGGGCGTACTGCTGCTCGGCCCGAACCCCACGTTCCTGCGCTACATCTCCCACGTGCTCCCGGCGCTGGCCGAGACCGGTGTGCTGCTGCGTACCCAGGCTGATCTCTTCCCCGGCGTACAGGCACGCCGCGCCGAGCCCGCCGAGACCGCGGCGCTCAAGGGCGGGGCGGTGATGGTCGAGGTGCTGGCGGCCGCGGTGCGGGACCGGCAGCGGGTGCCGGACGAACCGATGGAGATCGAGGTCGAGCGGGAAGCGCTCACCCTGGACCCCGAGACGGTACGCGCCGCCCGGGATCGCGCCCGCCGCACCGGCCGACCGCACAACCTGGCCCGGGCGATCTTCGACGTCGAGATCGTCCACGCTCTCGCCGAGCAGGTGGCCGAGCGCATCGGGGCCGATCCGCTGGGCGGCGAGAACCTGCTCGACGAGGCCGACCGTGCCGAGATCCGCCGTGAGCTGCGTGAGGAGCCGGAGATTCGGGCGGCGTTGGACGAGCTGTGGCCGGTGCTCAGCCCGCAGCGACTCCTCGCCGACCTGTACGCTGACCCGGACCGGATCGCCACCGCGGCCCCGATGCTCACCGCGGACGAGCGGGCGCTGCTGCACCGGGAGCCGGGCGGCTGGACGCCGGCCGACGTGCCGCTGCTCGACGAGGCCGCCGAACTGCTCGGCGAGGACGAGCGCGAGGCCGCGGCTCTCCGCGAGCGCATCCGCTCGCTCCAACGGGAGTACGCCGAAGGCGTACTGGAGATCGCCCGGGGCTCACGCTCGATCGACGTGGAGGACGAGGCCGACGGCGGTGAGATCCTCGGTGTGACAGACCTGATCGACGCCGAGCGGCTGCTGGAACGGCAGGAGGAGACGGACCGGCTGACCACCGCGCAGCGAGCGGCGGCCGACCGGAAGTGGGCCTTCGGACACGTCATCGTGGACGAGGCGCAGGAACTGTCGCCGATGGCCTGGCGCCTGCTGATGCGCCGCTGCCCGAGCCGGTCGATGACCATCGTGGGCGACGTGGCGCAGACGGGCGCGCTCACCGGCACCCGCTCCTGGCGGGAGGCGTTGGCGCCGTACGTGGCCGACCGGTGGCGGCTGACCGAGCTGACCGTCAGCTACCGCACCCCGGCCGAGATCATGGCGGTCGCCGCCGACCTGCTCACCGAGATCGACCCGACGCTGACCCCGCCGCGCTCCGTACGCGCCAGCGGCGTACCGCCGTGGGACCGCACGGTCGCCGCCGACCGGCTGACCGCTGAGCTGGTCGACGCGGCGGCCCGGGAGGCGGCCGGACTGGGCGACGGCCGCCTCGGCGTGATCGTGCCGGCCGGCCTGGTCGACGAGCTGGGGGCGACGCTCACCGCGGCACTGCCGGAGGCCGCCATCGGCGACAACCCCGAGCTGGAGAGCCGGGTGGTCGTCCTCACCGTGGCGCAGGCGAAGGGGCTCGAGTTCGACTCGGTGCTGGTGATCGACCCGGACCTGATCGTGGCGGAGTCGCCGCGCGGCCGCAGCGATCTCTACGTCGCCCTCACCCGCGCCACCCAACGCCTCGGCGTCCTCCGCCCGGCCACGACGGCCTGACGGAGGACACCCACCGGTTGATCATGAGGTTGACGTGGACTTCCATCTCCGGCAGCCCGCCAACCTCATGATCACCGGGACGGGTCCGTCTCGGTGGTGAAGTTACCCACCTGGCTGGCGCTGCTGGACTGGTCACTTGTGGAGCCGCCGGCCGGGGTGCTCATGCCACCGGTGGTGGCGTCCCCGGTGGTGGTCGGCGCCACCTTGCCGCGGTGTTGCTCCGGCTGCCGCGCCACCCGCCGTACGCTGGCCGGGCCGGCGGTGCCGCCGGTCGTGGTGACCGCTCCCTGCCCGCCGACAGGGCCGCCGTCGCGGAGCACGGTCGGGTCGATCCGCTCGTGTGCCGGGTCGTCCGGATCGACATCCTGAATCGCCCGCTGCACGTCCGTGCGCGGCACCGTCACCTCGTCGACGGCACCCTTGCCGTAGATCCCGCCGGCGATGCGTTCCTCGGCCCGCCGGGCCGCCTCCTGCCGCATGTCGTCCTCACGCACGTCAAACCACCTCGCAGAAACGTCGGTCTCGCTGCGTGCCCGCCGCCGGGGACGTCAAACACCACGCCCGGGCCGGGGATCCCCCGTCGAACAACGACGGACGGCCCGCGAATCACCCACTCATCGACGAGGTGGACATACACCGTCCCCACCGGTTAACCCGCGCGTTTCCCGCTGTGCGCCTCCACGCCGCCCCCACTGCCCATGCTGACCCCCGACCGGCGGGAGGGGCCTGCCGGAGGAGGAGTGACAGCGTGCGCACAGTACGACGTATCGCGGTCGCGGCCCTTGCGGCGGCGACCGTGACATCCGGGCTCGCGGCGCCCGCCGGGGCGAAGCCGCGTCCGGACCGGACGTTCGACCTGCAGGCGCACCGCGGCGGCCTCGGGCTGCGGGTGGAGAACACGCTCGCCTCGTTCGGCAACGCCCTCCAGCTCGGGGTCGGCACCCTCGAACTGGACGTGCAGATCACCGAGGACGGGCAGGCCGTGGTGACCCACGACCGGAAGATCAGCGACGCGAAGTGCGTCGACACGACGCCGGTGACGCCGGGTGATCCGGAGTACCCGTACGTCGGGAAGTACGTCAACACGCTCACCCTGGCCCAGGTACGCACCCTCGACTGCGGCTCGAAGACGCTTGCGGACAAGCCGGGTCAGCTCGCCGTGCCGGGCGCGCGGATGCCGCTGCTGCGCGAGGTCTTCGACCTGGTCAAGCGGTACGACGCCGACGACGTGAAGCTCAACGTGGAGACCAAGGTGGAGGCCGGCGCGCCGACCGAGACCGCGCCTCGCGAACAGTTCGTGCAGGTCACCGCGGCCGAGATCCGCCGCGCCGGCCTGCTCGAGCAGGTGACGATCCAGAGCTTCGACTGGGGCGCGCTGATGCGGATGCGCCAGGTCGAACCGCGGCTGCCGCTGGTGGCCCTCACCAACTACGACTTCCTCCAGACCGGCCAGCCGGGTGCGTCGCCGTGGCTGGGTGGCCTCGACATCGACGACTTCGGCGGCGACCCGATCAAGGCCATCCGCAGCTTCGGCGCGGCCGCGTTCTCGCCCGTGCACGGCTTCCCGCAGAACGGCATGGTCACCGACCCCGGCTACCAGCCGTACGTCACCAAGGAGCTGGTGGCGCGGGCCCACCGCTACGGCATCAAGGTGATCCCGTGGACGGTGGACGACGTGCCGACCATGGCGAAGCTCATCGACGACGGAGTGGACGGCCTCATCACCGACTACCCGGACCGGCTGCGCGGCCTGCTCGCGCAGCGCGGCTACCGGCTGCCGAAGGCGTACGCCTCGCCCTTCGACATCCAGGCGCACCGCGGCGGCCGGGCCGAACTACCGGAGAACACCCTGCCCGCGTTCAGCAACGCGCTGGGGAACAAGGCCATCTCGACACTGGAACTCGACACGGGTGTCACCGCCGACGGCGCGCTCGTCGTGCTGCACGATCGCGCCATCAATGGCTCGCACTGCGTCGACACCGCCCCGGCCCGCCCGGGTGACCCGCAGTTCCCGTACGTCGGCAAGCTGGTGCACGAGCTGACCCTCGCGCAGATCAGAACGATCGACTGCGGCACCAGGACGCTGCCCGAGCTACCCGAGCAGGTGCCCGCCCCGGGCGCCCGGATCCCCACGCTCGACGAGGTCTTCGCGCTGGTGAAGAGCAGCGGCCGGACCGACATCCGGATGAACATCGAAACCAAGATCAGCCCGCTGGTCGACGACACCGAGCCGTACCGCAGTTTCACCCGCAAGCTGGTGACGGCGATCGAGCGGGTCGGCTTCACCGACCGCGTCACGATCCAGTCCTTCGACTGGCGAACCATCACCTACGCCCGCCAGCTGAACAAGCGCATCGAGACCGTCGCACTGGTCTGGCAGTACGGCCCGGCCGAGTGCGCCAGCCTCGCCGACGAGTGCTCGTTGCAGGCGGTCTACGGCGACCGGTCCGTGCAGAGCCCGTGGACGGCCGGGCTGGACTGGTGGAAGTACCAGGACCTCGGGAAGCTGACCCGGGCCGCCGGCGCCGGCACCGTGTCGGCCAACTGGCAGGTGCACGACCCGGCGCAGGGCACCGTCGCCGCGGCCGACTGGTACCTGCGCGAGAACCCGGCGTACTTCCACGGACCGGATGTGCGGACCCTGCAGAGCCGGTACGGGCTGAAGGTGGTCCCCTACACAGTCGACGACGCGGCGGTCATGCAGCGCGTGATCGAACTCGGTGTGGACGGCATCATCACCGACGACCCCGCCCTGCTGGTCGGCGTCGCGATCCGCAACGGCCTGCGCTGACGTACCACGCCGGTGGCGGCGCCCGGGCGGGCGCCACCGGCGTGGTACGTCGGTTACCGCCGATTTCCGGCCCCGCACCGGGTGTTACCTCCCCCTGAGCCTCGGGTAGTCGGTGAGCGTCCCCGCCACGAGACCCGAAACCGTGCCGTGGCCGAAACGCGGTAGCGGGGCGGAGGAGCGCACGACTCATCGCATCCTGAGGAGGACAAGATGAGCACCCAGGCTGCATCCACCAGGCCGATGAACCGACCGGCCGCCGACGTCCAGAACCGTCAGGCCATGCAGGACCGTCAGGCCATGCAGGAGACGCCGACCCGTCCGATGCCGGTGATCAGTGACGGGCATCGGGAGCAGATGCCGCAGACCGGCACCGAGACCAAGCAGGCGTTTCTCACGACGGAATTCTGGATCTACGCCGTAGTGATGGCGGGCGTGGTGATCGCCGCGTTCTGGGGCGGTTCGGACACCAACGGGTTGAACCTCAACAACCCGGTTCAGTCGTGGTGGATCATCGCCGCACTGACCGCCGGTTACCTGGTGAGCCGAGGTCTCTCGAAGGCCGGGTCGCCGAAGCGGTCGCTCAGCGAGCGGCGTACCGGCCGACGCTGACGCCTCGTACGGACGGCGGCCTCCGGGAACTCCCGGAGGCCGCCATCGTACGCGAACCCAGCTACTCGTCGAAGCCGAGGTCCTCACCGAGGTCGCCCTCGAAGGCGTCCTCGATCAGCTCCCCGGCGACCAGGCCGCCGGCGACGCCGAGCGCACCGGCGGCGAGCATCCCGCCCACCCCCGGGCCACGCCCGTGTCCGTGGTGCCCCTGGTGGCCGCCGTACGCCGGGGTGTGCCCGAAGCCGCCGGCGTGCATGCTGCCGTAGCGCGAGGTCGTCTCGCGTAGCCAGCCGTCGACGACCTGCGTCCAGTCGAGCCGGTCGGCGTCGGCGTGCGCGACCTGGTAGCGGCCGTAGCTGTCGTGGCCGGAGCTGAGGAAGCCGCCCCGCTTGTCGCACTCCAGCACCACGTCGACGCCGTACTGGTTGGTCACGAAGGTCAGCTCGACCTCACGGACCGTTTGCGCGTACTGCGGTGCCGCGAAGAACTCGATCTCCTGGTAGAACGGCAGCGTCTGCTGCACGCCGTAGATCTGACCCCGTTCAAGGTCGGCGTTCTTGAACTGGAAGCCGAGGCGCTGGAACGCGTCGAGGATCCGCTCGTGCACCGGCAGCGGGTGCACCGCCACCTGGTCCAGGTCGCTCTTGTCCACCGCGCGGGCCACCGCCAGCTCGGTACGCAGACCCATCGTCATGCCACGCAGCCGCTGGCCGTAGACGTCGGTGATCGGCGTCTCCCACGGCACCGGCAGCTGGAACGGGATGGCCAGCTGCTGCTTCGGGGCCAGCTCCAGCGGGCCGCTGACCACCATGCGGTGGAACTCCACAGTGCCCGCGTACTCGGTGTCGTGCCCCTCGATCTCGACCCGGGTGACCAGCCCGAGCACCACCTGCTCGATCTTCGCCGGCGTGTCGCCGCCGAGCAGGTTGACCTGCCCGTCGAGGCTCAGACCGGGGCGGGTGTTCGGGTTGGTCAGCACCGTGTCGACGCTGGGGCCGCCCACACCGAACGCGCTCATCATCTTCTTGAAGACCATCGGAACTCCCGTGCGACCGCGGAGGGCTCCACCGTGGAGCCGGACGTTGCTCGATCGCACCCTATCCAGCAGCCCTGTGAGGTCCCTGTGAAGCGCGCCGGTACGGGTGACGACAGACGGGTCGGCCGGTGGGTGGGCATCGGCCGCGAGTCACGGCCGGCGGCCGCCGCTCGTTGGTCCTGACGCACGGGTCCCGGCGAAGTTGCGCTCCCGGTGCAACCCGCCGAGGCAGACTCCGCGTGACTAACTCGAATCGTGGGGACGGAGGTTTCTCATGGCTGATCGCGACGCCGCGTTCGCGGAGTACTTCGCGGCGCGGTCGGACGCGATGCGTGCCACCGCCTACCTGCTCTGTGGCGACTGGCACCGGGCGGAGGACCTGGTGCAGACGGCGTTCACGAAGCTCTACCTGGTCTGGAACCGGGTTGCGCGGCACGAGGTGCTGGACTCCTACGTGCGCCAGATCCTGGTCCGCACGTTCCTCGACGAGCGACGGCGCGGCTGGTGGCGGCGAGAGCAGGTGGGCGGCGCGGACACCGATCGGCCGACGCCGCCGCACTCGCCGGAGAACCGGTTGGTGATGCTCCAGGCGTTGGCCGCCGTGCCGCCGCGCCAACGCGCCGTACTGGTTCTCCGGTACTGGGAGGACCTGTCGGTCGAGGAGTCCGCCGCGCTGCTGGGCTGCTCACCCGGGACGGTGAAGAGCCAGGCCGCCCGAGGCCTCGACACGCTCCGCGACCTCCTCCCCGTCAGCCACAACGAGATCCAGTAGGAGGCCCGATGAACGGGGACGAGCTGCGTGCGGCGCTACGCGGCGAGATGGCGGCCAGCCACCCACCACCACCACTGAGTACCGCCGGCATGCTCGGCGTCGCCCGGCGGGCCCGCGCACGCCGCCGTACCGTCTGGGCCTGCGCCGGATCCGCCGCGGCGGTGTTGGCCCTCGCCGGCGTCGCCACCGCGAACACCCCGGGCGGCAACTACTCCGGCCCTGCGGGCCCAGCGCCGGCCACGCCACCGACGAAGCCGGCCGACCCCGCGTCGGCCGTGCCGCGCACGTCGAAGGATTCCGCGACGCCGTGGCCGACCGGACCGGACGGCCACCCGCAGGAAGACCGGACCGCGCAGGCCGGTTCGAGGTACGACCAGGGTGTCCGGCTGCTCGGTGAGATCGTCTCCGTCGTACCCACCGGTTACACCGCACCCGAGGATGCGCCGGGCCGGCCGGCGGACGCGATGCCGGTACGAAGCCACCAGGCGCAGTTCGAGGAGCGGGTGGACGGTGTCGACGTCTGGAGTTACATGTCGTCGGCGGCCCTCGCCCAGGGCGATCGGACCGGCTGGCTGCTCGTCGAGACCCACACCGCGGGCAATCAGCTGCCGAGCGAGCCGTGCGCGCTCGCCCGCGGGTTCTGGGGCATGCAGGGCGAGTGCCAGCTGGTGACCGTCGGAACGGCGCAGGTGGGTGTGGTGGCCCGGCCTAACGTGGACGACCGGTTCGACCAGTGGGCGGCCTACCGGCATCCGGACGGCGTGGTGGTCTTCGTCGCCCGGGGGCGGACGCTCGACGCGAACGAGCCGGGGCTCGTCACGCTGCCGTTCTCCGTTCGGCAACTGGCGGGCCTCGCCGTCGACGAACGGTTCCACCTGGAGTGAGGGGTCGGGCCGTCGGCTGTCCGCGCTCGACGGCACGGCAGCCGACGGTCGGTGCGGCCGGCGGAACGTCCGCTCGTCGTGCCGGTGCTACGTCGGCTCGACGAGGATCAGCTCACCGACCTGCTCACCGATGAGCGTCCGCCCCTCGGAGGGCAGCCCGGCGTCGGTGATCAGGATGTCGGCGGACTCCAGCGGCGCGATGGTGGCGATCCCGATCGTCTCCCACTTGGTGTGGTCGGCGAGCACCACCAGCCGGCGGGCCGAGCCGACGAGGCACCGGTTGACGCCCGCCTCGAGCAGGTTCGGCGTGGTGAAGCCGGTGCGCTGGCTCATCCCGTGCACGCCGAGGAAGAGCAGGTCGACGTTGAGCGAGCCGATCGCCGACTCGGCCACCGGGCCGGTGAGCGCGTCCGAGGGCGTACGGATACCACCGGTCAGCACGACCGTCTGGTCGGCCCGGGGATCCTGGTACAGCGCGTCGGCCACCGGGATCGAGTTGGTCACCACGGTGAGGCCGCGTACCTCGGAGAGCAGCCGGGCCAGCGCGGCGGTGGTCGTACCGGCGGAGAGCGCGACGGCCATGCCGGGCTCCACGAGCGAGGCGGCCCGCCGGGCGATGGCCCGTTTCTCGGCCTGCTGACGGATCGACTTCGCCGCGAACCCCGGCTCTTCGGCGGAGCCCGGGCCGGCCAGCGTCGCGCCGCCGTGCACCTTGTCCACCAGGCCGCGTTCGGCCAGCACCTCCAGGTCCCGCCGGATGGTCATGTCCGACACGCCGAACCGGCTCACCAGGTGGCTGACCCGGACGCCGCCGTGCTGCCGGATCAAATCGAGGATGGCACTCTGCCGTTGCTGGGCGAGCATCCGTTCGACCTCCTTCGACCCGTCGTTGCCGGCGGGTCAGGCCGTCGGCGCGGAGTCCTCGCGGACCACCGCGACCTCGCCTGCGGGCACCAGCAGCTCGCCGTCGCAGCGTTCGCCGGTCAGCAGGTCGACGCCGGCGGCGGCGACCCTTGCCGCGTCCTCGGTGTGATTGACGACGAACAGCCAGCTGCGCTCGCCGGCGCGGCGGCGGACCACCTCCACGCCGGCCGGCACCGCGGCGGCCGGCCGGACGCCGGACTCGGCCACCAGGCGGGCGACCAGCCGGTCGGTGGCCGGCTGCGCCAACCGGGTGCCGAGGTACCAGGCGGCGCCCGCGCCCACCGCGTGCCGGGTCACCGCGGCCACGCCGGGCAGCGGCCCGTCGGCGTACGAGGCGAGCACCTCGGCGCCCTCCGGGTGCAGCCACTCCGTCCACACGTCGGCCGTGGCCCCGTCGTCGAGCCGGACCTGGTCCCCCTCGCGGAGCGGGAAGAACTCCTCGGTCCGCACACCGAGCAGCTCGCGGAACGCGCCCGGGTAGCCGCCCAGCCGGATGTGGTCGTTCTCGTCGACGATGCCGCTGAAGTAGGTGATCAGCGCGGTGCCGCCGGACTCGACGAACCGGCGCAGCGCGGCGGTGTCGGCGTCCCGGGTCAGGTAGAGCGTGGGCACCAGGACCAGCCGGTAACGGTCCAGGTCGGCCGAGGGGTGCACGACGTCGACCGTGATCCCGGTGCGCCAGAGCGAGTCGTAGAGTGCGGTGATCCGGTCCAGGTACGTGACGTCGGCGCTGGGGTGTGAGTCGAGTTCGACGCCCCACCACGCTTCGTAGTCGAAGAGGATCGCCACCTGGGCGTCGACCCGGCTGCCCCGGATCTCGGCCAGCGCCTCGAGGTCGGCGCCGAGCCGGCAGACCTCACGGAAGACCTTGGTTTCCGGTCCGGCGTGCGGCACCAGCGCCGAGTGGAACTTCTCCGCGCCCGCCCGGGACGCCCGCCACTGGAAGAAGAGCACCCCGTCGGCGCCCCGGGCCACGTGCGCCAGGCTGTTGCGGCGCAGCTGGCCGGGGGTCTTGGCGACGTTGCGCGGTTGCCAGTTGACCGCGCTGGTGGAGTGCTCCATGAGTAGCCAGGGTTCGCCCCCGGCGACGCCGCGGGTGTGGTCGGCGGAGAACGCCAGCCCGACGTGCGCCCGCGGGTCTGCGGCGGTCAGGTAGTGGTCGTTGGCGACGAGGTCCACATCGCCGGCCCACGAGTGGTAGTCGAGGTACTTGATACCCGTACCGATCATGAAGTTCGTCGTCACGGGCTGGTGGACCAGCCCGCGCAGCACCTCGCGCTCGGCGCGCAGTTGTGCGCGCTGCTCGTCGGAGGAGAACCGCAGGAAGTCCAGTTGCTGGGTGGGATTGGCGAAGGTCGGCGCGCTGCGCGGCGGATTGATCTCGGCCCAGTCGCCGTACCGCTGGCTCCAGAAGGCGGTGCCCCAGGCGGCGTTGAGCCGCTCCAGGTCGCCGTAGCGCTCGCGCAGCCAGCCCCGGAACGCCTCGGCGCTGACGTCGCAGTAGCAGTGCACGTTGTGGCAGCCGAGCTCGTTGGACACGTGCCACATGACCACTGCCGGATGCTCGGCGTACCGGGTGGCGATCGCCTCCACCAGTGCGAGCGACCGCTCCCGGAAGATCGGCGAGCTCGGGCAGTACGCCTGCCGCCCGCCGGGCCAGAGGATCGTGCCGTCGGCCCGGCGAGGCAGCGTCTCCGGATGGTTCCGCGCCAGCCACGGAGGCGGGCTCGCGGTGGCGGTGGCCAGGTCGACGTCGACACCACCGGAGTGCAGCAGATCGAGCACCCGGTCCAGCCAGCCGAACTCGTACCGGCCGGGTGACGGTTCGAGCAGGGCCCAGGAGAAGATCCCGACCGAGACCAGGTTGACCCCGGCCCGGCGCATGAGCTGGACGTCCTCGGCCCAGGTCTCCTCCGGCCACTGCTCCGGGTTGTAGTCGCCGCCGTAGAGGATCCGATCGCCCTGCCATTGCCGCATGGCAGCAGAGCGTGCCCCTATCGATCCCTCAAGTCAACAGATTCCAACATAGAAAGGTTTCCAACGTTTACCTCATAACAGCCCAGTCACGACTAGGCCATCGATCCATTCCGGCCCTCTTGACACCGACGTCGGGACGGGTAGCTTGAGGCGCCACTGGGAGTTCGTGTTTAGCAATGTGGATTAACGGTGGATCCAGTGTGCGATCACGAGCACCCACCCCACCCCCGAATCTGGGCACAGCGCACCTCTTCATCCGCAGGAGGAACCATGTCCCGTCCCCGTACCCAGGCCGAGTATCTGGCCAGACTCGTACCGCCCTCCGTCGCCGGGCTCAACCGCCGTACGCTGCTGGCCGGTGCGGCCGGCGCGGGCGGCCTGCTCGGCACGGGACTGCTCGCCGGTTGCGGCGACTCCGACTCCGGCGGGTCCGGATCCAAGACGGTGTCGATGGGCTCGAACGCGTCCGACCCGACGCCGAAGGACGTGCTCGCCAAGGTGTCGGGCGCCTTCAAGACGTCCTCGGGCATCGAGGTCGCGATCAACACCGTCGACCACAACACGTTCCAGGAGAACATCAACAACTACCTGCAGGGCAAGCCGGACGACGTGTTCACCTGGTTCGCCGGCTACCGGATGCGGTTCTTCGCCGAGCGGGGACTGGCCGGTGACGTCTCCGACGTCTGGGGCAAGCTCTCCGGCTTCTCCGACGCCTTCAAGAAGGCCTCGACCGGCGACGACGGCAAGCAGTACTTCGTGCCGTTCTCGTACTACCCGTGGGCGGTCTTCTACCGCAAGTCGGTCTGGCAGCAGTACGGCTACCAGGTGCCCAAGAACCTGGACGAGTTCACCGCGCTGGCCAACCAGATGAAGAAGGACGGCCTCATCCCGATCGCCTTCGCCGACAAGGACGGCTGGCCGGCGATGGGCACGTTCGACATCCTGAACCTGCGGATCAACGGCTACCAGTTCCACGTCGACCTGATGGCCGGTAAGGAGGCGTGGACCTCCGACAAGGTGAAGAAGGTCTTCGACACCTGGGCCGGGTTGCTGCCGCTGCACCAGCCGGACGCGCTGGGCCGCACCTGGCAGGAGGCCGCCCAGTCGCTGCAGCAGAAGAAGAGCGGCATGTACCTGCTCGGCCTCTTCGTGGCGCAGCAGTTCAACGCCGACGAGCAGGCCGACATCGACTTCTTCACCTTCCCGGAGATCGATTCGGTGATCGGCGCCAAGGCGCTGGACGCCCCGATCGACGGCTACATGATGGCGCGCAAGCCGAAGTCCGAGGCCAACGCCAAGAAGCTGCTGGAGTACATCGGCGGCGTGGACGCGGCCAACATCTCCGTGCAGACCGACCCCGGCACCCTCGTCGCCAACACCGGCGCGGACACCAGCGGCTACAGCGCCCTGCAGAAGAAGGCGGCCGAGCTGGTGGGCTCGGCCACCGAGATCGCCCAGTTCCTCGACCGGGACACCCGGCCGGACTTCGCGTCCACGGTGATCATCCCGGCACTCCAGCAGTTCATCAAGGACCCGAAGGACGTCGGCGGGCTGCTGACCAGCATCGAGAACCAGAAGAAGTCGATCTTCACGAGCTGACGGCGAGAGGGGGAGGACATCATGTCCGACCTGCCCCTGATCCAAGCGGATCGCGCCGTGGAACCGCCGGCCGCGACCACCACGAGTGGTGGTCGCGGCCGGCGGCTGCGGCTCCTGTCCCGCACCGATCGCGTGGTGATCACGCTGATGGTGTCGGTCCCACTGCTGCTGGTCACCGCCCTGGTATGGCTGCCCGCGCTGGCCACCGTGGTGCTCTCGGGCACCGACTGGGACGGCATCGGCCCGCTGGCCGACATCGACTTCGTCGGCGGGCGCAACTACCGCGACGTCTTCACCATCTACCCACCGTTCGTGCCCGCGGTTCAGCACAACCTGCTCTGGCTCGCGGCGCTCTTCCTGGTGGCAACGCCGTTCGGCATGTTCCTGGCCGTACTGCTCGACAAGGAGCTGCGCGGCGGCCGCTTCTACCAGACGGCGCTCTACCTGCCGGTGGTGCTCTCGCTGGCGCTGATCGGCTTCGTCTGGCAGCTCATCTACTCCCGCGACCAGGGCCTGCTCAACGCGGTGCTCGGCACCGACGTCGACTGGTACGGCGACCCGGGGGTGAACATCTGGGCGGTCATGCTCGCCTCCGGCTGGCGGCACGTCGGCTACATCATGCTGCTCTACCTGGCCGGGCTGAAGGGCGTCGACCCGTCGCTGCGCGAGGCCGCGTCCGTCGACGGCGCCTCGGAGCCGAAGGCGTTCTTCCGGGTGATCTTCCCGGTGCTGCGCCCCATCAACATCATCGTGCTCGTCGTCACGGTGATCGAGTCGCTGCGCGCGTTCGACCTGGTGTGGGTCGTCAACAAGGGACGCAACGGGCTGGAGCTGCTCTCCGCCCTGGTGACCCAGAACGTGGTGGGCGAGGCGAGCCGGATCGGCTTCGGCTCGGCGCTGGCGACGATCATGCTGGTCGTGTCGCTGGTGTTCATCACCGTCTACCTGGTCACCGTGATGCGCGGGGAGGACCGATGACCACCAGCACCCTGACGCGGCAACCGGCCGCCGAGGACGCGCAGCCGCGACGGCGCCGGCCCACCCCGCAGCGGGTGGTGCTGCACATCTTCCTCATCGCGGTGGCGGTCGGCTGGCTGTTCCCGATCCTCTGGGCCGTGCTCACGTCGCTGCGGTCGTACGACTACACCGCCACCCACGGGTACGTCTCGTTCGGCGGCTGGACCATCGACAACTACGTGACCGCGTGGCAGACCGCCGAGTTCGGCAAGCACTTCCTCAACTCGGTCTACATCACCGTCCCGGCGGTGCTGCTGACGCTCTTCCTCGCCTCCTGCGTGGCCTTCGTCATCGCCCGGTTCAGCTGGAAGATCAACCTGGTGCTGCTCGGCCTCTTCACCGCGGCCAACCTGCTGCCCCAGCAGGCCCTGCTCATCCCGCTGTTCCGGCTCTTCACCGAGGTGCCGCTGCCCGAGTTCATGAGCGACTCGGAGCTGCTGTACGACAGCTACTGGGGCCTGATCCTGATCAACGTCGCCTTCCAGTGCGGCTTCTGCGTCTTCGTGCTCAGCAACTACATGAAGGCGCTGCCGCGCGACCTGTACGAAGCGGCGATGGTCGACGGGGCGAGCGTCTGGCGGCAGTACTGGCAGGTGACCATGCCACTGTGCCGACCGGCCCTGGCCGCGCTCGCCACGCTGGAGGTGACCTGGATCTACAACGAGTTCTTCTGGGCCACCGTGCTCATGCGCACCGGGGACAAGTTCCCCGTCACCAGCTCGCTGAACAACCTGCGCGGCGAGTTCTTCACCGACAACAACCTGGTCTCGGCCGGTAGCGTGCTGGTCGCGATCCCGACCTTGGTGATCTTCTTCCTGCTCCAGCGACACTTCGTCCGGGGCCTGACCTTGGGAGCCAGCAAAGGATGAGCGTTGTCCACCTGCGCCGCGCGCGGACCAGCCTGGTGCTCGACGCGCGCGGCCCGGGGCTGCCCCGGGTCGTCCACTGGGGCGGCGACACCGGCGACCTCGACGACCACGGACTGCGCCAGCTCGCCGACGCCACGGTGCCGCCGGTGGTGCCCAGCAGCTTCGACGTTCCGACGGTGCTCTCCCTGCTGCCGGAGGCGAGCGCCGGCTGGAGCGGCCGGCCGGCACTGGCCGGGCATCGCGACCGTGCCGACTGGTCCACCTCCTTCCAGCTGGACCGGCTGGACGTGGACGACCCGGCGGACCCGGGCGCTCCCGCGCGGGTCGGCGTCCACGCGTCCGACCCCGAAGCCGGCCTGTCGCTGACCATCGAGCTCACCCTGGACCCGACCGGCCTGGTGCTGCTGCGCCACCGGCTGCGCAACGACGGGGCGAGCCCGTACGAGCTGCGGGAGCTGACGCCGGTGCTGCCGGTACCCGCGGTCGCCACCGAACTGCTCGACCTGACCGGCCGGTGGTGCCGGGAACGGTCGCCGCAGCGGCACCCGTGGCCGATGGGCACCTGGGTACGGGAGGGCCGGCACGGGCGTACCGGCCACGACGCGACGTTGCTCCTGGTCGCCGGCACGGCCGGATTCGGCTTCGGCACCGGCGAGGTGTGGGCGGTGCACACGGCGTGGAGCGGCGACCACGTGACCTTCGCCGAGCGGAGCCCCACCGGCACGGCGACCCTCGGCGGCGGCGAGCTGCTCGCCCCGGGCGAGGTGGTGCTCGGCCCCGGTGACTCGTACGCCACTCCCCTGCTCTACGCGGTCTGGTCCGACGCGGGGCTGGACGGGCTCAGCGACACCCTGCACACCCACCTGCGGGCCCGGCCGCAGCATCCCCGTGCGCCGCGACCGGTCACCCTCAACGTCTGGGAGGCGGTCTACTTCGACCACGACCTGGCCCGCCTGCGCGCGCTCGCGGACCAGGCGGCCGAGGTCGGCGTCGAACGGTTCGTGCTGGACGACGGCTGGTTCCGGGGCCGGCGGGCGGACACCGCCGGGCTCGGCGACTGGTACGTCGACGAGGGTGTCTGGCCCGACGGCCTGCACCCGCTGATCGACCACGTCACCAAACTCGGCCTCCAGTTCGGCCTCTGGGTCGAGCCGGAGATGGTCAATCCGGACTCGGACCTGTTCCGCGCCCACCCCGAGTGGGTGCTCGCCGCCCCGGGGCGGCTGCCCCTGTCGTGGCGCAACCAGCAGGTGCTCGACCTGGCCCAGCCCGGGGCGTACGCGTATCTGCTGGACCGGCTGGACGCGCTGCTGACCGAGCATCCAGGGATCAGCTACCTGAAGTGGGACCACAACCGGGACCTCACCGAGGCGGGCCACCAGGGCCGGCCCGGTGTGCACGCGCAGACCGAGGCGGTCTACCGCCTCCTCGACGAGCTGCGCCGCCGCCACCGGAACGTGGAGATCGAGAGTTGCTCCTCCGGTGGCGCCCGGGTCGACCTGGAGATCCTCGCCCGCACCGACCGGGTCTGGGCGAGTGACTGCAACGACGCCCTGGAGCGGCTCGCCATCCAGCGCTGGACCGGGCTGCTGCTCCCGCCGGAGCTGATCGGCAGCCACATCGGCCCGGAGCGTTCGCACACCACCAACCGGGTGCACGATCTCGGCTTCCGGGCCACCACGGCGCTCTTCGGCCACCACGGCATCGAGTGGGACATCGCCTCGATCAGCCCGGTGCAGCGGAGGGAACTGGCCGCCTGGGTGGCGCTGCACAAGCGGCTGCGCCCGCTGCTGCACACCGGCCGTACGGTCCGGGTGGACCACCCCGACCCGGCCGTCTGGGCGCACGGCGTGGTGGCCCACGACGGTTCCCAGGCGGTGTACGCGGTCAGCCGGCTGGCCACCTCCGTGGCCCAGGTACCGGGCGCGGTCCGGCTGCCCGGCCTGGACCAGCGGCGCCGGTACACGGTGCGACCGGCGCAGGGGGTACCGGCGCCGGCGACGGTGCAGCGGGCCGAGCCGGGCTGGCTGCCGGACGGGGTGACGCTGACCGGGGCCGCGCTCGGCAACGTGGGCCTGCAACTGCCGGCCCTGCACCCCGAGCAGGCCCTGTTGCTGGAGGTCACCGCGGCCGGCTGATTTTGTTCGAAGATTTTCGGCCGGGCATGTCGAGACGGCGGGCCGCTGCTTCTACCTGAGGGTGAGAGCACCGAGAATGAGGTGCGCAGGCGTGAGGAGCCGACCGTGAAGTACATGTTGCTGATGCAGTTCAGTGCCGCCGGGACCGAGTTCCCCCCGATCGGGACGTGGACGCCGGAGGAGATCCGGGCGCACATCGCCTTCATGGGCGACGTCAACGCCAAGCTCACCGCGGACGGCGAATGGGTCCAGGGGGAAGGGCTCGGCGGCCCGGAGCAGGCTCGGATCGTCCGGGCCGGTGAGGGTGGCGTGCCGGTGGTGACCGAGGGCCCCTTCCCGGAGACGAAGGAGTTCCTCGCCGGCTGGTGGATCGTCGACTGTGCGACCCCGGAGCGGGCCGTGCAGATCGCCGCGCACATCTCCACCGCCCCCGGTCCGGGTGGCCGCCCGCTGAACATGCCGATCGAGGTGCACCCGGTGATGTCCGCCCCGCCGCAGGAGCTGTGACGGCTGGCCACCACCGACCGACGCACCGAGGACCTGCTGCGCGAGCTGGCGCCGCAGGTCCTCGGCGTGCTCGCCCGGCGTTTCGGCGACTTCGCCACCGCCGAGGACGCCGTCCAGGAGGCGCTGCTGGCCGCGGCGACACAGTGGCCGGAGGAGGGGATGCCGGCGAACCCACGTGGGTGGCTGATCCAGGTCGCGTACCGCCGGATGATCGAACTGGTTCGCGCGGAGGCCGCCCGGCGCAACCGTGAGGATCTGGTGGCGCGGCGGGAGCCGGACGACCGGCGGGCCGCCCCGGCGGCGGACGAACAGCTCTTCGGGGAGCGGGACGACACCCTGATCCTGCTCTTCCTCTGCTGCCACCCGGCGCTCTCCCCCGCCTCGGCCATCGCGCTGACCCTGCGCGCGGTCGGTGGCCTGAGCACCGCCGAGATCGCGCACGCCTTCCTGGTGCCCGAGGCCACGATGGCGCAGCGCATCAGCCGTGCCAAGCAGCGGATCCGCTCCTCCGGGCTGTCGTTCCGGATGCCCGACGAGGCCGACCGTGGTGACCGGCTGGCCGCCGTCCGGCACGTCCTCTATCTGATCTTCACCGAGGGACACACCAGCAGCGCCGGGCCCGACCTGCGCCGGGTGGACCTGTCGGTGGAGGCGATCCGGCTGACCCGGACGCTGCACGAGCAGCTGCCCGACGACAGCGAGACGACCGGGCTGCTGGCGCTGATGCTGCTCACCGAGGCGCGTAGCCCGGCCCGTACCGGCCCGTCCGGCGAACTGATCTCCCTGGCGGAGCAGGACCGCAGCCGGTGGGACACGTCGGCCGTCGCGGAGGGCGTCGCGCTTGTCACCCACGCGCTGCCCCGCGGCCCCGTCGGGCCTTACCAGCTCCAGGCCGCCATCGCGGCGCTGCACGACGAGGCGCCCTCGGCCGAGCAGACCGACTGGCCACAGATCCTCGCTCTCTACGAGGTCCTCGAGAGACAGTCCGGCAGCCCGGTGGTGGCGCTCAACCGCGCCGTGGCCACCGCCATGGTGCACGGGCCGCACGCCGGACTGGCCGCCCTCGCCGAACTCGCGGACGAACCCCGGCTGGCCGGGCACCATCGGGTGCACGCCGCCCGCGCCCACCTGTACGAGATGGCCGGTGACCGCGACCGCGCGGTGGCCGACTACCGGGCGGCGGCGGCCCGGACGAACAGCCTGCCCGAGCAGCGGTACCTGGCCATGCGTGCCGCCCGGTTGGCCGGTGCGCAGAGCTCATCGAACGACGAGTGACCGGGGGGGTACGACATGGCGTACGTCCTGCTGGGCATCGCGATCGCGGCCGAGGTGATGGCCACCAGCTTGCTCAAGGCCACCGCGGGGTTCACCCGGCTCTGGCCGACGCTGGCCTGTCTCGGCGGCTACGGGCTGGCGTTCGTGCTGCTGTCGCAGGCGGTGAAGCAGATCCCGGTCGGCGTCGCGTACGCCCTCTGGTCCGGGCTGGGGACCGCGACGATCGTGGCGATCGGCGCGGTCTTCCTCGGTGAGCCGGTCGGTGCGGTGAAGCTCGCCGGCATCGCGTTGATCATCGCGGGCGTGGTCATCGTGAACCTGAACGGCGCCCACTGACCCGGCTCCTCGACAAACCGCCCTGAACCGGACCTGAGGGTTGACCGCGCCCCGACGGGGTATTCGCCGAAGATCAGCCGGTGGGGAAGGAGACGCCACATGGTCAGCGTGGGTTACACCCTGTTGTGCGAACAGGCCGGGCCGAAGGAACTGGTCGACCATGCGGTACGGGCCGAGGCGGCCGGGTTCGACCATGTGGTCGTCTCCGACCACTACTACCCCTGGCTGGACTCGCAGGGCCACTCCCCGTACGCCTGGTCGGTGCTGGGCGCGGTCGCGCACGCCACCGACCGGGTCGACCTGATGTCGTTCGTGACCTGCCCGATCCGCCGCTACCACCCCGCCGTGGTGGCGCAGAAGGCCAGCACCGTCGGCCTGCTCTCCGACGGCCGGTTCACCCTCGGCCTCGGCGCGGGCGAGAACCTCAACGAACACGTGGTCGGCGGCTGGCCGCACGTGCAGCAGCGGCACGAGATGTTCGAGGAGGCGCTGCAGATCATCCGCCCGCTGCTCAACGGCGAGACGCTGACCTTCTCCGGCAACCACTTCGACGTGCCCGACGCGTACGTCTGGGACCGCCCGGACACCCCGGTGCCGATGGCGGTCGCCGCCTCCGGTCCGCAGTCGGCCAGCCTCGCCGCCGAGTACGGCGACGGCGTCATCGCCACCGAGCCCGATCCGCAGATCATCGCGCTGTACGAGGACGCGGGCGGTGGTGGCCGCAACCGCTACGGCCAGCTGGCGATCTGCTACGGCCCGGACGAGGCCGAGTGCCGCAAGATCGCGCACGACCAGTTCCGCTGGTTCGGGCTGGGTTGGCGGGTGATGCCCGACCTACCCGGTCCGGGGGCGTTCGCCGCTGCCACCCAGTTCGTCCGCGAGGAGGACGTGGCGCAGGGGATCACCTGCGGTCCGGACGTCGACCGGCACGTGGAGGCGTTCCGCGCCTTCGTCGAGGCCGGCTTCACCCACGTCGCGCTCGTCCAGGTGGGTGCCGAGCGCCAGCCGATGTTCCTCGACTGGGCCCAGGAGCAGCTGCTGCCGCGGCTGCGCGAGCTGTGAACCGAACGAGAACGAAGGAACCCGGATGCGCATCGGCAACGTGGAGATCCGCCCGCTCGGTGGCGGCCTCGGCTGCCTGCTGATGATCCTCTTCTCGGTGGTCGCCTCGGTGGTGCTCACCGTCCTGGTCAACCTGCTGCTCTGACCGGCGCACCGGCGTCTGCGGGGACCGCCGGGCCGGCGACGGCCGTTCGACCTGAGATGCCGGCCGGCGTACCGGTCAGGCCGGGTCCAGCGCCACGTCGGCCACCACCGGATAGTGATCCGACGCGTGTTCCGCGACGCCACCCCGCACCACCCGCACCTCCCGCACCCGAGCGGCGAACGCCGGGGAACCGAGCAGGTAGTCCAGTCGCATCCCGACGAACTCCGCCCCGCCGTGCCAGGTCGGTACGGTGAGCCCCGCGTCCGACCCACCGACCGCGGGTTGCAGGTCGACCAGGCCCGCGCCCAGCAGCACGGCCACCGCCCGGGTGTCCACCGTGCGCCTGTCGCGGCGCAGGTGCCGGCGGCGGTACTTCGGCTGGAGCCGGCTCAGCTGCTCACTGTGATCCGTCGCCGGGTCGAGCGCGTTCAGGTCGCCGCCGACCAGCGTCAACTCGCCCGGCGCCCGCCGGACGGCGCCCGCCAGCCAGTCCACCTCGACCCGCCGCCACCCGCCCGAGTACGGACTCAGGTGGGCACCGAGCACGGTGAGCGGCCCGGCTTCGGTGGCCAGCACCACCCGGGCCGCCGCATGGTGGAACGGCCGGCGCAGCGGGCCGGCGGCGAGCGTACGCAGCGGTGGGCGTACGAGCACGGCCACCGGCTGGCCGACGCAGCTTCCCGCCCGGTGCGGCCGCAGGCCCAGCCGGTCGGCGAACCCGGCGAGCACCTGGTCGTCGAAACCGCGCAGCTCCTGCAGGAGCAGCACGTCGGGGCGCTGCGCGTCGATCAGCTCGACGATCTCGTCCCGCCGATCGGTACCGTCGGCGTCCCGACCGCCGGTACGGATGTTCCAGGTCATCACGCGTAGCACGGCTCAGTCCACCCGGGCGGCCCGGGCCAGTTCGTCGTCAAGGGTGTGCACGTCTTCTCCCTCGATGCTCGGGCGGTTGCCCGCGTACACGTCGGCGTTGGGCCGCACGACCCAGTAGAGCAGGCCGATCCAGAGCGCGCTGAGCAGGATCGCGCCCATGAAGTCGGTGGGGTGGTGCATGCCCCGGTAGATCCGGGAGGCGGCCACTCCCAGCGGCATCGCCACGGCGAGCACCACGGTCAGCCACCGCCACCAGCGGTCGGTACGCGCCATGACCAGCACGGCGATCGCCGTGTACAGGCAGATCGTGGCGGCGATGTGACCGGACGGGAACGACGACGTGGGCATCGGCCCGTCCAGGTTCTCCACCGGCGGGCGGGGCCGGCCGACCGCGTGGGCGCTGGTGAGGAAGAGGCTCAGTTCGCCGAACATGGCCAGCGCCACGAAGAGCACGGGCCGCCACCGCCGCCACACCGCGAGCACCAGCGGGCAGAACACCAGCGAGACGAGCAGGATCGCGTGGGTGTCGCCGAACTTGCTCCACCACCAGCTCAGCTCGGTCAGGGCCGGGGTGTGCCGTTGCGCGAACCAGCGCGGCACCTCGGTGTCGAGGGTGGCCAGGAACGTCCCGCCGGCGTGGTAGCTGACGTACATCCCGAAGCCGTAGAGCACCCCGAAGACCAGCACCCACCCGACGAGCAGTTCGGCCACGGCGGAGCGTGGATGCTCCAGTACGTGTTCCTCGGCCGGCGCCGGCGCGATGTCGTGCCCCGCCTCCGGCTCCAGCCCCTCCGCCAGCGGGGGCGCGGGCCGGCCGCGCTCCCGCCGCCAGAGCCGGAAGGCGTACGCGGTGACGCCGAGCCAGGCGGCACCGAGCAGCCAACCGGCGAGCACGTCGGAGACGAAGTGCACGCCCAGCGCTATGCGGGTCAGCCCGATGAGGACCACCAGCGCGGCGACCAGGGCGATGGCCGGCCTACGCCAGCGGGGCGCCAGCGCCGGGAGGAAGACCAGCAGCAGTGCCCCGTACGCCACGAACGACCCCAGGGCGTGCCCGCTGGGGAAGCTGTTGCCGGGGGCGCTCGCGACCGGCACGTCGACGATCGGCCGGAGCCGGCCGACAAGCGTCTTCAGCGACGGGTCGAGGATCAGGCCGCCGACGCCGGTGACGATCAGGTAGACGGCCAGCCGGGGCTGGCGGCGGATGAGCAACCCGACCACGGCGATGGTGACGAGCCAGATCAGGACGGGCCGTCCACCGAGGTCGGTGGCCGCCTGGAGCACTGTCACGACGGGGCCGTGCGAGGCCACCAGGTCGTTGAACCACTCGGCGACCGCCCGGTCGGCGGTGTACAGCGGACTCCACCGGAACCGGACCAGCATGAGCAGCAGGCCGAACGCGGCACCGGCCCCGGCGATCGTCGCCAGCCCGGCGACGCTCCGCTCGGCGAAATGCCCGATCGGTCGCCGCAGTACCTCCCTGACCGCGGTCACCCCGCACCTCCCTCGATCACCCTGGCGAGGCGGCTTTACCCGATTCGCTCGGCGCGTACACAGGAGGTCCGGCGGTCGGGCGCGGCGCTGCCGGTCGGTCAGGGCGCGTCAGGTGACGGTCATCTCGCCCGGGTCCGCCGCGCGTTCCTTCTCCGGCTCCCACAGATCCGGCTGGGCCGGCTCGCGCACGCCGATCCGCAACGCCTCGAGCTGGGCGGTGAACGCGAGCCCGCCGAAGAGTGCCATGCCGGTGAGGTTGGCCCAGATCAGCAGCGCCATCATCCCCGTCAACGCGCCGTACGTCTGGCCGAACGCGTCGCTGAAGCCGACGTACGCGGCCAGCAGCAGGCTGGTCAGCCACCAGAGCACCGTCGCGATGCCGGCGCCGAAGAACAGCCAGGACAGGCCGGGTTGGCGCCGCCGGGGCGCGTGCCGGAAGAGCACCGCCACCGCGAGCACGGTCAGCGCCAGGCTGAGCGGCCAGCGGACCACGTCCCAGACGCCGTGGACCCACCTGCCCCACGCGTAGTGGCGTTGGACGGAGTCCCCCATCGCTCCGCCGCCGACGAGGATCAGGAACCCGGTCAGCGCCGGCACGCCGGCGGTGACCGCGAGGACGGCGGCCCGCAGGTACTTCCAGAGGGCGGGCCGGTCCCGCTCGACGCCGTAGATGCGATTGGCGCCGCGCTCGATCTGGGCCATGGTGGTGGTGAGCGCCACCAGGCCGGTGAGCAGGCCGAGGGTGAGGGCCAGCTCACCGGCGCGCTCGGTGCTCTCCCCCTCGCCGAGCAGCTCGGCCACGACCGGCTCACTCGCCCCCGGGGTTACCGCCAGTACGGTGTCGGCGACCACCTGGCCGCCCTCCTCCACACCGAGTTCGCTGATCAGGCCGGTCAACGCGATCATGAACGGCACCACGGCGAGGCAGAGCTGGAGCGCGAACGCGCGGGAGTGGCTGAAGCCGTCGCCGTAGCGGAACCGGATGAACGCGTCCCGCAGCAGGTGCCAGCCGCCCTGCCGGCGCAGGGTGTGCCAGGCGTCGTCGGCGGAGAGCTCCTCGTCGGTCATGAGGCGGGTCTCCGGCACCATCCGGGTGCTACTCACGGCGCGCCTCCTCGACCAGTTCCTCACCGCGCTCGGCGGCGCGCTCGGCGTCGACGGCGAGGTCGCGCGCCCGCTCGGGTTGCGGCACGCACAACCAGAGCGACTTCGGCCGGATCACCGCGCGCAGCCGGCGGCCGGGGGCGATGAGGTCACCGTCGAGTTCCCGGGGCTGGGCGCGGCTGGCGGTGACGATCACCCGCCGGCCGCGGAACACCTCCATCCTCGGCACCCGGCCGCGGCCGCGGATCACCGCCCAGCCGAGGGAGAGCCAGTGCCCCAGGGTGCGCGGGGTGAGCACGGCGACGTCCAGCCAGCCGTCGTCCGGTTCGGCCTCGGTGAGCAGCCGGATGCCGCCCTGCAACCGCCCGACGTTGGCGACCAGCACCGAGCGGGCCCGGCGGCGCACCGGCGGCCGGTCGTCGACCCGGATCGACACCCGCATCGGACGGTCGCGCAGGTGCCGGGCGGCCCCCACCACGTACGCGGGCCAGCCGATCCGCGCCTTGGTCGCCTCGCTGGTGGCGGCGAGCATCTGCGCGTCGAAGCCCATGCCGGCCATGACGGTGAAGTAGTGCCCGTCGACCTCTCCCACGTCCAGCAGTCGGCGGCCGCGTTCGATGGCCACCTGCAGCCCGGCGGCCAGATCGGTGGAGAGGCCGAGGTTGGCGGCGAGGAGGTTGCCGGTGCCCTGGGGCAGGACGGCCAGCGCCACTTCGGTGCCGACCAGCCCGCTGACGCAGGACATGACAGTGCCGTCGCCGCCGCAGGCGAAGACCACCTCGACGCCGGCCTCGACGGCCGCCTCGGTCTGGCCCCGGCCCGGGTCCTCGACGGTGGTCTCGTACCACAGCGGCTCGGGCCAGCCGGCGGCGGCGAGGGCGTCGTTCACCGTACGCCGCAGCCGGTCCGGATCGGCCACCTTCACCGGGTTGACCACGACGGCGGACCGCAGCCCGCCGTCGTCGCACGCCGTCCGCGCACCCCGTCCACCAGTCACGGCGTCAGTGTGCAGCACCCGGCGTCGTTCAGCGAGCCGTGGCGGGCGGCAGGGTCACAACCGCCACAGACAGGTTTACGGGAGGCGCACGCCGAGCGGCCAGCGGTGTGGAGCGGCGCGAGGGTCCGGCCGCTGCGCAATGCAGGTCCGGCCCGGCCGCACCACGGCAGGTGTCCGTGCGGCGCCCTGCCGAAGTGCACCGCTCAGGCGGCCGTACGCAGCGCCTGCTCCACCCGACGGCGCAGGTCGTCGAGGTCGGCGCCGGCCTCGGTGAGCACCAGTGCCGCCAGACCGTGACCTTCGCGGAGCAGACCGAGCAGGATGTGCTCGGTGCCGATGTGCTTGTGCCGCAGCCGGATGGCCTCGCGCAGCGACAGTTCCAGGACTTTCTTCGACCGGGGTGAGAACGGGCCGCCGGTGTAGCGGCGCCGCCCCCAGCGACGGCGCGGTTCGGGTGTCGCCTCGCGCAGCGCGTCGGGGCCGAACGTCTCCTCGACGCGGGCCACGATGGCGGCCAGGTCGATGCCGATCTCGCGCAGCGCCGCCGCGTCGGCGTCGCCGAGGCCGACACCGCCGGTCTCGACGTGCCGGTGGATGCGGGCCCGAAGGTCGTCGGCGCTGACACCGGTCTCGGTGAGCACCCGGCTGGCGAGGCTCGCCTGGTCGGCGAGCACGGCGAGGAGCAGGTGCTCGGTCCCGATCGGCCGCTGGCCCTCGGCCCGGGCCTCGTCCCGTGCCCGACGGACGACTTCGCGGGCGCGGTCGGTGAACCGTTCGAACATCACGCCTCCCAGGAGGTGGGGACCGCCGGTCGCCCGGCGTGCTTCTTGTGGACCGCCTGCCGGCTGACCTCGAGCGCGTCGGCGATCTCCTGCCAGGACCAGCCCTGTCGGCGGGCGTTGTCAACCTGGACCACCTCGAGCCGCTCGAGCAGCCGGCGCAGCGCCCGGACGGCGCGCAGGCCGACCCGGGGGTCGGGGCTGCCGGCGGCCGCCGCGAGTTCCGTCGCCTGAGTCATGCTGTCAACATACGTTGACAGCATGACTCCTGTCAACCACAGTTGACAGGCATGCGTCCGGCTCCACGGTCGGCTGTCCGTGGCGCCGACCAGCCGTCCCGGCAGCCAGAGAACGCCGGCCGTTCGGCCCGGCGGGCGACCGCTACAGCTGCTTCGCGTGCCCGGGCAACTCCTCGCTGGCGAGGCCGGCGAGGATGTCCCCCAACGGAAGCGGCTGGTCCACCAGGCACGTGCCGTTGGACAGCAGCAGCGTCGGCACCTCCGTGGCGAGTTCGGCCTCGCCCAGCACGGCGGCGAGGGCACACAGCGCCGTGGCCTGCGCGCGGATGCGGTCCCGCAGACCCGCCTCGCCGCCCGCGAGCGCGATCACGCGCTCCAGGGTCCACGGGTCCTGGGACAGGCGGTTGTCGTACGTCGGGACCGGCCCCGACGCGATGGCGGCGACGGCACTGATGGTGGCAGCGCCGACGAGAACGACGTGGGCCAGGATCTGCGCGCTGTTCCACTCTCCGGGCGGTGGCACAGCTCGCGGCTGGGCGGCCAGCAGCGCGTCGTAGGCCTGCCGGAGCGGGTTCGTGTCCATCGATCGGCCCGTCTCTCAGGCTTTCGGGCCGGCCATCTCCCACAGTGACTGGGGAAGCGCGTCGCCGGTCTCCAGCAGGGACTTGAGGTTCGACAGGACGGCCGGCCAGCCGAGCGAGATGCCGTTGAACATGTCGCGGTTGGGCAGGTTCTCGTGCGTCACCGTGAGACGTACGACGTCCTCGTGCGGCTCCACGAGGAACGTCACGACCGAGGCGTCGCGCTCCGAGCCCGGACTGTCCTCGAAGGTGATGACCAGGCGCGTCGGCGGCTCGGCGACGAGCACCTTGCCGACGACGTCGACGGCACCCGATCCGTCGACGCGCCGGTGCTCCCAGGTCGAGCCGGGTTGCCAGTCGGAGACGTTGGCGTGGCCCCAGTAACGCGCGGTCAGATCGGCGTCGGTGAGCGCGCGCCACACCTGGTCGGCGGTGGCACGGATGTAGGTGACGTACACGTACGTCGGAACGGATGTCATGGCGTACTCCTCTGCCTGGTGTTTGATCGCGCCCAGCGCCTCGAGCCGGGGCTTGTCGAAGCCGGAGATCCAGCGCTCCTCGATCTCGTGGATCGGCGCCGGGTTGAGGTAGTGCAGCCGCTCCCGGCCGCGCCGCACGACGGTGACGAGGTTGGCCCGCACGAGGACGTCGAGATGCTGGGTGGCCGACTGCCGGGCCATGGCCAGGTGCTCGCAGAGCTCGCGCAGCGTCTGGCCGTTGCGTTCGCGGAGACGGTCGAGCAGGAGCCGCCTCGTCGGGTCGGCCAACGCCTTGAAGACCAGTTCCATCTCGCTCACGCCTCATTATGCAGGTGTTTACCTGCCTAATGTCAACCGGGCCGCCCGACGGCGAGAACCCGCACCTCGACGCAGTCGCACGACTACCCTCGGTCGAGGAGCGTGGTCGTGCCGGGCGCGACGCCCGGGAGGTGATGTCCGATGGCCGCAGCCACCGATCGGCCGGTGCTGGTCGGCCTCGGCACGGACCGCAACCTCCCGATGGTGCGGCTCGCCGCCGAGGAGGCCGTCGAGCACGGCCGGCCGCTGCACCTGGTGCACACCTTCGACTGGCGCAGCGCGTTCGAGGCGGAGACCGTGGCGGCCCCCCGGGAGGAGGCCGAGGACCTCATCGCGTGGGCCAACGATCTGGCCCGCGACGTCGGACCGGAGCTGGCGGTGACCGGCGAGATCGTCGAGGGACCCCGGGTTCCCGTCCTGCTGCGCCGGTCCCAGCAGGCGTTCCTCCTCGTCGTCGGGGACAGCGGCATGTCCACCCGCGAGGACTGCGTACCGGCGGAGGCGCCCGCCGTGCAGTTCGCCGCCCAGGCGGGCTGCCCGGTGCTGGTGGCCCGCGGCGACCCGCCGCCGCAGGGTCCCGTCCTGGTCGGCGTCGACGGATCACCCAGTTCCCTCCAGGCACTGGAGTGGGCGTTCGGCTGCACGCGACAGCGCGGCAGCCGGCTGCTCGCCATCCGGGTGGTGGAACCCGACGAGGACGACGAGGAGATCTCTCGACAGCTCACCGAGTCGGTCGACAGGTACGCCGGTCACCACCCCGAGGTAGCCGTGGAGTGCCACACGATCCGCGGTGACCCCGGCAGAGTGCTGGTCGAGCAGTCCCGTTCGGCGCAGGTGGCGATGATCGCCCCGCGCGGCGACGAGCCGGGCCGGGGCATGCTCGGCGCGGTGGCACAGGCGCTGCTCTACCACGCGCCCTCGCCGGTGATCGTCGTACGCGGCCTGGCCGGCACCGCTCCGCTAGCGGCCAGGACATCCACTCGACAGGACCAACGGCCCTGAACCGGACCGCCCCGACCGGGCAGGCTGAACCCGCCACAGGAAATGCGCTTCCGGATGCAGCACTCCCCGAACCGCGAGAGGCTCAATCACCATGGACACGGCTCTCGATGTGCAAGGCCCGCTGACCGAGGACGAACTGCGCGGGCTGGACGCGTACTGGCGAGCGGCGAACTACCTCACCGTCGGACAGATCTACCTGCTGGACAATCCCCTGCTCCGGCAGCCGCTGACCGCCGAGCACCTCAAGCCGCGCCTACTCGGCCACTGGGGTACCAGCCCCGGGCTGAACCTGCTCTACGCCCACCTCAACCGGGCCATCGTCGCCCACGACCTGAACGCCATGTTCGTCACCGGGCCGGGTCACGGCGGCCCGGCGATCGTGGCGAACACCTGGCTGGAGGGCACGTGGAGCGAGCGCTACCACGACGTCGGGTGCGACGAGGCCGGCATGGCCCGGCTGTTCCGGCAGTTCTCCTTCCCCGGTGGCATCCCCAGTCACGTGGCCGCGGAGGTGCCGGGCTCGATCCACGAGGGCGGCGAGCTGGGGTACGCGCTCAGCCACGCGTACGGGGCCGCGTTCGACAATCCCGACCTGCTGGTCGCCTGCGTGATCGGCGACGGCGAGGCGGAGACCGGGCCGTTGGCCGGCAGCTGGCTCTCCAACGTCTTCCTCAACCCGGCCCGCGACGGTGCGGTGCTGCCGATCCTGCACCTCAACGGCTACAAGATCGCCGGCCCGACGGTGCTGTCCCGGATCCCGGAACCGGATCTGCTCGAACTCATGCGCGGCAACGGCTACCACCCGTACGTGGTCGCCGGCGACGACCCGGCACAGGTGCACCAGCTGCTCGCCGCCACGCTGGACCGGGCAATCGACGAGATCGCGACCATCCAGCGGCTGGCCCGCTCCGGCGGACCCGTCGAACGCCCCCGCTGGCCGATGATCATTCTGCGGACGCCGAAGGGCTGGACCGGCCCGCGCGAGGTCGACGGCAAGCCGGTCGAGGGCACCTACCGCTCGCATCAGGTGCCGCTGTCCGAGGTACGCACCAATCCGGGGCACCTGGCCGAGCTCGAGCGCTGGTTGCGCAGCTACCGGCCGGAGGAACTCTTCGACGCCACCGGCGCGCCCGTCGCCGAGCTGGCCTCGCTCCCGCCGCGGGGCGACCGGCGGATGAGCGCCAACCCGGTCACCAACGGCGGCATGGTGCTGCGGGAACTCGCCCTGCCCGACTTCCGCGACTACGCCGTCGACGTGCCCCGCCCGGGCGAACCGATGGCCGGCGCCACCGGCGTGCTCGGTCCGTGGATCCGCGACGTGATCGCGGCCAACCCGGAGACGTTCCGGCTCTTCGGGCCGGACGAGGTCGCTTCCAACCGGCTCGGCGCCGCCTTCGAGGTCACCGACCGGGCCTGGGTCGCCGGCACCGTCCCCGGCGACGACCACCTCTCCCCGGACGGGCGGGTGATGGAGGTGCTCTCCGAGCACCTGTGCCAGGGCTGGCTGGAGGGCTACCTGCTGACCGGACGGCACGGCTTGTTCACCAGCTACGAGGCGTTCATCCACATCGTCGACTCGATGGTCAACCAGCATGCGAAGTGGCTCAAGGTCACTCGGGGCATCCCCTGGCGACGCCCGCTCGCCTCGCTGAACTACCTGCTCTCCAGCCACGTCTGGCGGCAGGACCACAACGGCTTCTCGCACCAGGATCCGGGCTTCATCGACCACGTGGTCAACAAGAAGGCCGAGGTGGTGAGGATCTATCTGCCGCCGGACGCCAACACCCTGCTCTCCACCATGGACCACTGCCTGCGCAGCCGGCACTACATCAACGTGGTGGTGGCCGGGAAGCAACCGGCCCCGAACTGGCTGACCATGTCCGAGGCGATCCAGCACACCCGCCGGGGGCTGGGCATCTGGGACTGGGCCAGCAACGACGCCGGCAGCGAGCCGGACGTGGTGCTCGCCTGCTGCGGTGACGTGCCGACCCTGGAGACGCTGGCCGCCGCGGACCTGCTCCGCCAGCACCTGCCGGAGCTGAAGGTACGGCTGGTCAACGTGGTCGATCTGATGCGGCTCCAGCCGCCCAGCGAACACCCGCACGGCCTGTCCGACAGCGAGTTCGACACCATCTTCACCGCCGACCGGCAGATCATCTTCGCGTACCACGGCTACCCGTGGCTGATCCACCGCCTCACCTACCGCCGCACCAACCACGACAACCTGCACGTACGCGGCTACAAGGAGGAAGGCACCACCACGACCCCGTTCGACATGGTGATGCTCAACGACCTGGACCGCTTCCACCTGGTCATCGACGTCATCGACCGGGTGCCCGGGTTGGCCGCCCGTGCCGCCCACCTACGTCAGCACATGGTCGACACCCGTCAGGCATGCCGCGACTACACTCGCCAGCACGGTGAGGACGACCCGCGGGTCGCGGAGTGGCGCTGGATCCGGGAGACCGATCCCGAGCTGCGGAGCGGCACGTGAGCGGCGCCGAGATCCTGGTCGGCTACGACGGCTCCCCCGACTCGGCGGTGGCACTGCAATGGGCGCTGGACGAGGCGGCACACAGCGGCCGCCCGGTCCGCCTGGCGTACGTCTTCGAGTGGGCGACCATGGTGGGCTGGCTCGGTCCCGGCGTGGCCCCGGGCGTCTGGCCGGACGACTCCGCCCGGCGCGAGGTCGAGCGGCTGGTGCACCGGGCGGCGGGCGACACCGCCAACGCCCACCCGGATCTGGACATCACCGGCGAGGTGATCGACGGTCCGCCCGCGTTCATGCTCCAGGAACGGTCGGCGGAGTCCGCGCTGCTGGTGCTCGGCAGCCGGGGACACGGCGGGTTCGTCGGACTCCTCGTCGGCTCCACCACCGTCACGGTCACCGCCCACGCGCACTGCCCGGTCGTGGTGGTACGCGCCCCCGCCGGGAACGTGCCGGCCGGGTCGGCCGACGGGCCGGTGGTGGTCGGCGTGGACGGCTCCGAGCAGTCACTGGTGGCGTTGGGCTTCGCTGTCGAGCGCGCCGCCCAGCGACGGGTACCACTGCGGGTGATCCGGGCCTGGTCGCCGCAGGGCGCGGGCGACGCTTCCGGCAACATCGACGAGCGGCTGGCGGATGAGCGCACCGCGCTGGCGGAGTCCCTCACGCCCTGGCAGCACACGTTCCCGGGGCTGGACGCCACCGTCGAGGTGGCGGTCGGCAGTCCCGCGTCCATGCTGGTCGAGGCGAGCGACGGGGCGCAGCTGGTGACGGTCGGCACCCGCGGGCGGGGCGGGCTGCGCGGCATGCTGCTCGGCTCGGTGAGTCAGCAGCTCATCCAGCACGCCCGGTGCCCGGTGGCGGTGGTCCGGGAGCGCTGACCCGGGTGTGGCGTCGAGGCGTACGGACCGGACAATGTGGCCCGTCCGATCCGCCGGACCGGGTGTGGATCTTCACCATCCGTCGGACTGCATGCCTGTCGATCCGTACGCTACGCTCCCCGCACTTGTGTGGGGGACGCGAGCGGGCAGCCACGGCAGGGGCCGGGTCGCCGCGTGGTCCACCACGCCAACTTCTTTCTCAGGAGGATCGGTGGCCCGACCCGGCCGACGCCGGCGCGCGACGACGCCCGACTCGACCACCTCAGTAGTCCGCCCAGTGGCAGCCACCACGGCCGCCCTGGCCGCGGCGCTGAGCCTCACCATCACGATGACCGCCACGCCGTCCGTGGCGGCTCCGACGACGTCCTCGGTCACCACCACGGACGAGCTCGTCCTGCCCGCCGAACCGCGTGCCGTTCCGCGGGCAACGCAGATCCTCAACGCGGGCGTCACCGGCTTCCTCTGGGCGCAGGAGGGCGACGACCGGCTGCTGTGGACGGAGTACGTCTCGGGCACCACCACCGCTCTCGAACGACGACTGGCCACTCCGCTCGAGTACGACATCGACACCGGCTACTTCCGTTGGAATCCGTTGGACGACGCTGGGTACGGGACCGGCTCCGACACCGTCGCGCTCTACTCCGCCGAGCCGGCTCCGCACGTCACCCTCCTGCGGGGCGCCACCCCGACCGGAGTCGAGGTGCCGATCCCCGAGGGTCACTCGTACCGGGGCACCTTCGGCGATGTCGTCCTCACCCGTACCGGCGACGACGGCAGCCCGGCGGCGTACCACCTGTGGCGGGTCCACGGCGAGGACGTCACGGGGACGACCGTGACCGGGCTCCCCGCGGACGCCCACGAAGTCGTGGTCGAGGACGGCGACGCCCGCTCCGTCGTCCTGCGCTACAAGGTCGGCGACGGTTCGGAGGGCTCCGACGTCTGGCCGCACTGGGGCCTCGTCGACCTCGCCACCGCGGCGCTCACCCCGCTGCCCGACCGGGTCGACCCGGAGAACGGCTGGGAGGTGAGCGGCTTCCGGCTGAGCACCGACTCGGTGCTGCGGCTGCGCGCCGGCCGTGGCGGGGCGGACGTGTACGACCGGAGCGACCTGTCCGCGCAGCCCCACACCCTCGACACGGGCTCCTTCAGCTACCAGGCCGAGTTCGCGGTCGTCGACTCCGCGCTGCTGGGCGTCGAGCCGGTCTGGCCGGGTAACAACCTCTACCGGGGCCAGCCGCTCTGGGCCTACTCGTTCGGTGGTACGGAGATCGTCAGGACGAAGGTCATGGACCCGGCCGCCCACCAGATCGTGCCGGCGCCGGACGGCTCCGTCCTCGTGGCCGGTGCCGAACGGTACGTCGAGGAGGGCGACCTCGACTGGGGCGTGTACCGGGTCGCCCAGGCCGCCGACGGTTCGATCACCCGCAGCCGGCTGACCGCCGTCGAGCCGGTGCCGGCGCGGATCTACGGCCTCGCCCTCGGCAGCGGCATCCTCAGCCGCGCCGACGACAGCACCGCCTACGCACCGGGCTCGACCATCGGGGCGTACCGCAGCACCTGGCTGACCACCCCGAGCGCCGGTGGCACGCCGACGGTCCAGCGAAGCACCGTGGACCGGTCGGTCGACGGGAGCGACGGCGACTGCCAGCCCCGCGACGGGTCCCGGGCGCGGTGCATCTGGATGCTGGCCGACGGCACCGGCCACCACGGACGGCGCTACGACACCGGCACCGCCGACGGCTCCGAGCTGAACATCCTGTACCCCAACGGTTCCACCGAGTGGGGCCCGAGCATCGACACCGGCGCCAGCTCCCCGGAGCTCATGGACCTCTCCGGCCGGTACGCGGTCATCGACCAGGCGGCCGGGGGCTGGCAGTACATCGGCGAGTTCCGGCCCGGCGCCGACGGTGTGGTCCTCCAGCGGCGCGACGAGGTCGCGGCGGCGGTCTGGGGCTCCACCCTGTGGAGCGGTGCGACCAGCGGGGGCACGGTCACGGCCACCCGGCTGCCGGCCGGCTCGCCCGTCGAGACCTTCACCACCGGTAACGGCTGCACCCCCTCCGGCCTCCAGGCGGTCGGTCGCTGGGTCTACTGGACCTGCGTCGACTACTGGGGATACGAGCGGGGCACCGGCCTCTACGACCGGACGACCAAGCGCACCGCCACCGCACCCCCCGGCGACGTCCTCCTCGGCGACAACTACCTCGTCCAGCACGTTCCCGGCACGGGCGCCGACAGCGGCCTGAAGCTCATCGACCTGCACGGTGGGCTGCCGGCCAGCGGATCCCACACCGACCTGCCGAGCCGGATGCTCACCACCGGGGCCGCCCTCGGGCCGGACAGCTACGGCCGCTCCGGCTGGACCGTGGACCGCTTCGGCGGCGGCGTGGCCTACGCCGACACCGAGCAGCGGGTGCACGTCGTGCCGAGCGGCGTACCGACCTCCGCGCTGACCGCCATCGACTCGGCGCTCACCTCCGCGGCCGCGAGCTGGTCCGGCACCTGGTGGCTGTCCAAGCCGGCGGCTTCGTGGACCGTGGCCATCCGCACCGCGTCCGGCGCCCTGATCCGTACCCTCGCCGGCTCGGCCGCCCGTGGTCTGCTCACCGCCGACTGGGACGGCAGGAACTCCGCGGGTGTCCTGGTCGCCAACGGCACGTACACCTGGACGCTCACCGCCCAGCCCGCCGACGGCCAGGGGACCGCCCTGGCCCTCTCCGGCACCACCCCGGTGACGGACGGGCTTGCCGCCCCGCGCGACTACGCGGGCAAGGACGGTGTCGGCGAAGTGTTCACCTTCGACGGCTCCGGCACGCTCGCCATCCACCGCGGCACCGGCACGGGCACGCTGGGCAGCGCGATCTCCGGCCCCGGCTGGCCGGTCAACACGAGGTTCGTGCCGTTCGGCGACCTCGACGGCGACCGGTGCAACGACGTCCTGGTCCTGACCGGCACCGGCGTCCTCCGGGCCTACCATCCGGCCTGCGGCGAGGCGCTGACACCGTCGACCCCGTCCACCGGGTTCGCGGGCACCGTGAGCTGGCGCCGGTACGATCTCCTGACCTCACCGGGTGACGTCGACGGGGACGGCCGACCCGACCTGGTCGCCCGCGAGTCGCTCACCGGGGACGTCTACCTCTTCAAGGGCACCAGCACGGGCGCCCTCTCCGCCCGAAGCAGGATCGGCGCCGGCTGGACCGGCTACAAGCAGATCGTCGGGGCCGGCGACCTGAACGGTGACGGCCGCGGCGACCTGCTCGCCCTGGACGGGTCCAACGCGCTCTGGCGCTTCGACGCCGATCCGGCGAGCCCGGGCACCATCAAGGCGGGGGTCAAGGTGTTCGACGGCTGGGGCGCGTCGTACAACGCGATCGTCGGCGTCGGCGACCTCACGGGCGACGGCCGCGCTGACCTGGTCGCCCGGGACACCACCGGGAACGTGTGGCGCCACAACGGCACCGGGAACGGATCGTTCGGCAGCGGCACGAAGATCGCGACGGGCTGGCAGGGCTACCGGGCGGTCGTCTGACGCCGTCTGCCCGCTGGGGCGGTGGCTCGCACTGCGAGCCACCGCCCCACCCGTTCCGGGTCCAGATCAGACCGGGTCGACGGCTACGGCAGCGGCCAGCACTGCCGCTTCCCGCGCCGGGTCCAGGCCGACCGGGGCCCGCGCCGGACGCCCGGCGCGCGGCGGCACCGTGCCCACCTCCCGCAGCCACCGCCAGGTGTCCTCGACCGTCTCGGCGAGCGGGCGGCAGGTCAGCCCGGCCGCGTACGCGCGTTCGACCGCACGCTCCTGCAACCACCGGTACTCGTGGCCGCGCGGGATCCAGATCGGCAGGTCGTTCCATGGCACGATGCCCGCGGACAGGATCGGCTCGGGCGGCGTCCAGCGCAGCCGCGCGTCCGCCCCGGTCACCCGCACGCAGGCGTCGAGCAGCTCACCCATGGTGGCGTGCCCGGTGCGACTGACCACGTTGTACGCCCCGCCGCCCGCCCGCGCGCCCTGGTCGAGCAGCCAGCCGGCGAGGTCGCGTACGTCGACGTACTGCAGGGGCAGGTCGACCGGCCCGGGAGCGAGCACGTCCCCGCCCCGGGCGATGCGCCCCAGCCACCACGGCAGCCGGCCGATGTCCTCCCCCGGACCGAGGATCAGCCCCGCCCGGGCGAGCAGCGCCCGATCACCGAAGACCTCGCGCACCGCCCGCTCGGCCCCGGCCTTGTTCTGCGGGTAGTCGCCGTCCTCGGCGTCCGGG
Source organism: Micromonospora avicenniae (assembly GCF_900156065.1). Lineage (GTDB taxonomy): Bacteria > Actinomycetota > Actinomycetes > Mycobacteriales > Micromonosporaceae > Micromonospora > Micromonospora avicenniae. The sequence goes on along the minus strand of NZ_FTNF01000010.1, from coordinate 201,718 downwards.
GCGGCCTCGACCGTGGGCGCCTCCTCGCCCGAGCCGGGCGCCACCGGCTCGGCGTAGACCGAACCGCTGGACACGTAGCCGTAGTGCCCGACCGAGCCGACCAACACGCGGGCCGAGTCGAGGGCCACCCGCGGCGCACCGTCCCAGGTGTCCACCACGAGGTCCCACTCGCCGCCGGCCAGCGCCGCCAACCCGTCGGATGTCGTCCGGTCACCGCGCAGCCGGTGTACGCCCGGCGGCACGTCGCCGTGCAGCCCACGGTTGAACACCGTCACCGACCAGCCGCGGCGTACCGCCTCCGCGACCGTCGCCCCGCCCACGAACCCCGTACCACCCAGCACCAGAAGCCTCATGGCTCCACCCTGCCCGGTCACCGGCCGGGGATCGAGCGTTGTTCACGGTGAGCGGATCTGCCGACGGCAGAACTCAACTCCCGATCAGCTCGCGGCAGCGCCGCAGGGCGGCCACGGCGACCGGGGCGTCGCGCCCCTCGATGCCGGCCGCCAGCTCGCGCACGACGGCTACCGCTCGCGCCGGCTCGCCCGCCGCCACCGCCGCCTCGGTCAGCACCAGGACTGCCTCGGCGGCCCAGGCCCAGATTCCCTTGCCACGCACCAGCACCAGGGCGTCGGTCGCGTGCCGGGAGGCCTCGTCGGGTCGCTCGACGAGAGTCAGCCGGGCCAACGCCGAGAGCGCCTGCACCAGCGGCCAGATCGCCCCGACCCGCTGGGCGGTGGCGACGACCTCGTGCAGCGTCCGCTCGGCCCGCCCGATCTCGGGGCCGGTGGCCGTACGGGCCAGCACGGTGGCGAGCTCGGCCCGCGCGTCGAGCAGGGTGACCGGCATCCGCTCGGCTGCGGCGACCAGTTGCTCGAGCCGCCCGGCCAGCCCGGCCAACCGTCCGGCGGCCCGCTCCAGCGACAGCCCGGTCGCCTCGACGAGAGCGGTCAGCCGCTCGTACCCGGTCTCCTCGACCAGTTCCCGGCCGGCCGCGAGGAGCGCCGCGGCCCGGTCCAGGTGCCCCGCGTGCAGCGCGCCCTGCGCCCAGTTCAGGCAGGCCCGCGCGTGTTCCCGGGGCCGGTCGGCAAGCGCCGCGGAGGCGCGCAGCTCGGCGATGACCGTCCAGGCCGCCGGGTCACCCAGTTCCAGCAGCAGCGAGGCGCGGGCGATCCGTACCGCGAGGTGCGCGGCCGGGTCTCCACTGGCCGCCGCGGCGGCCTCGGCCTCCGCGCACCGGGCCAGGTGGTCGTCGACGTGGCGGCCGACGACCGTGTCGGGGGCCGCCAGCACCGCGAGGGCCGGCGCCCGACGGCGCGGCGTCCGCAGGTACGGCACCGCCCGCTCGATCTCGGTGTACCCGCGCAGCGCCTCCCCCTGCTGGCGCAGCAGCCGGCCGAGCACCAGGCCCAGCTCGCCCCGGGCGCCGGGTGGCAGTCGCCGATCGGCCAGCAGCCGTTCCAGCACCGGGATCGCGGTGGCCTGGCTGAGCCCGTCGATGGCGGATCGGCCCAACTTGCCGGCGAGCCGGACCCGCACCGGCCGGGGCAGCTCCGCGACGTCCATCGTCTGGAGCAGGAAACCGGCGGCGGTCGCGTCGTCGCCGCGTTCGGTGGCCAGGTCGGCGGCGGCCTCGGCGTTGCGGACGAAGTCGGCGTCACTGCCGGCCAGCCGGTAGTGGTACGCCAGCTGGGCGACCGGCCGGGGCAGCTTCTGCTCCAGCACCCGCGCGATACGCAGGTGCAGCCACTCGCGGGTCTGGCGGGGCACCAGGTCGTACACGACCTGCCGGGCCAGGTCGTGCCGGAACCGCAGCCCGTCCCCGGCGTCGTGCAGCAGCCCGGCCCGGTGCGCGGCGGTCAGCGCCGCGCCGACGGTCGCCCGGTCCTGGCCCAGCACCTCCGTGAGGATGCGCGGGTCGGGGGCGAGGCTCAGCACCGCGGCCGCGCCGAGCACCTCCCGGGCGCCCTCGTCGAGCGGGCGCAGCCGCCACAGGAGCACGTCGCGCAGGACGAACGGGACGCTGTCGTCGGCGAGCGGGTCGCCGCCCCGCTCGGCGAGCGTACGCAGCACCTCCTCGACCACGAACGGGATCCCCGCCGTGCGGTCGAGCAGGGTCGTGGTGAGCTGCTGGGGCGGCTCATCGAGCCGCAGTGTCCGCGCCGCCAGCCGGTGTACGTCGTCGGCCCCGAGCGGGCCCAGCGGGACCCGGGTGACCGCCCCGGGTGGCGTACGCGCCAGCGCGTCGTGGATCGGGGTGCTGCCACCGGGCACCGGTGTGCGGGCGGTGAGCACCACGGCCAGCCCGTCCACCGGGTGGCCGCTCAGGTAGGCGAGGAACTCGCAGGTCGCCGGGTCCGCCCAGTGCAGGTCCTCCAGGACCAGTACCGCGGGAGACAGCCCGGCGAGCAGCGCGGCGACGGCCCGCAGCAGCCGGTGCCGCTCCGCCACCGGGTCGGTCAGCGGGGGTGGCGCGGCGGGGAGCACGTCGGTGAGTTCGGGCAGCACCGGAGCGAGTGCCCCGGCCACCGGGTTGAGCGGACCGAGCCGGTCGCCGTACGCCCGGACGGCGTCGAGCAGGACGCCGAGCGGGAAGGGCTCGGGAACGTCGTCGCACTCGCCGATCAGGTGCCGCCCGGGCAGCGTGGCGAGCAGCTCGCGGACGAACCGGCTCTTGCCGATGCCGGGTTCACCCTCCAGCAGGACCAGGCACGGCGGGGCGCCGATGAGCCGGCGCAGCAGCGCCAGCTCGGCGGCACGCCCGACGAACTCGACGGGCCCGCGCAGGCGTGCGGGGCGGATCGGGGATGTGATCCCGCCGCCCCGCACGTCGTCCTCGCCGCCGCCGGTCACCGTGATGGCGAGCAGATCACCTCGGCGTCGACCGGGAACGGCCCGGCGGGCCGGCGGTGACCTGGGTCACGTCGCCGGCCCGCCGGGCCGGAGGTGGGTCAGGACTCGACGGTGATCGGCACGGTCTTGAGCGGACCGTCACCGTTGCGGAACTCCAGCTGCCCGACGTAGCGGACCCCCGGCTCGAGGCCGGACCACCGCAGCGTCAGGTTCGCCTTCGCGCCCGGCTGGACCGTGCGCTGCTTCGGATCGATGGTGAGCTTGCCGGTGGAGCTGCCCGGCGCGCCCGGCAGGTAGGTGGTGACGGTGTACCCGACGCCGTCCTGATCCGCGGGCAGGTTCTCCACGAACCCCTGCTCGACGACGAGGACGTAGTCCCCGGCGGCCGGCAGGTCCACCTTGGCGCCGCGGCGGGAGCTGACCGTGGCGGTGACGAACTTGCCGGCGGTGTCGTAGACGTAGACGCTGTACTCGGTGCACGCCATCACCCCCTCCTCGTCGTCCCAGTCGATGGCCGAGCAGGCGGGCAGCTGCGAGGTCACCAGCACGTGCGGGTCACGGGTGCCGGCCGGTACGTGCAGCGTGCTGCGGTACATCGACGCGGGCAGCGGGTTCGGCAGGTTGTCCAGCGAGGACCAGTCCCACGAGGCTCCCTCGCCGCGCAGCGTGACCGCGTTGCTGGTGCCGGCGGTCAACCCGGTGAGCTGAGCGACCAGCTTGCCCTGGTAGCCGGCCTCGGTGGCGATCTTGACGCTGCCCCAGGTGCCGGAACCGGTGATCGAGTCGGGGGCGATCAGCCCACTGTTGTGCACGACCAGCGGGACCCGTACGTCGTGCCGGTACTGGTCGTGCCAGGTCAGCGCGCCGTCGGCCCAGGTGTCGAACGCGCCGCCGCTGTTGGTGACCTCGACCGTGAAGCGGGCCGTCTCGCCGGGGCGGACGGTCAGCTTGGCCGGGGTGACCTTCACCTGGTAACCCGCGGGCGACTCGACCGACGCGGTGTACGTGCTGGTCCGGTCGCTGACGTTGGTGACGGTACGGGTGACCTTCTGCTTGCCGACCATCCGGCCCAGGGCGATCGACGGGTAGTTCAACTGGACGGTGTCGATCGCGCCGATCTCGTCGCAGCCCTCCACGTTCGCCCCGGTCTCACTGGCCCGGTCCGCGTCCAGCCCGCACAGGTACTGCAGCCAGTCCTGCGGGTTGGAGTCGTAGACCAGTCCCGGATCGAACGCGCCACCGGGCCGCACCTCACCGGCACCGTAGTTCAGCGGGCTGGCGTCGTACGTGCCGATCTTGATCGGGTTGCCCTTGTCGGTACGGTCGACCGCGCTGGTCATCAGCGCCGAACGGACCGCCGACGGCGACCAGTCCGGGTGCTTGGCCAGCACCAGCGCCGCGATGCCGGCGATGTGCGGCGCGGCCATCGAGGTACCGGACTCCAGGGCGAAGTCGTTACCACCCGCCGACGGCGAGAACGCCGCGACGACGTCCACGCCCGGGGCGCTGATGTCCGGCTTGAGCAGGTCGCCGGCGCTCAACCTCGACGGACCGGCCGAGGAGAACGCCGCGACCGAGGGCGCCTCGACCGTCTCCAGGGTGCTCGGCGAAATGGTCGCCGTGGCGTTGCCGGCGGCGACGTACGCGAGGACCGTCGCGGCGTCGACCTCGTTGATGTGCACCGACGGAACCGCGTGCACGTCGGCGTTGAGCGAGTTCAGCGTGTCGTTGTACATCACCATGCCGACTCCCCCGGCCCGGGCGACGGCGATGCTCTTGTCGCCGCGCGGGATCTCGCCGCGCAGACACATCACGATCTTGCCCTTGACCTTGGCCGGGTCCAGGACGTCGTCGGCGCAGAGTTCGGCGGCGTAGGTGTTGTTCGGGTCGATCGCGCTGTCCCGCGCGGTGACCAGCGGTGCCGGCCCGACACTCGTCTCGCCCATGCCCACACCCTCGACGGTGGTGCCGTTACCGAGGGTGAGCGTGCGGGTGTACTGCTGGTCGGTGGCGGTCGCGGCCACCGTAGTCACCCACGGGCTGGAGTTGTCGACGGTGCTCGGGGTGGGGCCTGCGTTGCCGGCGGCAGCGGAAACGAACACCCCGGCCGCGGCGGCGTTGAAGAACGCCGCGTCGATCGCGTTGAGGGTCTCGTTGTCGTCACCGATCGAATAGTTGATCACGTCGACGCCGTCGGCGACCGCGTCGTCGATGGCGTGCACGATGTCGATCTCACTGCCGACCGCCGAGCCGGCGCCGTCGTCGTACAGCGCCTTGTAGACCGCGAGCCGGGCGGCCGGCGCCATGCCGGAGATCGTGCCGAGGTCGCGACCGCCCGAGGTCGCCCGCACGCCGTTGTTACCGGCGGCGGTGCTGGCCGTGTGGGTGCCGTGACCGTTCCGGTCGCGAGGCGAGAGGAAGTCGTCGGGGAACGCGTCGGCGATCCCGCTGTCGTTGTACCAGCGCGCCCCGATCACCTTGTTGTTGCAGGTGACGGCCGCCTCGACACCGACGTCGCAGGTGCCCTTCCACTTGGCGTCGATGACCGCCTGGTCCGGGCGCGGGGTGGGCAGCGGCGCGAAGCTCGCGCTCTCCGGCCAGAAACCGCTGTCGATGACCCCGATGATCATGCCTTCGCCGGCGTGCCCGACGTCGCCGAACTGCTGCTGCCACACCCCACCGCGCCCGGTCAGGCCCAGGTAGTCGGGGGTGTGCGAGGTGAGTGCGTGCACCCTGCGGTCCGCGTACACCGCGCGTACGCCGCGGGTGGCGCGCAGCCGGGCCGCCTGCGGCCCGGTCAACTCCGTCACGAAGCCGTTGAACGCCGTCTCCATCGTGACCCGGGGCTGTGCCGTGACACCCACGCCCTTGAGCACGTCCGTGCGCTTGCGGCGCAGGTGCTCCCGGTAGGCGGTGGCGTTCCCGGAGTTCTTGTCGAGCTTGCCGCCCCGGGCCGGCCTGGTCGCCGCGATCCCGGCCACGCCGCCGGTGTAGGTCGCCAGCGGCTGCTCGTCGAGCTGGACGAGGTACCGGGCCGTCGGCCCGCCGCTGCTGGTCGGCGCGGCCGCGGCGGCACCTCCCGCCACGCTCGTCAGGCTCGCCGCCACCAGTGCCGCGGCGGCCAGCAGGCCGACCCCGCGCACGGTGCGCCCGGACCTCTGCACGTTCGGTTCTGGCACGTCGTTGTCCTCCACGTCGTGTGCCGGCCGTCACGCGGATGGTGACGGTGGCCGAAAGGTAGGAGCGACGAACGATCACGCGGAAGCGCCCGCAACCCAGCCGTTACCTTGGAAACAATCTCGTAACGTCACGGGTACTTTCCATGTCATTTGGCGGGCCGGGAGCCGCGTCGAGCGACCGTTCGGTCACCCCCGACCGACCGCCGGGAGACCCGGCAGACATCGACCGGTTCACCGTCCACGGCGGACGTTCACCGGCCCGTCCACCGCTCGTCCGCACCCCGCCCGGGCGCCTATCCGGTAGCTGACTGTACGGAATGAGCCGGTCACCCGACGCATACGCTCCGACGTGCCTACCCGTCCCACCAGGCATTCTTCCCGTCGCAGCCCGATCCCCGGGATCCGGGCCACCTGCTCGAATGAGGTCCGTATGACCAAAGTGGTGTACGCCGCCGAGCCCGCCGTGGGCTGGCGGCGACGTCTGGGGGCGATACCCGTCGTCCCGGTACTCGTCAGCGCGTTGCTGCCCGTCCTGGTGCTCAGCAGCCCGGCGGCGGCGGCCGATCTCAACATGACGGTCCGGGTGACCGTCGAGCGCGTCGAAGGCCACGACTTCGGCGAGGACCCCGACTTCTACAGCTACGTGGAGATCGCCGGAGAGTCGTTCAACAACGAGGACACCCCGGCCAGCGACCCGTTCGAGGACACCTACACGATCGAACCGAACTGGGAGTTCTCCAAGCAGGTGGCCCTCTCCAGCGGCACCGTCCCGATCTACCTGGAGATCCGCGACGAGGACGGCTTCCTCCGATTCGACGACGACTTCGCCGACCTCGATCCCGACGGCGACGACCCGGACGACCCCACGGACAACGACGACGACACCGACCAGTCGCTCAGCTTCACGGTCGACCTCAACGCCTGCACGGTGAGCGGCGACCTGAACGGCGGCTGCGGCGTGTTCACCAGCACCGGAACGCCCGACGAGTCGGCCTCCATCCGGCTGCGGGTCGAGGTGACCGAACCTCCGGCCGCCCCGGGCATCCGGATTCGCTGCATGCACACACCGCTCTTCCCGCAGGTCGGCGACACCGTCACCATCACCGCGGAGTTCCTCGACGGCGCGCTCACCCCAGCGCGGGCCGACACGCTCGAGATCTGGGTCAACGATCGCACCGCCCCGGACGTGAGCACGGCCAACTCGCTCACCCTCACGTACAACCACACCATCACCGGCGGGGGCAGCTTCAGCTACGGCTGCCGCGGCGTCGACGACAGCGTCCCCATCTTCACCGGATGGCGGTCGGTGGCGGCGACCGCCGGCGCCGGCGACGAGGTCCCGGTGCTCTACACCGGCAGCACCTACAGCCGGGTGGACTGGGTGTTCGTCGGCGACTCCGACGACTACAACGGCGCCGCCGACCCGCAGTTCCAGTCGGACGTGCAGCAGATCATCTACAACTCGTTCTACAGCTACGACCCGTTCCTCGTGCACCAGGACGCGATGAACTTCTGGCTCCAGGTCGGCACCGGCCAGGCCGACCCGGCCGAGGACGGCTGCGACCACGTCGTACCCGACTCGGGCTGGGCCGACAGCGTGATGGTGGTGCACGTGGACTCGTTCCGCGACTGCGCGATGGGCGGCTCGAACGTCTTCTCCGGCGAGAACACCAGCTTCAGCACGATCCGCCACGAGTCCGGGCACCGTCCGTTCGGGCTCGCCGACGAGTACTGCTGCGACGGCGGCTACTACCAGCAGGACGTCTACCCCAACGTCTACGACGAGCCGGAGGACTGCGCCGACGACGCACCCGACCTCGGCCGGACCGCCTCGGACTGCCGGGAGTTCGAGGAAGAGATCGAGAACTGGGACGACTTCGACTGGTCGGTCTCCGACCCGGCCACGAACGACCTGATGGTGGACAACACCACCGCCCAGGCGGCCGACACCAGACGCATCGAGTGGTACTTCGCCGAGTGCCGCGGCGCGAAGTGCTGAGGGGATGAGGACGATGCGCATGACAACCAACTCCCGCCGCCTGGCCTGGTGGCTGCTACCGGTCGCGGTCGGCGTGGCGCTCTGGGCCGGGGCCCCGGCCCTCTCGGATCCCGCCAACGACCCGACGATCCAACCGATCCCCGACTTCGCCGCCGACGCCGCGGCGGACGAGGCCAAGTCGATAGTCGTACGGGCGTCGTTCAACGGCCGCGCCAACGCCACGGTCACCGACATCCAGGTGGTCGACGAGCGTGCCCCCTCCCACCTGGGCGCGCCACCGCTGTCCAAGGTGGACGTGCTCGGCGGGTCGGGCGACCTGATCGGCACCTTCAACGACTGGCACCCGATGTGGGAGCTGGGCGAGGAGGCACCCGGCGGCGGTGAGACCCGCCGGCTCAACCCGCACGCGTCGGGACGTTGGATCGCCCCGTTCGACCGGGACGCGACCACCATCGTCGTCACCGACATCGCGGCCGCCGACGAGATCGTACGAGCCGACCTCACCGACGCGATCCACGACTTCTGCCTGGCCCACCCCGACGACGAGGACTGCCTCCGGGCCGACCTCGCGGTCGAGGCGGTCGCCGTGACCGCCGCACCGCCGATCGGCCTCGTCGGGAAGGATGCCACGATCACCGTCGGCACCGTCGTGACCAACAACGGCCCCGACGGCCCGGCGGACGCGGCACTCACCACGACGGCGACGGCCGGATCGGGTGTGACGGTGACCCCGGCCACCCGGACGGCGACGCTGCCCGGCGTCGCGGTCGGCGCCGACGTCACCGAGTCCGACCAGTGGACCGTGCGGTGCGACACGCCGGGCCAGCACACCGTCACCTTCACCGCCACGGTGGCGACCACCCACCCGGCCGACGTCGACCTGGTGGCCGCGAACAACACCAGGTCCACGACCCACACCATCGACTGCGCGGTGCCGGTCACCGTCAACATCAAGCCCGGCGGCGACCCGAACAGCATCAACCTGGGCGCCGGCGGGAACAACACGCCCCTGGCGGTGCTCACCACGGCGGCGGGCGAGTACGGCAACCCGCTCGCCTTCGACGCCCGGACCGTCGTCGCCACGACCGCCCGCTTCGGGAACCGGGCGGTGGTGCTCGACGGCGGCGGCGCCACCGAGACGCACAACCGGCGGCACGACGAGCGCAGCTACGAGTTGGACGAGCGGACCCGGGACGCCGACCTCGACGCCGTCCTGCACTTCCGCGCCGCCGACGGCGGCTTCGCACCCGGCGACACCGAAGGCTGCCTGATCGGCAAGTTCACCGACCCGGCCGGCACCTTCACCTTCTTCGGTTGCGGGCCGGTCCGCATCGTCGGCTGACACCGGGCCCGGCCGGCCGTGGTCCTCCCCCGCGAGTGCGGCGAGGACCGCGGCCGCCGGACGGGTCGGCCCCCGGGCCACGGCGACCGCGGAGCGGCCCAGATGCACTACGGCTCGTCACCGACACCGGTGACGAGCCGTGGACCTTCTGCTCAAGATGGTGGGCGATACTGGGTTTGAACCAGTGACCTCTTCCGTGTCAAGGAAGCGCGCTCCCACTGCGCCAATCGCCCGTGGTGACCACCTGCGGCCCGGAACAGCCAGGCATCCGTCAGGTGGATCCGCGAGCGGACGACGGGACTCGAACCCGCGACCCTCACCTTGGCAAGGTGATGCGCTACCAACTGCGCTACGTCCGCACATCCCCGGCGAGCGCCGGTGACAGGGAGAACTGTACCCGATCCCAAGATCGCCCCGCACGGTACCCGGCGGGTTGCGTGGTTGCGCTGTTCGACGGCGGGGTACTGAGTCTCCCGACAGCGCACCACATCCCCGCAGAAGGAGGCTGTCATGGGTATCGGAACCAGCATCTTCCTGATCGCGGTCGGCGCGATCCTCACCTTCGCGCTCGACGCGAACGTCGGCGGGATCGACCTCGACGTCGTCGGCTGGATCCTGATGGCGGCCGGCGTGCTCGGCCTCATCATGACCACGCTCATCTGGGGTCGCCGCCGTGCCGAGGTGGTCACCACCGACCAGCCGGTCCGCCGGGTCGAGGAGCCGGTCGAGTACCGCCGGGTCGAGGAGCCGGTGGAGTACCGCCGAGTCGAGGAGCGCCGGGACGTCGCCCCGCCGCTGTGACGCCGACCGCCGCCATCGACCTGCCGAGCCCGGCGGACTCGAGCTTCCGGCGGGCCGACCTCCTCATGACGAGGTGGTCGGCCCGCTCGGTCGTGCCTCAGCGCGTCGACTCGTCGTACGCGCCGTGAAAGACTACCCAGCCAGCTCGCCTACCGGCCCGGGCGATCGGCGCTGCCTTCGTCAGGGCTGGCGGATCGCCTCGGCGGCGATCTCGATGCGGACGTTCTTGCCGACGAGCACGCCGCCGCCCTCCAGCGCGACGTTCCACAGCAGGCCGTAGTCCTCACGGTCGAACTCGGCGGTCGCGGTGAACCCGAAGATCTCCTGCCCGGACAGGTCCGTACGGGTGCCGCCGAACTCCACCTGGAGGTCGACCGGCCGGGTGATGTCCTTGATCGTCAAATCACCCTTGAGGACGAAGCGACCCGAGGCACGAGCGGGCGGCGCGCCGAGGTCGCTCCCGACGCGGCGCCCGAGGCGGTTGTTTCCGCGCAGCCGCGCCCAGAAGAAGATCGGATCGACCTCGTCCTGGGGGATCATCCCGGTACTGCGGTACTCCAGCCTGGGGTAACGCTCCACGTCCAGGAAGTCGGGGCTCTTCAGGTGCACGTCCCGGTCGTCGTGTCCGGTGACGATGCTCGACGATCGGATGGTGGCCACCACCGAGGAGTGCAGTGGATCCTCGTCGACGACGATCCGGGCCTTCCCCTCGGTGAACTCGCCACGCACCGGGCTGACCATCATGTGCCGGCCCACGAAACCGATCCGCTTGTGCGCCTGGTCGAGTTCATAGGTGCCGGCGGCCGGGATCGTCATGCCCTTCCACACCCTTGTGGCTGGACCCGTCATCGTTTCGTGCCTTTCCCTGACTTTCGGGTCCGCCTGGCCGCTCGCCGTACCTGCCGCGAGGGCCGCGGACGCCTGCCCCGGCGCTCAGAGTAAGGCGTGTCGAATTCACCTTGGGGGGAGTGAAATTGATGCCAGCGAGTGGCTGGCACCCGACACCCGAATGCCCGCACGTCCCGCCCGTACGGCAGATCCCCTGCCAGCAAAGGGATTCGGCGCGATGGGACGCGACCAGAGCGGTGACAAGCGTCGATCTCATCACCCGTGCCGGCTCCGCGAAGCAGTTCAATGGCGTGAAGAATCTCACGAGCCTGCGGGAACTGTTTGCCCTTGTGCACGTATGAGAAAGCCAGCAATTGCGACAGATTCGACTGCCGCCCGCCCGCGATCACGATTGGCGGGGAAGAACGCGCCGGGACGGAGTCGCGACGCCCACTCCACGCCCCATCCCTGGGGGCGGCCAGAGCGCGGAAGATCGACTAGAGTTCCCGGCCATGACCGCCGTGGAGGCGCCCGTCGCGCCGACGCCCGCCGCCCCGATGCAAGCCGTAACGCCGCCGCCGGTGACCACACCGCGCCCGCTCGGCCTCGCCGGCTGGCCACGCGTCGTACGGATGCTGATGATGATGATCGGCGCGGCCGCGGCGCTCGGGGTCGCGTACACCAGCCCCGACCGGCTCCTGCCGGAGTCCCGTAACGAGTGGCTGCTGTGGGCGTCCGCCGCCGGGCTGCTCGGCGCGCTCAGCGGATCGACCATCGGCTCCGGGGTGGCTCGCTGGCACGACCTCCAGCAGATCCAGCACGTCCCGGTCCGACGGGTCTTCTCGTCGGTGCTGGTCTTCCTCGCGCTGGTGGCCGGCGCGGTGGCCGCCGCCCACGCCATCCTGGGCCGCGGACTGACCTGGCGGTTCGGGGTCTTCCTCGGCATCGTCATACTCGGGGCCCTACCGGCCGGGGCGACCCTCGCAGGGCTGCGCGTCGTCTCGATGCGCGGTCTCACCGGCACTCCCGGCGAGCAGCTGGCCGCGCTGATGCGGCTGCGCCGGATCCTCGCCCGGGTGCTGCAGATGATGGGTTCGTTGCTGCTCGTACTGGTGCTGATCGGTGCCGCATCGGTCGGTTGGGGCAGCTCGGAGACGATCCCCCAGTCCACCGCGCTCATCATCGGCGCCGCCGGCTCGATCCTCATCGCGTTGATGCACATCCCGTCGGCGACCCTGCTGCGTCGGCGCTGCCAGGTGTACGTGGACGAGTTCTCGGACATCGCCCACGTGCCGAAGGCCGACCTGATCGACGCGGCGGAGGACCGGATCAAGCTGGAGGAGATCCTCGGTGTCAACCGCACCAGCCTGAGCGAACTCCAGTCGGGGCTGGTGATCATCGGTCCGCTCCTCGCGACCTCGATCGCGGCGGTCATCCCCAAACTCTGACCGGTCCGGTCGCGCCGCCCTGCCGCCGGGGCCCGCCGCCGGGACCCGCCGGCGGCGGCAGTTCGGCCGGGTCGCCGGCGGCCCAGCGGCCCAGCGGCCCAGCGGCAGAAATGAAAACAGCTCGCCACCGATGTCCGGTGCCGAGCTGTTTCAGCTATTCATCCAACTGGTGGGCGATACTGGGTTTGAACCAGTGACCTCTTCCGTGTCAAGGAAGCGCGCTCCCACTGCGCCAATCGCCCGAGTCTGTGCTACGAGGTGGGGACGGGATTTGAACCCGCGTACACGGCTTTGCAGGCCGTTGCCTCGCCTCTCGGCCACCCCACCGAGGTTGCCCCCGTCATGCGTGGCGGCATCTCCGAGCGGACGACGGGACTCGAACCCGCGACCCTCACCTTGGCAAGGTGATGCGCTACCAACTGCGCTACGTCCGCACGTCATCGGCGTTCCCCGGTGACGGATGAGAACTCTAGCCGAGGTGGCGAATGGTTGCCAACTCGGGGTGCCCACTCGGCGCGTCCCTACCCTGTTCGACCGAATCGGCCACGGCCGAGCCGGACGGCCGCATCGCGTAGAGCATCCTAGGAGCCTGCCCTACGCCTCGATGTTACAGAGTTTCGACGAACTGTCCGGATTCCGACTCTTTGACAGGCCGAAAGCCACTCGATCATAACTGCCCGTATTCATCCGGATGGACTACGGTAACGATCGTGACGAGACGTGCGGCCGAGATCCGCCTGGATGCCCTGCTGCGCACGGCCTGCGACGTGATCGCGGAGCGCGGTCTGGCCAACACCCGAACGGCCGACGTCGCGCAGGCCGCCGGGGTGAGCCAGGCGCTTGTCTTCTACCACTTCGCCACCAAGGAACGGCTGCTCGCCCAGGCCTTCGAGTACGCGGTCGAGCAGGACCTGGCCCGCCTGGACGCGGTGGTCCGCTCTCCCGCCCCGCCGCTGACCAAGCTGCGCCGGATCATCAAGCTCTACGCCCCGGCCGGGCGCCCGACCTCCTGGTCGGTGTGGATCGACGGATGGTCGGAGTCGCTGCGTACCCCCGAACTGGAGCGAGTCTCCCGCCGGCTGGACCTGCGCTGGCGGGAGGACCTCGCCACGGTCATCGCCGACGGCGTACGTGACGGCACCTTCGAGTGCGCCGACCCGGCCGGCGCGGCCTGGCGGATCAGCGCGGTGATGGACGGCCTGGCGGTTCAGCTGGCGGTGCACGACCGGGTGATCTCCCGGCGGCAGTTCACCGAGTGGGTCCGCCTGGTCACCGCTCGCGAATTGGGCCTGGACCCGACCGAGCTGGACTGATCGAGCAGCCCCACGTGGGAAGACCGGGCATAGCGACTCGGTCCACCCCGGGTCGCCGCGACAATCGGCGACATGGACCTGTTGGAGAGCTATCGCCGCAGCCTGGCCGACTTCATCGACCGGGTCGAGCGGGTCAGCCCCCGGCAGTGGTCGGCGCGGACCCCCTGCCCGGACTGGGATGTCCGCACGCTGGTCAACCATGTGGTGCACGAGGCCCGGTGGAGCGTTCCGCTGTTCGCCGGCCGCAGCGTCGCGGAGGTCGGTGACCGCTTCGACGGTGACCAACTCGGCGGCGATCCGATCGCGGCCGCCCGGGAGGCCGCGTCGCAGGCCGAGATCGCCGCGTCCCACCCCGGCGCACTGATGCGCACCGTCCACCTCTCCTCCGGCGCCCTCCCGGCGACCGAGTACCTGCACCAGCTCCTCGCCGAGCACCTCATCCACGGCTGGGACCTGGCTGTCGCCGTCGGCGACGACCCTCGGCTGGACGCCGACGCGGTCCGGGAGTGCGCGAGATGGTTCGCGAGGCACGCCGTCGACTACCAGCGCGCCCAGCTGACCCGGCCCGGTGTGGAGCTGCCCACCGAAGCCGACGCGCAGGACCGCCTGATCGCCGCGTTCGGCCGCGACCCACACTGGACGCCGGCCGGCTGAACCACCGGGCCACCGGGCCACCGGGCCACCGGGCCACCGGGCCACCGGGCCACCGGGCCACCGGGCCACCGGGCCACCGGGCCACCGGGCCACCGGGCCACCGGGCCACCGGGCCACCGGGCCACCGGGCCGATTATCACCACGAGGTTGATACCTCAGAGGCATAAATATGCCTCTGAGGTATCAACCTCGTCGACGCGACGTCCGCCCACGGTGGCGGCTCGTCAGCGGCAGGGTCCGCCCGCCGCGTCGAGCTCACACGACTTCCTCGCCCGACGCCACCGCGGGACGCCACCGCCGCCGCGCCACCCCCACCGCGCCCCGCCACCGCCACCGGACGCCCGCCCCGCCACCGCCACGCGGGACGCCCGCGCCGCCACCGCCACCACCGCCGCCGGCCGACCAGCCGCCGACAGCCGGCCGGCGCAGTCGCGGTACCGGCGGGCGCTCCCGGCGGCGCCGACCGACGGGCCCGGCACGGGCGCGCCGGGGGCAGGTTCGTTCAACGGGAGCGCTGCCACGCGTAGGCCGGATGGGCTGAAAGGACCGACTAGCCGCTCGGACCTTGCCGGGCGGCACACCTCCTGGTATCCACAGATGCGCATGTCTGAACATGCGCGGGCCGGCGGGGTGCCGGCCATGTCGCTCCACGAGGAGGTCCCGTGCCACACCCGGAGTGGTCACCTTGGATGAGCCGGCGGCGTCGCCGGCTCATCCCCGTCCTGGCGGCGACCGCGGTGGTCGCCGCGCTGCTGCCCACCGGCATCAGCTCCGCCGCGCCAGCCGGCGGCGCCGCCCCTGCGGAGCGCCGCTCCGGTCCCTTCGCCGAGGGATACCAGCACGCCGACGTCGACAACCGCGCCGGCAGCGCCGCGCCCGACGCCCGCCAGCGCGGACTCGCCCGCAAGGCCGACCCGGACGTACGGTGGAACAAGCTGGGCACTCCGCACGCGCTCGGCCCCGGCGCCGCCCCGCTCGCCACCGGCCTGCCCGCCGAGCCGGAGGCCGCCGCCCGCGCCTACCTCGCCGCCAACCGCGACCTGTTCGGGTTGGACGCCGACGCGGTGGCCGACATGGAGCGGGTGCTGGTCCGCCCGGTCGGCAGCGGCGCGGTGGTCACCCTCCGGCAGCGCTTCGGCGACCTTCCCGCCGGGTACGACGGCCTGGTCACCCTCGCCGTCAGCAAGGGCAAGGTGCTCTCGGTCAGCTCGTCGCTGTCCCGGGACGCCGCGACGCCCACCCCGGCCACCCTCAGCGAGGAGCAGGCGTACGAGGCCGCGCTCACCGACGCCGGCCTGGACGCCGCCGCGGTGGCCAGCCACAGCGTGCGCACGGTCGCGGTGCCGACGCCGCTGGAGGGCCCGCGCAGCGCGTACGAGGTGACGCTGATCGGGTCGGACAGCGATCACCCTGCGGCGTTCACCACCTACATCGACGGCATCACCGGGAAGGTGCTGGTCCGGGAGGACCTGGTCGACTTCGACTCGGAGAACCCGAGCTGGGCGGTCTTCCCGGCCACCCCGCCGCGCAACCTCGGCCCCGGGCAGGACCCGCGGGTCCGCTGGTGCGCCGACCCGGCGCCGGGCTGCCGGGACGCGTACCGCGATCCGGCCACCGGCAACGCCTGGGACGTCGACGCGGCAACCGGCACGCCGACGTTCACCTCGCGCGGCAACTCGGCCAACACGGTGGTCTCCTGGGGCGCCGGCAACCCGATGGTGCCCGCCACGACCAGCCCGGAGCGGCGGTACGAGTACCCGTTCACCGACCAGTGGCACCAGGCGAAGTGCAACCCGGAGGTGTTCACCTCGGCCCAGCGCAACGACACGGACGCCGCGATCGGCAACCTCTTCGCCATGCACAACCGGATGCACGACTGGGCGTACCAGCTGGGCTTCACCGAGTCGGCGTGGAACCTGCAGGCGGTCAACCTGACCCCGGACGGCCTGGGCGGCGACGCCGAGCAGGGCCGGGCCCAGCAGGGCGCGTTGAGCGGCAACCGCAACAACGCCAACCAGGGCACCCCGCGCGACGGCCTGCCGCCGACCACCAACATGTACCTGTGGCAGCCGCAGGCCGGCGGTCCGTACCCGCCCTGTGTCGATGGCGACTACGACATGACCGTGATCGGTCACGAGTACACCCACGCCATCAGCAACCGGATGATCGCCGGCCCGGACAGCGGGATCGGCGGCCACCAGGGTGGATCGATGGGTGAGTCGTGGAGCGACCTGCTGGCGACCGAGTTCCTGTTCCAGCACGGCCTCCGCGCGCCCGGCGAGACGCCGTTCATCGTCGGCGGTTACGTCACCGGCAACCTGGTGAGCGGCATCCGCAACTACGACCTCAGCCGCAGCCCGCTGAACTACTCCGACGTGGGCTACAACACCGGCGGCCCGGCCGTGCACGCCGACGGGGAGATCTGGGGTGCCACCAATCACCGGGTCCGCTCCGCGATGGTCAAGCGGTACGGCCTCGGCACGCCGAAGCTCCAGCTGGAGTGCGCGCAGGGCAAGGTGCCGGCGGACCGGTGCCCGGGCAACCGGCGCTGGTCGCAGCTGGTCTTCGACTCGTTCCTGCTGCAGGCGGCGAGTCAGGTGAGCATGCTCGACATGCGCGACAACATGCTCACCGCCGATTTGCTGCGCTTCGACGGGAAGAACCAGGACCTGATCTGGGCCGAGTTCGCCCGCTCCGGCATGGGCCGGGACGCCGTCACCAACGGCGCCGGCGACACCGACCCCACGCCGAGCTTCGCCTCGCCGAGCGGCGGCAACGCGACGTTCACGCTGCGTCCGCGTGGAGAGAGCGCCGACGCGCCGATCCGGCTCTACGTCGGGGCGTACGAGGCGCGGGCCACCCCGGTCGCGGACACCGACCCGGCGACCGCGCTGGGGGACACCGTCGAGCTGGTGGCCGGGACGTACGACCTGATCGCGGTGGCGCCCGGCTTCGGGCACCAGCGGATGCGCGTGACCGCCAAGGCCGGCCACAACGGGCACCTCGACCTGAAGCTCGACCGCAACCTCGCGTCCACCGCGTCCGGTGCCACGGTCAGCGGTGACGGGGTCAACCTCGACCGGGTCGCCGACGACACCGAGGCGACGAACTGGGCCTCGCTCGACGGGGTGGCCGGCAAGCAGGTCACCGTGGCGCTGCCCGGCGACAAGCCGCACGTGGTGAAGCGGGTGAACGTCAGCGCCATGTTGCGCCCGGCCATCAGCGGGGACGCCGACGCCGGCAGCCAGAACGCGCTCAGCTCGCTGCGCTCGTTCGCGGTGCTCGCCTGCAACGCGAAGAAGGCCGACTGCACCGACCCGGCGAACTTCACGCGCATCTACACGAGCAAGAGCGACGCGTTCCCGGGCGGGGCGTACCGGGCGTACACCCGGGACATCAACCTCCGTGAGTTCCGGGTGCCTACCACCCAGGCAACCCACCTGCGGCTGGAGGTCCTGGCGAGCCAGTGCACGGGCGGGCCGGCGTACGCCGGTGAGCAGGACGCCGACCCGGCGACCACGACCGACTGCGCGACCGCCAGCCCGGCGCGCGACCAGGTCCGCATCGCCGAGTTCCAGGCGTTCTCGAAGTGACCGTCGCCGGGGCCGGCCCGTGGGCCGGCCCCGGCGCCGACGAGCGGCCCCGTCACGACCGTGGCGGGGCCGGTTCGTAGCCGGCCCCGCATCCGCCGCTCGTGGTGGCGCGGTCCGGGCCGGTCGCGGTCGCGGTCCCGGGCCGGTCGCGGTCCCGCTCCCGGGCCGGTCGCGGGCCGACGGCCGTCGCCCGTGCGGCAGAATCGGCGAAGTGTCCGAGCTCAACAGCACCTTCGTCCGGCTGCACGCGCGACTAACCCCGGTGCCGTTCGTTCCCGAGGTGCGGCTGCACCAGGCGGACGAGCCGATCGGGCTCTGGGAACTGACCGAGGGTGAGTTCCGCAGCGACCAGCCGCCGCCGTTCTGGGCCTTCGCCTGGGCCGGCGGGCAGGCGCTCGCCCGCTACGTGACCGACCACCCCGAGCTCGTCGCCGGCCGCCGGGTGCTCGACCTCGCGTCCGGCTCCGGGCTGGTCGCGATCGCCGCCGCGCGGGCGGGCGCGACCGCAGTCCGCGCGGTCGAGGTGGACGAACTGGCGGTCGCGGCGGTCGCGCTCAACGCCGAAGCCAACGGGGTACGCGTCGACGCCGAGTTCGGCGACATCCTCGACGGCGACGCCGGTGGGGCGGAGGTGGTCCTCGCCGGGGACGTCTTCTACAGCGAGGCGATGGCCCGGCGGATGCTGCGGTTCCTGCTCCGCGCCGCCCGGGCCGGGGCGCGGGTGCTGGTCGGCGACCCCGGGCGAGCGTTCCTGCCCCGGGACCGCTTCGACGAGCTCGCCGCGTACGACGTCCCGGTGCCACCGGCGCTGGAGAGCGTCACGGTCAAGCGCACCACGGTGTGGGAGCTGCGGCCCGGCCTGCCGAAGGCCGACGGCTAGCGAGCGGGATCCGGCCGCCTGACGAAAGTCAGGGGTACGTGATGCCGTTCGGGCGCGGTGTCACGAGCGCCCGGACGCCTAGCGTCGGCGCATGATCACATTACGTGGGTTGACGAAGCGGTTCGGGCGTACCACCGCCGTCGACGCCCTGACCGTCGACATCGCACCCGGCCGGGTCACCGGGTTCCTCGGCCCGAACGGCGCCGGCAAGTCCACCACCATGCGGATGATCCTCGGGCTCGACCGGCCCACCGCCGGCGAGGCGCTGATCGGCGGGCGCGCGTACCGGGACCTCCGGCACCCGCTGTTCGAGGTCGGCGCGTTGCTGGACGCCAAGGCCATCCACCCGGCCCGCTCCGGGCGGGCGCACCTGCTGGCCATGGCCCGCAGTAACGGCATCCCGGCGCGCCGGGTCGACGAGGTGCTCGCCACCGTCGGGTTGGACGACCGCGCGGCCGCCAAGCCGGGCCGTACCCTCTCGCTCGGCATGGGCCAGCGGCTCGGCATCGCCGCCGCGCTGCTCGGCGACCCGCCGGTGCTGATGTTCGACGAGCCGGTCAACGGGCTCGACCCGGACGGGGTGCGCTGGGTACGGCAGCTCATGCGCCTCCTCGCCGAGCAGGGACGGACCGTCTTCGTCTCCAGCCACCTCATGACCGAGATGCAGCTCACCGCCGACCAGTTGGTCGTGATCGGGCGCGGACGGCTGCTCGCCGACGCACCGATCGCCGAGGTCATCGCGGGAAGCGCGGCCGCGGTGCGGGTACGCAGCCCGCAGCCGGACGGCCTGGCCACGCTGGCCGACCGGCTCACGGCGGCCGGCGCCATCGTCGAACCGGCCGGGCCCGACGAACTGACCGTCACCGGCTCCACCGTCGATCGGGTCGGCGACCTGGCGTACGAGTTGGGCGTGCGGCTGCACGAGCTGAGCCCGCACGGCGCGTCACTGGAGCGCGCGTTCATGGAACTGACCGCCGACAGCGTCGAGTACGCCGGCGTCCCCAGCCCGGCAGGAGAGACCCGATGACCGCCACCCGCATCCGTCCCACCACCCGCTCGGCCGGGTTCGGCGGCATCGTCGCCGCCGAGTGGACCAAGCTCTGGTCGGTACGCAGCACCTGGTGGACACTGCTCGCCGCAGTGCTGGTGACCGCGGCGACCGCCGGACAGCTGGCCATCTACGCGGCCAACGCGAACACCAACGACGACCCGGCCGACGACCGCGGGATCGTCACCGTCGGCAGCATCGTCATCGGCTCGATGGAGCTCACCCAGTACGCCGTGCTCGCGCTCGGGCTGCTCGTCGTCACCAGCGAGTTCACCAGCGGGACCATCCGTACGACGCTGCAGTGCACGCCGTCGCGCGGCCGCGTACTGCTGGCGAAGGCCGTCGTGACCGCGGCGGTGACCTTCCCGTTCGGCCTGTTGCTCGGCGGAGTAGGCACGCTGGTGGCCGGGCCGGTGCTCGGCGAGTGGGGCAGCGCTCCGGTGGCGGGCACCCTGCGCGACCTGCTGGCGGTCTCCGCCTACCTGGCGCTGGTCGGGGTGCTGGCCCTCGGGCTGGGCGCGGCGCTACGCAGCGCGGTACTCAGCCTGATCGTGCTCGTCGCCACCCTGATGATCGTGCCGCTGTCGCTTCAGGAGCCGGACATCACCCTCCTCAATAGGATCGCGGACGGCTTCCCCGGCGTCGCGGGCGGGCACTTCATGGCGGGCGACACCGAGCCCTACCGGGCAGCGTGGGGCTTGCTGCTGCTGGCCGGGTGGGCGGTCGCCGCGCTCGTGCTCGGCCGGGCCGCGCTGCGCCGCCGCGACGCCTGACCCGACGGACCGGAACACTGGATTCCCGGGCCCGGCAACCTTTCGGTTCGTGAGTAACGTTCAACCGCGTGCCGTCAGACCGCGTCCGTCGCTTCCTCGCCGTCCTCTCGTTACTGACGCTCTTCGCGTCGGCCGCCTGCGCGGACGGGGCTCGGCCCGCCGCCGGCAGCCCGCCGGCCTCCGGTGGGCCGAGCCGGTCCGCCCCGCCGTCGCCCGCGACAACGCTCTCCAGCCCGCCCGCGACCCCGTCCGCCCCGCCCGCGCCCAAGACGTTGGCCTGGTACCTCGCCCAGGTGCCGGAGTTCCCTCCGGCGCCGCCACCGCAACGGGTACAGCTGCCCCCGGGCTCCTCGGTTCCCCTCTGGTTCCGGGTGCCCACCGACCAGAAGGTCGCCTTCATCACCATCGACGACGGCGCCCTGGCCCGGCCGTCCGCGGTGATCGACTTCATCCGGGAGGCGCACATCCCGGTCACGATGTTCCTGAACTCCCCCGCCGCGGCCGCGCACCCCGACTACTTCAGACAGATCGAGGCGGCAGGCGGAGTGATCGAGAACCACACGATCACGCACACGTCGCTGCCCGGCCGGCCGTACGCCTACCAGAAGCACGAGATCTGCGGAGCGGCCGACAAGCTGGAGCAACTGTTCGGCAAGCGACCGACGCTGTTCCGCCCGCCGTTCGGCAGCCGCGACGCGAACACCCTGAAGGCCGCCCGCGACTGTGGGATGATCGCGGCCCTGCACTGGCGCGAGACCGTCGACAAGGGGAAGGTGCGCTACCAGACCCCGACGAAGGTGGTGAAGCCCGGCGACGTCCTGCTGATGCACTTCCGGCCGGCGCTCATGGACGACCTGCTCGGAGCGCTGCGGGCGATCTACAAGTCCGGGCTCACCCCGGCGTTGTTGACGGACTACATCCAGTAGCGGACCAGGCCGCCGCCGATCACTGCCCGACGAGCCCCGCCTCGTAGGCGATGATCGCGGCCTGCACCCGGTTGCGTACCTCGAGTCGGGTGAAGATGCTGGTCAGGTACGTCTTCACCGTCCCCTCGACCAGGTGGAGCCGGCGGGCGATCTCGGCGTTGGACAGGCCGGCCCCGACCAGTCCCAGCACCTCCCGCTCCCGCTCGGTGAGCGCGGCGGTCCGGTCCCGGGCCGCCGGACGCCGGGCCAACCGCCCGCCGCCCAGCTCGATCACCCGGCGCGCCACCCGCGGCGACAGGTACGCGCCGCCGTCGGCGACCGCGTGCACCCCGGCGATCAGCTCGCGCGGGTCACCGGCCTTCAGCAGGAAGCCGCTCGCCCCGTGCCCGAGCGCCCGGGCGATGTGGTCGTCCTCGCTGAACGTGGTGAGCATGACCGCCGCCGTCTGCGGCACCAGGCGGCGGATCTCCGCCGCCGCGCTCAGCCCGTCCAGCTTGGGCATCCGGATGTCCAGCAGGACGACCTGGGGCCGGTGCGCCCGGACCAGCTCGACGGCAGCGCGGCCGTCAGCCGCCTCGGCGACCACCTCGATGGTCGGGTCGGTGGCCAGAATCGCCCGCACTCCGGCGCGGATCATCGCCTCGTCGTCGGCGAGCACCACCCGGACCGATGCCGCCCCGGCCACGTCAGTTGTCACTGGTCGATCCGCTCCTTGCTGACCAGCCGATTCCCGGCGAAGCAGAGCCGCCACGTCGGCTGGGCGAGGGGAAAGTTCCCGTCCGTGTAGTACTCGCACCCGTCCCGGTCGGCGCCGGCCGGCCGGTCGAGCTGCCGGTGCGGCAGCCCCGGCAGGTCGGCACGCGGCGCACCCACCCGCAACTCGTCGAAGGCCGCCTGGTCGAGCACCGTACCGGCCGTCGCCACCGGGTAGTAGACGAGCGAGAGCACCAGCGCGAAACCGGCCGGAGCGCCCAGCGCCGCCAGCAGACTGCGCCGGACCCGCTGGCGGGCGACCTGGAGCCGCCGCTCCGCGTCGGCCGGCGCCTCCGCCGGCCGCACACGGTCCGGCGCGAGCTCCTCGCCGTCCATCGGCCACCTCGACGGGGACACCGGACCCGACACGTCGACCGGGTTACCTGCCGGCTCCGGCCCCTGCCCGTCCCGCGGCCGCAGAGGCAACCAGGCCCGCACGGCGAAGCCACCGTCGTCGCGAGGACCGGCGTCGAGCGTGCCGCCGGCGAGGCGTACCCGCTCGGCGAGCGCCAGCAGGCCGCTGCCGTGCGACGGCGGACCGGGCAGCGGGCCGGCCGGCGGCGGGACGTTGACCACCGTCACCTCGATCCGGTCACCCGACCGGGAGAGGCTGACCGTCACCGCTGCGCCGGGCGCGTACCGGGCCGCGTTCGTCAGCGCCTCGCGGACCACGCGGTGCGCGGCGTGGCCGACCACCGTCGGCAGCTCGTCCGCGTCGAACTCGGCGTCCAGCCGTACCGCGACCCCCGCCTCGCGTGCGCCGTCGACCAGCTCGGCGACGTTCTCGTCGGCGGGACGGGTGCCGGCGCCCTCCTCCCGGAGCAACCCGATGATCTCGTGCAGCCGCTCAGTGGCGGTAGCGACGCTGGCCCGCAGCTCGCCCGCCGCGAACCGGTGCCGGTCGTCGAGGTCCGTCGCGACCTCCAGGGCGGCCGCGCGCAGCGCGATCAGGCTGAGGTCGTGACCCAGCGAGTCGTGCATCTCCTGCGCGATACGGGCCCGCTCCCGCAGCCGGATCCGCTCGGCCGCGCCGCGCTCCTCCCGGGCCGACGCTTCCGCGTGCCGGCGACCGGCCTCCACCAGCTCCTGCTGCTGCCGCCGGTACCTGCCGACCAGCCACGGAAAGACCCCGGCGAAGAGCAGCACCGAGGCGAGCAGGAACCAGGTCGCTGCCGCGGTGCCGAGCAATGCCAGGTTCAGCACCGTACCGCCCGCCGCGATCAGCGCGAAGACGACGACGGCCGGGGCGGCGGCGGCACTGCGCCGGCCGACGAGGTAACTGAACACCGGGATGGCGAAGACGAAGTTGCCGTCGACCAGCGAACCGAGCACCACCAACACCAGCGCGACAAGTGGTCGACGCCGGCTCACGGCCACCGCCGTCGCGAGCATCAGCAGCTTGACCACCAGCAGTGGCAGCGCGTACCGGGGATGGGGTGGTGTGGCACCGGCGTAACCGACCGGCGCGGCGAGCACCGCGAAGAGCAGCACGTCCCGCACGAGGGCGGTCCTCCCCGCCCCCGCGTACCGGAGCGCACGCTCCCACGGTCGGGGCCGGTGGCCCGGCGGGCCGCCTTCCTCGCGCCGTTCCCGGACACCTCGCCAGCTGGTCACGGCGGCCAGGCTACCCACCGCCGACCTGCGCGGACACCGACGAAAGTCAGGTGTTCAGCCGATCTCCTCGGCCCAGGCACGCCAGTCGTCCAGCACCCCGTGCAGCGCCGGGGTGAGCCAGCCCGGCGCCGACCGCCGGAACACGCCCGGGTCCATCGCGCCGGCACCGGCCGGCAGCGCGCCGAGCAGCTTCGGCACCAGATCGCTCAGGTTCGCCCAGTGGACCAGCTCGGGCGCGGTGGGCCAGGCGCCGACGACCACCCCGGCCGGCACCGCGCGGCGGTCCAACGCCTCCAGGGTGAGCGCCGTGTGGTTGAGCGTCCCCAGCCCGGCCCGGGTCACCACCACCGCCGGTGCGCCCAGCGAGACGGCCAGGTCCGCCACCGTCCAGGGCTCGCCTGACGGGCGCAGCCCCATCGGTACGAGCAGCCCGCCGGCTCCCTCCACGATCACCAGGTCGTGCTTCTCGGCCTCCTCGCGGACCGCGTCGACGGCCGTGTACAGCTCCAGCGGCTCCAGCTCGGCCACCCGGGCCGCGGCGAGCGGGGCGAGCGGATCCGGGTAGCTCGCCAGCGTCCGTCCGGTGAGCGGGGCGGCCAGCCGCTGCACCGCGTCGACGTCACCGGGCCCCCCGGGGGCCGTACCCGTCTGGCCCGGCTTGACGACCGCCACCCGCAGGCCTGCGGCCTGGGCCGCGGCGGTGATCGCCGCGGTCACCACCGTCTTACCCACCCCGGTGTCGGTGCCGGTCACCACCACCGGTCCCTGCCACGGCTCGGTCTCCGGGTTCACGGCTCACACCCCACGATGACGTCCAGGCCGGCGGCGCCCAGCCGTTGCGGTGCGGGGGCCGTCCGCTCGGCGCGACGGTCGCGCGCATCCAGCAGGTCCGCCACCGTCACCCCCGTCGCCTCGTACGCGGTCGCCGCCGACCGCCTCCGCCGGGCGAAGTTACCACCCATCGGATCCCGCCCCGCGGATCCACTCGGCCCGTCCGCGACCACGATCACGCCCAGCGACCGGGCGCTACTCAGGGCGGAAGCCTTGTAGGGTGACGATGCCAGCGAATCCCCGGCGGTCCGCAGTGGACCGCCCGAACGATGACCGCGCACCGGCGCGGCGCCGTCGGCGGACGGCGCTGCCGGGCGATCGGTCGACGACCCACGTCGAGGATGGCGAGATCGGGGGCTGAGTCCGGTGCCGGAGCTGCAGGGGCGAGCGGTGACACTGCGGCCGGCCACGGCCGCGGACGTGCCGGCGCTGGCCGAGATCCGGGCCACGCCGGAGGTCCGGCGCTGGTGGCGCGGTAGCGACGACCTCGCCGCCGCGGTCGAGGCCGACATCGCCGACGAGGCGACGACCGTCTACACCGTTCGCCGTGACGAGCGGGTGGTCGGCGCCATCCAGTGGTACGCCGAGGAGGATCCGGACTACCGGCACGCCAGCCTCGACATCTTCCTCGCCCCGGACGTGCACGGCCTCGGGCTCGGCCCCGACGCGATCCGTACGCTGGTGCGCCACCTCGTCGAGGCGTACGGCCACCACCGGTTCACCATCGACCCGGCCGCGAGGAACACCCAGGCGATCCGTGGTTACGCCAAGGTCGGCTTCCGCCCGGTGGGCGTGCTGCGCCGGTACGAGCGCGGCGAGGACGGACGTTGGCACGACGGGCTGCTGATGGAGTTGCTCGCCGACGAGCTGGCCCACTGACGATCCGTTTCCGTGAAATCTTGGACAGTTGCCGTTCGCGGCTAACGGCAACTGTCCAAGATCCGGCGGCGGTTGCTTCGCCGTGTCTGCAGACTCGGGCCGGTGTTCCCCACACTCCCGAGCGCCGACGCCGACAACCTGGACTGGCTGGCCTTCGAGCAGGCCGGCGTACTGACCACCGCCCAGGCGACGCGACTGCTCACTGCGGGCACGGTACGCGGGCTGGTGCGCTCGGGCCGTTGGCGCGCGATCTGCCGGGGCGTCCTGCTCACCGGCAACGGACGGCTGACCCGCGACCAGCAGCTCTGGGTCGCTGTGCTCGCCGCGGGCCCGGGTGCCGTGCTGGCCGGCGCGACGGCCAGGGCGGAGGCCGGCGTACGTGGACTCCGCCGGGAACCGGTGCACGTCCTCGTACCGGCTGATCGTCGGGCCGCCCGGACCACATTGCGCCGGCTGCCGATCGACATGGTCGCGGTGGCGATGCACCGGACGTCGGTGCTGCCACCGGAGCACGTCCAGCTAGCCCGCCCCACCCGCACCACGACGGCCCGGGCGCTGGTCGACGCGGCGAGCTGGGCGTGCGGGATCGACGAGGCGCAGGCCGCCCTGGCCGCAGGATGCCAGCAGCGTCGGGTACTGCCGCAGGAGTTGCGGGAGGTGCTCGACGTGCTCCCTCGGGCGCCCCGCCGACGCCTGATCCGGCAGACGGTCGAGGACATCGCTGGCGGGGCCGAGGCGCTGTCCGAGATCGACTTTCTGCGGCTGTGTCGCCGGCACGCGCTGCCCCGACCTGACCTGCAGGAACGCCGCGTCGACCAGGACGGTCGCGTCCGCTGGCTCGATGCGTACTGGCGCGAGTGGCGGGTGCACGCGGAAATCGACGGCGCCTACCACATGGACGTACGCCAGTGGGCGGCCGACATGCGGCGACAGAACGCGGTCTGGACGAGCGGTGATCGGATCCTGCGGTTCCCGGCGTGGCTCGTGCGCGCGCGGCCGGACGAGGTTGCCGGCACCGTCCGGCGCGCCCTGATGGCCGCTGGCTGGCGACTCGGACGATGAATCTTGGACAGTTGCCGTTCGCGGCTAACGGCAACTGTCCAAGATCTGTGTGTCGGCGGGTGATGCGCGCGGGACGGGACGGTCCGTCCTGGCATACGGGCGTACGGTTGCTGGCCCGCCCCGGATCGCGCGACAGTACGCGACACCAGCGGTGCCATCGACGCCGCCGCTCCCCTGGACGATCCTGAGGAGAACGCGATGGCACTACGACTCGCCGAGGGCACCGCCTGGACGGACACCCTCGCCCGTGCGGTGGCCGCCGTCCCGGAGGCGTTCGGCGCCGAGGTCGACGGTGTGTCCAGCCTGCACAACCTGATCGAGGGCGACTGGCGCGGCGTCGGCGCACCCACCCCGGTCCGGACCCCGGTGGACAACACGGTCCTGATCAACCTGGCCAGGCTGGACGCGGAGAGCGCGCGGGCCGCCGTGAGCCACGCCGCCGCCGCACACCGGACCTGGGCGCAGACGCCGCTCGCCGAGCGGAAGGCCCGGGTCAGCGAGGCGCTGGACGCGCTCGACGCGCACCGCGACCTGCTCGCCCTGCTGCTGGTCTGGGAGATCGGCAAGCCGTGGCGGCTCGCGTGCGCCGACGTCGACCGGGCACTGGACGGCGTCCGCTGGTACGTCGGTGAGATCGACCGGATGCTCGCCGGTGGCCGGGAGGCGTTGCCCGGGCCGGTCAGCAACATCGCCTCATGGAACTACCCGATGAGCGTGCTCGTGCACGCCGAGCTCGTGCAGTTGCTGGCCGGCAACGCGGTCATCGCCAAGACCCCGTCCCAGGGCGGCGCGGTCTGCCTCACCGTGGCGCACGCGCTGATGCGCCGGGCCGGGCTGCCCGCGGCGTTGCTCTCCGGCGGCGGCGAGGAACTCTCCGAGGTCCTGGTGCGGGCACCGGAGATCGGCGCGGTCGCGTTCGTCGGCGGACGGTCCAATGGCGGGAAGGTGGCCGCCGCGCTGCTGGACTCCGACAAGCGCCACTTCATCGAGCAGGAAGGGCTTAACGCCTGGGGGATCTGGAACTTCTCCCAGTGGGACCTGCTGGCCGGGCACCTGAAGAAGGGCTTCGAGTACGGCAAGCAGCGCTGCACCGCGTACCCCCGGTTCGTGGTGCAGCGCGACCTGGTCGACGAGTTCCTCGGCATGTACCTGCCGGTGGTTTCCTCGATCCGGTTCGGGCATCCCCTCGCGGTCGAGGAGAGCTGGCGGCCCGGCGACGCGCTGCCCGAACTGGACTTCGGGCCGCTGATCAGCGCCACCAAGGCCGACGAGCTGCGCCGCAAGGTGGACGAGTCGGTACGGGGCGGTGCCGTGCCGCTGTACCGGGGCAAGCTGGACGGCGCGCCGTTCCTGGCCGCGCAGGACACCTCCGCGTACGTGGCGCCGGCGGTGCTGCTGGCCCCGCCCGGCCGGTCCCGGCTCATGCACGCCGAGCCGTTCGGGCCGGTCGACACGATCGTCGTGGTCGACACCACCGACGAGCTGCTGGCCCAGATGAACGCGTCCAACGGTGCCCTGGTCGCCTCGCTCGCCTGCGACGACGAGGAGTTGGCGGGCAAACTCGCGGTCGATCTCCAGGCGTTCAAGGTGGGCATCAACAGGCCCCGCTCACGTGGTGACCGGGAGGAGCCGTTCGGCGGCCGGGGCGCCTCCTGGAAGGGGGCGTTCGTCGGCGGCGACCTGCTCGTGCAGGCCGTCACGCAGGGCGGCGACGAGCGGCTGTACGGCAACTTCCCCGACTACAGCCGCTACCCCACCACCTGACCGGGGCCGGCAGCGGCCGGCCGGCGCCGGCGTCGACCGCCGGCAGGCGGGATCTTCTCGTCAGCTCCGGCGGGCCGCCGGCGCCGGCGCGGTCAGCGGCAGGGTGAGCGTGAGGATCCCACCGTCGACCTCGGTACGGACCGCGCTGTTCAGCCGGTCCACGGTGCGAAGCATCGCGGTGTCGCCGGCCGGCACGTGCAGCACCAGCGCGGTGTACCCGGCCCGGTCGGCGTGACGCACCAGTCGGCGCAGCAGTGCCGAGCCGAGCCCGCGGCGCTGCCAGTCGTCACGTACCAGCACCGCCACCTCGGCCTCGTCCCCCTCGCCGAGCAGGTTCGCCACGGCGACCACCGACTCCGCCGTGGCGTCCGCGGTCACCGCGACCAGGGTCAGCCCCCGGGCGGGCTCCAGCAGCCGGCGTATCCGGGCCGGCGGTGGCACGGCGGCTGCGCCGAGATAGCGCCGGTACCGGCTGCGTTCCGAGCACCGCTCGTGCAGGTTGCGTACGCCGGGCAGGTCATCGGCGACCGACGGCCGTACGAAGACCTCGGCCCCGTCGGGCAGTACCAGGGTGACCTGCTCGGCGGCCCGCCGCGCGACGGTGGCCGCCAACTCGACCAGCGCCTGGGCACGGGCGTACTCGGCGGGCGTGAACTCGGGCACCGCGCGGAACAGTGTGTAGCAGCCGCCACCCGGGTCGGCGATCAGCATGGTGCCGCGCCCGATCCCGGCGATGGCGTCCGACGTCTCCGGCCGCCAGGTCACCGTGTCCGCGGCGAGCAGGGCGCGCAACGTCTCGCCGGCCGCCTCCGGGTCGCGGACCAGCCGGTTGGCCAGCCCGAGCACCCGGGTGGGCTGGTCGACGAGGCCGCGTGCCTCGCTGCGCGCCACCCAGCAGTCCCGCCCCCGGCCGCGCTCGACCGCCGCGACCAGGTCGGCCTCGGCGAGCGTGTCCGGCGCGTCGACGAGGAAGTCGTCCACCGCGCCCCGCTCGGTGGTGTGCACCTGCACGGCGAGGATGTTGACCCCGCGCAGGGCGAGGCTCGCCGTGAGCACCGACAGGTAGCCCGGCCGGTCGTCCACGGTGGCTCGGATCCGCCACAACGTCATGGTTGGCTCCCTTCCCCGGGTACCACCCTCACCGGTGCCTGTTGCCGGCCGATTGCTCTGCCGTGACGTGTCACCTCCCCGAGGTGACGTGCGACATGCGCCGGCTCGACCGGCGGCCGTCGGGACCGGAGACCGTCGGGACCGGAGACCGTCGGGACCGGAGGCCGTCGAGGAACTGCGGGTGCACGCCGAACGGGACCGCGACCGGACCGGAGGGAGAACGGCAACGGCAGGGCTCGGCCAATCGTGCGGCGACCTCTTACTCATACGCTTTGGAGCTGATGTCGCGCACGCATCAGAGTCGCGCACGCATCAGGGTCACGAACGCGTCGGAGTCGCGCACGCATCAAGTCACGCACCCAGCAGGGTCTTGACGCGTCAGCGCCGGCACGTGATGTCACAGACGATTCAGCTCCAAAGCCTCCGCGGAGCAGAGCGACAGCCTCCGCGGGGCGGCGGGTCGAGCCTCGGCTGAGCGTCGCCCCGAGGCGACGCGCGAGCGTTGCCGGCGGCGGCTCAGGCGGTCACCGGGGGTTGGCCGACCAGGTCGAGCCGGTCGCCGAGGATCACGCCGCTGGCGCGCACCAACTGCGCCAGCCGATCGACCTCGGTGGCGTGGAACGCGGCGGCGGTGAGCGGTTCGGTGTGCTCACGCGCCACCACCAGCACCAGACCGGCCCGGCCGAACGGCGCGACCGCGTGGTGGGTGCCGCCGGGCGAGGACATCGAGCGGGCCCGCAACGGGGTCACCTCCGGCAGTGCGGGTGCTACGGGCGTACGCCAGCTGGAGTGCTCGACGGTCGCCGCGCCGCCTCCGGAGCGGGACGCCCAGTCCAGTGGCACCATCGCGGCCACCGCCCAGTCGGCGGCGAGCAGTCCGGGAACCGCGTCGACCAGGGTGGCCAGTCCGTCGGCCGGGTTCGCCGCCACCTGGGCCAGCAGCTCGGCGTCCTGCCCCGTGGTGGTGGGCGCGCCGATCGCCCGCCACACCCCGTCCACCCGTACGCCGGGAATCGCCGCAAGCCCGGCCAGCAGCCGCTCGACGCGCGCCGCGCCCGGCCAGACGACGGTGAAGTCGTCGATGGCCCGCCCGCCCAGCCGCTCCAGCACCACCACCTGGACGATGTCCGCCCCGGACACGCCCAACGTGCGGGCCACCTGGCCGAGGGTGCCGGGGCGATCCGGAAGGGTGACCCGTACTCGCAGCAACATGCTCGTCTCTCCGCTCGGCGGGCCGGCGGTGAACGGCCGGCAGGCTGGCCTCCAGCCTGACCACTGCCCATTTCGTCCCTGTTGCCGCGGCATGTCCCCGACGCAAAACCCGACCTTGACAACGTGAGTGAGCTGCCATCAACTAATCGGATGACCGATCCGGCCGGTGTCGACCTCGATCGGCTCGCCGACTACCTGGCCCGCCACCGCCCCGACCTGGCCGCCGGCCCGCCGCGGGCCCGGCTGATCGCCGGCGGGAAGTCGAACCTCACCTACCTGCTGCACGTCGGCGACCGGGAGCTCGTGCTGCGTCGTCCGCCACTGGGGCACGTGCTGGCCACCGCGCACGACATGGCCCGGGAGTTCCGGGTGATCTCCGCACTGGCGCCCACCGAGGTGCCGGTGCCGGGCGCGCTGCTGCACTGCCCCGATCCGGAGGTGATCGGCGCGCCGTTCTACCTGATGGAGCGGGTCACCGGCGAGGTCTACCGGACCCGGGCGCAGACCGATCCGCTCGGCGGGCGGCGGCGCCGCGATCTCGCGATGGCCATGATGGACACCCTCGCCGCACTGCACCGGGTCGAGCCGGAGGCGGTCGGCCTGGCCGACTTCGGCCGTCCCGAGGGTTACCTGGAGCGGCAGGTACGCCGCTGGGCGGGGCAGTTGGAGCGGTCCCGCAGCCGGCCGCTGCCGGGCGTCGACGAGCTGCGCGACCGGCTGGCAGCCACCGTGCCGGCGAGCGCCAACGCCGGACGGATCGTGCACGGCGACTACCGGCTGGACAATCTCCTCGCCACCGTCGAGCCCGTGGCGGTCCGCGCCGTACTCGACTGGGAGATGGCGACCCTCGGTGACCCCCTCGCGGACCTGGGGCTGTTGCTGACCTACTGGGACGTGCTGGGCGGCAGCGAGACCGCCGAGGGCAACCCGGTCGCCGATGGTCTCGGCCCGCGGGCCGGTTTCCCGACCGGCACCGAACTGATCGAGCGGTACGCCGACCGCAGCGGCGTCGACGTCGGTCCGCTGCACTGGCACGTCGCGCTGGGCTGTTTCAAGCTCGCGGTGATCTGCGAGGGCATCCACTACCGGCACACGCTCGGACAGACCCTCGGTGAGGGATTCGACCGGATCGGCGAGATGGTGGCGCCGCTGATCGCGTACGGGCTGACCGCCGCCGGGGAGCGCTGATGGATTTCGCGTACGACAGTCGCACCGAACACCTGCGGGCCGAGCTGACCGCGTTCCTGGAACAGCACGTCTACCCGGCCGAGGCGGTGCACGCCGCGCAGGTGGCCGAGGCGGGCGACCCGTGGGCGCGTCCGCCGGTCATGGCCGAGCTGAAGGCCGAGGCGCGCAAGCGCGGGCTGTGGAACCTCTTCCTGCCCGACCGGCGCTACGGCGCCGGGCTGACCAACCTCCAGTACGCGCCGCTGGCCGAGCTGACCGGGCGCAGCCCGCACCTGGCTCCCGAGGCGCTCAACTGCGCCGCGCCCGACACGGGCAACATGGAGCTGCTGGCCGAGTTCGGCTCCGAGCGGCAGCGGGAGCGCTGGCTGGGTCCGTTACTGGAGGGGGAGATCCGCTCGGCGTTCTGCATGACCGAACCGGAGGTCGCCTCGTCCGACGCCACCAACATCGCCACCCGGATCGTCCGCGACGGCGACCACTACGTCGTCAACGGTCGCAAGTGGTGGTCGTCGGGGGCGATGGACCCGCATTGCGCGGTCTTCATCGTGATGGGCAAGACCGATCCGGATGCCGACCGGCACCGGCAGCAGAGCATGGTGCTGGTGCCGCGGGACACTCCGGGCGTCTCCGTCCGGCGAGGCATGAGGGTGTTCGGCTACAGCGACGCGTCACACGGCGGGCACGCCGAGATCGACTTCTCCGACGTACGGGTGCCGGTGGAGAACCTGGTCGGCGAGGAGGGTGGCGGCTTCGCCATCGCCCAGGCCCGGCTCGGCCCGGGGCGGATCCACCACTGCATGCGCCTGGTCGGCATGGCGGAGCGGGCCCTCGAACTGCTCTGCCGGCGGGCCAGCGACCGGGTCGCGTTCGGCCGGCCCCTCGCCGAGCAGGGCGTGGTGCGGGAATGGATCGCCGAGTCCCGGGTCCGCATCGAGCAGGCCCGCCTGCTGGTGCTGAAGACCGCGTGGCTGATGGACACCGTCGGCAACAAGGGCGCCCACACCGAGATCCAGGCCATCAAGATCGCCACGCCGGCGATGGCCGAGTGGGTGATCGACAAGGCCATCCAGGCGTACGGTGCGGCCGGCGTAAGCCAGGACACGCCGCTGGCCGCCCTCTGGGCCGGCGCCCGGACCCTACGTCTCGCCGACGGCCCCGACGAGGTGCACCGCGCCTCCCTGGCCAAACGTGAACTCCGCCGCTGGCACACCCCCACCCCCGCCTGACCCCCTCCCGGGCTGCCGGGGTGGGGGGGTTAGGCGGAGGCGCGGTGGACCAGTTGGGTGTCGAGCAGGACGTGCGGGGCGGGCAGGTCGTCGCCGCGGATGCGGGCGACCAGCAACCGGGCCATCTGCCGCCCCATCTCCTCAACCGGCTGGAAGACCGTGGTGAGCGGCGGGTCGGCCTGCCTGGCGATCGGGGCGTCGTCGAAGCCGACGACCGCCACGTCGTCCGGCACCCGGCGGCCCGCCTCGCGCAGCGCGCGCAGCGCGCCGAACGCCATCAGGTCGGACGCGACGAAGACCGCGTCGACGTCCGGCCGGACCTCCAGCAGCCGGCGCATGGCGGCCGCCCCGCTCTCCTCGCTGAAGTCGCCGTACGCGACGAGGCCGGGATCGAGCCCGCCGAGAGTCGCCGTGATCGCGTCGGTGTAGCCGGTCAGCCGGGCCAGGCCGGCGCCCATGTCCTGCGGACCGGCGATCGTGGCGATGCGCCGTCGCCCGCGACCGGCGAGGTACTGCACGGCCTGCCGGGCGCCGCCCACGTTGTCCACGTCGACGAACCAGGCCGGCCGCGCTCCCGGTCGCAGCATCCGGGCCGGCCGGCCGCCGAGCACGCTGGGCAGACCCCGCTCCTCGAGCAGGCCGGGAAGCGGGTCGGCGTCGTGCAGGGAGAGCAGCAGTACGCCGTCGACGTGCTGGTTGGTGAGGTGGTGCTCGACCCGCTCACGCTCGACCGCTGACTGCGCCATGGCCAGCCAGAGCTGCATCGGCGTCTGCAGCAGCGCGGAGCTGATCCCGCGCACGATGGCCGCGAAGAACGGCTCGGTGAAGATGCGGTCCCCGGACTCGGAGACGACCAGCGCCACGGAGTCCGTACGCCGGGTGACCAGTGCCCGGGCCGCGCGGTTCGGCACGTACCCCAACTCGGCGATGGCCTGCTGCACCGCGGCCCGCGCCTCCGGACTCACCTGGGGAGATCCGTTGACCACGCGGGAGACCGTCCCGCGGCCGACTCCGGCGCGGGCGGCGACCGCGTCCAGGGTCGGCCGTCCGAGCGACCGGGTGCGCTGCGTTGTCATCGTCTGCTCCTCCGGCGGAGGACGGCACCGGCGCCCACCCCGATCGGGGTGGGCACCGCGCCGTCCGTTGGTGGCTGGCCCCTGCCTATTGTGCGGCCAGACGGTTGCCGTGGGATGACCTCGGTGTGCGGCGGGTGTCCCGGGGCCCCGGAATGTCCTCCGGGGAGCGCGAAGCAGCCGTGTGGCGGCCGCCGCACAGGGTCACCAACCTCGGAAGGAGCCTTCCATCCTGGCCTCGTTGACGAACTGTCTCCAGGCCTGCTGCTTGGTCGCCTCGCCGCTCTCGTACGCGCGCAGCGCCGGCTCCAGGGCGTTCTCCTTCACGGCCTGGTGCTTCGGGCCGAGGTGCAGGGGTTGGATCCGCCGAACGCTCTCACCGAAGATCTTCCCGGTCGGCGCGTTGTTGAAGTACTTGTTGGTGTAGCCGGTGAAATCGGTGTTCTGCAGCGCGTCCAGGTTGGTCGGCAAGGGGCCCTTGAGCTTGAACGCAGCGATCTGGCTGCGGGCGCTGGTCAGGTACTCGGCGAGCTTCGCCGCCTCTTTCGGGTACCGGCTCTGCGTCGGCACGCCGAGCCAGGAACCGCCCCAGTTGCCGGCGCCGCCGGGTACCGGCGCCACGTCCCACTTGCCCGCGTTCTTCGGTCCGGAGTTCTCCGCCACTACGCCGAGCATCCAGGAGGGGCAGAGCGTCGCGGCGAAGGTGCCGGTCTTGAAGCCGCTGGACCACTCCGGCGACCAGGTGGCCGCCGCGGCGCTGATCTTC
This sequence comes from Micromonospora avicenniae, assembly GCF_900156065.1. Lineage (GTDB taxonomy): Bacteria > Actinomycetota > Actinomycetes > Mycobacteriales > Micromonosporaceae > Micromonospora > Micromonospora avicenniae. Next base: position 166,606 of record NZ_FTNF01000010.1, on the reverse strand, counting down.
GCGTCCGCCATGGCGATCGCGGTGTTCCAGGCGGCCTTCACCGACGGGCTGGTCTCGGCGACGATGTTGTCGCCGTCGTCGTAGAACAGGTCACCGCCCTTCTGGTACATGACCGCGCTGGCCGCGGTGGTGACCGAATCGAGCATCCCCTTGCCGGTCGCCTCGCGGTACTTCTCGCCGGTCTCGATGAACCCCGTCCAGTCCCGCCAGAGCGCCGCGACCTTGTCCCGCCTGGTCGGCAGTCCGGCGGCCGCGAAGAGGTCCCGGCGGTAGCAGACCGCGAGGCTGCCGACGTCGGTGGGCAGACCCATCAGCCGGCCGTTCGGGGTGACGCCCAGCTCGTACTTCCAGGCCAGGTAGTCGTTGCTGTGGTCGGCGACCAGCCTGCGGAGGTCGACCCAGTTGTCCGGGTTGACCTTGAACTCGTTGAGGATGCCCTCCTCGAGTGCTACGACGTCCCCCGCGCCCTCGCCGGTGGCGATCGCCTGCACGAGCTTCGGCCGGTAGTCGTTGAGCTGGGCGGTCTTGCGCAGCTCGACCTTGATGCCGGTGTCCTTCTCGTACTGCTTGACGATCTCGTCGTAGCCGAACTCACCGAACGTGTCCACGACCAGCTTGGCGGGCTTCTCGCCGGCGGCGTCCTCGCCACATGCCACGAGGCCGCTGAGCGCGGTGATCGCGGCCAGGGCGGCGGCCGTCAGCCGGACGCGCCGCATGGTGAGGCTCATCGGGACCCCTCTTTCGGTGGTGAGGCTGGGTACGGGTGGTGGCGGAACGGCATCCGGCCACCGGACCGGTGTGACGACCGACGCCGGCGGTCGCGACAGGACCGAGCCACCAATGGAGCGCTCCCAGCGAGCGTGCTGACGAATTTCAGGTGTGTCAATACCCGGGTGGGAGCGTTCCAACAAACGTTACCGTGCCCGCTGGGACCGGCTGCTCAGTGCCCGCGGGCGGGCAGGAGCCGGCCCGGATCCACGGGTCTCCATCGGGGAGGCCGCCGCGGCTCGATGGCCCGAGTGTCAGCAGAAGCGGCGGAGCAGCGTGCCGGCACGCCCGGCGTCGAAGGCCACCGGGTCGAACGACTCCCCCGCCCACTCCCGCATCGACGCGTGCTCGGGGTGCGCCGGATCGGCCAGCGCGGCGAGCAGCAGTTGGTAGCCGGCGACACCACCGACGCCCTCCGGTGGGCACGCCCGCTCCCCGTCGACGCAGGCCGGGTAACGCTCCTCCGGATCGGCGGTCAGCGCGTCCTCGATGACGAGGTCGTGCTCCCACCAGTCGCCGAAGTCGTAGGTGTACTGGAACCGGCTGCCCTTGCCGAGCACCTCGTCCAGGCGTACGTCCAGCTCGTCATCGAGCGCCAGCTCGCCGTCCGGGTCGGGTTCGCCGTACTGGAGGCCGTCGATCTCGAACGAGTGCAGACGGCAGTCGCGCCACCCCATCGAGTGCTGGATCACCCGGTGCAGCCGGTCCAGGGTGTAGCCGGCCGGCACGAGCACCCGGCGCCAGACCGGCGGACGGACCCCGCTCAGAGAAATCCTCAGCTGGAAGATCTGGCGCGACATGCTGTTCCCTCCTCCTCGGCATAGGCTGCGAGCATGATCTGCCGAGCGTGCCGAGCGAGACGGCACGACGACTGTCCGGGGCGGAACTGGTGCGACTGCCAGCACCGTACCCCCCGACCCACCCCTCCGGTCAGCGGTCCGGCCAGCGAATGACCGTCGGAATCCCGATCGGTCGAATCTGGCCCGTACCTCCGGCGGAGTCGCTCACCGACGCCACGCTGACCGAGCTCTACGCCCGGGCCGACCGGCCACACCTGCGGGTGAACTTCGTGTCGAGCCTCGATGGCGCGGTGAGCGTGGACGGCTACTCGGCCGGTCTCTCGGGGGAGCCGGACAAGCGCGTCTTCGGCCTGCTCCGGATGCTCTGCGACGCGCTGCTGGTGGCCGCCGGCACGCTGCGGCACGAGGGCTACCGGGCGCTACGGCTGGACGAGCGCCGGCGGGCCTGGCGGCGGGAGCGGGGCCTGCCCGAGTACCCGACGCTGGTGGTCGTCTCCGGCTCGCTCGACCTCGACCCCGCCCAGGCCGCGTTCGCCGACGCGCCGGTACGGCCGCTGGTGCTCACGCGCGCCGAGGCCGCGCCGCCACCGGGGCTGACCGAGGTGGCCGAACTCATCCCCTGCGGCACCGGCCGGGTCGACCTCGCCGCGGGCCTGGCCGAGCTGCGCCGGCGCGGCCTCGACCAGTTGCTCTGCGAGGGCGGTCCGCAACTGTTCGGCGCGCTCACCGCCGCCGACCTGGTCGACGAGCTCTGCCTCACCGTCACTCCGCTGCTGGCCGGCGCAGGCCCCGGCCGGATCACCGCCGGCCCTCCCAGTCCGCCCCGGCGGCTGCCGCTGCGGCACGCGCTCGCCGCCGAGGACGGCACCCTCCTCCTGCGCTACGCCCGCGACCAGCCCCCACCGCCCGAGGCTCCGCGCCCTGCCACCCGGTGACGCCGGTCGATCGATCATGAGGTTGACGGCGCTTCCGGAGATCGAGGCCGCGCCAACCTCATGATCACCTGACCGGGGCGGGCCGGGGCGGCGGCGCGAGCAGCGGGCACGGATGGTGGTGCCGTCGTGACGCTCCGCTGGGCGGGGCGCGGACCGGCGTGGCGTCCGCCGCGTCGCGTGGCAACCTGTCGTACTCCTCGGGCAGGATGCACCACGTGTGTGCCGACCGCGATGACCGACCGAGCGGAGTTGCCCGATGAGCGATGACGGGTTCGACGCCCCGGTCGAGGGGGTCGGCCGGGTGCTCGGCACCGCCGACGCCACCCCGCTGCAGTTCTGGACGGCCGTCTCCCCCGGCAGCTACCTCCAGCTCGACGACGTGGTGGTGACCCGGCGGGAGCTGCCCGACCGCGAGCCGGTGACCATCGCCGGCGTGGTCACCCAGGTACGGGCCCGCCACGAGGGCGCGCAGTTCGACTCCGACGTCTTCGCCATCGCCGACGGCACCCTCCCCGCCCAGGTGCAGGAGGCCGCCGAGGTCACCACCACCCGGGTCGATCCGGAGTTCTACGTGCCACCGACCCCCGGCGCGGTGGTGCACCGGGCCGAGGGCGACGCCCGCGCCCGCGCGTTGCACTTCGACCGGATGGAACGCCGCATCCCGATGGGGATGGGCCGCGACGGCGTGCCGGTCTACCTCAACGCCGACTTCCTCGACGGCACCCGCGGCGCGCACGTCTCGATCTCCGGCATCTCCGGTGTGGCCACCAAGACCAGTTTCGCCACCTTCCTGCTCTACTCGGTCTTCCGTTCGGGCGTGCTGGGTGGTGACGCCGTCAACGCCAAGGCGCTCATCTTCAACGTCAAGGGTGAGGATCTGCTCTTCCTCGACCACCCCAACGCCCGGCTGGACGACGACACCCGGGCGGCCTACGCGCGGCTCGGCCTCGACGCCGGCGCCTTCCCCGACGTACGCGTGTACGCCCCGCCCCGGGTCGGCGACTCCTCCGGCACGCCCGACGTGAGCAGCCGGCTCACCGGGGTCGACAGCTTCTACTGGACGCTCAGCGAGTTCTGCGCCGACCGGCTCCTGCCGTACGTCTTCGCCGACGCCGACGACGAACGCCAGCAGTACACGATGGTGGTCCACTCGGTCACCGCCCACCTGGCCCGCTACGCCCAGCCCGCCGACGGCGGGGTGAGCATCGACGGGGTCCGCCTCGGCGGCTACGCCGACCTGGTCGACCACATCGTCGAGCGGCTCAACGACGACGAGACCCGCTCGGAGTGGGCCGGCAGCGCCGTCGGCCTGGGCACCGTCAACGCCTTCGCCCGCCGCCTCATCGGCAGCAAGAAGGACCTCGGCCGGTTGATCCGGGGCGACCTCGCCACCCGCCGCCCGCACAGCATCAACACCGCGGAGAGCGCCCAGGTCACCGTCGTCGACCTGCACAACCTGCCCGACCGGGCGCAGCGGTTCGTCGTCGGCGTGACGCTGCGCAGCGAGTTCGAGCGCAAGGAGAAGGCCGGCACCGCCAAGCCGCTGCTCTTCGTGGTGCTCGACGAGCTCAACAAGTACGCCCCCCGCGAGGGCTCATCGCCGATCAAGGAGGTGCTGCTCGACATCGCCGAGCGGGGCCGGTCGCTCGGCGTGGTCCTGGTCGGCGCCCAGCAGACGGCGAGCGAGGTGGAACGGCGGATCGTCACCAACTCGGCGATCCGGGTGGTCGGCCGGCTCGACCCGGCCGAGGCGTCCCGCCCCGAGTACGGCTTCCTGCCCCCGGCCCAACGGCAGCGCGCGCTGCTCGCCAAGCCCGGGACCATGTTCGTCAACCAGCCGGACATCCCGGTGCCGCTCTGCCTAGATTTCCCGTTCCCGGCCTGGGCGACCCGGGTCAGCGAGGCGGGCCGGGCACCGTCGCAGACACTGCGCTCGATCACCCAGAGCGCGGATCCGTTCGCGGTGGTGGGCTCGGCCGGCGGCACCGACGACGACATCCCGTTCTAGGGGGCCTGGTGAAGATTCTGCACACCTCGGACTGGCACGTCGGCAAGGTCCTCAAGGGGCGGTCGCGGGCCGAGGAGCACAAGTCGGTGCTCGCCGGCGTGATCGACATCGCCCGTGCGGAGCAGCCCGACCTCGTCATCGTCGCCGGCGACCTCTACGACACGGCCGCGCCGACGCCGGAGGCCACCCGCCTGGTGACCCGGGCGCTGACCGCGTTGCGCCGCATCGGCGCGGACGTGGTAGCGATCGGTGGCAACCACGACAACGGCGCCGCGCTCGACGCGCTGCGTCCGTGGGCCGAGGCGGCCGGCGTCACGCTGCGCGGCAGCGTCCGGGAGAACCCCGACGAGCACGTCATCGACGGCACCACCGCCGGCGGGGAACGCTGGCGGCTGGCCGCGTTGCCGTTCCTCTCGCAGCGGTACGCGGTCCGCGCCGTCGAGATGTACGAACTCACCGCGGCCGAGGCCAACCAGACGTACGCCGACCACCTGCGCCGGGTGCTGGGCCGGCTCACCGAGAGCTTCACCGAGCCGGACCGGGTACACCTGGTCACCGCGCACCTGACGGTCACCGGGGCCGCCGCCGGCGGTGGCGAGCGGGACGCGCACACCGTGCTCGGCTACGCGGTCCCCGCGACCGTGTTCCCGGCGACCGCGCACTACGTCGCGCTGGGGCACCTGCACCGCGCCCAGCGGATCGACGGCCCGTGCCCGGTCCGCTACTGCGGCAGCCCGCTGGCGGTGGACTTCGGCGAACAGGAGAACGTCCCCTCCGTGACGATCGTCGAGGTCACCGCCGACACGGCCGCCCGCGTACGGGAGGTTCCCGTGACGGCGGCGGCGGCGCTGCGCACCGTGCGGGGCACCCTCGCCCAGCTCGCCGAGCTCGAGCAGCCGGACGCCTGGCTGCGGGTGTACGTACGTGAACAGCCCCGGGCCGGGCTGCGCGAGGAGGTGCAGGAGCTGCTGCCGCGGGCGCTGGAGATCCGCATCGACCCCGAGCTGGTGCCGGCGCCGGGCAGTGGCGCCCGGGTCGCCCAACGTTCCGGCCGCTCCCCACGGGAGCTGTTCGGCGACTACCTGAGCAGCCGCGGGCACGCCGACGACGGCGTTCAGGAACTCTTCGACGAACTGCTCGAGGAGGTCGACCACTGATGCGACCGATCCGGCTGGACATGGCGGGCTTCACCGTCTTCCGGGACGAGACCACCGTCGACTTCACCGACGCGGACTTCTTCGCGCTGGTCGGCCCGACCGGCTCCGGCAAGTCGACGGTGCTGGACGCGATCTGTTTCGCCCTCTACGGCACCGTGCCGCGCTGGGGTGGCACGCGTGGCCTCGCCAACGCGCTCGCCCCGTCGACGACCGAGGCGCGGGTACGCCTGGTGTTCGAGTCCGCCGGGGCCCGTTACGTGGCCACCCGGGTGGTCCGGCGGGACAGCCGGGGCAACGTGAAGACGGCGAACGCCGGGTTGCAGCTGATGCCGCCCGGGTTCGACGTGACAAAGCTGGACACCGGTCTCGCCCCGGAGGACCTGGGCGAGGTCGTGGCCGGCACGCCGGCCGAGATGGACGAGGCGGTGCTGGAGGCGGTCGGGCTGCCGTACGAGCAGTTCACCAGCTGCGTGGTGCTGCCCCAGGGGCAGTTCGCCGACTTCCTGCACGCCAGGCCGGCCACCCGCCAGCAGATCCTGGTCAACCTGCTCGACCTCGGTGTCTACGAGGCGGTGCAGAAACGCGCCACCGGCCGGGCCGCGCAGGCCGAGGCGAAGCTGGAGGCGGTCGACCAGCTGCTGGCCGGGCTCACCGACGTGGACGACGACACGCTCGACCGGGCCACCGCCCAGGTCGACCGGATGCGCGAGCTGGCCGCGGCGGTGGCCGCGGCCGTACCCGAGTTGGAGGCGGCCCGAGCCTCGGCGCGGGAGGCGACGGCGGCGCTCGACGCGCTCGACGGCGAGCTGAGCGTGCTCGGCGCGGTCCGGGCGCCGGACGGGGTGGCCGAGGTGGCCCGGGCGGTGACGGCCGCGCGCGCCGACGCCGAGGCGGCCGTCGACGCCGTTTCGCTCGCCGAGGAGCGCGAGGAGAAGCTCCGCGGGGAGCTGGCCGCCGCCGGTGACGAGAGCGCGCTGCGGGTGCGACTGACCGCGTACGCCGAGCGGGAGAAGCTGACCGGGCAGGCCGAGACGGTACGCGCGGCGTTGGCCGCGGCCGACGCCGAGCATGACGCGGCCGTGCGGGCGCTGGCCGAGGCGCGGGCGGCGGCGGAACGGGCGGAGCAGGAGCTGGCTGCGGCCTTCCTGGCCCACGAGGAGGCGAAGGCCACCGACCAGGCGATGGCGCTGCGGGCGCACCTGGTCGACGGCGAGCCCTGCCCGGTCTGCGAGCAGGTGGTCGCCGGTGTGCCGGCGGTGCCCGCCGGATCGGCGGTGGCCCGCGCGGTGGAGGCGGGCAAGGCGGCGCGGGCGGCGAGCGACGCGGCGAAGCGGGTCGTGCAGGAGCGCGACGCGGCGGCACGCGAGCTGGATCGGGTGCTGGTGCAGGCTCGGGCCGGGCAGGAACACCTGGACGCCCGGCTCGCCGAACTGGACGGGCAGCTCGCCGGGGCCGCCGGTGCGGAGGCGCTGCGGGAGCAGCTGGCCGAGCACGCCCGGCTCCGGCGGGCGCTGGACGAGGCGGGCGCCGCGGTTCGGGCCGGGCGGGAGGCGGCTCGCCGGGCGCGTGGCGCGGTGGACTCCGCCGAGGAGCGGCTGCGGGCGGCCTGGCGAGGTTTCGACGGCACGCGGGACGGGCTGGCACGCTTCGGCCCTCCGGCCGCCGACCGGGACGACGTGGCCGGGGCGTGGGCGGCGCTTACCGAGTGGGCCGGCGCGGAGGCGCGGAGGCGCGCGGCGGAGCGGGAGGGGCTCGCGGCGGCGGTCGCCGAGGCGGAGGCGGCGGCGACCGCGGTGACGGAGCGGATCGCCGCTGTCCTCGCCGGCGGCGGCCTGCCCGCCGCCGACGATCCGGTCCGCGTCGCCGCGGTCGCTGTCGAGCGGGCCGAAGCGGACCGGCGCCGGTTGCTGGAGCGCCGCGAGCAGGCCGCCGAGCTGCGCGAGCAGCGGGCCGGACACGAGCGACAGGCTCAGGTGGCGCGAGCCCTCGCCGGGCACCTGCGGGCCAACAACTTCGAACGGTGGCTGCTGGCCGAGGCGCTGGACCTGTTGGTCGACGGGGCGTCGCGGATCCTGCGGGAGCTCTCCGGTGGCCAGTACGACCTGGTCCACGACAAGGGTGAGTTCTTCGTCGTCGACCACTACGACGCCGGGCTGCGCCGGGGCGTACGCACCCTCTCCGGCGGCGAGACGTTCCAGGCGTCACTGGCGCTGGCGCTGGCGCTCTCCGAGCAGCTCGCCGGCCTCTCCACCACCGCCGCGAGCCTGGAGTCGATCGTGCTGGACGAGGGCTTCGGCACCCTCGACGCGGCGACCCTCGACACCGTCGCCGCCACGCTGGAGAATCTGGCCGCCAAGGGTGACCGGATGGTCGGGGTGGTCACCCACGTGCCGGCGCTGGCCGAGCGGATACCGGTGCGGTTCGAGGTCCGCAAGGACGCCCGCTCCGCCCGGGTGGAACGGACCGGCCGGTGACGTCGCCCGGCGGCCGGTTCTACGTCGACACGTGGGACCCGTCGTACGGCGCTTCCTTCGAGGCCTCGGCGACGGGTCCGGCCGCACCGAGCAGTGCCCAGGTCGAGACGGACGCGGAACTGCCGGCGGTGGACTGGCGGGCGATCGACGTACGCGCCGGGGTGCGCGCGCCCGACGTGGTGCTGCTCGTCGACGGGGTACGCCGCATCGATGCCAGCCTCTGGACGGCCGAGGCCGACGGTGGTTCCTTTCCGGGCGTGGCGGCGTCGTACGCGGCCGGCGTGGTCCGGTGCGACCTGGACCGGGGTGCGGCGCAGCTGGCGGGTACCCGGGTCGGTCGGGGCCTGTTCACGGCGAGCCCGTCGGCGGAGGACGTGGTGGCCGGCTCGATCCGGTACCCGGTCCACCGGGTCAGCGGCACCGGGGAGCTGGCCAAGCTGCCGGCGGCCGTGCAGGCGCCGCTGACCGCACTCGAGGTGGCGGTCTCCGACGCGGCCCGCAGCGACGGGGATCTGCTGGTGGTCGACGGGCCGCTGCGCAGCCGCCGTAACCTGCCGCGCACCCTCGGCTACATCAAGACGCAGCACAGCCAGTACCTCGACGCCCGGCTGACCGCGGTGGTGACCGGCCTGGCCGCCGGGCAGCGCTCGCCGGTGTTCCGTGTCGGCACCGCCTGGGGCGGTTGGTCCTGGTATCTGCGCCTGCCGGTCATGGCCGGCGCCCCGTGGGCGGGCATCGTCCGGGTGGAGTGCTCCCCCGATCTCGAGATCTCCGAGGCGATCGAGCTGGCCGACCTCTCCCTGGTCACGCTTCCCCGGTTCGCCTCGACCCCCTACAAGGATCCGCGGGCACCGCAGAACCTGATCCCGATCGCGGGCCTGGAGCGGCGACTGCGCGCCCTGCTCGGCGACTCCCGGCTGCTGCATCGGGCGCTCACCGCCGCGGCCCGCACCGGCGCCACCCGCCGCTGACCTGCGGCCGGGCGGCTCACGGCGCCGTCCCGGCAGGACCCGACTCGACGGCGCGGCCATCCGGGCCGCGGAGCCGACTGCCGACTGCTACCGTCACCAGCCGTAATCGACCCTCTGTCGCCCGGCGCTGCTACGGACCGTGACCGACGGCATGACCACACCACCTGTTCGCATCGCCGCCGATCAGGCATCACCCCCGCCAGCTGCGGTTTATCCGATCGACCGCGCGGAACGCCGAACCCGCCACCCCGCCCTTTGCTCTGCACCCCTATACGCGCCAGCTACATCCAGTAACCGGTGCGTATGAGGGTGCAGAGCAAAGGGGACACGAAGGGGGGCGGCGGCCGAGCGGGACCGTCACTCTCCGCACAGCCAGCGACGAAGCGTCGCGCCGGAGCCGCGACCGGCGAACGCGGTCGGCGTCAGGACGTCGCCGTGCCGGCGGTGATCGAGGGTACGAGGGCGGCGGGGATACTGGTGCCGTGGGGCGGAAGCGGGCCGACGGCCGGGTGGTCGAGCAGGTGGGGACCGGCCGGGCGGAACTGGTCCCGGACCGGGACCGCGCCGGCTCGTGGACCCTGCTGCTGGACGGGGCCCCGCAGTCGCACGTCGACCTGACCGACCCCACCCACCTGGAGTTCGAGTACGTCCGCCGTCTGGCCACGGCGATAGACCTGATGGCACCCGCCGGCACCCCGCTGCGGCTGCTCCACCTCGGCGGTGGGGCGCTCAGCCTGCCCCGGTACGTCTCCGCGACCCGTCCGGGTTCGACGCAGCGGGTGGCCGAGGTAGACGGGCCTCTGGTGGAGCTGGTCCGTCGGGTGCTGCCCCTACCACCTGATCCCCGGCTGCGGGTGCGGGTGGCTGACGCGCGGGAGGTGCTCGCCGGCAGCCGGGACGGCAGCTACGACGTGATCGTCGCCGACGTCTTCGCGGGTGCCCGCACCCCGGCGCACCTGACGTCTGTCGAGTACGCGGCCGAGGTGGCCCGGGTGCTCGTGCCGGGCGGCTGGTACCTGGCGAACCTGGCCGACGGTCCGCCCCTGCGGCACGCCCGCCGGCAGGTCGCCACGGTCCGCTCGGTGCTCCCGCGGGCCGCCCTGATCGGCGACGCCGCCGTGCTGCGTGGTCGCCGGTACGGCAACCTGGTGCTGATGGCGGGGCGCGTCGAGCCGCCGGTGCCGGAGCTGACCCGCCGGGCCGCCGGCGACTGGTTCCCGGGGCGCGTCGTCGCCGGTGATGACCTCGACCGGTTCGCCGGCGGGGCGGCCGTCGTGCATGACGCCGACGCCACCGACTCCACCCCGCCTCCACCGGGGCTCTTCGCCATCGGCAGCTGAGCACCGGGGCGAGCCCACCTCAGCCGGGGGGACGCCGGACACATCGGCCTGCCCGCGCGGTCCGGACCGGCCCGCACTCGTGGCACAGTGGCGGGATGACCGGGACCGAGCCGAACGCCCGCCGGGTGCTGCGCCCACCGGCGGAGTACCGGCTCGCAGCGTCGGTACGCCCGCTGACCTTCAGCCCGAACGACCCGTGCGCCAGGATCGTCGACGGCGCCCTCTGGTGGGCGACCCGCACGCCGGCCGGTCCGGCCACGCTCACCCTGCGTCCCGCGTCCGGTGAGCTGGTGGCCGAGGGGTACGGGCCGGGCGCCGAGTGGGTGGTGGAGCGGGCCGACGCGATCTCCGGTCTCCGCGACGACCTGACCGGCTTCGCCGAACTCGCGGCGACGCACCCGGTGGTGGACCGGCTCGCTCGGCAGCATCGGGGAATGCGGATGCCGGCCAGCGGGCTGGTCTTCCCCCGGCTGCTCCGGGCGGTGTACTCGCAGAAGGTCACCGGCAAGGAGGCGTACCGCGCCTACTCCGCGACGGTCCGACACTTCCGCGAGCCCGCACCCGGCCCGATGCCGCTGCTGCTCCCGCCGGAGCCGGCCGCGATCGCCGCCGCTCCGTACTGGGTCTTCCACCCGTTCGGCGTCGAGCAGCGCCGGGCCGAGACACTGCGCCGCGCCGCCGCCGTGGCGGACCGGCTGGAGCGCTCCACGGACGCCGCCGAGGCGACCCGCCGGCTGACCGCCGTGGCCGGGATCGGTCCGTGGACCGCGGCCGAGGTGGTCCGGGTGGCGTACGGCGACCCGGACGCGGTCAGCGTCGGCGACTTCCACGTGCCGAACACGGTCGCGTGGGCCCTCGCCGGCGAACCCCGGGCCGACGACGCCCGGATGCTCGCCCTGCTGGAACCGTTCCGTGGTCATCGAGGCCGGGTGTGCGTTCTTCTCGAAGCGGTCGGCATCCATGCTCCGAAGTACGGGCCGAGGATGCCGATCCGCTCGTTCGCCCGCTACTGATCGTCCCGTCCCCCTCGCCTGCCGTCACCGCCGGACCGGGCGTTCGCCTCGCCGAGGGCGTCTCGGCGGGGGCCGGGGCGGCGGGGGCCGGGGCGGCCCGCTTCAGGCGGCCTCGTGGAGATCGGCGAGGGTGAGGGGCGTACGCCGGCGCAGCAGCTCCTCCAGCTCGCTGACCGAGCCGACCTCACCGAGCACGTTCTTGCCGCCGCCGAACTGGCGCGGGTAGCGGTGCACCAGCCGGTAGCGGTAGCGGCCGCGGATCAGCTCGACGCTGACCCGGTACCGCCCGCAGCAGGCGCAACTCCACTCCGGCACCCCGCGAAAGTAGCTCTGACCTGCGGTTTTGTGATTCGCCCGGTGCGTGACGAGGGGGACGGCGGCGGACACCACGCGCACCGCCCGGCGGTGATGTGCCTCACGGTTGTCGGTGCCGTCTGGTTGACTGGTCGCCGTGGAGCTGCCCATCAACCCGCCGGTCGAGCCGATGCTCGCCAAGAGCGTCCCGCGGATCCCCACCGCACCCGGGATGACGTACGAGCCGAAGTGGGACGGCTTCCGGTGCATCATCTTCCGGGACGGCGACGAGGTGGAGTTGGCCAGCCGGGGCGGCAAGTCGATGACCCGCTACTTCCCGGAGGTCGTCGAGCAGGCCCGACGGCAGCTGCCGGAGCGCTGCGCCGTCGACGGCGAGCTCATCGTGATCCGCCGGGACGGCCCGGGCGGGCAGCCGAGGCTCGACTTCGAACTGCTGGGCCAGCGCATCCATCCGGCCGCGTCCCGGGTGAAGCTGCTCGCCGAGACGACCCCGGCCGACTTCGTCGCGTTCGACCTGCTGGCGATCGGCGACGAGGCGCTGCTCGACCAGCCCTACCCGCAGCGTCGGGCCCGGCTGGAGGCGGCGCTGGCCGACGTACGCCCGCCGGTGCACGTCACCCAGGTCACCACCGACCCGGACACGGCACACCGCTGGTTCGACGTCTTCGAGGGCGCCGGGCTGGACGGGCTGATCGTCAAGCCGGCCGACCTGCCGTACGAGCCGGGCAAGCGACTGATGTTCAAGGTCAAGCACGCGCGCACCGCCGACGTGGTGGTGGCCGGCTTCCGCTGGCACAAGTCCGGCCCGGTGGTGGGCTCACTGCTGCTCGGCCTCTACGACGACGGCGTGCTGCACCACGTCGGGGTCAGCGCGTCGTTCAGCATGGCCCGCCGCAAGGAGCTGCTCGACGAGTTGGCGCCCTACCGGGACACCGGCGGCGAGCACCCGTGGGTGCACGGCGACCACGAACGCGGGCAGCGCATCCCCGGCGGGGTGAGCCGGTGGACCGGCACCAAGAACCTCGAGTGGGAGCCGCTCCGGCCGGAGCTGGTGCTAGAGGTCGGCTACGACGCGATGGAGGGCGACCGGTTCCGGCACACCGCCCAGTTCGTCCGCTGGCGGCCCGACCGCGATCCCCGGTCCTGCCGGTACGACCAGCTCGACCGCCCGGTGCGGTTCGACGTCGACCAGGTGCTCCGCGGCGACCCGACCGCCACCGCGACGCCGGCCACCTCCCGCCAGGCGTAGCCTGGCCGCGAGACGATCACGGAGGGCCGACTCGTGTACCGCACCACCGACCGGCTCCGCCGAGCCCGCTTGGTTCTCGCCGGGCTCGCCGCCGTCGTGCTGCTCACCGCCGGCTGCACGTTGCCGACGTTCGCGCCGCGCGTCGAGTCCGCGGGGGAGCCCTCCGGTGCGGTGGCCGCGCCGGGCACCGCGCCGACCTGGCGGGCCTGTCCGGAGGTCGCCGATCAGCTCGTCGGGCGCGGCGCGCCCGACATGCGCTACGAGTGCGCGCGCATCGCGGTGCCACGCAACTGGGGCAACGGCGGCGGCGCCACCGCGGGACCGGGCACCGGCGAGACGTTCGAGATCGCCCTGCTGCGCGCCCGCTCGACCAAACAACGCGACCGGATCGGCTCGCTGGTGATCAACCCGGGCGGCCCGGGCGGGTCCGGGGTGGACACCGCCGTCTTCCTGTCCTTCGGACCGGCGTTCGGCGGGCTGCCCTCGGCGGTGACCGAGCGTTTCGACATCGTCGGTTTCGACCCGCGTGGGGTTCAACGTTCCAGCCCGGTCGAATGCATCTCCGACGGTGACCTCGATGCGAGCTTCGGCTACGACCCCGACCCGCGCGCACAGGAGTCGTTCGACGGCTTCGTGACGCTGAACCAGAAGATCGGTCAGGGCTGCGGCGCGAAGTATGGCAACCAGTTGCCGCTCTACGGCACCGAGCAGGCGGCCCGTGACATGGACGCGGTGCGGGCCGCGGTCGGCGACGACAAGCTGACCTACCTCGGCTACTCGTACGGCACCCTGCTCGGCGCCACGTACGCCCAGCTCTATCCGCAACGGGTGCGGGCGCTGGTGCTCGACGGGGCGGTCGACCCACGGCAGGGTCTGGTGGCCGGCTCGGAGAGCCAGGCGAAGGGCTTCGAGCGGGCGTTCACGAACTTCACCCGGTGGTGCACGGCGAACGCCGGGCGCTGCCCGATCGCCCCGGACGCCCGGGCGGCCGTGACCTCCGCGATCGACAAGGCGCGGGTCTCCCCGGTGCGCGGCGCCGACGGGCGGGAGGCGACCGCGGGCTGGGTCTTCTACGCGGTCATCTCCTCCCTCTACACCGAGCAGGGCTGGCAGGAGCTGGCCCGCGCCATCGACCGGCTCGAAGGCGGTGACCCGAAGGACGTGTTCCGCCTCGCCGACGCGTACGCCGGCCGCGACAGCGACGGTCACTACTCCAACCTGTTCGACGCCAACCTGGCGGTCAACTGCGCCGACGAGGACGAGAAGCCGAGCGTGACGCAGATCCGCCAGTTGCAGTCGCAGTGGCGGGAGAAGTACCCGCTGTTCGGTCCGGCGCTGGCGGTGGGCCTGCTCGGCTGCGCCGAGTGGCCGGGCGGGCGGGACCCGTACCCGACCGGTGCGGCCACCGGCGCGCCGCCGATCGTGGTGGTGGGCACCACGGGCGACCCCGCCACCCCCTACGAGCAGACCGCTGCGCTCGCCTCGATGCTCGGGGTCGGCCGGGTGCTGACCTGGGAGGGTGAGGGGCACACGGCCTACCCGCAGACCCCCTGCATCACCGACGCGGTGGACGCCTACCTGGTCGACCTGACGGTGCCCCGCGAAGGGCTGCGCTGCCCGGCCCGCTGACCCGGCGGCGGTGGGGTGGCCGGGCGGCCCGCCCGGAGTGCGCCATGATCGCTGTGCGAGGCTCCCCGCATGACTGACGTGATCTTCCGGGAGGCGGCGCAGGCCGACCTGCCCGCCGTGCTCGCCCTGCTCGCCGACGACGTGCTCGGCAAGGCGCGCGACTTCGTCGAAATCGACGCCGCCTACGAGAAGGCGTTCGCCGACATCACGGCCGACCAACGGAACCAGTTCATCGTCGCGGACGCCGACGGCGAACTGGTCGGCTGCTACCAGGTCACCTACATTCCGGGCCTCAGCCGGCACGGCGCCGAGCGGGCACTGATCGAGGTGGTACGGGTCCGTTCCGACCAGCGCGGTCAGGGGCTGGGCCGGCGGATGATGACCTGGGCGATCGACCAGGCTCGGGAGCGTGGCTGCGGCTTGATGCAGCTCACCACCGACAAGTCCCGCCACGACGCGCACCGCTTCTACCTGAACCTCGGGTTCGTCGCGAGCCACGAGGGCATGAAGCTGGCGCTCTGAGCGCCCGCAAGGTCATCACGCGGCCGAGCGCCTCGCACACCGCGCGGTTGTGGTGCCCGGACCATCCCGAACACCACAGCCACGCCGTCGACCACGCACGTGACGATCAGCCGTCGACCAGCCGGCCATCGCGGAGGGTCAGGGCCCGGTCGGCCAGCTCGATCAGGTTGAGGTCGTGGGTGGCGACCAGGATGGTGGTACCGCGCGCCTGCACCACCGCCCGGAGCAGGTCCATGATCGATCGGCCGGTCTCCGAGTCGAGCTGACCGGTCGGTTCGTCGGCGATCAGCAGGTCGGGATCGTTGGCGAGCGCGCGGGCCACCGCGACCCGCTGCTGCTGCCCGCCGGAGAGCTCGTACGGCCGCTGCGCCGCATGCCCACCGAGCCCGACCAGTTCGAGTAGCATGGCGACCCGCTCCTCCCGCTCGGCGGCCGGCACCTTCGCCAGCCGCAGCGGCACGCCGACGTTCTCGGCGGCGGAGAGGATCGGCACCAAGCCGAACGTCTGGAAGATGAAACCGACAGTGCCGCGCCGCAGCCGGAGCAGTTCCTTCTCCCCGGCGGCCGTCACATCGTGCCCGGCCACCACCACCCGGCCGCGGTCCGGCCGGTCCAGGCCACCGATCATGTTGAGCAGGGTGGTCTTGCCGGCGCCGGAGCGGCCGCGGACGGCGAGCAGCTCGCCCCGCATCGCGGTGAAAGACACGTCGCGGACCGCGTGCACGGCGTGCTCGCCACGACCGAAGGTCCGGCTGACTCCCTCGACCCGGACCACCTCCTCTACGGACCGCGTGGCGGTCCTGCCGAGCAGACCACTCGCCGCCGTGCCGTCCCGGCCGTCCGCCGAGCCGGCGACCCGACCGGCCGTCCCGTCCCACCCGTTCATGCCTCTGCCTTTCCTTCGCCACGGGACTGCTCGCCCGGCCGCACCTCCACGTGGTCCGGCTCCAGGTTGAGCCGGACCCGGTCCCGCAACTCCAGCGCCTCCACGAACGCGGCCGGCAGCTGCATCCGGCCGGTCCGGTCGAGCACCGCGTACTCCTCGCTCACCAGCTCGGTGCTGCCGTCCGCGCCGACCCGGGCGGTCCGGCGTACCTCCGAGGCGGTCCGGCCGTCGCGGATCGCGACGGTCCGCCGGACCTGGGTGGCGACCGCCTGGTCGTGGGTGACCACGACGACGGTGACGCCCAGCTCGGCGTTGATGGTGCGCAGCGCCGCGAAGACATCCGCGCCGGTGGCCTCGTCCAGCTCGCCGGTCGGCTCGTCGGCGAAGAGCACCTCCGGGTCGTTCGCCACCGCCACGGCCACTGCGCAGCGCTGCTGCTCGCCGCCGCTGAGCTGGCCTGGCCGCCGATCCGCGCAGTAGCCGACGCCGACCATCTCCAGCAGCTCCCGCGCCCGCTCACGTCGCGCCCGGCCACCACGCCGGCCGGCCAGCTGCATCGGCAGCTCCACGTTCTCCAACGCGGTCAGGTACGGCATCAGGTTGCGTCCGGTCTGCTGCCAGACGAAGCCGACCGTCTTGCGCCGGTAGCTCAGCCGCCGCTTCACGGAGAGGTTGAGCAGGTCGTATCCGGCCACCCTGGCGATACCGGCGGTCGGGGTGTCCAGACCGGAGAGGATGTTGAGCAGGGTGGACTTTCCGGAGCCGGACGCACCGACGATCGCCACCAGTTCACCCCGGTCGATGACCAGATCGAGCCCCTGGAGGGCGACCACCTCCACCCCCTCGGTCTTGAAGATGCGGACCAGCCCGTCGCAGACGATGTGTCCGCGCAGCCGGTCACGGCCGCCGGCCCGCTCGGCCGCGCGCTGCGCGGCCCGCTTCTGAAGGTCGGCCAGGTCCGGCACGACCGGTGTCGCCGCGGTAGCGGTCATCTCAGCTCTCCTCTCCGAGCCGGAGCACCTCACCGAGGCGCAACCGGCGGTTGTTCAGGGCCTCTATGGCGACCGCGAAGGCCAGGGCGAGCGCCCCGAGCGCGACGACCGCGACCACCAGGCCCGGTTCGAACGCCACCCGGACGGGCATGCCGCTGGTGAAGGCGGACAGGCCGAGCAGCGGCGTGAGCAGCAGCGGCAGCAGCGCACCCACGAAAGCGCCGGTGAACACCGCGACGCCGACGAGCGGCGTCAGCTCGACCAGGAGCAGGCCCCGCCACTGCCGGCGGGACAGGCCGAGCGTACGCAGCCGGGACAGCACCTGCCCGCGGGCGCGGGCGCCGGCCAGCACGGTGAACGCGATGGCGAGCAGCCCCAGCACGGTCCCGCCGGCCGCCCCGGAGGCGAAGCCGAACGCCAGCAAACCGTTGGCGCCGCCCTCGCCGATCTCTTGACGGCTCGCCGCCCAGGTCTGCACCTCCGCGCCGCGCGGACGCTCGCCGCCCGACACGACGCCACCCCGCTGGTAACGCTGCTGCCCCTCGTCGCCGGTGCGGCGCAACGCCTCGGTGTCCAGGCCGTCGCCGGCCACCACGAAACCCGTAGGCACCGCGACCGTGGGCCGGTCCGGCAAGGCCTGCAGCGGCAGCACGACGAACCGCTCGGTTCCCGGCGTCACCAGCGGAAAGCTCTCCGCCGTGTCGGCCACCCGGAACTCGTACCGCTGGCCCTGCAGGGACAGGAACGCCGACCCGTCCAGGCCGGCCCGGGCGAGGTCGGTCGCGACGGCCGGTGAGACCAGCGCGGGCAGCGGCCCGTCACCCGTCTCGGCGAGCATCGCCGGAGGTATCGTCGCCTCCCGGCCGGCCGCCTCACCGACCCGGGCCAGGGCCGGTGCGTCGACCGCCAGCACGCTTACCTGGTTGATTCCGGCGTCGAGGCCGACCTTGGTACGCGCCGGTCGCTGCCCGGGTTCGGTCGCCAGCGCCGCCACCGCCCGCACCCCGCTCAGGCGGCTCAGGGCGTCCGCCGTATCGGGGGCCAGCCGATCCCCGGTGACCAGGGCGTCGCCGGGAATCCGCTCGCTCGCGGCCCGGTCCCGGCTGGCTTCGATCCCCGAGGAGACGACCGCGCAGAAGCCTGCGGTGGCGATCGCCAGCACGACCACCACGAGCGGTGCGGACACCACGGCGCGGCCGGCGCGGGCGGTGCCGAGGAAGGCGACGCTGCCCCGGGCGCGCGCCGCGAGCCGGCTGACCAGCTGCAGCGGCCACGGGTACGCGCGCAGCGCCAGCACCGCCACCGCCGCCGCGAGCAGGACCGGCACCGCCACCAGCAGCGGGTCCACCTCACCCAGGGTCAGGCCACGTCGGCGCAGCAGCACCACCGCGAGCCCGGCGAGGACCAGCAGCGACGCCTCCAGGGTGAGCCGCCGTGCGGACGGGCGCAGCCGGACCAGGTCGCGGCGACCGGCGCCGCCCGACGTGGCGAGGGCGGCGACGGGCAGGGCCAGGGCGATCAACACGGTCGCGGCCGCGGCGTACGGGACGGTGGGGTCGGGTGCGCCGGGCACGAGCGTCCCCAGCAGCCAACCGACGGCCGCGGCCGGGACGGTCACCAGCAGCGATTCGGCGAGGGTCCGCCGGGCCACCGTGGTCGATCCGCCGCCGCGCGCACGCAGCAGGGCGAACTCGCCACGGCGGCGGCGCGCGGCCAGTCCGGCGGCGAGGAGCACCAGACCGGCCAGCGTGGCGAACACGCCGGCGGCGATCACCGCGAGCAGCGTACGGGCCGAGGCGAGCGCGTCCCGGAACTCCCGAAGGGGCACGTCCACCCCCTGCACGACCTGCAGACCGGTCGGCGCGGTCTGCTCCAGGCGCTGCAGCTCGTCGATCGTGAGGTCCAGCCGTCCGGCGTCGAGCGCGTCGCCGTTGACCCGGTACCGCCAGCTGTGCGTGAGCCACACCCCTTCGGCCGCCCGGTGATCCAACGCTCCGATGGTGGTCAGCCCGACGGCGATGAACGGCTGGCCGTCGCCCAGTGGCTCGGCCGCCCGGAGCAGCTGCGGCAGGCTGTCCCAGACCCCATCGGACGGGTCGTTCGGAGCGAAAATCCCCACCACGATCACCGGGACGCTGGGAACCTTGCTCTCCGGCAGGGCGAGCTGCAGCTTGCTGCCGACGCGCAGGTCCAGCTTCCGGGCGGTGTCCGCGCTGAGCGCGATCTGCGTCGGCTCGTCGCGCGCCACATCCTCGGCCGGCCAGCGCCCGTCGACCATCGTGGCCGCCTCCGGCACCGCGGGCATGGCCCGCAGGCCGAGCTCGACCAGGAGGTTGTTGCGCTTCAGGTCCGGTCCGGTCAACCGGCCGACCGGGCCGTCGGCGACGTACCAACGCTCCGACACCGCCGGCCGGACGTGGTCCGGCATCGCCTCCTGGAGTACGTCCAGTCTGTTCTGCCCCGCGCTCGCGTTGGACGGGACGGAGCTTCCCGCGTCCGACCCGATCGTGTACGTGATGTCGCGCCGTGCCGGCAACTGCTGGGCCATGTGCTCCCGCAGCCCTTGCTCGGTGAGCCGGTTCGTGATCCGGGGCACGCCGCTGATCAGCAGCGTGATGACCACTGTCAGGACTCCGAGGAGCAGGAACTGCCCCCCGTACGCCCGGATGCGGCGGACGACCGCGCCGATGCTCACCGTTCTCCCCCGATCCGCAGCTGTGCCGCAGACACCCGTTGCCGGATGCCGACGGCGATGAAGGTGCTGGCGGCGAGCGCCGCCAGCAGCAGGCCTACCGCGGTCAGGCCGATCGGCAGCCACGGCAGCGTGAAGACCGCCTCGGGCACCGGCCGGCCGGCGGCCGGCGTGAGGATGACCAGGGGCGCCATGGTGGCGCCGACCGCCGCGCCGAGCAGCAGCCCCACTCCGACGCCGATACCGGCCAGGAAGGTCTGTTCGGCGAGCAACGCCCGGGCCAGCAGCCGGGGGGTCGCGCCGAGCGTGTTCAGCACCGTGTACTCGGACAGCCGGCGTCGGGCGGTGGCCCAGACGTCGACCAGGAGACCGACCAGGGCGAGCAGCACGGAGCCCAACGCCGCGGCGAGCAGGCCGACGTGGGCACCCCGCCAGTACGGGTCCTGCTCCGCCGCCTCCGCCACCTGCCGGCGGTCGAGGACGGTGACCCCGGACAGTCCGGCGGCCGCCTGGGCCGTGGCGGCCGCCTCGCCGGCGGCCGAGCCGACCCACCATTCCACCGTCGGCCGGACCGTTCCGCTGTCCCGGACCAGCCAGTCCACCGCCGCCGGAAGATCCAGCAGCACCCCGTCACCGGCTGTGCCGGGGAGCGCGTCCACCACGTCGACGAGTTTCACCGGCAGCGTGGCCCCGGACAGCGGCAGGTCCACCGTGTCGCCGATCTGCAAACTCAGCTCGTCCCGGACCCGCGGGGTCATGAGGGCCGGTACCGGCGTGTTCTCGCCGTCGGGCACCACGGCGAACCGCGACGCGGGCTGGAACGCGAACTGCCCGCCCGGAAGGGTGATCGCCGACCGGTCGGCGGCGACGGTGGTACCCGTCGTGTCGACCCGTTGCGGCAGGTCGCTCTCCGGGACGCGGAGCACCCAGGTGTCGGTGAGGCCGGTCGGCTCCGCCGATCCGTCCGCACCGACCAGCCGCAGGTCGGATATCCGCAGCCGGTAGATGGTCCCCGCCGTGTCGCCGCCGTCGGCCTCGAACCCGGCCAGCCGCAGCGGCACGCCGACGTCAGGCAGTTCGACGTCGAACCGTACGGCGTGGCCGTCACTGGTGCCGGTCGCCGCCGGCAGTCGCCAGGCGTTTCCGTTCGCGCTGGTGACCAGCATCGAAACGGCGACCGTCAGGGGCCGCTCCGCTCGATCGACGGGGGTGCTGACGACGCCGGCGATCTTCTTGGTGCCGGCCGGCAGGTCGAGCCCGGCCGCGGCGCCGCGCGCGTCGACCATCCGTTGGTAGAGCCGCGGCACCGGTTCGTCGGCCAACCGGTCGTTGAACCGCACCGTGCCGGCTGCGGCGGCCGTGTCGAGGCTGAGCACGGTGACCGGGAGGTTGGCCCGGCCGATCCGCACCTCGTCCCGCCACGCCGGCAGGGCCTGGTCGACGCCGGGCAGCGCCGCGAGTTGACCGGCCCGGTCGGCCGGGGCGACGCCGTTACGCTCGGTCAGGCGCAGGTCGGCACCGACCGTGTGGTCGGCCTGGTCGACCTGGGAGCGTTCGCCGGTGGCCACCAGCGACCAGGCGAGCGTGCTGCCGCCGACGGCGAGCGCGAGCAGCAGCACCGGGCCGGCGTGCGGGCGCCGACCGGCCTGCCACATGCCGAACATGGTCGCGGTCCAGGGCCGCCGGTCCACGAACCGCTCGGCGAACCGGGTGGCCGGCGGCAGCAGCCGCAGCGCCACGACCGCCCCGGCGAGCACGCCGAGTGTCGGCGCCGCGACCAGCAGCGGGTCGATGCCGAGCTGGCCGCCGGCGCCGGCCAGCGGTGAGGCGTACTGGTGCAGCTGCACCCAGGCGAGCACGGCGAGGGCGACCAGCACCAGGTCGACGCTGGCGCGTTGGACGGCGGCGCTCCGCTTCGGCCGGGAGCGGGCGGCCATGTCGGCCACGTACGTGCCGGCGCCGCGCAGGGTGGGAGCGACCATCGCCACCAGACAACCCACGGCGGCGACCGCGGCGGCGGCCCAGAGCAGGCCGCTGGTGCCGGAGGCGACGCTCGCGCTTGAGCCGACCGGCCGCAGGTGACGCAACGCCTCCGCGGCGGCCAGCGGGCCGAGCAGGGCGGCCGGGGCGACCACCAGGGTCGCCTCCCGGGCGGCGAGTCCGGCGAGCTGCCGGCGCGCCGCGCCGCGGGCACGCAGCAGGGCGTTCTGCGCCCGGCGATCCTCGTGCAGCAGCGCGGCGACCAGCACCAACGCGTACCCGCCGAGCACCACGATGAGCAGCAGCGGGGTGGTGAGCGCGGATCGACCCACCAGGTCGGCCCGGCTGATCCGGTCCAGCAGTTGGTCGATCCGGGTCACGGTCTGCGCGGACGCGCCGAGGTCCGCCGCCGCCGGCAGGTCGGCCGCGACGTCGGCGGAGGCCTGCCGGACCGTGGACACCCGGGACGGCTCGACTGTGGTGAGGTCCGGCTCCACCATCCAGGAGGCCGAGACGGAGCCCGGGAAGGTCGCCTCGAAGTCCTCGGGGTCGAGCACGAAGGGGCCGTACGACGTGCCCGAGGTGGCGGCCGCGTCGTCGCTGGCGGCACCGGTGCCGACGCCGGGCGCGAGTCGCCAGTACGGGTCACCCGGGTCGTGGGGCCGCCAGGTGCCGACGAGGACCACCGCCTCGTTCCGCTCCGTCCGGCGGTCCCGCAGCGGCACCCGCTCGCCCGGTTCGAGCCCGAGCGCCGCGGCGACCTTCTCCGGCAGCGTGACCTGGGTGGGCCGCGCACCCGGCACCGGCCACACGCCGGCGACCAGGTCGGCGTGCCCGGCCAGGTTCTCCAGCGTCGACAGGTTGGCGAAGACCGGCTCCCCGCCGGGGCGGACCGCCGGGCCGAGATCGCCGGTCAGCTCCCGGCCGGTGCCGTACCGGGCGGCGGTGACGCTGACCTGCGCATCCCCGAGACCGTGGGCGAACTCGTCGCGGACCTTCCGGTCGCGGGTCGCGAACTCGTCGGCGTCGGCGCCGCCCGACCCGCTGACCAGCAGGCTTCGCTCTTCCGCCGACGCGGCCGCCACCAGCGCACGCTGCCCCGCGTCCACTGCTCGGCGGTTGTACTCGGAGAGACCGGTGACGAGCGCCACCGCGACCAGCGCCGCGATCAGCGCGGCCGCCAGCAGCCCCCGCGCCTCGCGGGCCCGCCTCCACACCAACTTCATCCGATGCCCTCCCTGGCCCCTGGGCCGAATCGACCAGGAAGAGCTGTCACGGCACGGAAAAGGTTCCGCCCGTTACATGATCGTTACCCTTGGCACTCGTCCGCGGTCATCGGGGGCGGTCGCGGTCGCGGGAGGGTTGCACCCGTTTGGGTTCGCCCGGCATCTTCGGGTGGTCCGGCGGGTAGGGCAGATCACCCTGGCCGGCGGCGGCGTCGCGGTCGGCCCACTCGAGCAACGGGGTGATGTCCCACGGGTCGTCGTCGACACCGGCGTGCGGGTCGCCCTGCTCGGCCAGCCGGGCCGGGACAGTGGCCAGGTCGAAGTCGTCCGGGTCGACGTCGGGCAGTTCGTCCCAGGTGACCGGGGTGGAGACCGTGGCCCGGGCGTTGGCCCGCAGCGAGTAGGCGCAGGCGATGGTGCGGTCGCGGGCCATCTGGTTGTAGTCGACGAAGACCCGGCTGCCACGCTCTTCCTTCCACCAGGAGGTGGTGACCAACTCGGGGCGGCGCCGCTCGAGCTCCCGGCCGAGCGCGATGGTGGCCCGGCGCACCTCCACGAACGTCCAGCGGGGCTGGATACGCAGGTAGACGTGCACACCCCGGCCACCGGAGGTCTTCGGCCAGCCGGCGACGCCCAACTCGTCGAGCACAGCGCGCAACTCACCGGCAGCCTGGGCGGCGTCGGCGAAATCGGTGCCCGGCTGCGGGTCGAGATCGATACGCAGTTCGTCCGGGTGGTCGGCGGCGGCGGCCCGTACCGGCCACGGATGAAACACCACGGTGCCCATCTGCGCGGCCCACGCCACGTGCGCGAGGTCGACCGGGCAGAGCTCCGCGGCCGTACGCCCGCTCGGGAAGGTGATCTCGGCGGTCTCCACCCACGGCGGCACGCCCCGGGTCGGTATCCGCTTCTGGAAGAACATCTCCCCCTCGACGCCCTCGGGGAAGCGCTGCAACGTGGTGGGACGGTCGCGCAGGGCCCGCAGGATGCCGTCGCCCACGGACAGGTAGTAGTTGAAGACGTCAGCCTTGGTGAAGCCCCGTTGCGGGAAGATCACCCGGTCCGGACTGGTCAGCCGTACAGTGTGCCCGGCGATCTCGACCTCGGTGACGGCTGCCTTCGTGGTGCCACCCATCAGGCGACCATATGCGAAGCCTCCGACATCCGGCGTACGGTTGCCGGGTGAGTCTGGAAGACACTGAACTGCCCCGCACCGAGGACGAGTGGCGCGTCCGGCTGACCCCGGAGGAGTTCCGGGTGCTACGGGAGGCCGGCACCGAACGACCGTTCACCGGCGAGTACGTCGACACCAAGACCCCCGGGGTCTACCACTGCCGGGCCTGCGGGCTCGAACTCTTCTCCAGTGACACGAAGTTCGACTCGCACTGCGGCTGGCCCAGCTTCGACGACGCCATCCCGGGGCGGGTCAAGGAGATCGAGGACCACACCCTCGGCATGGTCCGCACGGAGATTCGCTGCGCACGCTGCGACAGCCATCTCGGGCACGTGTTCCGGGGTGAGGGTTTCACCGACAAGGACACCCGGCACTGCGTCAACTCGCTCTCCATCCGTCTCGAACCCCGCTGAACGGTGGCCGACGCGAGTCGGCCACCCATCGGTTCATCGGCTGGCGGCCGGTCGGCCCGTGAGGAGCCGCACCTCAGCGGTACGTGACTGCTCGATACGCCGGGCGAGGTCGCGTACCCGCTCGTCGGTGCCGGCGGTCAGGTGTGCGCGGGCCAGGTCGGCTGCCGCTCGCTGATGTCGGGCGAGCACCTCGCGCAGCACGCGGTCGACCTCGGAGCCGGTGGCGTCCCGCAGCCGGGCCAGGTCGGCGGCGGACAGGCCGTGCCCCGCGTGGTCGTGCCGGTGCCTGTCCGCTGCCGGACCGGCGGCTCGCAGCCAGGCGCGCATGGTGGCCAGCTCGTCGGTCTCGGTCGCGCCGATCGCGGCGACCAGCGTCCGCAGCTCCTGATCGAAGATCCGGTCCCGGGTCAGCCGGACCATCTCCAGGGTCTGCTCGGTGTGCGCCGCCATCATGCCCAGGAAGATCAGGTCGAGCCCGCTCGGCGTCCGCAGCGCGGAGTGGTCGGGTGCCGGTACCGCGGTCGCCGGCGGTGCCGGCGGATCGGTCGCCGGGCCGGCCGCACAACCGGTGGCCAGCAGCACGGCGACGAGCGGGGCCGCCACGGTCAGCCGGGTCATGTCGCCCTCCCAGGTGGGGCCGGCAGGGATGGGGGCACGGCTCGACGCTGGGACGCCGGCCGCGCCCGTACGGTCAGATCCGGCTCCACAGCGCGGGCACGTTCGGTGGCTCCCAGCCGGCGATGGCGGTGTGCGCCTGCCGGCAGCGGTACGTCGACCCGCCGTAGGTGACCTGATCGTCGACCTGGTAGGCCCGGCCCGCCGTCCAGCTGCCACCCGAGGCGGGCGGCGGTGTGGGGCCGGGTGTGGTCGGCGTCGGCGTCGGGGTGGGTGTCGGCGTGGGCCCGGGCCCGCCACCTCCGCCGATCTGGAGGTCGACGCAGGAGTAGAACGCGTTGGCGGTGTCGGCGATGTTCCAGATGGCGAGGAGCTTGTGCCGGCCGGAGAAGCCGCTCAGGTTGACGGTGTGCGACACCGTCGCCCCGGGCTGCTGGCCGTTGCCGTTGACGACGGCCACCCGGGTGCCTCCGATGTAGTACTCCCAGTTGCTGGTGGCGTGCCGCGCCGTGTTGATCCAGGTGAACGTCACAGTGCTGCCGACCGAGGTGGCGGGCCAGCCCCGGCTGTCGTCGTTGAGAACTGCGAAGTGGGCGATGTTGGCATGGCAGTTGCGCAGCCCCTTCGGGCCCTCGACGCTCTGCGGCTCGTACTTGATCTGCCCGCAGTCCGGGACCCGGTTCTGCGCACAGAGCGCCTGCCGGCTCGGTGGCGACGACACGTAGCCGTGGGCCTGGGCCGGGGCCGCGACGGCGAGCGAGGACAGGACGGCGCCCGCCGCCACGACCGGGAGGGTGATCCTTCGACGCATGGTGACACCTCCGCGGGGTGATGAAGTTGCCACCAACATAAATTAAACTTTGTTAACTGTAAAGACAGTCATCGATAGATGCAGAAACGTTTCCCGAGGTCTCAGATCACCAGGGTGCAGCCCTGATCGTCCACCCGGTCGGCGGTGTCGTCGTCGAGCCAGAGCCCGCCGGTGGCCAGGTAGCGGAACCGGTACTCCCCCGGGCGCAACCGCACGGTCACCGTCCGGGTGCCGTCGCGACGCGGAACGAGTTCGTGCCGGCCCGGTTCCCAGTCGTTGAAACTGCCGACCACGCTCACCGCTCCGGGCGGTGCGTCCCGGGGCAGGCAGAAGGTGACCCGGGTCTGATTGCCGAAGAGCCTGCTGCGCTTGATCACGGGGTACCTCCAGGGCTCAGGGCGGTCTACCAGGCACAACGGGCGACACGCGGGAGCCGACACGCCGCCGGCGGCGACACGGATAGCCGCATTCCTCCCGCTCCTGCCGCCGCTCTGGCGCACTCTGAAGGCAACTGTCCTGATACGGGGGGTTCCCATGGCGACCTGCGAGGTCTGCGGCAACGACTACTGGATGGCGTTCGAGGTGCGTACGGTCAGCGGTGACACGCACACCTTCGACAGCTTCGAGTGCGCGATCCACCGGCTGGCACCGATCTGCGAGCACTGCCAGGTCAAGATCGTGGGGCACGGGGTGGAGGTCAACGGCCGCTTCTTCTGCAGCGGGCACTCCGCCCGCGCCGTCGAGGGCGCTCAGGGTGCCGAGATCCGCGACGCGGTCGGCGTACGCCCCTCCTGACGCGCGGCCACGGTACGGTCTACCGATGCGGCCTTTCCTGGGCGTCCTGCCTCCCCCGCGCTCCTGACCGGAGCGCGCCGCCCCACGCCGACCGGTTGACCCGGACCGGCCATATCGCTGTGCGCTCCGCCGACGTCGTCCCCCGTCAGCGGCTCACCCTTTCGGAGCGCACACATGCCCGCTTCCCGCACCGCGCCCGCCTCCCGGCCGGCGCCGGTCACGCCTGTCCCGCCCGTCCGCACCGGCCTGATCCAGATCACCGTCGCCGGGGTGCTGTGGGGCACCACCGGGACCGTCGTGCACGTCGTCCACGAGACCACCGGTCTGAACCCGGTCAGCATCGGCTTCCACCGCCTGGCGATCGCCGCGCTCGTCCTGTCGGCGTTCGCCGCCCCACGGCTGCGTCCGACGCTGGCCGCTCTGCGCGCCGCGCCGCTGCCGCTGCTGGCGACCGGGGTCGGGCTCGGCATCTATCAGGCGCTGTACTTCGCGGCCGTCGCGCTCGCCGGGGTCGGCGTGGCCACGCTGGTCAGCCTCGGCCTGGCCCCGGTGCTCGCCGTGGCCTGGGAGTCGGTCCGGGCTCGCCGGCTGCCCGGCCCGTTCCGGCTGGCCACACTCGCGGCCGCGGTCGCCGGCCTCGCGCTGGTCACCGCGGCTTCGGCCGAGCCCAACTCGGCGGCGCCCCGACCGCTACTGGGGCTGCTCGCGGCAGCCGGGTCCGGCCTCGGGTACGCCGCGACGACCCTCGTGAGCCGGCACGTCTCCCGAACCACCCCACCGATGACGCTCACCACCATCTCCACCGTGATCGGCGCGCTGGTCCTCGCCCCGTTCGCCTTGTCCGCGGGGCTGACCGTGCCGGCCCGCGCGGACGTCGTGGCGCTGCTGCTCCACCTCGGGTTGGTCACCACCGCGCTGGCGTACGTGCTGTTCAACGCCGGGCTGCGAACGGTCGAGGGCAGCGTCGCGGCGGTGCTCACCCTCGTGGAGCCGCTGACCGCCGCTGCGCTCGCCGTCGTGCTCCTCGGCGAGCCACTGCCGCTCCCCGTGCTCACCGGCGGGGTGCTGCTGCTCACTGCGGTGGCCGCCACGTACCTGGCTCCGCAAGCCGGTGGACCTACGATCGCAGGATGCCTCCGCAGACGATCGAGGTCCGCACCGCCGCGTTCCCGGACCTGACCACCCGCACGTTCCACGACCTGCTGAAGCTGCGGATCGACGTGTTCGTGGTGGAGCAGAACTGCCCGTATCCGGAACTCGACGGCCGCGACGTCGAGCCGGGCACGCGGCATCTCTGGCTCACCGACGGCGGAGCTCCGCTCGCGTACCTGCGGATCCTCGCCGATCCGGGCGACGTGGCCCGGATCGGCCGGGTGGTGGTGGCCCCGCACGCCCGCGGCGGCGGGCACGCCGGCCGGCTGATGACCGAGGCGCTGGCCCTGGTCGGCGACCGGCCGTGCGTGCTGGAGGCACAGTCGCACCTCGTCGGCTTCTACGCCCGGTACGGCTTCAGCGTCAGCGGCCCGGAGTACGTCGAGGACGGCATCCCGCACACCCCGATGCGCCGCGCCGCCGGCGGAAAACAGGTCGCGTAGGAGGCGATCCGGCACGAGCATGCCTTCATGATCGAGATCAGGCTGCTCACCCCGGACGACTGGAAGCTCTGGCGCGAGGTCCGCCTCGCCGCGCTGGCCGAGGCCCCGTACGCGTTCGGCTCCCGGCTGTCCGACTGGCAGGACGACGGCGACCGCGAGGACCGCTGGCGGTCCCGCCTCGAGATCCCCGGTTCCCACAATCTCGTCGCCCAACTCGACGGACGACCGGTCGGCCAGGCCAGCGGGGTGCCCACCCCCACCACCGGCGTCGCGGAACTCATCTCGATGTGGGTGCACCCGCAGGCCCGCGGCCACGGCGTCGCGGACGCGCTGGTGGACGCCGTGGCCCGGTGGGCACGACAGGCCGGCGCCGACCGGCTGCGCCTGGCGGTGATGGCGGGCAACGAGCGGGCCGCCGGGCTGTACCGACGCCACGGCTTCGTGCCCACCGGCGAGCTGGGCGACCTCATGCCCGACGGCGTGCGGCGGGAGCAGGTGATGGCCCGGGACCTACACGGGGCGTGACCTGCTCGGGTCGCGGGGCTTCGGGGGCCGGGTGCCCTCTCCGGGTCACCCAGTCTGGACGCTGTCGAGCTGCCCCGGATACGAGACCACGACACCCCGCGACCCGAGCCACCCGACTCGGGACGGCCGGCCCATCACCACCCGACGGGCGGCGGCCTGCCCATCACCACCCGCACCGTCGACTCCCCGATCACCGCCCGCCGGGCGCCGGCCCTCGGACGACGGTCCCCAGGGGTGCCGGACCCACCTTGCGCTCGAGCGCTGGAGCCGCCCCGCCCCATTTCTGGGGCAGCTCGACAGGACGCGCGCCACACCCCGGGCCCGGCCGACGGCCGCGACGACCCACCGCGCCCGACGCCGCGATTGGCGAAGCGCCACGGATCGTCGCGTCAGACCAGGCAGTTGACGATCTCGGCGATCGACCGGCGGCGACCGGTGTAGAACGGCACCTCCTCGCGCACGTGCCGACGGGCGGCGGAGGCGCGCAGGTCGCGCATCAGGTCCACGATCCGGTGCAGCTCGTCGGCCTCGAAGGCGAGCATCCACTCGTAGTCGCCGAGGGCGAACGAGGCGACCGTGTTGGCGCGCACGTCCGGGTAGCCGCGGGCCAACCGGCCGTGCTCGGCGAGCATCTCCCGCCGCTCCGCGTCCGGCAGCAGGTACCACTCGTACGAGCGGACGAACGGGTAGACGCACAGGTAGGCACGCGCCTGCTCGCCGGCGAGGAACGCCGGGATGTGGCTCTTGTTGAACTCCGCCGGCCGGTGCAGGGCCATCTGCGACCAGACCGGGCTCATGCTCCGGCCCAGGGTCGTACGGCGGAAGCGCAGGTAGGCGTCCTGCAGCGCGTCGCTGGACCCGGAGTGCCACCAGATCAGCAGGTCCGCGTCGGCGCGCAGGCCGGACACGTCGTAGGTGCCGCGGATCGTCACATCCTTGCCGGCCAGCTCCTCGAAGAGCGCCTCGATCTCGGCGGTGACGTTGTCGCGGAGGGACGGCAGCGGGCTGCTGGCCCGGAACACCGACCACATGGTGTAGCGGATGGTCTCGTTCAGCTCCCGCAGCCGGGCCGCGTTCGTCTGCTCGGTCATGTCCCCGATCCTCCCAATGCACTGATGATCTCGTCGGCCGCGGTCTCACCGGAGCGGACGCAGACCGGGATCCCGACCCCGTCGTAGCCGGCCCCGGCCAGGGCCAGGGTGGGGTGGCTGGCGCGCAGCGCGGCGCGCACCGCGGCCACCCGGCCGGTGTGTCCCGGGGCGTACTGCGGCAGCGCCCCGCCCCAGCGCTGCACGTGCCCGTCGATCGGCGCGGGCAACGGCGTGCCGAGCACTGCGGACAGCTCCCGGTGCACCGTCGCGGCCAGGTCCTCGTCCGGGCGCTGGAGCTGCGCCTCCTCGCCGTACCGGCCCACCGAGGCACGCACGAGGGCCAGTCCGTCCGGGCGGCGCAGGTGCCCCCACTTGGTGGTGAAGAAGGTGGACGCCTTGATCAGCAGTCCCTCGGTGCCGGGCACCAGGAGACCGGAGAGCTCCGGCAGCCGCGGCTGCGGCAGGGCCAGGGTGACCAGCGCGACGCTGGCGTAGTCCAGCTGCCCGACGACGCCCGCCAGCTCGGGCGCCGGCCCGGCGAGCAGCCTCGCGGCCGGACGCGCCGGCACGGCGAGCACCACCGCGTCGACATCGACGTGTTCCGGGTCACGGGTCGGGCCGACGGTCAGCCGCCAGCCGGACGGAGCCGGATGCAGTTCACGGACGGTCGCGTCCTGGCGGATCGTCGCGCCGCTCTCGCGCGCCGCCGCGGCCACCAGCGTGCCGAGCCCACCGACCAGGCTGCCGAAGACCGGGGCGCCCGGTACGCGCGGCGCGGCGGCCTGCGCGGCGCGGACCGCTCCGACCAGGGTGTGTTCCACCTGAGCGGCCCGGGCCAACGCCGGCATCGTGGTCACCAGCGACAGGTCGTCGGCGCGGCCGGCGTACACCCCGCCGAGCATCGGGTCGACCAGCCGGTCCACCACCTCGTCGCCGTAGCGTGCGCGGACCAGCGAGCCGACGCTCACGTCCTCGCCGGGGCCGAGCAGCGGACGGCCCTCGTCGCGGTCGGCCGCCGCGTCCGGCTTGGCCACCGCCGAAACCTTGGCCAGGTCACCGGGTACGCCGACCAGCGTGCCGCCCGGGACCGGGCGCAGCCCCCCGTCGACGACGAGCGCGGCCTGCCCGACCGTGGGGTGGACGATCCGCTCGGCCAGCCCGAGCCGGCGGACGAGCGCGACCGCGGCGGACTCCCCACCGGCCGGGTCGCGCATCAGGAAGGACTCGGCGCCGAACTCCACCGGCTGGCCGGCCAGCTCGCCGGTACGCAGCTTGCCGCCGAGCGTGCCGGACTGCTCGTACACCGTGATCTCGGTGCCCTCGGGGGCGCTGTCGCGCAACCGGACGGCGGCGGCCAGCCCGGCGATCCCGCCACCGACCACCGCCACTCGCGCCGGACGCCGCATGCCGCTCAGCTCCGCTCGACCGGGCCGGCGGTGAGCTCGTGCACCAGCGCGACCACTCGCGTCAGCACGTCCGGGTCGGTCTCCGGCATGACGCCGTGACCCAGGTTGAACACGTGCCCCGGGGCGGTCCGGCCCTGCGCCAGCACGCGACGCACCTCGGCCTCGATCACGGGCCACGGGGCGAACAGCACCGCCGGGTCGAGATTGCCCTGCACGGCGCGCTCCGGCCCGATCCGGACGGTCGCCACGTCCAGCGGCGTACGCCAGTCGACGCCCACCACGTCCGCTCCGGCCTCGCCCATCGCGGCGAGCAGCTCGCCGGTGCCCACCCCGAAGTGGATCCTCGGCACGCCCGCGTCGGCGAGCCCGCCGAGCACCGTCGTCGAGTGCGGCAACACGTAGCGGCGGTAGTCCGCCTCGGAGAGCGCGCCCGCCCAGGAGTCGAAGAGCTGCACCGCGGAGACCCCGGCCGCCACCTGGACCCGCAGGAACTCCAACGTGACCTCGGCCAGCCGGCCGCAGAGCGTGTGCCACAGCTGCGGATCGCCGTACATCAGCGCCTTGGTCTTTGCGTGCGTACGCGACGGCCCGCCCTCGATCAGGTAGCTGGCCAGGGTGAACGGCGCGCCCGCGAAGCCGATCAACGGGGTGTCGCCCAGCTCGGCGACGAGCAGCCGGACCGCCTCGTCGACGTACGGGACGTCGTCGCGGACGATCGGACGGATCCGTTCGACGTCGGCGGCGGTGCGCACCGGCTCGGCCACGACCGGCCCGGTGCCCGGCACGATGTCGAGGTCGACGCCGGCCGCGGCGACCGGCACCACGATGTCGCTGAACAGGATCGCCGCGTCCACACCGTGCCGGCGTACCGGCTGGAGAGTGATCTCGGTGACGAGGTCGGGGCGGCGGCAGGACTCCAGCATCCCGACGTTCGCGCGGATCTCCCGGTACTCCGGCAGGGACCGCCCAGCCTGGCGCATGAACCAGACGGGAGTGTGCGGGCCGGCCTGGCGGCGGCAGGCCCGGACGAAGGGCGAGTCGCCCGGTCCGGCGGGGGCGGGGTCTCCGTCTCGGGTCGCGATGCCCGTGCTGTCCGTGCTCATCGCGGCCATCGTGCCACGCGCCACGACACCTCCGTCGGGCCCGCCCCCACTTTGTGACCCGTCCCCGGCCGCGCGGTCGCGCCGCCGTCCGCCAGCCCCGGTGTCGGCGCGCCGTCGCGGCGGGCGGGGGCGCGGCGGCATAGGCTGCCGGCATGGCCCCCCCGATCGCGCCCCCGGAGACCTTCGCCCGCGCGGTCGCCGGGCTGCGGTCCGCGGCACCCCGCCCCGAGATCGTGCTGGAGGAGGTCGGCGCACCGAAGCGACTCGCCCCGTACGCCTTCGCGCTCGCCGCCAGCGTGCTGCGCGACGAGGACGAGGTGGCCAGCGGGCGCCTGATCCTGCTGCACGATCCGGCCGGGCACGAGGCGTGGCAGGGCACCTTGCGGCTGGTCACGTACGTCACTGCCGAACTGGAGGTCGACCTGGCCGCCGACCCGCTGCTGCCCGGGGTCGGCTGGACGTGGCTGACCGACGCGCTCGACGCCCAGGACGCCGCGCACCGCGCCATCGGCGGGACGATCACGCAGACCATGTCGACGCGGTTCGGTGAGCTGGCCGGGCCGCCCGCCGTCGGCGACATCGAGATCCGCGCCTCGTGGACGCCGGTGGACGACGAACTCGGCCCGCACCTGCTGGCCTGGTGCGCATTGCTGGCCTCGACGGCCGGGCTGCCACCGCCCGGGGTGACCGCGCTGCCGGGGCGTCGCCCCGCCGGCGCGGCCTGACCCCGTACGGGCGGCGTCAGAGGTAGTTCTCGGCCTCGTCGCAGACCTTGTCGAGGCCACTCATGGCCTTGTCGTACGCGCTCTTGTTGCCGGCCGACGCCGCGGCCAGCGCGGTGGTCAGCTTGTCGAGGCAGCTGGCGATGACCTTCTTCTGCCGCGCCTGCTCGTCACGATCGTTACGGGTGCCGGTGAGGTCCTGCTCGGTGTCGGCGAGCTTGTCCTGCACGCCCTGCAGGTCGGTCCTGAGCTTCTGGATCTCCTGGGCGTTCGCGGCGATCGTGCCGTCGCGCTCGCTGACCTGGGCGGAGAGGCGCCGCTCGGTCCGGTCCAGTTCGTTGTTCTTGGTGACGTAGAGACCGGTCGTCACGCCGCCGAGGACGAAGAGCAGGCCGGCCACCAGGGCCAGGACCAGGACCGCCCGCCCCTTGCGGGCCGGCGGGGCGGCCTGCCCGTACGGCGGCGCCGAACCGGGTGGCGCGGACATCGGCGCACCGTAGTAGGGGCCGGAGACGGGCGGCGCCGACATCGGCTGGTCGAATCCGGGGACCGGCGGTGCGGAGACCTGACCGGCGTACGGCGGCACGCCGGGCGGCGACGCGTACCCGCCCGTGGCGGGCGGCGCGGAGAAGGGCTGCGTCGGGGCGGGTTGGGCCGGGACTGGCTGGGTCGGCGCCACGGGCTGGACCCGCGGCATCTGCTGGGTCGGCTGCTCGGCGCCGTAGGGCGCCGGCTGCTGCGGGAACCGGGGGGTGCCGTCGTACGGCGGTTGACCGGGCACGGCCGGGGGCTGCGCCGGGTCCGGCGGGGGGTAGCCCTGCGGCCCGGTCGGTGGTTGGGTCATCTCTCCTCCAAATGAGCCGATCCGGCGTGACGGATGCCACCGGACCTCCAGTGGTACGACGGCCGGTCAACAGGACCTGGCCGGTTGTCGGCAGGGGTGGCCGAGGCGGGACACGGCTCGGCCCAGCCCCGGGCGTGGCGGTGGTCGCCGCCCGGTCGGCACGGCGCGGCGGTCAGCAGATCTTGAAGCCGTCGCAGGCGATCTTGATCGGCACGGCGAGGCCGATGCCCTCGGCGTCGCGGGCCTTGGCGGTGGCGATCCCGACGACCTGCTTGCTGCCGTTGACGACCGGGCCGCCCGAGTTGCCGGGATTGATCGGCGCGTCGAACTGGATGACCGGCCCGGAGCCGTCCCGTGCGTCGCGGAACGCGCTCACCACACCGGTGGTGACGCTGTCCTCCAGCCCGAGCGGCGCGCCGACCACGACGATCTGCTGGCCGGACTTCACGGCGTCCGGCGCGGCCGTCAGGCCGGTGAACCGCCCGGTGGTGCGCAGGTGAGCGATGTCGTTGGTCTTGTCGACCTTCACGATCGTGGCCGGGAAACGCTGGTCGGTGCGTTCCAGGAAGACCTCCCGGTCGCCGGCCTCCCAGACCGACTCCACCACGTGGAAGTTGGTGAACAGGTTCGTGCCGCCACCGGCGGCCGGCTTGCCGACGGCGAACGCCGTACCGGTGAACTGCCCGGCGCGGACCCGGAACACGCTGGGCAGCACGGCACCGGCGACCGCCTCCGGGTTGAACGTGGCCCCGGCCTGCTGCTCCAGCGCCCCGGCCCGCTTCTCCAGGCCGTCGAGGCGGGCGCGGTCGTCGCCCTGGGCCTCGGCCAACCGCCGGTCGGTGGCCGCGAGCCGGTTGGTGAGCCGGTCGATCTGGTACGCCTGGAAGCCCGCCAGCCCGGCCAGCAACAGCACGACCAGGGCCGCGACGAGGCTGGGCCACCGCCGACGGCGTGCTCCGCTCGACAGGACCGGCGGCTGACCCGGGTGCGCTCCGGCGCCGGCGGGCCACGCCGGCCCGCCGGGGGGCAGCGGCCCGGCCGGGAAGTACGGCCCGGGGGCCCCGGACGGCTGCGTTCCGGCCGGCCCGTAGGGCGCCGGTGCGGCGGGATCGGCGGACGGGCTCAGCGTCGGCGCGCCAGGCTGAGCCGGGACCGGCCCGCCGGGCTGCAGTGGTCCAGGCCCGCCGGGCTGCAATGGTCCGGGCCCGCCGGGCTGGAACGCCGGGGCGGCCTGAGGCGGGACGAAAGCAGCGGGTTGACCCGGGACGGGCGCGCCGGAGTGGAACGGACCCGCGGCCTGCGCCGGCACGGGCTGGCCCGGGACGGGCGGGCCCGGTTGGTACGGACCAACGGCCTGAGGCGGAACGGGCGGGCCGGGCTGGAACGGTGCCGAGGCGCCGGGCGCGGGCCAGGCGGGGGCCGAACCGTAAGCGGGCTCGATCCTGGGCGGCAACGGTCCGGGGCGATTCGTCGTCGGGGCCTGCGCCGACTCGTCGGAGCCGTGCCCCGTTGGCTGTCCCTCCGCCGGACCGTGCCCGCCCGGAGCCTGACCAGCCGAACCGTAGCCATCCGTCATGATCGCCACGCCCTCCCCGTTGACGCCTGTGCCGCCGCACGCGCCGGTACGGTCCGTTGACCCGCCCGGCGGCTCGATGGACCGTACCGGCGCGGTCGGGGTTTGTCTCCCCCGTTGTCCGTACTCGGACCACTGTCCGCGGCATCCGGCGGGCGCACACGCCGACCGGCTGCACCCGCAGGTCCGCCGGGCGCACTAGGGTTGTCAGGTGACCGACGAACCACCCCTGCGCCGTCGGGCCGCCGAAAGCCGTCCGGGCGACGCACCGCAACACCCGCCGTCAGTTCAGCCGGAGCCGGCGGACGCGGGCGACGACCCGACCGCCGGTGGCCCCGAACTGCTGACCGCTCCCCGAGAGGGCACCCCGCAACCGGTGGCCACCCCGGAGGAACTCGCCGAGGTCGTCGCCCGTTTCGCTGCGGGCGGCGGCCCGGTCGCCCTGGACGCCGAACGCGCCTCGGGCTACCGCTACAGCCAGCGGGCGTATCTCGTGCAGCTGCGCCGCGCCGGCGCCGGCACCGCCCTGATCGACCCGCTCCCCCTGTCCGACCTGACCACGCTCGACGAGGTGATCGGCGAGGCGGAGTGGGTGCTCCACGCGGCCAGCCAGGATCTACCCTGCCTCGCCGAGGTGGGGCTCCGGCCGCGCCGGCTGTTCGACACGGAACTGGCCGCTCGGCTGGCGGGCTTCGAGCGGGTCGGCCTGGCCGCGTTGACCGAACAACTGCTGGGGTTCACCCTCGAGAAGCACCACTCGGCCGCCGACTGGTCGAACCGGCCGCTGCCCGAGTCCTGGCTGACCTACGCGGCGCTCGACGTGGAGCTTCTCGTCGACCTGCGGGACGCGCTCGACGCGGAGCTGACCCGGCAGGGCAAGTCGGAGTGGGCGGCGGAGGAGTTCGCCGCGCTGGTCCGTACCGGCGCCCGGCCGCCGCGGGTGCGCGCCGAGCCCTGGCGGCGCACCTCCGGCATCCACCGGGTGCGGGGGGCGCGGGCGCAGGCCCGGGTCCGGTCGATGTGGTACGCGAGAGACCAGATCGCCGCGCGCCGGGACGCCGCGCCGGGGCGTGTACTGCCGGACTCGGCGATCATCGCGGCCGCCGAGTTGGACCCGAAGGACGAGAAGAGCCTGCTCACGCTGCCCGGCTTCGGCGGCCGCTCGGTACGTCGGCTGGCCCGCACCTGGCTGGCTGCGCTGGAGGACGCGCGGCAGCTGCCCGAGGACGCCCTCCCGGTCGCCCCGGTGGTCGAGGGCCCGCCGCCACCGCACCGGTGGGCCGAGCGGGATCCGGTGGCCGCGGCTCGGCTGGCCCGGTGCCGGGAAGTGGTGCTGCGGATCTCCGGGGAGCATCGGCTGCCCGCCGAGAACCTGATCGCCCCGGACTCCATACGCCGGCTGGCCTGGGTGCCGCCGGAGGAGGTCACCGAGACGACCGTCGGCGAGACGCTACGCGGCTTCGGCGCGCGCGAGTGGCAGATCGGCCTGCTCGCCGTCGACCTGACGGCCGCCCTGACCGACCCACCTCCCAGCACGAGCACCGTGACCGAGTGATCACGGGGTTGGCGGCGGTTCTGGAGATCGAACTCGCCGCCAACCCATGATCGACGGGAGGTGACCGGCTCCGGCCCCGGGCGGGACCGCCCGGGGCACACGGTGTGGGGTGTGCCACATGGGGCGCGGTGTCGAGGTTGGTTACTGACAAGTAGCATCCGAGGAACACGCCCGTGCCGGCGACCTCATTCGGTCCGTGCTGCCGCCTGTCGGCGCGGAGGCCGAGTCATGGTCGAAAAGGAGGCTCAAGTGCCCCGTGAAGTTCGGGATGTCGTCTTCGTCGACGGCGTCCGCACCCCGTTCGGCAAGGCGGGTGGCATGTACGCCAACACCCGCGCCGACGACCTGGTGATCCGCTGCATCCGAGAACTCCTGCGTCGCAACCCGCAGCTGCCTCCGGAGCGGGTCGAGGAGGTCGCGATCGCCGCCACCACCCAGATCGGCGACCAGGGCCTCACCATCGGCCGGACCGCCGCCCTGCTGGCCGGCCTCCCCAAGACGGTGCCCGGTTTCGCCATCGACCGGATGTGCGCCGGCGCGATGACCGCGGTGACCACTGTGGCCGGCGGCATCGCCATGGGCGCGTACGACGTCGCGATCGCCGGCGGCGTCGAGCACATGGGCCGCCACCCGATGGGCGAAGGCGTCGACCCGAACCCCCGGATCCTCGCGGAGAAGCTGGTCGACCCGTCCGCGCTGGTCATGGGCGCCACCGCGGAGAACCTGCACGACCTGGTCCCGCACATCACCAAGGAGCGCACCGACGCCTTCGCTCTCGCCTCGCAGCAGAAGACCGCCAAGGCGTACGCCAACGGCAAGCTCCAGGGTGACCTGGTGCCCGTCGCGGTACGCGACCCCGAGACCGGCTGGGGCCTGGCCACTGTGGACGAGGCTCCCCGGGACACCTCGATGGAGAAGCTCGCCACCCTCAAGACCCCGTTCCGCCCGCACGGCAGGGTGACCGCAGGCAACGCGGCCGGTCTGAACGACGGCGCGACGGCGAGCCTGCTCGCCGACGAGGCGACGGCCCGCGAGCTGGGCCTGCCGGTCGCCATGCGGCTGGTGTCGTACGGCTTCGTCGGGGTGGAGCCGGAGGTGATGGGCGTCGGCCCGATCCCCTCCACCGAGAAGGCGCTGCGCATCGCCGGCCTGACCATCGACGACATCGGCCTGTTCGAGCTGAACGAGGCGTTCGCCGTGCAGGTGCTGGCGTTCCTCGACCACTTCGGCATCGCCGACGACGACCCGCGGGTCAACCAGTGGGGCGGCGCGATCGCCGTCGGCCACCCGCTCGCATCCTCGGGTGTACGGCTGATGACCCAGCTCGCCCGGCAGTTCGCCGAGCACCCCGAGGTCCGCTACGGCCTCACCGCCATGTGTGTCGGCATCGGCATGGGCGGCACCGTGATCTGGGAGAACCCCCACTGGGAGGGCAACAAGTGAGCGCGAGGAATGAGCCGGGCCTGCGAGTCCCGCAGTCGCGAACGAAGGAGGCCCAGTGAGCGTGCTCGCCGCACCGAACGAGGTCGTCACCCGGGCGCTGCTGCGTCAGGTGAACGTGCCGGGGCTGGACCGTCCCGCCGCCCTGATCACCCTGGACAACGGTCTCGACCACACCAAGCCGAACACCTTCGGCCCGGCCGGCCTGACCAGCCTGGACGAGGCGATCACCGCCGCCCTCGCGGCGAACCCGGCGTTCGTCGCGATCACCGGCAAGCCGTACATCTTCTGTGTCGGCGCGGACATCACCGGCCTGCCGCTGCTCGCCGACCGGGAGCAGGCGCTGGAGATCGGCCGGCTCGGCCACCGGGTCTTCGCCCGGCTCAAGGACAGCAGTGTGCCCACGTTCGCGTTCATCAACGGCGCGGCGATGGGCGGCGGCCTGGAGTTGGCGCTGCACTGCCACTACCGGACGCTCTCCGGCGGCGCGGCGGCGCTCGCCCTGCCCGAGGTCTCGCTCGGCCTGGTACCCGGCTGGGGCGGCACCCAGCTGCTGCCGAACCTCATCGGCATCCCGGCGGCGACCCAGGTGATCGTCCAGAACCCGCTCATGCAGAACAAGATGCTCAAGCCGAAACAGGCCGCGGAGATGGGCGTCGCGGACGTCCTGCTGGAGCCGGCCGACTTCCTGGAGCGCTCGCTGGAGTGGGCCGCCGGCGTGGTCCGCGGCGAGGTCACCGTCACCCGGCCCGAGGTGGACCGGGACATGTGGGCCGGGGTGCTCTACTTCGCCCGGCAGACCCTCGACCAGCGACTGCACGGAGCCGTTCCCGCGGCCTACAAGGCACTGGACCTGCTCGACACGGCGAAGGACGCCGACTTCGCCACCGGCACCGCGGCCGAGGACGAGGCGCTGGCCGACCTCATCTTCTCCGAGGAGCTGCGCAGCGGCCTGTACGCGTTCGACCTGGTGCAGCGGCGCGCCAAGCGCCCGGCCGGAGCGCCCGACAAGAGCCTGGCCCGCCCCGTCACCAAGGTGGGCATCGTGGGCGCCGGCCTCATGGCGAGCCAGCTCGCGCTGCTGTTCGCCCGCCGGCTGCAGGTGCCGGTGGTGATGACCGACCTGGACCAGGCCCGGGTCGACAAGGGCCTCGGATACGTCCACACCGAGATCGAGAAGGCCGTCACCAGGGGCCGGATGGACAAGGGCACCGCCGCCAAGCTGTACGGGCTGGTCAGCGGCTCGGTCGATCGGAGCGTCTTCGGCGACGCAGACTTCGTGATCGAGGCGGTCTTCGAGGACCTGGCCGTCAAGAAGCAGGTCTGGGCCGAGCTTGAGAAGATCGTCACGCCGGAGGCCGTACTCGCCACCAACACCTCCAGCCTGTCCGTGACCGCGATGGCCGAGGAGCTGGAGCACCCGGAGCGGGTGGTCGGGTTCCACTTCTTCAACCCGGTCGCGGTGCTGCCGCTGCTGGAGATCGTGCGGGGCGAGCGCACCGACGACGCCACGCTGGCCACCGCGTTCGCGGTCGGCAAGCAGCTGAAGAAGTCGTCGGTGCTGGTGAAGGACGCTCCGGCGTTCGTCGTCAACCGGCTGCTCACCCGCTTCCTCGGCGCCGTCTTCGCCGCCGTGGACGCCGGCACCCCGCTGGACGTGGCGAACAGCGCGCTGGATTCGCTGGGCCTGCCGATGCGCCCGCTCGCGCTGCTCCAACTGGTCGGCCCGGCGGTCGCGTACCACGTGGGCGGGACGCTGCACGCCGCGTTCCCGGACCGCTTCGGGGTCAGCGAGAACCTCAAGCGGATCGCCGACTCCGGCCAACCGATCGTCGTCGACGACGAGGTGAACCCGGAGGTGGCCAAGCTGCTGGTGGTCGGCGACGCACCGC
This sequence comes from Micromonospora avicenniae, assembly GCF_900156065.1. Lineage (GTDB taxonomy): Bacteria > Actinomycetota > Actinomycetes > Mycobacteriales > Micromonosporaceae > Micromonospora > Micromonospora avicenniae. The sequence goes on along the minus strand of NZ_FTNF01000010.1, from coordinate 126,095 downwards.
TCACCGCCGAGCAGGTACGGCAGAACGCGCTCGACGCGCTGGCCGAGGAGATCCGGCTGATGCTCGACGAGGGCGTGGTGGCCGAGGCGCAGGACATCGACCTGTGCATGATCCTCGGTGCCGGTTGGCCGTTCCACCTGGGTGGGGTCACCCCGTACCTGGACCGGACCGGCACGTCCGAGCGCGTGACCGGCCGGCGCTTCCTCCCCCGCGGGGCGGCCAGCCTGCCCGCCTGACCCGCCGCTCCCCCCGAAGAGCGCGGTGGCCGACAGCGTCCGGTGTGGACGTCCGGCCGCCGCGCTCTCCTATCTGCCGGCTCTCGGGGCAGCGACGGAGGACCGGGCGTGGATAACATCACCCGTCCCGCTTGTCTCGACGGGAGCTGCCCGATGTCGTATCCCCCGGCTGATTCCTATCCCCCGGCTCCGGAGCGTGGTCCCTACCCTCCGCCCCAGGGCGGCTATCCCGGCTCGCAGTCGGACGACCATCCGCTGCGGCAGTTGGGCGGCCATGCCGGCCCGTACGGCGGCGGCCACCCCGGCGATCATCCACAGCAACCGAAGCAGGGTGGGGGCTACCCCGGCGGCCATACCCGGCAACCGCCGCACGCGGGCTACCCGGCCGGCAGCTACCCGGGGCGGCAGCCCGGCAGCCACAGCGGGGCGCACCCGGGCGGCTATCCCGCGCGGGAGCCTGGCGGCTACCCCGAGGTGCGGCCTGGTGGCCACCCACCGCCCCAGCAGAGTCCTTACCCGCGCCAGCACGGCGGTCACCCCGGCCAGCACGGCGGTCACCCCGGCGGGCCGACGGGCGGTTACCGGCCGCAACCGCAGCAGGGCGGTCACCCGGGCCAGCAGTACGACGGCCACCCCGGCGGCTACTCCGGCCAGCAGTACGACGGCTACCCGGGTGGACGTCCCGGCCAGCAGACCGACGGCTACCCCGGCCAGCAGTACGACGGCTACCCCGGCCAGCAGGCCGGTGGCTATCCGCCGCACCAGCAGGGTGGGTCGATTCCGCCCCAGAGCGGCCAACCGCATGGGGGAACTCCGCCCGGCCCTTCGGCGCCGAAGAAGTCCAACACCGGCAAGATCGTCCTGATCGTGGTCGCCGTGGTGCTGGTGCTCTGCCTCGGCGGCGGTATCGCGACCTGGTTCGTGATCAAGGACGACGTGAGCGATGGCATCGAGGCAGCCGGTACCCGGGTCGTCGCACCGGAGACGCTCGCCGGCCGGCCCAGGATCACCAACACCGAACTGCAGAGCGTCGCCGACCAGATGGTGACCGAGATGAAAAAGGGTACGCAGGTCCCGTTCACCAGCACCGTGGGTGCCTTCTACGGCGACCCCGCCAAGCGGGAACTCGTGATGATCGTCAGCGCCTCCGGGCTGATACCCGATCCCGAGAAGGAACTGGACGGCGCGGTCGCCGAGATCTCCGCGGAACTCGCCATCACCGAGACGACGCCCGTGGATCCCGGTCCGCTCGGCGGCGAGGCCCGCTGCGGCGACGGCAAGGCCGACGCCACATCGCTGGGCGTCTGCCTCTGGTCCGACCGGGGCAGTGTCGGCGCCATCGTGGTCTACTTCAAGTCCGCCGAGGAGATCAAGGCCGATTTCGTGACCATGCGCGGCGAGATCGAGCAGCGGTCCTGACCCGTACCGGACGTGGGCCACGGTCACCAGCGTGGTGACCGTGGCCCCGCCGTCTCAGGCCGACGCGGCCCGCTCCGCGGCGCTACGCAACACGCAGAACTCGTTTCCCTCCGGATCGGCGAGCACCACCCAGCCGGAGCCGTCCGGCCGGCGGTGGTCGGCGACCTGCGTCGCGCCGATGCCGAGCAGTCGCTCGACCTCTTCGTCCCGGGTGCGGTCGGCCGGCTCCAGGTCGAGATGCAGCCGGTTCTTCACCACCTTGCCCTCGGGTACGGCCAGGAAGAGCACCTCCGGGCCGCCGGGCGGCAGCAGCATGGCCTCCGGGTCGCCCGGGAAGTCGTCGGGCTGGCGGGGGCAGTCGAAGACCTGGGCCCAGAACCCGGCCAGGGCGTAGGTGTCGTGGCAATCGATGCCGATGTTGTGGATCCGTGCGCTCACGGTCGCTCCTTCGAGCTGGATGAACGCGCTCCGCGGGGCCGGAAGAGTCAGCGGTGACCGGGGCGGGGCGCGGGATTCGTCATGGTGGACATCGACCACACCCCCTATCGACTGTCGAGCTGACTGCGCCGATCTTTCCAGGCCGGGGAAGTTCGCGCAATCGCGGCGGCCGATCAGCGCCCGCCGACGGGCTTCGCCCCACCCCGACCGTCCGTCGGGGCGGGGGCGCCCGGAACAGCGTCGGCCGAGGGCAGCCGTACGGTCACCTCGAGACCGCCGCCCGGCTGCGCCACCGCCTGCACGGTCCCGCCGTGCGCGTCGCAGACCGCCCGGACGATCGACAGTCCCAGCCCGGATCCACGCGCGCCGGTACGCTCCCGCCCACCGCGCCGGAACGGCTCGAAGAGCCCGGGCACGTCCGCCTGGTCCACCTCGAAGCCGGTGTTGCCGACCACGAGCCAGGAGTGCCGCCCATCGGTGCCGGTACGCACCCAGAGCCGCCCGTGCAGGTGGTTGTAGCGGACCGCGTTCTCGATGAGGTTCCCGGCCAGCCGGTCGAGCAGCCCCGGATCGCCGACGACGGATGCGGTTTCCAACGACGTCTGCACCCGCAGCCCGATCCGCTCCATCTCCCGCCGCATCGCCGAGAGCGCGTTGGCGGTCCCGCCGGCCAGGTCGCACTCGGTACGCCGGCCGAGCCGGCGGCCCGCCTGGGCCTCGCTGCGGGCCAGCACCAGCAGCGCGTCGACCAGCCCGTTCGCCCGCTCGGAGGCGTCCCGGACGACGGTCGCCATCCGGCGGTACTCGGCGATGTCCGCCTCGTCGTCGCTGAGCGTCACGTCGATCTCGGTACGCATCACCGCGAGCGGCGTACGCAGCTCGTGCGAGGCGTTCGCCACGAACCGCTTCTGCGTCTCGAACGAGGCGGCGATCCGGTCCAGCATCGCGTCGAACGTCTTCGCCAGGTCGGCCACCTCGTCGTCGGCGCCCGAGTAGCCGATGCGCTGGTCGAGGGTCGCCTCGCCGAGGCGCTGCGCGGTGGCGGTGACCTGCTGCAGCGGGCGCAGCGTACGACCGGCCACCGCGTACGCCCCGGCCACCCCGACCACGCTGATCGCCAGCAACGCCAGCAGGCCCTTGACGAGCAGCTCGCCGGAGGAGACGTCGACCAGTTGCCGCTGCCACTCGCCCGCGTCGACCGTACGACCGTCGGCGAGCACCACCGTGGTGCCGGGCAGCAGCTCGTCGGTCGGGCGCAGCGCGTCGCGTACCAGCAGCCAGGCGAGCAGCACGAGGATCGCGCCGGCGCCGACCAACAGCACGCCGTTGAGCAGGGTGAGGCGCAGCCGCAGAGTCGGGCGCAGCCGGAGCCGCCGGTCCGCGTCGGCGCTACCGGTGGCGGTGGCGGCGAGCCCGGTCATGCTGCCACCTCGGCCGTTCGGTAGCCGGCGCCCACCACCGTCTCGATCAGCGGCGGATCGCCGAGCTTCTTGCGCAGGGTCATCACGGTGACCCGGACGATGGTGGTGAACGGGTCCGTGTTGGCGTCCCAGACCCGCTCCAGCAGTTCCTCGCTGGAGACCACCGCGCCGCGCGCCTTCAGCAGCTCGCGGAGCACACCGAACTCCTTGTTGGTCAGGTCGATCGGCACGCCGGCCCGGGTGGCGACGCGCCGTCCCGGGTCCAGCACCAGGTCGGCCAGGGAGAGCACCGGCGGGGCGGCCGGTGTGGCCCGCCGGGCCAGCGCCTGCACCCGGGCGACCAGTTCGTCGAAGGCGAACGGCTTCGGCAGGTAGTCGTCGGCGCCGAGTTGCAGGCCCTCCACCCGGTCCGCCACCGTGCCGCTGGCGGTGAGCATCAGCACCCGCGTCAGCGTGTCCGAGGCCGCCAGCTCGGCGCAGATCTGGTCGCCGTGCACACCGGGCAGGTCCCGGTCCAGCACCACCACGTCGTAGCGGGTCACGAAGGCCAGCTCGTGCCCCGTGTCACCGTCGTAGGCGACGTCGACCGCCATGCCCCGTTTGCGCAACCCGCGCGCGATCGCGTCGGCGAGGTTGCGCTCGTCCTCCACCACCAGTACCCGCATGCCGATCTCCTCGCTGCCGACCTCCCGACAATCTAGGGCCTGGCGCAAAGAGCCCGGCCCGCCCGCCGTTGCCGGGACCCGTCGGCGTACGCGATGCTTCCGACATCCGGCACAGCGACGAACGGACGGCACCATGAGCACAGCAGCCCCGCCCCGGACCCGGGACATCGCCTACCGCGGGTTCCGCCTCCCCGGCGAGCAGGGGTCCGGTGCCACCGAGGGGCTGCGCGCAGACGCGCGCGGGCTGCTGATCGCCGAGCCGGCCGGCGTCCGGCCCGGTCCGGCGGGCGACGAGCGGCGGTACGAGTGGGGCGCGTGGACGTCGCCGCCGGTGCCCACCGGCTTCGCCGTCGGCGAGGTGGTCCCGTCATGGACCGCGGAGACCCCTGACGGCTGCTGGATCGAGGTGGCGCTGCGCGGCTGGCACGAGGACACCCCGGCCACCGCCTGGTACCTGCTGGGCCGCTGGGCGGCCGACGACCGGACGGTGCCCCGCAGCTCGGTGCCCGGCCAGCGCGATGGGGCAGCCCGGGTGGACACCGACACGCTGGTCGTCGGCGAGGCGACGGTCAGCGGCTGGCAGTTGCGGGTGACGCTACTCCGGCCGGTCGGCAGTGGAATCGGCCCGGCGTTGCGTACGGTCGGCGCCGTCGCCACCGGCCGCCCGGACGCGGATCCCCCGGCGGCGGACGCTTCTCGCGCGGCCGCGTCAGCGACGGACCGGCCCACCTCTGCGGCCCGCGGTCCACGCGGGGTGCCGGGTTCAACCGGCGCGGACCGGCCCGGCGACGCCCGGGGCGTCGTGCTGGACGTGCCCCGGTACTCGCAGCGGCTGCACGGCACGTACCCGCACTGGGGTGGGGGTGGTGACTCCTGGTGCAGCCCCACCTGCACCTCGATGGTGCTCGCGTTCTGGAACGCCGCCCCGCCCGCGCAGCGGTACGCGTGGGTCGACCCGCCGGGCCCCCGGCCGGTGGTGGTGCACGCCGCCCGGCACTGCTACGACCACGCCTACGGCGGGGCCGGCAACTGGTCGTTCAACACCGCCTATGCCGGTCTGCACGGGGTGGACGCCTTCGTCACCCGGCTACGGTCGCTGGTCGAGGCGGAGGCGTTCATCGCCGCCGGGATCCCGCTGGTGGTGTCCGCCGCGTTCCGCCCGGGCGAGGTGCCCGGGCTGGAGTACGACACCCGCGGTCATCTGATCGTGCTGGTCGGTTTCACCGCCGACGGGGATCCGGTGCTCAACGATCCGTACGCCCCGGACGACGAGGCGGTACGCCGGATCGTGGACCGGGAGCGGTTCGAGCTGGTCTGGCAGCGCGGCAGCGGTGGGATGGCGTACGTCATCCGTCCGGTGGAGGTGCCGCTACCGCCGGCGCCCGACCAGGCCAACTGGTGAACGAGGCGCCGGTGCGGGTCACGCTCAGGGTTTCAACCGCCACAGTCCGAACCCGCCCGCCGGCTTCCGGCAGGCCAGCTGGTAGCCGATGCTCTGGCAGCTCGCGGAGGCGTCGGGCAGCACGTCGAGCGGTCGGGCTGCCCCGGTGACCAGGTCCAGTTCGGCGACGAGCAGTCCCCCTCCCGGCCTCGGCCGGATACCGATGATCGGCCCGCCGGCTACCGAGGGTGGGACCACCTCCCACCGCCCCAGCTGCCCGCGTACCGCGCCGGTGACCGGGTCGAGCACCACGAGCCGGTCCGCTCCGCTGTCGTTCCCGACCGCGGCCATCAACCCCGCACCGGTCGACCAGACGATCCAGCCGGCACCCGTCCAGAGCCGGCGACCGGTGGCCGGATCGATCGCCTGGAGGTCGCCGGAACGGTCCTGGAAGCAGAGGACCGGCCCGCACTCCGACGCGTAGGCGGCGCCGTCGAGTTCGGTCCGCCAGCGCCGGTCCAGCCGGTCCAGGCCGTACGCGGTGACGGTCATGGGCTGGCCGCCGAGGGTGAGCAGCAGGTCCCCGATGACCTGCACGCCCACCTCAGGGCCTTCGGTCGGCGCGCGCACCTCGCGGCCGTCGGCGGGGTTCCACAGATCCGCGTCCGCCAGTACCACTCCGGTGGCCGCGTCGCGGACCACGACCCGACCGCCGGCTGTGCTGTGCACCAGCCGGTCGACACCGGATTCGGTGGACCGGAAGGTGAACTGCCCCGCCGGTGTGTCCGCCCGCCAGCGCACCCTGCCGCAGCAGCTTTCCACCACGCGCAGCGTCCCGCCCTGCTCCGCGTCGGTCGTCTCCAGCAGCAGGCCGCCGCCACTGACCGGCAGTGGAGAGCCGGGCTGCTGCCACCGGAACTCACCGGAGGCGGGGTCCAGGGCGATGGTCACGGTGCCCGGCGGGTCGCCCTCGGTGACCTCGTAGCCGGCGATCATGAGCATCCCGTCCCGCAACGACATTCCCCAGTACCGGCCCGGCACCGACAGCGGTACCTGCCAGAGCCGCTCACCCCCCGGCAGCCGGTACGCGTCCAGCCGGCGCTGGGAACCGTCCGGGCCGGCCGGTTCGACCACCAGGTACAGATCGCCGGCGATCAACGCCTCGGAGCCGAGGGCCGCCGGCAGCGAGACCACCTCGCGTCGCGGCAGCGGTGTTGCGGAGACCAGGGTTGCCAGCAGGAGCAGGAGCACCAGCGCGCCGCGCAGCGGCCGGCCGGCGGCCCGCGGCGGCCGGGGCAGCGGCTCCTCCGGCTCGGCGCCGTGCCGCAGCTCACCGAGATCGATGATTGCCAACGTCGCGCTCCTCCTCACCCGCGGCGCGGCCCCTACCCGGCAAACCGGCCGTCGCCGTGCCGGCCCGGCAAATGCCCCGGATCCGGCCTGTACGATGGCCCGTCGTGGCCGTGCCGGTGATAGACCCCTCGCTGAAACCTCTTGCCGACAACGACCAGGCCGAGGTCGGCCCGTCGCGACCGAGCCAACGTCGGCCGGCGCGAGCCGACCTGATGGCCCTCGGAGCCTATGTGTTGCTCGGGGTTCTCGTCTGCCTCAACTACTGGGGCGACGTGCAGGGCCGGGTCTCGTCCCACCTGCCCACCGACCACAGTTGGTTCGAATGGCTGTTCGCGCACGGCGCGTACTCGGTGCGGCATCTGGAGAATCCGCTCTTCACCATGCGGCAGAACGCCCCGCTCGGGGTGAACATGATGGCGAACACCTCGCTGCTGGGGGTGACCCTGCCGCTGGCGCCGCTGACCATGCTGCTCGGTCCACAGGTGATGTACGCCCTCTACCTGGGCGGGGCGCTGGCGGCCACCGCCGCGACGAGCTACTGGGTGCTCTCCCGGCACCTGGTGCGTTCCCGCGCGGCGGCCTTCGTGGGCGGCGCCTTCCTCGGCTTCGCGCCCGGCATCGTGCACCACGCCAACGGCCAGCCCAACTTCGTCTCCAACTTCCTGCTGCCGCTGATCGTGTCGCGGGTGTTGCGGCTCCGCGAGCCGGGACGGTGGCGGCGCAACGGCGTCGCGCTCGGCCTGCTGGTCGCGTACCAGATCTTCATCAACGAGGAGATGCTGCTGCTCACCGCGTTGGCGTGCCTGGTCGTCGTGGTCGCGTACGCGGTGCAGCGGCCGGCCGCCACGCGGGCTGCGGCGGGCACGTTCATCGCGGCGCTCGGCCTCGCCGGCGGGGTGGCGCTGCTGCTCACCGCGTACCCGGTCTGGTTCCAGTTCAACGGGCCGCAGTCGTACCGGGGCCTGCAGGGCGGGGTGTTCCACAACTGGGGCGAGGACCTGGCGGCGTTCGTCACCTTCCCCCGGGACACCCTGGCCGGCGACCCCGCCGTCGAGCAGACCATCGGGCTCACCGAGCAGAACTCCTGGTTCGGCTGGCCGCTGGTGCTGGTCGCCGTCGCGGCCGTCGTGCTGCTGGTCCGCCGGTCGCTGGCGGTTCGGATCACGGCGCTGCTGATGGTGCTCTTCACCCTCGCGGCGCTCGGCCCCCGGATCCGGCTCGGCGGCGAGGAGACCACGGTCAACGGTCCGTGGCACTACATCCCGGACGACCTGCCGCTGGTCGAGATGATGATGCCGACCCGGCTGACGCTGGTGGTGGCGGCCGCGGTGGGCGTACTGCTCGCACTCGCCTGGGACGCGCTCACGCCCGCAACCCGTCCGGTCACCGCGCACGTGCCGGCCCAGCGGACCGGCGAGCCCGAGACGGCGGAACCGGCTTCCACAACGGCCGGGGCGGCCCGCACGACGGCCACCGCACGGCGGTGGCTGCGCCCGGTGGGGTACGCGGCCATCGCACTCGCCCTGCTGCCGCTCATTCCCCGACCGCTGCCGGCCCAGCCGGTGGAGCCGCCGCCGCACTTCGTCACCGCCGGCGGCTGGCGGCCGTACGTCCCGGCCGGACGGACCCTGGTGCCGGTGCCCATCCCGAGCAACGTGCACGGCCTGCCGACGCTGCGCTGGAGCGTCCTGACCGGGCAGGAGTTCCCGATCCCGGCGGGCTACTTCATCGGACCGAACGAGAAGGGCGAGGGCGTCTTCGGTGCCCCCAACCGCCCCACCAGCACACTCATCTACTCCACGATGGACTCCGGCACGGTGCCCGCGCTCACCGAGGAGAACCGCCGCCAGGCCGTCGAGGACCTGCGCTGGTGGCGAGCGTCGGTGGTGGTGCTCGGCGCCCAGCCGAAGGAGGCGGTGCTGCGGGAGTTGATGACCGGCCTGCTCGGGCAACCGCAGCGGGTCGACGACGTCTGGCTCTGGGACGTACGCCCGCTGGTGGATTGAGCAGGGCGACCCCGCCGCCGATCAACGCACCCGGTCGCGGACGTCCCACACCCAGGCGCCGTCGACCTCCCGTCCGGGGCCGATCAGCGCGTCGAGCGTACGCCGCACCGCCGCACCGTGCCGCACGTCGCCCTGCACCACGATCGCGGCCCGCCAGTGGCGCAGGTCCTCGACCGCCTGCCGGCGGTGGTCGTCGGTCACCACCGGCACCTGACCGGTCTCGGCCACCCGCCGCAGCAGGGCCGCGGTGGGCCGGTCCGGCGCACCCCAGCGCGCCGCCGGATCGTCCGGGCCGCTCGGGCCGATGAAGAATCCGCCGGGGACGTGGAAGGCGAGCCCGGTCCGGGCGGACCAGAGCATCCCCGGACTGACCGCCGCGCCGGTGATCGGTGGCACCGGCACCACTGTCCCACCGGCCGGTACATGTTCCCGCCACCGCCGGTCGGCGAGGAACGCCGGGACGGTGGGAGCGGACACGGTGCGGATCGGCGTCGGCAGCAGTGGCAGCAGCGCCGCGGCCACCGCCCCGGTCCACAGCAACCGCAGCGGCACGCCCGGTGTGGCCACCTCGTCGGGACCGGCCCGGCGGCCGGCAGGCTCGGCGGTGGTGCGAGGTGGATGCATCCGGTCCAGCGAGAGAGCCAGCAGCACCCCCAGCACCGGTACGCAGACCAGCGCGAAGCGCGCCGGCACCGCCAGGTCCAGCAGGGGCAGCGCGGCCACCAGCCGGTACGGGCCGGGAATGCCGGTGCCCGTGCCGTGCACCCGGATCTCGGTGCCGAGCGACAGTAGCGCGAAGAGCAGGCCGCAGCCGGCCAACGCCCGCACCAGCGCACGCCGCCCGAGCCAGCACACGATCACCGCGGCGAGCACCAGGAGCACGGGGCCGAAGAAGGAGCTCTCCTCCGTCGGGTTCGGCGCGAACAGCCCCGGCGGGTGGTCGTTCCCGATCACGGTCTGCCGGGCGGCGGCGGTGAACGAGGCGGCGTCGAGCTGGTAGCTGTACGCGGCGAACGGCACCCCCCGGTAGTGCTGGGGGCCGGCGAACTGGAACCAGAGCGGGTACGCCAGGAGCACTCCCGCCACCACCGCGCCGACCCCGACCCGGCCGAGCAACGTCGGTGCCGCGCGGCGGGCCGCCGCCGGATCGGCGAGCGCGTACCCGAATGCGAACACCCCGACGGCCAGGGCCAGGAAGGCCAACGTCTCCTCACCGATGAAGGCCTGCCAGGCGACCAGCAGACCGAGCCAGACCCCTGACCGGATCACCGGGCCGGGCACCGGCCGGAACAACCACGCCAGGATCGCCGGCACCAGGAACTGGGCGGCGATGTGCAGGTGCGCGCCGGCCTGGGAGATCATCCCCGGCGCGAAGCCGCAGAAGAGCCCGCCCACCACCGCGGCGGGCCGGGAGTTGACCAGCCGGCGGCGCAGCAGCACGTACCAGGCGGTGGCGGTGCCCGCCAGGCAGCAGACAACCGCCGTGAGGAACGCGGCCTGCGAGCCGAACAGCAGGGTGACCGGGGTCAACGGCACACCGAGGCCGAGGACGGAGGTGTTCGCCATCAGGTTGATCCCGTCCGGCGCGTTCAATGCGGTGCTGTGCAGCGGGTTCTGCGGTGTGACCACCGACCGGGCCGCGTGCGCCAGCATCCACTCGAAGAGGATCTGGTCGCCCGCCTGGTGGAACAGCCGGTCCGGGCGGCCCCACTGACCGCCGGTGAGCAGCACGGCCAGCCCGACGTACCCGGTCACCACGAGCGCGTCCCCGGTCCACCTCGCACGGCGTGGACGAGCCGCGTCCGCCGTGGCCCGGACGGACGTGCTGGTGCCGGTGGACATCAAGCTTCGCGGCTGGTAAGCGTCCGCACGTCCCAGACCCAGACATCCAGCTCCCGGCGGCCGGGGCCGGCCAACTGCTCGACGGTACGCCGCAGCGGCTCGACGTTCTGCTGGCTGAACGGGAGCACCAGGATCGCCGCCCGCCAGTGCCGCAGCTCGTCCAGGAATCGGCGGCGCTGCCGGTCGTCCAGCTTCGGCGTACGCCCGGTGGTGGCCACCTCCTGCAGCAACTCCCCCACGCCGCTGGGCCGACCGCCGAAGCGACCCGGGTCACCGGTGTTGCCGTTACGTGGGGCGAGGAAGTACCCGCCCGGGATCTTGAAGTCGAGGTTGGTGGCGGCCGCCCAGCGCATGCCGTTGGTGTTGCCCATGCTCGGCACCGGGATCGGCACCAGCGTCTGGTCCGGCCCCACGTAGGCTCGCCACCGGTCGGCGGTGATGAACTTCGGCACCGGCGGACGGGAGACCACATTCAGCGGCATGGGCACGATCGGCAGCAACGCGAGTACCAGTCCGGCGACGGTAAGCGTCCGGGCGGTACGCCGGTCCGGCAGCCGCAGCGACCAGGCCCGTTCCACCGCGATCGCCAGCAGGATGGCCACCGTCACGGAGGTGATCAGACCGAACCGGGTCGGCACCACCGCGTCGAGCAGCGGCAACCGGACCAGCCACTCCCACGGCCCGGTGGCCACCTCCCGGTGCCACCAGGAGATCCGCTCGCCGAGGGAGAGCACGGCGAACAGGGCGCCGGTGACCGCGAGCGCCCGGACCATCACCTCCCGGCGCAGCCAGCACACGATGCCGACGGTGAGCAGGGCGAGGCTCCACCCGAGGAACGCGTTCTCCTCCGAGTAGTTCGGGGCCAGACCGACGTTCGCTCGTTGGTTGCCGCCGAGGGTGGGCGAGCCGGGGGCGAAGAAGGCGGCGATGTCGTTGCCGTAGTCCCGCACCGCGTCGCTGAGCCCGTGGTACGCCATCGGCCCGGCGAACTGGATGTGCAGCGGGTACGCCAGCAGCGCACCGGCCAGCACCGCGCACGCGGACAGCCCCAGCGCCATCGGCCGCCACGCCGCCGCCCAGCGGTGCGGCTCCTGCACGACCACCGCGAGCAGGAACACCGCGCAGGTCAGCGCGGTGAAGAGGAGGATCTCCTCGTTGATGAACGCCTGCGCGGTGACCAGCAGGGCGAGCAGCAGCCCATCCCGGATCGGCCGGCGGGTACGGGAGAGCACGAGCACCCGCCAGACGATGAACGGCAGCAGGTACTGGCTGATGATGTTCGGATGCCAGCTGGCGTGCGACAGCATCGCCGAGGAGAAGCCGCAGAACCAACCGCCTACCGCCGCGGCCAGCCGGTTGCGGACCAGGTGCCGGGAGAGCACGTGGTACCAGGCGGCGGCGGTGCCGGCGAGGCCGAGCGTGACCAGCAGCACGAAGGAGACCGCGGGGCCGAAGAGGAGGGTCACCGGCACCATCGGGATGCCCAGCGCCAGGATGGCGGTGTTGGCCATCAGGTTGACGCCGTCGGGGTAGTTGAACTGTTCGGTGTAGAACGGGAACTCGCCGTGCAGCACCACCCGTACGGAGTGCGCGAGGAAGAACTGCACCTGTGCCGGGTCACTGCTGTAGAGCGATGCGACCCGGCCGGCCGGGTCGATCCAGATCCGACTGGTCACCCAGAGCGCGGCGAGCAGGAAGACGGCGTACACCGCCAGATCCTGCCGGCGAGGGCTCCACCGCCACCGTCGAGCGGCCACGGGCGCGGTGGTGCCGGTCCGGGTCGCGCCAGCCGCGCGACCGGTCTCCTCGACAGGCGATCGCCCGGTGTCCGGGGCGGGTGGTGAATCGATCGTGGCCACTGCGGTCGCGCCGTCGCGCGCGGCGTCGCCGGCACCGTCCACGCCCGCGCAGGCCGCGGTCCGATCGGGTCGGACGCCCGTGGCGGCGTCGTTATCCAGGGCGGATGCGGCGCGGGGCTCGACAGACGTCACAGTCGGCGGAGTCTACCCGAGCGGCGAAAAGGCAGGAAAACCATGCTGTCGGTCCTTTGTGGTGTACCGTCCGGTGCGCACGGCTGGTCCGGCACGAGGTGCTGCGTCATGTTGGTCGGACATCTCGTACTATGGCGCTCCGACTTGAGGGCGAGCGATCGGGGGCGTACAGGTGGCTCCAGTCCGCCGACGCGGCACGACGGCCGCGCTGCTGGCGGTGCTGCTGGCCGCGACGGCCTGCGCTCCGGTCGCCGATCGTCAACCCGGGGACCTGCGCGTCGGCTACGACAGCCTCGACGGCACGCTCGCGATCTGGCCGCCCCGCGGCGGCCTCGCCGGCGACGCTTCCGTGACCGCCGCGATCACCGACGCGGTACGCGACTGGCGGTCACCGGCCGACGACCGTGTGCACCTGCCCTCCTCCGGCATCCTCTTCTCCGGTGAGGTCGACGGCGCGCCGTTGGCTCTGGTCGCCGCCGACGTGCCGGGCCACAGCGCCTCCTGGCTGTTGCAGCTCAGCCGCGACGGCGACCGCTACGTCGTCGCCCGGGCCGCCGAGTACACCGATCCCGGTTATCTGGTCTACTCCGACGTGTTACCGGTGCTGACTCGGGCTGGGCGTCGTTATCTGGTCTCCGACCGGGTACGGCGCCTCGTCGGGCCCGACGGGAAGGCGCTGGCGACCAAGGACGGCCTCAGCGCGCCGGTCCAGGTGCCGACCTGCCGTGCGGTGCCGGTGACGGCCGGCCTGCGCACCACCGAGTCGTTGCCGCGGGGCCGGGAGACGCAGCGCCTGCTCGATCTCGGCACGGGCCTCGACGACCCGCGCTACCCGCTGGTCGACGACGAGACCGGCTCCGGCCGGCGGGCACTGACCGGGCTCGACACCTGTGCGCTCGCCGGGGAGCGGGGTCCGTTCGGCAGCATCCCGCGCCGCATCGGCGACCGGGACGCACCGGGCTCGGCGCCGGAGTCCTGGCCGATGGCGAAGGTCGCGGTCCGATCGCTCGGTGAGTTGACCCTGGGTCGGGGCGAGCCGGGCGAGCTCGAGCAGCTCACCTGGCAGAGCGCCACCGACACGATGACCGCCGTGGTCTACCGGCCGCCCGGGCGCGACGCACCGGTGCTCTCCCCCGCCGACCGGATCGGCCCGTTGCAGGCCTACCGGCTACCCGTACCCGATCAACCGCTGGTGGTGTTGAGCTGGCGTTCGACGCGCGACAGCTCCCTGTCGGTGGCACCGGGTACGCCGCTGCTGGTGGAGCGGCCGGGGTTGGCGGTGATGTCGGAGCCGGAGCGGCCCGAGACGGTCAGCCTGGCCGGCACGGAGAAGACCCACTACCGGTCGGTCGGCGGTCGCTGACCGGTTCTGCCCCGGCCCGTGGCGCACATCGGCCGCGCCGCATCGACCACCGGACATCCGCGCTGCAACGCGACGGCGGGGCGTCCCGTCCGGGACGCCCCGCCGTCGTCGTCGTCAGTTCTGCGCGGCCGTGTCGTCGGCGCCGACCCGCACCGCATCGACCGACGCGCCATCGAGCCCCGAGATCCAGCCGGTGACGTCCCGGGCCACGTCCTGCGCGGTGAGCCGCAGGTCGGCGAGGATCTGCGCCCGGGTGCCGTGGGGGTGCCAGTCCGCCGGCACACCGAGGTCGCGCAGCGGCACCCGGACGTCCGCGTCCCGCATCGCCTGGGCCAGCGCGTCACCGACTCCACCGACCCGCACCCCGTCCTCGACGGTGACCACGAGCCGGTGCCCGGCGGCCAGCTCGACCAGCTCGGCCGGGACCGGGCGGACCCAGCGGGGGTCGACCACTGTGACGCCGTAGCCCTGCTCGGCGACCCGGGCGGCGACCTCCATGCCGAGGTGCCCGAACGCACCCACGGCGACCAGCAGCACGTCGGTACGCGCCGACTCGGTCAGCACGTCGACGGTGCCGACCCGGCGTACGGCGGGCAGGTCACCGGCCACGGAGCCGGTCGGGAAGCGGAGCACGGTCGGGCCGTCGTCGACCCCGACCGCCTCGCGCAGCTCCTCGCGCAGGGTGGCGGCGTCGCGGGGCGCGGCGATGCGCAGGCCCGGCACGACGCCGAACACCGACATGTCCCAGATGCCGTAGTGGCTCGGCCCGTCCGGGCCGGTGATGCCGGCGCGGTCGAGCACGAAGGTCACCGGGAGCTTGTGCATCGCCACGTCGAGCAGCACCTGGTCGAAGGCCCGGTTGAGGAAGGTCGCGTAGACCGCCACGATCGGGTGCAGACCGCCCAGCGCGAGGCCCGCCGCGGAGGTGGCGGCGTGCTGCTCGGCGATGCCGACGTCGTACACCCGCTCCGGGTACTTGCGGGCCAGCTTGGCGATGCCCGTCGGCTCGGCCATGGCGGCGGTGATACCGACCACATCGGGACGCTCGTCGGCGATCGCGACCAGCTCGTCGGCGAAGACATGGGTCCACTTCACCGACGGCGCGGCGACGAGCTGGCCGGTCTCCACGTCGAAGGCACCACCCGGGCCGTGCAGGCAGTCCGCCTCGTCCTCCTCGGCCGGGCGGTAGCCGTAGCCCTTCCGGGTCACCGCGTGCACGATGACCGGGCCGCCGAACTGCTTCGCCGCCCGCAGCGCGGACTCCACCGCGGCGATGTCGTGCCCGTCGACCGGGCCGACGTACTTGATGCCGAGGTCCTCGAACATCGCCTGCGGGGCGACGGCGTCCTTGATGCCCTTCTTGACCGCGTGCAGCACCTCGTACATCGGCCTGCCGACCAGCGGGGTCGAGCCGAGGGCGTCCTTGACCGTGTCGAGGACCTTCTCGTAGCCGGGATTGAGGCGCAGCGAGGAGAGGTGGTCGGCGAGACCACCGATGGTCGGCGAGTACGACCGGCCGTTGTCGTTGACGACGATGACCAGCGGATTTCCGGCGGTGGCGATGTTGTTCAGCGCCTCCCAGCACATGCCGCCGGTGAGCGCCCCGTCGCCGACCATGGCGACCACCGAGCGCGACTCGCCGCGCAGCGCGTACGCCTTGGCCAGGCCGTCGGCGTACGACAGGGCGGTGGAGGCGTGCGAGTTCTCGATCAGGTCGTGCTCGCTCTCCGCCTGGTTCGGGTAGCCGGAGAGACCGCCGCGCTGGCGCAGCTTGTCGAACCCGGCCTGCCGACCGGTGATGATCTTGTGCACGTACGCCTGGTGGCCGGTGTCGAACAGGAGCCGGTCCCGGGGAGAGTCGAAGACCCGGTGCAGGGCGAGGGTCAGCTCGACCACACCGAGGTTGGGCCCGATGTGCCCACCGGTGCGGGACACCTTCGCGACGAGGAAGTCACGGATCTCGGCGGCGAGGATCTCCAACTGCTCGGCGGACATCCCCTTGACGTCCCGCGGACCCCGCACCTTCGCCAGCAGTTGGCTGTGGTTGACCGTGTCCTGTTCAACACTCATGACCGCAGAGTCTATCGGCCATCCGTCACTTCGCAGCCGGGCCCGACGACCATCGCGCCCGGCGCGGCGGCGGAACGCCGCCGGCGCAGCAGGTCAGGCGCGGATCCGCAGCCGTCGAGGCGGGACCGCGGCAGTGGCGCGCGGCCCGGGCCCGGAGGGGGTCCAGGAGCCGAGGACGGCGGCCCGGGCCCGGAGGGGGTCCAGGAGCCGAGGACGGCGGCCCGGGACGCGCCGGTCACCGATCGGATCGAACCGGGCAGACCATGCCAGGAGAGCCAACCCAGCAGGGCGAAGGCGTACGCCTCCTTGGCCTGCGCCGGCACGCCCAGCTCGTCGGTCGTACGCACCCGCCAGCGCCCCGTCCCCAGCTCGGTGAGCCGGGCACGCAGCGTCCGGTTGCGCACCCCGCCGCCCGAGGCGATGACCTCGGTCACCCCGTGCCGGTCGCACTCGGCGGCCACCACCCGGGCCGTCAACTCGGTCAGCGTGGCCAGTACGTCGTCGGCCGCGAGCGGCTCACCGAGGGCCGAGAGGTGCTCCTCCAGGTAGCCGGCGTGGAACAGCTCCTTGCCCGTCGACTTCGGCGCGGGCGCCGCGTAGTACGGCTCGGCGAGGAGCCGATCGAGCAGGCCCGGGTGCACCCGACCGGCCGCCGCCCGGGCACCGTCGAGGTCGCAGGGCCGGCCGAGGAAGCGGCGGGCCGCGGCGTCGAGCAGCGCGTTGGCCGGCCCGACGTCGTACCCGAGCACCGGTGCGCCATCGGCGACGACCGTGAGGTTGGCGATCCCGCCGAGGTTCAGCGCCGCCCGCGGCGCCCCCGCCCGGCCGCTCCCGGCACCCGGCCCGGCGGCCCCGGCCACCCCCGTCGCCGGCGGCTCGGCGTCCGGGGCCAGGAGCAGGGCGTCGAAGGCCGGCACCAGCGGCGCGCCCTGCCCGCCGGCCGCGATGTCCGCCGAGCGCAGATCACTGAGCACCGGTACGCCCACCCGAGCGGCGACCCGCGCCACCGCACCGAGTTGCAGGGTGCCCCGGGCCACCCCGTCCTGCACCCAGTGGAAGACGGTCTGCCCCGGCGAGACCACCAGGTCGGCGCGACCACCGGCGAGTTCCAGCCCGACCGCCGCCGCCTCGGCGAAGACGTCGCCGAGCAGGTTGTCCAGCCGGCAGACCGCCTCGATCGTGGTGCCGGCCGGCGGTAGCAGCGCGCCGATCAGGGCGCGCAGCTCGTCGTCGTAGTCGACCCCGCGGTGCCCGAGCGGCCGCAGCCGGAGCGTCTCCCCGTCGACGGTGAACTCCGCCGCCGCCACGTCCACCCCGTCGTACGAGGTTCCCGACATCAGCCCGACGATCTTCATGTGCGGAGGCTAGCCCCTCCGGCCCCCAGGGGGCAGCCACCGGTTGATCATGAGGTTGGCGGGGAACCGGTGATCGCTCCCCCGCCGACCTCGTGGTCAGCGAGCCGACGGCGGCAGCAGCAGCCCGACCAGCTCGACGTGCTGGGTCATCGGGAACAGGTCGAATCCACGTACCGCGGCGAGCCGCCAGCCCGCCTCGGCGAACGTGCGTACGTCCCGGGCGAAGGCGGCCGGATCGCAGGCCACGTAGCCGATCGCGCGGGGCCCGGCGGCGACCAGTTCGCGTACCACCCGGGAGCCGGCGCCGGTACGGGGCGGGTCGAGCACCACCACGTCGACCGGACCGGTGATCCGGCGGCGGGCCAGCGCCGTCTCCACCCGGGCGGCGACCACCTCGACGCGCGGCAGGTCGCGCAGGTTCTCCCGGGCCGCGGCGACACCCTGCTCGGCGGCCTCGACGAGGGTGACCCGGCCGGTGTCGCCGACCACGCCGGCCAGCGCGGCGGCGAAGAGTCCCGCGCCGCCGTACAGGTCCCAGGCGATCTCCCCGGGCTGCGGGTCCACCAGCTCCAGCACCGCACCGACCAGGGTGTCGGCGGCCGCCGGGTGCACCTGCCAGAAGGCGGTCGTCGGGAGCGTCCACTCCCGGCCGGCGGCCACCTCGCGGACCGTGGCCGGTCCCTCGGCGGTGCTGGCGACGCCGTCGACCACTGTCACGACCGCCACGTCGCCGCCGGTGGAGGCGACCGTCTCCACCGCGTCGGCGTCCGGCCAGCGGGTTCCGCTCGCGGCCAGCACCGGCAGGCTCTGGATCGCCGGATGGGCGATCAGGCAACGGTCGATCGGCACCACCTCGTGCGAGCGGTGCTTGAGCAGCCCGGCCCGGTCGCCGGCGTCCACCGCGTACCGGACCCGGGAGCGCCAACCCAACCGCCCGCCGGGCAGCGCCTCGATCCGGACGCCGAGGCCGTCGAGTTCGGCGTCCGTGAGCCCGCCCAGTCGGCTCAGCTGCTCCCGCACCACGGCGGCCTTCCACTCGAGCTGCGCGGCGGGTGCGACGTGCTGCAGGTCACAACCGCCACACCGGCCCGGCCGGGCGTACGGGCAGGGCGGCTCGACCCGGTCCGGTGAGGCGTCCAGCACCGTCACCGCGTCGGCCCGGACGAACCCCCGGTGCACCTCGGTCACCTCGGCGACGACCCGTTCCCCGGGCAGCGCGTGCCGGACGAAGACCACCTGCCCGTCGACCCGGGCCACGCAGTGCCCGCCCGGGGCGACCGCCCCGACGGTCAACTCGACCCGCTCCGCCTCGGCCAGACCACGTTCAGTCACGGTCACCACCACCCGACTCGCCGGGCGGCACGGAGACCATCGGCGGGACGCTCGACGGCACGGCGCTGCGCGGCACGACGCGAGGCCCGCGGGCGGGGCCGCGGGCCAGGGTGGCGTCCAGCCGGGTCAGGTTCTTGTTCGCGGTCGAGGCGAGCTGCCAGGGCACGCTGGTCACCATCACGCCCGGCTCGAACAGCAGCCGGGTCTTGAGCCGCAGCGCGCTCTGGTTGTGCAGCAGGTTCTCCCACCAGTGTCCGACGACGTACTCCGGAATGAAGACCGTGACGACGTCGCGGGGCGACTCCCGGCGGGTGTTGGCGACGAAGTCGAGGATCGGCCGGGTGATCTCCCGGTACGGCGAGTCGACAACCGTCAGCGGCACGGGCAGCTCCCGCCGCTCCCACTCCTCCTGGAGGTCCCGGGTGTCCTTCTCGTCCACGTTCACCGTCACCGCGGTGAGCGTGTCCGGCCGGGTGGCCCGGGCGTACGCGATGGCCCGCAGCGTCGGCTGGTGCAGCTTGCTGACCAGGACGATGGCGTGGTTCCGCGCCGGCAGCACGGCGCGTCCCTCGTCCGGCGGGGTGAGCTCCTCCGAGATCCGGTCGTAGTGCCGCCGGATGGCCAGCATGAGCCCGTAGATCACCGCCATCGCGGCGATCGCGATCCAGGCGCCGAGCAGGAACTTGGTGAGCAGCACGATCACCAGGACGGTCCCGGTGAGCCCCATGCCGAAGGCGTTGATGGCCCGGGAGCGATGCATCCGGCGGCGCGCCTCCGGGTCCCGTTCGGTCCGCAGGTGCCGGTTCCAGTGCCGGATCATGCCCGCCTGGGAGACGGTGAACGAGACGAAGACCCCGACGATGTAGAGCTGGATGAGCCGGGTCACCTCGGCCTGGAAGCCGACGATCAGCACGATGGCGAAGGCCGCGAGGAAGAGGATGCCGTTGGAGAAGGCCAGCCGGTCGCCCCGGGTGTGGAACTGCCGGGGCAGGAACCGGTCCTGCGCGAGGATCGAGCCGAGCACCGGGAAGCCGTTGAACGCGGTGTTCGCGGCCAGGAACAGGATCAGGGCGGTCACCCCGGCCACCACGTAGAGCAGGATCGACCCGGAGCCGAAGACGGCCTCGCCGAGCTGGGTGGTGACCGTCTTCTGCACGTACCCCTCGGGGCCGGCGACGATCTGCGTCGCCGGGTCCTCGACGAACTGGAGGCGGGTCAGCCGGGCCAGCCAGATGATCCCGACCAGCATGCTCACGGCGATCCCACCGAGCAGCAGCAGGGTGGTGGCGGCGTTACGGCTCTTCGGCGGCTTGAACGCGGGTACGCCGTTGGAGATCGCCTCGACGCCGGTGAGTGCCGCAGCGCCCGAACTGAACGTCCGCAGCAGCAGGAAGATCAGGGCGAACCCCGTCACGCTGTGCTCGGCCTGGATGACCAGATCGGCGCTGGGGGCGCGCAGCTCGTCGCCGAGCACGAAGACCCGGACGAGGCCGGTGAGCAGCATCCCGCCGATCACGATCACGAACCCGTAGGTGGGGACGGCGAACGCGGTGCCCGACTCACGCAGCCCGCGCAGGTTGACGGCGCTCAGCAGCACCACCGCGGTCACCGCGATCATGACCTTGTGGGTGGCCACGAAGGGCACCACCGAGCCCAGGTTCGCCACCCCGGAGGAGACCGACACGGCCACCGTCAGCACGTAGTCGACCAGCAGCGCGCTGGCCACCCCGAGGCCGAACTTCGGCCCGAGGTTGACCGTGGCCACCTCGTAGTCCCCGCCGCCGGACGGGTAGGCGTGGACGTTCTGCCGGTAGCTGGCCACCACGGTCAGCATCACGACGACCACCGCGAGCGCGATCCACGGCGAGAAGAAGTAGGCCGACGCGCCCGCGATCGACAGCGTCAGCAGGATCTCGTCCGGCGCGTACGCGACGCTGGACAGCGCGTCGGACGCGAAGACGGGCAGCGCGATGCGCTTCGGCAGGAGGGTGTGCTGCAGTCGGTCGGACCGGAACGGTCGACCGAGGAGCAGCCGCTTCAGCAGCGAGGTGGGACTGGCCACGAACGCCAAGGGTACGTCCACTCCGGCGAGGCTGCGGGGGTGGGCGATCGGCGATGGTGCGTGCGGGCGCGGTACCGTCGGTCCCCGTTCCCGACCGGGACATGGCAGGCTCGCACTCGACGGGCGCCGTGCGGACGGGCGCGCAGCTTGGGAGGGAAGCGTGCATGTCGTGATCATGGGTTGTGGGCGGGTCGGCTCGACCCTCGCCCACAGCCTGGAATCCCGAGGGCACTCGGTCGCGGTGATCGACCACGACGCGGACGCCTTCCGCCGGCTCGGCCCGGACTTCGCCGGAGTGACGGTGACCGGCGCCGGCTTCGACGGAGACGTGCTGCGGCAGGCCGGCATCGAACGGGCCGACGCCTTCGCCGCGGTCTCCAGCGGCGACAACTCCAACATCATCTCCGCTCGGCTGGCGCGGGAGACCTTCGGCGTGTGCCGGGTCGCGGCGCGGATCTACGACCAGCGGCGGGCACAGGTCTACGAGCGGCTCGGCATCCCCACGGTCGCCACCGTCCGGTGGACCGCCGACCGGATGTTGCGGCACCTCGTGCCGGAGGGAAACGTAGAGATCTTCCGCGACCCCACCAGCACCGTCTCGATCGTCGAGGTGCCGATCCACAAGGACTGGGTCGGCCGGCCGGTGCACGCGCTGGAGGAGGAGACCGGGGCGCGGGTGGCGTACCTCATCCGCTTCGGCATCGGCACGCTCCCCACCACGTCCGCCGTGGTGCAGGAGGGCGACCAGGTCTTCATGTTGGTCACCGACGACATCGTGGCGACGGTCACGTCGGTGGCGTCGAGGCCGCCGGAAGGGGGGCACTGAGCCATGCGGGTCGCCATCGCCGGCGCGGGCAACGTGGGGCGTTCGATCGCCCAGGAGTTGATCGAGAACGGCCACCAGGTGATGCTCATCGAACGGCAGCCCAAGATGCTGCGGCCGGACCGGGTGCCCGCCGCCGAATGGGTGCTCGCCGACGCGTGCGAGCTGACCAGTCTGGAGGAGGCGGACATCGCCGGCTGCGACGTGGTGGTCGCCGCCACCGGGGACGACAAGGTCAACCTGGTGGTGTCTCTGCTGGCCAAGACCGAGTTCGCGGTGCCCCGGGTGGTGGCCCGGGTCAACCGGGCCGAGAACGAGTGGCTCTTCACCGACCAGTGGGGCGTCGACGTGGCGGTGAGCAAGCCGCGGGTGATGGCCGCGCTGGTCGAGGAGGCCGTCACCGTCGGCGACCTGGTCCGGCTGATGACCTTCCGGCAGGGCGAGGCGAACCTCGTGGAGATCACCCTGCCGCCCGCCGCGCCCTACGTCGGCCAGCCGATCCACGCGGTGCCGTTGCCCCGCGACGCCGCGCTGGTGGCGATCCTTCGCGGCAAGCGGGTGCTGGTGCCCAGCCCGGACGACCCGATCGAGGCCGGCGACGAGCTGATCTTCGTGTGCACGGCCGAGGTGGAGGACGACGTCCGCGCGGTGATCCTCGGCCCGGGCAGCGTGGAGCGTACCCGCGGGGGAAGCTGACCCGGATCGCTCGCGCCGCCTCGAAATGGGCGGCGCGGGCGGCGGGCGGTCAGTTGCCGGGCAGCGGCTCGGGAGTCGCCTCCCGGGTCACCCGCCGGACGGTCCAGACGGTGATGAGCAGCAGCAGGGCGTACGGCGGGTAGCCCAGCAGCAGCCGGGCCACACCGAGCGCGGTGTCCTGGTGGGCGAGGTAGAGCCCGGCCTGCACGCCGACCTTCGCCAGCCAGACCACGCCCCAGAGCACGGTCAGCCCGGTGAACGTACGCACCAGCCGTGGGTCGTCGCGCCATTCGGAGCGCCCCTTGGCGACGAGCACCGACCAGATCCACCCCACCAGCGGCTGGCGGATGGCGGCGGAGAGCAGCAGGACGAGCCCGTAGCCGACGCCGTAGAGGATGCCGGGGAGGTAGAAGTCCCGCTCGTTACCGGTGCGCCAGGCGATGGCCGCGCCGATGGCGATGCCGAAGAGCCCGTTGACGGCGTGCCTGATCGGGCGGCGCTGGGCCAGCCGCAGGCCGGCGATCAACAACGCCACCGCCACCGAGGCGATCACCGCGGGGCGCAGCTCGCCGATGACGTTGGCGATCACGAAGACCACCACGGGGATGCTGGATTCCACCAGCCCCCGCCAGCCGCCGAGTTGGTCGGCCATCTGCTCGGCGATGCTGGGTAGCCGCTCCTCGTCCGGCGATCCGGCATCCGGCTGAGCGGCCCGGTCCTGTCCCGTGGTCATCGGCTCCCGTCCATCCGCACGGTCACTTCGGCAGGTCCAGCTCGTAGTACGGGTTGTAGATCACCTTGCGTTCGTCCCGCACGGCGATCCGGCCGCGGGCGGTCAGGTGCCGGCCCGGCTCGATGCCGGCGATGTGCCGGCGCCCCAACCAGACAAGCGTCACCACGTCGCTGCCGTCGTAGAGGTCCGCCTCGAGGGTGGGCAGGTTGGTGCGCGGCGTGTAGACCACGGTGCGGAGCCGGCCGCTCACCGAGACCACCTGGCCCCGGAAGCACTCCAGAGCCGGCACACCGCCACACTCCGCGCTCTCCCGCTGCAGCTCCTGCGCCTCGATCTCGGCTTCGCTCGCGGTGAGCCGGTGCAGAATCCGCCGCAGCGACCCTCGGCTCTCGTCGGTGGTCATGACCCCCGCGTCACCCTCTCCATCTGGCCGGCCCGGCGTCGCCGGGACGCCCGCCAGCGTACGCCGGTCCGCCCGATCCCGGCGGACCGGCGACCCCCGGTCAGACCTGCCGCGGCTGCTCGGCCGGGCGCCCTCCGTCCGGGCCGGGCTGCGCCGACTCGTCGGCGACTTCCCGCGGCAGCCGCAGCGGCAGCGGCTCACGTACCGGCTTGGCCTCCTGGCCGCGGTCGACCACGAGCCCGTACAGGCACACGGCCAGCGGGCCGGCGGCCGCCGGGTCCACCGCCGCCGCGCCCTGGAAGACGCCGCGCACCATCCACCGCGGGCCGTCGATCCCCACGAACCGCAGGTCGGTCGGGCCGTCGGGGGTACGCACCTGGGCCCGCAGCTCGGGGCCGTACTCGCCCTCGACCTCCTGCGGCGCGGCGCCGTCGTTGAACAGCGACTGGCGGATCTCCTCCCGCACCTCGTCCCAGATCCCCTCGGACCGGGGCGCGGCGAAGACGCCGAGCTGCAACGCGTTCTGCCCGTGCACCAGCACGACCTGCTGGACGACGCCCTGCTGATCGGCCTGCACCCGCACCTCGACCTCGGGAATCGCGGGAATGTGCAGACTGCCCAGGTCCAGCCGCGGCACGTCGGACGGGGCCTCGGAGATGTCGTACGGGCCGTGGGTGGGCACCGCCCGGGTCGCCTCCCCCGCCTGGAGGTCGTCGAGGACCTCGGTGGTCCGCTCGTCACCGGCGTGCCGCCCGGCACGCTTCCGGGAGAAGATCACTGCGTCCACCCTCCGCTGTTCGTCTTCAACCTGTCACCTCTTTGCTGCGCCGTTCGCCTTCGGACGGGTCCGCCGGTGGTGGCACCAGGCCGGCGTGCCCGCCGGTGGAGCCGTGCCCGCCCGTCCCGCGCGGAGACGACGGCAGCTCGGCCACCGGCTGGAACTCCACCCGCGCCACCCGCTGCACCACGAGCTGAGCGATCCGGTCGCCCCGGGAGATCTTCGCCGATGCGAGCCGATCATGGTTGATCAGGTTCACCATGATCTCCCCCCGGTAGCCGGCGTCGACCGTACCGGGCGCGTTGAGGACGGTCACACCGAGCCTGGCCGCGAGTCCGGACCGGGGATGGACCAGGCCCACGTACCCCTCGGGCAGGGCGATCGCCACTCCGGTCGGGACCAGGGCCCGGCCGCCGGGCGGCAGCTCCACGTCCGCGGCGGCCACCAGGTCGGCACCGGCGTCGCCGGGATGCGCGTACGCCGGCAGCGGCAGCTCGGGGTCGAGCTGCCGTACGGGCACGGGTACCACGTCGGTCACGGTTCTCCTCTTCCGTCCGGTACGGCGATGACCCTGCCATCCTGCCGGGTGGCGGGGCCGCCGTCCGCCGTACCCTCGGACTGTGAGCCTGTCGCCGTCGTCATCGTCCTCAGCGCAGCCCGTTCCGACCCGCGTCGAGCGCTCGGAGCGGCTCACTCTGCCCTGGTGGCTGTGGCTGGCCGGGCTGGCGTCCGCCGGCCTGCTCGCCGTCGAGGTCTGGATGGGCGCGCCCGGGCTGCGTGCCTGGCTGCCGTTCGTGGCGCTGTTGCCCGCCACCGCGGCAGGGCTCTGGTGGCTGGGACGGATCCGGGTCTCGGTCCGTGACGGCGAACTCCTGGTCGACGACGCCCGCCTCCCGGTGCGGTACGTCGCGGACGTGATCCCGCTCGACTCGGCCGGCCGCCGTGAGGTGCTCGGCGTGGGCGCCGACCCGCTGGCCTTCGTGGTGCAGCGGCCCTGGATCGGCGGCGCCGTCCAGGTGGTGCTGGACGACCCGGCCGACCCCACCCCGTTCTGGGTGGTGAGCACCCGACGACCGGTCGAGCTGGCCGAGGCGATCCTGGCCGCCCGCGACGCCCGCTGACGAGCGACGCCCCCGCATCGGCGACGGCGGCCGGGGGACCTGCTGAGCGGGACCGCCCACCCGGCTCTGCTCGGTGCTCCATGACGGCTCAGGGGACATCGGGCAGGGAGCGTGGCGGGACGGGCAGTTCGCGGCGCTTGCGCCGCAGGTCGTCGCGGACCTGGTCGCCGAGCCCTCTGGTGGCCCGGCGATTGAGGTAGCTGGCGACGGCCGCCCCGGTCAGGAACGGCCCCAGGGTGGTGAGGTTGCGCCCGAAGCGCCGCAGCAGGGTGTCGCGAAGCTCCCGGCGGGCCGCGTTACCGAGCACCGCCCCGACGCCGGCGCCGGGCATCGTCGGGTTGATCCCGCGTTGGGTGGCCCAGGCCTGCACTAGGGCGACGGCACGCTGGCCCCGGCCTTCGGGGAGCACGATGCCGTACACCTCGTGCAGCTCGCCGACGAGCTTGAGTTCGATCGCCACCACGGCGACCGTCTCGGCCGCCAGCAGCACCGGGGCGGACAGCAGAGTGGGCGTGACGGTCCACTCCACGGCGGCCACCCCTCCGCCGGCGGCACCCACCCCGGCGGTCGCCCGGGCGGCGTTGCGTACCAGCCGGTCGGCGAGCGCCTCGTCGTCCAGGCCCGCGAAGTGCCGCCGCAAGGTGGCCAGGTCCCGGACCGGCACGTGCGGAGCGACCTCGGTGACGGTGTCGACCATCCAGCGGACCGCGGCCCGGGGCTTGAACAGGTCGCCCAGGCCGCGGACGCGGGCCTGACCGACCAGCCGGCTGAGCAGCTGCCGGCGCCGACCCGGCTCGATGTCGTCTGCGGTCAGCGCCGCCACGGTGGCGCCCAGCTCGGCCGGATCATGCTCACGTGCGTCGCCTCGCTCGCTCATCGCACTCGACCTCCCGGAGGGCTGGTACGGCTACCCGTTCCGAGTCAAGCAGGTCCCCACCCGTGGCGCATGGCGACGCCGACAGCGGCGGCCTGGTTCGGAAGGCCGCCGCTGGATCAGGTATCGAAGGTCAGACGCACTCGCGGCAGATCAGCTCGCCGTTGCGCTCGACCGCCAACTGGCTGCGGTGGTGGACGAGGAAGCAGCGAGCACAGCGGAACTCGTCCTGCTGCATCGGCAGCACCTTGACCGTGAGCTCCTCGTCGGCCAGGTCGGCTCCGGGCAGCTCGAAGCTCTCGGCCACCTCGGCCTCGTCGACGTCCACGGCACCCGACTGTGAGTCGACGCGCCGGGCCTTGAGCTCTTCCAGGCTGTCCTCGCCGAGGTCGACCTCGTCGCGACGCGGGGCGTCGTAGTCGGTGGCCATCGGTTTCACTCTCCCATGTTGATGTGGTCGTACGGTTGTAACGCCGGACGACGCTTTTCCGGTTCCGCTGGCCGGCCACCCATTGTGTCGGTCACCCGACCCGACGACCGTCGGTCGAGGCCGCCAGAGAAACTCCCCCGGCGAGCGCGGTACCTTACCCCCCCTTTGGGCGAGGCATGTATACCGCCCTCGTGGCAGAGATGTACGCCCCCGCACGGCAAGTTGTTCCCAATGTGACTCAGGCGACACGAAGATAGGGGTAGTAGTACCTGGTTCATGGGCGGCGCGCCGCCATGTCCGGCTGTTTCCACGCGACGGTCGGACAACCGTTAACCTCAGCGGCGTACCCGGCGGCCGGGGCGGCACGTCCGCCGTCGGTCGCCGCCACCCTCTCGAAGTCCGGGGAGCGCCCAGATGAGTTTTGCGCGAGTGCGGGCACTCGTTGTCGTCGGTCTGCTGGCGGTCCTCGCCGTGATCTTCGTGGCCGTCGCCGTGGTGCGCGACAGCCAGGGCGACGCGGGCGCCGCCAAGGGCTGTCCGGACGGCTGGCCGCTCGCCGACGTGACACTGCGCGAGACCAAGGATGTCAAGATCAACGTGCTGAACGCGACCGACGAGGCAGGTCGGGCGGCCAGCGTCGCGGACGACTTCCGCAACCGCAAGTTCCAGGTCAAGAAGGTGGGCAACGCCCCCAAGGGGGTCGACGAGGTGGCGGTGCTGCGGTACGGCCCGAAGGGCGTCGGCTCGGCACATCTGCTGCGCGCGTACTTCCTCGACAACGCCAAGACCGACTACGACCCGAAGCGCACCGACGACACCGTGGACGTGGTGCTGGGTGACGCCTTCCAGCAGCTGGCCACCACGACCGAGGTGAACCAGTCCCTCGGCGACCTCGGCTCGCCGATCGCGCCGCCCGGCTCCTGCCCGGCGCCCGTCAAGGAGTGACCGGTGTCTCCGGCGGCCTGTCACGGGCCGCCGGAGGCGTCCAGGTCGGCGAGCCGGTCGTGCAGCGGCGCGAAGAGCGCGGGAGGCGCGGCGATCACCAGGTCCGGCCCGGCCGGCCGGCCACCCAGCCCCGCGACCAGCATCCCCGCCTCGGTGGCCACCAGGGCGCCGGCCGCCTGGTCCCAAGCGGCCAGCCCCTTCTCGTAGTAGACGTCCACCCGTCCCTCGGCCGCCAGACAGAGGTCCAGCGCCGCAGCGCCGAGGCGACGGATGTCCCGTACGTGCGGAATCAGCTCGGCGACCACGCGCGCCTGGTGCGCCCGGCGCTTCGGGTCGTAGCCGAACCCGGTGGCGACGAGCGCCTGGCCCAGGTCGGTCTCGGTCGAGCAGCGCAGCCGTTCGCCGTCGCGCCACGCGCCACCACCGGCGGTGGCGGTCCACTCCTCGCCGGTGATCACATTGCGGACCACCCCGGCGACCACCTCGCCGTCGACCTCTGCCGCGAGCGACACGGCGCAGTGCGGCAGCCCGTAGAGGTAGTTGACGGTGCCGTCGATGGGGTCGAGGATCCAGCGGACCCCGCCGGCGCCCACCTCCGTGTCGCCCGCGCCGTACTCCTCACCGAGCACCGCGTCCGCGGGCCGCAGCCGACGCAGCGCGTCGAGGACCTGCATCTCGACCGCCCGGTCGGCAGCGGTCACCACGTCGGTCACCGTGCTCTTGGTGGCGGCGACCGAGACCCCCTCGGCCCGCATCCGGTACGCCGTCGCGGCGGCCTCCCGGGCCAGCCCGACCGCGATCTCCAGTAGTTCGCCCGATGAAGGTGCCCCGCGCTCCATGCCTCGTCCCCTTCCCGCACGATCGGGGTGTCCCGTCTCATGCGCGAGTACCATCCTTACAAACTCCACATCTGCGCCGTTTCGACGGTCTCGACAACCCGATACGCCGTGCGGCGCAGGATGATCGCCGCAGACGGCGTTACAATTCACCCCTGCCCACGCGCCACGGACCGCCGGTGACCGGCCGGTCCGGGACACGGGGGTTCTCAAACCACATCGCCCGGCGCGGTGGCCCCCGCTGCGCCGGACAACCCGGCCGTGCTCGCTCTTCGCCTCCGGAAGGTCATTCGTGACAGAACCCCGCCAGACCGGCGCCGACGTTCGCTCGCTCACCGACACTCTGATTGCCCACGCCCAGAGCGCCGGCGGTCAGCTGACGTCGGCCCAGCTCGCGCGCACCGTCGAGACCGCCGAGGTGACGCCGGCCCAGGCCAAGAAGATCCTGCGGGCGCTCTCCGAGGCGGGAGTGACCGTGGTCGTGGACGGGTCGGCCAGTACCCGTCGCCGAGTTGCCGCCGCCCGGTCCGCCACTCCCGCGTCGCGTGCC
Organism: Micromonospora avicenniae; assembly: GCF_900156065.1. Taxonomy (GTDB): domain Bacteria; phylum Actinomycetota; class Actinomycetes; order Mycobacteriales; family Micromonosporaceae; genus Micromonospora; species Micromonospora avicenniae. The sequence goes on along the minus strand of NZ_FTNF01000010.1, from coordinate 96,972 downwards.
ACCACCGCCAAGACCACCAAGAAGGCCGCCCCGGCCCCGAAGCAGGCCCCCGCCGCCGACGAGGCCACGGCGCCCGCCCCGCGAAAGGCGACCGCCCGCAAGAGCGCCGACACCACGGCCCAGGTGGCCAAGGCGGCGGCGCCGGCCAAGGCCGCCAAGGCGACCCGGGCCACCAAGTCGGCCGTGGCCGTGGCCGGCAAGGCGAAGGCAGCCTCCGGGAAGGCCAAGGGCGACGGGGCCGAGGGCGACATCGATCCCGAGGAACTGGCCGCCGAGATCGAGGATGTGGTCGTCGACGAGCCGGCCGAGCTCACCCAGGCCGCCGAGGCCGACGCGGCGAACTCCGCCAGCGACAACGACTTCGAGTGGGACGACGAGGAGTCCGAGGCGCTCAAGCAGGCCCGGCGTGACGCCGAGCTGACCGCCTCCGCCGACTCGGTCCGGGCGTACCTCAAGCAGATCGGCAAGGTTCCGCTGCTGAACGCCGAGCAGGAGGTGGAGCTCGCCAAGCGGATCGAGGCCGGGCTCTACGCCGCCGAGCGGCTGCGCGCTGCCGAGGAGGGCGAGGAGAAGCTCACCCGCGAGATGCAGCGCGACCTGATGTGGATCTCCCGGGACGGCGAGCGGGCCAAGAACCACCTGCTGGAGGCCAACCTGCGGCTGGTCGTCTCGCTGGCCAAGCGCTACACCGGTCGTGGCATGGCCTTCCTCGACCTCATCCAGGAAGGCAACCTCGGCCTGATCCGCGCCGTCGAGAAGTTCGACTACACCAAGGGCTACAAATTCTCCACCTACGCCACCTGGTGGATCCGCCAGGCCATCACCCGCGCCATGGCCGACCAGGCCCGCACCATCCGCATCCCGGTGCACATGGTCGAGGTGATCAACAAGCTCGGCCGGATCCAGCGCGAGCTGCTCCAGGACCTGGGCCGCGAGCCCACCCCGGAGGAGCTGGCCAAGGAGATGGACATCACACCGGAGAAGGTGCTGGAGATCCAGCAGTACGCCCGGGAGCCCATCTCGCTGGACCAGACCATCGGTGACGAGGGTGACAGCCAGCTCGGTGACTTCATCGAGGATTCGGAGGCCGTGGTCGCGGTCGACGCGGTCTCGTTCTCGCTGCTGCAGGACCAGCTCCAGCAGGTGCTGCAGACGCTCTCCGAGCGTGAGGCGGGCGTGGTACGCCTGCGCTTCGGCCTGACGGACGGTCAGCCGCGCACCCTGGACGAGATCGGTCAGGTCTACGGGGTGACCCGGGAACGGATCCGGCAGATCGAGTCGAAGACCATGTCGAAGCTGCGCCACCCGTCGCGGTCACAGGTCCTTCGGGATTACCTGGACTGAGCCCACATCGTCAACCTGGCGTGTCGTTTTGATCACCTGGCGTGCAACGCCGGATGGTGATTCGCCGGTTGCACGATTGTGATCGTTGACGTGGCACCCTTGGTGCACGGCACACTGTGCCTGTCATGTGTGACCTCGGTCCCCCGCGGGCACACAGGGAAGTCCAGACGCCACGAGGATGTTGCAGGATACGTGAGCAACGACCGAAGAGATTGTTCATCGGTGACGACCAGAGGAGGAAGGCGATGACCCCGACCCTCACGCCGCCGCCCGAGACGGTGAGCCCCCCGGCCGCCGATGAACGGTGCGACCGCTGCAATGCTGCCGGCAAGCTCCGTGTCACCCTGGCCGGTGGAAGTGAGCTCGTGTTCTGCGGGCACCACGCGAACAAGTACGCGGAGGATCTCGTGAAGATCACCGTTCGGTACGCGGCGGACCCGGAGTTCAGCTGGCGCGGTGCCGACCTGATGGCGAACTGAATCCGCAAGCCGACATAAGGGCCGGCCGGAAGCACCGAGAGGTGTTTCCGGCCGGCCTCTTTTCGTCCCACCGACCCCGACCCGCCCCTCCCGAACAGCCGGGCCGATCAGGTCGCCAACACCCACAGACCTCAGGATCGACGCGTCGGTGGCCGGCGCGGAATCCCGGGACGGGCAGGTCAGAGGGTCTGGACGGTGGCGATGCGCTCTTCGAGCTGCTCGATCGTCGCCTGAGCGCTCGGCGGGCCGCCGCAGAGCCGGCGCAGCTCGGCGTGGATCTTGCCGTGCGGCTGGCCCGTACGGTGGTGCCGGGCGGCCACCAGGGCGTTGAGCTGACGGCGGAGCGCCACCCGGCGCTGGGCCGCACTCATCGGTGCCGGCGGTGCCGCCGACGCGGCAGCGGCCGGCTCAGCGGTCCGCACGGCCGCTTTGCGTCGCTGCGCGGCCAACTGCTCGGCCTGCCGCTTCGAGAGCAGCACGGCGACCTGGTCGGCGGTGAGCAGACCGGGCAGCCCGAGGTACTCCTCCTCCTCCGGGGTGCCGGCCTGGGCCGCGGTGCCGAAGGACGCGCCGTCGAAGATCACCTGATCCAGTTCGGCGGTGGCGGACAGCGCGGCGAACCTCTTCTCCAGCTCGCCGCTGGCCTGTTCGTCACGCTGGGCCCGCTCGAGCAGGTCGTCGTCGAAACCTTCGCGGTCCTTCGGCTTGCCCAGCACGTGGTCGCGGGCGGCCTCCATCTCGCTGGCCAGGCCGAGCAGATGCGGCACGCTGGGGAGGAAGACCGAGGCCGTCTCTCCCGGGCGCCGGGCCCGGACGAAACGGCCGATCGCCTGGGCGAAGTACAGCGGCGTGCTCGCGCTGGTGGCGTAGACCCCGACCGCGAGGCGCGGGATGTCGACCCCCTCGGAGACCATCCGTACCGCGACCAGCCACCGCTGCTCGGACGCCGCGAACGTCGCGATCCGGGCGGACGCCCCGGCGTCGTCGGAGAGCACCACCGCCGCCTTCTCGCCGGTCAGCTGCTCGATGAGCTTGGCGTACGAGCGGGCGGTCTGCTGGTCGCTGGCGATCACCAGCCCACCGGCGTCGGGCATTCCGGCGTTACGCAGCACGCTGAGCCGGGCGTCGGCGGCCCGCAGCACCTGCGGCATCCAGTCGCCGGCCGGGTCCAGGGCGGTCCGCCAGGCCTGGGCGATGAGGTCCTGCGTCATCGGCTCGCCGAGCCGCGCCGCCAACTCCTCCCCCGCGTTGGTGCGCCAACGGGTCTCCCCGGAGTACGCGAGGAACAGCACCGGCCGCACCACGTTGTCCCGGAGCGCGTCCGCGTAGCCGTAGACCGAGTCGGCGCGGGAACGCAGCAGCCCTTCCTCGCCACGCTCGTACGTGACGAACGGAATCGGATTGTCGTCGGAGCGGAACGGCGTACCGGTGAGCATCAGACGGCGTACGGCCGGCTCGAAGGCGGCCTTGACGCCGTCACCCCAGGAGCGGGAGTCGCCGGCGTGGTGGATCTCGTCGAGGATGACGAGCGTGCGCCGGGTCATCGTGCGTCGCCGGTGCACCTGCGGGGCCATGCCGACCTGGGCGTACGTGACCACGGCGCCGTGGAAGTCGGCCGAGGAGTGCACGTCGGCGTTGCGGAAGGCGGCGTCCAACTGGATGCCGACCCGGGCGGCGGCCTCCGCCCACTGCTTCTTCAGGTGCTCGGTCGGGGCGACCACGGTCACCGCCTCCACCGTGCCGTCCACGAGCAGCTCGGCGGCGATCCGCAGGGCGAACGTGGTCTTGCCGGCGCCGGGCGTGGCGACCGCGGTGAAGTCCTCGGAGCGCCGGCGCAGGTACTCCACGAGCGCCTTGCGCTGCCAGGCGCGTAGTGCCGGAAACGTCTCGATCGCCGGCAACGGGGCTGGCACGCGAAGGCTCCTCTCCGACCGCACGAAGGCGGACCTGGGTGGGGGCCACCGGTCCGCACCGCCCATGAAAACGCCTCCGCGCAGAAGATGCCGCGAAGGCCGGAGTCAGCATAACCAGCGGGCGTCCCCGCGCCCAGGCGACGCCACGCTGGTCACATCAGCGCTGGCCCGGTCCGGGGTCGTGCGTACGCGGCGGGCGCAGTGTCGCGACCGGCACGGTCCAGCGCCGGCGCAACGCCACCATCCGCAGTCCGAAGATCAGCACCGCCGCGCCCAGGAGCGGTGCCGAGTGGGCCTGTCCCGCCCGGTCCAGCACCGCCACGACGACCGCCCCGGCCAGGGCGGCCACGGCGTAGATCTCGCGGCGCAGCACCACCGGAATCTCGCCGGTGAGCAGGTCCCGGCCCAGGCCGCCGCCGATCCCGCTGAGCATGCCGACCACGCAGGCCCCGACCGGGGGTACGTGCGCGTCGAGCGCCTTGAGCGTGCCGGTGACCGTGAAGAGCGCGAGCCCTGCCGCGTCCAGCACCAGCACGGTGGTCCGCAGCCGGGCCAGTTGGGGGTGCAGCCAGAAGATCGCGCCGGCGGTGATCGCGGCCGTGGTGGCGTACCGCCAGTCGGCGAAGGCGAGTGGTGGCATCTCCCCGATGACCAGGCCACGGAAGATCCCGCCGCCCAGGGCGGCCACGAAACCGACGAAGGCGACGCCGAACAGGTCGAGCCGTTTGGCCACCGCGGCGGAGGCGCCGGAGGCGGCGAACACCGCGACGCCGACGAGGTCGGCGATGAGCAGGGCGGTGGAGGTGGTCACCGCCGAAGGCTACGCGCGAGGCCGGAGTGGGTGCCCCGAATCAGTCGGCCCAGGAGTCGTAGATCTCCTTGCACTTCGGGCAGACCGGTGAGCCCGGCTTGGCGGCCTTGGTCACCGGAAAGGTCTCCCCGCAGAGCGCCACGACGAACGTGCCCATGACGGCACTCTCGGCGATCTTCTCCTTACGGACGTAGTGGAACAACTCCGGGCCGGTGTCGGCGTCCTTCAGCTCCGGCCGTTCGAGAACCTGTGTGCTCACGTCTGCACCTCCAACGCTCAAGTTTGGCAGCTCCTGACGGCCCGGTCCAATTCACTACGACCGGGGGCTGGCCGTACGGTGATCACTGTGACCAACTTTCACATCCGTTACGGCGCCGAGGTGGCCGACGCCCTGCGGGACGGGCGTCCCGTCGTCGCCTTGGAGAGCACCATCGTCTCGCACGGTCTTCCCCGACCGGAGAACCTGCGGGTCGCCCGCCAGATCGAAGCGACCGTGCGGGACGCCGGAGCGGTGCCGGCCACCATCGGCATGGTCGGCGGTGAACTCGTGGTCGGCCTGGACGACGCCCAGCTGACCCGCCTCGCCACCGTCGACGGTGTGGCCAAGCTCTCCGTACGCGACCTGGCCGTGGCCGCGGCGACCCGCGCGGACGGCGCGACGACCGTCGCTGCGACCAGCGCGGTGGCCGCCATGGCGGGGATCGGCGTGTTCGCCACCGGCGGCCTCGGCGGGGTGCACCGGGAGGCGGCGCAGACCTTCGACGAGTCGGCGGACCTCGTCACCCTCGCTCGGACCCCGATCGCGGTGGTCTGCGCCGGCGTCAAGTCGATCCTCGACGTGGGCGCGACGCTGGAGCGGCTGGAGACGCTCGGCGTGAGCGTGATCGGTTACCGCACCCGCCGGTTCCCCGGCTTCTACCTCACCGACGGCGGCTTCGATCTCGACTGGTCGGTGGACTCGCCCGAGCAGGTCGCCGACGTGCTCGCCGCCCGGACCCAGCAGGACCTGCACCGCGGTGGTCTCGTCGTGGCCAATCCGCTCCCCGTTGACGAGCAGCTCGACCCGGCAATGCACGACCGCACCCTCGCCGAGGGCCTGGCCCTGCTGGAGCGCGACGGGGTGACCGGCAAGGCCGTGACGCCTTACCTCCTGGCCCACTTCCATTCCGCTACCGAGGGGGCCAGCCTGACGGTGAATGTCCGGATCATCCTGCGCAACGCCGACCTGGCCGCGCGGATCGCGGTGGCCGCCGCCGCCCGCCGCGCCGACACTGAGGCATGAGCCCGCTTCACCGGATCGTCGTCGTCGGTGACGTGATCACCGACGTGCTCGCGGTGCTCAGCGGGCCGCTCGCCGCCGGCTCGGACACGGCGGCCGAGATTCGGTTCAGCGGTGGCGGCCAGGCGGCCAACACCGCCGCCTGGCTCGCCGCGCAGGGCGTCCCCGTGACGCTGGCCGCGGCGGTGGGCGACGACGCGGAGGGGCGTGACCGGACAGCCGAACTGCGGTCCGTCGGTGTCGACTGCGCGATCGAGAGCATCGAGGATGCGGTGACCGGCACGGTCATCGTGCTGGCCAACGACGGCGAGCGGACGATGGTCAGCCAGCGCGGGGCGAACCTGCGACTGACCGCGGAGCACGTCGAGCGGGCCCTGGCCGCGGTACCCGACGCGGGGCATCTGCACCTGTCCGGGTACACCCTGCTGGACGCCGGGTCGCGCGAGGCCGGGCTGCGGGCGTTGACCGCCGCCCGGGCGCGGGGTCTCACCACCAGTGTCGACGCGGCCTCCGCTGCGCCACTGCGGCGCGTCGGCGCGATGGCCTTCCTGGCCTGGGTACGCGACGTCGACCTGCTGCTGGTCAACTCGGACGAGGCGACGGTGCTGGCCGGCGGGCTGGAACCGGCGGCCCAGGCGCGGGCGCTGTCGGCGACCGCCCGGCGGGTGGTGGTCAAGCGGGGCGCGGCCGGCGCGGTCTGGGCGGACCGGACGGGCCGGCTCAGTTCGGCGCCCGCCCGCCGGGTGGCCGTGGTGGACGTCACCGGTGCCGGGGACGCGTTCGCCGCGGGCCTGTTGACGGCCTGGCTGGCCGGTGCGGATCCGGATGCGGCGCTGGCCCGGGCCGGTGACCTCGGCGCGGTGGCCGTCTCCACCCTCGGCGCCCGCCCGGCACCCTGACGGCACCGGGTTCAACCTTGCCCGTCCCCCGGGCGCGGCAACCGAGCCGGTGGTGCCCCTGTCGACCCGCACGCCGGAACGATCAGCCCGGTCGACCGGCAGGCCAGGTGCCGGGCTCGGCGAACTCGATGATGTTGCCGAGGTTGTCGGTGACGAACGCGATGCGCTGACCGATCGCGGCTACCGCCATGGGGCCTCCGATCAGCGCCACGCCGAGGTCGCGCAGCGCGGAGACGGTCGCATCGAGATCCTCGACGGCGATGCAGAAGTGGTGCAGGCGCGCCGGGTCCATGCTCGTCAGGACGTCAGGGATCGGTAGCTGCCGGTGCGACGCGCCGGCCAGGAGCTCGATCTTGACATCCCCGCTGACGAGGTAGACGAACGTCGTGCCGTGGGAGTCGAATTGCTGGTCGACAGTGAAGCCGAGCTTGCTCACGTACCACTCGACGGTGGCGTCGAGGTCCTCGGGAGTCACGCTCAGGCCGACATGGTCGTGGGAGAAGGACATGCTCATGCAGCCGAGGCTGCCCGCTCGTCGAGCCCGCGACCAGGGACGGGACGACGGTAGGAACACGGGTACCACCCTCGACCGGAGGTCAGGAGCAAGAATCAACGGCATGAACACGGACGGGACCGCGCTGGGCACGACGCTGCGCGCGTGGCGCGACCGGGTCTCCCCGGCGGCGGCAGGGCTGCCGGGCCGGCGCGGGCGCCGGACGAAGGGGTTACGCCGGGAGGAACTCGCGGAACTCGCCGGGATCTCGGTCGACTACGTCGTACGTCTGGAGCAGGGGCGGTCCACCACCCCGTCGGCGCAGGTGGTCGCCGCGCTCGCCCGCGCCCTGCGGCTCACGGACGCCGAACGGGATCATCTGCACCGGTTGGCCGGTCTCGGGCCGCCGTCGCACGAGGAGCTTTCCGACCACCTTCCGCCGGGGCTGCGCCGCCTCCTCGACCGGCTGGCGGACACCGCCGTCGCCGTCTTCGCCGCGGACTGGCGGCTGATTTGGTGGAACCGCGGTTGGGCGGCCCTGCTGGGTGACCCCTCGGCGACACCGCCGCCGCTGCGCAACTTCGCTCGCGACACCTTCCCGATCGACGGCGAGGGGCCGCGCCTGTCGCACTGGCCGGTGACCTCGCTCGCTCAGGGCGGGGTGGAGTCGGCCGTCGTGTCCGACCTGCGCCGGGCGACGGGACGCTTCCCCGGCAGCAACCGGCTGTCCGACCTGATCCGGCTGCTCGCCACCGGCAACGCACGCTTCGCCGAGCTGTGGGCCGCCGGCGCGGTCGGGGCGCATCGCGAGGATCACAAGATGGTCCACCACCCGGCGGTCGGCCTGATCGCGGTGGACTGCGACGTGATCATCGACGGCGACGCGGAACGGAAGATCGTCGTGCTGACCACGGCCCCGGACACCGAGGACGAGTCCAGGTTCCGGCTGGCGCTGCTATCCGGGTCACCGACCCCACATGCGCCTAGGGCTCGACCTCGATGACCTTGTGTGGGCGCTCCTCGGCGGTGAGGCTCATCGGCGGGTTCTCGTCGCGGTGCCGGGGCTGGAACTTGTTGGCCAGCCGGTGCTCCTCCTTCGGCGGACGGTCGTTGGCCAGCAGCACGGCGAGCCACGGAATGAGCACCATGCCGAGGCCGCAGAGCGGTAGCCAGAGCCAGAGCAGGGGAGCCTGCGCGCCGACCAGAATCGCACCCACGACCAGGCAGGCGACCCTTATACCCATCATCAGCACGTATCGCCGCTGCCGACTGTTGAGCTGGTCGCCCTGGCTGCGTGAGGCGTCGGTGATCAGGATCGGTTGGTACGCCTGACGCTTCACCACGGACCTCCTCGAGGGGTTACGCCTCATCCTGTCACTTGACGGGCGTGATCAGCGAAGTTCGGTCGCGGCGGCAACTCCGGAAGCGCTGTCGGCGGCGAGCGTGTTACGTGCGTGGTACGCTCCGCCCGTGGGCAGCAGGTTCAGCTTCACCGAAGAGGCGCTGGCCAACCTGAAGGTCTACGACGTCACGCCGGGGGAAGTCTGGGAGGCGCTGCACAGCGTCCGGCGGGTGATCCGCCACCTGGGCGACGACGTGATGGTCGTCTACGCCGCCGCCCGGCGGGGCCGTCGGTTGGCCGTGCTGCTCGCCGAGGCCGACGGCACCGACAACGACTGGGACATCCTCTCCGCCCGTGAGCTCAGCGACGCCGAGTCGAAGCGCTACGACGAGGCGGTGCGGAGAGAGCGCCGATGAGGAGGCGGTGACATGCACCGTGACGACGCGACCAAGCAGTTCCACAGCGGCGACGACCGGCTCGCGGAACTGATCGACGAGAGCCAGCCGGCGGAGCTGCCCACCCCCGACACCGACGTGCCGATGGTGAGCCGGTCGGTACGGCTGCCGCTGGAGACCTACGAACGGGTGCGGGCGGCAGCCGAGGCGCGCGGCATCGGGGTCACCACGCTGATGAGGCAGTGGATCGAGGCGGGCCTGGCCGACCTCGACGACTCGACCACCGTCTCGCTCGCCGACGTCCGGCGGGCGCTCGCCTCGCTCGCCCACCCCACCGCCGCCTGAGTCCACGCGACGGTCGGCCGGCAACCGCCGCCGGCCCCGGGCAGGCCCGGCGGCGGTCAGTCGGCAGCCTTCGCCTTGGCCGCCGCCTTCATCTGCTGCTTGTACTCCCGTACCCGGCGCAGCGACTCACCGTCGGTCACGTCGGCGACCGACCGGTACGCGTCCGGGTCGCCGTACCCGCCGGCCGCCTCCCGCCAGCCCTCCGGCCGCACGTCGAAGCGCTTGCCGAGCAGGGCGAGGAAGATCTGCGCCTTCTGTTTGCCGAATCCGGGCAGCTCGGCGATCCGGTTGAACAGCTCCCGGCCGTCGGTCACCCCGGCCCAGAGCCCGGCCGCGTCGCCGTCGTACCGGTCGACGAGCATCCGGCACACCTCCTGCACCCGGGCCGCCATCGCCTTCGGGAAGCGGTGCAGCGCGGGCGGCTGGGCGAAGAGTGCGATCAGCTGTTCCGGGTCGTACCCGGCCAGCTCCCGTGCGTCGAGGTCGTGCCCGAGCCGCTGGGTCAGGACGTACGGCGAGGAGAACGCCTTCTCCATCGGAATCTGCTGATCAAGCACCATGCCGAGGATGCGCGCCAGCGGATCCCGGTTGAGAAGGTCGTTCGCCGCGGAGTCGATCGGAAGAGCCAACGCCATGTCGCCATGCTGCCAGACCGCGATCGGCAGCCGACGGACAGACGCGGATGCGCACGCGCACGCCACGCCCCCGGGGTCGCACCCGGCGGATGGCGGCCCGACCGGTGACCGCGGAATCGGCTTCGACGGGCAAGCCGATGTTCGATAGCGCCTGCTGGCGGCACTGATGTTCCGGGTGGGCCCGTCCGCTCCAGCGGCAGCAGGCAGGATGGCGAGGTGGCCGAACAAGACATGCTGCTCTCTCCCGCCGGCGTCGAGGCGTTGCGCACCGCGCTGACCCGCGCCCGATTCACCTCGAACGGCATCGCCGACCGACTCGGTCCGCAGGCGACCGGCGGGGTGGCTCGCAACGACTTCCGCGCCGCCCTGAAGGCGACCGAGGATCGCGACCCGCTCGCCACGCTGATCCGGGTCTTCATCTGCGACCAGACCGAATCGGAGGCCGTGGTGGCGGCCGCGCTCGCGCCGCTCGACCTCGCCGAGGCGGTCGACGGCGGGCTGCTCGAACGGCACGGCGACGGCCTGCGAGCCGGCGTCGACCTGGAACCGTACGGGGACGAGTGGTGGGTGCTCGCGGACGTGCCCGCCAGCGCCCGTCCGGGGCGACCGTTGCACTCCGAGCACGTGCTCGGCATCGGTGGGGCGACCCAGACGTTGATCGGCGCGACCATCCGACGCCCGGTCGACACCGCGCTGGACCTGGGTACCGGTTCCGGCGTGCAGGCCCTGCACCTGTCCACCCATGCCCGCTCGGTCACCGCCACCGACGTCTCGCCGCGGGCGCTGCGTTTCGCCGCCACCACGGCCGCGCTCAACGGCCAGGACTGGGAGCTTCTCCGCGGCGACATGGTGGCGCCGGTCGCGGGGCGCCGGTTCGACCTGGTGGTGAGCAACCCGCCGTTCGTGGTCGGCCCCGGCACGACGACGCACGTCTACCGGGACTCCGGCCGGGTCGGCGACGCGATCGGGAGCGAACTGGCCGCCGCCGCGCCCGGCCTGCTCACCGAGGGCGGCACGATGCAGTACCTGGCGAACTGGGTGCACATCGCCGGCGAGCAGTGGGACGAGCGGGTGGCCGGCTGGTTCGCCGGCACGGGTCTGGACGCCTGGGTCATCCAGCGCGAGGTGGCCGACCCGATGGCGTACGTCAACCTGTGGCTGACCGACGTCGGCGAGGCGGCCGACCCGCAGCGGATGGCGGCCTGGCTGGACTGGTTCGACGCGCACAAGGTGGAGGCGATCGGCTTCGGGATCATCTCGCTACGCCGCGGCGGGCACGCGGACCCCGTCCTTCGGGTGGAGGACCTCCGGCAGCGGGTCGAGCCGCCGATGGGTGACCGCATCGCCACCTGGTTCGACCGCCAGGACTTCCTCCGGGTACGCGACACCGAAGCGCTGCTGGCCGAGCGCTACCGGGCCGCCGAAGGGCTCCAGCTGCGGCAGGAGGCGACCATGGGCGAGGAGGGCTGGGCCGTGGACCGGCAGGTGCTGTCCATGCCGCGCGGTCTGCGCTGGACCGAGGAGGTCGACCCGCTGGTGTTGGCGCTGGTCGGCGGCGCCGACGGCCGTCTGCCGCTACGCGACCAGCTCGCCCTCCTCGCGGTGGCGCACGACGTGGCGCCCGACGAGCTCGCCGAGGCGGCCGGCCCGATCGTGGCGCACCTGGTGGAGCGCGGCATCATCGAGCCGGTGGCCGGTCGATGAGCGCAGGGGCCTCGCCCCGGCGCCTCGGGGCGACCCGGCGGCACGACGAACTTGTGCCGGGCCTCGCCCGGTACGCCGACGGGAACGGCGGACGCAGCGCGTCCGTGCCGGGCCTCGTCCTGTCGACCGGCCGGGGCGGCTCGCGAACGGCGGGCGCCGTACCCGGCCGGAACAACGGACGGAGGACGTGCTGATGCGTGCGGTGGTGCAGACGGTCGGCCGGGCCAGCGTCACGGTCGGCGACGAGGTGGTCGGCGCGATCGACGACGGGCTGCTGGTGCTGCTCGGAGTGACGCACACCGACACCGAGGAGACCGCGCGGACGATGGCCCGCAAGGTTCACGAGCTGCGCATCCTCGACGACGAGCGGTCCGCCGCCGACACCGGCGCCCCGGTCCTCGTGGTCAGTCAGTTCACCCTCTACGGCGACGCCCGCAAGGGCCGACGCCCGAGCTGGACGGCCGCGGCACCGGCGGAGGTCGCCGAGCCGCTGGTGACAGCTGTGGTCGAGGCGTTGCGCGAGCGCGGTGCCAAGGTGGAGACCGGTCGTTTCCGCGCCCACATGCTGGTCGAGAGCGTCAACGTAGGCCCCCGCACCATCCTCCTGGACCTCTAACCCCACCCCACCCCCACTCCTGCCCTCCCCCGCCCTGGTTGATCAAGAGAAATGCGTCAGGTTCCTGGCCGGAGATGACGCAAACATCTTGATCAACCAGGGCAGAGGTGGGGGGTGGGTCAGGAGAAGAGGCCGCGGCGTTGGAGGGACTGGCGCAACCAGCCGTCGAGCTGGGCGGCCCAGTCGACACGGTCCATCGTGGCGTGGTCGACGGTGAACCGGCCGAACGCGTCCCGCCCCTCCGTGAACAGCCCGCCCCGCTTGTCCAGCTCCAACACCACCTGCGTCTGCTGGGGGTCGGCGATGAAGGTGACCTCCAGCTGGTTGATCGCCCGGCCGTACTGCGGCGCCGGGTAGAACTCGATCTCCTGGTAGAAGGGCAGCGTCTGCCGTACCCCGTAGATGTGGCCACGTTCCACATCCGCCCGCGCGAACCGGAAACCCAGCCGCAGCAACGCCTCCAGCAGACGTTCCTGAGCGGGTAGCGGGTGCACGGCGACGGCGTCCAGGTCGCTCTTGTCGACCGCGCGTGCCACCTCCAGTTCCGTACGCAGCCCCATCGTCATCCCGTGCAGGTGCTGCCCGTACAGCTCGGTGACCGGCGTCTCCCACGGCACGTCGAAGCGGAACGGGATCTCGTGCTGCTGCCCCCGCTCCAGCCGGAACGCGCCCGTGACCCGCTGCCGGTGGAACTCCTGAGTGGTGTCGTACTCGTTGTCGCCGCTCTCCACCTCGACCCGGGTGACCAGCCCGAGGGCCACGTACTCGATGTCGACCTGATGGTCGCCACCCGTCACCTGGATGCGGCCCTCCAACTGGCCGCCGGGCCGGCAGTTCGGGTTGGTCAGCACGGTTTCCACCGACGGTCCACCCACACCCATCGCCTGCATGAGCCGTTTGAAGACCACTGCACCCCTCCGTAGCCTCGCGGGGCCGGTCACGCCGGCCGGTCGATGGCACGGTAACCGGGCCGGGCAAAGCCGACCCGGGCCGACACTCCGACCCCTCGCGGCCGCGCCGACTCCACCGATCCGACCGTATTGCTGTCGGGTCCCCGATCGCCTCACTCCCGTTTTACGCCCCGCCCGCCAAGCTGTTTGTCACCGGCGGCACCAGGCCGGAAGCGCACGACACGGACACGGGGAGAGACGAAGATGGCCCTGCAGATGACGGAGCACCAGATGCGCCCGACCGCGGGCACGAACACCGACCCGAGCGCCGAGGTCCTCACCGATCTGGACGCCACCGACGAGCGGGGCGTCTCCACGGACCTCGTCCGGGCGTACCTCAACGGCATCGGCCGGACGAAGCTGCTCACCGCGGCGCAGGAGGTCGAACTCGCCAAGCGCATCGAGGCCGGCCTGTTCGCCGAGGAGAAGCTGGTCACCTGCACCCCCGTCTCCACCGAACTGGGTGCCGACCTGGAGCTGATCGCCGCGGAGGGTCGGGCCGCCAAGGACCATCTGCTCGAGGCGAACCTGCGACTGGTGGTGAGCATCGCCAAGCGCTACACCGGCCGTGGCATGGCCTTCCTCGACCTCATCCAGGAAGGCAACCTCGGCCTGATCCGCGCCGTCGAGAAGTTCGACTACACCAAGGGCTACAAGTTCTCCACCTACGCCACCTGGTGGATCCGCCAGGCCATCACCCGCGCCATGGCCGACCAGGCCCGCACCATCCGCATCCCGGTGCACATGGTCGAGCAGGTCAACCGGATGGTCCGGGCCCGCCGGGAGTTGTCGGTGACGCTGGGTCGCGAGCCCACCGTCGCCGAGGTGGCTCGGGCGCTCGACGTCCCCGAGTTCCAGGTCATCGAGCTGATCTCGTACGACCGTGAGCCGGTCAGCCTGGACCAGGCCGTCGGCGAGGACGGCGAGAGCGCGCTCGGCGACTTCGTCGCCGCGGTGGACCCGCGGGAGCAGCCCGGCGACGCCGCGGCCAACGGCGAGCTGCGCAACGAGGTACGAATCGTGCTGGCCACCCTCTCGCAGCGCGAGCAGGCGGTGATCCGGCTGCGGTTCGGTCTCGACGACGGCCGGCAGCGCACGCTCGACGAGGTCGGCCGCGAGTTCGGCCTCTCCCGGGAACGGATCCGGCAGATCGAGAAGGTGACGCTGCTGAAGCTACGCGCCCCGGAGCGAGCGCAGCGCCTGGAGGCGTACGCCTGCTGATCAGGGCGCGTGGTCGGAGGGCCCCGGCGGTTCGCCGGGGCCCTCCGCGCGAGCTGACCAGGCTTCGGCCACCACCACGCGGCCCTCGGAGTGGTTGATTCACCCGGCCCGGACTGCTAGCAAGGCGTAACCGCCACCATCCACATCGTGAGGGGACGCAGCATGAACTGGACCTTGGAAGTCGTGGTGATCCCGGTGTCCGACGTGGACCGGGCCAAGGCGTTCTACGTCGACCAGCTCGGCTTCAACCTCGACCACGACACCGCCGCCGGCGACCTCGGCCGGGTCGTTCAGCTGACGCCGCCGGGCTCCGGCTGCTCGATCGTGATCGGTACGGGCATCGTTCCGGACATGCCACCCGGGTCGCTCAAGGGGCTGCAACTGGTGGTGAACGACCTCGAGCGGGCCCACGCCGAGCTGGTCGGTCGAGGCGTGCCGGTCAGCGAGATCCAGGTGCTGGGAGAAAGCCCGAGCCCGACCCGGCACCCGCTGGACAACGTCGGCTTCGTCTTCTTCTCCGACCCGGACGGCAATTCGTGGGCCGTCCAGCAGATCTCCACTCGCGCCTGACCCCGCTCGGCGTACCCCGTGTCCGGTCCCGCCGGGATTGCCGTCCCGGTCGCGCGAACTGCTTTCACAGCCGGCGCGGGCCGGTGTCGGGACGGTCGGCGGCGGCGCCGAGGCGTACGGAGGCGTGCAGCACCGAGAGTCCGTCCGGGCGGGCGAGCACCGGGTTCAACGTGAGGGCGCGTACCCGAGGCTGCTCGTCGGCCAGCCGCCCGACACGCAACAGCAGCTCGGCCAGGGCGGACCGGTCCACCGGAACGGCTCCCCGATGACCCCGCAGCAGTGGGGCGGCCCGTGGCTCGTCGACCAGTTCCTCGGCATCGCGATCGGTCAACGGCACCGCCCGCCACGCCCGGTCACCGAGCAGCTCGGTGGCGACACCGCCGACGCCGAAGCCGACCACCGGCCCGAACGCCGGATCCTCCACCAATTCGATCACGCAGGCCACCCCGGGCGGCACCATCGGCTGTACCAGGACGTCCGCACCGAAGAGCACGGACATCTCGGCGTACGCCCGGCGGACCGTGGCCGCGTCGGGTAGGTCGAGCCGTACGGCGCCCAGGTCCAGGCGGTGCCGCAGCCCGTACGCGGCAGCCTTGAGCGCCACCGGGAAGCCGAGCCGGGTCGCCGCGTCGGCGGTCTCGTCCGCCGAACCCGCCGGCACCGAGTCGACCAGGTCGATCCCGTACGCGTTGAGCAGCCCAGCGGTGTCCACACCGTCGGGACGCAGCGCGGCCTGACCGGCCGCCGGGTCGATGCCGGGCAGCTCCGGCAGGGTGCCGGGCGGCCGGCGGAGCCAGTCCGCGTACCGGTGCACCCGGGCCAGCGCCCGGATCGCCTCCTCGACACCGGCGTACGTCGGCAACCCGGCCAGGGACCGCCCGGCCAGGACGGTCACCACTACCGGCTTGGTGGCGCCCAGCGCGGCCGGCAACGCGACGGTGAGGTCGGCCTCCGCGGGCTGACCGGGCAGCGGCGGGGCGAGCATCACCGCGAGCGCGTCCACCCCGTCGTCGGCGTCCGCCGCGGCGAGCGCGTCGGCGAACTCGGCCGCGTCGGCGATCGGCCCGACGTCGCGGGGCCGGCCCTCGGCCAGGGTGAGCCCCTGAGCCGCGCAGGCGCTGGCGGCGAGGCTGCTGAGCGCTGAGGAGTTGCCCACCACGGCCACCCGCGGGCCGGCCGGCAGCGGCTGGTTGGCCAGCAGCACCCCGACGTCCAGCAGCTCGGCGACGGTGTCGACCCGGATCACGCCGGACTGGGCGAAGAGGGCGGCCACCGCCATCTCGTCCGGGCCGGCGGAGCTACCCACTCCGGGCGGTCGGGCCGGCGACGCGAGCGCCACCACCGGCTTCTTCCGCCCGATCCGCCTGGCCAGCCGGGCGAACTTGCGGGGATTGCCGAAGGTCTCCAGGTGCAGCATGACCACGTCCGTGCCGGGGTCGTCCTGCCAGTACTGGAGAAGGTCGTTGCCGGAGACGTCGGCCCGGTTCCCCGCCGAGACGAAGCTGGACAGGCCGAGGCCACGCCGCTCCGCTTCCGCCAGCAACGCCAGCCCGAACGCCCCGGACTGGCTGAAGATCCCGACCCGGCCGGGCGGCGGCAGCGCCGGCGCCAGCATGGCGTTGAGGCGTACCGCCGGGTCGGTGTTCGCCACGCCGAGGCAGTTCGGGCCGATCACCCGCATCCCAGCCGCGTGTGCGGCCCGGACCAGCGTCCGCTGCGCGGCGGCCCCCTCCGCCCCGGCCTCGGCGAACCCGGCCGAGATCACCACCAACCCGTGCACGCCGGCGGCCGCCGCGTCGGCGACCACGGCCGGTGCCGCGTCCGGTGCAACCGCGACCACCGCCAGGTCCAGCGGTACGCCGGCGTCGACCGCGTGCGGATACGCGGGCAGCCCGGCGACGGTCGGGGCGTTCGGATGCACCGGCACGACGTCCCCCGCGAAACCGCCGTCGCGCAGGTGCCCGAGCACGGCCGCGCCCACCCCCTGCCCGGTGGCGCTGGCACCGTAGACGGCGACTCCCCGTGGGGCCAGCAGGCGGGCTATCGAGCGGGCCTCGGTGCGATGTTCCCGGCCACGTTGCACGGCCAGGGTCGCCTCGGTCGGTGCTATCGGGAAGCTCAGATGCACCACTCCGTCGGCGAACTGCCGCTGCACCTGGTAGCCGAAGTCCGAGAAGACCCTCAGCATCGCGCCGTTGGCCGGCAGCACCTCGGCGACGAAGTGCACGATGCCGACCCGGCGGGCCCCGTCGGCCAGGTGCTCCAGCAGCACCGAGCCGATCCCCCGGCCCTGATGGGCGTCCTCCACCACGAAGGCCACCTCGGCCTCGGGGGCCTCCGGCCCGAGCCGCTCGTACCGGCCGACGGCGACGATCCGCCCGCCCGCCAGGACCACGAACGCCTCCCGGTCGTGGTGATCGACGTTGACGAAGCGTCGCAGGTCCCGGTCCGGGATCCGGGGGTACGGCGAGAAGTAGCGCAGGTAGCGGGTGCGCTCCGAGAACCGGCCGTGCATCGCCACGATCTCCGACGCGTCCTCCGGCCGGATCGGTCGCAGTTGGACGGTGGTGCCGTCGCTGAGCAGCACGTCCACCGGTTGGTCCACGGTCGTCACGGGCCGGCGTCCCGGGTCGCTCAGTCGCGCGGGTCGTGCGGGTCGAGCCCGAGCAGCGGGAAGACCGCCTTGCGGGTGGCCGCGATCGCCCGGTCCACCGCGGTCGGCTCGCCGCTGGGCTGCCACGGCTCGTACGAGGGGTCGACGTCGTCGGTCATCCGCAGCGGCACCTCGCTACCGGGACGACGCGCGGCGGCCAGCGCACGCCAGGCCGGCGGGGTCAACGTCGCCGGGTCGAGCGGCTCTCCGGTCGCGATCGCCAGCAGGTGGGTCCAGGCCCGGGGTACTGCCTCGACGAGCGCGTACCCGCCCCCGCCGGTGGCCACCCAGCGGCCCTCGCACAGCTCGTCGGCGAGCGCCCGCAGTGCCAGGTAGGTGACGCGCTGCCCGTCGACGGACAGGTTCAGGTCCGCTAGGGGGTCGAGCCGGTGCCCGTCCGCACCGCACTGGGTGACGAGCACCTGCGGCCGGAAGGCCCGCAGCACCGACGGGACGATCGCGTGGAAGGCGCGCTGCCAGCCTGCGTCGCCGGTACCCGGTGGCAACGCCACGTTGACCGCACTCCCCGCGGCGCCCGGCCCACCGGTCTCGTCCGGGAAGCCGGTGCCCGGGAAGAGGGCGAGCGGGGTCTCGTGCAGGCTGACCGTCAGCACCCGCGGGTCGTCCCAGAAGACGCGCTGCACCCCGTCGCCGTGGTGCACGTCCACGTCCACGTACGCGACCCGCTCGGCGCCGAGGTCGAGCAGGCGCGCGATGGCCACGGCCGGGTCGTTGTAGACGCAGAAGCCCGCGGCCTGGGCCGGCATGGCGTGGTGCAGCCCGCCGGCCACGTTGACCGCCCGGCGCGCCTCGCCCCGCCAGACCGCCTCGGCGGCGGCCACCGTGGCTCCGGCGACCAGGGCGCTCGCCTCGTGCATTCCGTCGAAGATCGGGTTGTCCGAGGTACCCAGCCCGAAGCCCGCGAACAACGGGTCGGCCGGCGCCGCCCGAACCGCCGACAGGTAGCGCCGATCGTGCACCCGGGTCAGGAGCGCGTCGTCGGCCGGCTCCGGCTTGACCAGGCATACCCGGGGCCGGTCCAGAACGCCGAGTTCCCGGGCGAGCGCCACGGTCAGCTCCACCCGGACCGGATCGAGGGGATGGTCACCCATGTCGTAGGCGAGCAGCGACTCGTCCCACACCACCACCGTGTCGTCGGACATGGGCACATCGTCGCACGTGGACCGGCCGGTCGCGGTGGACGCGCTGGTCACGACCCGGGTGTCGGCGTGGTGCCGGTCACGTCCCGTGGCTCAACGTGGCGACGGCCAGGACCGACGGCGGCGCGGCCACGGTCACAGGTCGGCGGCCGCCCCCTGGACGGGTCCCGTGCGGGGATCACGACCCGGTGGCCACCGGCCGGTCCGGGTCCGCGACCCAGTTGCTCCATGAGCCGACGTAGAGCGCGGCGTCGGGCCGGCCCGCGAGGTGCAGGGCGAGCACCGCCTGAGCGGCGGTCACACCCGATCCGCAGTACGCCCCGACCGCCGTGCCGTCGGAGACCCCGGCGGCGGCGAAGCGTTCCCGCAGCGCCTCCGCCGCGGGGAACCGGCCGTCCGTGACGTACTCCGGGGCGGGCAGGTTGACCGCGCCCGGCACGTGCCCGGCCACCGGGTCGATCGGCTCGGTCTCCCCCCGGTAGCGGGGCGCGGCCCGCACGTCGATCAGCACGCCGCCGTCCGCGGCCGCCAGCCGGGCGGCCTCCCCCGCGTCGAGCACGGGCAGCGCACCCGGCCGGACGGACACGTCACCCGGCTCCGGCTCGGGCACGTCGGCGCTGGTGGGCAGGGCGGCGGCCGTCCAGGCCGGGTAACCACCGTGCAGCAGGCGGACCTGCGCGTGCCCAACCCAGCGCAGCGTCCACCAGGCGCGGGCGGCCGCCATGCCCTCGCCGCCGTCGTACACCACGACGGGGTGGCCGGTCCGGACGCCGGCGGCCCGTAGGGCGGCCTGCAACGCCGCGGGATCGGGCAGCGGGTGCCGCCCGGCGGCGCCGGGCGGGCCGCAGAGCTCCGTGTCCAGATCGACGAAGACCGCGCCGGGCAGGTGGCCGACGGTGTAGTCGTCGCGGCCGGGCGGCCCGGTCAGTCGCCAGCGGACGTCGAGCAGGGTGGGCGGGTCGGCGGAGTCGAGCTCGGCGGCGAGTCGGTCGGGCTCGACCAGCAGATCGTCGGTACCGGACATGACGACCAGTCAACACCATTCGGTGAACGGCCTCGCGTTTCGGCCTCGGTCGTCACACGCGCGACGCGGTAACATCGATCACCGGAGGGCCGCTGACGTGAAACACGACCTGGTCGACACGAGCGAGGGTGACGTTACCTCCGGAAAGAGGTGGTAGCGATGGCCAAACACGATCTTGTTGACACCACGGAGATGTACCTGCGCACCATCCTCGAGCTCGAGGAGGAGGGGGTGCCGCCGCTGCGCGCCCGCATCGCCGAACGGCTGAAGCAGAGCGGTCCCACGGTGAGCCAGACGGTCGCACGGATGGAGCGCGACGGCCTGCTGACGGTCGAGGATGACCGCCATCTGTCGCTCACCCTGGAGGGCCGCAACGCCGCTGTCTCCGTCATGCGTAAGCACCGGCTCGCCGAGCTGCTGCTGGTGAACGTGATCGGGATGCCCTACGAGGAGGCCCACGACGAGGCCTGCCGGTGGGAGCACGTGATGAGCGACGCAGTCGAGAAGCGGGTCTACGACCTGCTCAACCGGCCGACCCGCTCGCCGTACGGCAACCCGATCCCCGGCCTCGAGGGACTCGGCTCGCCGGAGCCGGAGGACACCGTCGTCGTCGACGGTGAGCGCAACCTCGCCTTCCCCGGTCTCTCCGGGAAGGTCGTCGTCCGGAGGATCTGCGAGAGCGTGCAGACCAACGCCGACGTGCTCCGCCAACTGCACGCCGCGGGTGTCGACCCCGGTGCCACGGTGACCGTGGCCCAGGAGCGCGACGGCGTGTCCATCGACCGCTCCGGCGATCGGGTCCGACTCCCCGCGAGGTCGCCTCCCGGGTGTTCGTCGCCGCCGCCTGACGCTTCGGGTCCGGGCGCGCCCGGCCATATCCGGGCCGGGCGCTCCGGAACCCTGGTCGCCCGTTTGGGCCGATGAGGGCCGCCCGACCGGCTCGCGGGCGACCGCCGCGGCGAAGATGCCCGGCACCGCCGCTGCGCGGACGCCCGGCCGGACGTGGGGTCGACGCTCGCCCCGCCGGCCGTCGTCACAGGGCCCGGGTGTCGACCTTCTTGGCCAGGGCCGTCAGCTGGACCGCCACCTTCTCCGCAGCCGACTTGGCGGTGCCCTTCTCAGTGGTCCAGCGCAGTACGGCGAGCCTGCCGTCGGCGGAGAGCCAGCCCACCTCGGCGACCGGCCCGTGCCCGTCCGCCGCGCCGACGGTGCGCCGATAGGCCTGCTCGCCCAGCCCGGAGACCTTGCTGGCCGAATCGGGCACCACGTCCGCGACGAAGGTGGCCTTGTCCATCGAGGTCTCCGTCGCCGTCAGCGTCAGCTCCGGCAGAGTCGCCCGGCCGCCCCGGACGACGCAGGTGTGCGTGTCGCCGCGCTCGCTCGCCGCGGCCACGTCGAACCGGACCTTCACGAGCTGCTCGATCACCGCGAAGTCGAGCAGCCGGCACGCGCCGCCGGAGGAGGCGGCTGCCACGTCCACCGCCATCGGCGCCGGGGGTGGCAGCTCCACCGGTTCCCGCTCTGTCGCGCAGCCCGCCGTGGACAGTACGGCCGCGACGACGAGCAAGATCCGGGAACGCACGTGGAACCTCCGCAGTAGTCGACGGGGTCACCCCGCCGGATGTCCGTCGGACACCGTACGGAACGTCCGGGTCGGGCGGAACCCCTCATCCGTCCCGACGTTCCGGCGTCACCTCCGCGTCGCCGGCCGGATCGTCGACGTACGGGCAGTGGCGGCAGCCGCGGCCGCAGCAGGTGCCCCGGCGGGCCAGGAAACCGGCGGTGAGCACGAAGAGACCCGTGTCCGGGTCGAGATAACCGGCTTCCCCCGCGTCGAGCGCGGCGGCGTGTACGGCGAGGATCCGCTCCTGGCCCGGATGGTCGTGCGGCAGCCGGGACGGGTGCGGCTCGGTCAGCGGGCGCGCGGCCAAGGGTCGTCGCTTCCCGGTCACCGCCGCAGTCTAGGCCGTGTCCTGTCGATCATGTCGAGCCGAGGCGGGATCCAGGTGGCGGCCCGGCAAGGCGGAGGTTCGTCCGGATACCGGTGTTGTATCCGGACGAATCGACAACGCAGCCGGTCGTCGGCTGGACCCGACGCAGGCCGGCAATGATCGGCAGGACAGGGCCTCGGGACGGCAGGCCCGGTCAGCGGAACCGGGCCAACGCGACGGCCAGCTCGTTCCCGTCCAGGCCGGCGGCCAGCAGCAGCCGCAACAGCACCCGCGCCTTGTAGGGGTCGAGCAGCCCGCCGTTGAGCAGCCCGCGCCGCTGGAGGTCGGCCTCCGACCCGACCGCCCCGTACGTCTGGCGCAGCACCGATCCGGCGCCGGTACGGGAGGTGAGCAGCACCGGTATCCGTCCGGCCAACTCCCCGAGCAGCGGCGCCAGCGCGGCGGGCACGTGTCCCACGCCGAAACCGGCGACCACCAGCCCGTGGTGCATGTCGGCGACGCCGGTGAGCAGCAGGCCGTCGTCGTCCAGGGTGACCGGGTACAGGGCGACCCGGGTGGCGTCGAGCCGCTCCGGGTCGACCGACGGCAACGGGTCGCGCCGCTGCGGGCGCACGAGCACGCGCACCTCCCCTTCGATCACCTGCCCGATCGGGCCGGCGTTCGGCGAGGCGAAGGTCGCGGTGCTGGTGCTGTGCGTCTTGCGTACCCAGCGGGCCGCGTGCACCTCGTCGTTCACGACCACCAGCACGCCCAGGTCACCGGCCGCCGGTGCGGCGGCGACACGGATCGCCGCCAGCAGGTTCGCCGGGCCGTCCGGGCCGGCCAGCGTGGGATTTCGCATCGCGCCGGTGAACACCAGCGGGGCTGCGTGCGGCCAGACCAGATCTGCCAGGAACGCCGACTCCTCCAGTGTGTCGGTGCCCTGGCTGACCACCACACCGGTCGCCCCGGCGGCGACCGCGGTAGAGGCGACGGCGACCACGTCCAGCAACTGCCGGTAGGTGAGACTCGCACTCGGCACCGCGTGCACGTCCCGGACGTCCAGCCGCACCCCGAGGTCGGCGAGGCCCGGCACGGCCGCCGTCAGGTCAGCGCCGGTGAGCCGGGTGACCACGCCGGGTCGCCCCCGGTCGACCCCGCCCATCGCGATCGTGCCGCCGAGGGTGATGAGAGCGATCGACATCCGTTGGATCTCCGTCCGCCGCCGAGTGAGCCCCGGACCCTACACGTGGCGATATCGGCTGGCGCGGTCGGCCGCAGCGGCGGCAGGCTGGGGCGACCCCATGGTCGTCCACTACCGACGACGCACTTCACAGACAGGCAATCTCTTGAGCCAGCACGTCGCCGACCCGCCCGCGACCGTCCGACCGCCCTCGCTGCTGCGGAGCCGGAACTTCCTGCTGTTGTGGAGCGGACAGACGGTCAGCGAGCTGGGCACCCGGATCGCCGGCGTGGCCGTCCCGCTGCTCGCCGCGGAGACCCTGCACGCCAGCGTCTTCCAGGTCTCGCTGCTCACCTTCCTGGCGTGGCTGCCGTACCTGCTCGTCTCGCTACCGGCGGGGATCCTCGCCGACCGGGTGGACCAGCGCCGCCTGATGATCCTCTGCGACCTCGGCCGCGGCGCGTTGATGCTGTCGCTCCCGGGCGTCGCGCTGCTCGGACAGCTCACCCTCGGTTACCTGTACACGGTGGTGGGGCTGTCCGGTGTGCTCACCGTGCTCTTCACCGTCGCGTACAAGAGCATGCTGCCGGGACTGATTCCGGCGGTGCAGCTGGTCGACGCCAACGCCAAGCTCATCATGAGCCAGGACGCCGCCGAGCTGGTCGGGCCGACGACCAGCGGCGTCCTCATCGGCCTGGTCGGCGCCACCCGGACGTTCCTCAGCAACGGGCTGGCCTTCCTGGTGAGCGCGGTGACCCTGGTGCTGATCCGGCCCACACCGCGGGCGGTGGAGCAGCGCGAGCGGTTGCCGCTGCGGGTGGAGATGACCGACGGGCTGCGGTTCATCCGCAGCCAGCCCATCCTGCTGCGCATCCTGGCCTGCACGACCACCTCGAACTTCTTCGTCATGGCGGCCGGTTCGATCGAGGTGACGTTCATGCTGCGCGAGTTGCACGCCTCGTCGGTGCAGGTCGGACTGGTGTTCTCGGTCAGCGCGATCGGTGGCCTGGTCGTCGGCGCGCTCGCCGGGCGGCTGTCGGCCTGGATCGGGTCGGGCCGGGTCATCTGGGTGGCCATGGCCGCACCCGGCCCGTTCTACCTGCTCATGCCGCTGGCAGGACCGGGCTGGGGGGTGCTCCTCTACGGCGTCGGGCTGGCCGCGTTCTCCGCCAACGCGGTGCTGTACAACGTCGCGTCGACCACCTACCGGCAGCGGATCACCCCGCCGGCGATCCTGGGCCGGGTCAACGCGGCGTTCCTGTGGATCTGCTTCGGGGTGATCCCGCTCGGCGCGCTGGTCGGCGGGGGGCTCGGCACGGCGCTGGGGCTGCGTACGGCGCTCTGGATCTGCGTACTGGGCACGTGGAGCGCATGCCTGTTCGTGGTCCTCTCTCCACTGCGCGGGCTGCGGGACATGCCGGAACCGGCAGTTTCGTCGTAGTCGACGGGCAGACTCGGCGGCGGATGTCCGACAAGGTGGGAGGCGCAGCGATGCGAAGGATCGTCGTGCACATGAGCGTGTCGCTGGACGGCTACTTCGAGGGCCCCGGCGGCGACCTCAGCTGGCACCGGGTCGACGACGAGCTGCACGAGCACTTCAACGCCGAACTCCGCACGATGGGCGCCTTCCTCAACGGCCGGATCGCGTACGAGCTGATGGCCGCGTACTGGCCGACCGCGGACCAGGACCCGGCGAGCCCGCCGGCGGTGCGGGAGTACGCGGGCATCTGGCGCGAGATGCCGAAGATCGTCTACTCGCGCACCTTGGAGCGGGCCGACTGGAACGCCACGGTGGTGCGCGAGGTCGACCCCGACGAGGTGCGCCGGCTCAAGGCCGAGCCGGGCGGTGACCTGGCGCTCGGCGGGGCGGACCTGATGGCCACGTTCATGCGACACGACCTGGTCGACGAGTGGCGGACGTACGTCCACCCGGTGCTGCTGGGCCGGGGCCGCCCGCTCTTTCCCGCCGGGGTCGGGCCCACCGACCTGCGGCTGGTCGAGAGCCGCGTCTTCGGCAACGGGGTGGTCCTGCTGCGCCATCGGCGCTGAGCCCCCGGGCCGCGGGCGGGCTCGACGTCGCGTCAGCCGAACCAGACCATCGACTGGCCGTGCCCACGGGTCCAGGCGAGCGGCCTGCCGTCCAGGCCGAGCACGTTGTGCAGCGCCCGTCCCGGCTGCTCCGGGAGCCCCTCGTACGCCAGCACGTCCGGGGCCTCATTGGAGATCCAGTGCCCGGGCAGCTCGCGTACCAGGTCGACGAAGGCGGCCCGCCGGGGCTGCGGCACCTGGTAGAGCACCGAGGTGTGGAACACCACGAGCGTCGCGTCGGCCGGTGCCTGCGCGGCCAGCGCCGGCAGATCGTCCACCAGGTCACCGCGTACCAGCAGGGGCGGCTCGGCGGCGGCGACTTCAGCGGCGGCCCGCAGCCGCTCCCGGCGGTGGGCGTGCTCCGGCCAGATGAGGGCGTTCAGCCACGCCAGGTCGGCGGTGTCGGTCACGTCGAGCGGATTCAGATCCAGGCCGGCCCGCCACACCACGTCGGGCAGCCGGGTCGGCGGCACCAGAGCATCGGCCGTGCACTCCAGTACCGGTTCGCCCGCGCCGAGCCGCTGGTCGCCGTAGCGGTACGCGTACCGGTCCGGGTAGAGGCACAGCCCGGCGGACGCGCCGACCTCCAGCAACGCGAGCGGCTGCGGCAGCGCGGCAAGCAGCGGAAGCAGCACGGCGCAACGGCCGGCCTCGTTCGTCTGCGTGGCCCGGACCCGCATCTCCGCCTGCACCGCCGGCCAGTGCGTCACCGCGAAGTCGTGGAACGCCGCCGGATCCTCGACCGGGCCGCCGAGCAGTCGTACGACACCGAAGAGCAGGTTCGGCTGCCGCTTCGTCGGGGGAAGCGTGCCGAGCAGGGTGAGCAACTCGTCGTCCCGGGACACCGCGAGCGCCAGGCGTTCGTACGCGGGTGACACCCCGCGCAACTCTCGGGCGGCGAAATCGGCGTAGTCGACGGCGATGGACATGCCCCGATCGTCGCAGCGGGCACCACCGGGCGGGAACCTGCCGGACGTGACGGAGGGCGCAGTGAGTCGAACGGCACACCCCTGCCCGTGGGAACGACGTGGGGAACCGCCACGGGCAACTCGTAGAGTCTGCGACGGCCGTGGAGTCGGAGCGGAGGCTCAGCCCCGGCCCAGGCGCGCAGTGGGGAGGACTGAACGTGCGGGGTGAGGGTGTCCGGGTACTGATCGTCGGCGGCGGTGTCGCCGGGCTGGCGACGGTTGCCGCACTGCGCGAGTGGGGCGCGACGATCGATCTGGTCGAACGGGCCGAGGCTCCCGCCACCTCCGGCACCGGCATCTACCTGACCGGCAACGCGACCCGGACGCTCGACGCGCTGGGGCTGTGGGAGCCGATCGCCGACGTGGCCGTGGAGATCAGGCGGCAGCGCAGCGCGAACCAGCGTGGCCGGCGCCTCTTCGACATCGACGTGGCCGCCCTGTGGCACGGCGTCGGGCCCTGCGTCTCGCTTCCCCGAGCCGAACTGCACCGGGCGTTGCTCGCCGGCATCGGGGACTTTCCGATCCGGTGGGCCCGCCAGCCGGTCGCCCTCGACCAGGAGGGTGACCGGGTGGCCGTCGAATTCGACGACGGAACCGCGGCGTCGTACGACCTGGTGATCGGCGCGGACGGGGTGAACTCGACGGTCCGCCGGCTCGCCTTCGACGGTCAGGTGGCCCGGCCCCTCGGCCAGTACGCGTACCGCTGGATCGCCCCACGGGTCGACGCCGAGCCGGTCTGGTCCGTGTTGTTGGGGCGCGGCATCCAGTTCCTCACGATCCCCGTCTCCGACGATCTGACGTACTGCTACTACAACGACGGCCCGGTCGCCGACCGGCCGGGCTGGCGCGACGAACTGCGGGCGACGTTCGCCGGGCCGGTCGCCACCATGCTCGACGCGCTCGACGCGGACGCCACCACCCTGCACGCCGGCCCGAACCAGGAGGTCGTGCTCGACTCGTGGACGCGCGGCCCGGTACTGCTGGTCGGCGACGCCGCCCACGCCACCTCTCCGAACATGGCGCAGGGCGGCGCGATGTCCCTCGAGGACGCCGTTGTGCTGGCCGACTCGCTCGCGAACGCCGGCAGCATCGCCGAGGCGCTGGGCGGGTACGAGGCACGCCGCCGCCCGCGCACGGACTGGGTGCTCAGTCAGACACATCGCCGGGACAAGGCGAGCGGGTTGCCACCCGTACTGCGTGACACGGTGATGCGCCGCCTCGGCGAGAAGATGTTCCGGTCCAACTACGGACCCCTGTTCGCCCAACCCTGACCACCACTTCGCCGGCCCACAACGTCGAGGGTCCAGTCGACTTCCTCGATGTCGGGTCGTCCTGCCGTGCCGGACTCCACGACCGCACGACCGCCCGGACTCCGAGTCGATACGTGAATACGGCGCTGCCCCGACCCCCTGGCGGGATCGGGGCAGCGCCGCAGGTGTCGTACCTCAGCTGCAGCCGCTGGTGGAACCGCAGCCCTCGCAGACGTAGCAGCTACCGGCGGGGCGCATCTTCGTACCGCAGGTGAAGCAGAGCGGGGCGTCCGCGACCTGGCCAAGCACGGCCTCCAGCAGCTCGGTGCTGGAGCCGACCGACGGCGCCGGCTTCACGGCGGCCACGTCGGCGACCTCCTGCGCCGGCTGGGCGACCGGGCCGGTCTTCGGCTCCTCCACCTTGACCTCGACCGGGGCGGAGGCGGCCATCGCGGTGAGGTCCGCACCGTTCGCCTCCGCCTCCGCCTCGGCCTGGAGCTGGGCGGCCCGCTCCTTGGCGGTGAAAATGCCCAGCTCCGCGCGGCGCTCGTACGGCAGGAAGTCCAGCGCCAGCCGACGGAAGATGTAGTCCATCACCGAGGCGGCCATCCGCACGTCCGGGTCGTCGGTCATGCCGGCCGGCTCGAAGCGCATGTTGGTGAACTTGCTGACGTACGTCTCCAGCGGGACGCCGTACTGGAGACCGATGGAGATGGCCACCGAGAAGGCGTCCATCACGCCGGCCAGGGTCGAGCCCTGCTTCGACATCTTGAGGAAGACCTCGCCCAGGCCGTCGTCCGGGTACGACGAGGCGGTGAGGTAGCCCTCGGCCCCGCCGACCGAGAAGGAGATCGTCTCCGACGGGCGCTTCTTCGGCAGCCGCTTGCGCACCGGCCGGTACTCGACGACCTTCTCCACGACCTTCTCCACCTCGGCCGGAGCCTCGACGGTGGCCTTGTTCGGCTTCGCCGCGGAGAGCGGCTGGCCGACCTTGCAGTTGTCCCGGTAGATCGCGAGCGCCTTGAGGCCGAGCTTCCAGCCCTCGAAGTAGATCTTCTCGACGTCCTCGACGGTGGCCTGCTCCGGCATGTTGACCGTCTTTGAGATGGCCCCGGAGATGAACGGCTGGACGGCCGCCATCATTCGCACGTGCCCCATCGGGGCGATGGACCGCTCGCCCATCGCGCAGTCGAAGACCGCGTAGTGCTCCGGCTTCAGGCCGGGGGCGTCCACCACGTGCCCGTGGTCGGCGATGTGCTCGACGATCGCCTCGACCTGCTCCTCCGGGTAGCCGAGGCTGCGCAGGGCCCGCGGCACCGTCTGGTTGACGATCTGCATCGAGCCGCCGCCGACCAGCTTCTTGAACTTGACGAGCGCCAGGTCCGGCTCGACGCCGGTGGTGTCGCAGTCCATCATCAGGCCGATGGTGCCGGTGGGCGCGAGCACGCTGGCCTGCGAGTTCCGCCAGCCGAACTTGTCGCCGATCTTGTTGCCCAGGGTCCACTGCTTGGTGGCCTCCCGCTGGATGGCGGTGGCCACGGTGCCGGCCGGCTTGATCTCGTCGTTGGCGGCGGCGTGCTTGCGCATGACCCGCTTGTGCGGCTCGGCGTTGCGGGCGTAGCCGTCGTACGCGCCGACGATGCCGGCCAGTTCGGCCGACCGGCGGTACGCGGTGCCGGTCATCAGCGAGGTGATCGCGGCGGCGACCGAACGACCCTGCTCCGAGTCGTAGGGCAGGCCGGACGCCATCAGCAGCGCGCCGAGGTTGGCGTAGCCGATGCCCAGCTGCCGGTAGGCACGGGTGGTCTCACCGATCTTCTCGGTCGGGAAGTCGGCGAAGCAGATCGAGATGTCCATCGCGGTGATGACGAACTCGACCGACTTGACGAACTTCTCCACCTCGAAGCCACCGTCGGCGCGGAGGAACTTCATCAGGTTCAGCGAGGCCAGGTTGCACGAGGAGTTGTCCAGGTGCAGGTACTCCGAGCACGGGTTCGACGCGGTGATCCGCCCGGTCTCCGGGCAGGTGTGCCAGTCGTTGATGGTGTCGTCGTACTGCAGGCCGGGGTCGGCGCACTCCCACGCCGCCTGGGAGATGGTGCGGAACAGCTTCTTCGCGTTGATCGACTCGATCACCGCGCCGTCCAGCCGTCCGCGCAGGTCGAAGCTGCCGTCCTTCTCCACCGCGGTCATGAACTCGTCGGAGACCCGAACCGAGTTGTTGGCGTTCTGGTACTGGACGCTGACGATGTCGGCGCCGCCCAGGTCCATGTCGAATCCGGCGTCCCGCAGGGCGCGGATCTTGTCCTCCTCGCGCGCCTTGGTGACCACGAACTCCTCGATGTCGGGGTGATCGACGTCGAGGATGACCATCTTGGCCGCACGCCGGGTGGCGCCGCCGGACTTGATGGTGCCGGCCGAGGCGTCCGCGCCCCGCATGAAGCTCACCGGGCCGGAGGCGGTGCCACCGGAGGAGAGCAGCTCCTTGGAGGAACGGATCCGGGACAGGTTCACGCCGGAGCCGGAGCCGCCCTTGAAGATCAGGCCCTCCTCCTTGTACCAGTCGAGGATCGAGTCCATCGAGTCGTCGACGGCGAGGATGAAGCACGCGCTGACCTGCTGCGGCGACGGCGTGCCGACGTTGAACCACACCGGCGAGTTGAAGCTGAACACCTGGTGCAGCAGCATCCAGGTCAACTCGTGCGCGAAGATCTCGGCGTCCGCCGGGCTGGCGAAGTAGCCGTACTCCTCGCCGGCCGTCCGGTAGGTGGTGACCACCCGGTCGATCAGCTGCTTGAGGGACCACTCCCGCTCCGGGGTCCCCACCGCTCCCCGGAAGTACTTGGTGGTCACGATGTTCGCCGCGTTGACGCTCCACGACTCGGGGTACTCCACCCCGCGCTGCTCGAAGTTGATCGAGCCGTCCCGCCAGTTCGTCATCACGACGTCCCGGCGCTCCCACGTGACCTCGTCGTACGGGTGGACCCCCTCCGTCGTCCAGACCCGCTCGATCTTCAGGCCTGCGCCTGACTTGCTTCGCGACCTGCTCGTCGTCACGCCGTCGCCCCCCTGTCTGCGCGGTCACCCACCGCGCGTCCCGATACCGTTAGGAAAAACTCGAAAAGTCAGTTGGGCCGGCCCGCGGCCTCGACCGCGTCGGCCCCGCCGTTGTCCCGGGCGCGCGCCGCGGCCCGCAACGACTCGATCTCGCGCTCGAAGTCGGCCAGCGAGTCGAAGGACCGGTAGACGCTGGCGAACCTCATGTACGCCACCTCGTCGAGGTCCCGCAGCGGGCCCAGGATCGCCAGCCCGACCTCGTGGCTGGGGATCTCGGCGGCGCCCTTGGCGCGGACCGTCTCCTCCACCCGCTGGGCGAGCAGTGCGATCGAGTCATCGTCGACCGGCCGGCCCTGGCACGCCTTGCGTACCCCGCCGATGATCTTCGTCCGGCTGAACGGCTCGGTCACCCCACTGCGCTTGACCACCGCGAGGACGGCCTCCTCGACAGTGGTGAACCGCTTGCCGCACTCCGGGCAGGCGCGTCGCCGCCGGATGAGCTGGCCGTCGTCGGCCTCCCGCGAGTCGACCACTCGTGAGTCGGCGTGCCGGCAGTACGGACACCGCATCGCTGACCTCCTTGATCGACCACTGCCGCACCGGGCACTCCCGGGCACGGCGCACCGCGGCGGCGCCATCGCTCGATGGCCGCTCGCCGTGACACTGTACGGGAGTGCGGTCGGTAGTCGGACCCAACCTATGGGCAACTTACGCCCGTGTGACTACTACATCTAGGGGTCGACCGTATGTCGCCAGCAGACCCGGGTCAAGTTGACGGCGTGTCCCGCGTGTCACTCCACACCCACGGCACCCCTGCCGGCACGACCCGCCGACCGGGGCCCGCCCGAACGGCTGACCCGCAGCGCGACACCGCCCGCCCGAGCTGCCGGTGAGCCCAACGGGCAGGACCGCGCGGAGTTACCGCCGGCCGGCGAGGATTCCACCAGCCCGACCGGCACAATTCGAACAGACGTGCCAACCGAAGTAACATTTATCAGAACGCCAGTACGAAAGAAGCGCTTTTCATCGCGACACGCCGGTGACAGGTCGTACAGATGTTTGAAAATGGCCGATCTCACCTATACGGTCATGACCAACCGGTCGCGGCGAGTTCCGCCGCACCAGCACGCACACCGGCATCACCACATGCATCACGGGGCGCCGGGGGCACCCAGCGCCGACAGGGAGGACGGACGTGACCGAGGACCGGGCCAGCCGGCCGAAGAACCCGCAGCAGGTCGCCGAGGCGGGTCCGCCGGCCACTCGGCGCCGGGGCGCCGCGCGTAGCCGGACGGGGCAACCCACCCTGCGGCCTGTCACCCCGGTGGTCAGCAGCTTCCCCGAGCCGGCCACGGTCGACCTGACGGCCCGGCAGCGGCGGATCCTCGAATTCATCCGCACCTGGGTCGAGCGGCACGGCTACCCGCCCAGCGTCCGGGAGATCGGCGAGGCGGTCGGGCTGGTGTCGCCCTCCAGCGTGGCCTACCAACTGAAGGAGCTGGAGAAGAAGGGCTTCCTGCGCCGCGACCCCAACCGTCCGCGTGCCGTGGACGTCCGCTCCCCCAGCGACGCGTTGGACGACGAACTGACCCGCTCGCAACGCCCAACTCCGGCGTACGTGCCGATGCTGGGCCGCATCGCCGCCGGTGGTCCGATCCTCGCCGAGCAGGCGGTGGAGGACGTCTTCCCCCTCCCCCGCGAGCTGGTGGGCGAGGGTGAGGTGTTCATGCTCCAGGTCAAGGGCGATTCGATGCTCGACGCGGCGATCTGCGACGGCGACTGGGTGGTGGTGCGGCAGCAGCCCACCGCCGAGTCAGGTGACATCGTCGCGGCCATGCTCGACGGCGAGGCGACCGTCAAGACCTACCGGCGTCGCGACGGGCACGTGTGGCTGATGCCGCAGAACCCGGCGTTCGACCCGATTCCCGGCGACGACGCCACCATCATGGGCCGCGTCGTAGCGGTGCTACGACGCATCTGACAGGTGTCGGGCATCCCGGTCGACCAGCCAACGTGACAGCCGGCTGACCAACGCACCGCTGGTCGGCGGCCCTGGACCTCTCTCCAGCGCCGGCACAGCCGCACCGAGGCGGTTGTGCCGGCGCGGAACAGGCACCCCAGCGCCACGCCGAGGCGCGACGGGAGCCGAGATGATCAGTAGCGGTCGCCGCGGTACCGGTCGCGGCCGCCGGGGTACTGGCCGTACGGGTCGACGTCCTCCTGGCGTCGACGACCGCCACGCTGGCCCTGGTAATCCGGGTCGGGTCCGCCACGCCGGGGCGGTTCCGCACGGCCGCCACCGCCGCCGTACACGCCACCGCCGCCGGGTTGCCCGCCGCCGTAGGAGCCACCACCGGGCTGACCGCCACCGTAGGAGCCACCGGCGGGCTGACCGCCGCGCGGCCGTCCACCACCCGGGGGCCGGCCGCCACCGTAGACGCCGCCGCCCGGGCGGGGGTCGCCGGCACCGTTCGGACGGGCACCCCCGTAGACCCCGCCCGCACCGCCGGCCGGACGACCGCCGCCGTAGCCGCCACCGCCGGCCGGTGCCGCACCACCCCGACTCGGGCCACCGCCGTAGACCCCGCCACCACCTGGGCCGGCATCGCGACCCGGAGCTCCGCCGTAGACGCCGCCACCACCCGGTCCGGGGCCCGCGAAACCCTCATCCGTACGGCCGCCGGGCGAGTCGTCGCCGCGGCCACCGGGAGAGCGGTCCCCGCCGCTCGCCTTGCGCTTTCGTGACTGGAGAATGCCGAAGATTCCGACACCGACCAGCAGCACGCCCACCACGCCTACCGCAGCGACCAGGTAGGTGATGTCCTGAATGCTCAGACCGTCGAACCATGAGCGGTTCGCGGCCGGGTTGGCGTCGACGCCCGCGGCGACCGGGTCGGCCCCCTTGGTGGAGGGGGTGTAGCTCAGGATCTCGACCTTGGCCTCGTCGTCGCCGAGCTTCCCGACGTCCGAGACCGTGAGGAAGCTCTTCCCGTCCGGCGAGTAGGTGATCGCCTCACCGAACGGATCGGTCAACGGCGTCACCCGGGGCTTGCCGCCCGTGAGCGCCTTGACGATGTCGCCGTCCGTGACGTCGTACTCGAAGGCATCGGCGTACGTCCGCAGCACCACCTTGCCGCCGTCCGGCGAACGGGCCGCACCGGTGATCGCGACGCGGCCCATGACCGCGAGCGGATTCTCCGTCTGCGTCATCGGCAGCTTGAGCGAGCCGACCTTCTCCATGGCGACCGGCTCGTCGTCTCCGCTGGTGAGCGCCGCCGCCGGTCGGTAGATATCGGCCGCGCCCGACGTGACCTTCGTGATGATCAACGGCAGCTTGTCGTCGCCGACCAGGAGCGCCTCCGCGTCGTGCGGCTTCCCCTCCGGGTAGGAGAGGCGATGCAGGGTCGGCTTCTTGGAGCCGCTGACCGGCATCGTCCAGACCGCCACGTGCTTGCGTCGCTCCCCGATGGGTTCGTCGCCGGTGTCGGCGATCCAGACCGTCTTCTTGTCCGGGGAGAGCGCCACGTCCTCCGTGTCGACCGGGCCGTCGCCCGGGTACGAAACCTCCTTGGAGATCTTGCACTTGCTGTCCAGGAGGTAGACGCGCCTACGCGACTCGATATCGGAGTCGTCGTTGATGACGACGAAGCCAGTGCTCGCCGCGGCCAGACCGGAGAGCTGACGCGGCCGCTCGTCGGTGATCGTGCACCGCTTCTTGCCCGGAACGGGCGCGGTGGCAGACGAGGCGGCGGGAGCCGCCAGCGCGACTCCGGTGAACGCCACGGTCGCCCCGATGAGTCCGAGGGCGACCGTGACCGAGGAAACAGCGCGGCGCATTGCGCAAGTGTCGCATGCCCCGGTTTCGGTCGGGTGACGCCGGCGAGGCGTCTAGCGGCGCGCCGCGGCCGTCCGCTCCTCGTACGGAGCAAGCTCCGCGGCGAGCGCCTGATTGACCCGGACATGCACGCGGGTGCCTTCCGGCAGGTGCGCCGTGCTGAGCACCTCGCCCGTGCGGTGCACCCGGGCGACCAGGTCGCCCCGGTCGTACGGCAGGACCGCGCAGACCTCCACCGCCGGCCGCGGCAGCCGGCCCTCGATGGCGCCGCGCAGATCGTCGACGCCGCGCCCCGAATGCGCGGACACGAAGATCGCCTCCGGCCAGAGACGCTTGAGCCGCAGCAGGGTCTCCTCGTCCGCGGCGTCGGTCTTGTTGACCACCAGCAGCTCGGGCAGCCGGTCGGCACCCACCTCGGCGAGCACCTCGCGCACCGCCCGGACCTGCTCCTCCGGATCCGGATGGGCGCCGTCGACGACGTGCACCACCAGGTCGGCGTCGGCGACCTCCTCCAGCGTCGAGCGGAACGCCTCGACGATCTGGTGCGGCAGGTGCCGGACGAAGCCCACCGTGTCGGAGAGGGTGTAGACCCGCCCGTCGGAGGTGGTGGCCTTGCGGATGGTCGGGTCCAGGGTGGCGAAGAGGGCGTTCTCCACCAGCACGCCCGCCCCGGTCAGGCGGTTGAGCAGGCTCGACTTGCCGGCGTTCGTGTAGCCGGCGATCGCCACGGCGGGCACGGCGTTCCGAGTGCGGCGGGCGCGCTTGGTCTGGCGTACCGTCCGCATGCTCTTGATCTCGCGGCGCAGCCGAGCGATCCGAGTGCGGATGCGGCGCCGGTCGGTCTCCAGCTTCGTCTCACCGGGACCGCGCAGACCCACGCCACCACCGGCGCCACCGCCGCGGGCGCTACCACCCGTCTGCCGGGAGAGCGTCTCACCCCAACCGCGCAGGCGGGGCAGCAGGTATTCCAGCTGGGCCAGCTCGACCTGCGCCTTACCCTCCTTGCTCTTCGCGTGCTGGGCGAAGATGTCGAGGATGAGAGCGGTCCGGTCGACCACCTTGACCTTGGTGCGCTGCTCGAGATTACGCAGCTGGGACGGGGAGAGCTCGCCGTCGCAGATGACGGTGTCCGCGCCGGAGGCGAGCACCACGGAACCCAGGTCGTCGACCTTGCCGCGGCCGATGTACGTCGCCGGGTCGGGCCGGTTGCGGCGCTGGATCAGCCCCTCGAGCACCTGCGAGCCGGCGGTCTCGGCCAGCGCGGCCAGCTCGGTGAGGGAGTTCTCGGCGTCGCTCTGCGTGCCTTCGGTCCAGACCCCGACCAGCACCACCCGTTCCAGGCGGAGCTGCCGGTACTCGACCTCGGTGATGTCGGTGAGCTCGGTGGAGAGGCCGGGGACCCGCCGCAGCGCCTGCCGCTCTGACAGCTCGAGCTCGCCGGTGGTGGCGTCGAGCTCCTCGTCCTCGAATGGGACGACGACGGTGTCCTGGTCGCGCAAACCGATCTCCTGTCCGTTCTGCCGGGTGGAAAGCAATCCTGACATGTGGCAACGCCGCATGCACCTGCTATATGCCCGCATGGTCGGTTCCTAGGCGCGCGGAAGTCGCCGAAGTCCCGTGGCCGCGTCACGCGACCGCGACCCCGCACCCGGCCGTACGTGGAACGCGGACGGTGGCCGTACCCACCGGTAGTGGGGCCGGATGCCGAGCGACCTCGGTGGGCGGGTAGAAATGCGAGTCGAGCCGCTCAGCGTTGACGGAGGAAACACCTGTGGCCATCACCCGACTCCCGAGTGCCGGATTCTCCATCACGATCCGGATCGCCGTACCGGCGGACGCCTCGTCGATCGGGCGGCTGACCACCTCCGTCGGAGAGGCCGGGGCGATCGTCACCGCGCTGGACGTGGTCGACTCCGACCCCACCCACGTGCTCGTCGACCTCACCTGCGACACCGCCGACGCCAGCCACGCCGACCAGGTCGTCCAGGCGATCTCCGCGCTCGACGGGGTCGACGTCCGGAAGGTGTCCGACCGGACGTTCCTGCTGCACCTGGGTGGCAAGATCGAGGTCAGCTCGAAGGTCGCCCTGCGGACCCGTGACGAGCTGTCCCGCGCGTACACCCCGGGCGTGGCCCGGGTCTGCATGGCCATCGCGGAGAACCCGGCGGACGCCCGGCGGTTGACCATCAAGCGCAACACCGTCGCCGTGGTCAGCGACGGCTCGGCCGTCCTCGGCCTGGGCAACCTCGGACCCGCCGCCGCGCTCCCGGTGATGGAGGGCAAGGCGGCGCTGTTCAAGCGGTTCGGCGGCGTGGACGCCTGGCCGGTGGTGCTCGACACCCAGGACACGGACGAGATCGTCGCCATCGTGAAGGCGATCGCGCCCGCGTACGGCGGCATCAACCTGGAGGACATCGCGGCGCCGCGCTGCTTCGAGATCGAGGCCCGGCTGCGTGACGCGCTGGACATCCCGGTCTTCCACGACGACCAGCACGGCACCGCCATCTGCGTGCTGGCCGCACTCACCAACGCGCTGCGCGTCGTCGGCAAGCAGCTCGAGGACGTCCGGGTGGTCGTCTCCGGAGCCGGTGCCGCCGGCACCGCGATCATGAAGCTGCTGCTGCGCCAGGGCGTGGGCGACATCATCGCGTACGACCGGCAGGGCGCCCTGCACCGCGGCCAGACCGACCTGAACTCGGCCTGGCAGTGGCTGGCCGAGAACACCAACAAGGACAACTACTCAGGCGACCTGCGCGGGGCGATCCGTGACGCCGACGTCTTCATCGGGGTCAGCGCGCCGAACCTGCTCACCGGCGAGGACATCGCCACCATGGCGAAGGACTCGATCGTGTTCGCGCTGGCCAACCCCGACCCGGAGGTGGACCCGCGGGAGGCGCGCAAGCACGCCGCGATCGTCGCCACCGGCCGGTCGGACCAGCCCAACCAGATCAACAACGTGCTGGCCTTCCCCGGCGTCTTCCGCGGCATGCTCGACGCGCACGCCGAGGAGTTCACCGAGGAGATGGCGATCGCGGCCGCGCACGCCATCGCGGACGTCGTCGGCGAAGACAAGATCAACCCGACGGTGATCGTGCCGAGCGTCTTCGACTCCCGGGTCGCCCCGGCCGTGGCCGCCGCCGTGCGCGCCGCCGCGCACAGCCCGGCCCCCGCGCCGGCCGCCGACCCCGGTCCGGCCGACCTTCCGGAGATCGCCGCCGAGGCCTCCGCCAACCCGTGACGGTGGTCAGTCCGGCAGGTTGGACGAGGCCAACCTGCCGGTGGCCACGAGCAGCGCGGGGCCGGCGAGCCAGCAGGTGTCGGCGGTG
The DNA here is from genome assembly GCF_900156065.1 of Micromonospora avicenniae. Taxonomy (GTDB): domain Bacteria; phylum Actinomycetota; class Actinomycetes; order Mycobacteriales; family Micromonosporaceae; genus Micromonospora; species Micromonospora avicenniae. The sequence continues at coordinate 59,501 of NZ_FTNF01000010.1, read as the reverse complement.
ACCGTGACGGTGAGGCGTCCACCGGGAACGTCGACCGCGACCACGCCGGTCTCCCGCGCGAGGTCACGCAGCGCCACCGCGGCCACCGCACAGGCACCCGTGCCGCAGGACAGGGTCTCCGCCGAGCCGCGCTCGTAGACGCGCATGAGCACGTGCCCGTCGACCCCGTCGACCGGTCCACCCGGTGCGGTGAACTCGACGTTCACTCCGGCCGGGAAGACCGCCGGGTCGAATTCGGGCGCCCTGGTCAGGTCCAGCGTGGGCAGGTCCAGCCCGGCCGGCAGCGCGCATACCAGGTGCGGGTTACCCACGTCCACCGCGGTGCCGGCCAGGGTGAGGCCGCCCAGGGTCGCCGTGGACGCGTCGTACAGCCGGGGGCGACGCATCTCCACCGCGATGGTGTCGCCGTCGACCCGCGCGCGGACGATCCCGGCCCGGGTCGCCACCGGCAGCGCCGCGTCGGCGGGGGCGGCCAGCCCGGTGTCGACCAGGTAGCGGACGAACACGCGTGCCCCGTTGCCGCACATCTCGGCGATGGAACCGTCGGAGTTCCAGTAGTCCATGAACCACTCGGCCTCGCCGGCCAGCGCCACGCCCTCCGGGTGCTTGGCGGCCCGTACGACCCGCAGCACCCCGTCGGCGCCGAGCCCTCGCCGGCGGTCGCAGATGGCGGCGACCAGGCCGGGTGTGAGGTCGAGCGTCCCGTCCGGGTCGGGCAGGATCACGAAGTCGTTGCCGGTGCCATGTCCCTTGGTGAACTCCACGACTCCATCATCCCGCAGCGGCGGCGACCGACCGCAGGGCCTCGGCGACCAGGCCCGGCTCGGCGGAGTCCAGCCAGTGGATCCGCGGGTCGCGGCGGAACCAGGAGCGCTGCCGGCGTACGAACCGGCGGGTCGCCCGGATCGTCTCCTCGTACGCCTCCGTCTCGGTCAACTCGCCGTCGAGGAAGCGCAGCACCTGCTGGTAGCCGAGTGCGCGGCCGGCGGTACGGCCGTCCGGCAGGCCACGTCCGACCAGTTCGCGGGTCTCGGCGACCAGCCCGTCGGCCCACATCCGGTCCACCCGGAGGGCGATCCGCTCGTCGAGCAGCACGGTGTCCAGATCGACGCCGACCTGCACGGACGGGTAGTACGGGGTCGGTTCGGGCAGCGACGCCGTGAACGGCGCCCCCGTCAGCTCGATCACTTCCAGGGCACGGACGATCCGGCGCCCGTTGCCGGGGAGGATCCCCTGGGCCGCGGCCGGGTCGGCGGCGCGCAGGCGCGCGTACAGGGGCGCCGGGCCGAACTCGGCCAGTTCCCGCTCCAGCCGCTCCCGGATCGCCGGGTCGGTGCCGGGGAACTCGAACTGCTCCAGCACCGCGCGCACGTAGAGGCCGGATCCACCGACCAGCAGCGGCACCCGTCCCCGGGCCAGGATGTCGTCGACCGCCGCACGGGCCAGCCGCTGGTACTCGGCGACGCTGGCCGGCTCGGTGACGTCCCAGATGTCCAGCAGGTGATGTGGCACACCGTCCCGCTCGGCCGGGGTGAGCTTCGCCGTGCCGATGTCCATGCCCCGGTAGAGCTGCATCGAGTCGGCGTTGACCACCTCGCCGTCGAGCGCGTGTGCCAGCGCGATGCTCAGCGCCGACTTGCCGGCCGCCGTCGGCCCGACCACGGCCACGACCATCCCGACCGGGTGGCGGCTGCCACCGGCCTCGACCGGGCCGCTCACGCCGTCTCCCAGCCGGCCACGAAGTAGGCCACGCCGTAGGGGGCCTCGGCGTAGTGCAGTTCGCCCCGCCAGTCGCCGCCGGCCGCACGGACCGCGCCGGCGAGCACCTGCCACGGTGCCCGGCCGGCGACCTTCAGCTCCGCCGACAGCACCGGGTCCAGGCCGAGCAGGGCCCCGGCGTCCGCGGTGGCCAGGGCGGCAGCGACGGATTCGTCGTACGCCCCGGCGCGCGGGTCGTCGTAGCCGGGCGCCTGCTGCCCCCGGCAGGCCGACCCGTCCCCCAGCACGAGCAGCGCCATCCGCGCCTCGGCGCGCTCGACCAGTTGCACACCCATGTCCTCGCAGTCGGCAGGGGCGGCCTGGTCCGCGATCGCCGCCGCGAACCGGGGCAGCGGTGTACCGGTCCGGCCGACCAGCCACGCGCCGACGGTCAGGCTGAGCGGCAGCACGTCCGCCCCCGCGCGGCCCGTCTTCCACAGCGGCACCGTCCGGTCGAGCCCGTACCCACGCAGGGAGCCGTAGTCGGCGCTACCAAAGCTGCGAGTCTCAGGTCCGCTGCCGACCAGCAGGATCGCCTCCGGCCCGGCGGCGAGCAGCCGGGTCAGCGCGGCTTCGCAGGCGGCGCGGAGGGGGTCGAGCTCAGCGGCGGCGGCACCGGCCACCTCGGGCACGAGCAGGGGCGGATGGGGGCAGACGGCGGCGGCGACCAGTGGCACCCGTTCACGGTAGCGGGACGCGCCGGTGAGTCTGTGCGCCGATCCGGTCATCTGGGCGCTAGGACACCGTATGGTCACGGTCGGCGATAGGCGCTCGACGGGGACGGGGTCGTACCTGTGACAATGCCGGGGAGAAACTTGGCTGCGCTGTGGCGGCGATCGGGAACTGCTCTCCCGACGCCGGGAGAACGAGGATGGGCACATGAGCGACTGGACTGCCTTCGGACGGGTGGACGCGGACGGCACCGTGTACGTCAAGACCGCCGAAGGCGAGCGGGTGGTCGGATCCTGGCAGGCAGGAGCACCGGAGGAGGGGCTGGCGCACTTCGCCCGCCGCTTCGCCGACCTGGTGACCGAGGTGGACCTGACTGAGGCCCGGCTCAACTCGGGTGCGGCGGACGCCGGCCACTCACTGAGCACGATCCGCCGGATCCGGGCCTCGCTCGCCGAGGCACACGTGGTCGGCGACATCGACGCGCTGGCCACGCGGCTGGACCGGCTCGCCGGCGTGGCCGAGGAGAAGGCTGGTGAGGCCCGCGCGGCGCGGGACGCGGCCCGTAGCGAGGCGCTGGCCCGCAAGACCGCGCTGGTCGAGGAGGCGGAGAAGCTCGCCGCCGAGTCGACCGGATGGAAGACCGCCGGGGACCGACTCAAGGAGATCCTCGACGAGTGGAAGACCATCCGTGGCGTCGACAAGAAGACCGACGGGGAGCTGTGGAAGCGGTTCGCGGCGGCCCGGGACGGCTTCACCCGCCGCCGGGGCGCCCACTTCGCGTCCCTCGACGCGCAGCGCAAGCAGGCGCAGACGGTCAAGGAGGAGCTGGTCGCCGAGGCTGAGAAGCTCAAGGACTCCAGCGACTGGGCGGCCACCGCCAACCAGCTCAAGGACCTGATGACGCAATGGAAGGCGGCGCCGCGCGCGTCCAAGGAGGCCGAGCAGCGGCTGTGGGAACGGTTCCGCGCGGCGCAGGACGACTTCTTCACCCGGCGCAGCGAGGTCTTCTCCGCTCGGGACAACGAGATGCGGGGCAACCTGGAGCGCAAGCAGGCGCTGCTCGCCGAGGCGGAGGCGCTGGACGTCGACGCTGACCCGAAGGGCGCACAGGCGAAGCTGCGGGACATCCAGGCACAGTGGCACGAGGCCGGCCGGGTGCCCCGCGAGGCGGCCGCCGGGCTGGAGCGCCGGCTGCGGGCCGTCGACGAGAAGGTCCGCGAGGTGATGGACTCGGCGTGGCGGCGGACCTCCAAGGAGGACAGCCCGCTGCTCGCCCAGATGCGCGCGCAGGTCGCCGAGGCGGAGGAGCGGCTGTCCCGGGCCCAGGCCGCCGGCGACGCCCGTCGGGTCCGTGAGGCCGAGCAGGCGCTGGCGTCCAAGCGACAGTTCCTCCAGCTCGCCGAGCAGTCCAGCTGACCTGAACGACCCCGGCAGCCCCGGTCCCGCACGGGACCGGGGCTCCCGCGCATCCGGCCGGATTTCCCTACCCACCCCGGCCCCACCGGGCTCGCGGGTCCAGTGGGCTCACGGACACGGGCCCACCGGCCTCACGGCGCTCACGGCGCTCACGGCGCTCACAGGGCTCACAGGGCTCACAGGGCTCACAGGGCTCACAGGGCTCACAGGGCTCACGAGCCTAGCGGGCCCCACAAGCTGGCGCGAACGGTGCGAGCGCGAAAGGCAGCGGCACCACCGGGCGAGACATCCCTCTCGGGCACGCTTTGGAGCTGAATCGCCTGCGACATCATCGGCAGTGCTCCCACACAATTACCGACGCGCGCGCCTCGATTCATTGGGCGATCACCGACGGTGCCACCAGCAGTCCGCAGGCGGAAGCTGCCGCCTCAGCACCTCCGGTCACCGTTCGGTAGATCATCCAGCGCGGCCGCCAGCGAGTCGTTCACGACATCAGCTCTAAAGCGTCCCCGAAGTGGTCACCATCGGCCTCCCGGACCTTGGAGCCTGCTTGAGAACCATGCTCCGCCCGGGAAGTGCGGACCCTCGTCCCTGGGCCAACCTCGCCCCTGGGCCAACCTCGCGCTACAACACGGATAGTGGCCTCACTCGCAAAGTGAGGCCACTACATCCCGGTCGTAGCGCGACTTGCGTGGACCGCGACGCCGGTGTGGTCAGTGCGCGGCGCAGCCCGAGGTGGCGGCGGGCACCGCCGCCGGCGCGCCGACCGTGGGCAGCCCGAGCAGCACGCCCGGCGTACGTGGGGAGCGTCCGGCCTCGAAGGCGTCCCCGGCCCGGGTACGCCGGTGAGCCAGCGGCTCGCCGTCGGCGTTCAGGTGGTGCGGGGCGGCGTACGTGACGGAGGTGTGCACGATGTCACCCGGGCGGATCTGCCCGGCGAGGGATCCCGCGTCGAAGTGCACGAGGCGGCCGTCGCGGGCGCGGCCGGACATGCGCCCGGTCCGTTCGTCCTTGCGTCCCTCGCCGACGGCGACCAGCACCTCGACGTCCTGGCCGACCAGCTTCTTGTTCTCCGCCCAGGTGATCTCCTCGACGCAGGCGATCAGGCGGTCGTAGCGCTCCTGCACCACCTGCTTGGGCAGCTGGCCCTCCATGGTGGCGGCGGGGGTGCCGGGGCGCTTGGAGTACTGGAAGGTGAAGGCGGAGGAGAACCGGGACTCGCGCACCACGTCGAGGGTGCGCTCGAAGTCGGCGTCGGTCTCGCCGGGGAAGCCGACGATGATGTCGGTGGTGATCGCCGCGTCCGGCATCGCCGCGCGGACCTTCTCGATGATGCCGAGGTAGCGCTCCGCCCGGTACGACCGGCGCATGGCGCGCAGCACCGCATCGGAGCCCGACTGCAACGGCATGTGCAGCGAGTGGCACACGTTAGGCGTCTCGGCCATGGCGGCGATCACGTCGTCGGTGAAGTCCTTCGGGTGCGGGCTGGTGAAACGTACCCGCTCCAGGCCGTCGATCTCGCCGCAGGCGCGCAGCAGCTTGCCGAAGGCGAGCCGGTCACCGAACTCCACCCCGTAGGAGTTGACGTTCTGCCCGAGCAGGGTCACCTCCAGCACGCCCTCGTCGACCAGCGCGCGGACCTCGGACAGGATGTCGCCGGGGCGACGATCCTTCTCCTTGCCGCGCAGCGACGGCACGATACAGAAGGTGCAGGTGTTGTTGCAGCCCACCGAGATCGACACCCAGCCGGCGTACGTCGACTCACGGCGGGTGGGCAGCGTCGACGGGAAGACGTCGAGGGACTCCAGGATCTCCACCTCGGCGGCGGCGTTGTGCCGGGCCCGCTCGAGCAGCACCGGGAGGGAGCCGATGTTGTGCGTGCCGAAGACCACGTCCACCCAGGGGGCTTTGCGGACGATGTCGCCGCGATCCTTCTGGGCCAGGCAGCCGCCGACGGCGATCTGCATCTCCGGGTGCTTGTCCTTGACCGGGCGGAGCCGGCCGAGGTTGCCGTAGAGCCGGTTGTCGGCGTTCTCCCGGACCGCACAGGTGTTGAAGACGACGATGTCGGGGGTCTCGTCGCCCCCGGCGGCGCGCACGTAACCCGCCTGCTCCAACAGGCCGGAGATGCGTTCCGAGTCGTGCACGTTCATCTGGCAGCCGTACGTCACGACGTTGTAGGTCCTAGCCACCTGCTCGGCGCCCCTTTCCTCGGGCTACCAGGGTAGCGGCCCGCTCGGCCGACCCGATCGCCCGGCATTGACCCGGCGGCCAATGGCGGGGTCACCCAGCGGGCAGTACGCTGCACAGCAGGACGATGTTCTGGGTGGTTTCGGGGGCTTTGCACTCAAGACCGACAGGTGTGCGTTCGAGGAAGCACATGAAAAAGCCGCGGGAGGCCACCGTGACGCTAGAGAACGCGGCACAGCACACCGTTGTCACCCGCGATGGGCGACGCCTCGCAGTGGAGACCTCCGGCGCGCCGGACGGCCTCGCGGTCTTCCTTCTGCACGGCACTCCCGGCAGCCGCAGCGGCCCCCGGCCCCGCCCGGTCGTCCTCTACCGCCTGGGCGTGCACCTGATCTGCTACGACCGGCCCGGGTACGGCGACTCGGATCGGCACGAGGGCCGTCGGGTGGCCGACACCGCGGCCGACGTGGCGGCGATCGCCGACGCCTTCGGCATCGACCGGTTCGCCCTGGTGGGCCGCTCCGGCGGCGGTCCGCACGCGCTGGCCTGCGCCGCGCTGCTGCCCGACCGGGTGACCCGGGCGGCGGTGCTGGTCGGGCTCGCCCCGGCCGACGCCCCCGACCTCGACTGGTACGCCGGCATGACCGACGAGAACGTCGACGAGCACGCCCTCGGCGACGCGGACACCGCCGAGCTGCGCGACCTGCTCACCGTGCGGGCCAAGGACGTCCAGCGGGACCCGATGACCCTGCTGGAGTTCCTCCGCCCGCAGCTCACCGAGCCGGACATCCGGGTGGTCGACGACGTGGCCATCCGCCGCCTGCTCACCGACATGTACGCCGAGGCGCTGCGGCACGGCCCCGAGGGCTGGATCGACGACGTGCTCGCCGTCCACCGGTCATGGGGCTTCGACCTCGGCTCGATCCGGCTACCCGTCCGCCTGTGGCACGGCGAGCAGGACCAGTTCTCTCCGGTTTCGCACTCCCGATGGCTGGCCGCCCGGATCCCCACCGCCGAGGTCCAGGTGCAGCCCGGTGCCGCGCACTTCGGTGCGGTGGAGATCCTGCCGCAGACCCTCGCCTGGCTGACCACCCCGGCACTGGCGGCGGCCCCGCGGCTCTGACTCCGGTCGGCCGCGGCACCCGCCACGACCGACCGGGACGACGAGCAGCGCCGACCGTCAGAACGGGTTCGGGTCGATGACCCGGGCCACCAGCCGACCACCCCGGAGCGTCTGAACGCTCGGATGCTCGTGGCCGATCAGGTCGGCCAGCCGATCCGCCGCGGCGCCGGCGTCGGCCTCCGGCCCGGTACCGCCGGTCCGGCGGGTCACCACGGCCACGTCGCCGAGGCAGCGCAGCGTGTCGGGGTGATCAGCGCCGACGGTCACCGCCAACCGCTCGGCGGTGTCCCGCAGCCGCTGCCGCGCCGACTCCCACTCCCCGTCCTCGGCGAGGCAGACCGCGTGGTTGACCTCGGCCGCCAGGGTGTGCGGATGTTCCGGGCCGAGGACCTTGCGCAACTCGTCGGCGGCGTGGGCGGCGGTGGCCCGGGCGGCGGGCAGCTGACCGAGGGACCGCTCGGCCGCCGACCGGTTGCTCAGCGTGGCGAGCGTGTGCGGGTGCGCCGGACCGAGACGCAGCACCTCGTCGTACGTCCGGCCGACCGCGACCATCTCGCTGAGCGCCCGGTTCGCGTCGCCGATCGCGAGCAGGTTCGCGGCCCGGCTCGACCGGCAGGCCACCGTGTCCGGGTTGTTCGGGCCGAACCGCTCCTCCAGCCGCCGGTAGGCCTCCTCGAAGAGCGGCATGGCGTCGGCGGGCCGGCCGACGCTGCGCAGCGACACCGCCACATTGACCTGGGCGGTGAGGGTCAACAGGTCGTCGACGCCCAGCACCTCGACGAAGCTGTCGTACACCCCGCGCAGCAGCGACACCGCCTTCTCGTACTCGCCGGCCTCCCGCAGGTCGCTGCCGAGCCGCACGGCGGACTGCAGCGTGTACGGGTCGGTGGGCCCGAGGACGGCTCGCCGCTTCTGGTGCACGTCCTCGTCCCAGCTGCGGGCCGAGCGGTAGTCGCCGACCAACCGGAACGACACGGCGAGGTTGTTGGCCGCGCTCAACGTGCGCGGGTGCTCCTCGCCGAGCAGGTCGACCCAGGAGGCGTAGGTGGCGCGGTCCCGCTCCAGCGCCTCGGCGTACCGCCCGAGGGCCCGCAGGTCGGCGCCGAGGCTGCCGGCTGTCATCAAGGCGTGCGGGTGGCTCGGTCCGAGGCGACGCTGCTGGTCCTCGAGGACCTGCTTGTCGAGTTCCCAGGCCTCGGCGAACCGGCCCATGGTGCGCAGGATGTTCGCCCGGTTGAACCGCAGATGCAGCAGGTGCTGGTCCGGCTCGAACCCGCCCGCCGCCCCGGTGAGCTGCGCCGACCAGATCTCGTCGACGTGCCGGCTGAACTCCTCGGCCTGCGCCAGACCACCGCGCTGCCACAGATACCGGGCCCGGTCGATGAGCAACTGGCGCACCGACTCCTCCCGGCAGGTCAACGCGTCGGACACCTCCAGGTGCGGCCAGAGTATGCGCAGGCGCGGCCACGTCGCGGGATCGTCGACGTTCTCGCGGGGCCGGGACGCGGCCAGCACCAGGTGGACCTGGTGGCGTGCCTCGGCGATCTCCTCGGCGTCCATCCGGTCCCGGACCACGGCCTGCAACAGCCGGTGCACCTGGATCCGACCGCCCTGAACGTCCAGCTTCAGCAGCGCCAGCCGGTTGATCTGCTGGACCAGGGCGCCACGCACCAGCCGCTCCGACACCGACGGGTCGTACGGCACGAGCGCCGCCGCCATCTCGTCGCTGTAGATGAGGTCCAGCGCGATCTCCGGTGCCAGCACCGAGCAGAGCTGCAGGAGCCGGTACGCGGCAGGGGCCTGCGCCCGCAGCCGGTTGAGGGACAGGTCCCAGGTGGCCTCGACCGACAGGGCGCTGGGCCCGTGCCGCTCGATCAGGCGCAGGTAGTCCGGGATCGGCGTGCCGGTGTCGGCCAGCCAGGCACCGGCCGCGGCGACGGCGATCGGCAGGTCGCCCAACGCCTCGGCGACCCGGTCGGCCTCCTCGCGGCTGATCGCCGGCACCCGCTGGGCGAGGTGCGCGACGCTCTCGGCCCGGTCGAAGACGTCCACCTGGATCGGGTTCGCCCGCTCCCCCCACGCCCGGTTGCGTGAGGTCAACAGCACATGCCCGGGGCCCTGCGGGAGGAACTGCTCGACGTGCTCGAGTTCCTCGGCGTTGTCGAAGACGACCAGCCACCGCTCGTACGGCTCGCCGCGGCCAAGGGCCTGCAGCACCGTCTGCACCGTCTCGGGCAGGGCCGGACCGGCTGGCAGGCCGAGTCGGGCGCCCAGATCGGACAGTGCCGTGTCGACGAACTGCGGCGGGTCCGCCACGACCCACCAGACCACGTCGTACGCCGACCGGAACCGGTGCACGTACTCCAGCGCGACCTGGGTCTTACCGACACCACCCATGCCCTGCAGGGCGACGGGGAGCACCACCGCGCTGCCCCCGCTCTGCAGTTGCCGGCGCAACTCGGCGAGGTCGTCCTCGCGGCCGGTGAACCGGGCGTTGCGGTTCGGTGCGTTGAAGATCAGCGGCTCGGTGCCGGGGAAGCGCGTGGCACCGGCCGGGGCCCCCTGCGCGGCCGGCGGCACCGGCCGGCCCACCAGTCGTAGCACCCGCTCGACCGCCGTCTCCGCGGTCACGTTGACCAGGTGGGCGGAGACCTGCGCGGGGAACTCCGCCAACGGGCGCAGGTCCGCCACGTAGACCGCGAGCGCTGTCGAACCGGTACTCGACTCCCGCGGTGGCAGGCCGCCGGTCGGTGTCGCCAGGTAGGCCGGCGAGATCACGGTCAGCGTCCGCGGGGCCGGGGTGGCCGCCGAACCGACCGCCGCGGCGGGTGAGACGACCTGCATCCCGGCCGCGCTGAGCACCCGTTCCAGCCACTCCGCCCAGACCGCGTCCTCGGGGGCGTGCCGGAGCACGATCTGGTCGTCGACCGCCTCGGCTCGCCGGCGGAACCGGGCCTTGCCCCGCTCACGGACCGACTCGTCCATCACCGGCAGGGCGCTCACCTCGCTGTCGGTGAGGATCCCGGTCAGCGTCTCGAACGCGGACAGCAGCGAGGTCGGCGAGCCGGGCGGATCGCCGAACGTGGCCAATGTCTCCTCGTACGCGTAGAACGGCCGGTACGGCACCTCCACCGCGGCCCAGTAGCGCCGGCGCTCCGCCTCGGTCATACCGGTGGGCAGGCCGGCGAAGCGGCGCATCGCCAGCGAGCGACCGGCCTCCGCCTTCTCCTTCTCCGCCTGGTCGACCCGCATCGGCACCGGCAGGATGCGGATGTCCCGGCGGCGGAACCGGTCCCGCACCGAGTGGGCCACCCGGGCCGCACCCTCGATGCCCTGGTCGCTGAGGGTGAAGCAGTCGACCAGGGTGTCCGGCAGGTGCAGGGTGCAGATGTCGGCGACGTCGCTGAGGCCCGTCCGGCTGTCGATGAGCGTGTAGTCGTACTCGCGCTTCATGTCGGCGCGCAGCGCCTCGAAGAACTGCGCACCGCCCAGCCGGTTGTAGAAGTTGTCCCAGTCCAGGCCGCTCACCGACACCGCGTAGTCGCTGTTCTGCCGGCCTGCGGAGAGGAAGTCCAGGCTGCCGCCGTCGGGGAAGTTCCAGCGCAGCGAGAAGGCGTGCCGCCGGACCCGGGCGAACTGCTCGACCCAGCGGTCCGGCCGGTCCACGGTGCGGGTGGTCTCCCACTCGTAGTCGCGGATCATGTCGATGACCCCGCTGGTGCTCTGGATCGCCTCGGCGTCCAGGAACGGATGGAAGAAGCGGTGCAGGCCGGGGGATTCCAGGTCCCAGTCGGCGACCAGCACCCGCCGTCCGTTGGCGGCCAGGATCCAGGCGACGTTCGCCAGCGCCATCGTCCGGCCCGTACCACCCTTGAACGAGTAGAACGTGACGACCTGACCTTCACGATCGTTGCTCATCGGTTCTCTCCGTGGGGACGCGGCGACGCCGGATCGTCGTGGGCGGGCGGCGGGTCGAACGACGCGCCGGGGCGCGGGCGATGCTCCGGCCCGTGCCGCAGGCTGGGTGGCGGTTCGGCCTCGGGGAACTCCGTCACCGGGCCGTGTTTCAGGTACTGGCGGCGGGCCTCGGTCACCAGGGCCGGCATGAGATCCACGAACTCCTGGACGTTCCTGGCCCGCTTGACCTGCGGTACGCCCGCGTTCTGCAGCATGTCGGCGACGGTCTCGGCGTGCCGCGCGGCGTCCTGCGGGTCGTCGCCGTCGGTGACGACGATCGGCACCACCCAGGGGCGCAGGTCGCGCATCGCCGCGGCGAAGGTTTCCGTCGCGTCGGGGTCCGCCGCCACCCACGGATCGATCAGCAGTACGGTGGGCCGGCGTTCCAGCAGGTCGGCCCCGGCAGCGAAGTCCGCGGTACGGGCGGACAGCCCCAGCCGCTCGGCGGTGCTGGCGACGTACTCGGCCGCCGGCAGCTTCTGCCGGCCGCCGAAGGGCCGCCACTGGCGGGCACTGCTCGCGTACCCGCTCCTCGCCCGGGCGGCCGGCAACCGGCCCCGGGTGGGCGCCAGTACCGCCACCACGAGGTCCGGGTCGGCCGGCGCCGGCCGGGTCACCTCGTCCAGGCTGGGCGCCCGGGACGGGCCGAGCGGGTGCCGTTCCGCGGCCTCCACGATCCGGTGGGCCAGCCGCCCGAGCAGGTCGTCGTACTGCTCCCGGTAGGCGGCGAGCATGCACAGCGCACGCAACCCGTTCTCGGCGTACTCGGGGACGTCCCGGCCCAGGTCCAACGCCTCGTCCAGCTCGGAACGGCTCTCCCAGGTCGGGAACGGGATCCAGAGCACCGGCAGGACGTGCCCGGCGGTGTCCGGCTTGTTGGCGGCGGCCAGCCGGCCGCGGAAGGACTCCTGCTCACCGAGCGCCCAGGGGCGCCGGAAGTAACCCGGCGAGTAGAGCGGCACGAAGACCTCGACTCCGCTCAACGCCTCGGCCAGTGCGGCCTTCCAGTCGGCGTCGGGCGGGATCTGCTGGTCGAAGAAGCCGATCCGCATTCCGGGCACCAGCTCGGCCCGGCGAGCCACCTCCGCCGACAGGTCGGCGAAGAACTGCCCCACCCAGACGTCGGCGTCGGCCCGCGCGCCCTGTTGCGGGGCCGAGTGGGCGTAGCTGAGGAAGAAGTAGGTCCGGCGGGCCCCCGGCCTCGCCGTCCGCGGCACCGCGCCGGGCCGGCTCACCCCGACTCCTCGGCGAACAGGTTGCGCAGTTCGCTCACGCCCGCCGGCACCTGCGGCTCGACCAGGTACGCCCGATGGATCGCGACGATGCGCTGGGCGAGCCGCCACACCACCGCCCGGTACGCGTTCTCCATCTGCAAGGTCAGCAATCCGTAGACCCCCTCCCGCTGGTACTGGGCCACGATCTCCGCCGGCATCGGGGTAGGTGAGAACCGCTGGATCTCGCCCACGACCTTGGGCAGGCGGGCACCCTCCGTCGGCGACCAGGAGACGGGGATGATCGCCGTCTCGTGCGCCGAGACGTCGTCGCGTCGCCGCTCGATACGCCGGCGTGAGAAGGCGTGCCACTCCATCCCGCACCAGTCGCTGCGGAGCAGCGCGCTGGACAGCAGGGGTACGAAGACCTGGCAGGTCCCGGCGGCGCGCAGCAACTCCGGTGTCCATCGCTCCCCACCGGTCATCGCGGTGTCCATGAAGCCCGGGTCGACCCCGGTCTCCGGACCGACGAGCTCGCTGACGTGCCCCGAGAGGTCCTCGTAGAAGCGGAGCAGGTATTCCGAGGGGCCTACGGCGGCCCGGCGGGCCGGCGAGCGGGAGTGGCTCAGGAAGAACAGCGGGGCCCGCATGCCGGCGGGTATGTCCACTGTGCTCACCCGTGTGCCTCCGCCCCTCCCCGCGCGGCCGAACCATCAGCCTAGTCCCCACGTCAACGCCCCGGATCCGGTCGATGGGCGCTGAACCAGTCGACGGCGAAGCCCACTGTGTCACGCACCGGCATCAATCGGGCGTCGGCTGCGCCGACCTGACCGCGACGGACGAAGGGTGCCTCGTCGAGCGCCTGCCCGGCCGCGGTGAAGTCGCTGTCGTCCAGGTCGAGCGCGTCGAAGTCCAGGCGTACCCGCCGGCCGGCGATCAGGCGGTAGCAGGTGTAGGGCCGGCGGGGCGGCGGTACCGGCAACCAGTACTCCGCCAGGTGCAACGCCGTACAAGCCTGGTAACCCACACCGAGCAGCAGGATCCAGCCGGCGGCCGCGTACAGCCGGCCCAACGGCGACCGCTCGCCCAGGTGGCAGTCGAGGTCGTGACCTTCGGTCAGCTCCCAGGCCCGGGGGCCGAGCGCGGCGAAGGAGGTCTGCGGGTGGTCACTGCGGAGCGCGCCGGGAGTCGACCGGACGTGTTCGGCGAACGCACCGGTGCCCTCCGATGGCGTACCGGCCCGATCCCAGCCGGGCATCGCCGCGTGGTAGTCGGCGAGCTGCCTCGCGTCCATCCCCCGGGTCGCGGCCCGGTAGGCCCGCGAGCTCGTCGAGTTGCCGGCGTTCTCGCTCGGTACGAGCAGCGTGCCGGTCGGGCCGAGGACCTCCCGCAACGCCGACGCCAGCGCCGCCGGGCCGCCTTCCGGCCGACCGAGCCGCCGCAGCGAGCAGTGCACCAGGACGTCCCGACCCGCGGCCAGGCCGAGCGCCCGCAGGTCGGCGACGAGGCGCGCCGCGTCGATGTGCCCGTGCAGCGCATCGGCCCTTCCGTCAGCCCTGGTCGGCACGGAGCTCCTCCAGAACGTGCCCCATCCGTCCGACGAACCGCTCACCCAGATCGGTGAGCGCCCCGGCCCCGAGCAGGGCCTCGACCGCCTCCCGGGTCCAGTCCCGGTAGCGCACCAGGTGTCCGCGGGCGACCTGCGCGTCCGGCCGGTCGGCCGTGGCGCGGGCATGCCAGACCTCGGTCACCGCCAGGTGCGCGTACGCACCCTGGAGCGCCCCCTCGACGGGTCGCGGATCGGGCCGCCAGGCCACCGGGATCCGCACCGACGATCCCGGGTCGACCAGGTCGTAGAGATCCATCAGCGCGCCGAGTTTGCCGTGCTGCCACTCGTGGACCAGGAGCACGGCCATCGCGTCCGCATCGGACATCTCGGCCACGGCGATGGCGCCGAAGGCTTGCCGGGCGGTGGCGCTGCGCCACGGGGCCAGCCGGTCCGGCGCCAACGGCACCACGGCCCGCAGTCCGGCGTCGAGTGCGACTCCGTGCGCCGGCACGTCACGGTGGACGGCCAGCCGGGCCAGGGCGAGCGTGGCCCCCAGTGCGTCCGCCGCGTCGTCGTCCAGCGTCGGCGCCACCGGCTGGCCGTAACAGTTCCGTTCCGGGTCGACGTCCTCGATGGTGATCATCGCGTCGGCGATGGGCGGGCGACGGACCGGCTGCCAGCCGGTCGGCGTCGGGCCGGCACCGTCCAGCGGGACCGTCCGGGACACCGACCCGACGCGGATGTGCAGCCCGCCCGGGGCGGTGCGCACCTCACCGGCCCGCTCATCGCCGACCGTCAACCGGCCCAGCGCGGGCAGCACCAGCGCCCCACCTCGCACCGGCACCTCCACCACCGCCTCGACGCCGGCCCGCACGGCGGCCACGACGGCGAGCGCGGGCACGAGGTCGACGTCGGGGGTGCCGCGCCGAGCCAGCTGGCGAACCAGCCAGGGGCGGACGAACGGGTGCGCCAGCACGGCGCCGACCGCGTCGCCTGCGGTGGCGTCGAGCTCGGCGAGCAATTCCCAGGCAGCGCTGCCGCCGGTGATGTCCCGCCAGGTCTCCAGCAGCACCCGGGTGATGGAGAGCTGGGTCTGCGCGAGCACGTCCAGCGCCCACGGGCCGCCGTGACCCCCGGCGATCTCGGCCAGCAACCGGTCGGCAGCGGGGTCCACGGCCCGGTCCCCGACGCTCTCAGCGGACCGCGGCACGGGGATGCCCGGAGAACGCGGCCCCCGGCCGCCGGCGCCAGCGGGAGCCGGAGCGTCACCCGGGCGCCGGGCGCCGGCCCGGTCGGACGCCGGTGCGCTGTCCACGATGGCGATGAGCGCCTGGAGGTCCGCGCAGTAGACCGAGGGGTTGTCGAAGCCGGTGCCGGTTCGCCAGCGGTGCGGGTACAACCCGCCGCCACAGCGACTCACCACCGGGCAGGCACGGCAGGTGGCGCAGAGCCCGGCCAGCCCTTCCTGACGGATCGCCACACCGGGATGGCGGGCGGCCTCGTCGACCGGATGAGCGAAGACGTCCAGGTCGGTGCCGGCCGCGCCGTGGAACGCGACCTTCAACGAGTCGACCTGCTCCCAACTGCCGTCGGTCTCGACGACGAGCAGGTCGGCCGGGGCGAGCCCGACGGCCTCGGTGCCGCCGCCGGCCCCGGAGGTCAGGGCCTCGAAGAGCCGGATCGGCACGGGCCGCCCGTCGTCCACCCAGCGCCGGTGGATCCGACCCAGCCAGTCCGCGTACGGGGTGGCGACGCCTGGCGGGCGCCGAGGCGGCCGGTCCCAGGTGGCGTGGGGCAGCAGCAGGTCGATCCGGGGCGGCGCCTCGGCCAGCAGGGCCGAGTAGACCTGGTCCGGGTCGTTGCGCAGGTCGATGGTGCACAGGATGCCCGCGTAGCTGCCGCGGAACTCCGGGCGGCGCAGCAGCGCCAGCGCTCGCCGGGCGTGCGCGTGGCTGCTGCCGCCGTGCGCGAAGATCCGGTGCCGGTCGTTGGCCGCACGGTCACCGTCGAGCGACACTCCGATTTTCACTTCGTACGCCACCAGCAGGCGGCACAGTTCCTCGTCGAGCAGCACACCGTTGGTCTGCATCCGCAGGTCGAGCACGACGCCAGGGGTCAGTGCGGCGCGCAGCTCGGCGAGCACCTCGCGCAGCCCCGCCGGACCGAGCAGCAGCGGCTCGCCCCCGTGCAGCACCACGTGCACGGCGGGGAGATCATGTGCCCGGGCATGCTCGGCGATCCGGGCGGCGGCGGCCCGGACGGTCGATGCCGCCATCCGCACCGGCTTGTCCCGCCAGGTCTGGTCCGCCTCCTGGTAGACGTAGCAGTGGTCGCAGCTGAGGTCACACCGGCTGTGCACCTTGAGGACGTACTGGCTGATCGGCCGGCAGGGCGCGGCCGGACCGGCGGCGCCGCACCGACACGCCATACCTCAGATGGACGAGTTGAACGCGGCGACTGGCACGGTGCCCGGCGGGGTGCCTTCGCCCGGCAGGACGCGCCGCCGGACGAGCGCGAGCACCTCGGGGTGCTCGGTGGCCACCCGACCGAGCGGTGTCCGCAGGCTACGCGTCAGGACGTCGATGGACGGTGGGCTGTGACGAGGGGCTGTCTGGTCCACAATGAGTCTCCGGGGGCCCGGGGCGCGACAGCGCGAGCGGCAGCATGGCTCGAAGGGCTCTGATCCGTGACCAGAATAGACAAGTCTCGACCGCTTGTCACCGTCGGTGCCACACCGGGCACCACATGTGGTGACCCCGGTCGGACAGGAGGAGCAGAGCATGTGCCGGAGCATCAAGACCCTGCGGGAGCCGTACGTCCCTGAGGTGACGCCCGCGGACATCGACGCCGCCGCGTTGCAGTACGTCCGGAAGATCTCGGGCTTCCGGACGCCGGCTCCGCACAACGCGGAGGCCTTCCACGCCGCGGTCGCGGCCGTCGCCGCCGCCACCGCCACCCTGCTCGACCAGCTCGTGGTGCGCGGCGGACGAGCGGGCGGGGCCGCCCCCGCCGCCCGGGCCTGAGCCGGTCCGGGCCTGAGCTGAGCCGGTCCGGGCCTGAGCCGGTCCCGGCCTGAGCCGGTCCCGGCCTGAGCTGAGCCGGTCCGGGCGGGCCGGCGCCGTGTGGGCCGCCGGCCCGCCGCGGCCAGGAACCGCCGAGCCCGTCCGGCCGTCAGGCCGCGGCGAGCGCCGGGGCGACCGTGTCGGGGGCCCACCGTGAACGGTGACACTGCGACCAGCCACGGCAGGCGGGGTCGGCGTCGGTGCAGAGGCGCTGATTGCCGAGCACCTCGCCGTCATCGGTCTCCCGGACGTCGAAGTGCACCGGACGGATCGTGCCGTCGGGCGCGACGAGCAGGTGCCGACCGGCGTCGAGGGTGTCGTCACGCAGCACGCAGTTGCGATCCAGCAGCCGGGCCAGCGCGGCGATGCTCGCGTGCTCGGAGAGCCGCTCGGGCACTCCGTAGCAGTCCACGATCGTGGCGAACTCGCCCGGCGCCTGCCAGACGTCGCAGATCACCGCGTACGTCGGCAGTCGGGCCGGGTCGGCGATCGCCATGGGCATCACCACCCGACCGAGCGCCTCCGCCAGCGCCGGGTAGACCTCCACGGGTCGTACCTGGTCGATTCTCCAGTTCCACAGCTCGGTCATGCCGCCTCCTCGCTGCGTTCGTCCCACCGGCCTCCGGATCGGGCCTTACTGACGATGGTGCGGTGCATTTGCCCCCAGCCGGGGGCAAGTTACCGGTCTGTGACCAAACCGGGCAAAAAATCCTCCCGGCCCATAGCTCAAGGTGGCGGGAAGATGACAGTTTATCGGGTACCGTGCCGCATCCCGCTCCGCCGCACCGGGCCGGACGGCACCGGAGCGACGCCGTCCGAACCCGCGACTGGACTCAACGGACGACGACCATGTGCTCGCCCCGAGGCAGGAGCTCACCGACCACCGGGGCGCCGGGCAGCTCTCCCGCCACCAACAGGCCGCCCGAGGTCTGCGCGTCGGCCAGCAGCAGCCTCTCCTGCTCCCCCGCCGCGCCGAAGTCCGTCCACGGGGTCACCCAGTCCAGGTTGCGACGGCTCCCGCCGCTGACGTATCCGTCCCGTACCGCCTCACGGGCACCCGCCAGGTACGGCACCCGAGCGGCGTCGATCGCCACCGTGAGACCGCTGGCGCGAGCCAGTTTCGAGGCGTGCCCGAGCAGACCGAAGCCGGTCACGTCGGTACCGCAGCGGATCCCAGCGGCGACCGCGGCCCGGGCCGCGTCCCGGTTCAGCGTGCTCATCGAGGCCACCGCCTCGGCGAACACCTCGCCCGTGGCCTTGTGCCGGGTGTTCAGCACTCCGACGCCGAGCGGCTTGGTCAGCGACAGCGGTTGCCCCGGCCGGCCCGCCTCCAGCGTGATCAGCTCTTCCGGCCGGACCACCCCGGTGACCGCCAGCCCGTACTTCGGGCCGTCGTCGTCGACGCTGTGCCCGCCGGCGAGATGACAACCGGCCTCGCGGGCCACGTCCTGTCCGCCGCGCAGCACCTCGCGGGCCAGCTCCATCGGCAGTACGTCCCGGGGCCAGCAGAGCAGGTTCAACGCGACCAGCGGGGTGCCCCCCATCGCGTACACATCGGATAGCGCGTTCGCCGCCGCGATGCGCCCCCAGTCGTAGGCGTCGTCGACGACCGGGGTGAAGAAGTCGGCGGTGGCGACCAGGCCCGTCCGCTCGTCGAGGCGGACCACCGCTGCGTCGTCGCCGTGGTCCAGCCCGACCAGCAGATCGGTGGTCCCGGTCGCTGTGCCGAGGCCCGCCACCATCAGCTCGAGCTCACCAGGTGGGATCTTGCATGCGCAGCCGCCGCCCCGGGCGTACCGGGTCAGCCGTACCCGTTCTGTCATACCCACATGTTCGTCGCACGGAAAGGTCACCCGCTACCGACAGCGGACAAGTCGCCCGGTCGAAACCGGACACTCGACACCCGCCCCGTTGGGTGTTACCGCTCCGTGACCAACTGGGTTTCGTCCTGCCACAACTCGCCGCCTAGAGTTGCCCAACCAGGGGTCAACCGGCCCCGATCGAGAGACGACAGGGACGAGGGGGCGACGTGACGACGGGCGAACCGCTCATCGTGCTGGACTCGGTCAACAAGTGGTTCGGGCCGCTGCACGTGCTGGACGACGTCTCGCTCTCGGTCGGCCGCGGCGAAGTGGTCGTCGTGATCGGCCCGTCCGGCTCCGGCAAGTCGACGCTCTGCCGGACCATCAACCGGCTGGAGCCGATCAACTCCGGCACCATCACCTTCGACGGGCAGGCGCTGCCGGCCGAGGGCAAGGC
This sequence comes from Micromonospora avicenniae, assembly GCF_900156065.1. GTDB lineage: Bacteria > Actinomycetota > Actinomycetes > Mycobacteriales > Micromonosporaceae > Micromonospora > Micromonospora avicenniae. Next base: position 40,304 of record NZ_FTNF01000010.1, on the reverse strand, counting down.
GCTCGCGAAGCTGCGCAGCGAGGTCGGCATGGTCTTCCAGTCGTTCAACCTCTTCGCGCACAAGACCATCCTCGAGAACGTGACCCTCGGCCCGGTCAAGGTCCGCAAGGAGAAGCCGGCCGCGGCACGGGAACGCGCCATGACGCTGCTCGACCGGGTCGGCATCGCCAACCAGGCCGACAAGTTCCCGGCCCAGCTCTCCGGCGGCCAGCAGCAGCGGGCCGCGATCGCCCGCGCTCTGGCCATGCAGCCCAAGGCGATGCTCTTCGACGAGCCCACCAGCGCGCTCGACCCGGAGATGGTCGGCGAGGTGCTGGACGTGATGACGTCGCTGGCGAGTGACGGCATGACGATGGTCGTGGTCACCCACGAGATGGGCTTCGCGCGGCACGCGGCGAACCGGGTCATCTTCATGGCCGACGGCCAACTGGTGGAGGATGCTCCGCCGGCCGAGTTCTTCGCCAACCCGCGCAGCGAGCGGGCCAAGGACTTCCTCTCCAAGATCCTCACGCACTAGGCGTCCACCCACGAGCGCGCCATCCCCCGGCGGGCTTCGTCGAAGAAGGAGAAAAGTATGCGTATGAAGCGCGTGGCGGCGCTCGCGGCGGCCGCGACCCTCGCCCTCGGGCTGGCTGCCTGTGGCGACAACGGGTCCGACGAGGGCACCGGCAGCGGCGGCGAGAGCAAGTCGTTCGCGGCCGGCAGCACGATGGAGCGGCTCAACAAGGCCCAGGCCATCAAGATCGGCACCAAGTTCGACCAGCCCGGCTTCGGCCTGAAGGGCCTGTCGGGTAAGCCCGAGGGCTTCGACGTCGAGGTCGCGAAGATCATCGTCAAGGAGCTCGGCATCCCCGAGGACAAGATCGAGTGGGTGGAGACTCCCTCGAAGGTCCGCGAGGACGTGATCGTCAACGGCACCGTGGACCTGGTCGCCGCCACCTACACGATCAACGACACCCGCAAGGAGCGCATCGCGTTCGCGGGGCCGTACTACGAGGCCGGCCAGAACATCCTGGTGAAGAAGGACGACACCACGATCACCGGCCCGGACTCCTTCAAGGACGGCACGAAGAAGGTCTGCTCGGTCACCGGCTCCACCCCGGCCGAGGAGATCAAGAAGCACGTCAAGGACGTCGCGACCCAGCTGGTGCTCTTCGACACCTACGACAAGTGCCGTGACGCCCTCAAGGGCGGCCAGGTCGACGCGGTGACCACCGACAACGTGATCCTGCTCGGCTACATCGCCAAGGACGAGGCCTCGTTCAAGCTGGCCGGCGAGAACTTCACCAAGGAGCCGTACGGCATCGGCGTGAAGAAGGAAGACACCGACTTCCGCAACTTCGTCAACGACACGCTGGAGAAGGCGTACAGCGACGGCAGCTGGAAGAAGGCCTGGGACGACACCGCCGGCAAGTTCGGCGCCGAGCTGGGCAATCCGCCGGCCGTCAACCGCTACTGATCTGACCCGTACGATCCGGAGGGTGGGGAGGAAGTCCGACCCGTGAGTGTGCTCATCGACAAGTTCGACGTCTTCGCGGGGGGCTTCTGGCTCACCCTCCAGATCTGCGTACTCGCCGCGATCGGCGCCCTGATCCTGGGCGCCATCGTGGCGGTGCTGCGCATCTCACCCGTACCGCCGTTGCGGGCCGTCGGCACCGCGTACGTGAACATCTTCCGGAACATGCCGCTCACCGTGGTCATGTTCTTCGCGGCGTTCGGCCTGCCGGCGCTGGGCTCCAATGCGGACTTCCTGCGGATCCCCGGGATGGACGCGGTCTTCACCCGACTCGGCACCGACCTGCCCTACTTCCGCTTCGCCTTGATCGCCCTGGTGCTCTACACCGCGGCGTTCGTCTGCGAGGCGCTGCGCTCGGGCGTCAACGCCGTACCGGCCGGCCAGGCCGAGGCCGCCCGGTCGCTGGGGCTCACCTTCGGTCAGAACCTGCGGTACGTGGTGCTGCCGCAGTCCTGGAAGGCCTCGATCGTGCCGCTCGGCTCGGTGATCATCGCCATGATCAAGAACTCGGCTCTGGTCGGCTTCTTCGGCGTGGTCGGCGATCTCTCCCAGACCGCCGACCAGCTCACCTCGGCCGAGGGCTACGCCTTCATCCCCGTCGCCATCGGCATCTCGATCGGATACCTGATCATGACCGTCCCCCTCGGCGCGTTGCTCGACCGGATCGAGAAGCGGCAGGCGGTGGCCCGATGAGCCAGCAGACCGTCCTCTACGACGTCCCCGGGCCCCGGCAGCGCCGGGTCACCCTGCTCAGCAGCCTCGTCGCCACCGTGCTGGTGCTGGTCGGCCTGTACTACCTCGTCTACCGGCCGCTCGACGACAAGGGCCAGTTCTCGATGGAGTTGTGGGGGCCGCTGCTCGACCCCGACAACGAGTACTTCCCTCAGGTGTGGGACCGCCTCGGGGTCGGCCTGAAGAACACCCTGACCGCGGCGATCCTGGCGATCGTCTCCTCGCTGGTGGTGGGCACGCTCCTGGCGGTGCTGCGGATCCAGCTCAAGAGCCTCACCCGGCGTCGGTTCACCGGGCTCGCCACACCCGTGTCGTACCTGCTGCGCGGGTTGAGCGCCGTGCTGTCGGCGGTCACCCGGGTCTGCGTCGAGGTGTTCCGCGGCCTGCCCGTCGTGATCACCATCTTCTTCGTGGCCCGCGGGTTCCCCGAGTTCGGCCTCTACCTGGACAACCTCTGGTATCTGGTCATCGGTCTGACCATCTACAACTCGGTGGTCATCGCCGAGATCCTCCGCTCCGGCATGGAGGGTCTGCCCGGCGGGCAGGCCGAGGCCGCAGCCGCGATCGGGCTCTCACCACTGCAGACGACCCGGATGATCCTGCTGCCGCAGGCGTTCCGGATCATGCTTCCCGCGCTGATCAGCCAGCTGGTCGTGGTGCTCAAGGACACCTCGCTCGGCTTCATCATCAGCTACGAGGAGACCCTCAACATCGGCAAGCAGATCATCGGCGCGTTGGACAATCCCATCCAGGTGTACGTGGTGATCGCGGTGCTGTTCATCGTCGTCAACTACGCGCTGTCGAAGCTGGCCCAGTACGTCCAGCGCCGGCTCTCGCGGGGCCGGAAGACGGCGGGCACCCCGGCCCAGAACCCGCCCCCGGCGGCGCTCATGTCGCAGGCCGAGGGTGGCGGCATGGGCGGCGGCGTCTGAGCCCTGCCGCAACGACCACGAAGGGCCGCCCCGACGATTCGGGGCGGCCCTTCGGCTGTCTGCTCCCGGCCCGGCAACCGCCTCGCTTCGCGGCACGGTATTGCTTCGCCCTGCGGTCCGCCCGCCGCCTACGCGGCGGGCGCTCCGGCGCGAGACCGGTCAGCGGGCGATCTCGGTGACCCGGGACTCGCGGACCACCGTCACCCGGATCTGACCGGGGTACGTCAGCTCCTCCTCGATCTGCTTGGCCACGTCCCGGGCCAGTACGGCGGCGCCGATGTCGTCCACGTGCTCCGGCTTGACCATCACCCGGATCTCCCGGCCGGCCTGCATGGCGAAGACCTTCTCCACGCCGCCCTTGCCACCGGCGATCTCCTCGATCCGCTCCAGGCGCTTGACGTACGCCTCCAGGCTCTCCCGCCGGGCGCCCGGCCGACCGCCGGAACAGGCGTCGGAGGCCTGGGTGAGGACGGCCTCCACGGTCTGCGGCTGCACCTCGTTGTGGTGCGCCTCGATCGCGTGCACCACCTCTTCGCTCTCGCCGTACTTGCGGGCCAGATCGGCGCCGATGATGGCGTGGCTGCCTTCCACCTCGTGGGTGAGCGCCTTGCCGATGTCGTGCAGGAACGCGGACCGCTTGATCAGCGGTACGTCCAGGCGCAGCTCGGCGGCCATGACGCCGGCGATGTGGGCGGTCTCGACGAGGTGCTTGAGCACGTTCTGCCCGTACGAGGTCCGGTAACGCAACCGGCCCAGCAGGGTGATCAGCTCGGGGTGGATCTCGGTGATGCCGACCTCGACGAGCGCGTCCTCGGCGGCCCGCCGGCAGAGCTGCTCGACCTCCTGCCGGGCCAGGTCGTAGACCTCCTCGATCCGGTGCGGGTGGATCCGCCCGTCCAGCACCAGCTTCTCGAGGGTTAGCCGCCCGACCTCGCGGCGGACCGGGTCGAAGCAGGAGAGCAGCACCGCCTCGGGGGTGTCGTCGATGATCAGGTTGACCCCGGTCACCGACTCGAAGGCTCGGATGTTGCGGCCCTCCCGGCCGATGATCCGGCCCTTCATCTCGTCTCCGGGCAGGTGCAGCACGCTGACCACGCTCTCCGCGGTCTGCTCGCTGGCCACCCGCTGGATCGCGTCCACCACGATGTGGCGGGCCCGCTGCTCGGCGGTACCGCGTGCCTCGGCCTCGATGTCGCGGACCAGCAGCGCCGCCTCCCGCTTGGCCTGCCCCTCGATCGCCTCGATCAGCTCCGCCCGGGCAGCCTCGGCGGTGAGTCCGGCGACCCGCTCCAGTTCGCACCGGCGCCGGGTCTCCGCCTCGGCCAGCTCGGCCTCCCGCTGGTCGAGCGCGGCAGACCGAGCGGCCAGCGCGGCGCTCGCCGCGCTCAATTGCCGTTCGCGCTCGGCGAGCCGCTCGACCTCCTCGGTGTGCAGGCGCTCCCGCTCGTCCATCCGGGCCGCCCGGCGGTCCACCTCGGCGGCCTGCTCGCGGGTGGTCGCGGCGAGTACCGCCACCTCGCGCTCACCGCCGCGCCGCGCGGCCGTACGCAACTGCTCCGCGTCGGCTTCGGCCTGCTTGTGCGCACGCTCCAGGACCGTGTCGGCCTCGGCGCGGGCATCGTCGAGCACCCGGCGGGCCTCCGCCCGGGCCGCCTTCGCCTCCGCCTTCGCCGCGGCGGCCTCGGCCCGCGCCGCCGCGGCCGCGGACTTCGCCACGTCGATGGTGCTGTTCGCCTCGTCGGCCGCGCTGCGTAACGCGGCGAGGGACTGCTCCTGCCGATCCTTCTCGGCGATGAAGGCCGGGTCCGCCGTGGGGGTGCCGCGCATCCCGCGCAGTGTCCGCAGACCGATCGCCAGCGCGCCGATGACCACGAGGATCAGGATCAGGACCAGGACGAGGAGCACCGTGTCGAAGACGCTCATGCGGGGACTCCGCGCGGACCACCGGTCAACCTGTGCCGTCCCGCCATGGCCGCCTCCCCTGAACGTCGGCGCCGCAGCAACCGTGCCGGAGGCACGCTCCTGCGGCTCTGGACGCCCGACCGGAGCGACTGGCCGTGGGTAGGTTGCTCCACCGGCGGTGCCCGCGGGCATCGTCGGTGGCCGAGTGCAGTTGTCGCGTCAGCCCCGGACCGGCCTGTCCGGAGCTGGCGTATCAGGCCGGGCGAGCCGACCAAAGCGTTGCTGTTCTGTTACGCGATCTATGTTGTGCGCTTAGCCTGCGCTGGTCGGGCAATGTGAGCCTGTATGGCGAGGCTAGGTCGCCAGGGGTGCTCTGGTCAAGAACTCATGATCAAACCCCCCGAACGGAGAGAAGTTGCATCGTCACCCAGTGCTGATGAACGTGCGGACACGGGGGGACAAACGCCACGACGACCGGGGCCGGCGCTCCTTGATCCACTCGACTTCCATGAAGTCAGGGCATTCCGGCTCGGCTGATACCCCGACTTCATGGAAGTCGAGTTGCTCCTGGCAGGCCGAAAACCGAGGACCGGCCCACCGAGGACCGGAGACCGGCCAGGCCTGGGAACCGGAGACCGACCACCCCGCGGAACCGGAGACGGCCAGGCCGGCCCGTCAGTCGGCCGACCGGCCGTCGCGCTCGATCTCGCTCTCCGCCTCGGCCAGAGCGTCCGCGTCGATCTGCTCGGCGAACTCGGCGGCCTCGGCGCTCTGGGCGGCCAGTGCGTCCTTCACCGCCCGGATCGCCACCCCGGGCGGATAGCCCTTGCGGGCCAGCATCCCGACCAGCCGGCGGAAGACCGCGTCCGGCTCGCCCCGGGCGGTACGCAGCTTCCGCTCGACCAGCGCCCGTGCGGTCTCCGCCTCGGTCTCCTCACTGAGCTCACCGAGCGCCTCGCTCGCGACGTCGCCGTCGACGCCGCGCTGCCGCAACTCGTTGGCCAGCGCCCGGCGGGCCAGGCCCCGCCCGGTGTGCCGGCTGCTCACCCAGGCCCGGGCGAACGCGGCGTCATCGATGATGCCGACCTCGTCGTAGCGGTCGAGGACCTGAGCGGCCACCTCTTCGGAGATGCCCCGTTTCGCCAGGGCCCCGGCCAGCTCGGCGCGAGTACGTGGCCGCACGGCGAGCTGCCGCAGGCAGATCTCCCTGGCCACCTCGGCCTCGTCCCGGGGCGGGACGGGGGCGGCGGCTTCCGTCGGGTCAGGTTCCTCTGCCCTCCCCCGGCGCCCACGGCGAGGGCGAGGCGTGGTGGCATCGCCCGAGCGGGGTGGGCTGGCATCCCAGCCTCGCCCCGCGCGGGCTCGTCGTCCTGCCACAGGTCAGATCAGAAGTCGACCGGCGGCAGCTCCGGGCCACCCGCCGCGTCGCTCCCGGCAACCCCGACACCGAGCTTCTCCAGGATCTTCTTCTCGATCTCGGCGGCCACGTCCGGGTTCTCGCGGAGGAACTCGCGAGCCTTCTCCTTGCCCTGGCCGAGCTGGTCGCCGTCGTACGTGTACCAGGCGCCGGACTTGCGAATGATCCCCTGCTCCACGCCCACGTCGATCAGCGAGCCCTCACGGGAGATGCCCTTGCCGTACATGATGTCGAACTCGGCCTGCTTGAACGGCGCGGCGACCTTGTTCTTCACGACCTTGACCCGGGTCCGGTTACCGACCACGTCGGTGCCGTCCTTGAGGCTCTCGATGCGGCGGACGTCGAGCCGGACCGAGGCGTAGAACTTCAGCGCCCGGCCACCGGTGGTGGTCTCCGGGCTGCCGAACATCACGCCGATCTTCTCGCGAAGCTGGTTGATGAAAATCGCCGTGGTGCCGGTGTTGTTGAGCACACCGGTGATCTTCCGCAGCGCCTGGCTCATGAGCCGGGCCTGGAGACCGACGTGGCTGTCGCCCATCTCGCCCTCGATCTCGGCGCGCGGCACCAGCGCGGCCACCGAGTCGATCACGATGATGTCGAGCGCGCCCGAGCGGACCAGCATGTCGGCGATCTCGAGCGCCTGCTCACCGGTGTCGGGCTGGGACACGAGCAGCGCGTCGGTGTCGACACCGAGGGCCTTCGCGTACTCCGGGTCGAGCGCGTGCTCCGCGTCGATGAAGCCGGCGATGCCGCCGGCCCGCTGGGCGTTGGCCACCGCGTGCAGGGCGACAGTGGTCTTACCGCTGGACTCCGGGCCGTAGATCTCGATGACCCGGCCACGCGGCAGGCCGCCCACGCCGAGCGCCACGTCGAGCGCGATGGAGCCGGTCGGGATCACGGCGGTCTGGACGACCGGCCGCTCCCCCAGACGCATCACCGAGCCCTTGCCGAACTGCTTGTCGATCTGAGCGAGAGCAAGGTCGAGTGCCTTCTCCCGGTCAGGCGCTGCCACCATCGTTGCCACCCCTGCCTTCGCCGGCGTCTTTGCTGAGCTTCGCGTCACGCGGACACGCTAGGCGCTGGGTCCGACAGAAAACCAGCCGACGGGCCGCGAGCTGTGGACGAGCACCCCGCTGTGGACAATAGCCGAACAGGTGTACGACTACGCAAGCGACACGCGGATCGGCGGAAACCGCTGCTCAGCGTAGTCGCGCCGGCACCCGGTCGGGATAGGCCGCGCAGACCGCCCGCCACACCACATGCGTCTCCTCACCCTCGGCGAGGGCCTGCTCGATGGTCCGTCCACCGAGTTGGGCAAGCACCTGGTCGTGGGCGATGCTGGCCGCGTAGCCGGGGCCGAATGCCTCCTCCAGCCGCGCCCAGAAGTCGGTCAGCCGCACGTGATCAGTCCTCCTCGTCCGGTGCCCCCGCCGGCACCGGCCGCAACGCTAGCGCCACCAGGGGCACGGTGGCGACCGCGGCGAGCAGGGTGAGGACCGGATAACCGGGGCCCCGCATGACAAACCCGCTGACCGCCGCGGCCACCGCGCCGGCCAGTCCCATCGTCAGGTCGGAGAAGCCCTGCACGCTCGGACGGACGGCCGTCGGCACCGACTCGGAGAGCAGCGTGGAGCCCGCGACCATGGTGCCGGACCACCCCAGACCGAGCAGGACCAGACCGATCGAGAGCCGGGGCGTGTGGTGCCCGGCCGTCCCGGCGACCGCGCACGCGGCGAGCAGCAGCACGACGCCGAGGAGGATCACCGCCCGCCGGCCGAGCCGGTCGGTGAGCCAACCCACCAGCGGGGAGAGCGCGTACATGCCCGCGATGTGCAGGCTCAGCACGATGCCGACCACCCGTAGCACGTCCGCGTCGCTGTGCGACTCACCGAGCCGCACCGGGGTCATCGACATGACCGCCACCATCACCACGTGGCCCACCGCCACCGCGGCGATGCCGAGCCGGGCGGCGGGCAGGCCGCGTACCACCTGCCAGGCCGCGCGCATCCCGGCTCCGCGCCTGGCGGTCACGGCCGGAGGGGTGACGGCCCCGGCCGGTGGGGTGACCTCGGGCGCGGCGCCGGCCGCCACCAGCGCGGCGGGCGCCGCCAGCCGGCGCGCGGTCAGCAGCGGGTCGGGCCGCAGCAGCGCCAGCAGTACGCCGGCGGCGAGCACGAACGCGGCAGCGCTGAACGCGAACGGCCCGGCCAGCGGCGGCAGGCCCCAGCCGGTGGTGGCGTGGTCGGCCAGGTCGGCGAAGTTCGGAGCGGCCACCGCGCCGATCGTGGTGGCCCAGACGATCAGCGAGAGCTGACGGCCCCGCCGAGCCGGCTCGGCGAGATCCACGGCCGTGTAGCGGGCCTGGAGGTTGGCGGCGGTGCCGCCACCGAAGAAGAGCATTCCGAGGAACAGCAGCGGCACGAAGTCGGTGACCGTGGCGAGCACGACCAGCACCGCCCCGAGGGCACCGGCCAGGTACGCGACCGCGAGACCGGGCCGGCGGCCGTGCCCGTTCATGATCCGGGTGACCGGAACCGCGAGCAGCGCCCCACCCACCACGGAGGCGCTCTGCGCCAGACCGGCCAGCGCGGTGCCGGCGACCCGCGCGGCGAGCAGTGCCCCGACCGAGATGCCGATGGTGACACCGATCCCGCCGACGATCTGGGTGCCGAAGAGCAGGCGCAGGGTACGCCGCTGGATCGGCGCGACGTCCGGGCGGACCGGTGTCGGCGCGGTCAGTTCGGTGGCCATGTGGGCTCCTCGCGATAAGGGGTGCCGAGGGGCCTACATAATCGCGCACCCGTCCGCCACCCAGCCCTGTTGATCATGAAGTTGTTGCACGTCAACCCAGCGTGTCGGGACGATAACTTCCATGATCAGCGCGTTGGCCAGGGCCGGCCGGCGCGACAGGAGGGCGTCGGGCGGGTGCCGGGTCAGCCGAGGGCGCGGGCGGCGACGGTGAGGTCGGCGACCAGCCCCTCGTACGCCTTGTCCTGGTCGTCGGCACGCAGCACCGCCGACGGGTGGATGGTGGCGAGCAGCTGGACCGGCGGGCTGTCGGCCAGCTTCCCGGACCTGTCCACCGGCACGCGCTGGAAGTCCTCCGGATGCTGGGCGGAGGCCGGCCAGGGCAGCAGCTCGCCGCGCTGCCGGGTGACCCGGAACGCCGGACCGAGCAGCGCCTTGGCCGCGGTGGCGCCGAGCACCACGACGACCTCCGGACGCAGACGGGCGAACTCCGCGACCAGCCAGGGCCGGCAGGCGGTGATGTGCACCTGGTCCGGCGTCTGGTGGATGCGCCGTTTCCCGCGCAGCGAGAAGCGGAAGTGCTTGACGGTGTTCGTGAGGTAGATCGAGCCGGGATCGAGGCCGGCGTCGTCGACCGCCCGGCGTAGCAGCCGACCGGCCGGACCGACGAAAGGCAGACCCTTCTGGTCCTCCATGTCGCCGGGCTGCTCACCCACGAACACCACCCGGGCGCTCTCGTCGCCCCGCCCGAAGACGGTCTGCGACGCGTCGCGGTACAGCTCGCAGCCGCGGCAGCCGGCAGCCGCCGCGCGCAGTTCGTCGATGGTGTCCGCCTCCGGCGGGATGAACCGTTGGGCGCCGGGAGCGTTCGCGGTCTGCTCGGCCATGCCGACTTTTATACCCGTTCGGGGATCGGTGCCGGGTACGCCGGCCCGGCGGGTGCCCGGTCGTGCGCAGCGGTCGCGGCGTGACCGCTGCGGTCAGTAACTGCCACCGGCGTCGTCGGACATCATCGCGATGATCACGATGACGAGCACGACCACCGCGACGGCGATCGCGATCCAGATGACCTTCCTAGCCCCCGACGACGCCATGGATGCCCTCCTCCCGCACCGCGGTTACCCGCCCGTCCGCGCCTGACGCCCGCTCCCGGCGCCGGACGCCCACGCGCGGACGCCCCTGCCGCACCGGACGCCCGAGCCGGGTGCGGCAGGGACGACGGCCGGGCGGCCAGCCCGGATCGGCCGGGCACGGCACGCCTCAGGCGGCGAAGCCTCCCGGGTACGGCAGTCGGACGGCGCGGGCCAGCGTCTCGGCGAGCGGGCCGATGTCGGCGTCGGCGAGCGAGCTGACCGTGATCCGCAGGCCCGGTTCGGCGGCGATCCGGTACAGCGCGCCGGGAGCGACCGACCAACCAGCGTCACGCAGCGCGGTCACCGCGCTCGTCTCGTCCGGAACGGGCAGCCAGACGTTGATACCGCTGCGGCCGCAGGCGTCCAGCCCCCGCTCGGCGAGCGCGGCGCGCAGTGCGGACCGCCGCCGCTCGTAGCTCTCCGCCGCGCGGTCGACCATTTCGGCGACGGCCGGGTCGCGCCAGAGCGCGAGCAGCAGCCGTTGCAGCACGGTGGAGACCCAGCCGGCGCCGACCCGGGCCCGACCGGCCACCCGGGCCACGGTGGTCTCGTCGCCCACCAGCACCGCGATCCGCAGGTCCGGGCCGAAGGGCTTGCTGGCCGAGCGGAGGAACGCCCAGCTTCCGGTCGCCCCGGCCAGCGGGTGCAGCGGTACGCGGGCGAGTTCGGCGGCGTGGTCGTCCTCGATCAGCAGCAGGTCCGGCCAGCCGGCGAGGAGCTCACGCAGCGCCGCCGCGCGGGCGGCGGAGACCGCGGCGCCGGTCGGGTTCTGGGCGCGGCTGGTCACGACCAGTGCGCGGGCTCCGGCGGCGAGCGCGGCCGACACCCCGGCCACCATCGGCCCCTCGTCGTCCACCGGTACGCCGACCGGGCGTAGCCCCAGCGCGGCGATCAGGTCGAGCAGGTTGGCCCAACCCGGGTCCTCCACCGCGACCGCGTCGCCGGGGCGCAGGTGAGCGCCGAGCAGCCGTTCGATGCCGTCGAGCGCGCCGCCGGTGAGGGTCAGTTCCCCGGCCGGTACGCCGTCGCCGGCGAGCCGGGCGCGGGCCGCCTCGGCCAGCTCGGGGAGCACCCCGCCGCCCGAGTAGCCGATCGGAGGTCCCGCGTCGACGGCGAGGGCGGCCAGGTGGGGGCCGAGCGACGGCAGCAGGGACGGGTCGGGCTCGCCGGCGGAGAGGTCGCGTAGACCGGGTGCGGGCGGCGGGCGCAGCGCCGAACGGCGGGCCGCCACCGGCGGGCGCGGCCGGACCCGGGTGCCGTGCCGGCCGGCGGTGGCGACCAGCCCACGCTGGCGGAGCTCCTGGTAGGCGCGGGCGACGGTGGCCGGGCTGACGGCCAGCTCGGCGGCGAGGGCGCGGACCGGCGGTAGCGCGGCGCCGGGCGGCAGGGCGGCGGTGCGGATGCCGGACTCGATGCTGGCCGAGATCTCGACGGCCGTCGCCCCGGTGACCTGATAGCGTGCTGACACAAATCAAAGATTGTACTAGAACAAAGGCGGATGCGATGGCCACCCCCGGAGTCGACCCGACCACCTATCCCCGGACCGAGCGGACGACCGCGAAGCGCCCCCGCGACCGGATGAGCTACGACCGGTCGGCCGTGCACGCGGTGCTGGACGAGGCGTACCACTGCGTGCTCGGGTTCACGGTGGACGGCGAGCCGCGGGTCCTGCCGACCATGCACGTGCGCGTCGGCGACACGCTCTACCTGCACGGCTCCACCGGCAGCCGGCCGCTGCTCGCCGCCCGGGGAGACGGTTTGCCGGTCGCCGTGGCGGTCACCCTGCTCGACGCGCTGATCTACGCCCGGGCCCAGTTCCACCACAGCGCCAACTACCGCTCGGTGGTCGCGCACGGCACCGCCCGACTGGTGACCGACGAACGGGAGAAGGCCGACGTGATGACGGCCCTGGTGGAGAAGGTCGCCGCCGGACGCAGCGCGGACAGCCGCCCGCCGAGCCGCAAGGAGCTGGCCGAGACCGCGGTGCTGGCGCTGCCGCTGCACGAGGTCTCGCTGCGCACCCGCGGTGGTGGCGTAGGCGACGAGGAAGCCGACCTCGGCCTGCCGCACTGGGCCGGGGTGGTGCCGCTGCGGCTCACCCGGGGCCGACCCGAGACGGACGCCGGCGTCACCGCCCCGGTCCCGGCATACCTGCGCCCGGGGCGCTCGCCCTGGCTCGACCCGGCGGTCCTGAGCGGCGAGCACGTGGTGCTCGAACCGCTCGACCTCGCGCACACCGACGAGCTGCACGCCGCCACCGCCGACCCGGAGGTCTGGCGGCACCTGTGGCGTCCGCTGCCGGTCGACGCCCCGGCCACGGCCGCGGTGATCACCGAAGCGCTGGCCGCCCACGACCGCGGCGAGCGGGTGCCCTGGGTGCAGCGCTGCGCGGTCACCGGCGCGGTGGTCGGCAGCACCTCCTACTACGAATTGGGCCCGCAGCGCCGGTCGGTGGCGATCGGCTACACCTGGCTCGGCCGGCCGTGGTGGCGTACGGGGATCAACACCGAGGCGAAGTTGCTGCTGCTCACCCGCGCCTTCGAGGACCTGGGCGCGGTCCGGGTGGTCTGGCACACCGACATCCGCAACGAACGCTCCCAGCGGGCCATCGAACGGCTCGGCGCGACCCGCGAGGGGGTCCTGCGGATGCACCGGCAGCGCCCGGACGGCTCCTGGCGGGACACCGTGCAGTACGCCCTGACCGTCGAGGCGTGGCCGAACGCACAGCGGACGCTGCGGGAAAGGCTTCGCCGGGCGGTGCCGGCGGCGTGATGATGGCCGGCGTGCTGGGGATCACCGACATCGAGACGTACGTGCTGGGCACCGTGGCCATCATCCTGCTGCCCGGTCCCAACTCACTGTTCGTGCTCTCCACCGCCGCCAAGCGCGGCGTGGCGGCGGGCTACCGGGCCGCCGGCGGGGTCTTCCTCGGCGACGGGGTGCTGATGTTCCTCTCCGCCGCCGGGGTGGCGTCCCTGCTCAAGGCTTACCCCCCGCTCTTCCTCGTGATCAAGTACGCGGGCGCCGCGTACCTGGGCTACATGGGTCTGACCATGCTGCGCGGCGCGTGGCGGCGCTGGCGCGACCGCGACGACCCGACCACGCCGCGGCTGATCGACGCGTCGGAGCCGGCGGAGATGCGCGGCCCGTTCCGCAAGGCGCTGGTGATCAGCCTGCTCAACCCCAAGGCGATCCTCTTCTTCGTCTCGTTCTTCATCCAGTTCGTCGACCCGGCGTACCACTGGCCGGCGCTCTCGTTCGTGCTGCTCGGATTGATCGCGCAGCTGGCCAGCGCGCTGTACCTGACCACGCTGATCTTCACGGGCACCTTCCTGGCCACGCAGTTCCGTCGCCGCCGCCGGCTCGCGGCCGGCGCCACCACCGGCATCGCCGCCCTGTTCCTGGGCTTCAGCGCCAAGCTGGCGACCGCGAGCATGTAGCCGGCGGGTGCGCGTCGGGCGCCCTGCTGAGAGCGGGAAGCCGGGCGGTGCACGATCGGCTCAGGTGCCGTCGCCGCCTCCGCCACCGCCGCCGACCCCCGGGCCGCCCGCGGTGCCGCCGAGCCCGGTCCCCGGCTGGAGCGGCTCGTCGGGCGGGCGGCTGACGTGCGCGGACTCGGTGAGCTGGGCGGACCAGTCGGCATGGGCGGCAGCCGCCGCGTGCCGGTTGATCGCCTCCCGCAGCCAGCCGTCCACGATGCCCACCCAGTCCCGCTGCTCGGCGCCGGCGTGCCAGGCCCGGAAGCGGCTGATGCTCTGGTGGGTCAGCCCGGCCAGGGCGAGCCGGCGGTCCATCCAGAAGATCACCTCCAGGCCGGCCGAGTTGGTCATGAAGATCAGCTCGAGTTCCGTGATCGGCCCGGCGTAGAGCGGGGCCGCCCAGAAGCCGATGCGCTGGTGCAGCGGCAGCGTCTGCTCCACGCCGGGCAGCCGCGCGTCCACCATCCCGGCCTGCCGCAGGGTGAACCCGAGGGTGTCCAACGCGGCGAGCACGTGTCCCTGCGTGGGCAGCGGGTGCACGAAGACCGGCACCATCGCACCCTGGTCGAGCGCCGGATCGATCGCGACCTCCGTGCGCAGGCCCATCCGGAGGCTGAGCAGCGGCACGCCGCCGAAGATGGTCACCGGGGTCTCCCAGGGCACCGGGAACTGGAACGGGATGGTACGTCCCCGCCGCGCCCGGAGCACGAACGCGCCGGACAGCGCCGCGCCGTGGAACTGCACCAGTCGGCGCGGCGCCGACGGGTCGTCCGGCTCGGCCGTGGCCACCAGGCCGAGCCGGACGTGCCGCACCGGCACATCCGTCGAGCCGGCGGTCACCGTCACCCGGCCGGGCAGCCGCAACCCCGGCCGGGTGCTCGGATTGGTGAGCGCCGTGTGCACGGTCAGGCCGGTCCAGCTGGACTCGGGCGACACCCCCGTGAACCGCACCGGACCCCCTACCGTCGCACCCACGTCCACCCCACCGGCACCAGGGCCACGCCTCGCCGAGCAGGTCCAGTGACGCCCGCCAGAGTCGCCCCGCCGCCCCGGATACCTGGTTCCTTCCCGCTGCGACGGCGCGCACACGACCCGGAGCGCCTCTGCTGTCGCCGTTCGGCCGGCCGAATCCCAGCGGACCCCGACCGGTGGTCGGGGTCCGCTGGGTACTCGTACGAGCCGTCCGTCCCCGGTCGGGGACCGGGGGTCACCTCAACCGGCGACCGCGCGGCACCGGGTCGGTCTCGTCGTCGAACTCACCGATGACCTCTTCCAACAGGTCCTCCAGCGCCACGAAACCGACCGGCCGGGTCGGGCCGCCGCCGTTGCGCACCAGGGCGAGCTGGGACTGGCGGGCACGCATGGCGGCGACCGCCTCGGTCACCGACGCCTCCGCCGGCAGGATGAAGGCGGTGCTCATGAGGTCACCGGCCACGGCCCGCTGGCCCGTGGTGACGGCGCGCACCGCCTCCCGTACGTGCACCAGACCGCAGACGTCACCCGCCGCGTCCAGCACCGCCAGACGGGACCGGCCGCTCTCCCGGCTGACCTGCTCGATCCGCTCGGCGGAGTCGCCCCGGTAGACCGTCACCATGGTCGAGAACGGCTCCATCACCTGGGCCACCGTGGTGCCCTGCAACTCCAGCATGCTGGTCAGCAACTGGTGCTGCTCGGCGCCGAGCAGCCCGTGCTCCCGGGACTGCTCCAGCAGCATCCGCAGCTCGTCCGGGCCGTGCACCTGCGCCAGCTGGTCCTGCGGGTTGACCCGGACCAGCCGCAGGATCGAGTTGGCCAGCGCGTTGAGCGCGCTGAGCACCGGCCGGGAGACCCGGGCGAACGCCCGGAACGGCAGCGCCAGCAGCATGGCCGAGCGTTCCGCGTCGGTGATCGCCCAGGACTTCGGCGCCATCTCACCGACGATCAGGTGCAGGAAGGTGACCAGCGCCAGCGCGAACACCAGCGCCACGATGTGGCTGGGCGCATCCGGCAACCCCACCGCGTGCAGCACGGGACTGGCCAGGTGCTCGATCGCGGGCTCGGCGAGCGCACCGAGGCCCAGCGTGCACAGCGTGATCCCCAGCTGCGCGCCGGCGAGCATCAGCGACAGCTCGCGTACGCCGTCCAGCGCGGCCCGGGCGGCCCGCCCGCCGCCGGCCGCGGCCTGCTCCAGGCGGTACCGCTTGCTCGCGACCAGGGCGAACTCGGCGGCCACGAAGAACCCGTTGAGCGCCAGCAGCACCGCCGAGGTGAACAGCGCGACCCCGGGGCTCATGCCGACACCTCCGGGCGGTTGCCGGTCTCGGTGAGCCGCAGGCGCACCGAGTCGGCCACGTGCCGGTCGACGGCGAGCACCTCCACCAGGGCGCGCGGCTCCGCCTCACCGTCCTCGGCGTCGGGCGCCAGGCTGATCTCGAGCCGGTCACCGACCTCGGGCACCCGCCCGAGCTCGCGCATGACCAGGCCGGAGAGCGTGTCGTACTCGGGCGCTTCGGGCAGTGCGATGCCGGTGCTGTCCGCCACCTCGTCGATCCGCCAGCGGGCCGGCACGACCCAGGAGCCGTCGGCCTGCTGGGCCGGAGCCCGTTCCGGCGGGTCGTCCTCGTCACGGATCGGGCCGACCAGTTCCTCGGCGATGTCCTCCAGGGTGATCACCCCGGCGAAGCCGCCGTACTCGTCGACCACGCAGGCCAGCTGCCGATGGCCGGACCGCAGCCGGTCCAGCACCGTCGGCAGCGGCAGCGTCTCGGGCACCAGCAGCGGCGGTACGGCCACCGCGCTCACCGGGGTGGTGGCCCGCTCGTGCTGGGGTACGCCGAGCACGTCGGAGATGCCGACCACCCCGACCAGGTCGTCCACCCCTTCCGCGCCCTGGACGGGGAAGCGGGAGTGGCCGGTGTCCAGCAGCTCGACCACCCGGCTGACCGGCTGGTCGGCGCGTACGGTGTGCACGTCCACCCGCGGCACCATGGCCTCGCCGGCGCTGAGCTCGCGGAAGTCCAACCCCCGGTCGAGCAGGGTGGACATCTCCACGTCCAGATGCCCCTCGTTGCGGGACTCGGCGATGATCTGTTCCAGGTCCTCCGGGGTGGCGCCGCTGGGCAACTCCTCGATCGGCTCGATGCCGACGCGACGCAGCAGCCGCACCGCGGACTTGTCGAAGAGCCGGACCACCGGGCCGGCCACCTTCAGGTACATGAGGGTCGACCGTGCGAGCGCCCGGGTCACCGGTTCGGCGCGGGCGATGGCGAGGTTCTTCGGGGCCAGCTCGCCCAGAACCATCTGCACCACGGTGGCGATGATCAGGGCGAGCGCGACGGACAGGGGCAGACTGAGCGACTCGGCGACCCCGGCGAGACCGAGCAGATCGGCCAAGCCGGCACCGAGGTACGGCTCGGCCGCGTAACCGACCAGCAGAGCGGTGACGGTGATGCCGAGTTGTGCTCCCGAGAGCATGAAGGAGAGCCGGCTGGTCACCTCGAGTGCCCGGGCGGCGGGCTGGTCGCCCTCCTCCGCAAGCTGGCGCAGCTTGCCCCGGTCCACGGCGACGAAGCCGAACTCCTGGGCCACGAAGTAGCCGGTGAGTGCGGTGAGAACGATGATCAGGACCAGGCCCAGGACGATCAGCACGGGAGGCTCAGGGCTCCTCGCGACCGCGTCGGGGCCTTCGGATGCCGGGCACGACCCGGCTGGCTACTGCTGCCCTCCTGGGCAGAAGAGTCGATCATGCGGGTCATTTTATCGGCGATGGCTGTACGCCCGCTGAAGGTGGGGCGAAGCCTCCCGGTTGTCCGGTTCGTCGACCGACCGGGTCGGCACTTCGGTGCGCTGTCAGCGGTTGGCCAGTTCGTCGACGTCGAGGAGGGTGGGATCCACCCGACCGGCGCGGTACGCGGCCCGCCCGATCATCTGGGCGGCCACCGGAGCCGTGGCCAACTGGAAGACCCCGACCAGCACCACCATCCCGAGGTCACCCGGCGTACGCAGCCGCAGGGCGACTCCGGCCAGCAGGAGCAGCACGCCGAGCGTCTGCGGCTTGGTGGCGGCGTGCATCCGGTCCAGCACGTCCGGGAAGCGCAGCACACCGATCGCGGCGACCAGGGCGAGCAGCGCACCGGCCACCAGGCAGACGGCGCCGAGCCAGTCGGCCACGATGCCCGGCATCAGGCGCCCTCCCGTACCGCGAACCGGGCCAGCGATACCGAGCCGACGAAGCCGAGCAGCGAGAGCACCACCAGCACCGGCAGCGTGCCGGAGTGCCGGTTCACCGCCGCCTCGGCGGCGACCGCGCCGACCATCGTGGCGAGCAGCATGTCGGCGGCGACCACCCGGTCGAGCAGCGACGGACCGCGGTAGAGCCGGACCAGGACGAGCAGCGCGGCCGCCGAGAACAGTCCGGTGAGGACGACGGCGAGGAACGTGGTCACGAGTTGTTCTCCTTCTCGACGTGATCGGTGTGCACCTGGCGCACTTCGGCGGCCGAGCCGATGGCTCGGACGATGCGCCGCTCGATCTCACGGACGCGCGCCCGGTTGTCGGCCAGGTCCTGCGGCCGGCGTACGTCGAGCACGTGCAGGTAGAGGACGCCCGATTCCCGGTCCACCTCGAGGATGAGCGTGCCCGGGACGAGCGAGACCAGCTCGGCGGTGAGCGCCAGGTTGAGGTCGGTGCGCACCCGCAGCGGTACGGCGATGATCGCGCTGCGCGGCCGGAAGCCGGGCTGCACGGCGATCCGGGCCACGCGCACGCTCGCGACGACCAGTTCGGCGACGAACCGGCCGGCGAGCACCAGCAGCGCCGGTGGGCGCAGCCGACCGCCGAAGGTGACCGGCGGCAGCGGGTAGAAGAGCAGTACCGCGGCCGCCACCAGCAGCCCGGCGACGAGGTTGCCCCAGGTGAACTCACCCCAGAGGAGATTCCAGATCAGCACCAGCCAGCCGAATGCGACGGCCTGGTCGCGCCAGGTCGCCACCCGACCGCGCAGCCGGCCGGGTGGCTGCGCGCCGGTTCCGCCGGTCACGGCGTACCACCCGGGAACACGGCCCGGATGTACGGGGTGCGGGCACGCAGGTCCTCGGCCGCGTCGGCGGTCACGTCGAAGAGCGGCCCGCCGGCCACGGTCAGCACCAGCCCGAGCGCGACGAGGGCGGCGGTGGCCCCCACCATCAGCGCGGGAAGCCGCACGGCCGGTTCGTCGGTGGCCAGCCGGGGCGATCGCCAGAAGGCGATGTTCCACACCCGGGAGGCCACGTAGAGGGTGAGCAGGCTGGTGGCCGCCCCGGCCGCGACCAGTGCGATGGGCAGCGCGCCGCCGGCCGCGACCCCGGCCTGGAGCAGGCCGAGCTTGCCGAGGAAACCGGAGAACGGCGGAACGCCCGCGAGGTTCATCGCCGGTACGAAGAAGAGCACGCCCAGCAGCGGCGCCAGCCGCGCCAGCCCACCGAGCAGCCGCAGGTCGGTGCTGCCGGCACGCACCTCGACCAGACCGGCGACCAGGAACAGGGTGGTCTGGATGGTGATGTGGTGCACCACGTAGAAGATGGCGCCGGAGAGCCCGGCCACGCTGCTCAGCGCCACTCCGAAGATCATGTAGCCGATGTGGCTGACCAGCGTGAACGAGAAGAGCCGCTTCATGTCCGACTGGGCCACCGCGCCCAGGATGCCGATGAGCATGGTCAGTCCGGCCACCACCATCAGCAGCGGTGCGACCTGGCGGTCCGGGAAGAGCAGCGTCTCGGTCCGGATGACGGCGTACACGCCGACCTTCGTGAGCAGGCCGGCGAACACGGCGGTGACGGGAGCCGGCGCGGTCGGGTAGCTGTCCGGCAGCCAGGCCGACAGCGGAAAGATCGCGGCCTTGACGCCGAACGCGAGCAGGAGCATGAGCTGCAACGCCAGCCGTACGTCGTCTGGCAGCGCGTCCAGGCGCGTGGCGAGCTGGGCCAGGTTGAGCGTGCCGGTGGCGGCGTACACCAGCCCCACGGCGGCCAGGAAGAGCATCGACGAGACGATGCTGACCACCACGTACGTCGAGCCGGTCCGGATCCGGACCTCGGTGCCGCCCAGGGTGATCAGCACGAAGCTCGCGGCGAGCAGGATCTCGAAGCCGACGAAGAGGTTGAACAGGTCCCCGGCGAGGAACGCGTTGGTCACGCCCGCGGTCAGCACCAGGTAGGTGGGGTGGTAGATGGTGACCGGGGCGCTCTCGCCGACGTCCCCCTGCCCCTGCCCGATCGAGTAGAGCAGCACGCAGAGGGTGACCGCCGAGGAGACCACCAGCATCAGCGCGGCCAACTGGTCGGCGACCAGCACGATCCCGACCGGTGGCGGCCACGCCCCGACGGCGAGCACCACCGGCCCGTGCCGGTACGCCTCGACCAGCAGCACCACGGCGACCGCCAGGGTGGTGGTCAGACCGGCGACGCTGATGCCCCGTTGCAGCCGCGGCCACCTGCCCAGCACCAGCGTCAGCGCCGCGCCGAGCAGCGGCACCACCACCGGCAGCGGCAGCAGCCGGTTCACCGGACCACCCCCCGGTGCGGGTGCCAGTTCATTCGACACCGTCCCCGCGCCGCAGCCGTCGGCGCGCCGGCTCCGGGTCGACCTGCTCCGGATCGGCGTCCGCCCCCTCGCCGCCGAGGTCCGCGGTGGCCGCCTCGTCGCGTTCGGCCCGGCGGACGATCTGCCGGTCCTCGATGTCGTCCGGCACCTCGTCGTCACCGGTCAGGTACCAGCTGCGGTAACCGATCGCGAGCAGGAACGCGGTCAGCCCGAAGGTGATCACGATCGAGGTGAGCACCATGGCCTGTGGCAGCGCGTCGCTCATCTGATCGACCGGGCCGGTGCCGACCACCGGGGCCACGCCGGGCCGGCCGCCCAGCATGATCAGCAGGTTGACCCCGTTACCGAGCAGGATGATGCCGAGCAGGATGCGGGTCAGGCTCCGCTCCAGCAGCAGATTCACGCCGCAACCGACGAGCACGCCGACGATGATCACCAGCACCAGCGTGGGGCCCGCCCCGCCGCCGGTCACGCTTCCTCCCCCCGCTCGACGGCCAGCCCCCGCGCGCCGCCGCCGGCCGCCTCGATGTGCCGGTCCACCTCGGCGCCCAGGCTGCGCAGGATGTCCAGCATCAGCCCGACCACCACGAGGTAGACGCCGATGTCGAAGAAGAGCGAGGTGATCAAGTAGAAGTCGCCGATGCCAGGCAGGTAGAGGTCGACGCGCGCGCTCTGCAGGACCGAACCGCCGGCGAGCAGCGAGATCACGCCGGTGCCGACCGAGACGGCAAGCCCCGCGCCGAGCACGGTGCCGGCCCCGATGGGCGCGGCCTCGGCCAGCTCGTACCGGCCGCCGGCCAGGTAGCGGACGACCAGGGCGAGACTCGCGACCAGGCCCCCGGAGAAGCCGCCGCCCGGCGCGTTGTGACCGGAGAAGAGCAGGAACAGCGAGAACAGCACCACGGTGTGGAAGATCAGGCGTGTCACCACCTCCAGCACGATCGAGCGCTGCCGTTCCGCCAGGCGGGCGCCGCCGCGCAGCCAGACCGGGCGGCCGGGACGCTGCGCCCGGGCGTCCCGCTGCTGCCGACGGGGCCGGGGCCCGGTACGGGAGCGCTCGAAGGCCAGGCTGGCCACCCCGGTCGCGGCCACCACGAGCACCGCCAGCTCGCCCATCGTGTCCCAGGCCCGGATGTCGACCAGGGTCACGTTGACCACGTTGCGGCCGTGCCCCTCGGCGACCGCCAGGTCCGGGAAGGCCGCCGAGATGGTGGGCGCCCCCCGGGCGCTCGCCGCGACCAGCGCGAGGCCGGCGGTCACCAGCCCGGCCGCGGCGCCGACGGCCCGGCGCAGCCACCGGCTGCGCCGCAGCGGCCGGGCCGAGAAGCGGGCCGGCAGCCGGCGCAGCACCAGGACGAAGATCGCGATGGTCGCGGTCTCCACCAGGAACTGGGTCAGCGCCAGATCGGGTGCGCCGTAGAGGACGAAGAGCATTGCGGTGCCGTAGCCGGTGACCCCGACCAGCAGCATCGCGGTCAACCGGCTGCGGGCGCCCACCGCGAGCACGGCCGCGACCCCGAGCACCACGGCGACGACCAGTTGCAGCGGGTTGGCCCAGAGGGCGATCCGTTCGCCCCAAGGCCGGGCCGCGAACATCGCGCCGCCGGGCAGCACGACGAGGACGACCAGGATGGTGCCGAGGTACTGCGGGAGGGAGCCGCGCTGGGTGGCCCCGGTGACCTCGACGGCGAACCGGTCGAAGCGGCCGATCACCCATTCGTACCCGGGGTTGCCGCCGACGGGTGCGCGCAGCCGGGCCAGCAGCGGGGCCAGCGGACCCCGCAACGCGAAGAGCGCGCCGCCGGCGACCAGCACCAGCGCCGACAGGCCGAGTGCCGGGGTCAGGCCGGGCCAGAGCGCCAGGTGCGTGTGGGCCGCGCCGAACGACTCGGCGTACGGGCGGAACACCACGTCCAGGCCACCGGCGAGGGGACCGGCGACCAGTCCGGCGACGGCGAGCAGGGCGGGGGGTACCAGCAGCGGCGCGGCGATCCGGTCGAGCCGGGCGGGCGCCACCCCGGGTCGGTCGGCGAAGGCGCCCCACAGGAATCGCGCGCTGTAGGCGACCGTGAGGACGATGCCGGCCACCAGTCCGGCGAGGATCACCGGCCGGTCGGTGAACGCGGCGAAGGCCGCCTCCTTGGCCACGAACCCGATCAGCGGGGGAATCCCGGCCATGGACGCCGCGGCGAGCAGCGCCACGACGAGTAACGGGGTGCTGCCGTGCCGCAGCCCGGAGAGCTCGCGCAGGTCCCGGGTGCCGGCACCGTGGTCGATCACCCCGACGACCAGGAAGAGCGCCGCCTTGAACAGGGCGTGCGCGAGCAGCATGGCGATCCCCGCCAGTGCGGCGTCCGGAGTGCCCGCCCCGGTCAGCACCACCAGCAGGCCGAGCTGGCTGACCGTGCCGTACGCCAGCAGCAGCTTCAGGTCGGTCTGCCGCAGCGCCGCCCAGCCACCGACGATCATGGTGGCCAGACCCGTGGCGAGCACCACCGGACGCCATGGCCCGACGGTGGCGAGCACCGGCGCGATCAGCCCGATGAGGTAGATGCCGGCCTTGACCATGGCCGCCGCGTGCAGGTAGGCGCTCACCGGCGTGGGCGCCGCCATCGCCACGGGCAGCCAGGAGCTGAACGGCAGCACGGCCGACTTCGACAGCGCGCCCGCGAGGATCAGCAGTACGGCGGTGACCAGGTAGCCACCGCCGGGCAGCGACCCGGCGGCGATCTCCGACCACCGGTAGGTGCCGGCGTGCTCGCCGAGCAGGATGAAGCCGACCAGCATGGCCAGCCCGCCCAGGGTGGTGACCATCAGCGCCTGGGCCGCGGCCCACCGGCTCGACCGACGTTCGGTGCTGTGCCCGATCAGCAGGTAGGAGAAGATCGTGGTCAGTTCCCAGCCGACGTAGAGCAGCAGCAGGTCGTCGGCGAGGACGACGCAGAGCATCGCCCCGGCGAACGCGACAAGCACTGCGGTGAACTGGGCGAGGCCGAGTGAGCCGGGGCTGAAGTACCGGGCGCAGTAGACCAGTACGAGGGTGCCGACCGCGCCGACCAGCAGGGTCATCAACCAGTTGAGCGTGCCGAGCCGGAAGGCGAGGTCGAGCCCGAGCTGTCCGATCCACGGGTACGTCTCGACCACTGCCCGGCCGTCGCGGACCGTCGGGGTCTGCGCGAGCGCCCAGCCGAACGCGGCGGCCGGCGCGAGAGCCAGCGGGTAGCAGGCGCGTGGCCCCCACCACCGGACGAGCAGCGGCGCGAGGAGTGCCGCCACGAGGTGGAGGATCAGCAGTACGAGCACCCGCACTCCCGGTCGAGGTGGCAGCGGCGGACGCCTCCGGCGGTTCGGCGCCTAGCTGTGATCAGACGCCAGTTCTGCGCTCTCCGGGGGCATTTACGCAAACTCTCCCGCATTGTCCGTGTCCCGGGCTTACGCCCTGCACCCCTGCCCGAACCCACTCCCGGTCCGGCTCCTGGTCCGGCCCGGTCCGGCTCGGTCCAGTCCCTCGCGATGATCGACTCGGCATGTCGGGGTGTCCCTGACGTCTGGATGCCCCAACATCAAGGAAGCCGAGTTGACCTTGAGCCGCAACGAGCGCCGGCACGGAACAAATCGGCCCCATCACGGACCAACGGGCACAGCCGCGAGGTCAGCGGGCGGCGGCGCCCTGCTCAGCGGCCCGTACCGGCCCGGCGGCGCGGGGATCCGGGCCGGTACGGTCCTCGATCGCCGGCTCGGCCAGCAGGTCGGCGCGCCCGAGTTGCCGGGCGACCCGCTGCACCACCCGCTCGGCGGCGGCCAGCGAGCGCACCGACAGCAGGCGGCCTCGGCTCTCGCGGCGGAGCACGAAGTAGTGCACGGCGGCGCGGACCTGCCCCCGGTCGGCTGCGCTGGCGTGCGCGGTGGAGACGACCAGCTCCCGCAGGCAGCGACCCAGCCGCTCGGCGAGTTCCAGCTCGGGGCCGCGCAGTCCAGCACGGACCGCGGCGAGATGACTGTCGACCTTGCGGATGAGCACGTCGCTGCCGGGCTCGACGTTCCGCTGCTCGACGGCCATCCGATCCCCTCCACCCTTACCGCGTCGCGAGTGAAGTTACTTTATGTTGTGCTGCGCAAGCAAGCAGTTAAGTGAGACTTAATGCGTCAAGTGTCATATCCACGGTTGAAGGTATTGTAGACGGACATACCTCCCGGCCGTCGGCGCCGGTTGTCACAGGCGCGCGGCAGTATGGATGGGTGGCGGATGTGGCAGCCGACCCCGAGGCGGGCGGCATGGGCGTGCTGGGCGGGTTCGGCCCGGCGACGCGGGAGTGGTTCACTGCTGCCTTCGCCGCGCCCACCGCCGCCCAGACCGGGGCCTGGCGGGCGATCTCCGCCGGCCGCAACGCGCTCGTGGTGGCGCCGACCGGCTCCGGCAAGACACTCGCCGCCTTCCTCTGGTCGCTGGACAGGCTGGCCCGCGAGCCGGCACCGGCGGACGCCCGGCAGCGGTGCCGGGTGCTCTACGTGAGCCCGCTCAAGGCGCTCGCCGTCGACGTGGAGCGCAACCTGCGCGCACCGCTCGCCGGGATGCGCCAGGCGGCGACGCGGCTCGGCGTCGCCCCGCCCGAGATCACCGTGGGGATGCGTACCGGCGACACCCCGGCCGACGAACGGCGGGCCTTCGCACGCACTCCACCGGACATCCTCATCACCACACCGGAGTCGCTCTTCCTGCTGCTCACCTCCGCCGCCCGCGACTCGCTGCGCGGCGTGCAGACGGTCATCGTGGACGAGGTGCACGCGGTTGCCGGCAGCAAGCGCGGCGCCCATCTCGCGCTCTCCCTGGAACGCCTCGACGAGCTGCTGCCCGCACCGGCACAGCGGATCGGCCTCTCGGCCACGGTCCGTCCGATCGACGGCTGCGCCCGGTTCCTCGGCGGCGCCCGGCCCGTCGACGTGGTCCAGCCCGCCACCGCGAAGACCATCGAGGTCACGGTCCAGGTTCCGGTCGAGGACATGACCCGGCTCGACGAGCAGGAACAGCCCCTCGAGGACGAGCTGGGCGGGCCGGGCCCGCGCCGCGCGTCCATCTGGCCGGCCGTCGAGGAGCGGGTCTACTCCCTGATCCGCGCACACCGCTCGACCATCGTCTTCACGAACTCCCGGCGCAGCGCCGAGCGGCTCTGCGCACGCCTCAACGAGCTGGCCGCCGAGGAGCTGGAGGCGTCGGCCGCACCGGACGGCCGTCGCGTGGCTCGGGGTGGAGAGCCGGTGAGCGTATCCAAGCTGCTGCCGGGAGGTGACGGGCCGCCGGCCGTCGACGGAGGCCCGGCGGACGGCGCCGGCCCGGCGCGGCGGCGCGGCGCGGAGGCGTTCGACGGACCGGTGGGGCCGCTGCGGGCCCCACGCCAGCCGGCCGAGGTGATGGCCCAGTCGGGGGCCGCAACCGGCGCGCCGCCGGTAATCGCCCGGGCCCACCACGGCAGCGTCTCCCGCGAGGAGCGCAAGCACATCGAGGAGTCGCTCAAGTCGGGGCAGTTGCCCGCCGTGGTCGCCACCTCCAGCCTCGAACTCGGCATCGACATGGGCGCGGTCGACCTGGTCGTGCAGATCGAGGCACCGCCCAGCGTCGCCGCCGGGCTCCAACGCGTCGGCCGCGCCGGGCACCAAGTCGGCGCGGTCTCCCGCGGGGTGGTCTTCCCGAAGCACCGTGGCGACCTGCTCTCCTGCGCCGTGGTCGCGGAGCGGATGGGGGCGGGCGCGATCGAGGAGTTGCACTTCCCGCGCAACCCGCTCGACGTGCTGGCCCAGCAGATCGTCGCGATGGTGGCGCTCGAGCCGTGGGGGGTCGGCGACCTGGCCGCCGTGGTCCGCCGGGCGGCGCCCTTCGCCGAGCTGCCCGACTCCGCCCTGCACGCGGTGCTCGACATGCTCTCCGGCCGCTACCCGTCGACCGCCTTCGCCGAGCTGCGCCCCCGGCTGGTCTGGGACCGGGCCACCGACCTGCTCACCGGCCGCCCCGGCGCGCAGCGGCTGGCGGTGACCAGCGGCGGCACGATTCCCGACCGGGGTCTCTTCGGCGTCTTCCTGGCCGGCGCCGAGCGCGCCGCCCGGGTCGGCGAGCTCGACGAGGAGATGGTCTACGAATCGCGGATCGGTGACGTCTTCCTGCTCGGCTCGTCCTCCTGGCGGATCGAGGAGATCACCCCCGACCGGGTGCTGGTCTCCCCCGCGCCCGGCCAGGCCGCCCGGATGCCGTTCTGGAAGGGCGACACCGTGGGCCGGCCGGTCGAACTGGGCCGGGCCATCGGGGCCCGGGTCCGTGCCCTGCTCCGGCAGAGCGACGAGGCGGCGACCGCCGCCCTGCGCGCCGGCGGGCTCGACGACTGGGCCGCCGGCAATCTGCTGGCCTACCTGCGTGAACAGCGCGCGGCGACCCGGTCCCTGCCGGACGACCGCACGATCGTCGTCGAGCGGTTCCGCGACGAGCTGGGTGACTGGCGCCTCGCCGTGCACAGCGTGCTGGGCGCTCGGGTCAACGCGCCCTGGGCGCTGGCCATCGGGCGGCGGCTGACCGAACGCTACGGGGTGGACGCGCAGGTGATGCCCTCCGACGACGGGATCGTCGTACGCCTGCCGGACACCGTCGACGAGCCGCCGGGCGCCGACGTGGTCGCCTTCGAGCCCGACGAGATCGCCCAGCTCGTGGAGGAGTCGGTCGGCACCTCCGCGCTGTTCGCCGCCCGGTTCCGCGAGTGCGCGGCCCGGTCGCTGCTGTTGCCCCGCCGCGACCCCCGTCGCCGGCAGCCGCTCTGGCAGCAGCGCCAACGCGCCGCCCAGCTGCTCGACGTCGCCCGGGAGTACGCCGAGTTCCCGGTCACCCTGGAAGCGGCCCGGGAGTGCCTGCAGGACGTCTTCGACCAGCCGGCGCTGGCCGGGGTTATGCGCGACCTGGCCGCCCGCCGGGTCCGCCTGGTCGAGGTGGAGACCAGCCAGCCGTCGCCGTTCGCCCGCTCGCTGCTTTTCGGGTACGTCGGCGCGTTCCTCTACGAGGGCGACGCCCCGCTCGCCGAGCGGCGGGCCGCCGCGCTGGCGCTGGACTCGGCGCTCCTCGGTGAGCTGCTCGGCCGGGTCGACCTGCGGGAGCTGCTCGACCCGACGGTCCTCGCCGAGACCGAGCGGCAGCTGCGCTGGCTGACCGAGCAGCGCCGCCCCCGCGACGCCGAGGACGTGGTCGAGCTGCTCCGCGTGCTCGGCGACCTCAACGCGTCCGAGCTGGCCGAACGAGGGGTGCCGGTCGGCTGGCTCACCGAGTTGGAGGCGGCCCGCCGCGTGCTGCGGGTACGCATCGCCGGCGAGGAACGCTGGGTCGGCGTCGAGGACGCGGCCCGGCTGCGCGACGCGCTCGGCGTGGCGCTGCCGGTCGGCGTGGCGGAGGCGTACCTCGCTCCGGTCTCCGATCCGATCGGCGATCTCGTCGCCCGGTACGCCCGCACCCACGGGCCGTTCGCGGCGGCCAGCTGTGCCGCCCGGTTCGGTCTCGGTGTCTTCGTGGTGGAGCAGACGCTGCGCCGGCTCGCCGCGACCGGCCGGGTGGTCTCCGGCGAGTTCACCCCGGAGACAGTCGGCACGCAATGGTGCGACGCCGAGGTGCTACGGCTGCTGCGCCGCCGCTCCCTGGCCGCGCTGCGCCGGGAGATCGAGCCGGTGCCGCCGCGGGCACTCGCCGCGTTCCTGCCCCGCTGGCAGCAGGTCGGCTCGTCCGCCCGTGGTGTGGAGGCGCTGGCCGCGGCGGTGGAGCAGTTGCAGGGCGCGGCGGTGCCGGCGTCGGCGCTGGAACGGCTGGTGCTGCCGGGCCGGGTCGCCGACTACTCGCCCGCCCAGCTCGACGAGCTCTGCGCCAGCGGCGAGGTGGTCTGGGCCGGCTCCGGCGCGATCTCCGGCGGCGACGGCTGGGTCACCCTCGCGTACGCGGATGCCGCTCCGCTGCTGCTGCCCCCACCGGACGAGGCGTTGGCCCTCACGCCGCTGCACGAGGCGGTGCTCGACGCGCTCTCCGACGGGCAGGCGCTGTTCTTCCGGCCGCTCGCCGACCGGGTCGGCTCGACCGACGACACCGCGCTGGCCGCCGCCATCTGGGACCTGGTCTGGGCCGGTCACCTCACCAACGACACGCTCGCCCCGTTGCGAGCCGTGCTCGGCGCGGGTGGCGCACACCGCTCCCGGCCGTCGGCACCGCGCACCCGCTACCGG
Source organism: Micromonospora avicenniae (assembly GCF_900156065.1). Taxonomy (GTDB): domain Bacteria; phylum Actinomycetota; class Actinomycetes; order Mycobacteriales; family Micromonosporaceae; genus Micromonospora; species Micromonospora avicenniae. The sequence continues at coordinate 11,649 of NZ_FTNF01000010.1, read as the reverse complement.
CGTCCCGGCCGGGTGGCGCTGCCCACCCGTGGCGGGCCGCCGACCGTGGCCGGGCGCTGGTCCCGCCTCCCGGAACGGGACACCGACGCGACACGCCGGGCCGCGGCCCTGGCCGACGTGCTGCTGGAGCGGCACGGCGTGGTCACCCGGGGCGCGGTCGTGGCCGAGCAGGTGGTCGGCGGTTTCGCGGCGGTCTACCCGGTGCTGTCCGCACTGGAGGAGCGCGGCGCGGCTCGGCGCGGCTACTTCGTCGAGGGGCTGGGCGCGGCGCAGTTCGCGGTGCCCGGCGCAGTGGAGCGGATCCGGGCGCTGGCCAAGCCGGTCGACGGCGGCCGGGGCCGCGGCGGGCCCACCCTGGTGCTCGCCGCCACCGATCCGGCCAACCCGTACGGTGCCGCGCTGCCCTGGCCGGACCGGGCCGTCGACTCGGGCGACGGGGGCAACCCGGCGACCGGGCACCGGGCCGGCCGCAAGGCGGGTGCGCTGGTCGTCCTGGTCGCCGGCGACCTGGTGCTCTACGTGGAGCGAGGCGGGCGGACCCTGCTCTCCTTCACCGACGACGCCGACGTGCTCGCCGCGGCTGGCAAGGCGCTGGCCGACGCGGTGCACTCCGGCGCGCTCGGGGCCATCTCGGTGGAGCGGGCCGACGGTGAGGCGGTGCACACCTCGCCGCTGCGCGACGCGTTGACCGCCGCCGGTTTCCGAGCCACCCCCCGCGGCCTGCGGCTACGCGGCTAGGCGCGGGGCGCGGTCGTCGACGTCGGCCGATGGCGGGGGACCTGCCGCGCGGACGTGCGCCGGCGCACGGCGAGGCCGCTCAGCCCAGGCCGGCGAGCACCTTCTCGTAGCGGAGCCGGTCGGCGGCCGGAGTACGTGCCGCCAGGTAGTTGAGCACCACTGCGCCCCGGCGGTACGACTGTCCGCTCCAGATCTCGGCGATGTCGCTCGCGCTGGTCTCGTCCGGGAAGACGTACACGGTCACGGCATCCGTGGCGATGATCTCCGAGCAGCCCAGCCCGAGTCCGTCAGGTCCACAGTCGACCGAGAGGTCACGGGGGTTGGGCACCTTCAGACCGGCGGCCCGGAACGCGTCGACCACCTGCTTCGCGCCGGGAGCACCCGCCGGGCGGCGCGGCAGCACCACCGGTGGTGGGCTGGCCGGGCGGCGCTCGGTGGGTTCCTGCACGGCCGGGGCGTCGCCGGCCGGTGGAACCACCGGAGCCGCCGGACCGGAGCTGGGCCCGGCGACGGGCGCACCGGCGACGGGCGGCGGGACCACCGGGGACGGGCTGGTGGTCGGGGTGCTGGACGCTACGGCAGCGTTCGTCGGCCGGTTCCCGTCGCCGCATCCGGCGGTGAGTGCGACAGCCACGACGAGCACCGCGACCGCGGGCAGGCTCCGATGTGTCACCAGGGCAGTCTCCCGAACCGGGTCGGGCGACGGCAGTGGCCGGTCGGCCAGAGGCCCTGTCCCATATCCGGCAGAGGCACCGCTCAGTGCGCCGCCGCGGCGGCTCGCGACCGCGAAACTCGCGCGCCGTCTCCGCGCCGCCCGGCTACCCTCGCCGACCGACGCGAGCCGACGCGGGCCGGCGCGGGCCGACGGACCAACGCGTGCCGACGGACCAACGCGGGCCGACGGGCCGACGCGGGCAGCGGGCCGACGAGGAGGGGCGGCATGGGCGGGATCATGGTACGGGCGGCGAAGCCGGGCGACCGGGCGGAAGTAGACGCGCTGCACGACCGGGAGTGGGGAGGCCCGTACGTCATCGCCCACGACATCCGGTACGACCTGCGTACCCTGCCGACGCTGGTGGCCGTGGACGGCGCCGCCGCCGTGGTCGGTGCGCTCGCCTACAACTGCGACGCCGAGGGACTGGAGGTGGTGAGCCTGGTGGCCGCCGTACCCGGCGGAGGGGCCGGCACCACCCTGCTGGAGGCGGCCGCGTCGACGGCGCGGGCCGCGGGCCTGCACCGGCTCTGGCTGATCACCACGAACGACAACCTCCGGGCGCTCCGTTTCTACCAGCGGCGCGGCCTGCGCCTGGTCGGGTTCGACCCGGGGGCGGTGGACCGAGCGCGCCGCCTGAAGCCGGAGATCCCGTTCGTCGGGGAGGACGGCATCCCGCTGCACGACGAGCTGACCCTGGAGCTGCGTACCGCCGCCGGGGGCCGGCCGGAGCGGCGGGGTCCGGCACAACCCGGGGCGCGGACCCGGGGCGACGGTTAGCCTGCGAGCCATGCCCGCCACGCCCTGGATCTCCCTGACCACCGACTACGGCCTCTCCGACGGCTTCGTGGCCGCCTGCCACGGGGTGATCGCCCGGATCGCCCCGGCCGCCCGGGTGATCGACGTGACCCACCTGGTTCCACCCGCCGACGTACGCCACGGTGCGGCCGTACTCGCCCAGACCGTTGCGTACCTTCCGGTCGGGGTGCACGTGGCGGTGGTCGACCCGGGGGTCGGCACCGCGCGTCGAGGCGTCGCCCTGGCCACCCCGGACGGGCTGCTGGTCGGACCGGACAACGGGCTGCTGCCCGACGCCGCCGAGGCGCTGGGCGGGGTCACCGGCGCCATCGAGCTGACCAACCCGGCCTGGCTGGCTCGACGGGTGTCCGGCACGTTCCACGGTCGGGACGTCTTCGCACCGGTCGCGGCCCGGCTGGCGCTCGGCGCGCCGCTGGTTGAGGCCGGGCCCGCGATCGATCCGGCGGAGCTGGTCCGGCTGCCCGAGCCGATCGTGGCGGCGGATCCCGCCGGCTTCACCGCTGAGGTGTTGACCGTGGATCACTTCGGCAACGTGCAGCTCGCCGCCACGGCCGAGCTTCTGGAGCAGCTCCCGGCGATGGTGCGGGTGACCGCGCCGGCCAACGCGCCGCTGCCGGCACCGGAGCCGGTCGGGGACGGCGCGCCGGGGCGTACGGCGGTGCGCGGGCGGACGTTCGGCGACGCCCGCCCGGGTGAACTGGTGGTGCATCCCGACTCGGCCGACCGGGTGGCGGTGTCGGTCAACGGCGGGCGGGCGGTCGACCGGCTGGGCGTACGCCCGGGTGACCTCGTCCGGATCAGCGGTTGACGGCGGCTCCGGCGTCGGCCGGCGCGGACTTCCTGCGACGGCTCGCGCCGGCACCGTCGAGGGCGCCGGCCGAGCCGGGGCACACGGTCCCGGCCCGGAGCAGTGGTCAGCAGCGCGGCACGGTGCCGCCGTAGACGGCGGAGATGTACGCGTGGCTGACGTACTGGCCGGTGGCGAGGCGGTCCCACCGGTTGGTGGTGCCGAACGGACCGGCGACGAGAACGGGTCGAAGGTGACGATGAGCATGTTTCATGGGCAAACTCCCCAGAACTCCCTGATGGTGCCCATGTCAGGAGATCAAGCGTAAGCACGGTACAAATAGCGATACATGCGAATCCGGCTCGGCCGAGGGAGAATGGCAGGATGCCCGAAGGCGACACCGTCTGGAACACCGCCCGCGTCCTGCACCGGGCATTGGCCGGCGCGGTACTGACGGCGAGCGAGTTCCGGGTGCCGCAGCTCGCCACAACCGACCTGGCCGGGTGGACCGTGCGCGAGTCGGTCGCCCGCGGCAAGCACCTACTGCTCCGCCTCGACGCGCCGACGGGCGGTGACGCCACCCCGGCGGGCCGGCCCACCGGCACGAAAACCGGCGTACCGGGCACCCCGACGGACGGCGGGGCGGCTCCCGGAACACGCTGGACGCTTCACTCGCACCTGCGGATGGACGGCGCGTGGCGGGCGTACGCGCCGGGAGAACGCTGGGCCGCGCGCCCGGGCCACCTGATCCGGGTGGTGCTGCGCAGCGCGGACGCCGTGGCCGTCGGCTACCACCTGCACGAGTTGGCGCTGGTGCCCACCGCAGAGGAGGAGCGCCTGGTCGGCCACCTCGGCCCGGACCTGCTCGGTTCGGACTGGGATCCGGCCGAGGCGGTACGACGGCTGGCCGCCCACCCGGACACCCCCGTCGGCGAGGCCCTGCTCGACCAACGCAACCTGGCCGGGGTGGGCAACCTCTACAAGTGCGAGCTGCTCTTCCTGCGCGGTGTCTCGCCGCGTACGCCCGTACGCGCGGTGCCCGACCTGCCCGGCCTGGTGGCCCTCGCGCAGCGGCTGCTCGCCGCCAACCGGGGGCGCTGGACGCAGAGCAGCACCGGCTCGCTGCACCGCGGGCAGACCACCTACGCGTACGGCCGACGAGCCCAGCCGTGCCGCCGGTGCGGCACGGCGATTCGCAAGGAGGAGTTGGGCGAGCGGGTCACCTACTGGTGCCCGGTCTGCCAGCCAGACCCGGCCCGTTGACCGGCCGGCCGTAGCGCCGACGGCCTGGGCGCGACCGCCCGACGTGTCCCTGACCTGCCCGTCCGCCCGGCAGAGCCGGCAGCGGAACATCCGGCCGAAGCCGCACCACCAGTTGCCCAGATTGGGACGATTGGGTAATTCCTAACCGGACCCCGACGTCGCATGCTGCGATTGGGCGTTCACCAGACGTCAGCAGAGCCGGCCCGACCGGATCCGCCACGCCGGGGTGGCGACGGTCGTGCCCCGAGCCCGGGGAGAGCCATGGCGATGTTTCGCAGACTCCGGACCACGTGGGCGGACCGCGTGACGCGAGGCGGCGACGGCCGCACCGCCGACGGCGGGCAGGCGGCGACCGTTCCGGCGGCTCGGGCCGCCGACGAGACGGACGTGGCCGCACCGGCCAGCCTGGATCCCGCCGCCGTTCCGCGCTACTTCGGTCCGGTGCCGAACTTCGCCCGCAGCCCGCTGCCCACCTGCGGCGCCGACGGTCAGGTGCTGCCCGGGACCGGCCTGCGCAAGTTCGTCGACGCGTTGCCCGGACCGGGTCCGCTCGGCCGCACCCAACTGGGCGGGTACCTGCCGGTGGCGGTGCCGGACACCATCACCTACCCGGGCTGCGACTACTACGAGATCGGCCTCCAGCAGTACGCCCAGCGGCTCCACCGCGACCTGCCCGCCACCCGCCTGCGGGGCTACCGGCAGCTCAACCTCGGCACCGACGAGTCCGGGCACAACACGATGGCGCCCCCCGGCCGCCCCTGGCACCTCGGCCCGCTGATCCGCGCCCGGCGCGGCCGGCCGGTGCGGATCAAATTCATCAACCAGCTGCCCACCGGCCGGTCCGGCGAACTCTTCCTGCCGGTCGACGAGACCGTCGAGGGAGCCGGCGTCGGCCCGCTGGACGGCCCGGCGCCGTACCCGCAGAACCGGGCGGTGCTGCACCTCGCGGGCGCGCAGACCGGCTGGATCAGCGCCGGCAACCCGTTGCAGTGGGTGACCCCGGCCGGCGAGATCACCCCGTACCCGACCGGAGTCGGCCTGCACCACGTGCCGGACATGCCGCCGCCCGGAGCCGGTGCCACCACGCTCTACTACCCGAACGAGCAGAGCGGGCGGCTCATGTGGTTCCACGACAACACTTTCGGCCTGTCCCGGCTGACCGTCTACTCGGGGCAGATCGCGCTCTACCTGCTCACCGACCCGGTGGAGGAGCAACTCGTGGTCGACGGGGTGCTCCCCGGCGACGAACTGCCCCTGGTGATCCAGGACAAGACGTTCGTACCGGACGACACCCAACTCGCCGAGGAGGATCCGACCTGGGACCGGGACCGCTGGGGAGCGCGGGGCAGCCTGTGGTTCCCGCACGTCTACCAGCCCCGGCAGAATCCGTACCAGCGCGAGGGGATCAATCCGACCGGCCGTTGGGACTACGGGCCCTGGTCGCGTACCGCCGACGGGGACCGCGACCCCGACCGCGACGGCAGCTCGGGCCCGGTGCCGAACCCGCACCACGATCCGGTCGCCGCGGCCGAGGAGCCGCCGCTGACCCCGGGAGTGCCGCACCCGAGCGCCGTTCCCGAAGCGTTCGGCGACACCCCGCTGGTCAACGGCGTCGCTTACCCCTACCTGGAGGTGGAGCCGCGGGCGTACCGGTTCCGGATCCTCAACGCCTGCCTGGACCGGGGTCTCAACCTCCAGCTCTACCGGGCCGGATCGGACGCTCCGATGTGGGACGACGAGGGAAACCTGCTCGACGCCGACGCGGGTGAGGTGCCGATGGTGCCGGCGGCGCGGGCTCCCGGCCGGTCGGTGGACTGGCCGGCCGACGGACGCGACGGCGGGGTGCCCGACCCGCGCGCGGCCGGCCCGGAGCTGATCCAGATCGGCAACGACGGTGGCCTGCTGCCCGCGCCGGTGGTGATCCGCAACCGTCCGATCGGCTACCGGTACGACCGGCGCGACCCGACCGTGCTCAACGTCGACGGACACGCGCTGCTGCTCGCTCCCGGTGAACGCGCCGACGTGGTGGTGGACTTCTCCACCGTGCCTCCGGGCGGCACGCTGATCCTCTACAACGACTGCCCCGCTCCGCTGCCCGGCTACGACCCCCGCTACGACCACCACACCGGCGCGCCCGACCGCACCGCCGAGGGCGGCTCGCCCCCCACCCGCCCCGGGTACGGCCCGAACACCCGTACCCTGCTGCAGTTCCGCGTACGCGGCGCCCCTGCGGCACCGTACGACCTGGCCCGGCTGCGCGAGCGGCTGCCCCGGGCGTACGCGGCCAGCCAGCGCCCGCCGATCGTGCCGCAGCCGGCGTACGACGAGGCGATCGGTACCCGGACGTCACGCGAGACGCTGGTCCCGGTGCACGCCGCGACCGTCACGTTCACCCCGGCCGGCGGTGCCGTGCCGGTCGCGGTGCCGGTCACGGTCAAGGCCGTGCAGCAGGTCTTCGAGCCCGGGCACGGCCGAGCCGCCGTCCGCCTCGGCGTCGCCCACCCGCACGCCGGGCCGCTCTCCCCCGCCACCCTGCCGCTCGGCCCCGACGACCCGGCGACCGAGATCCTCTTCGCGGCCGACCCGGCGGTGCCCATCGGTGCCCCCGCCGACGGCACACAGGTCTGGCGGATCGTGGGCAACAGCCGGCAGACCGAGACGCTGCGCCTGGACGGCTGCGACCTCCAGGTGATCAACAGGGTCGGCTGGGACGGCACGATCCGCCCACCGGCGGCCGGTGAACTGGGCTGGAAGGAGGTCATCCGGGTCAACCCGCGAGAGGACGTCGTCGTCGCGTTGCGCCCGGTCGCCCCGACCTTGCCGTTCAAGATCGGTGACAGCGTCCGGCTGCTCGACCCGACCCGGCCGGCCGGCACCCGGACCGGCTCGACCCCGGTCAGTCCGTTCGACGGTCGGCCCGCCCTGGTCGTGAACCAGCTGGTGAACCTCGGCTGGGAGTACCGCTGGCACAGCCAGCTCGGCGGCCACCGCGACCTGGGCGCGAACCGCCCGCTCGTGCTTCGGGTGTCGCCCAAGGCGCCCACCGGGCTGACCGCAACCCCGGCACCGGGCTCGGCCACCGCGCTGCCCGCCATCGCGCTGGCCTGGACCGGCAACGGCGGTCGGCCGCCGGCCACCAGCCACCTGCTACAACGGGCGACCGACGCGACCTTCACCACCGGGGTCACCACGATCACCGTGGCGGCCACCGCCACCCGGTACACCGACGCCACGGTCACCCCGGGGGTCACGTACCACTACCGGATCCGGGCGGAGAACGCCGTCAGCTGCTCGGCCTGGTCCAACAGCGTGCCCGCCTCGGTGCAGCTCACCGCACCGGCCGGGCTGACCGCGGCGATCCCGCCGGCCGCCCCGCTGCGGGTCGCGCTGCGCTGGTCGAACCGATCCTTCGCCACCGGCATCGACGTACAGCGGGCCACCAATCCCACCTTCACCAGCGGTCCGGCCACCACCGCCGTCGGGGTCGGCGACAACCACCTCGACCCGGCGGTCGCGCCGAACACCACGTACTACTACCGGGTGCGGACGACCTATCTCGGCACCGCCTCACCGTGGTCGACGGTGGGCACGGTGACCACCCCGCCGGCGCCCGCGACGCCCGACGCGGTGAGCGTCACCGCCAGCGCGCCGGAGCCCGACACGGCGACGGTGGTCCTGGGCTGGGCACCGGGGACCGCGCCCGGACCGGGTGCCGGGTTCAGCGTCCAGCGCGCCCTCGACCGGGAGTTCAGCCGCGAGGTCGCCACGTTCACGGTCACCGGACGAAGCTTCACCAACACGGGACTGGCCCGCGGCGTCACCTACCACTACCGGGTCCGCGCCTTCAACGTGGTCGGCAGCTCCCCCTTCACTCCCCCGACAACGATCACCACCCCACCCTGACCCCCACCCACCCGCCACCCCACGGTGGCCGCACTTTCACGGAACAAGTGGGCATTCCGCGCGGAACAGTCACTTTTTCCGTGAACGAGTGCCCGCCGCTCCGGGGGGGTGGGGGTTAGGGGTGGGGGGTGGGGGTGCGTAGTTCGGCTAGCGCGCCGGCGACGCCGTGCAGCAGGTCGGTCGCCTCGGTCAGCCGTGCCGCGGCCGGGTGCGGAGCATCGGGGCGGGCATCCTCGGCGACGTAACCGGCCGCGGCGACCGCGAGCCGCTCGTACGCGGCCACCCCGCTCTCCAGTTGCCCGGTGAGGACGCGGTGCGTGTCGGCCAGGGAGGCCCGGGCGTCGACCGGAGCGAGCCGGAGCGCCCGCTCCACGCTCGCCACCCGGTGGGCGAGTTCCCGCAGCGAATGGTCGGCGGCGCCGGCCTCCTGCAGGGCCGGCTCGGCTGGTCCGGTCAACCGCTGCCGCATACCGGAGAGGGTGAGCGCCGCCCGGTCCAGCCGGCTCCAGGGCTCGGCCGCGCTGGTGCCGCGCAACGCCACCCGGGCGCGGACGCGACGTACCTCGGCGACCACACCGGATCCGGCCGGCAGTCGTTCGACGGCGGCGACCAGCCGGGCCGCGGATCGGGCGGCCGCCTCGGCCGGGTCGAGCGGCGGAGGCGCCGGCTGGGCGGCGAGAGCCCGCAAGTCGATCCAGCGCCACGCGGCGAGGGCCACCGCGCTGCCCGCCGCGCCGGCCCAGGCCGCGTCCGGCAGCCCGAGCCCGGCGTACGGGGTGAGGACGGCAGCCGCCCCGCCGAGGCCACCGGCCAGCACGCTCCACCGTCTTGCCGACCGGCGAAGTCGGGCCAGCCGCCGGAAGTAGCGCGTACGCTCGTCTGCCACCCTGCCCTCCTCTGGCCGGCCGCTCAGCCGGCGGCGGTGGTGTCCCCGGTGCCGCGTTCGCGGGCCATGGTCGCGCGGAGTTCGTCGAGGCGGGCGGCGGCTGCCGGGTCGCTCGCCGGAGCCGTCGGCTGCTCGCCGCCCTGCCGCTGCTGCACACCGAGCTGCTCACCGGCCATGCTGGACCGGATCTGCTCCAGCCGGGCCGAGCCGGCCGAGTCGAGAGTCGCCTTCTGGATCTCCAGCATCCGGCCCTCGGTCGAGTTGCCGGCCAGCTCGGCGCGGCCCATCGCGTTGGCGTACCGGCGCTCGATCCGGTCGCGGACCTCGTCGAGCGAGGGGGTGGTGCCCGGCGCCGTGAGCGCCGACATCGACTCCAGCGAGCGGGCCACACCCTCCTGCATCTTCGCCTGCTCCAGCTGGCTGAGCAGCCGGGTGCGCTCGGCGAGACGCTGCTGGAGGATCATCGAGTTGTTCTCCACCGCACGGCGCGCCTGCCCTGCGGCGGCGAGCGCCTGGTCGTGCAGGGTCTTCAAATCCTCGGCGGACTGCTCCGCGGAGACGAGCTGGGTGGCCAGCGTCTGCGCGGACTGCTCGTACCGCCCCGCCTCGGCCTCGTCGCCCCGGGCGCGGGCCTGATCGGAGAGGACGAGCGCCTGGCGGGCGTTGGCCTGGAGGCGCTCGACCTCGGACATCTGCCGGGAGAGCTTCATCTCCAGCTGGCGCTGGTTGCCGATCACCGCGGCGGCCTGCTGCACGAGCGCCTGGTGCTGGCGCTGCGCCTCCTCGATCGCCTGCTGGATCTGGACCTTCGGATCGGCGTGCTCGTCGATCCGGGCGCCGAAGAGCGCCATCAGGTACTTCCACCCCTTGACGAACGGGTTCGCCATCTCCGCGGTATCCCCTCAGTAGCGTCGCTTCGCCTGCACGAGCCGGACGGAACGACGGACCACCGGCGCGGCAGCTCCCCCATCGTCTCAGCCGGGCACCAGACCGGCACCCGTACCGGCGAGCAGGCGACCGACACCGTCTGCGATCAACCCTACGCGGAGCGCGCGCGGGCGGCTACGGCCGCGAAGGAGACTCAGGCGGCGCAGACCACGTCGCGCTCACGCTCGGTGGCGCGGACCCGGGTGCTGCGCAGGGTGGCCTTGAGCGGCGACTCCTGGCGTACCGAGACGGCGACCGTGCCGTCGGAGCTGACCTGGCGAACGGCTCGACCAGTGGCCTTGGCCGCCGGAGCCGACGGCACCGGGGTGGATCCCGCCGGCTCGTCCTGCACGGGCACCAGCACGTTCGGCATCTGCTCGGCGAGCGCGACAGTGTCGCTCACCTCGCGCAGCAGCTCGGACAAACGCGCGCCCAGCGCGTCGCAGATCGCGGCCAGCAGCTCGCTGGACGGCTCCTTCTGGCCACGCTCGATCTCGGAGAGGTATCCGAGGCTGACGTTGGCGGCGGAGGAAACCTCGCGCAGGGTGCGGTGCTGCCCCTGCCGGCGTGCCCGCAATGCGTCACCGACCACTCGGCGTAGCAGGACCATCGCACCTCCCCCTCTCCGACCGCATTCTCCCCGGCGACACGGGTCGAACGCGGTGGACCGCGCCGGCACCGACCGACGGAGTCTTCCCACAACGGTACCCGTTGCCCGGCCCGGCGACATCCCGCCCCGCCCGTCGGATCGCCGCGGCCGGCCGGCGTCGACGTCGAAGGAGCCGGCTTCGGCACCGCTGTCGTTGCCGCCGGCCTGGCTGGGCCGGCGTTCTGCCGGTCCTACCCGGCGTCGGCCAGGTCGGCGGCGTCCGCCTCGTGGATCCGCTCGGCGAGCAGGCGCAGCGCCTCGATCACCGCGGCGGAGCGGATGTGGTCCCGGCCACCGGACAGGTCGAGCTGCCGCACCGAGGAGCCACCCGGCCCGGCCACGGCCACGTAGACCAGCCCGACCGGCTTGCCGTCCTGGGGTTCCGGGCCGGCCACCCCGGTGGTGGCCAGACCCCAGTCGGCGTCGCAGCGCCGCCGGCCGCCCTCGGCGAGCGCCACCGCGACGTCGGGATCGACCGGGCCGCGCTGGGCGAGCAGATCGGCCGGTACGTCGGCCAGCTTCGACTTCAGTTCCGTGGCGTAGACGACGAGGCCGCCACGGTAGACCCCGCTCACCCCCGCGATCTCCACCACCGCGGCGGAGAGCAGCCCGCCCGTCAGCGACTCGACGGTCGCCAGCGTCTCGTGCCGCTGGGACAAACTGTGCACCACGCCGGCCGCCGGGCTACCGACCGGCCGATCCCCGTGCGCGTCGCTCTCCATGCCCCCATCCTTCCCCCACGACCTGGGGCAAACCGCACCGGCCCGCCGCCAACCTCATGATCGTCGGGACGGAGCGGGACGGCGTATCGGGGGGGGTCCCTATGGGTTTCGTCAAGCGGTGGCGATTGAGGCGGCTGGGCGGGGTTGATAGGGGATCTTGTCGCGGAGCATGGCGTATAGGACGTCGCAGCGGCGTCGGGCGAGGCAGATGAGGGCGGCGTTGTGGCGTTTTCCTTGGGCTCG
>NZ_FTNF01000007.1 GCF_900156065.1 Micromonospora avicenniae | reverse complement strand
TGCGTCGACTGGCCCGACGCGGCGAGGCTCTGCACGTAGTGCGCCTCGGCCTCGGCCCGCCACGGCTTGTACTGATCCTCGGTCATCGGCTTCAGCCGTACGTCCGTCATGATCGACAACCTACCGAGTCAACAGCACCCGCGCGCACTCTCAGTGCGGGGGCCGCCAGTCCTCGGCGACCCTGGCGTTAGAAGTCGGCGCGGGATGAACGAGTAGTGGCCTCTGCCAAGACGGCCGCCAGGCGGCCGACTGTCACCCGGCTGTAAAGCCCCCTCGCGGCTTAGGGTTCAAGCCTCAGCCTCGCCAGAGTCCGTGCCCGATCCGTGCCCGATGCAGCGGTCGACATCGGTCAGCGGAGGTCCGCCGCAGCGCTCGGTCGGGCCGTCCAGGAATCCACGACCAGCCGGCACCAGGAGCGGGGGGTCGCGAATCAACCCGATTCCCAAGCTGACCGTCGTTCTACGGCCCACAGCCAGAGGGCTAGCGCCACGAGTGCTCGTGACCGCCGAGTCGGCCGAGCGTCACGTCCTCATCTCGGCTTTGCAGCAACGCGAGAAGTCGGTTTCCCATGAGCAGGTGCGATCACGCGGTCCGGCGTTCCCGGACCGCGGCCAGCACTGTCACGACGAGCGCGACCACCAAGGCGGCCAGCTGGAGCACCGTGCCCCACATGCGGCCGCCACCGGCATCGAGGTTATCCGCCGTGTTCGGTGCGAGCGCGCCGCCGACCAGCAGGAACAACGCTATCGCGGCCGGCAGCAGCAGCGCCCACCACCGCCGCCACAGGAGGCAGACGGCCGCCGCGACGACGAGGATGATGGCCCCCGGGGGTACGACCGGATAGTCGGCGCCGGCGGCAATCTGGATACCGATCCCGACGGCGGCGAGGAGGAAGGCAACGGCCGCGCTGAGGCGAGTAGCAGTCATGGATCTCAGGCTGTCGCGCCGACCGGTGCTAGTCGTCCGCTACCGAGCGACCATCGCGCTACGCAGATCTACGTACGGTCGATACCAGACTGCGCGGACGAGATGACATTTGCCGGCACTGGGCTGACAACCACGACCAGGCTCCCCGCAGCGGTGATGGGCCTGGATCGCCAGCGGAACGGCTGCCGACAGCAGCGCCGCCGGACGGCGGCACACTGACGAGCGCCGGCGCGGATGAAGGTCCGAGCGTGCAGCCGTCGCCGGACGCCTGTGGACGCGACGCACGGAGCTTGTAAGCGAGACGTCGAGGCCGGCCGGAGTCAGCAGCGAGTCAGCAAGCAGCTCGCCGCGAAACGATGGCGGGCGGAACGAGCAACACGCCGGCCGAGCGTGAGCGCACCCGATGGCGTTTGTTGACACTCTCTGACAGCGGCTACCAGGCTCCCCCGACGGGGGTCGTCCCTTTGCGCATCGAGCACTGCGGCGCAGGTCACAGTCCCCCTCGTCTTCGTAGCGGGCATTCTCCGAGGGCATTTCCCCGCCCCGAAGCAGCAGAGAAGCAGCGGAGCCATCGAAGGCGGCCAAGACGCGGGCGGCGTAGTCGTCCGAGGTTACGTGTAACGGTTGGATGGGTACTGCGGCGGTGCCGGGTCACGAGCCGGTCAGTCGGCGGTGGAGCAGGTGGGTACCCAGGCTGACCACCCCGCCGCCGGCCGCCGTGCCTATCAGCACCAACGTCGCGCCTACCGCCCATAGCCCGCTGCCATCGGTCGACGCCGCCTGCACGGCCCAGGGAACCGTGAAGGCGACCGCCATCACCGGCGCGACCAGCCAGGGGCTGAGCCACCAGCCACCGGCGGCGGCGACCACGGCAAGTGTGAGCACGCACCCGGCCACCTGCCACACCGCGTACGGACCGCTGACCGCGCCGGTCTGCGGGTCGGTCTGGTAGCCGGTGTTCCAGCTCAGCCAGGCGAGCCAGGTGCCGACCGTCGCCGCGGCCAGGAGCAGGCTGCCGAGCAGGGTCAGTGGTGCGCCGGACAGTCCCAATCGGAGATGCGTAGTCATGGTTCCCGATTCTCAACGGCCACGCCGGCCTGCGCGATCGGTAGGTGACCGGCCGCAGCGGCCAGCACGACGGCCGCACCTGTAGCAGATCCACCGCCGGGGGCGGGCGTTGTCCACAGGCGGCGTGGTTGTCCACAGGAGACCACCGTGGGGCGGCCGGCGGCGCGGATCGGGAGCAGGGTCTCGGGCAGCACTTCGAGCCCTGACCGCTGGAGGCCGCGATGCCACCCCGTACCTCCGTCCCGTCGCCCGGCCGACGCCCGCTGGTCGTCACCGGCGACGGCGACCTCCTCGACGACCTGCTCCGGCTCGCCGCCGCCGGCGGTGCCGAGGTGGAGCTCGCACCCGATCCGGCGGCCGCGCGCACCCGCTGGCTGCCCGCACCGCTCGTGCTGGTCGGCGTCGACCAGGCACAGCCCTGCCTGCGGGCCCGGCTGCCGCAGCGCCCCCGCCTGGTCCTGGTGGGCCGCTCCGGCGAACTCGACCCCGGCTGGCAGGTCGCCGAGCTGATCGGCGCCGAGCACGTCGCCACCCTGCCGGCGGCCGAGCCGTGGCTGGTGGACCGCTTCGCCGAACACGGCGCCGACCCGCCGGTGGCCGCCGCCCGGATCGTCGCGGTGCTCGGCGGGCGGGGCGGTGCCGGCGCGAGCATCCTGGCCGGCGGGCTCGCGGTAACCGCGGCCCGGGCCCGCCTGCGGACCCTGCTCGTGGACGCCGACCCGCTCGGCGGTGGGCTCGACCTGATCCTCGGCTGGGAGCAGCTGGACGGGCTCCGCTGGCCGTCGCTCACCGACGCCGACGGCCGGGTCGACGCTCCCGCGCTGGTCCGGGCCCTGCCCCATCGGGGCGACCTCGTGGTGCTCTCCTGGGACCGGGGCGAGCTGCTCGCACTGCCGGCCCCGGCGATGGCGGCCACCCTCGACGCCGCCCGGCGCGGACGCGACTTCGTGGCCGTCGACCTGCCCAGGCAGCTCGACGACGCGGCTGTCACCGCGTTGCAGGCCGCCGACCGGGCGTACCTGGTCGTCCCGGCGGAGCTACGTGCCACCGCGGCGGCGTCCCGGGTCGCGGCAGCCGCCGCCCTGCACTGCACCGACCTCGCCGTCATCGTTCGCGGGCCGGCCCCGGGGCGGCTCCGGGCCGACGAGGTGGCACGGGCACTGGGGCTGCCGCTGGCCGGCACGCTCCGCCCCGAGCCGGCGATCGTGCGGGGGCTCGAACGCGGAGAGGCGCCGGCTGCCACGGGGCGCGGCCCGCTGGCCGCGCTCTGCCAGCGGATCGTCGCCGAGCTCACCGGCGCACCCGCGGCCGGTGCGGCATGACCGGCACGTCGGACGACGGTCTTCCCGCCCGGGTACGGCAGCGGATGGCCTCGTCCGCGACTCCGGTCACCCCGGCCGCGATCGTCTCCGCCGTACGCGCCGAGTCCACCGCTGCGGTCCTCGGCGACACCGCGGTGCTGCGGATGGCCGACCGGGTACGTGACGAGCTGGTCGGCGCCGGTCCGCTCGCTCCGCTGCTGGCCGACCCGGACGTGACCGACGTGCTGGTCAACGGCGTCCGGGTCTGGGTAGACCGGGGGCAGGGTCTGCACCAGACGGCGGTACCGCTCGGCTCGGTCGACGACGTACGCCGGTTGGCACAGCGGCTCACCGCGAGCGCCGGCCGGCGGCTGGACGACGGCTCCCCGTACGCGGACGCTCGCCTCGCCGACGGAACCCGGCTGCACGCCGTACTGCCGCCGGTGGCGACGGACGGCCCGTACCTGTCGCTGCGCACCTTCCGGCAGCGACCGTTCACCCTCGACGAGCTGGTGCAGCACGGCACGGTGGCCCGATCGGTCGCACCGGTGCTCTCCGCCGTGGTGGCGGCCCGGCTGGCCTACCTGGTGACCGGCGGCACGGGGTCCGGCAAGACGACGCTGCTCAACACGTTGCTCGGGCTTGTACCGGCAACCGAGCGGATCGTGCTGGTGGAGGACGCCGCCGAGTTGCGGCCACGGCATCCGCACGTGGTGGGGCTGCAGGCCCGCACCGCCAATGTGGAGGGCTCGGGCGTGGTCGGGCTGGCCGACCTGGTCCGTCAGGCCCTGCGGATGCGACCCGACCGGCTGGTCGTCGGGGAGTGCCGGGGCGGCGAGGTGGTGGACCTGCTCGCCGCCCTGAACACCGGCCACGACGGCGGTGCCGGGACGCTGCACGCGAACACCCCGACCGACGTGCCGGCGCGACTGGAGGCGCTGGGGATGCTCGGTGGGCTGCCACGTGCCGCACTGCACGCACAGGTCGCCGCCGCGCTGCAGGTGTTGTTGCAGGTACGCCGCAGCGATCGAGGGCGGGTGCTGGAATCCGTCTGTCTGCTGCTGCCCGAGGGCCCGGACCGGTTGGTCACGGTGGTGCCCGCCTGGGTACGCGGGCGTGGCCCCGGCCCGGCCGCCCGGGCGCTCGCCACGCTGCTGCGGGAACGGGACGTACCAGTGCCGCCGATCCTCAGCGAGCCCTGGCCCGGATCGGCGGGGCCGGCATGAGCCCGGCAGTTTGGTCGACGGCGACGACGGCGGTCCTGCTGCTGGTGGCGGCGGTGCTGGTCGGCTGGCCGCTGCGTAGCGCCCGGTCTCGCCGCGGTGCGGTGATGACGGCGATCGGCGGCTCGGCCCGGTCCCGCCGCCGGTCGGCCGACGAGGCTCTCATCGCCTGGGTCACCGAACTGAGGCGTCCCCTCGACGATCCGTCCGGATCGCCCGACGCCCGACCCGAGCGGACCGCCCACGCCCCGGTAGAGCACGGCGGCGCTCTTCCAGCCGGGTCGAGCCGAGGTTCGTCGGTCGGTCCGGCGCGCGCCGCCGCGCCGGACCGGCCGCAGCGCGTGGGCGTCCTGCGGAGGCAGCCGACCGACGGCGCAGCCCCCGTTGAAGCCGGCGCTGGATGGCCGGTCACCCGGGACGTCGCCCCGGGAGCGCCCGGACCGACCGGGCAAGGGCCTGGGCCGGGGCGAGCACCCGGACCGACCGGTCCGCCCGGCCGGCGGGACGGCAGAGCCCCGGCCGGGCTGGGCGGGACGCCGGTCCCGAGCGTCACGGTCCAGCGCGAACGGGTCGCCGATCCGTCGACGAGCAGTGGTTCCGGGAGACTGGGGTTCGCGCTGGGCCGGGCGCCGAGGCGCACGCTGCTCCTGGCCGGGTTGACCGGCGCCGGTCTGGGCGGGCTGCTCGGCGGCCCGGTCGCCTCCGTGGCGCTCGCGACGTACGGCATGTTGGGGGTGCGCGCGGCGATCCGCTGGAAGTCGACGCGCCAGGTCGAGCAGGCTCGACGCCGCCGGCTGGACCAGCTCTGCGGGTTCGCGGCGGACCTGCGGGCCGGGCTTCCGGTGCCGGCGCTGGCCGATCCGCAGGAGCAGCCGGACGAATCGGATCGGCTGCGCCGGCTCGCGTCCGCTGCCGTACGGCTCGCCGATCGCACCGGTGCACCGCTGGCCGATCTGGTGGAGCGGATCGAGTCAGACGCCCGGTCGGTCGACCGGGGGCTGGCCGCCGCAGCCGCGCAGGCGGCGGGTGCCCGGGCCACCGCCTGGTTGCTGGCGGGTCTCCCACTCGGCGGTATCGGGCTCGGGTACGGCATCGGGGTCGATCCGGTCCACGTGCTCCTGCACACCCCGGTCGGGGGCGTCTGCACGGTGCTCGCCGTCGGGCTGCAGGCCGGTGGGCTGTTCTGGGCCGAACGCCTCAGCGCCGCACCGGCTCGGGCCGCCTGATGTCCCGGGCCGTCCTGGCCGCCGGTTGCCTGGCCGCGGCGGCCCTGCTGTTGGCGGCGACGAGCGGTCGCCGCCCCTTGCACCGGCTGCGGTCGCTCCGGAACTCCCGCCAGACCGGCCCGGCACCTGCCGGCGAGGAGTCGGCCGCCAGCCGGTGGTGGTTCGGGCTCGGGCGGCCGGTGCGGGGGCACGACGACGTCCCATCGGGCGCGGGCCGCCCGCCGGGCGACGGTGACGGACCTGGCCGGACCGGCCGGCGCCCCGACCTGATCCGGCTGGCCTCGGCGCTGGGCGGGGCGGCGGTGGCCGTGGTGGCCGGTGGCTGGCTCGGCCTGCTCGGCGCGGTACCGACCGCGGTCCTGCTGGACCGGCTGCTACGGCGGATCGAGCCGCCCGCGGCCCGTGACCGTCGGCTCCGGGAAGCCGCCGACCTGCCACTGGCCGCGGACCTGCTGGCTGCGGCCATGCGCGCGGGCGCTCCCGTGGACAGGTCGGTACTGGCGGTCGCCGAGGCGCTGGACGGCCCGCTCGCGGTCCGGCTCGGGCGGGTCGGTCGGACGCTACTGCTCGGCGGTGGCCCGGAGGAGGCGTGGTCGGCCCTCGACGGGGTGCCGGGGGCGGAGCGGGTGTCGGCCGCCGCGTACCGGTCGTCGAACAGCGGAGCAGCGCTGGCCGGCGCGCTGACCCGGCTCGCCGACGACCTGCGCGCCGACCGGGCCACCGCGGCCGAGGCGTCGGCCCGCCGGGCGGGCGTACTCATCGTGCTGCCGCTGGGGCTCTGCTTCCTGCCGGCCTTCATTCTCGCCGGCCTGGTGCCGGTGATCGTCGCCGTTCTGGGCGACGTGCTCTGAGAACCATCGAGGAAGGGGTACGGAACGTGCGTAAACTGCTCGCCCGCCTGCGCGGGGACGCCGGGATGAACACCGCCGAGTACGCCGTCGGCACACTCGCGGCGGTTGCCTTCGCGGGCATCCTGCTGAAGGTGCTGACGTCCGGGAACGTCCAGTCCGCGTTGACGGCCGTCATCGACCGGGCGCTCAAGTGATCCGGCGCCGGCTGGCCGGTCGTGACCGGGGTTCATTCACCGCCGAACTGGCGGCCGGCCTGCCGGCGCTGCTGCTGCTCCTGCTCGCCGGGCTGACAGCCGTCAACGCGGTGAGCACCCGGGCGGGCTGCCTGCACGCGGCGCGGGAGGCGGCGTTGGCTGCCTCCCGCGGCGAGGACGGCCCCGCGGCCGGTGCCCGAGCCGCGCCGGCCGGGTCGGAGATCACCGTGTCGACCGGCGACGGGCAGGTGCAGGTGAGCGTACGGGCACCCGTCCGCGCACTCGGCGCTCGACTGCCCCGGATCACCGTGACCGCGACCGCTGTCGCCGCCGTCGAGCCCGGTGCGGCCGCGGCGGCGCCGTCGTGAGCGGCGCGAAGCGGCCGGCGGACACGGATGCCCACCGGCGGCGCGCGCCGCACCGAACGGTCCCGGACACCGCGCCGGGGCAGGTGGCCACCGGCCGGGTCCCGGGGACGAGCGGGTTGGGCCCGGTCCGACGCCGACACCCACCAGCGGTCACGGCGTCGGATCGCGACCGGGGAGGCGCGAGCGTCTGTCTGCTCGCCGTCGGCCTGGTCTTCGTGATGGTCGGGATGTTCGGCGCGGCGGTGGGCGCCGCGCGGACGGCACGCCAGCAGGCAGCGGTGGCGGCGGACCTCGGTGCGCTGGCCGGTGCCGGGCGAGCGCCAGCCGACGCGGAAGCGGCCTGTTCGGCGGCGGCCGAGATCACGGGGCGCAACGGTGGGCGACTCCTGGACTGCCGGCTCGACGGTCTCGATGTGGTGATCACCGCCGAGGTCGGCGTCGCCCTGCTGCCCGGCCTGACCCGGGTCGCCACGGCCACCGCGCGCGCCGGCCCGCTGCGGAGCTGACGTCCGATGTGCCGCATGGCAAACGAGCCGTGCACCAGCGCGATCGCACCCACTACGATCGTCGATGAACGGGGGTGTGACGTGCACGAATGCGACGCGTCGATCGGCCTACGTGATCATCGTCCGCTCGGTCCGGGCCGATGGTTGGTGCTGCTGCTGACCACGGTCGGCATCGCGGTGGTCCTCTGGGTGGGAGTCCGCTGGAACCTCTCGAGCGAGAGCGTCCTGGCGTTCTATGTACGAATCGGCGTCGCGGTCTGGATCTTCATGATGCTGGTCTTCGCCCTGTGGCTGGCCGTCAACCGGACCGGCCAGCCGACTGGAAGAGGGAAAGAGCCCCAGCCTGGCATCCCCCGCCGATCGGGGCGGTACGCCGCCGATCTCTGCCCACACGGCGTCACCCTGTTCGCCGGACGGGGCCCACTGCTGCCCTGGTCACACGTCACCGCCATCCAGGTCTATCCCACAGGTACTGGCCGGGGCGGGGCGGTCGCCGCGCGACTGAGTTCGTTCGCCGAACCCACGGGCCTGCCCGCCGTCGCACGGATGGTCACTGACGGCTCGGTGCCCGCCGACCCGAACCTGTTCTGGTTGGGGCATGTCAAGAATGCCGCCGACGCCGACCGGGTCCGCACCCGGACCAGCCAATGGCGAGACCGCACCTCCCGGTGACCGGCGCGCCGATCGTGGGTGGACCCGTCCAGGCAGCGGCAGCCAGGCTGGTCTGAGTGACGGGACGGTAGGCGCCGCCCCGGAACGCCGTTCACGAGCGGCGACACCGGGGCGGTACCGGCGTCAGCGCGCCTGAAGAGCGTCCAGGGCGATGGCCATCGCGATGACCAGTCGGCGGTCGATCTGCGGGTGCTGGATCTCGACCACGTACCGGTCGCGCAGCCCCCACTTCTTCACCACGGAGAAGACGGGCTGACCGCCGGCGGTGAAGTCGAAGTGGTACGGCAGCCAGGAGAGCGAGTCGACGAAGCGCCGCAGCAACGCCACCGGCAGGCTCCGCTCCTGCCCGGTGACCTCGGGCAGCCCGGCCTGCTCCACGTGCCACGTGGAGCGCAGCAGGGACTGCGCGAAGTTCTTGCGGAACAGGCCGACCGGGTTGCCGGCCGCGTCGGTGACGTCGTACGTGGCACCGAGGTCGAGGGCCTGACGGGCCTTGAAGCCGAGGACGGGCTGCTGCTTCGAGTCGTCCGTGTAGAGGGTGACCTGCTCCTTGAAGGCGAGGCGCTTCTGCTGGGCGAAGGCCAGCAGTTGCCCCTCCGAACCGTCCGGCGCCACCGCGAGGACCTCGTACTGGTTGACCATCAGCCGCACCCGCTGGCGGATGTGGAAACGCTGCTGTGCCTGCAACATGTCGGGCTGCATTGTGTTCTCCTCGATAAGGGTCGCCGGAGTGTCGCACACCACAGCGCTCCCGCATCGGCCCGGCTCAACGCGCCAGCGGTGGAAGCCCCGCGCCGGCACGTCCGGTGCGGGCCGTGCTGGGGACGCGATCAGGACGGCAGGTTGGCCAGCACCACGTCCAGCACTCGGACGGCGTCCGCCTTCGAGAGCGGGTTGTTGCCGTTGCCGCACTTGGGCGACTGCACGCAGGACGGGCAGCCGGTCTCGCAGGCGCACTCGGCGATCGCATCGCGGGTGGCCCGCAGCCAGGTCGCGGCCGTGCCGTACGCGCGCTCGGCGAAGCCGGCCCCGCCCGGGTGCCCGTCGTACACGAACACGGTGGGCGCCTCGGTGTCCGGGTGCAGAGCGGTGGAGAGCCCACCGATGTCCCAGCGGTCGCAGGTGGCGATGAGCGGCAGCAACCCGATAGCCGCGTGCTCGGCGGCGTGCAGCCCCCCGGGCACGTCCGACGGCTCGACGCCGGCCGCCGCCAGCGACTCCGGCGAGAGCGTGAACCAGACCGCGACCGTACGCAGCTCGCGGGCCGGCAGGTCCAGCGGCCGAGTGTCGATCACCTCGCCGGTGGCGATCCGCCGCCGCTGGTACGACACCACCTGGCTGGTCACGTCCACCTCGCCGAGGAACATCCCGACCGGCCCGGCGTCCACGTACGAGCGCACCGACACGACGGAGACGTCGGTGACGTCGCGGGCATGGGTCGACCAGTCGGGTTCCTCGGCGTGGACGAGCGCGCACCCGTCGGCCAGGTCCAGCTCGTCCACCACGTACGAGACGCCCTGGTGCAGGTAGACCGCACCGGGGTGGAGCAGGAAGTGTGACGAACCACCATCCACCGTGCCGAGCAGCCGCCCCGTGGCCGCCTCCACCACGACCACCGGCGCTCCGCCCTCGCCCCGCAGGTCCACCTCGGGCCGCTCCCGGTGCCGCCAGTACCAGCCGGTCGGGCGTTGCCGCAGCGCGCCGGCCGCTACGAGCTGATCGACCGCCTCCTTCGCCCCGTCGCCGAACAACGCCAGGTCGGCCGGAGTGAGTGGTGCCTCGGCCGCGGCGCAGGCGAGTTGCGGCGCGAGGACGTACGGGTTGGCCGGGTCGAGCACGGTCGCCTCGACCGGCCGCCCGAAGACCGCCTCCGGGTGGTGCACGAGGTAGGTGTCGAGGGGGTCGTCCCGGGCCACCAGCACGGCCAGCGCCTCCTGTCCGGAGCGCCCGGCCCGACCGGCCTGCTGCCAGAGCGAGGCCCGGGTGCCCGGGTAGCCGCAGATCAGCACCGCGTCGAGGCCGACCAGGTCGACGCCGAGCTCCAGCGCGTTGGTGGAGGCCAGCCCGAGCAGGTCGCCGTGCAGCAGCGCCCGCTCGAGTTCCCGCCGCTCCTCGCGCAGGTAGCCGCCGCGGTAGGCGGCCACCCGATCGCCCAGACCGGGGACCGCCTCGTCCAGTGCCCGCCGGGTGTTCGCGGCCACCACCTCGGCGCCCCGGCGGGAGCGGACGAAGGCGAGGGTGCGTACGCCCGCGGCGACCGTGTCGGCGAGCAGGTCCGCGGTCTCCCGCAGCGCGGACCGGCGTACGGGTGCGAGGTCCGCCGCGTCGGAGGACGTGTCGGCGGAGGGCAGCAGCGGCGGTTCCCAGAGCGCGAAGGTCACCCCGCCGCGGGGCGACGTGTCCTCGGTGACGGCGGCCACGGGCAGGCCGGTGAGCCGCTCCGCCGCGGTCGCCGGGTCACCCGAGGTCGCGGAGGCGAGTACGAAGACGGGGGTACTGCCGAACCGGGCGCACTGCCGCCGCAGCCGGCGCAGCACGTGTGCGACGTGCGAGCCGAACACGCCCCGGTAGGTGTGGCACTCGTCGATCACCACGTACGTCAGCCGGCGCAGGAATCCTGACCACTGGGCATGGCCGGGGAGGATGCCGTGGTGCAGCATGTCCGGATTGGTCAGCACGAACCGGGAGTGCCGCCGGATCCACTCCCGCTCGGCGCGCGGGGTGTCCCCGTCGTAGCAGGCGGGGCGTACCCCGTCGAGTTCCAGTTCGGCGACGGCGCGTAGCTGGTCGGCGGCGAGCGCCTTGGTCGGCGCCAGGTAGAGCACGGTGGCCCGGGGGTCCGCGAGCAGGGTGGCGAGAGCCGGCATCTGGTACGCCAGGGACTTTCCGGACGCGGTGCCGGTGGCGACGACCACATGCTGGCCGTCGTACGCCAGGGCGGCCGCCTCGGCCTGATGCCGCCAGGGCGCGGTCACCCCGCGCCCGGCGAACGCCGCCCGCAGTTCCTCCGGGACCCACTGCGGCCACGGCGCAGGCACGCCCGGCCGGGCCGGTACCCGTTCGACGTGGGTGACCGGGTCGACGTCGGCGCGGGTGCGCAGCCGGGCCAGCAGGTCGGCCGGCGCGTGCCCAGGAGGAGCTGCGGATACCCTGGCGGCGGTCGACGGCTCCAGGTCCTGGCGCGACGTCAGCCGCGCCGAGGTGAAGCTGTCGTAAGTCACGGGGAAAACTCTCGCACTGGTGTTCGGAGATGAAAAGTCCGGGGCCAGGGTATGGGGGAGGCCCCGCCGTCGACCGCTGCGTCTTCCGGCGGTAGTGGTTAGATGCCCAGGAGAGTTTACGGCTCTTGCGAGGAGGACAGATGGAGCTGTCGCTGGCGACCCGGGCCGTGGGGGAGCACACGGTGCTCGAGGTCGGCGGTGAGGTGGACGTCTACACCGCCCCCCGGTTGCGCGAACGGCTCCTGGAACTGATCGACGGTGGTGCCCGGCACGTGGTGGTGGATCTCGGACGGGTGGACTTCCTCGACTCCACCGGCCTGGGGGTGCTGGTCGGCGCGCTGAAGCGGCTGCGCGCGGCGGGTGGCAGCTTCGCGCTGGTCTGCGACAAGGAGCCGTTGCTCAAGATCTTCCGCATCACCGCGCTGGACCAGGTCTTCCCGCTGCACCCGACGGTCGACGCGGCGATCGCCGCCGACTCGACGGGTGCCGGCGCGTGATGGCCACGGTCCGGCTCTCCTTCTCGCCGGCACCGGTGCACGTGCGCACCGCTCGCCTGGTCGGCGTCGCGGTCGCCCGCCGGGCCGGCGTCCGCGAGGACCTGCTCGACGAGGTACGTCTCGCCATCGGTGAGGCGTGCACCCGGGCCGTCGCCCTGCACCGGCAGTACGGCCTGCACGATCCGGTGCTGGTGGAGATGTCCGACTCCGGGCAGTACGCCGTCCGGGTCGTCGACCGGGCGCCGATCGAGGCGGGTATCGGTCTCGCCGCGCTGCCCCCGGACGAGTTGGCCAACGAGGCGCTCACCGACGAGGCGCTCACCACCGGCGTGGGCTTCGCCCTGCTCGCCGGTTTCGTAGAGGACCTGCAGGTGCGTCCCGTCGACGAGGGCGTCGGCACCGAGGTGCGCATGGTCTGGCCGGTCGGCCGCTGACCGTTTCCGTCCACACAGGCCGCGCCCATCGGGCGCGGCCTGTTCCGCATGGACCGGCTCCTATATCAGATTCTCTCTCATAACACAGCGACGAAGATCATCGACATGGGGTGGACCCTGCGTGTGACCTCGGACACTGCGGAGGGCTACAGTACCCGGGTTGTCAGCAAGTGATCCATCCCGCAGCCAGCGGGAACGGGTGTTCAACGCTGGTCCGTTGGGTGGGGTCGGCGCGCGCTTGCGAGTCCGCATTAGGCGCCGGGTGGTGCGTCTCCACCGACCGGTGCGTGTTCGGTACAGGAGGACACAGATGTCCGAGACCTTGGCCGCCGAGGGCGGCGGGCTTTCCCTTACCGGAGCCAATGTCACGTACGTCGTCATCGCCGCGGTGATCGCGCTGGTGGCGCTCGTCTTCGCCGCCGCCCTGACCAGGGCGGTTCTGGCGGCCGGCAAGGGCACCACCAACATGCAGGAGATCTCCGGCGCGGTCCAGGAGGGCGCCTCGGCGTACCTGCTCCGGCAGTTCCGGACCCTGGCGATCTTCGTCGTCGTCGCCGTCGTACTGCTGTTCCTGCTGCCGGTGCACGACACCGACGGCAGCGAGACCGCGGTGAAGATCGGCCGCTCCGCGTTCTTCGTGGTGGGCGCGCTCTTCAGCGCGTTCATCGGCGGCGCCGGTATGTGGCTGGCCACCCGCGCCAACCTGCGGGTCGCCGCCGCCGCCCGGGAACGGCAGGGCGGCCGCGAAGCGGCCATGAAGATCGCCTTCCGGACCGGCGGCGTGGTCGGCTTCCTCACCGTCGGCCTCGGCCTCTTCGGTGCGGCGCTGGTCGTGCTGATGTTCCGCGGCGACGCCCCGACCGTGCTGGAGGGCTTCGGCTTCGGCGCCGCGCTGCTGGCCATGTTCATGCGGGTCGGCGGTGGCATCTTCACCAAGGCCGCCGACGTCGGCGCCGACCTGGTCGGCAAGGTCGAGCAGGGCATCCCGGAGGACGACCCGCGGAACGCCGCGACCATCGCCGACAACGTGGGCGACAACGTCGGTGACTGCGCCGGCATGGCCGCCGACCTGTTCGAGTCGTACGCGGTGACCCTGGTCGCCGCGCTGATCCTCGGCCGGGCCGCGTTCGGCGAGCAGGGTCTGGTCTTCCCGCTGATCGTCTCCGGCATCGGCGCGGTCATCGCGATCATCGGCGTCTTCATCACCCGGCTGCGGGCCTCGGACCGTTCCGGCCTGACCGCCATCAACCGGGCTTTCTACGCCTCCGCGATCATCTCCGCGATCCTGGTGGCCGTCGCCACGTACGCGTACCTGCCGGCGACCTTCGCCGAGCTGGAGGGCGGCCTGACCGACGTCAGCCAGAACCCGCGGGTGGTGGCCATCGGCGCCGTGGTGATCGGCATCGTGCTGGCCGCCGCGATCCAGGCGCTGACCGGCTACTTCACCGAGACCAACCGGCGTCCGGTGCAGGACATCGGCAAGAGCTCGCAGACCGGTCCGGCCACCGTCATCCTCGCCGGCATCAGCATCGGCCTGGAGTCGGCGGTCTACTCGGCGCTGCTGATCGGCGCCGGTGTGTTCGGCGCGTTCCTGCTCGGCGGCAGCTCCATCACGCTCTCCCTCTTCGCGGTCGCCCTGGCCGGCACCGGTCTGCTCACCACGGTCGGCGTGATCGTGGCGATGGACACCTTCGGCCCGATCTCCGACAACGCCCAGGGTGTCGCGGAGATGTCCGGCGACATCGACGAGCACGGCGCGCGGACGCTGACCGAACTGGACGCGGTGGGCAACACCACCAAGGCCATCACCAAGGGCATCGCCATCGCTACCGCGGTGCTCGCGGCGACCGCGCTCTTCGGCTCCTACACCGACACCCTGCGCCTCGCGTACGCGGACGCCGGGGTGGGCGACGTCGGCGCCGAGATCCTCAACTCGCTGAACGTGGCGAACCCGCGGAACCTCGTCGGTCTGATCATCGGCGCGGCGGTGGTGTTCCTCTTCTCGGGGCTCGCCATCAACGCGGTCTCCCGCTCGGCGGGCGCCGTCGTCATGGAGGTTCGCCGTCAGTTCCGTGAGCTGCCCGGGATCATGGACCGGACCCAGCGGCCCGAGTACGGCAAGGTCGTCGACATCTGCACCCGGGACGCGCAGCGCGAGCTGATGACCCCGGGCCTGCTGGCCATCATGGCACCGATCGCTGTCGGTTTCGGCCTCGGCCCGGGCGCGCTCGCCGCGTACCTGGCGGGCGCGATCGGGGCCGGCACGCTGATGGCCGTCTTCCTGGCGAACTCCGGTGGTGCCTGGGACAACGCGAAGAAGCTGGTCGAGGACGGCGCGTACGGCGGCAAGGGCTCCGAGTCGCACTCGGCCACCGTCATCGGCGACACCGTGGGCGACCCGTTCAAGGACACCGCCGGCCCGGCGATCAACCCGCTGATCAAGGTGATGAACCTGGTCTCGCTGTTGATCGCGCCGGCCGTGGTGGCCTGGAGCATCGGTGACGACAAGAACACCGGCCTGCGGATCGCCATCGCGTTGGTGGCGTCGCTGGTCGTCGTCGTGGCCGTGGTGATCAGCAAGCGCAAGGGTGTGGCGATGTCCGATTCGGACGCCGGTGACGGCACCGGGTCGGGCAGCGCCGAGCAGCGGCCGGAGACGGTTCCGGCCTGACCCCTACCGCACCGGGTGACCCCGGTCGGCGTCGCACGCCGGCCGGGGTCACGCAAACCTGAGCGGTGCCTGCGTTCGACGAAGGTCGTACGCTGCAACGCATGCGTACGTGCCGGGCGACTGCCGCCGGAAAGCTCACGGTGGTCCTGGCCACGCTCGCCCTGGCGGTCGCCGGGTGCGGCGGCGGCCCCAGTCCCCGCGCCTGGGCGTCCTCGGTCTGCTCGGCGCTCGCCCCGTGGCGGTCGGAGATCAGCCGGTTGACCAGCAGCACCGACCAGCAGATGACGGCGCAGACCACTCCGGCGCAGGCCAAGGAGAACCTGGTCCGACTCTTCGACGGCGCCGAGAACGCCAGCGAGACGGCCCGGCGCCAGGTCGAGGAGGCGGGTGTGCCGGAGGCCGAGCACGGCGAGGAGATCTCCGCCGGCTTCCAGAGCGCGCTGGGGCAGATGCGGGACGCGTACGGCCGCGCGGCGGACACCATCGAAGGGCTGAGCACCGGCGAGCCCACCGTGTTCTACGACGGCGTGCGGGCCGCGGTGGAGACGCTCAACAAGGAGTACGACGCAAGCACGCTGGACACGAGCCGCCTCAACTCGGAGGAGTTGAGACAGGCCTTCGACGAGGTGCCGGAGTGTCGCTGAACGGGCTCGGCGAACCGTCGGGGACGCAGCAGCCCCCGACGCTCTTCCCGGTGCCCGAACCGGTGCCGCCGCGCCCGAGCCGTCGCCGTGTGCCGCGTCCGCCGGAGGCCTCCGGCGACTCCGCCGACTCCGGCGCCGGTACGGGTGATCCGGGGGCCGGCGCGGCCGGTGCGGACTCCGGGGGCGGGCCGACCAGCGTTCGCGCGCCGGCGCGCTCCCAGCCGGTGGACGTCGACGAGGCGGGGCGGCAACTGGTCTTCTTCGGCGCGGAGACGGTCGAGCCGACCGTGGCCGACCTCGCCGGCCTGCTCGCCGGCCCCGGCGAGGTCGTACGGATGGGTGGCACCGCCCGGCTCTCGATGGTGGTGGACGCGCCATGGCGGGTGCACGTCCTGGTCGCCGAGCTGGCCCAGCGGGGAATCGCGGCGAGTTGGGAGCCGACCGAGGACGAGCGGCATGCGGTACGCACCTCGTACACCCGGATGCTCAAGCCCCTCGCGGTGGCGTGGCTGCGCGGGGCGACGAAGCGGCCCCCGGCCGGGTTCCACCTGAACGGGCGGCGGCTGCGGCTCTGGCTGGCCGCCGCGGGAGAGGTCGACCTGCCCGGGTGCCGGCTCAGCCTGGGCGCGGCGGACCAGGAGTGTTGGGATGCCGTCGGCCGGGCGCTCGCCGCGGTCGGCCTCGCCGGTGAACTGCTCGATCCGGCAGCGGGCGGGCCGGCCTACCTGATCACCGGCCGTACGCGGTTGCGCCGCCTCGCCGAACTGGTAGGCGAACGCCCACCCACCGCCCCACCCCCCACCTGGCCCTAACCCTCCCAACCCCCCGCCCCCACCCCGGCCGTGGGCACGCTTTCACGGAAAGAGTGGCCATCCAGCGCACGGAGGCCACTCTTTCCGTGAAAGAGGTCCCTCGCGGGGGTGGGGGGGCGTAGCGCCCGGGGCGGGGGTGAGGGGGTGGGGTGTGTCTGGTGGCGGACATGGGGTGGGGGAATACTGGCGGAAAACGGGCAGTTGGTACTTCGGTCGAGGGCCCGCCATCATCACAGTGACCCGCTCGAGGCCCTACCCACGGTGTACGGTGGCGCCGTCCGGCACATCCGGCCCCACGCCGGAGTGGTTTGCCGCCCGCGAAACCCGAAACGCGGACGGCGCGTTACGTTGGACATCCGGACCGCCGGGGTCCGGCGGGTCGAACACGGCCTGAAACGGGCACCCAGCGGTCACGAGCAGGAGTTAGGTCAGGGAGAGACGTGCCGAGCAACGCGGGAACCACCCGTCTGGTCATCGTCGAGTCACCGGCGAAGGCCAAGACGATCTCGGGCTACCTCGGCCCGGGGTACGTCGTGGAGGCGAGCTTCGGCCATGTCCGGGACCTTCCGCGCAACGCCGCCGACGTACCGGCCAAGTACAAGGGCGAGCCGTGGGCGCGGCTCGGGGTGGACGTCGACAACGGCTTCCACGCCCTCTACGTGGTCTCGGCCGATCGCAAGCAGCAGATCAGCAAGCTGACCAAGCTGGCCAAGGAGGTCGACGAGATCCTCCTGGCCACGGATGAGGACCGCGAGGGCGAGGCGATCGCCTGGCACCTGGTGGAGACGCTCAAGCCCAAGGTGCCGGTCAAGCGGATGGTCTTCCACGAGATCACCAAGCCGGCCATCCAGGCGGCGGTGGCGAACCCCCGCGAGATCGACCGGGACCTGGTCGACGCGCAGGAGGCCCGACGCATCCTCGACCGCCTCTACGGCTACGAGGTCTCCCCGGTGCTGTGGAAGAAGGTCATGCCGAAGCTCTCGGCGGGCCGGGTGCAGTCGGTGGCGACCCGCATCGTGGTCGAGCGGGAGCGGCAGCGGATGGCGTTCCGCACCGCCGAGTACTGGGACATCCTGGCCACGCTGGCCGTGGCGAACGCCGGCGAGGGTCCGCGTACGTTCCACGCCACTCTCATCGCCCTGAACGGTGACCGGGTCGCCGCCGGTAAGGACTTCGAGCCGACCACCGGTCGGGTGAAGCCTGGTGCGGGCGTGGTGCACCTGGACGAGAGCGGTGCCCGGGGCCTGGCGGCCCGGCTGGCGGACCGCCCGTTCACCGTCACCCGGGTCGAGGAGAAGCCCTACCGTCGTCGCCCGTACGCGCCGTTCATCACCTCCACCCTCCAGCAGGAGGGGGCCCGCAAGCTGCGGTTCTCGTCCCAGCAGACGATGCGCGTCGCGCAGCGGCTCTACGAGAACGGCTACATCACCTATATGCGTACCGACTCGGTGAACCTGTCGGAGACCGCCATCTCGGCGGCCCGCCGGCAGATCGTCGAGCTGTACGGCGAGCGCAGCGTGCCGCCGGAGCCGCGTCGCTACACCGGCAAGGTGAAGAACGCCCAGGAGGCGCACGAGGCGATCCGCCCGGCGGGGGACAACTTCCGTACCCCGGGCGAGGTGGCCAAGGAACTGTCGGCCGACGAGTTCAAGCTCTACGAGCTGATCTGGCGGCGCACCATCGCCTCGCAGATGACCGACGCGGTCGGCTCCAGTGTGTCGGTGCGGATCCGTGCGCTCTCCAGCACGGGCGAGGAGGCCGACTTCGGCGCGACCGGCAAGACGATCACCGACCCGGGCTTCCTGCGGGCGTACGTCGAGTCGAGCGACGACGAGAACGCCGAGGCCGAGGACGCCGAGCGGCGCCTGCCCACTCTGGTCAAGGACCAGCCGCTGACCGCCGACGAGCTGGCCGCGCAGGGCCACCACACCCAGCCGCCCGCCCGCTACACGGAGGCGTCGCTGGTCAAGGCGCTGGAGGAACTGGGCATCGGCCGGCCCTCCACGTACGCGTCGATCATGCAGACGATCCAGGACCGCGGCTACGTCTCCAAGCGCGGCCAGGCGATGATCCCGTCCTTCCTGGCGTTCGCGGTCATCGGGCTGATGGAGCGGCACTACCCGCGCCTCATCGACTACGACTTCACGGCCAGCATGGAGAACGAGCTGGACGAGATCGCCGGCGGAGACCACGCCGCCGTCGACTTCCTCACCTCGTTCTACTTCGGCAGCACGAACGGCACCGGCGACCAGGCGATCGCCCACGCGGGTGGGCTGAAGAAGCTGGTCACCGAGAACCTCAGCGAGATCGACGCGCGCAGCGTCAACTCGATCCCGCTCTTCGCCGACGACGAGGGCCGGGATGTGGTCGTCCGGGTCGGCCGGTACGGCCCGTACCTCGAGCGGCGGGTTCCGGGCGAGGAGGCCGTCACCGCGCCGGTGGAGGGCGAGGAGGGCGCCGCGCACGGGGACCGGGCGCCGATCCCCGAGGGCCTGGCGCCGGACGAGCTGACCCCGGAGAAGGTGCACGAGCTCTTCCTCGGCGGCGGCGGTGAGCGCAAGCTCGGCGACGACCCGGCCACCGGCGAGCCCATCCTGCTCAAGGCCGGGCGGTTCGGCCCGTACGTGGCGAGCGGTGAGCGCAAGTCGTCGCTGCTGCGTACGCAGTCGCCCGACTCACTCACGTTCGAGCAGGCGTTGCAGTTGCTGAGCCTGCCCCGGCTGGTCGGTACCGACCCGGAGGGCAACGAGGTCTTCGCCAACAACGGCCGCTACGGCCCGTACGTCAAGCGCGGTGACGAGTTCCGCTCGCTGGACTCGGAAGACAAGATGTTCACCGTCACGCTCGACGAGGCGCTGGCCCTGCTGGCCGCTCCGAAGACCCGCCAGCGACGGGCCGCCGCGCCCCCGCTGCGGGAGCTGGGTGCGGACCCGGCGACCGATAAGCCGCTGGTCATCAAGGACGGCCGGTTCGGCCCGTACGTGACCGACGGCGAGACCAACGCGTCGCTGCGGCGCGGCCAGACTCCCGAGGCGCTCACTCTCGAGGAGGCCTCCGAGATGCTCGCGGAGAAGCGGGCGAAGGGGCCGGCGCCACGCAAGAAGGCGGCCGCCAAGAAGGCTCCGGCGAAGAAGGCCGCAGCCAAGTCGACGACTGCGGCGAAGAAGACCGCGGCGGCGGCGAAGTCGACTGCGGCGAAGAAGACCACGACGGCCAAGGCCACCCCGGCCAAGAAGGCCGCTCCCAGGAAGGCCACGGCTGCCCCGGAGTAGCCCGTCGAGGCGGGGCGCACGAGCCGGCTGGTGCCGGGCGGGCGCTCCGCGCCGCGGATCAGACGGGCGGTCGCCCTTCCTGTCGATCTGCGCGCATCTTCTCCCACCGCTCCGCGGCCGCGCTCATCTCCGCTTGGACGAAGAGGAAGAAGTCGCGTAGCCCGGCGAGCCGGGCACCAGCCGGGGACGCCTCGTCACCGACCGCCAGCACGCCTTCGTGTACGACGTCGGCGAACCTCGTGTAGATCCCGCTGCGGATCATCGAGGTGTAGGTGGTGGACTCGGCCGCCTTGTAGAGGTCCCGTCGAGACCCGGGAGCCGGCTCGCGTACCGCCATGCCGACGTGGATCAGGTAGCGCACCGCCCCGGAGACCGCGGCCGGGCTGACCCCTAGCCGTTCGCTGATCTGAGCTGCGGTCAGCCCGGGCTCCTCAGCGACCATCAGCGCTGCGAGCACGCGCGACGGCATTCTGGGCACACCCATGTCGCTGAAGGTGAGAGCGAAGTGCTCGATGAAGCGCCGTACCGCTTCCTCGTCGCGCTGGCCTGCGGGTTGCATCTGCCTATCTTTCACTACTTTTTGAAACTGCCGTCGCGGCGGTCCGGAACGGCTCGCCGGGCGGGCGGCCGCCCGGACTGGTTCGGATGGCCGCCGGCGCGGCCGGTTCCGAGCCGGCCGCGCCGCAGGCGGGTCGCACACCACGCTCTCACCCGACGAGATCACGTCTGCGGAAGGTGGCCAGGCCGGCCAGGCCGAGTGCCAGCGCGGCGGCGGACATCGCCACGATCGGTGCCGCCGTGGCCTCCGCCGGTGCTGACGGTACGTGGCTGAACGGCGAGATGGCCCGCACCGTCTCGGGCACGCCGAAGAGCGTGCCGTACGGGCCCAGTACGAAGCTGAGGGCGAAGGCGAACCAGGTGAGCCCCATCGAGATCCGCGGCACGAGCGCGAGCAGCGCCACGGCGAGCCCGGCCAGGGTCAGCACCGCCGGCAGTTGCAGGTACGCCGTGGCGGCCAGGTGCCGGATCTGGCCGCCGAGGTGGCCGGCGCTGGCGCCGTACACCAGGCCGATCGTGACCCCGGCGAGCCCGAGCATGGCCACGGCGCCCGCGGTGGCGACCACGACGTGGCCGCCCAGCCAGGCCAGCCGGCCCGTCGCGGTGGCGAGCACCGCCTCGACCCGCCCGCTGGACTCCTCGGCGCGCGCCCGGAGCAGTGCCTGAACCAGGTAGCCGGCGACCAGCACGGCGATCGTCGCCATCATCGCGGCGAAGAAGGAGTCCATCGCCTCGTGCCCGCCGCCACCGGCGAGGTCGTCGAGCCTTCCCCGGACGTTCTCGTTCGTCATCAACTGGTCCTGCACGGCGTTGCCGATCGAGCCGACGACCAGCCCGAACGCGACGATCGTCACGGCCCAGCCGCACAGCGTGCCGCGCTGCAGCCGCCAGGCCAGGCCGAGCGGACCGAGCAGCGCGGCGGACGCCCGGGTCGGTCCGGGCCGGTCCGCGAGCAGGCCTGTGCCGACGTCGCGCCGAGCGGCCAGGGCGAAGGCCGCCGCCGTCGTGATCGCGAAGCACACGAGCGGGAGCGCGAGGACCCACCACCGGTCGCCGGCGAACGGTCGCAGTTGCAGGGTCCAGCCGATCGGGGAGAGCCAGGAGGGCCAAGCGCTGGTCATCGTGTAGCCGTTCGGCTGGACGTCGCCGAACGCGTCGGCGAGGCCACGGATCAGGTACGCCGTGCCGACAGCCGCGGCGGCCATCCCGTTGGCGGCGCGGGCGCCCTGGGTCAGCTGTGCGGCGACGGCCGCGATCCCGGCGAAGGCGATGCCGGCGGCGCCGACCCCCGCGCCGGCGGCGAAGGAGCCGCCGGCCGGTTCCCCGTTGCCGGCGAGGGTGAGTCCGATCAGCGCGGCCAGCGCGAGGTTGGCGCCCACGACGACGGCCAGCGCGGCAGTCAGGCTCGCCTGCCGTCCGACGGCCGTCGCGCCGATCATCTCGGTACGGCCGGTCTCCTCGTTCTGCCGGGTGTGCCGGACGACGGCGAGGGTGCTCATGAAGCCCGCCATCAGCGCCAGGATCGCCAGGATTCCGAAGACGGTCATCTGGCCGTCGCTGGTGCCGGTGGGGGCGGCCCGGAAGATCAGCAGTCCGGGCGTCTCGACGGCCACGCGCAGGACGGCGAGGCGGTCGGCCTCGGTCGGGTACTGCGTGCCGATCGCCGATGCGGCGAAGGCACCGAGCGCGGCGATGCTCAGGATCCAGACCGGCAGCTGCACCCGGTCACGTCGTAGCGCGAGGCGGGCCAGCCGGGCGGTTCCGGTGCGGGAGCTGCTCATCGCGCGCCCACCAGTTCGTCACCGTAGTGACGCAGGAAGATCTCCTCCAGTGAGGGTGGGGCGCTGGAGAGGGTGCGGACGTCGAACTGGGTCAGGTAGCCGAGCACCCGGTTGAGCTCGCCGCTGTCCACGGCGAAGGTCGCGTGGGTGGCCGCGACGTCGACGTCGTGCACGCCGGGCAGGTCCGTCAGCCCGGTGATGGGACGCGTCGCCTCGACCGAGACCGAGGTGCGGGTCAGGTGGCGCAGTTCGGCGAGGGTGCCCGTCTCCACCGTGCGGCCCTGCCGGACGATGCTCACCCGGTCGCAGAGCGCCTCGACCTCGGAGAAGATGTGGCTGGAGAGCAGGACCGTCCGGCCGCGCCGCGTCACCTCGCGTACACACTCCTGGAACGCCGCCTCCATCAGCGGGTCCAGCCCCGAGGTCGGCTCATCGAGGATGTAGAGCTCGACATCGCTGGCGAAGGCCGCGACGATCGCCACCTTCTGCCGGTTGCCTTTCGAGTACGTCCGCGCGCGCTTCGAGGGGTCGAGCTGGAAGCGCTGGATCAGCTCGTCCCGGCGGCGCTTGTCGAGGCCGCCCCGGAGCGAGCCGAAGAGGTCGATCGCCTCGCCACCGGTCAGGTTCGGCCAGAGGTTCACGTCGCCCGGCACGTACGCGAGGCGTCGGTGCAGGTCCACCGCGTCCCGCCACGGGTCGCCGCCGAGCAGTTCGACCGTTCCGGCGTGTGCCCGCAGTAGGCCGAGCAGGACCCGGATGGTGGTGGACTTCCCGGCGCCGTTCGGGCCCAGGAAACCGTGCACCTCGCCGGTGTCGACGTGCAGGTCCAGTCCGTCGAGTGCGCGTACCCGGCCAAAGGTCTTCACCAGGCCGGAGACATTGATGGCGCTAGTCATGCCCTGGACGCTACGCCTGTTTCACAGAATCGTGAATTCTCTGAAGCGTATAAAACGCGTGAAAAATTTGTCAGACGCCGAGCACTCGGATCAGGTGGGGGTTGGTGAAGACGCGGTCGGGGTCCAGGCGGTCGCGGACGGTGCGGAAGTCGGCCCAGCGGGGGTACGCGGGAGCCAGCGACTCCGCGTCGCGCCAATGCAGCTTGCCCCAGTGCGGCCGGCCGCCCAACTCGGCGGCGATCCGTTCGAAGGCGGTGAAGTACGGCTCGTACGGCATGCCGACGTACTGGTGGATGGCCAGGTAGGCGGAGTCGCGGCCGTACCCGTGCGACAGCCAGATGTTGTCGGCGGCGGTGAAGCGCACCTCGACCGGGAAGAGCACCTTGAACGGCAGCCCGTCGACGATGCGCCGCAGTGCGGCGAGCGCCTCGCCGAGCGCGGCGCGGGGTAGGCCGTACTCCATCTCCACGAAGCGGACCCGGCGCGAGGTGCAGAAGACCGCGTCGGAGCGCCCGGTGTACCGGCGCTCGGTGAGGGCGCGCGCGGAGATGGCGCTGATGGTCGGAGCGAGGGCCGGCACGGCTCGGCCGACCCGGCACGCGCCCGCGAAGACGGTGTTGGAGAGGAACTCGTCGTCCAGCCAGCCGCGCAGCCGGGACAGCGGTCGGTCGTCGGCCGGCACCCGGTCGTTCGCCTTGACCTGCACCCTCGTCGTGTACGGGAACCAGTAGAACTCGACGTGGTCGTGCCCCTCGATCAGGGCGGGCAGCTCGGCCAGTACGTCGTCCAGGGGCGCCGGCCGCTCGTGCGCGTGCAGCACGAACGCGTCCACGCAGCGCAGCGTCACCTCGACCAGTACGCCGAGCGCGCCGAGCGAGACCCGGGCGGCGGCGAAGACGTCCGGGTTCTCCTCGGCCGAGCAGCGCAGCACCTCGCCGGCGCCGGTGACCAGGGTGATCGCCTCGACGAAGGTGGCGAGGCAGCCGTGCCCGGCACCGGTGCCGTGCGTGCCCGTGGAGATCGCCCCGGCGACGGTCTGCGCGTCGATGTCGCCCAGGTTGGGCAGCGCGAGTCCGTGCCGGGCGAGCAGGTCGTTGAGCGCGTGCAGCGTCATCCCCGCCGGTACGGTGACGAGCCGCTGCGCGGCGTCCACCCGCACGCCGGTGTCCAGCGCGCTCAGCTCCATCCGCCGGTCGTCGGCGAGGGCGATCGGGGTGAACGAGTGCCCGCTGCCCGCGACCCGGATCCGCCCGCCGGCGTCCCGGGTGGCGAGAACGGCATCGACGATGTCGGCGACTGAGCCGGGGCGCAGGATGATGGCGGGACCGCTCTGGTTGCCGGCCCAGTTGGACCAGGGTTCGGTGGAGGGTGCGGTGCCGGCCATGCGCGCTCCTCGATATGAATATGAAGTGACTTCATATCAGGAACGTTGTCGCTGGTAAATACCGCAACTGAGGTCCGCTCGTTGTACCGGTAGTCACGGGCTCGTGACGTGCAGATATGTTCATCCGTCGAAGGGGGGTGGCGCCGAGTGTCCACACCAGCCGCCACGACCGGGCCGCTGCGCCGCGTACCGGTGCAGGGTCGAAGTGTCGCGCGGGTCCAGCGGATGCTGGACGCCTGCGCCGAACTCGTCGACGAGGTGGGGTACGAGGGGCTGACCACGACCTTGCTCGCCGAGCGTGCCGAGGTGGCGATCGGGTCGGTCTACCAGTTCTTCCCGGACAAGCGGGCGATCGTGCAGGCGCTGACCCTGCGCACGATGGAGTCCTACCTCCAGCGGCTCGACGAGCGGTTCGCCTCGGACGACCTGACCCACTGGTGGGACGGCGTCGACGCGAGCATCGACGAGTACATCTCGATGCACCGCACCGTTCCCGGATTCCGTACCCTGCACTTCGGCGACGTGGTCGACCTGCACCTGCTCGATGAGCAGCGGGACAACAACGGAGTGATCGCGGACCAGTTGGCCCGGGTGCTCACCGAGCGCTTCGGGCTCACGGACGTCCCCGAACTCCGCTTCCACCTGGAGGTCGCCGTGGAGACGGCCGACGCGCTCATCAAGCTCGCGTTCCGGCGCAGCCAGGAGGGCGACGACCGGGTGCTGGCCGAGGCCAAGGCGCTGATCCGGGAGTACCTGCATCGCCAGGTCGACGCCGCGACCGACGGCGCCCGGACCAACTGAGCCGACCGGTCGGCCCGATCGGTAGAGAATCGACGGGCGGGGTGGCGCGTGGTGCGCGTGGCCAACCCGCGTCAGAGGAAGGCGTGCCCCTCGCCGCGGTAGGTGGGCACCGTCGCGACGATCGACTCGTCCTCGATCAGGTGCAGCTCGTTGACGTGCTCGCACAGCTCGCCGGCTTTCGCGTGCCGGAACCACACCCGGTCGCCCACGCGGAGCCTGTCGGCTGCGCCGCCGGCCAACGGCGTCTGTACCTCGCCCGCGCCCTCGGGACCGAGCAGTTTCAGCCCGGCCGGCAGGACCGGCCGGGGCAGCCGGCTGGCCGCGGCCTGGCCGGAGGCGATCCAGCCGCCGCCGAGCACGGTGGCCAGGCCGGGGGCAGGCCGACGCACCACCGAGCAGGCGAAGTAGGCCGATGGGGTGGGGCGCCAGGCGCGGTACGCGTCGAAGAGCGTCGGGCCGTACAGTCCCGATCCCGCGGTGACCTCGGTGACCGCGGGATCGGCGCTGGTCGCGGCCACGCTGCCGGTGCCACCGCCGTTGACGAACTCCAACTCGGCGTGCTCCCGTACGGCCGCCACCGCCGCGCCCCGGCGGGCGAGCAGTTCCCGGTACGAGCCGCGCTGGGCCAGCCGGATCGCCTGGCCGAGTACCGCCTGCCCGGGTGGCGCGTCGCCGAGACCGGCGATCTGCGCCTCGTACGCCATGAGACCGACCAGCCGGAACCCGGCTCGCCCGGCGACGGTGGCGGCGAGAGCGCCGGCCGCCTCGGCACCGTGCACCGGGGAGCGTCGTACGCCGATGTGCACGCGCCCGCCGAGCGGTCGCCAGGAGGCGTCGAGTTCGAGGCAGGCCCGCAGTTCGGGTCGGCGGTCGGCGGCGCGGACGCCGTCGATCAGGTCGAGCTGGTCGGGGCTGTCGATCATCAGCGTGATGGCCGCGGCGAGATCGGCGTCGCCGGTCAGCGCGAGCAGGGCACCCCGGTCGGCGGTCGGGTAGGCCACCAGTACGTCGTCGCAGACACCGGCCCGGACCAGCCAGATCGCCTCGGGCAGGGTGAACGCCATCACGCCCCGCCAGCCTGGCCGCCGCAGCGCACGGGCGATCAGCTCTCGGCTGCGTACCGACTTGCTGGCGAGCCGGACCGGCTTGCCGGCGGCGAGGCCGACCAGCTCGACCGCGTTGGCGTCGAAGGTGGTCAGGTCGACCACGGCGTACGGCGGATCCAGGTGCGCGGTCGCCCGCTCCAGGCGCTCGCGAAGTTTGTCGCTTTCGATGGCCACGTGTGCACGCTAACTGTCCGGCGGTCAATGCGAAATAGCCTCGCGTCCGCCTGGCTGCGGGTCATGGTCCCGGCGGCCTAGGCTCGGCGAGCAGGAGAATGTCAGGCTGGGTCAGCAGCCCACCGGGTCTAGAGTGTTCCACCGGGGATGCCCAGGGATGGGCCGGCACGTGGAGGTACGGCCATCGAAAGCCAGAACAACGGCGAGTCGTCCGGCGTGTCGCCGTCCAACGGCCAGCCCGACGGCCCGCAGGGCCCGGCGGAGAGTCCCACCGCCCCGCTCGGCAGCGCCGAGGGGCAGATCGGCGGTGCCGCGGGCAAACCGACCTCCCCGCCGCAGACCGACCGGTCCGGCTACAGCGCGATCCGCTCGGTGCTGCGTATCCGGCCGTTCCGCCGGCTCTGGATCGTGCTCGGCGTCGCCTCCTTCGGCGACTGGCTCGGGCTCCTGGCCACCTCCGTCTTCGCCGCCGCCCAGGTGCAGGGCAGCACGGCGCAGGGTGCCGCGTTCGGTGGCGTGATCGCCGTACGGCTGCTGCCGGCGCTGGTGCTCGGGCCGCTCGCCGGCGTCTTCGCCGACCGGTTCGACAGGCGCTGGACCATGGTCATCTGCGACCTGCTGCGCTTCGTGCTCTTCGCCTCGATCCCGCTGTACGCCCTCACCGGCGCCAGCGGCGCCCTGGTGGTCACCTGGGCGGCGATCGCCACGTTCCTGATCGAGTCGATCACCCTGATGTGGATTCCGGCCAAGGAGGCCGCGGTACCCAACCTGATCCCGCGCGCCCGGCTGGAGACGGCCAACCAGCTCACCCTCATCACGACGTACGGCCTGACGCCGGTGCTCGCCGCGCTGGCCATCGCGGGGCTGGACCGCAGCGTGCGAGCGGCGACCGGCGGTGAGGTCCCCGGCTGGGCCGAGCCGGCCCAGCTGGCGCTCTGGTTCAACTCCTTCTCCCGGCTCGCCACCGCCGTAGTGGTGGCGTTCGGGATCAAGGAGATCAGCCAGAGCCGGGGCGGTAAGCACGAGCACGCCGAGCAGAGCATGACCCGGCAGTTCGTCGAGGGCTGGCGGTTCATCTCCCAGACCCGGCTGGTCCGGGGCCTGGTGCTCGGCATCTTCGGCGCGTTCGCCGGTGGCGGCATCGTGATCGGTACCGCCCGGTTCTTCGCGAACTCGCTCGGCGCGGGCGACGCCGCCTTCTTCCTGCTCTTCGGCGCCATCTTCATCGGCCTGGCGCTCGGCATCGGCCTCGGCCCGATGATCGTCAAGGAGATGTCCCGGCGCCGCTGGTTCGGCATGAGCATCGTGCTGGCCAGCGCGGCGGTCATGACGCTCGCCTTCGCCATCCACCTGTCGATGGCGATCGTCGGCGCGATCCTGGTCGGCGCCGGCGCCGGGATGGCCTTCCTGGCCGGCACCACGCTGCTCGGCGGGGAGATCGCCGACGAGGTACGCGGGCGGGTCTTCGCGGTCGTGCAGATCGGCACCCGGCTGGTGCTCATCCTGGCGATCGCGCTGAGCAGCCTGCTCGCCGGTGTCGGCGGCTCCCGCCAGCTTGAGATCGCCGACCTGGGCATCTCGGTCTCCTCCACCCGGCTGCTGCTGCTCGCCGCCGGTGCGGCCGGCATCTTCGCCGGCATCAGCGCGTTCGGGCAGATGGACGACAAGAAGGGCGTACCGGTCCTGGCCGACCTCTGGGGTTCGATCCGGGGTCGTCCGCTCATGCCCGCCGAGCCGTTCGTCTCCAACGGGCTCTTCGTGGTCTTCGAAGGCGGCGAGGGCGCCGGGAAGTCCACCCAGCTCGCGATCCTCGCCGATCGGCTGCGCGCGCAGGGCCGGGACGTGGTGGTCACCCGCGAGCCGGGCGCCACGCCGGTGGGTGAGCGGATCCGGTCACTGCTGCTCGACCCCACCGAGGGTGAGGCGCCGTCGCCGCGCGCCGAGGCGCTGCTCTACGCCGCCGACCGCGCCCACCACGTGGCCACGGTGGTCCGCCCGGCGCTGGCCCGGGGCGGCGTGGTGATCAGCGACCGGTACGTCGACTCCTCCCTGGCGTACCAGGGCGCGGGCCGCACGCTGCCGGTCGACGAGGTCTCCTGGCTCTCCTCCTGGGCCACCGGCGGGCTCAAGCCGGACCTGGTGGTGCTGCTCGACGTCGACCCGCGCACCGGACTGTCCCGGGTCGAGGCCCGCAGCGAGTCCGCCGACCGGCTGGAGGCCGAGTCCGTGGCCTTCCACGAGCGGGTCCGGTACGCGTTCCTCGACCTCGCGGCCGCCGACCCGAAGCGCTACCTGGTGCTCGACGCCGGCTGGCAGGTCAAGGAGATCGCCCGGTTGGTGGCCCAGCGGGTCGACGAGCTGCTCGGCGACCCGGCCGGGATCGTGCACCCGCGCCGGGCGCAGGGGCCGGACACCTCGGTACAACCGGAGTTATCCGACGCGGAGATGGTGACGATGGAGCAACGGACCTGATGCCTGACGTCTTCGCCGACCTGGTCGGCCAGGACGAGGCGGTGGCCACCCTGCGCCGGGCCGCCGCGGCGGCGGCCGCCGTGCTGCGGCATGCCGCCGGCGACCGGACGCCCGTGCCGGCCGGGAACGCCGACGCCGGTACGCCCGCCGCCGACCCGGGCGCCGGGATGACCCACGCCTGGATCTTCACCGGGCCGCCGGGCTCCGGGCGCTCGGTGGCGGCGCGCGCCTTCGCGGCCGCCCTGCAGTGCGTGTACGGCACGGGTTGCGGCGAGTGCCCCGGCTGCCACACCACGATGACGGGCACCCACGCGGACGTCCGGCTGGTGGTGCCGGAGGGACTCTCCATCGGCGTCGGCGAGATGCGGGCGCTGGTGTTGCGGGCCGCCAGCACCCCGTCCGGCGGCCGCTGGCAGGTGGTGATCATCGAGGACGCCGACCGGCTCACCGAGGCGGCCGGCAACGCGCTGCTCAAGGCGGTCGAGGAGCCGCCCCCACGTACGGTCTTCCTGCTCTGCGCCCCGTCCACCCACCCGGACGACATCTCGGTGACCATCCGGTCGCGGTGCCGGGTCGTACCACTGCGACAGCCGCCGCCCGCCGCGGTGGCCGAGGTGCTGGCCCGGCGCGACGGCGTCGCCCCCGACGTGGCGCAGTGGGCGGCAGCGGCCGCCCAGGGGCACGTGGGCCGGGCCCGGCGGCTGGCCCGCGACCCGGAGGCCCGCAAGCGGCGCGACGCCGTGCTCGCGGTCCCGCGCCGGCTCACCGGGGTGGGTGCGGCGTTCGACGCGGCGTCCGCGTTGATCGAGGCCGCCGAGGCGGAGGCCGAGGCGTCCGTGGTGGAGTCCGACGCGGCCGAACGGGCGGCCCTGGAGACGGCGCTCGGCGCGGGCGGCACCGGCCGCGGCGCGGCCGGCGCCATCCGCGGTGCCGCCGGGCAGCTCAAGGAACTGGAGAAGCGCCAGAAGTCGCGGGCCACCAGGGCTCAGCGGGACGCGCTGGACCGGGCGCTGGTCGACCTCGCCGGCTTCTACCGCGACGCGCTCACCATGGCGCTGCGCGCGCCGGTCGCGCCGGTGCACACCGATACCGCCGAGGTGGCCGCCGCCGGAGCACAGAAGTGGGACGCCGAGGGGGCGTTGCGCCGCCTGGAGGCGGTGCTCGCCTGCCGCGCGGCCATCGAGGCGAACGTGAAGCCCCGGATCGCGGTCGAGGCGATGATGCTCGCCCTCTGGAAGGGCTGACCGGGCGGGACGGGCCGCCGTCTCCGGCCTGCACCGGCCCGGCGAGTGCCGGTTCGCCGGGACCGGCAGCCACTTACTGCGCATGCCGGCGTGCCTCGCCCGGCACCGGTCCCGCGTGCCGGACCGGTCGTCCACAGGCATCGACAGGCGCGATTTCCATACGGTACGGTCCCGGGGAACGTCGTGGTGACGGGGGCGCCACGCTCAGTGAGGATGAGCCGGGGGAGGAGTCCGCCGATGCCACGGGGGGAGATCGACGAGGCCTGGATCGAGGAGGCGGTGCGGCGCTACCGCCGCATCGAGTCACTCCAGGCCGAGTTCGACCAGGCGGTGTCGACCGTGGAGGTCACCGTGCGCTCGCCCGACGGGCTGGTCGAGGTGGTGGTGACCGCCGGCGGCCGGATCACCGACGTCCGCTTCCTCGGCCCACTGCACACCCGCAATCCCCGCGACGTGGCCGGCTCGGTGCAGGCCGCCGTCACCGCCGCAGCCGACGCCGCCGAGTGGGCCCGGGAGAAGCTGCACAACGAGACCTTCGCCGTCTACCGACCGCTCGCGGGGGCCTGAGATGGAGGCTCTGCGCGCTCTGGCGAATCGCCTCGACGAGGCGACCGCCGCACTCACCACGCTGTCCCACACCGTCACCGCGACCGACCCGCCGCAGGCCGCCTTCGGCGCCGACGCGCCGGGTCGGCCGGGAGAGATCGGCCGGGCCCTGCACCGGCAGTGGACGGCGGCCACCGACAGCCGGTCCCGGGAGGCCCGGGTGGCCGCCGGCCGGCTCAACGCCGCCGCCGCCGCGGTTCGCGAGGCGGCCGAGCACTACGTCGAGGTCGACCAGAAGGTACGACGGCGGCTGGTCGGGGAGGCGTGATGGACGCCCTGGACCGGCTCGCCGAGCCCGGGCTCGACCTGCTGCGCCGGGTGGACACGCTGCTCGCCACCGGTGCTCCGGAAGAGCACCGGGTCTGGCCGCTGCTGCGCCGCATGCAGGTACTCCCCGGCGAGGCGGTACGCCACTTCCTGGATCTGCGCCCCGCCCCGCTGGCGGACGCCGGCCACGGGGTGCGCCGCCAGGTGCACGGCTACGACGACGTCTCCACCACGCTGACCGATCCGGTGCTCTGGTCCGGGCCGGCCGCCGAGGCGTACGGGCAGTCGCGGGCGGCGCTCCTGCGTCACCTGGACGAGGGGCCGGAGAGCCTCGTCGGGCGGCTGGAGTCCACGGCCGGCTACGCCGACGCGCTCGCCGATTGGGTCGAGGGCAGCCGGCTCGCGTTGGCCCGGGCGCTGGCCGACGCACTCC
This sequence comes from Micromonospora avicenniae, assembly GCF_900156065.1. GTDB lineage: Bacteria > Actinomycetota > Actinomycetes > Mycobacteriales > Micromonosporaceae > Micromonospora > Micromonospora avicenniae. Next base: position 264,375 of record NZ_FTNF01000007.1, on the reverse strand, counting down.
GCTCGGCCGAGGCCGTGACGGTGGTCGCCGCGACCTCCGTACTGACCGGGGCGGCGTCCCGACCAGGATCGGCCGGTCCGCGCGTCATCGCGGCGGCGGAGATCGCCGCCAGGGTGCTCGCGGTGCTCTGCGTCGCCTACGACGGGGCGGAGACACTGCTGCGGCAGTGGGGGCCGAGCCTCGCCGAGTCGACGTGGCGTCCGTCGGTGGTCGGCAGCCCCCGCTACGACGGGGTCACCCGCGTGGGCTGGTGACCCCGGACAGTCCACGGCGTCGCGCTCGGACACCCGGCCGAGGCCGGTGCCGGCGGCGACGCCGTGGACTTCCCCCTGCACCCCCCGCAGGTCTGGTCTCCACTCAACGCGCCCGCCGGTCGTTTGTCGCCCGTCGTGGCGCGGATTCAGCCGTCCGGGCGAGGATCAACGGCACGACGGGCTGGCCGCCGGATCAGTCGATTCGACCTTCGTGGATGGCTCCCCGGCGTAGTCAGCCGGCGACGGCGGCCCCGACACGGGCCGCCGGTTCGTCGTAGGGTGGGGGCATGGGCATGCTCTGCGCGGTCAGTTTCAACCGGTACGGGCGCCTCTACTACCTCGACCCGGGCGAGCTTCGCCCCCAGGTGGGCGACAAGGTGCTGGTGCCCACGGACGACGGGCCCGAGGTGGCGGAGTGCGTCTGGGCCGCGCAGTGGGTCAGCGAGGACACTGACGGTTTCCCCAAGCTGGCCGGTTTGGCCGGCGAGGACGACCTGCGCCGTGACGAGGCGCTTCGCCGCCGCAAGGCGGAGGCGAAGGTGGCCGCCAAGCGGCTCATCCGGGCACACGGGCTGCCGATGAAGGTGGTGGCCATCGACCATGTGCTCGGCTCCGCCGAGGCCGGCGGGGAGCGGACCACCGTCTACTTCACCGCCCCGCACCGGGTGGACTTCCGCTCGCTGGTTCGCGATCTCGGGGCGACCCTGCACTGCCGGGTCGAGCTGCGGCAGCTCTCCGCCCGGGATTCGGCTCGGGTCCAGGGTGGAATCGGCTCCTGCGGGCGGGACCTCTGCTGCGCGACCTTCCTCACCGACTTCGAGCCGGTCACCATCCGGATGGCGAAGGACCAGGATCTTCCCCTCAACCCGCTGCGCATCTCCGGAGCCTGCGGCCGGCTGATGTGCTGCCTGAAGTACGAGCACCCGCTCTACCAGCGGTTCCAGGAGTCGGCGCCGCCCGTCGGTGCCAGGGTCTCCACGCCCGAGGGCGACGGCCGAGTGGTGGGCCACAGCGTTCCGCGGGATTCGGTGACGGTCCGTCTGGACGCCGACGGCTCCCGCTGCTCCTGCTCCCGCGCGTCCGTCTGCGCCCCCCGCCAAGCCCACGACCAGCACTACAACGCCTAACCCCTCCCCCTCCGTCCGGGCCTCCTCCGTCCGGGCTCTCCCCGTCGATCATGAAGTTATTGCCGCCCGCTTCGGCGTGTCACGGCAATAACTTCATGATCGCCGCGGGATCCGGGAGGTCCGGGGTCTGGGAGGGTGGGAGGGATGGGAGGGATGGGGTGGTTAGGTGATCTTGATTGGGGGTTCGGCCAGGCGAGGGTTCAGGGGGGTCCGCGGGGTCAGCCAGGAGGCCGTCGGGGTTTCGTCGGGGTTTACCTGCCAGTCGCGGGCGACCCGGTCCACGGCGATCGGATAGATGGTGAGCGCGCCGTCCGGGTCGATCCGTATCCGCAGGAACGCCTTCGAGTCCTCGATGCCCTGGCCGGCGAAGAGCTCGTTGAGATTCACCCCGAACGCGCCGGCAACCAGCAGGTACGCCGCCGCCAGCTGGCTCGCCACCAACCCGCTGACCGGGCCGTAGATCACTGCGGCGGCGACCACCGGCAGCGGCCACGGCCAGTCGGCGAAGGGCAGTTGCAACCAGACCCAGGTGCCGGCCGCACCCAGCGCGAGGTGAGCCAGCCCGTGCCCGACGCCGAGGATCCAGTGCCGGCCATGTCGTTTGCCGCCGGCGCTCGGCGGCTTCGCGAAGAACGCGGCCCCGAGCAGCGTGACCAGCAGCATCAGCACCAGAGGCACACTGAACAGCCGCTGCTCGGTCGTGCCGACCCGGTTGGCCGCCACGCCGGCCATGGCGAGCATCAGCAGGGTGTGCAGGGTGCCGAGCAGCGTCGTGAAGCCCGGATTGCGTAGTGGCAGCCGGGGGAAGATCCCCCAGCCGTACCGCCGGCTGCGGGGCGCGTCGGGGTAACGCGCCGCCAGGTCGTACGGGCGGGAGAGGCTGGCCCGCCGCGCCAGCGTGTCCTTCGGGGGGACCTCGATCCGCTCGGGCAGCTTGTGCGTCGGATAGAGATAGGCGCCGCCGCTGCCGCAGGTGACGAGTTGGCGGTCCGGGCCGGCGTACCGGGCGTAGTGGTGCAGGTCGCCGGAGATCAGCAGCCGCACCTGCGCCCCGGTGGGCGCGATGATCGTACGGATGAAGTAGTCGATCGAGTCGTACGCGGTGGGGTGGTCGACGGCCTTGACCCAGGTCGGCGCCGGCACCGCGAGGATCACCCGGCTCTGCGGACCCAGCTGCTGCGCCACCGTGTCGAAGTAGGCCAGTTGCGGGTCGTCCAGGTACGAGCCGGACTGGTCGTCCAGGCCGAGCAGCCACCAGTCGGCGGGCAGTTCGACCGCGAAGTAGGACCGGGACTGGCCGGTACCCCAACCGCCGAAGTGCCGGTCCCGGGAGCGGACGAAGAGCCGCAGGAAGGCGGTGAGGCCGTCGTACCAGTCGTGGTTGCCGGGAACCGCGAAGAGCGTGGGCCGCTCGGGCGGGGTGACAGGCAGCGCTGCCTGGTAGGGACCCTTGCACCGGTCCTCGTACGCCTCGAAGGCCGCCGACGGGTAGACCTGGTCGCCGCCCATCACCAGCGTCTGCGCCCGCGGCAGCCGGTGCCCGTCGATCTCCAGCTCCGCCTGAGCGAGCAGGTATGCGATCGAGTAGGTGGCGTTGAAGCCGTCGCCCAGGTCGGCCACGTAGTCCAGCCAGAGCCCGCCGTCCGGCCCGACCTGCCGCTCGATGCGGGCCTCCAGCGAGTTCTGCAGCTCCCGCTTGTCCAGGTACGCGCCGAAGAGCATCGCGAGGAGCGTACGGATGCCGGTGCTGATCAGCAGGAACGGCGCGAGCCACGGGACCGGCTTGCGCGGGGTGAAGCCCAGCTCCAGCGGGTCGGTGCTCCGTGGGCGGCGGGCCGCCCGCTCCCCGGCCCGTTCCGCGGCGGCCTGGTCGCCGGTGTTCGCGGCGGCCGACCGGCCGTGGGGGCGGGCGTGATCGTCGGGGCTGGCGTGATCGTCGGTCACCGCCGCAGCGTAGTCCGGCCCCGATGCGAGCGCTGTCCGGCGAACGACGCTTTAGCGCTCGATGCCCGGATTCGGGGCGTGGCGATGACGGGGGTATCGGATTCGGTCGGTGCGGGGCCGTGCCGTACACTTGGTGACCGTTGCCGCCTTAGCTCAGTCGGCTAGAGCGACGCACTCGTAATGCGTAGGTCGACGGTTCGATTCCGTCAGGCGGCTCGGTGCAGAAGCCCAGGTCAACGACCTGGGCTTCGTCGTTTCCGGAGGTCGATCACGTCGCCGCTGGCGGATCGAGTCTTGAATAGTCCTTGTCCCGCGCGGCGACCGCCTCATCCAGCCGGTTGGCAACCGCGTCCAGGTCCTCACCGAACAGCCCCGCGTACACGTCCAGTGTCATCGACGCCGAGGCGTGCCCAAGATCCGCTGCACCGCCTTGACGTTTGCACCCGCCGTCACGGCCAGACTCGCGGCCGTGTGCCGCAGATCGTGCGGAGTCAGCCCGGCCAGCCCGACCGACGCCGCTGCCGGCGCGAAGACTCGCGACCGGAAGTTGGTGTTGCGCAGCGGCCCGCCGTTCGGTGCGGTGAACACCAGATCCTCACGCCGCTTCCGGCGACATGCGCGGCCAGCTCGTCGACGAGGAACCGCGGAATCGGCACCGACCGCCGCTGGTGGTTCTTCGGCGTGCCCTCCACCAATTCCCCGCCGACCTCCGCGAACGCCACCGCCACGGTCACCCGCCGCGCAGCAGATCCAGCCGCGACACCCGCAACGCCGACGCCTCACCCCACCGCAGCCCGGTGTAGGCCAGGAACCGCACCAGCCACCCATAGCGTCCGCACGCCTCCGCGAGCCCCGCCACCTGGTCGTGGTCAAGGCGGCCCGCAAAGCGGGCCGCGCCGGCCCGGCCCCGGCCTGCTGGCGACCTCCGGCCGGCATCGGCCGGCCACGCTGGCGGACCGCAAGAGCTGTTTGCCCTCCGGGCAGGGATCTACGACAGAGATGGGGAAGCCCGTCCGGACGGTGCGGTTGCCGGTGGTTGCGTGGGTCGCCATCTCCACCATGAGTCCCAGGCAGAGCCGAGCATGCCCTGACCTACTCCACGATGTGTGGGAGTCACGGCGGAGATGGCCCTGAGGCCGTTTGCCGAGGGCGTCACCCCTGCCATAACCCGCAGGGCGCTACGAGTCGGATTAGTCCTTGCTCCTGAGGTGGACGTGCGTTCGACGGCGGTCCGCGTCTTGGATCCCGTGGCGAACGGCCAGCCGTATCACTCCGTACAGGACGAGCAGACCGATGATCCACACGGCTGCGGAGGAGAGCAGGTCCTCGAGAGAGGAACCCGACGACGACGCGGCTGCCAGCGAGGACTCCAAGATCATGGCAGCACGCTAGGCAGCGGTGAGCCTAGCCGCTATCCCCCATCGGTGCCGATGAGGAGGTCGCAGGTGTCCGGATCGGCCAGGCGAAGCGGTCCGAATCTAGTCCGCAAGAGGTCGATGGACAGTGGGGGAGCGGTGTGAGATGTCGAGACAGGTTTCCGCTGCTAGATGTAGGAGGCCTGGACGTTGGTGACGCCGTCTCGCAGCCGAGCTGCTGGTGGTCGTCCGCCCGCGGCACCATGTGGTTGGTGGTAGTTGTAGTGGATGTTCCACACGCCCAGGGCCTCGCGGCGTTGGTCTTCCGAGGTCCAGGTGCGGGCGTAGAGGAGCTCCTCAGAGATGATCCGGTTGTACCGCTCCACTTTGCCGTTGTGGCGGGGCGTGTAGGGCGTGATTCGCTGGTGCCGTGACCCGAGTAGTGCCCGTGCGAACGCCTCGGCGCGGTAGCACGCCCCGTTGTCTGTGACGATCCGCTCGATCCGGGTGATCCCGTGAGCGGCGAACCAGGCTCGGGCCCGCTGCATGAAGGCGACGGCAGTCGTCGCCTTTTCGTCTGGGAGGGCCTCGGTGTAGGCAAGCCGGGAGTAGCCATCGATGGCAGAGTGGAGATAGACGTACCCGCGGCGCTTGGTCTTCGTCTTCATGCGTTCGGCAGCCTTGGCTTGATCGCTTCCCCGGCCGTGGGCACGCCAGCCGCCGCCATCGGGGATCCGGCCGACCTTTTTCACGTCGATGTGGACCATGTGTCCGGGTCGTCGGGCGGTGATTTTCCGGGGCTCGCGGTTTGAGTCGCCGTTTGGGTCGAGGAATCTGCGGTGGTTCAGTCCGAGGGCGAGTAGATGACGTGAGACTGTGCGGCGGCCGATCGTGATGCCCTCGTCGTGGAGTTCGAAGGCGATCCGGGAAGCCGACCACTTCTTGGTCCGACGAAGGTGCTCAATCCGAGCGACAACCTCAGCCTTGGTCGCAGTTGGCTGGCGGCGAGGGGCTGACGAGCGATCGTGCAGACCGAGCTCCCCGTGCTGGCGGTAGCGGTTGACCCACTTCGATGCGCAGGCACGAGAGATACCCATCTCAGCGGCTACGTGCGCTATCGGCCGGGTGCGGCACCGCTCCACCAGGCGCCGGCGGCCTTCGATGGATAGGGGCGCATTGCGATGGACCATCTGTGTCAGTGCGTGCCAGGGCGCATGGCGGCCGCGGCATCCGCGGCGACGGTGAGCGGATCTGTGAGCGGTCGACCCAGCAGGCGCACGAGGTCGGGGCTGGTGTTGTTCAGGAAACCGTGGCGGACACTGGCGGCGATTGATGCGAGCATCGGCGGCTGGAATGGCAGCAGGTTGGCGTCGCTGAGTAGGCGAGCGCGGTACTCACTCAGCCCGATCGTGCGGTGGGCGGCGCCGAGACGCTCAGCGATGTCGCTGGCGGTGATCGGGTCGCCAACCAGGTCGTAGATCTTGCCGACATGCGCGGTCGGCTCGGTTGCGACGACGGCTGCGGCAGCTGCCAGGTCGGCCCGTGCTACCGCGGAGAGTGCGCCGGTACCGAATGCTGATTCCAGGCCGTCGGGAGTCCAGGCGAGCAAGGTACCGAAGAGCTCGGCGTACAGCCCGTTGCGGAGGATGGTCCACGCGAGCCCGCTGGTCTTGATCATCTGCTCGGTGGCCCGGTGGGCAAGTGCGAACCCGAGGTGATCCCCGGCGCCAGTCAGGCTGGTGTAGATCACGTGGGCCACGCCGTCGCGGCCTGCAGCGTCGAGAAGAGTCCGGTGACGCGCGATGACCTGGTCGTCCTCGGCATACCCGGCCGAGACGAGGACCAGGGTCGAAACGCCGGTGAGGTCGAGGGTTGCAGGGTCGTCGAAGTCGAGGTGGCGCTGTGCGTTGGTGGGAGTGCGACTCCCTCCCAGGGCAGGCACCTCTCGCTCGTCCAGCTCTGCGAGTGTGAGGGAAGCGAGGTGTCCGTTGGCGCCAGTCACCATGATCATTGCGGTTCGGTCTCCTACCGTGGTTCTCTTCAGTAACTACGGTGAAATCCTGAACCCGCGCCCGGCGGCTCACAAGGAGGCAGTTTCGTGTCACTAACGCACACTGATGTAACCGCTAAAGCCGCCGAGCTCGAACCATGCGGACAGGCGGATCACCCCGACTGCGGCATCCGAGACGTTCTTGACCGGGTGGGCGACAAGTGGTCGGTTCTCGTGATCGTCGAACTCGCCAATGGGCCGCGGCGCTTCCGCCAACTCCAGCGCGCCATCGACGGGATCTCCCAGCGCATGCTGACCCTCACGGTGCGCCGCCTGGAACGAGACGGCCTCGTCTTTCGGACCGTGTACCCGACCGTGCCCGCCCAGGTCGACTACCGCCTCACCGAAACCGGCGCAAGCCTCACCCACCTCGTCAAAGCACTCGCCGACTGGTCACTGGAACACCGCGCAGCCATCGCGCAAGCCCGTCAGGCCTACGACGGCGACCACCCCGACAACGAGATCCGGTGACGTGCAGCACGTCGTCAACGTCCTGACCCGCAACAGCTAGACAGCTACGTGCCGAGGTCGGCGGGGCGGGCAGTTTGATCTCGTGATGCGTAGGTCGACGGTTCGATTCCGTCAGGCGGCTCCACGGAAAGGCCCAGGTCAACGGCGAGATTGCCGATCATGACCTGGGCCTTTTGCTTGGTGGGGAGGAGTCGAGCAGCCAAGTGAGCAGCCAACGGCCGCCGTGTGTCGGAGGTCGTGCAATCGAACCTGCCGTAGGCCAGCCTGCCGGATGTCGCTCGGTGCCGTTGTCCGAACTGCACATCGCGGTTCGCTTGCTGCCGATCCCTAGAGTGTGGTTGACTACTCACATGCCGAGCCCCACGCGTACCCTTTCCACCGCCGAGGAGCGCCGGGAGGACGTCCTCTCCACGGCCATCGGCGCGTTCGCCAGCCGTGGCTACTTCGGCACCACGACGGTGGACGTCGCCAAGCGGGCAGGCATCTCGCAGGCCTACCTCTACCGCCTGTTCCCGGACAAGGAGTCGCTGTTCGCGGCGGTGGTCGAGCGTTCGTTCGAGCGAATCCGGGACAGCATCAGCAAGGCTGCGGCATCCACCGAGGGCACGTCGCCCGAGGTCGTGTTGTCGTCCATGGCGAGCGCCTACGCGATGTTGATCCGCGACCAGGATCTGCTGCTGGTGCAGATTCATGCGCAGTGCGCCGCGGTGTCGGTTCCGGAGGTGCGTCGCGCGGTTCGCAGCGGCTACGCGCGTCTGGTCGAGTATGTGCGGAGCGTGTCGGGCGGCAGCGAGGAGCAGGTGCAGCAGTTCTTCGCCAGGGGCGCACTGTGCAACCTCGTGGTGACGATGGGCGCGGAAGACCTCGACACGCCTTGGGCAACGACCCTGGCTGCCGGCCTGCGTCACTAGCGATCGACAGATTGCCGATTCGGAACGTTCTGGTCGCCACCGGAGTGAGTGATCAACCACTCTCCTGGGTGAGTGTTCGACCAATCATGGAAGGTAGTGATGAAGACAGATATCAGGCCGCCGGTCACGACAGCCCAGCAGACCGGAGCGCTCGCCTTGGCGCTGTTGGCCTTCGTGCAGTTCCTGGTGGTGCTCAACACCTCGATCGTCAATGTGGCGCTGGACGCCATCGCGGCCCAGTGGCGCATGTCTGCATCGGGTCTGTCCTGGGTGATCAACGCATACCTGTTGCCGTTCGGCGGGCTGCTATTAATGGGCGGGCGGTTGGGCGATCTGCTCGGACGGCGACGCGTGCTGCTGGCGGGAGGTGTGATCCTGGGGGTCGGCTCGCTGGCGGCAACCGTCGCGTGGAGCGAGCCCGTGCTGCTGGCCGCGCGTGCGCTTCAGGGGGCAGGGGCGGCGCTGCTGGCGCCGACGGCGCTGGCGATCACCGTGGTGATGTTCGCGGCGCAGCGGCAGCGGGCGCTCGGGATCGTGGGTGCGGTGTCGGGTTTGGGCGGAGCCGCCGGAGTCCTGTTCAGCGGGGTGCTGACCCAGACGCTGGGTTGGCGTTCGATCTTCGCCCTGACCGCGGCACTCGCTCTTGTCACGGTCGCCGTGACCCCCTCGCTGGTGCCGCGCGACGTGCCGGTCGGGGATCGTCGGTTGGATGTCACCGGGGGGCTGTTGGCCACGCTGGGCGTGAGCGCGCTGGTCTACGCGTTGTCGTCCGGCCCGAGAGCCGGGTGGGGTGCACCGGTGCCGGTGGCCGCGCTGGCCGGTGGAGTGGCGCTGCTGGTCGTGTTCGTCGCGTGGCAGCGGCGTGCCGCCGATCCGTTGGTGCGGCTGGGCATTCTGCGCATCGGGTCGGTCGGCCCGGCCAACGCGCTGATGTTGCTGCTCGGCGCGGTCTGGATCGGGTTGTTCTTCTACCTGCCGTTGCTGCAGCAGCAGGTTCTGGGCTACGGCCCGCTGGCGACCGGGCTGTCGCAACTGCCGTTGGCCGGAGCCACCGTGGCAGCGTCCTGGCTGGCGCCCCGGGTGGCCGCCCGGTCGGGTGGGCGGACGAGCCTGGTCGGCGCGCTCGCCACGCTGGCCGCGGGACTGGCCTGGCTGGGCGCGGCGTCCTCGAACGCATCGTTCGTCGCCGATCTGCTCGGCCCCATGCTGCTGATCGGCGCCGGCTTGGGCTTGGCGTTCGTGGTGCTGACCACGCTGGGCCTCACCGGTGTCGACCCGGCCGAGTCCGGCCTGGCCAGTGGCCTGGTGAACACCACCCGTCAGGTCGGCGGTGGTCTCGGGCTCGCCCTGCTGACCGCGGCGGCGAGCATCGCCGCCACCCGCAATGGCCAGGGCGGTGTCGAGGTCCTGGCCGAAGGCTTCCGGTGGGCGTTTCGTACCGGATTCGTGATCGCCGCCCTCGCGGCGCTCACGGCACTGTTCACCGTTCCCGCCGGCACCGCCCGGCGCTGACCCGCAAAGGAGCCATCATGGACCCCGCAAAGCCATACCTGACCGGCCACTACACGCCGGTCGTCGACGAGGTCACCGCCTTCGACCTGCCCGTGGAGGGCACGCTGCCGCCGGAGCTCTCCGGCCAGCTGGTGCGCAACAGCCACAACCCCAAGCCGGGCGTCACCCCGACACACTGGTGGAAGGGCAGCGGCATGGTCCACGGCGTCCGCCTGCGCGACGGGCGCGCCGAGTGGTACCGCAACCGGTGGGTACGCACCCCGGCACTGGACGGCGCGCCGTACCTGACCGAGTCCGGCCCGGACCTCTCGGCCAGCACCGCCGGCACCCACATCATCGAGCACGCCGGGCGGCTGCTGGCCCTGTGCGAGGCCAACTTTCCATTCGAGCTGACCCGCGAGCTGGACACCGTCGGCGCCTACGACTTCTCCGGCAAGCTGACCACCGCGATGACCGCCCATCCCAAGCAGGACCCGGTCACCGGCGAGCTGCACTTCTTCGGTTCCTCGCCGATGCCGCCGTTCCTGACCTACCACGTGGCTTCCCCCGGCGGAGATATGGTGCTCAGCGAGCAGGTGCCGGGTGCGACCACCGCGCTCAAGCACGACTTCGCGATCACCGAGAACCACGTGGTGTTCCTGGAGATGTCGGTGACGTTCGACCACACCGAGACCTCGGGCATCCCCTACGGCTGGAGCGACGACATCGCGCCCCGGCTGGGGATCCTGCCCCGCGGCGCCGGCGGAGCCGCCCGCGTCCGCTGGTACGACATCGAGCCCGGGCAGGCACTGCACTTCGCCAACGCCTACGAGGACGCCCAGGGCCGCATCGTGATCGAGGGCCCCACCCTCGACCGCGAGGGGTGGAAGCTGTCGTGGACCTGGTGGGCGGGCACCGGCGGCCCCCGCCACAGCGAACCCGTCACCAGGTCGGTGATCCGCCGATGGGTCGCCGACCCGGCCACCGGCACCGTCACCGAGGGTCGCTGCGACGACCTCAACGTCGAATTCCCCACCATCAACGAGGACCTGCTCGGCCGCGAGCACCGCTACCAGTACGCCATCGCCTTTCCCGACGAACGCGGCGGCAACCACGGCCTCGTCAAGTACGACCGGCGCGACGGCACCCGGCGGATCCTCGATGCCGGCACCGGCGTACTGCCCAGCGAAGCCGTCTTCGTCCCCGCCGCCGGCGCGACCCGCGAGGACGACGGCTACCTGCTCACCGTCACCAGCGACCTGCACCGGAACGCCTCAAGCCTGCTCGTGCTCGACGCCAGCGACCTATGCCGCGGCCCGATCGCCACGATCCGCCTGCCTCACCGGGTCACCGCCGGCATCCACGGCTCCTGGATCCCTGAGGAGCAGACCGCCTGAACTCGCCGACCAAGTGAGTAGTCAATCACTCAATGAAGGGTAGCGCCATGAGCGCTGAGAAGACGTCTGCAATAGGCGACGATGCCGTCGCCGACACGAACCCGCCGGCCCCGCCGGCCCAGGCCCCGGCCGCCCCGCCGGCCCATGCCTCCACCCACCACGCCGCGGAGCCGTCAGCCGAGGTCCAGCAGGCCGCGGAGAGGGCGGCGAGAAAGGCCGCCCGCCGTAGCCGTCGCAAGGCGGCCAAGGCCCTGCTGTACGCGGCTCTGGCCATGACCGCACTGCTCGTCCTCGCCGAGCCCTGGTTGCTCGTACCGGTCGCCTTGACCGTCGTGGCCCTGTCTCTGTGGAACTGAGGGGGATCCGCATGAACATCGATCGAAAGCGCCATCGTCGTCAAGGCGTCGAGGAGCGTAGGTCGACGGTCTGATTCGGTCAGGCCGCTCGGCACAGAAGCCCAGGTCATCGGCCTGGGCTTCGGCTTTCACCAAGGTCGGAAGGCAGCCGCGCCGCAGGCCGCAGGCGTTGCGGGCCTCATGACCGCCTGCGCACGCTCTTCGAATCCGGTGTCGCGGAGATCCGCTGACGGGAGAGCATTGCCTGATGCTGGCCTGCATGATGAATGACTGTCATCGCTCGGCGACACGGGGACAAGCATGGACTGTCGATCCGCTGGAAGCGATCGAGCACTACCAGGTGGGGATCAAGCTCGAACTCTCCATCCAAGACCTCGCGGTCCGGTTGGTGTTCTGCGATGAACAGGCCCGGGAGTTGACCGCAGCTGCGTGGACGGCGCTGCTCTCCAAGCTCACGGGGTGGGGCTGGCAGCCGCTTCGCGGAGTGAACAACTGACCTCACTGGACGTCGATGGACTCTGGCCCTCTGCTGAACCAGGGGCGAGCGGTTCGACTCCAGTCCGCAAGAGGTCGACTGGCAGCGGGGAAGCCCGTGTGAGATGCCGGAACCATTTCCGCCGATGAACCCCGTCAGGCGGCTCGATCGACGAAACGTTTTCTGGCAGATAGGCGGTACGGTGAGCGTCCCGCTCGCCTCGGGAGGAACCGGTGCGCCACTTATCGTCAACTGCCCGGAAGTCGGCTGGAGTGTTGGCCGCTGTCGCGGTGGTGGCTGTCTCCGCCGGGTGGATCTGGCACAGGGCACAAGCCGACGACGTCCCAGCTTGGCGGGTGTCCGAGGAGCAAGCTGCTGAACATTGCCTGGACAACTATGCCGAGTTGAACCTGCCTGTGAGGGCCAAACCCGTCGAGCGAATCTTGCTTCGCAAGGAGGGCGGCTGGTTGCGCGTTCACGTCTCCGAACCGGACAACTTCATCACTGCGTGTGAGGGCGGACCAGCCGGAGTGCAGCGAAGCTTCGGCAGCATCATGGGGCAGGGCGCGCCGGACAAGCTGCGCTTCTTCGGCGGATACGATTCGGTGCTCGAGGCCCGTCTGCTGCTTGGCCACATGCCGACTGGCGCCACCAGCATCGAGGCTCGACTGGTTTCCGGGCAGACGATTCGCGGAGATCATGACGGCGACATCTTCGTCATCTGGGCACCCGGCGTCTCCGTCGAACGCGCACAGGTAACCGCCAGCGGCCCAGGTGGAGTCGTCATCGCGACGACCACCGCACCCAGCGAAACCGGCTGAGATCCCTGGCTCGACGGTGCTGGTCGCTGCCGTTGGCGAGGTCGCGGTGGTCGGGGAACGCCACGGGCACGGCGCTGTCGACGCGGGGGCGGGCGGCGTGGTGGCAGATCGCGGTGAATTCGACCAGGGCTGCCTGCTGACCGGAAAGCGGGTTGAAGCCGGTCGCTCCGGGCTGCAGCTTCATGGTCGAGCTCCGTGATCGTCGTCGTCCACTTCGAGCACTGCCACACCGCAACTGGCCTCGAACCGTTGTCTGAAAAGGCTGATTGACAAGCTGCAACGCGCCTGAAAGGGTCTCGCGTACATCAAGATTCATCCCACCTTTTTCTGGCTCTGACCATTCGGGGAGGTCACGGCGATGCGGAAGAAACCTCTTGCCCTGACACTTGGCATGTCACTGGTCCTGTCCGTAGGTGTAGCGGGTAACGGTCCCGCGCTCGCCGCCGGCCGTGGCCTCGCAGCGGGCGAGATCGGCCTCGGCGAGGATCGCTTCCAGCCGAGTACCACCTACGACCTGTCGGTGACCGGCGACGAGCGGGACGCGATCCACGCGGAAGTCGAGGCGTTGGCCGGACGCGTCAACAGCGCGCGGGTGGGCGACGGGACCTACGACCCGCTCAGTCTGATCGGGGCGATGCTGGACGGGTCGAGCTACGACTCCATCTCCCGGGGCGGCACGGCTGCGACGTCGTACCCCTTCCCGGTCAGCAACACCGCGGCCAACCAGAACGAGTACGACCGTAAGGTCGCCAAGCTCGCCTGGGTGGTCAAGCTGGCCAAGGACCTGGGCTTCCCGGTGGTGGTCCAACGCCAGCCCGACAAGTACGTCTACGTGGAGATCGGCGATCCGGACGCCCCGGAAATGGTCATGGCGCTGAGCCACCTCGACTCGCCGACGGCCTCCGTCTCGCCGGCTCAGCTGGCGCGCTGGCGGGACGCCGACGGCAACTTCGGCACTCCTGGTGCGTACCACTCGCCCTACGTCAAGGACGGCTGGATCTACGGGGCGGGACTTCAGGACGACAGCGGTCCGACGCTGGCGACGCTGCTCGCGGCCAAGGCGCTGCTCGAGGCGGGACTGCCTCTCGACCGGCGGATCCGCATCGTCATGGGGATCTACGAGGACGGCGGTCCCGGCACCCCCTCGGCGGCGAACACCGCCACCTTCCAGTCCATCCCGTACAACTCGAACCCGAGCTTCTACGACAACTGGGCCTACAAGAACCTGAACCGCGAGGAGATGCCGATCGCGGGCTACACCTCCGACTCGCGGTTCCCCGTCATCGTCGGCAACTCCGGATCGGTCACACCGTCGGTGTCGATGAACCTGTCGGCGGACAGCACCAAGCCCTTCCGGCTGACGGACGCCAAGGCCGGCGTGACCCTGCGAGAAGGCGATCCGACGCTCAAGGACATCGCGTACGGCAGCACCACGCAGATCGCGTCCCGGGCGATCTTCACCCTCGACGTCGCAGGGGCCGGCGCCACCGAACGCGACAGGTTCGTCTCGGCGATCACCGCGGCCGCGACCACGAAGGGCTGGCTCCCGGCCGCTCCGGGCACCACGCCCAAGGTGCAGGCCACGATCACCGGTGACTCGCTCACGCTGGAGATCAACACCGATGTGGCGATGGAGATGCCGACCCCGCAGTACGGCAAGAATGCCGTCGTGTGGGGAATGTTCCTCCTCTCCCAGGGACTCGGCGCACTGGGCGGCACGGCCGCCGACCTGCAATTGAAGAAGGCCGCCGACGGCATCGCCGACCTGTTCTTCCGCGACGGGGTCGAGGGCGAGGCCTATATCGGCAAGTACATGGGCATCCCGGCGAACCTGCTGCGTAACCCGAGCAACGGCACGCCGAACCTGACCTTTGCCCTCATGGGCGGCATCAACTCCGAGACCCCGACGAGCTTCTACACGGACTCCTCCGGCAATCTCAGCATGCCGATGTACGTGCGCAGCATGCACGTCACCGCGGCTGACTCCAGCCAGGCGACGAGTGCGGTCACGGCCGCCTTCGAGGCGAAGGGGTTCACCATCGGTAGCCTCGGCGCGCCCGTCGGCGCCGGGCTCTACGTCACGCACGACAACCCGCTGACGGCTCTTCAGTTCGGGAGCTACCAGGCCTCGATCAACTGCAACCCGGAAGAGTTCGCGGATCCGTACGCCCTCAGGGACGTGGTCTATCCGCAGGGCACGACCGGCGGCACCCTGGCCAGCAGCTTCCGCAACAAGATGACCGCCTTCGGCGCCGTGATCCCGGGCAACGAGCGCTGGTGGCACACCGCCAACGAGCGGATGAAGGTCGACTCGGCAGTGCAGATGACCAAGCTCATGGCCGACGGCATGCTGGAGATGGCCCGCTACTCCGGGCCCGCCGGCGCCAAGTTCATGTGGGCCGACATCCCTGGGCTGAACGCCGACCGGGCGGACCTCGACCTGCTCGACGCCACGATCGGAACGTACAAGGACGCGTCGGGCGCTGTCGGCAAGGGCCAGCTGGGCGACCAGGCCCTGCTCGGCGCCACCTCGTTCAACATCCCGATGTGGAACGGGCGCGGCAACTCGACGCCGACGGCCTCGGCCTACGAACTGGGGCACGCCCCGGGAGGGGTCTACCTGCCCCTGGACGACCCCGAGTACCTGAACAGCACGTACGTGGCACCGATGCGCCTGGAGTTCAAGGTCGAGCGCCCCGACCACATGTCGGATGCGGCCTGGGCGAAGTTCGTGGCCGGCGGCTACGGCGCCTTCCAGTTCAACATCCTCGTCGGCGACAAGGTCGTGCCGCTGGCCGTTCCCGCGGGGCAGAGTGCGGACAAGTACTTCTCCTCGCGTACCTCGGCCACCAACCCCGACGCCATCTACCTGTCGGTCAACCTCGCGATCACCGATGCTCCGTACACCGGGGTGAAGCCCGTTCTCGCGGATTCCAAGACGGACCTGTACAAGGTCAATCCGGACTACCTGGCCTCGAACCCGGATCCGTTCCCCGGGCGTGGAGCCGTCGAGCAGCGGGGCTTCTTCCAGTTCGGTGACGGGCAGAAGAATGCGGAGTTCTCGTCGCCCGACGCGGTCTACGTGACGGTCGCCAACGCGGTGGTCGATGCCGACCCGTCGGCCGTGGTGAAGAAGCTGAACGGCAACAAGAACGAGTTGACCGTCACGGTCAAGCAGACCCACGTCGACGGCAGCGAGTCGGCCCAGACGGCCACGTTCACCATCGACAACAACGCCGCCGGCACCTACACCGTCGGCGATTACCAGGTGTACGTCGACACCAAGGGCAACACCCAGGTGCGGTCGATCCGCATCGTCTGACGCGTGCCAGCCTGAGGTTCAGCGCCGCACGAGAGGGCATGGAGCGCCCGGCAGATCGCAGCCGGCCTCCGTGCGGCTCGCCGTCCAGTGGAGGCCGCCCCGGCAGCATGCCGGGGCGGCCTCTCGGGGCCTGGGCGTCCTTCTTCTTCAGCTCCTCCAACTGGGCCCGGACGAGAGCCGCCTCAGCCTCCGGCCGGGCGGCCTCGGCCATTGAGGCGCGTTCGCCGGATTTCCACGAGCGCCGGTGCGCCAGGTGCCCGTTGGGATAGGCAGACCCGCCGCATCCGGTCCGCAAGAGATCGAGCGTGCCGGAGTCGATGGCCCTTGTCTCCATCGATGACCCAAACTGGGCGGATGTCGCAGCAGGATGTCGCCGGTGACATGGTCACGTGGTCGAGTGCCCGGATGCGCCAGTGGATGAGCACCTTGAGCGAGGACGTGGCCCTGCGGTCGGTCAACTGGTGGCTCCAGACGCGATGGATCGCCCAGCTGCACGTCTACGACCGGGCCTTGACCGCAGAGGCGCGTCGGGAATGGGGCGAGTTGGTGTTGTCGCTGACCGAGCGCGCCGAGCGGTTCGCCGGATACGACCGGTGGGACGCGATGGAGGATTCAGTCCACCTGCGTTGCCTGCTGATTCAGGAACTCGGGTCGGTGCCGGGTGACCAGCACTGGGACCGATCCGCGCTGGTCCGAAGCGTACTGGCTGCGATGACACTGACGCCGGCCCGGGCAACCGAGCTGGCCGAACGTTGGCGGACACTGCCGGCCGAGCAGATCCTGCTGCTTCGCCGGCACAAGCACCTCGTCGGGCCGCTTGCGGCGCTCGTCGATCAGTTGCCTGCCGGACCCGACACCGAGCGCGTCCGCACCTGGCTGGCGATGTTGCCGAAGCTGCCCTGAGGCAGCAGCGGCCGTGCCGGCTGCACCGTCCGCGTCCCGGCAGGGGGGCGGTTGGCCGGCGGGGCTGAGCTCGTCGCGCCGGGGCTACCGACCGTCAACCGTCGAGTCGTGGTGAGCCGAGTTCCTTCCGCAGCTGCCAGACCAGGTTCTGGAAGGCCGTCTCCGCGGCGTCCTCCTGAGCCTCGTCGGACTCCGGGCCCAGGCGGTAGAGGGCCCTGGCGACGTCGTTCGCCAGCGTCACCGTCCGAGCGCCGCACAGCAGGCTGAGAGTCGAGCGAGCGGACTGCATCCGGTTCAGCCACTCTCGTCGGTCGTCCTCGTCCATGCCCAGCTCGCCGAGCTTCCGATACTGGTTCAGCAGGTACCGCGTGCTGGTGACGTAGTCGACCGCACCGCGGAGCTTCTGGTCACGGAGCCAGTGCCGACGCTCACGTTGAGCCTGAAGCCAGGCGCCGATGGCTACGACGACGAGGCTGGCGAGGGCACCGAAGCCCGCCGCAGCAAGGTTCCCCATGGCGGTGGACAGTACGAAACCGTCGGTGTCACGGCTAGACCATCCGGGCGGCCAACTCGCGGATCAAGAACGGTGAGCGGAGCGTTGGTGCTGCTCGTCCAGTGTCCCAGCGGACTGCGGTGTGATGGTTCAGGCCGGGTGCCGTGGACGCGCGAGACCTTGCCACGATGCACTCGCCATGCCCCAACCGCGGCAGCAGGCCCTACCCTGCTACGGGTGAGCCTGCCCCTGCCTGCCGGTGAATACCGGGCGTACCTCTTCGACTGCGACGGAACCATCGTCGACTCGATGCCACTGCACTACCTCGCCTGGCAGCAGGCCTTGGCGGAGTGGGGCTGCGAGTTCCCGGAGGACCTCTTCTACGCGTGGGGTGGTCGTCCGGTCGCCGACATCATCGTGGACCTCAACGAGCGGCACGGTCTCGCCATGCCGGTGGCGGCCGTCGCCGATCGTCGGGAGGAGCTCTACCGGCAATTCCTGCCGAAACTCACCGCTGTGCCCGAAGTCCTCGAACACATCATCGGGTCCCACCGGCGCGTTCCGTTCGCGGTGGTCTCCGGCAGTACCCGCGACTCCGTCACCGCGTCCCTCGGGGCGCTCGGCCTGCTCGACAAGTTCGACGTGCTGGTCTGCGCCGGCGACTACGCGCGAGCGAAGCCGGACCCGGAGGCGTTCCTGCGGGCGGCCGAGCTTCTCGGCGTCGCCCCGCAGGACTGTCTCGTCTTCGAGGACACCGACATGGGCATCCAGGCCGCCACCGCGGCCGGCATGGCGTCCGTACGGGTTCCGCAACCCCGGATGCGTTGAGCAGCCGCGGGGCGCCGACGCGAGGGCTGCGGCGGGCGACGGTCAGCCGCCGGGCCCGAAGGTGCTCAGGTGAGCGGGACGGTGGTCGTCGGGAAGCGGTCGGGACGCACGATCGTCAGCTGCCCCTTGCCGAACCCTTCCACGTCGGCGAAGACGGCGTCGTGCGCGGTGAGCCACGCCTGGGTTTCGGGGTCGAGCGTGCCGGCCTCGCCGCGGATCACGCCCCACCGGTTGCCCAGCAACTCGTCGAGGGTGGTCCGCCGGCCGTCGACGACGAGCGGGGTGTCAGGCAGTTGCCGGGTGCCGTCGGGGAGGCGCTCCGGTGCCGCGGCGGCGGCCTTGGCGACGCGCGCGTCGAGCCCGGGGAGCAGCCCGACGGTCCGGACGAACCGGCGCAGCGCGGCTGCCGCGAGACGGTTGCGGCCGAGCACGACCCGGCCGGTGAGCAGTGCACTGCGGGTCATCCGCGCCACGGCCGGACGCCGCTCGCGCTCGTAGCGGTCGAGGTCGCCGGGCGCGTCACCCAGCAGCCAGGACAGGGTCGCGACGTCGCGCAGGCCGGCGCCGAGGCCCTGACCGGTGAACGGCGGCATCGAGTGCGCGGCGTCGCCGGCGAGGAGCACCCGTCCGCGCCGCCACGTCGAGGCCGTCCGAGCGTGGAACGTGAACACCGCGGCCCGCTCGACCCGCAGCGCCGCAGGATCGACCCACGGGCGGATCAGTTCCTCGGCCCGCATCACCATGCCGGCCGGATCCTCGCCGGGCAGCAGCCTCCACTCCCACCTCCGTGCGCCGGGCCGCTCGAACGCCACCATCGGCCGGGCCGGGTCGAGCACGTAGGAGAACGTCGGCTCGCCGGTGCCGGGCTCGTCGGTGCGGGCGTCGACGACCAGCCACGGCTCCGGGTAACTGACGCCGTCGTAGGAAGCTCCGATCAAGCCCCGTACGGTGCTCGACGCACCGTCACAGCCGACCAGCCAGGAGGCGGTCGACGTCGAGCCGTCGTCGAGCGTGACGGTGACGACGTCGTCCGACTGTTCCAGCGCGGTCACCGACCGGCCGGCGTGCAGGTGCACCGTGGGCATCCGCGCCAGCCGGTCGCGTAACGCCTGCTCAAGGCGCGGCTGGTCGAGCATGACGCCGGCCGGCACATCGTCCGGCAGTCGGAGCGTCAGCAACGGGCGGCGGTCCTTGTCGAGCAGTCGCGAGCGGCGCAACGGGGTCGCCCATTCGTCCCAGCCGGCCAAGCCTTCGATGCGGCGGAGGATCCGCTGCACGTGCGAATCGAGGACCGCCGCTCGCGGGTGGGCGTGCGGCCCGGCCCTGGAGTCGGACGCCGGGTCCACGACGACGACCCGGATGCCACGCTCACCGAGCAGCGCGGCGAGTACTGCTCCGACCGGTCCGCATCCGGCGATCACCACATCCGCGTCCATGGATCGAATCTCCCTGCCAACGCCCGGTTGGGCAAGACCCGGGTCCGGACACCGACCGAAGCCGATCGGGTACGGGCCTCGGACGCGTGGCCGGGACCCGCCGGGCGGCTACCGATCGGACGCTGTCGACAGCCAGCGGCCCAGGCCGGCAACGGCGATCGAGCCGGCCGGCCTGGGTCTTCCGCGCGAAGTGCACATCCCGCCGCCGGTGAGCGCCAACGTGCGGGTACGTCAGAGGAACTTGTACATGTCTGCGGAGGCGTCTTCGGTCTCGCCGGCGGGTGGCGCGGTCGCCGTCACCTTCTCGCCGAAGCCGCTCATCCGCAGCTCGGTGACGAGATCTCCGAGGCTCTTCGTGGCGATCGTGTAGGACAGGGAGGTGACCCGGCCCTCGGTGTCGACCGTCGCCTCGAACGGGATCGCCTTCGGGTCCTTCGCCAGCTTGGCGGTCGACTCGAGGCCCTCGCGCATCCCGCCGTCGTCGCTCGCGGCCTGCACGGCCTTCTCCAGGTCGGCCGTGCCCTGGTAGCTGCCCTCGCCCACCTTCTCGGCGGTCACGATGCCGCCGACCAGACCGGTCTGCGACTGCAGGTCGAAGGACTGGCGCAGCGGGCTCTCCGGCCTGAGCTTCGTGAGGTCGATCTTCATCCAGGGCTTGTCGCCGCCGAGTGATTCCGCCTTGATGTAGGCGGCGTCACCGATCAGCCGGGCCTCCATCTGCTCGGGTGCCGTGGTGACGACCGTGAGCACCTTGGCTGCCGGGTCCATCTTGCCGGTGAGCTCCATCGCCGCCTGGCCGATCTTCACCGAGGCGTCCATGGTGACCGTGCCGGAGAGGCCACGACCCATGCCCTCCTTGATGGTGGTGACCGGGTCGGCCGCGGACGTGGCGCGCGCGGGCGAGTCGGTGGGGCTGTCGGAGTCGGTGCCACAGCCGGCTACGAGCACGGCGAGGGCGATCGAAACGACAGGGATCATTCGACGCATGGGCCTGACCCTAACCGTGGCCGCCGCCATTTTCCGGCCGGAAGGGGTTCAGCATCGTCTATTTCTCAAGGGGCCCGGCCGCCGCCGGGCCTCAGGCGTAGAGCTTCTTCAGGTAGTCCGGACCGTAGTGGCGCTCCAGCTCCGCCATGTCCTTCTCCGGAGCCTCCAGCTCCTTGACCAGGTGGGCTCGGGAAGGCAGTACGTCCGGCCGCCAGGTCTCCGGCTTCCACAACGCCGAGCGGAGGAAGGACTTCGGGCAGTGGTAGAAGATCTGCTCGACCTCGACCAGCACGGCGAGGACGGGACGGTGGCCCTTGACGGTCATCTCCGCGAACCAGGGCGCGTCGCGGACCAGCCGGGCGCGTCCGTTGATCCGCAGTGTGTCAGCGCGCCCGGGGATCATGAAGAGCAGCCCGACGTGCGGGTTCTCCAGGATGTTGCGATAGCCGTCCGCCCGCCGGTTGCCCGGCCGCTCCGGCAGCGCGATGGTCGTGTCGTCGAGCACCAGCGCGAAGCCCGGTGGGTCGCCCTTCGGCGAGACGTCGCAGCTGCCGTCCGCTCCAGCGGTCGCCACCAGGCAGAACGGCGACGCCGCCAGCCACTGTCGATCCAGCTCGTGCAGCCGGGTGCGTTCCTTGTCGGCGGCCTGTTCCGTCGGCGTGCCCAGCAGCTCGCGCAGCTCCTCCGCCGAAGTGATCTCCACCGTCACGTGTTCCTCCCCGGGCCGAACGTGTAGGCGGAGCCGCCGCGCTGCGGCTCGTGTCGGACAGCGTACGACCGGTCGTCCGGAGGTTTGCCGACACTGCCCGGGGGTACCGCCTCACGCAACGTGCGGACCGACCGGAGGGAGGCGACGGCATGCGCGAGCGGAGCGAGCGAATCATCGGGCGCAGCGTGGTTGAGCCTCAGGCCGTGGCCGACCGGAGGGAGGCGACGGCATGAGCGAGCAGGGTGGCGGGTTCGGCCGCTGGCGTGGCCGGCAGCAGGGCTGGGACCCGATGGGTGAACTCCAGTCGCTCCGCTCCGAGCTGCGCCGGCTGGTCGGCGGCCGGTCCGGTCCGCCGGAGGTGGAGCTGACGGAGGTGCCCGACGGCTGGGAGGTCATCGTCCGGCTGCCCGGGGTGGCGCCGGAGGAGGTGGCTGTCGAGCTGGACGACCGTGAGCTGTGCGTACGGGCGCGCTCCGAGGCCGAGGTCAACGCCGACCAGGGCATACCCGGCGGCTTCGAGACCCGCGGCTTCGAGTACCGCGTCGAGCTGCCGATCCGCGTCGACCCGGACGCCATCGACGCGGTGATGGACCACGGACTGCTCCGGGTCCACCTGCCACGTGCGGCCCGGCCCGCCCCGCGCACCATCACCGTCGGCCGCGCCGGGCCGCGTACCGGCTCGCTCGGCAGCCGTACGCCGGCACCGGGTGATCCGGCCGCGGACCGGGAGCTGCACCGCCCGGACACCGCTGTCGGCGAGCTCGACCAGCCGTAGCGGGCCCGGGTGGTCGCCCCGTCCCTGCTCGGCCCGGTGGCCGAGCGCGTAGCCGAGGTCGAACGGATCGCCGTGCTGCGAGCCAACGCGCTCGGCGACTTCATCTTCGTACTGCCGGCGTTGGAGGCGTTGCGGGCCGCGTACCCCGCAGCGGAGATCGTGCTGCTCGGCGCGCCCTGGCACGCGAAACTCTGGCGCGACCGGCCCGGCCCGGTGGACCGGGTGCTGGTGGTGCCGCCCGCGAACGGGATCCGTGAGCCGGAGCCGGACGAACAGCCGGCGGCGACTGACGAATTCCTGGCCGCGGCGCGGGCGGAACGCTTCGACCTGGCGTTGCAGATGCACGGCGGCGGCGCCAACTCCAACCCGCTGATCACGGCGTTCGACGCCCGGGTCACGGCCGGGCTGCGCACCGAGAACGCGCCGCCGCTGGACCGCTGGATCCGGTACGTCTACTACCAGCACGAGGTGATCCGCTACCTGGAGGTGGCGGCGCTCGTCGGCGCACCGGCCACGACGATCGTGCCCACGCTGGCGGTCACCGAGGCGGACCGGAACGAGGCGGCCGGGGTGCTCGGCCCGGCCCGGCAGCCCCGGGTGGCGCTGCATCCGGGCGCCACCGACACCCGACGGCGCTGGCCCGCCGAACGTTTCGCCGAGGTGGCTCGTGACCTGGTCGGCGCGGGGTACGAGGTGCTGGTCACCGGCACACCGGCGGAGCGGGAGGTGGTGGACGGGGTGGTCGCGGCGGCCGAGGCGCCGGTCCGGCCGCAGGTCGGCACGCTCAGCCTCGGCGGCCTGGCCGGCTGCTACGCGGACTGCGCGCTGGTGATCTCCAACGACACCGGGCCACTGCACCTGGCCGCGGCGGTCGGCACCCCGACGGTCGGCATCTTCTGGGTCGGCAACCTCATCAACACCGCGACGCCGCTGCGCGGCCGGCACCGGCCGATCATCTCGTGGACGGTGCGCTGCCCGGTCTGCGGCGTGGACTGCACGACCGACATCTACCCGCACCGCCCCGGCGTAGACGGGTGTCCGCACCGGGACTCGTTCGTGACCGATGTGCCGGTGGCCGAGGTGCTCGAGGCCGCCCACGAGCTGCTCCGGTAGGCACTGGCGGTCGCTCAGGCCGGCTGCGCGGCGTCCTCGTCGGCGAGGACGACCTCCCACGCCTCGACGTCCCGCTCCGTGACGGTGGTCGGCGACTCCAGGTGGTACGCCCCGCTGGGCAGCACCCCCGCGCCGCCGTGGCGGGCGAGGACGGCGAGCTGGGCGGCGACGTCCTCGCCCTGGTGTTTCTCCTGCACCCTGCGCCAGAAGTCGAAGCCGCCCGAGTCGACCAGCTTCGCCCGGTCGTACAGGACGCATCCGCCGATCCAGGAGACCTTGTACGCGCGCCAGGCATCGGGCGGCAGCTCCAGCTTCTCCGTGACGTGCAGCAGGTTCGCCGCCGAGTGGATCCGCGCCCGGTCCCACTCGGGCGTGCCCGGGCGGATCCGCTCGGGCACCGGGGTGGCCTCCCACTCCTCGTAGTGCCCGTGGGTCTCCGGCCGTACGTCGTCGACGTAGGACAGGCCGTGCACGGCGTTGCCCACGAACCCGCAGCCCAGATCGGCCAGCGCGGTCACCAGCCGGTGCAGCGTCCCCGGTTCCAACCAGACGTCGTCGTCCAGGCATAGCACGTACCGGGCGGCCGAGGCGGCCAGCAGGTAGGCCCGGTGCTCGGCCAGCCCGCGGCGGGGCAGCCGGCGGGTGAGCAGTACCGGGTGACCCCGGTGCCGCAGCGCCCGCACCATGGTGGCGGCCGCCGGGTGGGCGTACGCCGGTTCCCCGTCGGACTGGTCGCTCACCACCACCCCGAACCCGGGCACCCCGTCCTGGGCCGCCAGCCCGGAGAGGGTGACCGCCAGCTCGGCGGGGCGGTTACGGGTCGGGATCAGCACGTCGACCATCCGGTCGGCGCGGAACCGCTCCGGGGCGCCCGGATCGAGTGGCCGGTTCACGACGGCTTGCTGGACAGTGACGGGTCGGTCTCCCGCTCCTGGCTGTGCGTACGGATCCGCTCGATGATCTGCGACGTGGACCGGTCCGGCACGTACCCGAGGGTGCGGACCTGCCCGCCCAGCCGGCGGACCAGTGGCGCCTCCGGCACCATCTCCGGCGGGTAGTCGCCGCCCTTGACGTACACGTCGGGGCGGACCACCTTGATCAGCGAGGCCGGTGAGTCCTCCTCGAAGACCACCACGTGGTCGACGCAGGAGAGGGCGGCGAGCAGCGCGGCCCGGTCCTCGACCGGGTTCACCGGGCGGTCCGCCCCCTTGAGGCGCCGCACGCTCTCATCGGAGTTCACCGCCACGATCAGGAGGTCACCCAGGGTGCGGGCCTGTTCCAGGTAGCGGACGTGGCCTCGGTGCAACACGTCGAAGCAGCCGTTGGTGAAGACGACCGATCGGCCGCTGTCGCGTTGGGTCTCCACGATGGCCGCCAGCTCGTCCGCGTCGATCACCACGGGACGGCCCTGGTCCTGCACCGGCTGGTCGAGCGCGGCGAGCAGATCGTCGCGGCGGCAGACGCAGGTTCCGGTGTCGGAGACGGTGATGGTGGCGGTGAGCTGCGCGAGCTGGGCGGCGGTCGACAGCGGCGCACCGGCGGCCAGAGCGAGCGTCATCGCCGCCAGGTACGCGTCGCCGGCCCCGACCGCGTGGCTGGCCGGCACCGGCGTGCTGTGGCTGCGCCGCCGCTCACCGTCGGCCGTGCCGACCACCGCGCCCTCGGTGTCCAGGGTCACCGCCACCACGTCCGCGCCGGTGTGCGCGTGCAGTTCGGCGAGGCGTGACTCGGCAAGCATCGCGCGATCGACGCCCTCGCCGGCCGCCGCGTTCACCGTCACTCCGGTGGCGGTCACGCTGAGCCCGTCGCCGGTCATCGCAACGCGGCTCTCACCCGGTGTCGGCTCCCCGGTGGGGCCGGTCCGGTCGATCCGGGCCGTACGGCTCGTCACGTCCAGATCCGCGGCCGAGGAGTCGGGACCGGCCGGGTCGGGCGATGGCGGGCCGGAGTTCGTCCGGACCGCCGCGCCGACGCCCCGGGGTTCCTCCGCCCTGGGCGTACGGTCACCCGGAGCGGCGCCGACGGTCAGCTCGGACGGGCCGTCGGCCGGATCGCCGTCCGGGTGGTCGAGGTGCAGCTCGGGGCCGGCGCTGCGCCGGGTCGCCCGGGCCAGCAGGCGGGTCGCTTCGGCGAAGCTGGGGGTCACGACGGTCGGGGCGAGGCCGCGCCAATCAGCGAGGTCGTGCGCGTCCAGCGCCACGGTGGCGAACCGCTCCCGGTTGGCGACCAGCCAGGCGCGTACCGGCGTGGGTAGTGCGCCGAGTCCGTAGTCGCAGACCACCAGGGTGGGAGGCTCCCCGCCGGCGACGGCGCGCAGCTCCTCCGTGGCGCAGTCCAGGGCGGTGAGCAGGCGCTGCACCCCGTCCGGGTCCAGCGGGTCGTCCGGCTCGCCGGAGTCCTCGCGGAGCAGGATCTGGTTCCCGGCCAGCATCCTCCGCTTCAAGGGTGTCGGGCGGCCGGGCTGGTTGACCGTACGGTCCCAGACTCCCGCCCGGTCGAGGCAGTCGTGCAGTTCGTCGCCGGCCACGTCGGCGCCGACCGGGGCCACCAGTACCGCGCGGCCGCCGAGCGCGGCGACGTTGACCGCGGTGTTCGCCGCTCCGCCCGCCGCGGAGATCCGGCGGCGGAGGGTGAGCACCGGTGCGGGCGCCTCCCGGCAGAGCCGGTCGGACTCCGCGAACCGCCACTCGTCGAGCATGGCGTCACCGATCACCAGGACCGGGCGTCCCTGCCAGCTTTCCACAACGCCGGCGAGCCGCCGCTGTTCCGCTGCTGCTCCTGCCATGTCGTTCCGGATCCCCCCGGCCCGAGGGGTCAAACCAGGTCTCCGGCGCAGCGCCCACTAGGCCGGGGGTTTCGCACCTGGTGTCCCGGGAACGATCCGTAGGTACCCCTCGGAAAGGAGATGCAACGAGATGTCAGCGATGACACTTCAGGGCAAGCGGATCGCGTTCCTGGCCGCCGACGGGGTGGAGGAGGTCGAGTACGTACAGCCCCGCGAGGCGGTGGAGAAGGCGGGCGCGACCGTCGAGCTGGTCTCGCTCAAGGCCGGCTCGGTCCAGTCGTTCAACCACCTCGACCAGTCCAAGCCGTACGACGTGGACGTCACGGTGGCCGACGCGGACGCCGGTGGCTACGACGCGCTCGTGCTGCCGGGTGGGGTGGCGAATCCGGACTTCCTGCGTACGGATCCGGACGCGGTCCGGTTCGTGCGGGCGTTCTTCGACGCCGGCAAGCCGGTCGGGGTGATCTGCCACGGGCCGTGGACGCTGATCGAGGCGGACGTGGTGCGCGGACGGCGGATCACCTCCTGGCCGAGCCTGCGTACCGACCTGACGAACGCCGGGGCGACCTGGGTCGACGAGCCGTGCGTCACCGACGGTGGGCTGGTCAGCAGCCGCAAACCGGACGACCTGCCGGCGTTCTGCGCCAAGATCGTCGAACGCTTCGCCAACCCCGCCGGCTGACCCCGCACCACCCGTCCGGACAGCGCCGATGATGAGGTTGGCGGCGGTCTCGATCTCCGCAGCGCCGCCAATCTCATGATCGACGTGCGGAAGCCTCGCCGTGCGGGGCATGTTCCTCGTACGCCGGGAAAGAAGGGCGGGTGACCAGCGAAGCCCCAGCCGCGACCGTGCTGAACAGCCGACAGATTCGCCTGCTCATGATCGGCCTGATGACCGGCATGCTGCTCGCGGCACTCGACCAGACCATCGTCGGTACGGCCCTGCCGACCATCGTCGGCGAGCTGGGCGGGATCAGCCACTACTCGTGGGTGGTGACCGCGTACCTGCTCGCCTCGACCGCGTCGACCCCGCTGTACGGCAAGATTTCCGACCTCTACGGCCGCCGTCCGGTGTTCCTCTTCGCGATCGGCGCGTTCCTGGTCGGTTCGCTGCTGGCCGGGCTGTCACAGAACATGACCCAGCTGATCCTCACCCGGGGTGTGCAGGGCCTGGGCGCGGGCGGTCTGATCACGCTCGCGTTCACCATCATCTCGGACGTGCTCTCGCCCCGGGAACGTGGCCGCTACCAGGGTCTCTTCGGCGCGGTCTTCGGTATCGCCTCGGTGGCCGGCCCGCTTGTCGGCGGGTACTTCGCGGAGACGAACTGGCGGTGGATCTTCTACATCAACGTGCCGCTGGCCCTCGTGGCCATCGTGGTCTGCTACCACGTGATGCGGCTGATCCCGTTCGAGCATCGGGAGCGCACCGTCGACTGGCTTGGCGCGGCGCTGCTGGTGGCCGGGGTGAGCGCCATCCTGCTGGCGCTGAGCTGGGGCGGCAACGAGTACGCCTGGGGCTCCGGCGTGATCATCGGGCTCATCGTGGCCGGAGCGGTGCTCAGCGCGCTCTTCGTGCTCCAGGAACGCCGGGTCGCGGAGCCGATCCTGCCGCTGCACCTGTTCCGCCTGCGCACCTTCGCGCTGGCCAACACCGCCGTCTTCGTCATCGGTCTGGTGATGTTCGGGTCGATCATCTTCATCCCGCTCTACCTCCAGATCGTCAAGGGCGCCTCGCCGACCGAGAGCGGTCTGCTGATGCTGCCGATGATGGTCGGCATCATCGGTACCTCGATCCTCACCGGCCGGGCGATGACCCGGATCGGTCGGTACAAGTGGTTCCCGGTCGTCGGCTCGGTGGTGCTGGTCGTCGGCATGCTGCTCTTCACCCAGCTGCACGTCGCGACCACGCTCTGGCTGGCCTTCCTCTACATGGTGGTGATCGGCGTCGGGCTGGGTCTCTGCATGCAGTCGCTGATCCTCGCCGTGCAGAACGCCGTCTCCGTCCGGGACCTGGGCGCCGGCACCTCATCGGCGACCTTCTTCCGGTCGCTCGGCGGTTCGTTCGGGGTCGCCATCCTCGGCACCGTGCTCTCGTCGGGGCTCGCCACCGGGCTGGCCAGCCGGTTGCCCGGCGCGCTCGCCCAGCTGCCGCCCGACCAGCGGGCCGCCGCGGAGGCGGCCGGCGGAACGAACATCTCGATCAACGACCCGGCGACCATCATGGCGCTGCCCGGCCCGGTCCGTAACGCGATCCAGGAAGCGTTCGTGGCGGCGCTGCACCCGGTCTTCCTGACCGCCGGGCTGATCGCGATCGTGGCCGTGCTGGTCACCGTCGCCATGCCGAACGCCCTGCTGCGCGGCGCCAGCCCGCAGGGCGCCACCGGCGGTGCCGACCCGCTCGGCGGCAAGGCGCCGGCGGCCGGCGGCGAGCCGCTGTCGAAGGAGTCGAAGGAGCAGGCGGCCGCCCAGATGGAGGCGCAGTCCCAGACGATGATCTGACCCGGCCCGGGCCCGCGCCGGCGGGCCCCGGCCGGGTCCCGACAGGGCGCGGCGGTCACCGGCCCGGGCCGGCGCCGGCGGATCCGGCCGGACCCCGCGGGGGCGCGGCGCTCACTTGAGGATCAGGCGGTTGGTCTGTTCGAAGACGTCCAGATCGGCCAGGGTCTCCAGGACCGAAGGGGAGAGCGGCGCCGGGAACTGCTCCCGGTGGAAGAAGCCGGCGTCGGTGGTCTCGTCGGTCACCCGGGACAGCGTGCCGTCCCACTCCTCCACCCGGAACGCGGTCGTGAAGATCTGGTACGTGTGGCCGTACATGTTGGTGTGCGTCCGGTCGGGTCCGGTGTAGAGGGCGAAAGCGCACACCCGAAGGGCCCGCAGCCCGGTCTCCTCGCGCACCTCGCGTACCGCGCAGTCGGCGATCGACTCACCGAGCTCCATCGCGCCGGCCGGCATCGCCCACTGGCCGTTGTCCGACCGCCGGATCAGCAGAACCCGACCGGCGTTGTCCCGCACCACCGCTCGGGCCCCGACGAACATCAGCGTCCGGTCCCCGGCCAGGGCGCGCAGCTGACCCACGTACGAATCGGCCCAGGAGATGCTCACCCGGACAATCTACGAGTCGCGGCCGGAGGCGACCGGGTTTCCGGGGTTCCCAAGGTGTGACCGGCGACACTAATTTGTCACCCATGCGTAGCACGATGATGGACGCCCCCCTCCAGGTCTCCCGGATCCTCGACCACGGCGCCACCGTGCACGGCACGGCCGAGTCGGTCACGTGGACCGGCGCCGAGCCCCACCGGATGACGTACGCCGAGGTCGGGCGGGCCGCCGCTCGCCTCGCTCACGGATTGCGCGCCGAGTGCGGCGTGACCGGAGACGAGCGCGTCGCCACCTTCATGTGGAACAACAACGAGCACCTGGTCGCGTACTTCGCGGTGCCGAGCATGGGCGCCGTGCTGCACACGCTGAACATCCGTCTCTTCCCGGACCAGGTCGCCTACATCGCGAACCACGCCGAGGACCGGGTGGTGCTGGTCGACACCACACTGATTCCGCTCCTGGCGCGGTCGATCGGGGCGATGACCACGGTGCGGCACGTGGTCGTGGTCGGTGGCGGCGATCCGGCGCCGCTCGTCGAGGCGGCCGGCGACCGGATCGTCGTGCACCGGTGGGACGACCTGCTCGCCGGTCGCTCCGACACGTACGACTGGCCGGAGGTGAACGAGCGGGACGCGGCCGCGCTCTGCTACACCTCGGGCACCACCGGCAACCCGAAGGGCGTGGCGTACTCGCACCGCTCGATCTACCTGCACACGCTCCAGGTCTGCATGCCGGAGGGCTTCGGCCTCGGCCCGACCGACCGGGAGCTGGCCATCGTGCCCATGTTCCACGCGATGTCCTGGGGGCTGCCGTTCGCGACGTTCCTCTCCGGCGCCTCGCTGCTCATGCCGGACCGCTTCCTGCAGGCCGCGCCGATCGCCGAGATGATCGCCGCCGAGCGGCCCACCCTGGCGGGTGCGGTGCCGACGATCTGGGCCGATCTGCTGAACTACCTGGACACCCATGAGGTGGACATCTCCTCCTTGAAGGAGGTGATCGTCGGCGGTTCGGCCTGCCCGCCGGCGCTGATGCGCGCCTTCGCCGAGCGGTACGGCATCCAGGTCGTGCACGCCTGGGGCATGACGGAGATGTCGCCGCTGGGCTCGGTCTCCCGGCCGCCCGCCGGGGCGACCGGCGAGGAGGCCT
This sequence comes from Micromonospora avicenniae, assembly GCF_900156065.1. Lineage (GTDB taxonomy): Bacteria > Actinomycetota > Actinomycetes > Mycobacteriales > Micromonosporaceae > Micromonospora > Micromonospora avicenniae. The sequence goes on along the minus strand of NZ_FTNF01000007.1, from coordinate 234,127 downwards.
GGCGCTACCGCTACACGCAGGGGCGGATCCCGGCCGGCGTGCGGGCGCGGATCGTCGGGCCGGACGGGGAGCCGATGTCCGCCGACGGCACGTCCGTGGGTGAGCTGGAGGTCCGCGGACCGTGGGTCACCGCACGGTACGTCGGCGAGGACACCCCGGACGAGGAGAAGTTCCGCGGCGGCTGGCTGCGTACCGGCGACGTGGGGATGCTCTCGCCGGACGGCTTCATCACGCTCACCGACCGGGCGAAGGACGTCATCAAGTCGGGTGGGGAGTGGATCTCCTCGGTGGAGTTGGAGAACGCCCTGATGGCGCACCCGGCCGTGCTCGAAGCCTGCGTGGTCGGGGTGCCGGACGAACGCTGGGACGAACGACCGCTGGCGACGGTGGTGGTCCGGGAGGGCGCCTCGGTCGACGCCGAGGAACTGCGGGACTTCCTCTCCGCGTCGGTGGCCCGCTGGCAGTTGCCGGAGCGGTGGGCCTTCATCGACGCGGTGCCGAAGACGAGCGTCGGCAAGTTCGACAAGAAGGTCGTCCGTTCGCGGTACGCCGACGGTGAACTCACCGTACGGGAGCTGAGTCCCCAGTAACGTTTCCGCACGGGCTGACGCCTGACTGAGGAGAGACTCTCCTCCCCAGGGGCGGCCCCGGCGTTCGCACCGCGCCGGGGCCGCCCGTTCCACGCGGGGCGACCCGCAAATCCATTATTGCGAGAGTTGTTCGCCTCCGTCCCGATGACGGGGAAATCCGTTCACTGCTGGTCGTCACTGCTCGCTGGTGCTGATCAGCACCTTTCCGACCACCGAGTTCTCCACCGCCTGATGGGCCGCGGCGGCCGCGGACAGCGAATGGTGGTGCAGCGGCAGCCCGGCCTCCTCGCCCACCCGGATCGCCCCCTGCACCACGGCGGCGCACACGTCGCGGACCGCGTGGGCCTTGGCCGCCTTCGGCTCGGTGTAGACCAGCACGAACTGCCAGCGCGCGTTCGGGGTCATCGAGGGGCGGATCGGGATGGTGACCTCGTCGCCGCCGTCGTTGGCGTAGACGCAGACCGCCCCGCCGTTGCGCAGCACCTGCGCGTCCATGGCCGCGTTCACCGCGGGAGCGACCTCGACGATCGTGTGCACCCCGTCGGGCGCGATCTTGCGGACCTCCTCGACCACGTTCTGCTCGCGGTAGTTGATCACGTGGCTGGCGCCGGCCGCCGCCGCGAGCTGCGCCTTCTCCGCGCTGCTCACCGTGGCGATGACGCAGGCATCGGCCCAACGGGCCAACTGGATCGCGGCGTTGCCCACCGCACCCGCGCCGCCCTGCACCAACACCGTGTGGTCGCTGAGCGCGCCGGCGTGCAACTTCTGGGGCATGTACTCGCCGACGGTCAGGCAACGGTGCGCGGTGAGGAACGGAATGCCGAGGCACGCGCCCAGGTCGAACGAGGCGGAACCCAGGCTCACCGCCTGCCGGACCGGAACCACTGTGTACTCGGCGGCGGTGCCCCACGGCCGCTGCCAGGCGGCCTCCCAGATCCAGACCCGCTCGCCGATCAGCTGCTGGTCCACACCCTCGCCGACCGCCTCGATCACCCCGGCGCCGTCCTGCCCCGGAATCTGCCACCCGGCAGGGATCGGCCAGAGCCGCCGGGCCTTCCAGTCGGTCGGGTTGACGCCGGAGACGGCGACCCGCACCAGGACCTCACCCGGTCCCGGCTCCGGCACCGGCCGATCGACCAGCTGAAGCACCGACGGGTCGCCGGTCTGCTCGTAAACGATCGCCTTCATCGCGGTCTCCTCCTGACCTGCCCTGTACCGGAACCCCTGGTGTGCACGCCACTGCCCCCTGCACCGACCGTAGGCGGTGGGCACTGCCGGGGCGGCGGTTCACGAGAGCCGCGCCACCACCTCGGGCGTCAGCTCGTCGACCGAGCCGAGCGTCACGGCGGCGAGCTCGGCGGCGTCCTCGTCCAGCGGGTACGAGCCGTGCGGGATCGCCACCACCCGCATGCCGGCGGCAGCCGCCGAACGCACCCCGTTCGACGAGTCCTCCACGGCGGCGCAGCGCGCGGGAGCGACCCCCAGCCGCTGCGCCACGGCGAGGTAGACGTCCGGCGCCGGCTTGCCCCGGGCGGTCTCCTCGGTGGAGAGCGTCGTGCGGAACGAGTCCGTCAGCCCGGTCGCCGCGAGCGTCGCGGCGATCAGCCGCGTCGGTGAGGAACTCGCCAACCCCAGCGGCCACCGCGCGGCCATCCGGCGCACCACCTCGTCGGCGTCGTCGATCAGCGGTACGCGCTCCGCGTACCGCCGGGTCATCTCGTCGACCACCTCGGTGGCCACCTGCTCGGCCGTACGGGCCACACCCAGCTCGGCGCTCAGGTAGCGGGCCCACTCGCCGGTACTCATCCCCATCAGCCGGCGCTGACTGTCCGGCTGCCAGGTGCCGCCGTGTGTCGCCACGTACGCCCGCCGGACCTCCTCCCAGACCGGCTCCGAGTCCACGATCACGCCGTCCAGGTCGAAGATCACCGCATCCACCACGCCCCCATCCTGCCCGATCGCCGTTGATCGGCAAGCCAGGTGTGCCGAGCGTCCCCGACCGGGCGCGGCCGGGCGACCACGGAGGCCGGCCGCCTGCCGGGACCCGCACTTCCGACGGCCTGACGCCCTCGGCGAGCCCGCACTTCCGACGGCCTGACGCCCGCGCCTTCGACGGCCCTCCGAGGCGCCGGCACGGGCCGGGCGAGCGGTCAGCCGGCCAGCGCCGGCAGGCCGATCGGATTGTCCGGCGGCAGCACCGAATGGCAGGCGTCGGCGATCGGGTGCAGCAGCTCGCACAGCCGCTCGACCCGGTCGGCGCCGAGGACCTGCCAGGGTCGGGCGGCCGCGGCGTCGGTCGCGTCCTCGACTGCCTGGAACGCGGCGTGGCCCCGCTCGGTGGGCTGCCCGTCCGAGGTGAGCCAACCCCGCTCGGTCAACCGCGCGCGGGCGGCCTGCCACTGTTCCTCGGTCCAGCCCCGTCCGAGCAGGTTCTGCGCGGGCATGTCGACCGCGACCCGCCAGGCCAGCGTCTCCACCGGGTCGAGGTCGGCGGCGACGAGCGCGGCGACGTGCCCGTCGCCCCGATGCTCCCGCAGGGTGGTGGCGGCCTGCCAGAGCCGGGCCAGCGGGTACTCGCCGGCGGGCAGGGCGGCGTTGGCGGCGCCGAGCACCCGGCCACCGGTCTCCACCGCGCCGGCCGCCATGTCGAGCAGGTCGGCGACCTCGATCAGATGCGTCTCGGGCAGCTCGTACGTCAGCTCCGCCAGCGCCTGCACCGCACCGGTGAGCCGGGCCCGCAGCGCCTCCTGCGGGGTGGCCAGCCGCCATACGGCGGGCAGCGCCCGGCTAACCATTGGTGGAGCGAACGTGTAGAACGCGGCGATCACCGGGGCGGCGGCGGTCGCGCCGAGCGGTGCGGCCCGGCCGGCGAAGTAGCCCCGCCAGTACCCGCGGAGCCCGGCCGCCTCGTACGCGGCTCGTGATCGCGGGTGGAAGTAGGTGACCGCGTGTACCGGTTCGTAGTGCCGCCACATGAGCCGAGCGGTATGCCCGGGGCCGTACAGCGCCGTCACGGGTACCTCCACGTCGCGTCCGAGTCGACCCCGGGCGCGAGTGCCCAGGGTGACCCGGAACCTACTGGAAGTGAGGAAGTGGCTGGAAGACCTCTGTGGGGAACTGCACCGCCACTACCTGACGGATCGGGACGAACCGGTATGCCGACCGGCTACTGCGCGGCCAGGACGTCGACCACGAAGCGCAGCGGACCGGACACCCCGTTGGCGGCGTCGTTGCCGTACGCCAGCTCGGCGGGGATGTCGAGCTGCACCCGGCTGCCCACCTTGACCCCGACGAGGCCCTGGTCCCAACCGGGGATGACCTGGCCGACGCCGATGGGGAAGCTCGCGGGCTCGCCGCGGCTCCAGGAGGAGTCGAACTCCTTGCCGTCCTTGTACAGCACGCCCACGTAGTTCGTGGTGATCGTCTGGCCGGCCTTGACCTCCGGCCCGGTGCCCTTGATCAGCGGGGTGACGGTGAGCTTCTTCAGCTCGCCCTTGCCGGCGGTGACCTTCGGCGCGGTGCCCAGAGCCGGGTCGGCGCCCTCGGGCAGCTGCGGGGCGCCGGGGGTGGCGGGGGCCTGCTCGCCCGCGGCGGTCGCGGACGGGGTGGCGCCGGCCTGCGTGGCGGGCTTGTCGTCGCCCCCCGGGTTGACGAGCACGAAGACGGTGACCAGCACCGCGACCACGGCCAGGGCGGCAAGCCCACCGAGCCACGCCTGCCGGCGGCGCTTCGCCTCAGCCGCCTTCTGCGCGGCCAACTGGGCGGCCAACCGCCGCTCCGTTTTCGACCGGTTCTGGGTCCGCTCGCTCACTCGTCGACTCCCTGGGAAGAGTTGGGTGGCCGGCACCGGTGCCGGGGGACAGCCGACGCACACGGTACCCGCCCCAACGCCATCCGTGCCCACCCCGGAGTCGACAGATCCGTTGCGGGAGTGCTCAGGCGGTCTTGCGGGTGGTCTTCTTGGCCGCTGCCTTCTTGGGGGCGGCCTTCTTCTCGGCCGCCTTCTTCGGCGCTGCCTTCTTGGCCGCCGTCTTCTTCGGGGTGGCCTTCTTCTCGGCGGCCTTCTTCGCCGGCGCCTTGGCGGCCTTCTTCTCGGCGGCCTTCTCCTCCGCCGCCTTCTTCTGCGCCGAGCGGGCTGCCGAGATCGGAGTCGGCTCGGCGGCTCGCCCGCCGCCGGCCGGTTCACCCCGCGCTGAGCGGGCCCGCTCCACGGAGGCCTTCAACGCGGCCATCAGGTCCACGGCAGCCGCGGGAGCCTCCTCGACCTCCTCCGGCTGGACCACCTCCCGGCCCTCCACCTTGGCGTCGATGACCTCCTGCAACGCCGCGCGGTAGTCGTCGGTGAACGCGTCCGGCTCGAAGTCGCCGGTCATCGAGTCGATCAGCGAGCTGGCCATCGCCAGCTCCGGGGGGCGGACCTTGAGGTCCTCGTCGAGGAAGCCGAAGTCGGGCCTGCGCACCTCGTCCGGCCAGAGCATGGTGTTGAGCAGCAGCACACCCTCGCGTACGCGCAGGGTGGCGAGCTGTTCCCGCTGGCGCAGCGCCACCTTGACGATGGCCACCCGCTCGGAGTCGAGCAGCGCGTCACGCAGCAGCACGTACGGCTTGGTGGCCGAACCGTCCGGCTCGAGGAAGTACGCCTTGTTGTAGAGGATCGGGTCGACCTGGTCGGCCGGAACGAACTCCAGCACGTCGATCGCACGGGACGTGCTCAGGGGCAGGTCGGCGAAGTCCTCGTCGGTGAGGATCACCATCTCGCCGCCGCCGATGTCGTACCCCTTGGCGATGTCGTCGTAGGTGACCTCTTCACCGTCGATCGAGCAGGTCCGCTTGTACTTGATCCGCCCACCGTCCTCCCGGTGCACCTGGTGGAAGCGGATGTCCTTCTCCTCGGTGGCGGAGTAGAGCTTGACCGCGATCGAGACCAGCCCGAACGAGACCGCTCCTTTCCAGATGGCCCGCATGTCGGCTCCTCTCCCCGGTAAAGCTCAGGATCGCAAAGGATCGAAGCGGGCGCGAGGACTTCCGCCGCGAACTACAGTCAGAAGGTGCCCGGCGCGCCTCTGAAGCCGATGCTCGCGATGACCGGGCAGCTCCCGGCGGGTGCCGGCTGGGCGTACGAGTTCAAATGGGACGGCGTCCGCGCGCTCGCTGATATTTCCGGCGGCATGCAGCACCTGTACGCGCGTTCCGGCGTGGAGATCACAGCTGCGTACCCGGAGCTGGCCACGCTGCGCGAGCAGGTGGACGACGCACTGCTCGACGGCGAGGTGGTGTTGCTCGGCGAGTCGGGCCAGCCCTCGTTCACCGCGCTCGCCGAGCGGATGCACGTACGGGACCGGAACAAGGCCGCTCGTCTGGCGGCCGTCATGCCGGTGACCTACATGATCTTCGACCTGCTCCGCCACAACGGCGAGGACCTGACGGGCTGGCCGTACGAACGTCGCCGCGCGGCCCTGGACGGCCTCGGCCTGGGCGGTGCCCGCTGGGCCGTCCCGCCGGTCTTCTCCGACGGTCCGGCCACCTACCAGGCAGCCGGCGAGCACGGCCTGGAGGGGGTGATGGCCAAGCGGTTGGGCGCCGCCTACCGGGCCGGGGTGCGCTCGCCGGACTGGGTGAAGGTCAAGCTGGAGGTGACCGGGGACTTCGTGATCGGCGGATGGCGCCCAGGGGCACGGAAGATCGGCGGCCTGCTCGTCGGGGTTCCTCGCCCGGACGGGCGGCTCACCTATCGCGGCCGGGTCGGCGGCGGGATCGGGGCCGGCCTGGAACGACAACTCCTCGCCGAGTTGGAGCCGCTGCGCACGCCGGACTCTCCGTTCGCCGGGGACGTGCCCCGCGAGGATGCGCGCGGCGCGATCTGGGTAACACCACGGGTCGTGGTGGAGGTGAAGTACGGCCAGCGCACCCCGGACGGGCGGCTGCGCTTCCCGCGGGTGCTCCGGCTCCGACCGGACAAACCGGCCGAGGAGGTCGACGATGCCAGCTGACCGCCTGCGGGTGGACGTCGAGGGGCGCGCGTTGGAGCTGTCCAACCTGGACAAGGTGCTCTACCCGGCCGCCGGGTTCACCAAGGGCGAGGTGATCGACTACTACACGCGGATCGCCCCCGTGCTCCTGCCGCACCTGCGGGACCGGGCGCTGACCCGCATCCGCTTCCCGAACGGTGTCGACGGGGGTTCGTTCTTCGAGAAGAACGCCCCGGCCGCCACTCCCGGCTGGGTGCGTACGGAGACACTGCCCGCGCCCGGGTCGAGCAAGGGGCGGGAGACCATCGACTACGTGGTCGCCGACGACCTGCCCACCCTGGTATGGCTGGCCAACCTCGCCGCGCTGGAACTGCACACACCGCAGTGGAAGGTCGGTGAGCACCCGGACATGATGGTCGTCGACCTGGACCCGGGAGCGCCGGCGGGGTTGAAGCAGTGCTGCCAGGTGGCGCTGTTGATGCGCGACCGCCTGGCCGAGGACGGCATCGACAGCTACCCCAAGACGTCGGGCAAGAAGGGCATGCAACTCTGCTGCCCGATCGCCGGCCGGCAATCCGCGGACGACGTGTCGGCGTACGCGAAGCGGATCGCCCAGGAGTTGGAGCGGGCGCAGCCGAAGGTCGTCGTGTCGAAGATGGCGAAGAACCTGCGGCCCGGAAAGGTCTTCATCGACTGGAGCCAGAACAACGCGGCGAAGACCACTGTCGCGCCCTACTCGTTGCGGGCCCAGTCGGTGCCCTCGGTGTCGACGCCGTTGACCTGGGACGAGGTCGAGGCGGGCGCGGCCGGTAGGCGGCCGGCAGCGAAGCCGTACACGGCGGACGAGGTGCTCAGGCGGGTGGACAAGTCCGGTGACCTGCTGGCCCCACTGCTCGACGGCGGTCCCGAACTGCCCGACGCCTGAGTCGCGCACCGCCCGAACCGCGCATTGCCCGGGCCGCGCGGGCGAATGGTGCTCTCTGACTCTGGCAGCGGCGAGCCATCGATTTGAGTCACTCAGCGTAACGTCGGCCCCAAGTGACGCGGCGTAACCGGGCATGGCGTGGACGGGTACCGCACTTCGCCCGCTTTGCTCTGCACCCTGATACGCGCCATCGCCCGGACCTGCGGATCTGCGATTGGCCACCACGGGCAACGATCTTGACGGCAAGCACTCAACGTGGCTGGCGCGTATATGGGTGCAGAGCAAAGCGTCCGGAGCGGGTGGGCCGTGGTGGCGCCGAAGTAGCGCTCGGTGATGGACTCGCGAGGTCGCCGCAGCCTCCGCCAGTCAGGCAGCTGCCGTCTCCGTCGGCCGAAGCCGCGGGCCGTCACCGTGGGGCTCCGGCGAGGACGCTGGGCAGCGAATCCGGTTGACACCTGAACCGCTCGCGTCGCCTACTGGGCCACCGGGCGCGTGGTCGGCGCCTCCTTCCCGACGGGTGAGAAGGGCGACGTGGAACCGATGGAGACCCTCAGCTGGGGCGAGATCGACGAGGAACACCTCGCGGCGCTGACCGAGCTGGCCGAGGCCTGCCTCGAGGTCGACGGCGGCCTGCCGTTGTTCAAGCGGCCGCCGCTGCTGCGGGCGCGCCTACTCCAGTCGTACACGCTCGGCGCCTGGCACCACGGCCAGCTCGTCGCCGCCGTCGGCGTCGGCGTCGGAAACATCGCGCCGTCGGCCGCCGTCGCGCAAGGCCCGGCCACCGCCACCGGGCTCGTGCACCCGCGGTGGCGCGGGCGAGGACTCGGCACCCGACTGATCAGCTGGGCCGACCAGCGGGCCGGCGACGCCGACCTGCTGCTGACCACCGAGACGTGGAGCGCCACCGGGGAGCGGCTCTTCACGGCCCACGGGTTGCACCTGACCTTTTCCGAGTCGGTGCTGCGACACCACCTCGACGTCGTGCCGGCCGTCCCGCGACCTGAGACGGTGGTGACCGAGCCGGTGACCGCCGAAACCGGGGCGGACCTCTTCGCCACCTACTGCGCGGCGTTCGCGGACCGACCGGGCTTCGTGGTGCCCGAGGCCGACGAGTGGCTGGGGGAGCTGCACGAGGACGACGAGTACCGGCCGGACCTGTCCCTGCTGGCCCGAGGCCCGGACGGACAGGCCGTCGGCTTCGTCAACATCGTCGGCACCTGGATCGACCAGGTCGGGGTGGTCCCGGCGTGGCGGAAGCGACGGGTCGGGGCGTACCTGGTGGCGAGCGTGCTGCGGTCGCTCGCCGCCGAGAATGCCCGAGAGGCCTGGCTCTGCGTCAACGACGACAACCCGGCCGGCGGGCTGTACCGGCGGCTGGGTTTCGCCGACGCCGGTCGGCGAGCCCGTTACCTGCTCCGCCGCGCCTGAGCCGGCCGTGAACAGCCACGGGCGCGCCGCCCGGGAAGGCCACCGGCCCGGCACCCACGCGGGGTGGACGCCGGGCCGGTGGCGGATCAGTCGAACGTTGCCGAGGCTCAGTCGCGGCCGAAGACCTTCCGGCTGGACCCCAGCTGCAGGAAGACCGTCTCACCCGTCGCGTCCTGGAGCGCGTCGTTGTCGGTAACCGCGTACACCTGACCGTTGCCGGCCACGGTCAGACCCTCGAGCTTCTCCTGCGTCCACCCGTTCGTCGCGCGCAGCGCGGGCAGCACGTCGACGGCGAGGGTCTTCGGCAGTACGCGCAGCGGGCCGGGCGCCGCCGCCGAGTCCGGCATCGGCACGGTGTAGACCCGCTTCAGGGCCGCGGCGGGCCCGTTCAGCTTGTCCCGCTCGATCACCGCGAGCCGGTCACCGACCACCGTGATCTCGGAGAGGCCGATCCAGTCCCCCGGTACGCCGGTGCTGTTCAGCTGGTAACCGAACCAGCTCCAGGTGCCGGCCGTGACGTCGTACCGGCCGAGCCGGACGGTGCCGGCCGGATCGGTGGAGAGCTCACGCTGCACGGCCACCCAGACGACCTCCCGGCCGCGCGGGTCGGTGGTGGCGGTGACCCCTTCCAGGCCCTGCTTGCCGAGGCCGGCGGCGACGTCCGCCGGCAGCGGGACGACCTGGCGGGTGACCCCGGCGGCGTCCAGGCGGACCAGGGCGTTCTCCGGGCCGCTGGCACCCTCGACGGCGAGCCAGTAGCCGCCCTGCGGACGGGCGAAGATGCCCTCGGCGTCGTAGCCGACCGGCTTGCCGGCGGCGTCCTTGACGGGCAGCGCGGTGCTGATGACAGCCGGCGAGTGCTTCACGTCGACGGTCAGGATGCGGGTCTGCGAGTACGCCGCGTCGGTGACGCTGACGAGCTGGTTCGGCTTGCCGGGCACCGCGCTCAAGGCGCCGAGGGCACCCCAGCCGATCGGCGTGCCCTGCTCGCTGGAGGCGGACACGATGCTCGGGAACGCGGGCGCGCCCTTGCCCAACTGGTAGAGCGAGACCGAGGCCCGGACGTTGACCGACGCGTCGTCCTCCTCGCTGGAGATGGCGAACAGCCCCCGGGACGGGATGGGCAGCAGCCCCTCCGGCCCGTTGGTGGACGGCAGCGCCTGCTTGAAGACCGGCTTGGTCGGGTTGCTGAGGTCGTAGACGGCGACGAAGTTGCTCCGCTCCGAGCCCACGAAGCCGTAGCGCACACCGTCGTACTCGGCGACCGCCACGCCCTCCGGCTCGGTGCCCTTCTTGCCGGCACGGTCCTCGTTGTGCAGCCCGTACGTGACGGCGAGGCGCTCGAACGTGTTGCCCGCGTCCCAGGCGACCTCGCCGGTGCGGCTGTCGAAGACGGTCCAGCCTCGGCTGCCGCCCTTCCAGTCGCCCTCGTTGGCCGTCGCGAGGTAGCGGTCGTCGATCCAGGCCACCGCGTCGGGCTCCCGCGGCACGTCGGTGATCGTGCCGGTCAGGTCGATGACACCGTCCTTCTTCGTGTCGACCCCGCTGATCGTCGCGGTACCCGCGCTGAACACCTTGTTGATCCGGCCGCTCGGCAGGTCGATCAGCGCGACGCCGTTGTTCTCCTGCAGCGTCACGGCCAGCTCGCCACGGCTGTTGATCGAGACGTACTCCGGCTCCGGATCGATGGGCGCGGTGAGGCCGGCCTTGACGAGGGCGGGCAGCGCCTGGCCGTCCGGACCGCTCAACGGCACCGGCCGCACCCGCCAGCTGGCCGGGTCCATGCCGTCCAGGTCGACGATCTGCACGAAGCCGCCGGGGAGCTGAGGCAGGTCGCCCTCCTCGCCGCCGGGCGGGGTGGCCTCCTCGTCGCGCTCGTTCTCGATGGCGATCGCGGCGTACCGGTGGTCCTTGCTGATGGCGATGGAGTCGGGCTGGCCGCCGAGGTCGAAGCTGCGGACCCGCTTGCGGGTGGCCAGCTCGACCACGTCCAGTCGCCCGGACGGCTCGGTGTAGCTGCGGCTGGTGTTCACCACCACGAGCACGTACCTGCCGACCACGGCGACCGAGGTCGGCTCGTCCTCGGCGTCACCGAGCTGCGACAGGGACAGCGTGCCGAGGCCACGGGGCTTGTCGGCCCGGGAGATGTCGAGGAAGCCGATCCGGCGTCCGAGGGCATCGGTGTAGACGAGGGTGCGACCGTCCTCGCTGACCGCCGAGATCTCGGCGACGGTGGGAGACGTGGGGTCCTCACCGGCGGGGCGGTTCTGGAAGACGGGGTAGGTGGCGACCCGGTCAAAGGCGAGAGGTTTGCCCGGGTGGTGGTTACCGCCGGCCGACGCGGGGGTGGCGCCGGTCAGGCTGGCGGCGGCGACACCGGCTGCGGTCAGCGCGGTGAAGGCTCTTCTCAAGGTCAAAGGACTTCCTCCGTAAGGTCGTGCCCGGTCGGAGGCTGGCACCCTTCGGGGAGCATCAGCTTGCGCGTACGTGAACACTCGACGAAGGAACGCCGGCATCGTGGCGGAAGCCGACCGGAGACAACCTTCTGTGGCGCTGCTGCGTGGTAGGGGCGTGACCGACCAAGAAGAAGCGATGTCCACGGCGGATCGGTCGTACGTGGCGTTCGTCGAGGTGGCCTGGCGGCGACACATCCGGCTCGCCATGCTGCTGACCGGCGATCGGTGGCGGGCCGAGGAGCTGCTCCAGGACAGCCTGGTGAAGGTGTACGAGCGGTGGCGGCGGCTGTCCCGGCTCGACGACCCGCACGCCTACCTCCGTCGCGCTCTGGTCAACAACCACACGTCCGGCTGGCGGCGGCGGCGCCGGGAGAACCTCGTGGCGGACGTCCCCGACCGGGCTGCCCCGGCCAGCGACGTCGGGCCCGACGCCCTCGTCCTGCGCGGGGCGCTCATGTCGCTTCCGGCCAAGCAGCGTGCGGTAGTGGTGCTGCGCCACTACGAGGACCTGACCGAGCGTGAGGTCGCCAAGGTGCTGGGTTGCTCGCTCGGCACGGTCAAGAGCCAGAACGCCAAGGCGCTGGACAAGCTCCGCCACCTACTCGATGAATCCTCCTACGCGGTAAGCAGGTGATCAGCCATGAACACACTCGATGAGCAACTCGCCCACCGGCTGCACGACATCGTCGACGGCGGACCGGACTCCGTACCCCCGATGGAAACGCTGCTCGGCCGGGGTCGGCGGGCGCGGCGGCGCCGGAGGACCGCGATGGTCGGCGCGACGTGCGCGTTCCTGGCGTTGGGTGCCGCCACGGCGGTGACCGTGGCGACGGTGCCGACGTCGGACCGCCCGGCGGTCACCGCCGAGGGCGCGTCGCAGCCGACCTCGCCCGGGATGAAACTGGTCTCGGCGGTCACGGCCAGCGAGAACATCAGTTACCGGATGCGGCTGACCCAGACGGGCGGCGGCCAGATGTACGAGGGGGCGTTCGACCCGAGGACCGCCACCGGGTACGTGCGTGCCCCGAGCGACGACTCGGTCATGGTCGAGTTGCTGATCAACGGCACCCGGTACGAGGGCGGCGAACGACCGCAGGGCACGCTGCCGGCCGACAAGGGCCCCGGCGAGACCTACGGCCGCTACGGTCAGTACCCGGGCAGGTACGACCGGCTGTCCCTCTACGGCGATGGGAACGACGTCCTGGGTGCCGTCTCGCCCGATCCGGCGGCCCTGTTCAGGGCGTTGAAGCGGGCGGACGCGACGATCACCGAGAACCCGGACGGCACGCTGCACTTCGCGTACGCGACGGAGTCCGCGGCCGGATCGACAAGCGCGTCCGGCGACGTGACCCTCGACGCCGACGGCCGGATCGCGACAGTGGTGCTCAACAGCACCTGGCAGTCCACGGCGAAGGGTCGACTCGACACCGGCAACTCCACCGCGACGCTCGAACTCTTCGATTACGGCGTCGAGGTGAAGGTGGAGCGTCCCGCCGACGTGGTCAAGGTCAAGCAGTAGTCCCCTCCTGCCTGAGCTGCCCGCGGCCAGACGGTCGCGGGCAGCTCAACCTCCCGGCCGGCCAACGGCGACGCGGGCAGCCCGGGTGCCACGCCGCCCGCCGTGCCAGTCGTTAGGGTGGGGCGCACCGGCAGGGAGGAGCGCCCACGATGACCGCCAGCACCCCCGTGACCCTCGTTCCGCAGGCTCCGCGCGACGCCGACCGGCCGTTGCTCAGCTACTGCGACGACGCGACCGGCGCGCGGATCGACCTGACCGCGACGCAGCTCGGTGAATGGGCGGCACGCAGCGCGGGCCTGCTACGCGACGGCTGCGGGCTCGCTCCCGGCAGCCGGGTGGCGGTCCTGCTGCCGCCGCACTGGCGTACCGCCGCGGTGCTGCTGGGCGCCTGGTCGGTCGGGATGTCCGTCTCCTACCGGCCACGGGCCCTCGCCGGCCTGCCGGTGCTCGAACCGGGCGGTGACCGGCCGTACGACGCGGTGTTCGTGACCCCGGAACGCCTCGACGACTGGTTGGAGGACGTGCCGGACGGGACGCACCGATACCTCGTCGGCACCGGGGCGGAGCAGTTGGCCGACGTGCCGGTGGGCTGGCTCGACTGGTCCAGCGAGGTGCTGCGGCATCCCGGCGTCACGCCCAACTACACCGAGATCCATGCGTCCGACCCGGCCAGCCCCGACGGCACCACGTACGGCGAATGGGGCGGGCTCGCCCGGGAGATGGCCGAGATGTGGGACCTGCGGGCCGGCGACCGGCTGCTGGTCGACGCGGCCGAGCACGAGCAGCCGCTCAAGTGGCTGCTCGCCCCGCTCTCCGTCGGCGCGTCCGTGCTGATCTGCGCGAACCTGGACCGGTCCACGCTCGACGCGCGCGTCGCCGCCGAGCAGGTCACCCGAGTGCTCTGACCGCCTGCCGCCTGGCGGCTCCGCCTACCGCCTGCCGGCTCCGGCTCCGGCTCCGCCTGCCGGCTCCGGCTCCGGCTCCGCCTGCCGGCTCCGGCTTCGGCGGCGTGGCGGAGCCGTGTGCCGCTCCCGGGCGGCCGGAGTGAACGACGCGCGTCACAGCCGAACGGCCTTCCTGGCCCTCGGGCCCTGTGAAAGGCTCCGTTCATGGGTAGCGCACTGGTACTTGCCGGCGGCGGAGTCGCCGGCATCGCCTGGGAACTCGGGGTCCTGCGCGGCCTCGCCGACGCCGATCCGGCACTCGCCGACCAGATTCTCGCTGCCGACCTCGTGGTCGGCACCTCGGCCGGCTCGGCGGTCGCCGCGCAGATCACCAGCGGCACCCCGCTCGACGACCTGTACGCGGCACAGTTGCGCGCGGAGACCGCCGAGATCGAGGTGGATGTCGACACGGAGAAGCTCTTCGGCGAGTACGGCGCGGTGCTGGCCGGCGTCTCCGACCCGGCGGAGGCCCGCCGCCGCCTGGGTGCGCTCGCACTCGCCGCGCGGAACGTCGACCCGGCCGTCCGGCTCGCCGCGATCGACGCCCGGCTCCCGGTCAAGGCGTGGCCGAGCCGGGACGTACGGCTGCCCGCCGTCGACGCCGAGAGCGGTGAGGTAACCGTCTTCAGCGGCGACTCCGGGGTGTCGCTGCGCGACGCGGTGGCCGCCAGCTGCGCGGTGCCCGGCATCTGGCCGCCCGTGGCGATCGGCGACCGTCACTACATCGACGGCGGGGTGCGCTCGATGACCAACGCCGACCTCGCCGCCGGTGCCGACCGGGTGCTGATCATCCAGCCCATCCTGGAGGGCACCCCGCAGCCGTGGGGCAACCTCGACGACGAGATCGCCAAGCTCGCCCCGGCCAAGGTGCATGTGATCAGCGCCGACCAGGCCTCCGTCGACGCGTTCGGCACCAACGCGCTGTCGCCCGCGACCCGCGGGCCGGCCGCCCAGGCAGGTCGGGCCGTCGGCGAGGCCCACGCCGAGGCCGTCGCCGCACTGTGGAGCTGACCCGCTGACCGTTCCCGGCCGCCCGTCGGGTTGATCGGCTCGACTTGTAGGTATGTCGGGGTGTCCGGTCCGGCTGGACACCCCGACATCAAGGACGCCGAGCCGACCGAGCGCTAGCCGACGAGCAGCCGAGGGTTCGTTACCGGACGTCGGTCTCCTTGGAGAGGTGCTCGCCGTAGGCGTACCAGCTCGTGCCGAGCTTCGGCCCCCACTCGACGGTCAGCGCCGGCTCGGGTTCATCGCCCGGGTCGCGCAGCGGGAGGCCCGCGCTGAGCAGCGGCTGCCACTCCACGGTCAGGAACGGCTCGGTCATGCCCACGCCCTCTCCGCGACGAGCGGGTCGTTCGACAGCTCGGGCGGCACCGTCTCCTCGGCCGGAGCCAGGCCCCGCGCCTGCTGCGGCGCGAAGAGGGGATCGGGCGGAGCCGCTCGATGGTGCTGCGGATGCCGGTCCTGGTAGTCCAGGGCAGCCTGGACCAGCGCCGGCTCGGAGAAGCGGGGTCCCCAGAAGGCGGCGTTGATCGGCAGCCCTTCCGTGCTGTCGTATCCGATCGGGAAGGTCACCATGGGCCAGGTGAGCGCGTTGGGGAGCTGGTAGAAGCTGCGGTAGTTGCGGAGCTGGGTGCCGCCGAACCGGGGCCCGATCTGCGCGCCCATCGGCAGCACGAGCATGAAGTCGACGCCGGCCTCGTCGAGCGCCCGCTGGTAGTTGGCCTGCAGCGTACGGCGGCGACGTTCGCCCTCGTCGCGTACCGCTGTGGGGATCGCGCCGGCGGCGGCCGCGGCCTCGGCGAGGTCGCCGAACTGCCGGGTCAACGCGGCGGCGTTCTCGGGGTGCGACTCGGCGAACGCCCGGATCGCCTGCCAGTAGCGGATCTCGTACCGGTTCGGGTTGAGCAGCGCCGTGGCGGGCGACACCGCACTGCCGTCGGGCAGCGGGAGACGTTCGGTGGTGCGGAAGTAGGGGTCGTTCGCCGCCACGGTGACGTCGAGGCCGGGAAACTCCTTGACCGTGGCTCCCAGGGCGAGCAGCTCGGCCTTGAACCGTTCGAAGGCGGCCCGGTAGTCGCCGTCGTACGTCTCTGCCGGCGCGACGCCCGTGCCGCCTCTGGTCATCCAGTCGGTCTGCGGGATGCCGATGGTCGTACCAGCCAGGGGGCGGCTGCCGCGCCGCGCGGCCACCGGCAGCGCGGGGAAGGGGTGCGGGGCGGAGAGGGTGAGCGGGTCGGACGCGGGGTCCGGTCCGAGGACGGCGGCCAGCACGAGCGACGCGTCCCGGATCGAACGGGTGATCGGCCCGAGCACGTCGTAGCCCGGCGAGAGCGGCATCGTTCCGGCGGTGGAGACGAGGCCCAGCGAGGGCTTGATGGCGCTCGCACCGTTCGCCGCCGCCGGCATGATGATGGAGCCTCCGGTCTCCTCACCGATCGTGGCCGCAGCCAGTCGAGCCACGGTGGCCACCCCGGATCCCTGGCTCGACCCGCCCGGGATGAAGCGTGGGTTCCAGGCGTTGCCGGCGAACGTGCCGGCGATGCTGCCGGAGAACGCCGAGGCGATGGTGTGGCCGATGATCACCGCGCCCTGGGCGCGCAGCCGCGCCACGATTGTCGCGTCGCGGCGAGAAAGGTTCCCGTCGTACGCGTGGGTGCCGTTCTTCGCCTCCAGCCCCTTGACCGCGATCGAGTCCTTGATCCCGAAGGGAATGCCACAGAGCAGGGGTGACCGCCGGCCGTGGCGGAGCAGGCTGTCCGCCGCCGCGGCCTGGGCGAGGGCGCCCTCCCGGTCGATCCGGACGAACGCGTTGTACCCGCCGTTGTCGCCGTAGACCTCGAACGGGCCGTTCAACCGCTCGATGCGGTCGAGGTAGGCCTCGGTCAGCTCGACCGAGGTCACCTGCCGGGCCCGCAGCAGGACGATCAGCTCACCGAGTTCGTAGTCCACGATCCGCGACCGGCGCGGGATCTGGCCGATCGACGGCAGTTGGGTGAGCAGGTCCGGAGTGGAGCCGGGGGAGGCGGTGGCCGGTTGTGCGGTGACGAAACCGGCCACCGTCGCACCAGCTGCCGCGGCACCGCCGCCGAGCAGGAACCGACGACTGACACCCGACCGTGCGCTTTCCGTCGTGGTCGGTGTCGCAGTGGCATCAGTGCTGTTGCCCATGAAGGCTCCCGTCTGCCAGGAGGGTGGGCGCGTGGGATCACCCGAACGTCTGGTCGGCGCTGCTGGAAGGGATCGTCGCGCGTGAACTGTCGCATTGATGTTGCCAACTGCGTTCCGTTGGGTAAACCGGACCTTCGCCGGGTTGTGGGCGACGCCGATCTTCGCTACGGGCGCTCCTCACGCCCGTCCCGGGTGCCTCTTCGAAAGCGTTCCCCGGCCGCCTTTCGTTACATCGGCGTCAGCCCCTTGATCAGGGCTTTTGTGGACGCTCCTGACGTGGTCTCATACCGGGCAGACGACGCCGTCGACCTGGTCGTGCCAACCCCGCGTCGATGCCGCGCCGCTTCCATCCCCCGAAAGGTGCACCGATGAACAGGAGACCGATCTTCCGACTGGCGGTCCTCACCGCCTCCGCCGCGACGTTCCTCGCGTCCGGTGGCGCCTACGGCGCGGTGGCGGCGGCACCCGCGACCGTCTCCCCGGGCGCTGCGGTGTGTGAGCCGGGCACCGACGCGCCCGGCGTGGCCCGGGTCGCCGAGGGCGCCACCGCGCAGGAGCCGGAGCTGTACTCGAAGAACGAGGCGAACGCCTACGGCGTCATCAAGGACTCGCCGCGCCTGCCCAACGGCAGCGTCACCATCCCCACGGTCTTCCACATGGTCTCCGACCACCCGCTGAGCGCGGCGGAGACGGCCCGCTGGAACACGATGATCGGCGACCAGATGGAGGTGCTGAACGACTCCTACGCTGGCCGCACCGCACCGGACGCCTCGGACACGCCGTTCCGGTTCGAGCTGGTCGACACCACCTGGACGGTGAACAGCGACTGGTACACCGTCGTGCCGGGCAAGAACGAGCGCGACATGAAGAAGGCGCTCTACACCGGAGACGCCCGCACCCTCAACGTGTACGCGGCGAACATCGGCGGCGGGCTCCTCGGTTGGGCGTACTTCCCGAAGGGCTACAACAACGGCCGCGACTACATCGACGGCGTGGTGATGCTCGACGAGTCGATGCCGGGCGGCACGGCGGGCAAGTACTCCCTCGGTGACACGCTGACGCACGAGGTCGGGCACTGGCTGATGCTGGAGCACACCTTCGCGCACGGCTGTTCCGCGTCCGGCGACTTCGTGGCGGACACCCCGCGGGAGGCGGCGCCGCAGTTCGACTGCCCGGTGGGCGCGGACACCTGCACCGCACCCGGCCTGGACCCGATCCACAACTTCATGGACTACACGCAGGACTCCTGCATGAACATGTTCACCGCCGGACAGGCCGACCGGATGAGCGACGCCTGGGTGGCCTTCCGCGCCGGCGGCGGCAAGAGCTGACCTCCACCCCGCCAACTGCACCGCGTTGATCAAGAGGTTTGCGTCGCCGGAGTGCTGATCGGCGACGCAAACCTCTTGATCATTCTCGGGGCGGGCGAGCACTCAGTCGACGGACGGGAGCTTCGGGCCGAGGACGTCGTCGGCGTCCACGATGGTGTACGCGTACCCCTGTTCGGCGAGGAAACGCTGCCGGTGTGCCGCGTACTCGGTGTCGATCGTGTCCCGGGAGACCACCGTGTAGAAGTGGGCCTGCCGGCCGTCGGCCTTCGGGCGGAGCACGCGGCCGAGCCGCTGGGCCTCCTCCTGCCGCGACCCGAACGTGCCGGACACCTGGATCGCGACGGCCGCCTCGGGCAGGTCGATGGAGAAGTTGCCAACCTTCGAGATCACCAGCGTGCGCAGCTCACCGGAGCGGAACGCGTCGAACAGCCGCTCCCGCTCCTTGTTCGTGGTGGAGCCCTGCACGATCGGCGCGTCGAGGTATTCGCCGAGCTGGTGCAGCTGGTCGATGTACGCCCCGATGACCAGCACCTGGTCGTCCGGGTGCCGGTCCACCAGCGCCTTCACCACCGGCAGTTTGGTCCGGGCGGTCGCCGCCATCCGGTAGCGCTCCTCGGCCTCCGCCGTCGCGTACGCCATCCGCTCCGCATCGGTCAGCGTCACCCGGACCTCGGTGCACTCGGCCGGGGCGATCCAGCCCTGCGACTCGATGTCCTTCCACGGCGCGTCGTACCGCTTCGGGCCGATCAGGCTGAACACGTCGCCTTCCCGGCCGTCCTCCCGGACCAGCGTCGCGGTGAGACCCAGCCGGCGGCGGGCCTGCAGGTCCGCGGTGAACCGGAAGATCGGTGCGGGCAGCAGGTGCACCTCGTCGTAGATGACCAGGCCCCAGTCGCGGGCGCCGAACAGGTCCAGGTGGGTGAACGCGCCGCCGCGCCGTGAGGTGAGCACCTGGTACGTGGCGATGGTGACCGGGCGGATCTCCTTGCGCTCGCCCGAGTACTCGCCGATCTCCTCCTCGGTCAGCGACGTGCGTGCGATCAGCTCCCGCTTCCACTGCCGCCCCGCCACCGTGTTGGTGACCAGGATCAGCGTGGTCGCCTTCGCCTCGGCCATCGCCGCCGCCCCGACCAGCGTCTTGCCCGCGCCGCAGGGAAGCACCACGACACCCGAGCCGCCGGCCCAGAACGCCTCGGCGGCCTCCCGCTGGTACGACCGCAGCGTCCACGGCTTCCGGCCTTCCTTGCCGGCCTCCGCCAGGTCGATCGGGTGGGCCTCGCCGTCGACGTACCCGGCGAGGTCCTCGGCTGGCCAGCCCAGCTTCAGCAGCGCCTGCTTGAGCCGGCCCCGCTCGGACGGGTGCACCGCGATCGTGTCGTCGTCGATCTTCGCGCCCAGCATGCCGGCGAGCTTCTTACTCTTGGCGACCTCGACCAGTACCAGCCGGTCCAGCGCCCGCAGGACGAGGCCGTGCACCGGGTCGTTGACGAGCTGGAGCCGGCCGTACCGGTCCATGGTCTCGGCCACGTCGACCAGCAGCGCGTGCGGCACGGGATAGCGGGAGAACTTGATCAGCGAGTCGACGACACCCTCGGCGTCATGACCGGCGGCCCGGGCGTTCCACAGGCCGAGCGGCGTGAGCCGGTAGGTGTGCACGTGCTCCGGGGAGCGTTCCAGCTCCGCGAACGGGGCGATGGCCATCCGGCACGCCTGCGCGTCGGGGTGGTCGATCTCCAGCAGCAGGGTCTTGTCCGACTGCACGATCAGGGGTCCACCGCTCACGCCAGCGTCCTTCCGTCCGATGAGCTGCCCAGGGCGGTCGTTGACCCGCCGCAGGCCGACCATCCAGTGTTGCACGCGGCCGGAGGTGGGCAGGAGCACGCGTACCGGGTGCAACCACCCCGGCACTCGCGAACGTCTGAGAATGGGACGGCGGCGTCCGGGGGTGTTTCGCCCTGTCACTCGCGCCACAACGGTGCCACGCTGAACGTCCGGGGTCGTACCGGACGGGGAGGCGCAGATGGCGCTCGATCATGACGTGGCCCGGGAGCACGACCAGGGCGAGGAGGTGTCCGCCGCGACAGTGGTCGCGTACGTGGTCGCCGCGCTGGCCGTCCTCGGCTGGTTCCTCTACGGCTGGCTCGTGCTCCGGCAGGGCTTCGTCAATTCGGTGGGCGAGGCGGCCGGCACCGGGTTCGCGCTGCTGCTGGTCGTCTCGATCGTCGGCACGGTACGGCGCAGCCGCCGCTGACCGGCTCCGTAGCCGCCGGTCGGGCCCACCCGCCCGGCGACCGCCGGTCCGGCGGCTCAGTCGGGGCGTACCGCCGCGGTGATCCGGTGCAGCGCGAAGGTGTGCAGCATCTCCGTCCGCTCGTCCTCCGCGCGCAGGTAGCCGGCACCGATGGAGACCGGCTTGACCAGCCGGGATGCGGTCGCCCCGTGCGCGTCGACGTAGCCGACCCAGACCAGCGCCTTGTCCCGGACCGCCTGCTGGAGCACCGCGAGAGCGTCGCTGTGGCCCTGGGTCGGCGCCGGACCGGCGGCACCTCGGCCGCCGCCGCGTACCGCCGCCGGGGCCCGTCGGGCCGCCCGCGCCGCCGCGTCGCCGCGCCGGATCTGCTCCACCACCCCGAGCAGCCGCGGCATCGGCAGCCTCGGCGCGGCCAGCGGGTCCAGCGTCCGGGTGGCCACCGACACCCGGGCGGGCGCCCGCCGTGTCTTCGGCCGGGACAGCACCGCCGCGCCGCTGGCGTCCTCGGGCACCGGGGCGTACCCGGCGTCGCGCAGCGCGCCCAGCAGCCGCCCCACCTGGTACGGGCTCACCAGCACGGTCGGCGCCAGCCGGCGCAACGCCAGGGACTCCAGCCGCCGATCGGCGCAGACCTCGCTGAGCAACGCCTCGTCGTCACTGCGCAGGTACGCGCCGGCGGACCCGGCCCGCAACCCGCCGTGCCGGCGGGCCACGTCGTCGATCAGGTACGTGAGCGACTGCGGCACCGGTGTGCGGGACCTCCGCCGGAAGAGCCCGTGCAGGTCGTCGGCGGTGTAGCCCGCGTCCAACGCCCGGCGCACGCTGGCCGTGGTCACCCGGTGCACGCTGGCGCCGCCCGCCGACTCCGGCTCGGCCACCGCGTCCAGCTCGGCGGCGAGCGTCGGCTCGGGTGGGCCCGGTACCACGAGGGTCAGGTCGGCCTGCATCAGGAAGTGGTCCACCGGGGCGGGTAGGAGCGCGTCCAGCGCCCGCGCCGCCGTCGACGGTTCCTCGCTGTCGATTTCCAGGTGCAGCCCGAGCGGGTCGTCGGTGCCGTCGTCGGCTTGGGTGACGTCGGCCAGCAGCAGCCGCCCGTACGAGGTGAGCGCCCCCAGGCCGGTCACGCCGAGCTGAGCGGCCTCGGCGAGCACCTCCCGGTGCGCGTTCTCCCGCCCCCGGCTGCGCCGCGGCGAGCGCCAGTCGAGCAGCGCCAGGACCTCGTCGGTGGTGGGCACGGTGGCCGGTTCCAGGTCGGCGAGCACCCCGAGCACGGCCCGCCGGGCGGCCGGGGCACCGGCCCGCTCCGCCTCGGCCGAGAGCGCCGTGATCGGCCGGTCCCGGTCGTCGCGCTGCCCGACCAGCCCCACCTGCCGGGTCATCGTCAGCCAGGCCCGGGCCAGCTGTTCCCAGCGCTGGGCCAGGGAGGCGGCCCGCCACACCTCGTAGCCGGCGGCCGGCAGCACCTGCTGGTCGGCGCCGTAGCGGCTGGTGGTGACTCCGGGCAGCTCCAGCTCGCCGAGGAGCCCGGCAGCGTACGCCACCTCGATCAGCAGCGCCGTCGTCGGCTCGTCCAGCCCGCCGGTGCGGGCCAGGCGGCGCAGGTCTCGTACGCCGATGCCGCCGGAGCGGAGCACCGGGGCCGGTTCGGCGGCGAGCTGCTCCATCAGCCCTTCGGTGTGGCGGACGACCTCCAGGGTCTGCCCGGCCCCGGCGGAGTCGACGGCCTTCGGCTCGCGAGGCGCCGCGGCGACCGCCGGCGGACTGGTCCGCAGCGGTCCGAGCGGCCCGGTGTCGCGGCGCAGCAGCAGCCCGACCTCGCGGGGAAGCTCCACGGTGCCGGCGGAGACCGGTACGAGCAGTCGGTGCTCCACCAGCCAGCGCACGGGCGACCCGGTCGGCGCGCCACCGTTGACGGGGTCGGGTGGCAGTTGGTCCTCCTCGCCGAGCGGTGGCGCCTGCAACGCGCCCGGGGGCACGCTGCCCACCGGCGGCCCGGCCGCGAGCCGGTCCAGGATCGCCCGGGCCGAGGGCGGTGCGGCCAGCAGCGTCCGGCGCAGCTTCGCCGGGTCCGCGCAGAGCGCGGCGCTGCGCGAGTCCAGCTCCGCCGCCGGCCGGCCCAGCCCCGCGGGGTACGGCGACACCTCGTCGACGCTCGCCGTCACGCTGAGCGCTTCGGGTGTGCCGTACAGCAGGAAGAGCGCGCGCAGCCGGTCGACCGCGCCCCGGACGGTGGCCGGCGCGGGCGGTCGTGCCCCGGCCGTCGCCATGGCGAGCACGGCCTCCGTGGAGGTGGTGCCGTCGGCCGGGTTCCGGGTGAGCCGGGCGGCGTCGAGGATCTGAAGGGTGAACTGGTCCAGCCCGTCCAGGGCCCGGGCCACCGACACGCGGGACTGCGCCCGGGTGGCGAGCGCGGAGACGTCGGCCGGCACGGGCACGACGAGGTCCGGCCGCAGCTGCAGGAGGGCGGCCAGCGACTCGTCGGGAAGCGACCGCAGGTGGTCGGCGAGTGAGGTGGTCATCGTCATTCCACGCTAGCCCGGCCCAGGGTGCTCCCGCCCCTCGGACGTCCGGCTGGCTCACCGGGCACCGGCCTCCGGAGCGCTGTGGGCCCGGCCGGTACGTTCTCCGCATGCCCCTACTGACGGTCGGGTTCGATCTCGACATGACCCTGGTCGACTCGCGCCCCGGCATCGCTGCCACGTACCGGGCGCTCACGGCGCGCACCGGGGTGCCGGTCGACGCGGACGCGGCGGTGTCCCGCCTCGGGCCGCCGCTGCGCTCCGAGATCGCCCGGTGGTTCCCGCCGGAGCAGGTCGAGCCGGCAGTGTCGATCTTCCGGGAGCTCTACCCGGCGTACGCGATCACCCCGACCGTCCCGCTGCCCGGCGCCCGCGAGGCGATCGAGGTGGTCCGGGCGCGGGGCGGGCGCGTGCTCGTGGTCACGTCCAAGCTCGGCCGGCTGGCCCGGCTGCACCTGGATCACCTCGGACTGGCGGTGGACGAGGTGGCCGGTGACCTCTTCGCCGAGGAGAAGGCCACCGCCCTGCGCGAGCACGGCGCGACCCACTACGTCGGTGATCATGTGGCGGACATGGTCGCCGCGGAGACGGCCGGCGTGCCGGGGATCGGCGTGGCGACCGGCCCTTGTTCGGCCGATGAGCTGCGGACGGCGGGCGCGGAAGTGGTGCTCGATGATCTCACCGGATTCCCAGGGGCACTGGAGCGCATGATCCAGCTAGCCTTGGAGCAGTAAACGTCTCAAACGAAGCAGGGGATCTCAGGTGCCTACGGGTCGAGTGAAGTGGTACGACGCGGCCAAGGGATACGGTTTCGTCACCAGTGACGAGGGTGGCGACGTGTTCCTGCCGAAGGGCGCGCTACCGGCGGGTGTCACCGACCTCAAGGGTGGCCAGCGAATCGACTTCAGTGTGGTCGACAGCCGACGCGGTGCGCAGGCGATGGGGGTCAAGCTGCTGGAGGCGCCGCCGTCGATGGCCGAGCTGCGCCGCCGGCCGGCGGAGGAGCTGCACGGCCTCGTCGAGGACATGATCAAGGTGCTTGAGGCGAAGGTTCAGCCGGACCTGCGCCGGGGTCGCTTCCCCGACCGGAAGACCGCGCAGAAGATCGCTCAGCTGGTCCACGCGGTGGCGCGCGAGTTGGAGGTCTGAGGCACCAGCCCGGCGGCGGCGGCCCGGCCCAGCAGCGCGTCCACCGCGGCGAATCCCGCATCCCCCAGGTCGGCGGAGAACTCGTTGACGTAGAGACCGATGTGCCGGTCCACCACGTCGAGTTCCATCTCCTGGGCGTGCGAGAGCACATATTCGCGGCTGGCGGCCGGGTCGGCCCAGGCCTGCCGTACGGACTCGCGGATCCATCCGGCGGCGGCCTCCGGGTCGACCACGCCACGCCGGGCCAGGATCGCGCCGAGCGGGATGGGGAGGCCGGTGTCGGCCTCCCACCACTCGCCGAGGTCGACCAGGGCGGTCAGGCCGTGCCGGTGGTAGGTGAACCGGGCCTCGTGGATGACCAGGCCGGCGTCGTACCGGCCGGCGGCCACGCCGGGCATGATCTCGTGGAACGGAACCACCTCGATCCGCGCCGGCGGGCGGTCGGCCGCCCAGAGCCGGAAGAGCAGGTACGCGGTGGTGCGGTCGCCGGGGACCGCCACTGTCGCGCCCGAGAGGTCGGTACGGTCACCGCGGGTGAGCACCAGCGGGCCGCAGCCCCGGCCCAGCGCCCCACCGCAGGGCAGCAGGTGGTATTTGTCCAGCAGCCACGGCAGTGCCGCGTAGCTCACCTTCACCAGGTCGAACGCCCCGCGCTCGGCCGCGGTGTTGGTGACGTCCACATCGGCGTAGGTCACGTCGACCGGCGGAGCGCCGGCCACGCGGCCGTGCACCAGGGCGTGGAAGATGAAGGTGTCGTTGGGGCAGGGCGAGAATGCCAACGAGAGCGCCACGACCCCACCGTAGCCCCGTGCCGGCACGACCGTCTGAACCGGCCCCTGGGGGTGTGACGCGCCGCCGCCGCGCGGTTGAGCGGATCGGAGGCTGAGCCGGCGAGCGTAACTGTGGCGCGCAACCTTTGGAGCTGATGTCGTAGGCGATTCGCGGACAGCTCAGCGCGAGCATGCAGGCAGCGCAGCACGAACGCGGGCAGCGCACGGGCACAGGGCACCGAGCACGCGGACAGCGCACGAGGCACGGGCACCGGGCACCGAGCACGCGGACAGCAGGTGCCGGGTCGGTGACCGTTGCACACATTGAGCGGGTCCGCGCAGGCATCGGCTGAGAACAGTGGTCGGGTGCGCCCCGTGGTGGAGTGAGTGGGCGTGGCGCGGAGTGGTCGGGGGACGCGGTCGCAGCGCCCGAGCAGGCGGAAGGTCGGCCGTCGCGCGAAGCGATGACATAGACGAGTCACCTCTAAAGCGTCGCCGGAACGCATGTTCGACTTGGCGTGGCCACAGTGCGTCGGGCGCGGTGCGGCTTCTGTCCACCGCTCCCCGAGCCGTCCACATGGTTATCCACAGTTTTATCCACAGGAGTGGAGCGGGTGTTGATTACGGGGGCGCCGTTGATGAGCATCGGTTCGTGGGTGAACTGGTGGACACGGTCGAGCTGGGTAGGGCGCTGCGGGCCCTGCGCCGCAGGGCGGATCTGAGCCAACGGGAGTTGGCCCAGCGGTCGGGCGTACCGCAGGCGACCTTGGCGCGTATCGAGTCCGGCCGGGCGAGAGACCCGAGGTTCCGCACGGTCGAGCGCCTGGTGCGGGCCGCCGGCGGCGACCTCGCGATCGGGGTACGCGCCGGGGAGAAACCCGGTGCCTCAGGGGCGGCGCCGGGAGTTGCGGCGCCAGCCGAGGTGTTGCCGGTGTCTGCCGTGCCGCACGACGAGCTGCGGGACGAGGCGGGGCGGCGGTACCCGGCGCATCTGGACGTATGGGAGGTCCGTGAGCCACGTGACTGGCCCGGAGCCTGGTGGGCCGACTGGTACAAGCTGCCACCCGAGCGGTATCCACTGCCTCTCCCACCGGCGACCTACGAGCGGAACCGGCGCTACCGCGACAACCGACGCCGACGCGAGACGGTGCGGCGGACCGTTCGGATACGCCGGGTGACCGGCGCGGACGTGCCGCCCACCGGCTGGCGGTTCGTCGCCGAGCTGCCGGATGGCGAACTCGCCGGCGAGCTACGGGCCCACGAGCGGAACCCGCACCTGATGTACGGGCACGGGCGCGAATCCGAGCGGGAGATGGTGCTCGACGGGATCCTCGTGGCGTTCAGCTACCGCCGTCTGGGCATCGGGCGGCGACTGGTCGAGGCACTCGTCGGCGGGATGCGTGATCAAGGCATCGTCACCGCCCATGCGGTCGCCGACGGCCCCGGCATCGACTTGTTGTTGGCTTGCGGGTTCCGCCTCGAGGCGAGCCGGCCGGCGGCGCTGCGGTTCAACCGCGCCTGACCCTTCCACCTTCGTGCTCAGGTCAGGGCTGGGTTCGCGCTCAGGTCAGGGCCGGGGCGGCCTCGGTCAGGGCGGCGAGCGCTTCCCGCATCCGCCACGAATTGCGATCGCGGGGGCCGATCGGGTTGGAGATCGCACGCAGCTCGGCGAAGGGGAGGCCGGCCTGAGCGGCGGCCACCGCCACGCCGTACCCCTCCATCGCCTCGGCCACGGCGTCCGGGTGGCGCTTGGAGAGCAGTTCGGTGCTCACCGCGGTGCCGGTCACCGTGTTGACCGTGAGGACCGGCCCGATCACGGCGTCCGGCAGGGCGGCGCGGAGCGCGGCCAGCAGTTCCGGGTCGGCGACGATGGTGCTGCCGCCGCCCAGCAGGGCGGGCGGCATGCCCAGCGCGTCGATCGGGATGAAACCCTCCGGGGCCTCGGCCCCGAGGTCGGCGGCGATGCTCGCGGTGCCCAGCACCGTGCCGCCGACCGGGACCCGGCCGGCGAAGCCGCCGGCCACCCCGGCGCTGATCACCGCGCGGTACGGCTGTCCGGCCACCTCGGCGAGCGCCAGCGCGCGGGCGGTGGCCGCGGCGGCGACCGCCGGCCCCACACCGACCGGGGTCACGGTCACCGTCGGGTCGGCGAGACCCGCCCGGATCGCGTCCGCCTCGGCGGGTACGGCGGTGACCACCAGCAGACCGCTCACGACAGCGGTCCGCGTGGTTCCCGGTGGCTCTCCTCGTCGCTCCCGCCCGGCCCGGCGACGGACGGGGAGGGGCGGTAGAGGTGGTAGCCGGGCGGGGCGGTGGCGGTGGGACCTGGTTCGTAGCCCGCCGTCTCGCTGGGTGCCGGGGCGGGTGACGTGGGACGTGGGTCATCGGCCTCCGGTGCCGCCTCCTCCGCCTCGGCCAACTCGTCGTCGCCGAGTGGACGGCCGACCAGACGCTCGCCGCGGAGCCGGCCGGCGACCAGCAGACCCCGGATGGCGGCCAGTACGCCCACTCCACCGGCGACCGCGATGCCGGTCCGGCCGTCGAAGGGAACCAACCCGAGCCCGCCGCCGAGGACGAACGCGAGCATCAGCACCGTCTCGGAGTGCGCGAAGGAACTGGCCCGTAGCCGCTCCGGAATCCGCTCCTGGATCGACGCGTCCACGGCGAGCTTGGCGATGCCGCTGAACAGGGCGGCGACCAGGCAGAACAGGGCAACCATGGGAAGCGAGAACTTCACCACGGCGAGCACCGCGACACCGGCCACGATGATCATGCTGCTGGACTGGATGGCGGTCGGCCGGTGGATCCGTAGCCGGGTGCCGATCGCGGTGGCCAGGAAGGTACCCACGACCAGCGCCCCGCCGACCAGGCCCAGGGCCGCCTCGTCGGTGAGTTCGCGGCCGAACGCGGCCGTCGTGAGGTCGCCCTTCTTGATGGCGAAGGCGAGGAAGAGCAGCAGGAACCCGTAGACCGCGCGCAGGGCGGCCGCTCCGATCAGGGTGGCGATCACCAGCCGGCCCGCCGGCCTCCCCCGACCGAGCGGTCGGTCTCCGTTACGGCGACGGCTGAACAGCGCCCGCAGCGGGCGGGGCACTCGTTCCGGCGGTTCCGAGTCGGCCTTGGGCGGCAGCCGCAGCGAGATCACCATGCCGACCAGGAAGATCACCGACGCGACCCGCAACGGCCACTGCGGCCCGAACCAGAAGGCGGCCAGTCCGATCGGGGCGACCAGGCCACCGGCCACCGTGCCGTAGACGCTGGCCCGTGCGCCGACCTGGGACAGGCCGAGCCCCTCCGGCAGCAGCCTCGGCACCGCGGCCGAGCGGGCGACTCCGTACGCCCGGGAGAGCGCCAACACCCCGAAGGCCGCCGGATAGAGCCCGAAGCCGTGGATGTAGTCGCTGATCAGCCAGGCCAGGAAGGCGCGGCCGAGCATGGTGGTGGCCAGCGCGTACCGGCGACCGTGGCGGAAGTGGTCGAGCAGCGGGCCCACCACCGGGGCGAGCATGGCGAACGGCACCATGGTCACCAGCAGGTAGAGCGCCACCTTGCTGCGCGCCTCGCCGAGCGGGACGTTGAAGAAGATCGTCCCTGCCAGGCCGATGGCGATCAGGGTGTCCCCGGCGCAGGAGAGCGCGTGCAGGTCGAAGAGGCGCACCATGCCGGCCTCGCCACCCGCGCCCCGGGCCCGGGCCCGGCCGGCGCGCCGGGTCACCCAGCGGCTGCTGCCGATCGAACCGCGCAGCAGCAGCCGGACGAAGCGGATGCCGGTGCCCACGGTCCGCCCGAGGACGGACCGCTCAGGGCGGGATGACAGCGGCATGTGCACCATCCTCGCCCATCGGATCCGGGTGTGCCGCACCAGTTGAGCAGAAGGTCTCGGGGAGTCCCCGTCGCCGGTCGCGTACGCATGGGGAACAATGGTCTGGTGACCAGGCCCGCCTCCACCCGTGCCGCCCGTCTCGACCAGGTCTGCGCCGCCGCCGTCGAGGTGGCCCGCGCCGGCATCACCGAGGTGGACGCCTCCGACGTCGGCGAGCATCTCCAGGCGGTCGCTGAGGGCGAACGGCTCGTCACGCACTACTTCGAGTGCCGGCTCGCCGGTTACCGCGGCTGGCGTTGGGCGGTCACCGTCACCCGGGTGCCCCGCAGCCGCAACGTGACCATCTGCGAGACCGTCCTGCTGCCCGGCACCGACGCGCTGCTCGCCCCCGGTTGGCTGCCCTGGCAGGAGCGGCTCAAGCCGGGCGACCTGGGTCCGGGTGACCTGCTGCCCACTCCGCCGGACGACGAGCGGCTCGCGCCCGGTTACCTGCTCTCCGACGATCCGGCGGTCGAGGAGACCGCCTGGGAGCTCGGCCTGGGCCGGGCCCGGGTGCTTTCCCGCGAGGGGCGCGCCGAGGCCGCCCAGCGCTGGTACGACGGCGAACACGGCCCCTCGGCGCCGATCTCCACGGCCGCGCCCGCGGCGGCCCGGTGTGGCACCTGCGGCTTCTATCTGCCGCTGGCCGGGCAGCTCCGGCAGGCCTTCGGGGCATGCGGCAACTTCTACGCCCCGGACGACGGTCGGGTGGTGAGCGCCGACCACGGCTGTGGCGCGCACTCGGAGACGCTCATCGAGGCGGCCGAGACGGCCGTCGACGAGATGCCAACCGTGTACGACGACAGCGCGGTGGAGGCCGTCGCGGTCAGCCGTGCTCCCGGGTCGGTCGAGGGGGCCGAGCCGGCGGAGCCGTACGGCCACTCCTGAGCGGACCGGCCACGGCGCCCGCGGGCGCGATGGCCGGCGTGGGTGTGGGCCGGCCCCGGCCGGGCGGCGCGGCGAGTGGACGCGCGGTCAGCGGGCGGCGCGACGGCGGCGGCGGTTCGCGTCGTGCCGCATCATCACCGCGAGGCCCGGGATGCCCCAGAGGAAGCCGGCCAGGCAGATCCAGAGCCAGTTCTCATGCCCGTGCTCGGTCAGCCAGCCGCGACAGAAGAGCAGCAGCACCAGGCCGGCGACGGCCCAGCCGGCCATGCCGGCGAGGGCGAACGGCACCATCGGCGGGTCGAGCGGCTCGGGCCGCGGCGGCTGCTGCTTCGGCACGCGGCAAGCGTACGCGATCAACTTTCCTGGCAGCCCACTGATCTGGGACGATGCGCGCGACGATCGAAGATCACCTGCGAGGACGTGATGGCAGTACCGCCCCCAGAGAACGGCACACCACCCGCCCCTGATTCACCGCGCAACGGATTTGACCGGTTCTTCGAGATATCCGCCCGTGGCTCGACGATGAGCCGTGAGGTACGCGGAGGCCTGGCGACCTTCTTCACGATGGCCTACATCGTGGTGCTCAACCCGCTGATCCTCGGCGGCGCCGCCGACGGTGACGGCAAGAAACTCGCGATCCCGGCGATCGCCGCGGCGACGGCGCTGGTCGCCGGGGTGATGACCATCCTGATGGGTGTGGTCGGCCGGTTCCCGCTGGCGCTCGCCGCCGGCCTCGGCGTCAACGCGCTCGTCGCGTTCGAGATCGCCCCGGAGATGACCTGGGCCGACGCCATGGGACTGGTGGTGATCGAAGGTGTGATCATCGCGGTGCTGGTGCTGACCGGCCTGCGTACCGCGGTGTTCCGCGCGGTGCCGACCCAGCTGAAGACGGCGATCGGCGTCGGCATCGGGCTGTTCCTGACCATCATCGGGCTGGTCGACGCCGGCTTCGTACGCCGCGTGCCGGACGTGGCCAACACGACGGTGCCGGTGGGGCTGGGGATCGGCGGCAAGCTGGCGAGCTGGCCGCTGCTCGTCTTCGTGGTCGGACTACTGCTGACGCTGGTGCTGGTGGTCCGCCGGGTCCGGGGCGCGATCCTGATCGGCATCCTCGGCTCGACCGTGCTGGCGATCATCGTCGAGGCGATCGCGAACGTCGGACCGTCCGTGGTCGACGGCAAGCCCAACCCGAAGGGCTGGGCGCTCAACGTTCCGGAGCTGCCGAAGACCATCGCGGACGTTCCGGACCTGTCGCTGCTCGGCCACTTCAACGTGCTCGACTCGTGGGGCCGGGCCGGCTGGCTGGTCGTGCTGATGTTCGTCTTCACGCTGCTGATCACGGACTTCTTCGACACGATGGGCACGATGGTCGCGGTCGGCCAGGAGGGCGGGATGCTCGACGAGCGGGGCACCCCGCCGCGGACGAAGGAGATCCTGCTGGTCGACTCGATCGCCGCGGCAGCCGGCGGTGCGGCGAGCACCTCCAGCAACACCTCGTACATCGAGAGCGCCGCCGGTGTGGCGGAGGGTGCCCGGACCGGTGTGGCCAACCTGGTCACCGGCGGGCTCTTCCTGCTGGCCATGTTCCTGGCGCCGCTGGTGGTGGTCGTGCCGTTCGAGGCGGCCTCCACCGCGCTGGTGGTGGTGGGTTTCCTGATGATGACCGCGGTCCGGACCATCGACTGGTCCGACTACGAGATCGCGATCCCGGCGTTCCTCACCATCGTGCTGATGCCCTTCACCTACTCGATCTCCAACGGGATCGGGGCCGGCGTGATCACCTACGCGGTGTTGAAACTGGCCAGGGGGAAGGCACGGGAGGTGCACCCGCTGATGTACGGGGTGGCCGCGCTCTTCGTCCTCTACTTCCTGCGCGGACCGATCG
This sequence comes from Micromonospora avicenniae, assembly GCF_900156065.1. Taxonomy (GTDB): domain Bacteria; phylum Actinomycetota; class Actinomycetes; order Mycobacteriales; family Micromonosporaceae; genus Micromonospora; species Micromonospora avicenniae. The sequence continues at coordinate 202,470 of NZ_FTNF01000007.1, read as the reverse complement.
AGTCCGTGGTGCTGTGACGCCGCCCCGGGCCGGGCGTCCGGAAGCGGACACCCGGCCCGGGGCAGGCGAAAGTCCTCGTGAGCCTGGTCATATCAGATGTCGTTAGCCAAGCTCATTAGTTAAGCTAACTATCGTGACGGAGCGGACGGTGACTGCGAAACGCGTGCCACCGGCGCAGCTGGCCCCCCAGCTGCGTGATGCGATCACCCGACTCAGCCGGCGGGTCAGACAGGCCCGGCCGGTCGGCGATCTGACGATCACCCAGCTCAGCGCGCTCACCAGCCTCGGGCTGGCAGGCGCGCTGACGCCACGGGAACTGGCCGATGTGGAACGGGTGCAGCCACCGACGATGACCCGGATCGTGGCGAAGTTGGAGGAGCGCGGCCTCGTGCAGCGCACCCCCCATCCGACCGACGGACGCCAGGTCATCCTCGCACCGACCGAGGGAGGGCGGGCGATGCTCGAGAAGTTCGAGCGCGCCCGTAACGAGTGGCTGGCCAACCGGCTGGCCGAGCTCAGCGAGGTCGACCGGGAGACGCTGGGGAAAGCTGCCGAGCTTCTCCAGCAGATCGCTCGCGCCTGACTCGCACCCGCGCCATCGGGTCCGCGCCGTCCGCCGTGGATGACGCGTACGACTCGAGGAGGCGCTACCAAGAGTGCAGGCCAGGCTGAGCACCATGTTCCAGTCCCTACAGGTTCGCAACTACCGGCTCTTCGCCACCGGACAGCTGATCAAACTGCTCGGCGTCTGGATGATGTACATCGCCCAGGACTGGCTCGTCCTCGACCTCTCGGACAACTCCGCGACCGCGCTCGGCGTGGTGACGGCCCTGCAGTTCACCCCGGTGCTCCTGCTCACCCTTATCTCCGGCCGCCTCGCCGACCGGTACGACAAGCGCATCCTGCTCTTCGTCGCCAACACCTTCTGGACCGTGCTGGCGCTCGGCATGAGCATGCTGGTCATCACCGGCCTGGCTCAGCTCTGGCACGTCTTCGCGTTCGCCCTCCTGCTCGGCGTCGCCAACGCGGTGGAGACTCCCGTCCGGCAGTCCTTCGTCTCCGAACTGGTCGGCGTGCCGCTGCTGCCGAACGCCCTCTCGCTCAACGCCGCCGTGTTCAACTCCGCGCGGATCATCGGCCCGGCCATCGCCGGCGTGGCCATCGCCGTCTTCGACGTCGGTCCGGTCTTCATCATCACCGCGGTCAGCTCGATCGCGCCGCTGGTGAACGTGGTGCGGATGCGTACGTCCGAGCTCTACCGGGACGCCCTGCCGCCGCGGGACGAACGTGCCGAGGCCCGGGTGATCGACGGGTTGCGGTACGTCTGGCACCGCCCCGACCTGCTGCTCCCGATGGTCGTGATGTCGGTGATCGGCATGTCGTTGTTCAACTTCCAGCTCACCCTGGCGGCGCTGGCCAAGACCGTGTTCCACACCGGCGCGGCCTCGTTCGGCCTGTTCACCACCGCGCTCGCGCTCGGCGCGCTCGGTGGGGCGCTCGCCGGCACCGGGCGGCGCAGCCGGCCGTCCATCTGGCTGGTGCTCGGCGCCGCCATCGCCTGCGCGAGCTTCGGCACGCTGGTCGGCCTCTCCCAGGTGTACTGGCTGGTGGCCGTCCTGCTGGTGCCGACCGGATTCTTCATGGTCTTCTTCGCCCAGGCGGCCAACCAGCGGGTGCAGCTCGGCGTGGACGCCGCGTTCCGGGGCCGGGTCATGGCCCTCTGGGTGCTGGTGTTCCTCGGCACCAACCCGGTCGGCGCGCCCGTGATCGGTTGGGTCGCGGAGACCTTCGGTGCCGGGGCCGCCATCTGGATCGGCGCGCTGATCTCGCTGGCCACCGCGCTGCTCGCGCTGGCCTGGCAGCTGCGCCGCTCCGGCGCCCGGCTCCGGTTCCAGGTGCTGCCGATGCCCCGCTTCTACGTGACGCAGACGGAGAGCTGAGCCGGAAGAGGCCCCTGTTGTCGTGCGAACTCACGCGGCAGGGGCCTCTCCTAACACATCTGGCGGGCCGAAGCGTCCCGATGCGCGGATGGCGCGGATGCCGCCATTCCGGTGGCGGAGCGGCAGGGCGGAGCTTAGCGTCGATGCGTGGAGCTCGGACGCGCACTGTTGCTCGCCCTGGCGTTCGTCGCCGTGGCGAGTCTGCCTGCGTTGATCGCCCTGCTCTTCTGCGCCGACGAGATCATCGACCGGGTGGCCTGCGGCTTCGCCGAATGGCGCGAGCGTCGGCGGGAGCGGCGCGTCATCGCCCGGCTGGACCGGGCCGTCGAGGCCGACGCGTTGACCCGTGACATCGACCTGTCCGAATTCGACCGGGAGGACCGGAGGCCGCTGGAACAGCTCGCCACCGACCTGCGCCGGCTGGGCGGCCAGCGACTCGGGGGCACCGGCCGGCCGATGGTCTGGCATGGCGCGGTGCTCCAGGCGTACGACGACCGGCTCCGTCTCGCCTGTCGCGCGCTCGACATCACGGAGCATCTCAGCGAGCTGGACGGCGTCGACCAGGAGATCGAACGGGTCCGGGTGGAGGGGCTGCTGCACGCCGCGGGGCTGAGCCTGCCGGCCGCGCGTGGCGCGCGCCGCCAGCAGCACCGGTGAGGACGTACCCCGGTTGAGGCTCTTCGTCGCGGTCAACCCGCCGGCGGACGTGGTCGCCGACCTGACCACTCAGGTCGCCCGACTCCGGATCGGGGCGGCGGCCGCCGCCGGCACAAACGTACGGCTGGCCGACCCGGCGCACGCCCACCTCACGCTCGCCTTCCTCGGTGATGTCGAGGAGGCCCGGCTGGTCGAGGTGGAGAGCTCGCTCGGGCTCGCCGCCCAGTGGTTCCGCGAGTCGCGGGACGCCGCGCCACGGCTGCGGTTGGGCGGGGGTGGCCGGTTCGGGGAGAACCGGTTCACGATCCTCTGGGTGGACGTACGGGGTGAGGTCGAGGCGATCGCCACCCTGGCCCGGCTGATCCGCTCACGACTGCGGAGCGCACGCCTGCCGTACGACGAGAAGCCCTTCCGTGCACACCTCACCATCGCCCGGCCCGGTGACCGGATGGCGGAGACCGACATCGAGGCGGACCGGGTCACGCTGGATGGCTACCTGGGGCCGGAGTGGCCGGCGGCCGAGTTGTTGCTGATGCGCAGCCACCCCGGCCCCCGACCACGCTACGACCGGCTCGCCGCCTGGCCCCTGTGACCGGGCCCGGGCGCAGGGGCTGTCGGTCTCAGTCCTTCCGGGTGCCCTCGTAGAGGTCGAAGTACAGCTTGTCGAGCTCGTCGCTCCGGTTGCCCAGCGCGCCGGGATCGACGACGTCGTGCCCGATGCCCAGTTCCGCGGGCAGCTCGTGGACGGCCAGCGGGCGGTCGTTCGCCGTGGCGATACGCCGGGCGACGTCCACCGCTTCCCGGCGATCGATGAAGTCGTCGTTCGCCGACGTCACGACCGCCACACTCGTCAGTCGCGGATTTCGCTGGTCCAGATCGAAGTTGCGCGCGATGCGGAGGTACTGGGAGAGCGCGGCGAAGGAGAACCCTTCCGAGTTGGTCCGGTCCGGTAGGAGATGGAAACCGAAGAGCACGATCGTGGGTTTGACCACGAAGCCGGGCGCCTGCGCACTGTTCGGCTTGTAGAAGGGTGACAGCACCAAGAGGTGACGCACCGCGTCGGGGCGCCGGCCCGCCAGCCAGGTGGCCAGCACTCCGCCGCCGGAGATGCCCACGACTCCGACGTCCTCGCCGAGCCCGGTGACGAGGTTCAGCGCGTCGTTGGCGTAGGTGACCAGCTCGGTGGCTTCGAGCTTCGTGTGCGCCAGCTCGTCGGTGACCCCGTGGCGGGGCGCCCGGGGCACCCAGACGTTGTATCCCTCGTCGAAGTAGCGCTTCGCCAGGCCGGCGTACTGCTTGGGGCAGTCGGTGTAGCCGTGCAGCAGCAGGACGGCCTTGGCTGTCCTGGTGCCGTGCGACATCACGACGCTGCGGCACTCCGGGCGTACGTCCGGATCCGCGGTCTCAGCCGCGACGACCTGCTCGGCCTGACCGAGGGCAGCGTCGAAGGTGAGGGCCTTCGGGGTGGCGCGCTGCAGGTCGGTTCCGCCGAGCGGCCAGGCGTAGAGGACGATGGCCGCCAGGACGACGAGCGCGAGCAGCGCACTGAGGGTGACGCCGACCCGGCCGAGCGCGGTCCGCCGGGGCGGGCTCTTCTGCTGTGCGATGTCGAGGGTCAAGAGGCGCGCCTTCCACGTGAGGGGACAACGTGGACACGCGGGCGAACCGGTTGCGGTTCGGGCGCTCTACTGTGTGCTGGCTCTCCTCCGGAAGGGTGGGCCGATCCGCCCACCCTTCCGGAGGCGCGTCAGGAGAAGTTGCCCGGCCGCAGGTGGGTCAGGAGGACTCGCGGGCGGCCGGGCCGCTGCCGAAGAGGACGTCGTCCCAGCTCGGCAGGCGCTTGCGTGGCTTGCCCGAGTTGTCGGTGGGCTCGCTGCCCGCGGCGGCCGCCGCCCCGGTGCGGCGCGGCCGGAGCACCGCCAGCGACGGCACGGCCGGCACCTCCTTGGGCGCGTCCGAGTCGTCGTCGAAGGCCGAGCCGGGCCCGCCGCCGAGCAGCGCGGCGGCACCGCCCGCGACGGCTCGCTGCCGGGGCGCGTCGGACCCCGCGAGCGCGGCGGGCGTACGCGGCTCCAGGCCTCGGCCGGAGGAGCCACCCAGCGGCCGGTCGAGGGATGCGAGCAGGGCGTCCCGCCCGGCCCGGATCGGATCCCGACCGGGGCGGGAGTGCTCGGCGGGCGCCGGCAGCCCGTGCCCGCCTCTGCTCGGCTCGCTGCGGGTCGGCCCGGGCAGGGCGTGCCCGCCCCGCTCCGGCGGATCCTGGCCGAGGATCGGCGTGGGCCGCTCGGCGCAGAGGTATTGCGCCATGTCGTCGTGCGGGGCGACCGCCTGTCGGGTCTTGTCGAGGACCCAGATCGCCTGCGCGGTGGCCTTGCCCGACGGCCAGGTGGCGATGATCCGCCAGGTGCCGTCGTCACGCCGGTACGCGTCCCAGGAGATCTTCTCGGTGTCGATGCCGTGCTGGGCCAGCCGGTCGTTGACGACCTCGGCGAGTGGCGTCGGCTTCTCCGCGCCCTTGAGCCGGGTGCGCCGAGCGTGCTGGGCGAGCATCGCCCGCTCCTGCAGCACCGGGCCGGCGTAGCGCAGCACCCGGTCGACCGGCACTCCGGCGATCCGGGCGACGTCCTCGGCGGACTCACCGGAGCGGATGCGGGCCTGGATGTCGCGTGGGGACAGGGACGGGATCGGGTCGGCGGCAGCGGGCGCCACCGTGAGCGGCGGGGCGCCGGGCTCGGCGTGCAGCGCCGTGCTCACCCGCTCGTCGATGGGTAGCGCGAGCAGCCGCCCCACCTCGTCGGCGAGCACCAGGGCCTGGCCGTCCTCGGAAAGGGCGACGAAGCGTACTGGGCGCATAGCGTTGCCTCCGTCCCGCTTCGTTGGCCGCACGCCACGAGCCAGCCACCCGGGCGTCTCGCACCACCGTACGCTCATCTGCCTGCAGGTGGGGGATGCGACACCCGCATGTCGTGGATGACCTGCGGCGATGATCACGGTGGGTGGCCGCCGCGCCGAGCGGCGGCCACCCACCGTCATGTCGATCAGAGTCGCTCGACCACGTAATCGATCGACGCGGTGAGCGCCTCCACGTCGGCCGGCTCGATGGCCGGGAAGAGCGCGACCCGCAGCTGGTTGCGGCCCAGCTTGCGGTACGGCTCGGTGTCCACGATGCCGTTGGCGCGCAGCACCTTGGCGATCGCGCCCGCGTCCACCCCGTCGGCGAAGTCGATGGTGGCCACCACGTTGGAGCGCAGTGCCTGGTCGGCGACGAACGGCTTGGCCACCTCCGAACGCTCGGCCCAGCCGTACACGATGGACGCGCTCTCGGCCGTCCGCTTGGCGGCCCAGGCCAGCCCACCCTGCTCGTTCATCCAGTCGGTCTGCTCAGCGGCCAGGAAGATGGTGGCCAGGGCCGGGGTGTTGTAGGTCTGTTCGAGACGCGAGTTGTCGATGGCGGTGACCAGGTCGAGGAAGGCCGGGATGTAGCGCCCGGACGACTTGATCTCCGCGGCACGCGCCAGCGCGGCCGGCGACATCAGGGCGAGCCAGAGCCCGCCGTCGGAACCGAAGCACTTCTGTGGTGCGAAGTAGTAGACGTCCGTCTCCGCGAGGTCCACGTCCAGGCCACCCGCGCCGGAGGTGGCGTCGACCAGCAGCAGCGAGCCCTCGTCCGCGCCGGACACCCGGGAGATCGGCACCGCCACGCCGGTGGAGGTCTCGTTGTGCGGGGTCGCGTAGACGTCGACTCCCGCCTCGGCGACCAGGCCCGGTGCGCTGCCCGCGTCCGACTTCCGGACGGTCGGCTCGCCGAGGAAGGGCGCGTCCTTGACCGCCTTGGCGAACTTGGCGCCGAACTCGCCGAAACTGGCGAACTGCGCCCGGTCGCGGATGAGACCGAACGTGGCGACCTCCCAGAAGGCCGTCGTGCCACCGTTGCCGATGATCACCTCGTAGCCGTCCGGCAGCGAGAAGAACTGGGCGATGCCGCTGCGCAGCCGGGCCACCTGGTCGCGGACCGTCTTCTGCCGGTGCGAGGTGCCGAGGTAGCTGGTGGCCACGTCGGCGAGGGCGGACACCGCCGCCGGGCGGACCTTGGACGGTCCGCAGCCGAACCGCCCGTCGGCGGGCTTGATCTCGTCGGGAATCCGGATGGTCGGTGCGTCAGCCACGGTTCTCAAGATCCTTCCGCGTGGGCCGGGGCCCGGTGAGCTGGCGGGCGCGGAGCACCGGCGGCGCGGGCACGCGCCGACCGGGATCCGAGCCCGGTCCGGCGGCACTGCCGAAATGACATCCTCCCATCCCGGCACCCGGGCCCGAGCCTCGGTCCCGCCTGCCGGGTTGAGGCGTGCGCCACAGCTGTCGGCGGGCTCGGCGTCGGCCGGCAGGGCACGCGCGGGCGGACGCCGGCGTGCGGGGCGGGCGGCACGGTCATTGTGCCGCACGCACGGTGACTGAACGGGAAGGATGCGGAGGGTGACGGATCTCCGGGGTGCCGGGGAGCCTCCTTCGGCCTTTGCTCTGCACCCCTCGACGCACCACCCCGATTGACCTGGGGTTCCGTTGACAGTCCGCGAGCTGTGCCGGGAAACGGCGGATGCGGAGAGTGACTGGCGCTTATAGGGGTGCAGAGCAAAGGAGGCGAAGTGCACTTCCGGGTCGGACCGACGCCTCACACAACGTCACATCGAGGGGCGGCCCATGGCCCGCGACGCCGGCCGCGACGCCCGCTGGGCCCCTCGACCAGACTTCAGACGCCGTGCGGGATGGCGTCCCAGCCCTCGACCTCCTGCGGCTTGCGCGGGCTGTGGCCGATGTACCGGGCGGACGGCCGCACCAACCGCTGGAGCTTCTTCTGCTCCAGGATGTGGGCGCTCCAGCCACCCATCCGGGCGCAGGTGAACATCGAGGTGAACATGTGCGCCGGCACCTCGGCGAAGTCGAGCACGACGGCCGACCAGAACTCGACGTTGGTGGCGAGCACCCGGTCCGGCTTGCGGTTGTGCAGTTCCTCCAGGGCGGCCTTCTCCAGCGCCTCGGCCACCTCGAAGCGGGGCGCGCCGAGCTCCTTGGCCGTCCGGCGGAGCACCCGCGCGCGCGGGTCCTCGGCCCGGTAGACCCGGTGGCCGAAGCCCATGAGCCGCTCGCCGCGGTCCAGCACACCCTTGACGTAGCCCTCGGCATCGCCGCTGCGCTCGACCGCCTCGAGCATGGTGAGCACCCGGGACGGCGCGCCACCGTGCAGCGGGCCGGAGAGGGCGCCAATGCCGGAGGAGATGCAGGCGGCGGCGTCGGCGCCGGTCGAGGCGACGATCCGGGCGGTGAACGTCGAGGCGTTCAGCCCGTGCTCGGCGGCCGAGATGAAGTAGGCGTCGACGGCCTTGACGTGCCGGGGGTCCGGCTCGCCGCGCCAGCGCTTCATGAAGCGCTCGACGATCGTGGACGCCTTGTCGATCTCCTTCTGCGGCACGGCCGGCAGGCCGAGGCCACGGGCGGACTGGGCGACGAAGGAGAGCGCGGTCACCGAGACCCGGGCGAGGTCCTCACGGGCCTGTTCGTCGGTGATGTCGAGCAGCTGGTCGAGGCCCCAGTACGGGGCGAGCATCGCGACCGCGGACTGCACATCGACGCGGATGTCACCGGAGTGCACCGGAACCGGGAACGGCTCGGCGGGCGGCAGGCCCGGCCCGAACCGGCCGTCCACCAGCAGGGCCCACACGTTGCCGAAGGAGACCTGGCCGATCAGATCCTCGATGTCCACCCCGCGGTAGCGCAGCGCGCCACCCTCGCGGTCTGGTTCGGCGATCTCGGTCTCAAAGGCGACGACGCCCTCCAGCCCCGGTTTGAAGTCAGCCATGTCGCTCTCCTGGCTCTGGTCGCCGCCCGGTTCGGCCACACGCGGCCCGGTCGGTCGAGCACCTTGGGCGACCCTTGGGGATTCGTTCGGAACATCTTGCCTGCTGAGTAACCAAGTCCGCGACCCGCTGCGACTGTGCTGCATACGACATCCCCGGACGCGCATCCGGTTCGCGCCTGGGCAAGACTGGGACGGTACGGGCTGGCCAGCCTTGACGAGCGTGCGCCGGCCCGGTGAAAGGGAGTAGAAACGTGACGGGCGACACACCAGCCCCGGCCGCGATGCGTAACGAGTACGCCGCGGACCGGGGCCTTTCCGAGGCTGACCTGGCCGGTGACTGGCACGCACAGTTCGCCCGCTGGTTCGCCGACGCCGTGGCCTTCGGGCTGCCCGAACCGAACGCCATGGTCGTCGGCACCGCGGACGCCGCCGGGCGGCCCAGCGGGCGCACCGTGCTGCTGAAGGGCTTCAGCCCGGACGGCTTCGTCTTCTTCACCAACCACGCCTCGCGCAAGGGCACCGAGGCGGCCGCGAACCCGTACGCCAGCCTGGTCTTCCCCTGGTTCCCGATGCAGCGCCAGGTAGTGGTCGCCGGCACCGTGCAGGAGGTGCCGCGGGCGGAGACCGAGGCGTACTTCGCCACGCGGCCCCGTGCCTCGCAGTTGGGCGCCTGGGCCAGCCCCCAGTCGCAGGTCATTCCGGACCGGGCGGCGCTCGAGGCACGCTTCCGGGAAGCGGCGGAGCGGTTCGCCGACGACGCGCCGATCCCGGCCCCGCCGCACTGGGGCGGGCTGCGGGTCCGTCCGGACTCGGTGGAGTTCTGGCAGGGTCACGCCGGTCGGCTGCACGACCGCCTGCGGTTCCGGCGTACCGACGCCGGTGACTGGATCGTCGAACGGCTCGCCCCGTGACGGAGAAACAACGTGCCGGGGTGCGCCGCTGGGCGATCGACCTGCGGCCGCTGAAGGTGCCGGACTACCGGCGGATCTGGCTCGGCAACGGCGTCGCGATGTTCGGGTTCCAGTTCACCGCGGTGGCCGTGCCGGTGGAGATGTACGACCTCACGAAGGCCTCCCTCTGGGTGGGCCTGCTCGGTATCGCCGGTTTCGTACCCTTGCTGATCTTCGGCCTATGGGGCGGCGCGGTCGCCGACGCCCGGGACCGCCGAAAGGTGCTGCTCGGTGCCGGCACGCTGCTGTGGGCGTCCACCCTCGGGCTGCTGGCCCAGTCGCTGCTGCACGTGGGCAGCCCGGTGCTGCTGCTGATCCTGGTGGCCGTGCAGTCGGTCGCGTTCGCGATCACCTCGCCGGCCCGCAGCGCGATCCTGCCGCGCCTGGTGCCGGACGAACTGGTACCGGCGGCCAGCACGCTGAACTACACCACCTTCACGGCCGCCTCGGTGGTCGGTCCGCTGGCAGCCGGTCTGATTTTCTCGTCCTGGGGTGTCGACGTCGGCCTGCCGATCGCGTACGCGGTCGACGGGCTGCTCTTCACAGTCTCGCTCTGGGCCACGCTGCGACTGCCCGCGCTGCCGCCCGAGCCGGACCCGGACGGCGACGGCACGCCCCGCAGGGCGGGGCTGGCGAGCGTCGTGGACGGTTTCCGCTACCTGGCGACCACACCGGTGCTGCTGCTCTCGTTCGCCGTCGACCTGATCGCGATGATCCTGGCCATGCCCCGGGCGCTCTTCCCCGAGATCGCCCAGGAGCGGTTCAGCGACGGTGCGGTCGGCTGGCTGTACAGCGCCATCGCCATCGGTTCGATGGTCGGCGGCCTCACCTCCGGCTGGATCAGCCGGCTACGCCGCCAGGGGCTCGGGCTGGTGCTCGCGGTCGTCGGGTGGGGAGTGGCCATCGCGGCGGCCGGTTTCGCCCACCAGCTCTGGCTGATGGTGCTGCTGCTCGGTGTCGCCGGCGCGGCCGACCTGGTCAGCGCGGTGCTGCGCCAGTCCATGCTGCTGATCTACGCGCCGGACCGGATGCGCGGCCGGCTCCAGGGGGTCAACACGGTGGTCGTCGCCGGCGGCCCGCGCCTCGGCGATCTACGGGCGGGCGCGATGGCGGCCGGCCTCGGCGGTGGGGTCGCCTGGGTGGCCGGCGGTGTCGCCTCGGCGGTGCTGGTCGTCGTGCTCGCGGTCGCCTTCCCGGCACTGCTGCGGTACCGGGCCGCGACGGCGACCGGCACCGAACCCGCACCGGACGTCGGTGCCGGATCGACGAGCGTGGACGGGCCCCAGGTGGCGGGTCCGGCCGCCACCGACCGGGCGGCGACGGCGTCGGGCGGTGACCGAGAGTGACCGGTTAGGGTCGCCGACATGCACATCCCTGACCAGCGTCCCCCCTCGGGCACCCAGTGGACCATCTCCGCCGCCGGCCACGAGGCCGTCATCGTCGAGGTGGGCGGCGGGTTGCGGACGTACACGCACGACGGCGTCGACTACGTCGACGGGTACGCGGAGGGCGAGCTCTGCCCCGGCTCCGCCGGCCAGGTGCTCGCCCCGTGGCCGAACCGGATCCGGGACGGCCGCTACACGATCGGTGAGCGGACGTACCAGCTGCCGCTGACCGAGCCGGCGCGGCACGTGGCGATCCACGGACTGGTCAACTGGATGCCGTGGCAGCTGCTCGAGCAGTCGGCGGACGCCGTGACCATCGGCTGCGACCTGCCGGCGCAGCCCGGCTACCCGTGGGCGTTGCGGCTGCGCAGCCGGTGGAGCGTCGGGGCGGACGGTCTGCGCGCCGAGCACGAGGTGCGCAACGTCAGCGGCGAGCCGGCCCCGTTCGGCTTCTCCGTGCACCCGTACCTGCAACTTCCCGGGGTGCCGGTCGACGAGCTGGCGATGCGGGTGCCCGGCCGGAGCCGGATCGTGCTGGACAACCGGCTGCTGCCGATCGCCGTGACCGACGTGGCGGGCACCGAGTACGACTGGACGAGCCCGCGCAAGATCGGCGATGCCGTCCTCGACCTGGCCTTCGGTGACGTGGTCCGGGAGGCCGACGGCGGGTCGTCGGTGAGCCTGGCCGCGCCGGACGGCTCGGGCGTGACCATCTGGGCCGACGGGGAGTTCGGTTGGTGGCAGGTCTTCACCGGGGACACGCTGACCGGTGAGCGGCACCGGCGTTCGGTGGCCATCGAGCCGATGACCTGCCCGCCCGACGCGTTCCGGTCCGGCCACGACGTGATCACGCTCGCGCCGGGCGAGACCTGGCGTGGCGTCTGGGGTGTCCGCCCCGGCGCCTGACCGGGAGGGGAGTCGCATGGAGTTCGCCGAGGTGCTGCGGCGCCGGCGGATGGTGCGCAACTACGACCCGGACCGGCCGGTCCCGCCCGAAGTGGTGCAGCGGTTGCTCGACCACGCGGTCCGCGCGCCGTCGGCCGGGTTCGCGCAGGGCTGGGGCTTCCTGCTGCTCGAGGAAGCCGCCGACCGGGAGCGGTTCTGGACGGCGGCCACGCCGGGCGGCGGCGGCCGGGAGCGCTGGCTGGCGGGGATGCGGAAGGCGCCGCTGATCGTGGTGCCGCACGCGAACCGGTCGGTGTACCTGGAGCGGTACGCCGAGGCGGACAAGGGCTGGACGGACCGGTCCACACAGCGGTGGCCGGTGCCCTACTGGTACGTGGACACCGGCTTCGCCGCCCTGCTGATGCTGCTCACGGCGGTGGACGAGGGGCTGGGGGCCTGCTTCTTCGGCATTCCTCCGCAACGGTTGGCGGCGTACCGGGAGGCGTTCGGCGTACCGGAGGAGTTCGAGCCGATCGGCGCGGTGACGGTCGGTTACCGAGCCGCCGACCATCGGTCGCCGTCGCTGCGACGTGGGCGGCGACCGGTCGACGAAGTGGTCCGGCGTGGGCGGTGGAGTTGACCGGCACGCCGGATTCGCCCTGTTGGAGATCGGGCGAGCGGTAGCGAAACTGACATCAGGGAGAAGTACGTGGTGTGCGACAGGCGGCTAGGCTGGCACGGGTCATCCGTGCCGTGCCGTGCGGTGCCACGCCGCGACCCGGCACGGCGCCGCCGGTCGGCCCGGCCACGGGGAGGGAGCGTGCCGTCGTGATCTTCAGAGCGGTTCGGGACGGGCGTCCCTATCCGGAACACAACCTGACGCTCAAGCAGTGGGCGGAGATCCCGCCGCGCCCGCTGCGCCTGGACCAGTTGATCACCACCAAGCGCGAACTGGCCCTGGACAAGCTCCTCGCCGAGGACTCCACCTTCTACGGCGACCTGTTCCCGCACGTGGTGCAGTGGAATGGCGGCCTCTACCTGGAGGACGGCCTGCACCGGGCGCTGCGTGCCGCGCTCCAGCAGCGCAACCAGATCCACGCCCGGGTGCTGGTGCTCTCCGAACCGGTGGAGTGATCCGCTTCTCGCGCCCGCGGCTGAGCCACCGTTAGGGTGGCTGCCATGAGCCCCCGCCCGAGCGCACCGCTCGAACTGCTCGACCTGGACTCCGTGCTCAGCGAGGAGGAGCGGCAGATCCGCGCCGTCGTCCGCCAGTTGATCGACGACCGGGTACGCCCGCATGTCGCCGGCTGGTACGAGCAGGGCAGGTTGCCCGGCCGTGAGCTGGCCCGCGAGTTCGGCAAGCTCGGCCTGCTCGGCATGCACCTGAGCGGCTACGGCTGCGCGGGCGCTTCGGCGGTCGCGTACGGGCTGGCCTGCCTGGAGCTGGAGGCCGGCGACTCGGGGATCCGTTCGCTCGTCTCGGTGCAGGGTTCGCTGGCCATGTACGCGATCTGGCGCTACGGCAGCGAGGAGCAGAAGCAGCGCTGGCTGCCGGCGATGGCCGCGGGTGAGGCGATCGGCTGCTTCGGACTGACCGAACCCGATCACGGCTCCGACCCCGCCTCGATGGCCACCCGAGCCCGCCGCGACGGCGACGACTGGGTGCTCACCGGCGGCAAGATGTGGATCACGAACGCGCCGATCGCCGAAGTCGGGGTGATCTGGGCGCGGACCGAGGACGGCGTCCGGGGCTTCGCCGTGCCGATGGACACGCCGGGTGTGACCGTGCGGGAGATCCAGCACAAGATGTCGTTGCGGGCGTCGGTGACCGGTGAGATCGTGCTCGACGACGTCCGGCTTCCGGCGGACGCGCAGCTGCCGGAGGCGATCGGGCTCAAGGCGCCGCTGAGCTGCCTCACCGAGGCGCGGCACGGAATCGTCTGGGGCGCGCTCGGCGCCGCCCGGGACTGTTTGGAGACCGCGCTCGCGTACGCGGGCACCCGCACCCAGTTCGGCCGGCCGCTGGCCGGCTTCCAGCTCACCCAGGCGAAGCTCGCCGACATGACGGTGGAGCTGCAGAAGGGTTACCTGCTGGCCCTGCACCTGGGCCGGCTCGCCGACGCCGGCCGGCTGCGCCCCGAGCAGGTGAGCGTCGGCAAGCTGAACAACGTTCGCGAGGCACTGGAGATCGCCCGGCAGTGCCGGACGATCCTCGGCGCGAACGGCATCTCCGGCGAGTACCCGGTGATGCGGCACGCCAACAACCTGGAGAGCGTGCTCACCTACGAGGGCACCTCGGAGATCCACCAGCTCGTGATCGGACAGAAGCTGACCGGGCTCGGCGCCTTCGCCTGACCGCTGCCGGGGCACCGCCCCTGACCTGCGGATACGATGTCTCCGTCGGCTCGGCGCGCGGCTGTCGTACGGCGGACGTACCGTCATTGCAGACGGCAGTGTCTGACGAGGACGGTGAGGGCGATGGCCCGCGACGCTGACAGCAACGAGCCCACCAGGGAGTTCCCCGGTTACCCGACCGGCGAGGCGCTCAAGGGCCGCTCCGACGCGCCGCCCGAGGCGTCGGCGACACCGGTGCCCGCCACCCGCCCCGCCCGGGGCCTGCTCTGGGTGCTCGGCGCGGCGGCCATCGCCGTGGTCGTGCTGCTCGGTGTGCAGACCTCCGGGCTGCTTCCCAACTTCCGTAACCCGTTCGCCGAGGAGCGGACGGACCGCAGCCAGCCGACGCTGCTGAAGTCGATTCAGGACCTCAGCCGCTACGTGGCCGCCGAGGGCAACTTCCAGGTGGTGGTCGATCTTCAGAAGGACCGCCAGTACGTGCCCGAGTTCCTGCTCAACGAGCGCACCCTGTTCGTCGGGGCGGGCAGCGTCGAGGCGTACGTGGACTTCTCGAAGATCTCCGACGGCGCGATCGTCGAGTCGGCCGACGGCAAGTCGGTGGAGGTCAAGTTGCCCGCGCCGCAGCTCGGCGAGACCAACCTGGACCTCGAGAAGAGCTACGTCTTCGCGGAGCGGCGCGGCTTGCTCAACCGGTTGGGCGAGGTGTTCGGTGGTGACCCGAACCGGCAGCAGGAGGTCTACCGCCTGGCCGAGGATCGGATCACCGCCGCCGCCCGGGACAGCGGCCTCGGCGCACGGGCGGAGGAGAACACCCGCAAGATGCTGGAGGGTCTGCTCGGCTCACTCGGCTACGAGCGGGTCACCATCACGTACGTAACCCCCTGACCGCCAGCCAAGTCGACGCGCGCCCCATACCCGGCGACGCACGCCGACAGACCCCCCGGCCTCCCCGCCTCCCCCCCCCGCCCCTCCCGGGACCCGGAGTCGGGGTGATCAAGAGGTTTGCGTCAGAGATGACGGTCTCGGCGACGTAAACCTCTTGATCAACGAGAGCTGGGCGGGGGAGGGCGAGGGCGCCGGTTGATCAACGAGAGCTGGGCGGGGGAGGGCGAGGGCGCCGGTTAGCGGGTGGGGGCGAAGTGGCGGTCCTCGTTGGGCATCAGGATCCAGAGCACCAGGTAGACGATCACCTGGGTGCCGGGCAGCAGCAGCGACAGCAGGAACAGCAGCCGGACGGCACCGGCCGACATGCCGAACCGCTGGGCCAGGCCGGCGCAGACACCGGCGAGCATGCGCCCCTCCCGGGGCCGGACCAGTTTGCGACTCATCGTCGTACTCCCACTCTGCGGCGGTGAGTGCCGCGTCTGGAATCCACGGTAGGAACCACCCGCTGTCCCGCCCTCAGTCCGCAGGACGATCGGGGGACCGCGTACCCGTAGGTGGTTACCCGTGTCCGGCCCGAGCGACTCCCCGCAGCCGGTGGGCCCGTCCAGCGTCTCCGGCCCGTCCAGCGTCGCCGGCCTGCCCGGCTCGGCGGTCGGCCCAGCGCCTCCGGCCCGCCCAGCCCCCCGTCTCCGGCCCGCCCGGCTCGGCGGGCTGCCCCACGTCTCAGGCCGGCCCAGCGTCGCCGGCTCTCCCGGCGTCGGCTCGCTCAACTCTGCGGCTGGCCCCGCGTCTCCGGCAGGCCCAGCGTGTCCGGCCCGTCCAGCCCTGCCGCCGCCCAGCGCCCCCGGTTCGGCCGGCGGACACGACGATCGTCTCGTGCCCGGCACCCGACTGTCTCGTCCCCGACACGCACTCGCCTGACATCCGGCAAGGTCACGCTGGAACATGGATGTAGTGGCCTCGCCGGCGGCTGGAGGCCACTGGATCGTTGAAGTAGTGCGATCTTGACCGGCGCCAGCGCCAGAGACGGCGACGGTGCCAGCGACGACGACCGCGTCAGCGCCAGAGACGGCGACGGCGCCAGCGACGTCGGCGGTGGGGACGTGGGCGGACTGCCGGGCGGGGGGTCACCTGGGCGGGTAGGCTCGCCGGTCGGGCACCCACACCCCCGGGCGCCCGGCCGGCCGCCCGAGCCCGGGCGACCACGAAGGGCCCGTATCCCGCACAACGGGTGCGACGGCGAGGAAAGTGCAGCCATGATCAGCGTTTTTGACCTCTTCAGCGTCGGCATCGGGCCCTCCAGCTCGCACACCGTCGGGCCGATGCGCGCCGCCCGTACATTCGTCACCGGCCTCAAGGCCGACGGACTGCTCGCTGTCACCACCCGGGTGCACGCGGAACTGTTCGGCTCGCTCGGCGCCACCGGCCACGGCCACGGCAGCGACCGGGCCGTGCTGCTCGGGCTCACCGGCGAGGCGCCGGAGACGGTCGACACCGACAGCGTGGCGTCCCGGGTGGCCCGGATCCGCGAGGAGCGGCGGATCAACCTGCTCGACGCGCACGAGATCGACTTCGACCCCGACCGTGATCTTGTGCTGCACCGCCGCCGTTCGCTGCCGTACCACCCGAACGGGATGACCTTCACGGCGTACGACGAGAGCGGTGCGGAGCTGCGGGCCCGCACCTACTACTCGGTCGGCGGCGGGTTCGTGGTCGACGAGGCGGCGGCCGGCGCCGACCGGATCGTGCCCGACACCACCGCGGTCCCGTACCCCTTCCTCACCGGCGCGGAACTGCTGGAGGTCACCACCGCCACCGGGCTGTCGATCAGCGAGGTGATGCTCGCCAACGAGCTCTCCTGGCGGAGTGAGGCCGAGGTGCGCGCCGGTCTGCTGGAGATCTGGCGGGTGATGCGCGAGTGCGTCGAGCGGGGTTGCGAACGCGACGGCGTGCTGCCGGGCGGGCTGAAGGTCCGCCGCCGGGCCGCCGAGCTGCGCCGTGGGCTGGAGGCGGAAGCCGGCACCGACGACCCGCTGCGTGCGATGGACTGGGTGACCCTGTTCGCGCTGGCGGTCAACGAGGAGAACGCGGCAGGTGGCCGGGTGGTCACCGCCCCGACCAACGGTGCGGCCGGGATCATCCCCGCCGTGCTGCACTACTACACGCGGTTCGTGCCCGAGGCGTCCGAGGACGGGGTGGTGCGGTTCCTGCTGGCGGCCGGCGCGATCGGTGTGCTGTTCAAGGAGAACGCGTCGATCTCCGGCGCGGAGGTCGGCTGCCAGGGCGAGGTCGGGTCGGCCTGCTCGATGGCGGCGGCCGGGCTCGCCGAGGCGCTGGGCGGCACCCCGGAGCAGGTGGAGAACGCCGCCGAGATCGGCATGGAGCACAACCTGGGGCTGACCTGCGACCCGGTGGGGGGCCTCGTGCAGATCCCCTGCATCGAGCGCAACGCCGTGGCTAGCATCAAGGCGATCACTGCCGCCCGTCTCGCGCTGCGTGGCGACGGGGTGCACCACGTCTCGCTGGACAAGGTCATCAAGACCATGCGGGAGACCGGCGCCGACATGAAGGTCAAGTACAAGGAGACGGCACGCGGCGGTCTGGCCGTCAATGTGATCGAGTGTTGAACGTGCCGACAGGGCGATCATTCACCGACTGCTAACCTGTCGTCCGTTTACTGAGGCGGGAGGCGGCGGTGACCTCTGGGGTCGCGGCGTTGTGGTCGCACCGCAACTCCCTGCGCATCCTGGTCAAGCGCGATCTCGCGGTGAAGTACCAGCAGTCGGCGCTCGGGTACGTCTGGTCGCTCATCGAGCCGCTCGGCATGGGGGCGATCTACTGGTTCGTCTTCGGGGTGCTCTACTCGCGGGACACCGGCCGGCACCTGGGTGAGGCGGCGGAGTCGTACCCGCTGTTCCTCATCACCGGGATCTTCGCCTGGATGTGGACCAGTTCGGCGTTGAGCGAGGCGACCAACGCGCTCACCGGCCAGGCCCGGCTGATCACCACGATGAACGTGCCGCGGCAGGTCTTCCCCATCGGACGGGTCACCGGCCGGTTCGCCGAGTACGTCGCCGGCCTGCCGGTCCTCGTCGCGGTCGCGGTGGCGTACGCCGTGCACGGCCGGGTCGACCTCGGTTGGTCCCTGCTCGCCCTGCCGCTCGCCGTGCTCGTCCAGGGCACCCTGCTGTTCGGGCTGGCTCTGCTGCTCTCCGCGTTCAACGTGCTGATGCGCGACGTGGAGCGGTTCATGCGGCTGATCATCCGGGTGCTCTTCTACGCGACGCCGATCATCTATCCGCTGAGCCTGGTCCGGGATTCCGACCTGCCCGGATGGCTCAAGATCGTGTATGAGTTGAACCCGCTGGTCGGCATCTTCCAGCTGCACCACTCGATCTGGTACGCGGACGAGTTCCCGAACGCCCGCCTGCTCGCCACCACCGTGGTCGGCAGTCTGCTGGTGCTGGCCGCCGGATGGTGGTCGTTCCGTCGCCTTGAACCCGCAGTGCTCAAGGAACTCTGAGATGGGCGACGTGATCATCGAGGCGAAGGGCCTCGGCATCCGGTTCGTCCGCAACCGGCGCCGCCAGTTGCGGCTGCGAGACCTGTTCATCCACCAGGGCGGGCGGAACGCTCCGTCGGGCCAGTTCTGGCCGCTACGCGACGTGTCGTTCGCCGTACGGGCCGGCGACACGGTCGGTGTCATCGGGCGCAACGGCACCGGCAAGAGCACCCTGCTGCGGTTGATCGCCGGGGTGCTGATCCCCGACGAGGGCGACATCCGGGTGCGCGGTGACGTCGCGCCGCTGCTCGAACTCTCCGCCGGCTTCTCCAACGACCTGACCGGGCGGGAGAACCTCTACCTGGTGGGCGGCCTGCACGGGCTCTCGTCGGGCTACCTGAAGCGGCACTTCGACGACATCGTCTCGTTCGCCGGAGAGCAGGTGGAGCGGGCCATCGACACGTCGGTGCGGCACTACTCGTCCGGCATGAAGGTCCGGCTCGGCTTCGCGATCATCTCGCATCTGCCGCACCCGATCCTGCTCATGGACGAGGTGACCGCGGTCGGCGACGCCGAATTCCGGAAAAAGTGTTATGCGACGATTGACCGTCTGCTCGGGGAGGGGCGCACCTTGGTGCTGGTGTCACACAACGAAAAGGACCTGACCCGCTTCTGCCGTCGGGGGCTCTACCTCGACGGCGGGCGGCTGACCCTCGACGGGACGGTCGCCGAGGCGCTCGAGGCGTACCACGGCGCGGCACCCCGGTGACCCTCGCGATCGTGCTCGCCGGCGGCACCGCGGCGGGCCTGCCCACCCGTACCGGCGAGGCGCTCGCCGACCGGCTGGCCGCGCAGTGCCGCCGCGCCGGCGCGGATGAGGTTCGATCCGCCGCCGACCTCGACGAACTCGCCGCGCTCGTCGAGGTCGCGACCGGCCCGGTGCTGGTGACCGGCGCGGACCTGGTCGCGCACACCGCTGTGCTCCGGCACCTGGCCACCAGCCCGGTCGGCCCGACCGTGGCGCTGGTGCTCACCGACCCGCCGGCGGCCGGCCAGACGGCGGTACGCGAGGAACGCGGCCAGGTGGTCGAGGCCGGTCCGGCGGTGACGCTACCCGACGCCACGGGGGTCTTCGGTGGCGCGCTGAAGGTCGGTGCGCAGGACCTGCCCACGCTCGCCGCCGCCGCGCGCGCGGCTGCCGCGGCACCGGGGGAGGGGACGGCGGTGGACCGCCTCTTCGCCGGCCTCGCCGGCCGGGGCGTCCTGGCCTTCGCCCACCGGGTACGACTGCTCGTCGCCCACCGGGTGAACGACGCGGCCGAGCTGGCCGCCGCCGAGGCCGCGGTGGCCGCGGTCGACGAGGACCGGGCCGAGCTGCGCCTGTCGGTGAAGGAACGGGACGACTTCTTCACCACCTTCTTCGTGAGCACCTGGTCGACGTTGGTGGTGCGGGCCGCGGCCCGGCTGCGGCTCGGCCCCACCACCGTCACGATGATCTCGGTGGCGTTCGCGGTGGCGGCCGCGGTGCTCTTCGCCGTCGGGGGCCGGCCGGCGCTGGTCTCCGGGGCGGTCCTGCTCTACCTCGGGTTCGTACTCGACTGCGTGGACGGGCAGCTGGCCCGCTACACCCGCAACTTCAGCGCCTGGGGTGGCTGGCTGGACACCATGGCCGACCGGGCCAAGGAGTACGTCGTCTACGCCGGTCTCGGCTACGGCGCCACGCAGCTGGGGTTCCGCTACGGCTGGGCACTGACCATCGCGGCGATGACGTTGCAGACCGTCCGGCACATGACCGACACGTGGTACGGCGTCCTGCACGACGAGGCGGCGCGTCGGCCCCGCCAGGCTGCCGCCGCCGGTGGCATCGGTGACCGGCTGAACGCCGCCTCGACCCGGGTGCAGGCCGACACGGGTTCGGTGTCGTACTGGCTGAAGCGCACGGTGGTCTTCCCGATCGGGGAGCGGTGGGCCCTGATCGCGCTGACCGTCGCGCTGTTCAACCCGCTGGTCAGTCTGGTCGCGGTGCTGGTCTGGGGCACGCTGGCGTTCGCCTACACGGGCGCGCTGCGTACCCTCCGGGCGCGCTGGATGGGGGTGACGGTGCTGGACACCGTCGACGTCACCCTGCACCGTGACGACGGCCCGCTGGCGAGGTTGCTGCCGGGGGCGCGCGCGGTGGGGCCGCTCGCGTACGCGGTGTTCGCGGCGCTCGGCCCGGCGGCGCTGCTGGTCGCGGCGCTGGTCGCCGGGCACCCCCACGGTGGCGCGGACGGCCTGCGCTGGCTGCTGCCGGTCGCCCTGGTGGTGCTGCTGGTCGGCGGCCTCGGGGCTCGTGCCGACCACGACGGCCCGCTGGACTGGCTGGTGCCGGCCGCGTTGCGAGCCGGCGAGTACCTTTTCGCGATCGCCGCGGGAGTGCTCGGTGATGTGCCGCCCTGGCTGATCTTCGGGTACGTCCTCGTGCTCACGGTGCACCACTACGACCTCACCGCCCGGCTGGAGAAGCGGCAGCCGGCGCCGCCGCTGCACGCGGCCACGTTCGGCTGGGAGGGGCGCTCGGTGCTGCTGACCCTGGCGGCAATTGTCGGGTTCGGAAGTATTGGGATGGCTACACTCGGTACATACCTTCTCGTGGTTTTCGCGGCGAGCGTCGTCCTGGCCTGGGTCGTCCTACCCGCCCGCGCCGCGCGGGCGTCGGCGGCGCCGGTGCGGATGGAGGACGGCGTGCCGGGCTGACGGAGGGACGGCCGGATGACCCTGATCAGCTTCGTCGTACCGGCCTTCCGAGTGCAGGGCTACCTGCGTGAGTGCCTGGACTCGATCCTCGGCCAGCCCTTCACCGACCTGGAGATCATCGCTGTCGACGACTGCTCGCCGGACGACAGCGGCGAGATCATCGACGAGTACGCGGCGGGCGACCAGCGTGTCCGCGCCGTCCGGCTGACCGAGAACGTCGGGCTCGGTCCGGCCCGCAACATCGGGCTGGACCGGGCCGTCGGCGAGTACGTCTGGTTCGTCGACGGGGACGACTGGCTGGCGCCGGAGTGCCTGCCGGCGGTCGTCGAGCGGCTGCGCAGCACCCGGCCGGACGTGCTGATCGTCGATCACGTCCGCACGCACTGGAACGACACCGCCACGCGCAGCGCGATGCGCGAGGTGTTCGCCGAGCAGCCCGGGGAGGAGACGTTCCGGCTGCGCGACCGGCCGGAGACGATGCGGCTGCTGCACACCGCCTGGAACCGGGTGGTCCGCCGGCGGTTCCTGCTCGACCTCGGACTGCGCTTCGCGCCCGGCTGGTACGAGGACGTGTCGTTCAGCTACCCGGCGTTGATGGCTGCCGAGCGGATCGGCGTACTGGACCGGGTCTGCGTCAACTACCGGCAGCGTCGCGCCGGGGCGATCACCCGTACCCGAGGGGAACGGCACTTCGAGGTCTTTCCGCAGTGGCACCGTGTGTTCCGGCTGATGGACCGGTGGGGGCCGGGGGTCGACGCGCTGCGCCCGGCGGTCTTCGAGCGGATGATCTGGCACTACCTGACCGTGCTCGGCAACGGGCAGCGGATCGCCCCCGAACTGCGCCCCGCGTTCTTCGCGCAGATCACCGCCGACTACGCCCGTTGGCTGCCACCCGAGGGCTACCCGGCTCCGTCCGGGGTGGAGGGGCTGAAGCACCGGCTGGTAGCCACCGGCCGCTGGCGTACGTTCAGCGCGCTGCGCGCCGCCAACCGGGCCCGTGACGTGGCCCGCCGCTCCGCCCGTACCGCCCGACGGCGGGTGGTGCCGGTGGCCCGCCGCAACGCCAGGCGCGCCCGCGACGTGCTGCTGCGCGAGTACTACCGGGCGGAACTACGCCGGCCGATCGATCCGACGCTCGCGGTCTACGCCGCGTACTGGTACCGGGGGTTCGCCTGCAACCCCGCGGCGATCTACGAGGCGGCCCGTCGGCTCGTGCCGGGCGTACGCGGAGTCTGGATCGTCCGGCGGGACCGGGTGGCCACGCTCCCGCCCGGGGTCGAGTACGTCGTGGCCGGCACCCCGGCCTACTACCGGACGCTGGCCCGGGCCCGCTGGCTGGTCAACAACGTCAACTTCCCGGACTTCGTCCGCAAACGGCCCGGCTCGGTGCACCTGCAGACCCACCACGGCACGCCGGTGAAGGTGATGGGGCTGGACCAGCAGCGGTATCCGATCGGCGCCGGCCGGATGGACTTCGCCGGCCTGCTGCGCCGGGTGGACCGCTGGGACTACAGCGTCACCTCCAACAGCTTCTCCACCCAGATGTGGGACCGCGCGTACCCGGCGCGGTACACCACGCTGGAGGTCGGCTATCCACGCAACGACCGGCTGGTCACCGCCACGCCGGAAGACGTGCGGCGGCTGCGCGCCGAACTCGGCATCGGGCTCGCCGAGCAGGTCGTGCTCTACGCGCCGACGCACCGGGAGCACCTGCCCAACTATCGGCCGCCGTTCGACCCGGACCACTTCGTCGAGGCGCTCGGCCCATCCGGCCGGCTCTTGATGCGTAGCCACTACTTTCACGACCGGTACCGGCGACCGCGTCGTGCGGTGGACCGGCAGCAGGTCACCGACGTGAGCGCGTACCAGCGGGTGGAGGATCTTTACCTGGTCGCCGACGTGCTGATCACCGACTATTCCTCGGCGATGTTCGACTACGCCGTGCTGAACCGGCCCATCGTCATCTACGCCCCCGACTGGGAGGCTTACCGGCTGGCCCGGGGGGTCTACTTCGACATCACCGCCGAGCCGCCGGGCACGGTGGCGATGACCTTCGACGAACTGCTCGACCTGTTCCGTGCCGGTGCTGTCTCGTCGGACGCCGCGACCAGGGCGCGCCAGCGGTTCCGTGCCCGGTTCTGCACCCTGGACGACGGACACGCGGCCGAACGCGTGGTCCGGCAGGTCTTCCTGGGCGAGCCCGCCGTGCCCCGAGACCGCTGCTGACGTCCGTCCCGGCGGTAGGCGGCGTTCGGTTCGCCGCCGTGCCGGGGCTGCCGTGATCGTCGGCGGACCGGCTGCGGTCCGCTCGGCGGGTCGAGCCGTCGGCGACCTGCGGCACCACGACCACCCGCACGCCGGGCGCGACCGCGGTCGGGCTTGTCGGGGTAACTACCCGGGAGTAGCGTCTCGCCATGTCCATCGACTCACGCCAGGTGGCGGCCGGGATGCTCGAGGCCGTGCCCTTCGCCCGCACGCTCGGTTTCGAGTTCCTCGAGATCGCCCCCGAAGCCGAGGGTGGTGTCCGGGCGGTCCTCCGGTTGCCCGACACGTCGGCCACCCACAACCACGTCGGCGGCCCCCACGCCGGGGCCATGTTCACCCTCGGCGAGACCGCCTCCGGCGCGGTGGTGCTGGCCGCGTTCGGGCAGCTGCTCGACCGGGCGGTGCCGCTGGCCGTCCGGGCGGACATCGCGTACCGCAAGCTGGCCCTCGGGCCGGTACGCGCCACCGCGCGGCTGGGTCGCCCGCCCGCGGAGGTGGTCGCCGAGCTGGATGCCGGCAAGCGCCCGGAGTTCCCGGTCCAGGTCGAGATCAGCACCGACGACGGCACCCCGACGTCGGAGATGACTGTGATCTGGACGCTGCGCCCCCAGTGACCCACACCGCAATGAACCGCCCAGGCGGATCTCGACGGCCCGGAAACGGGTTTGCCGGTCCGTTCGGGTGGTTAGATTCGGAACGTGCTGGGCCTGCCTGCTGATGTGACCGCCTGCCTCTTCGATCTTGACGGTGTGCTGACGCAGACCGCCCGGGTACACAACGCGGCCTGGACCGAGACGTTCAACGCGTTCCTGCGGCAGCGGGCCACCGCCACCGGAGATCCGTACCGGCCATTCGATCCCGGGCCCGACTACAACCGCTACGTCGACGGGCGGCCCCGCGCGGACGGCGTACGGACGTTCCTGGCCTCCCGCGGGATCGTGCTCCCGGAGGGTTCGCCGGACGACCCGCCCGAGGCGGAGACGGTGAACGGGATCGGCAACCGCAAGAACGTCCTGCTCCTGCACGAGCTGCGCACCCGTGGCGTGGACGTATACCCCGGCTCGGTGGCGTACGTGAAGGCGGCGGCCGCCGCCGGGCTGCGGCGGGCCGTGGTCACGGCGAGCGCCAACGGCCGTGAGGTGGTCGCCGCCGCCGGACTGGAGCCGTTGATCGAGGCGCGGGTGGACGGACTGGTCGCCCGGGCCGAGGGCCTGCGCGGCAAGCCGGAACCGGACACCTTCCTCGCCGGGGCGCGGGCGCTCGGCGTCGACCCGTCCCGGGCGGCCGTCTTCGAGGACGCGCTCTCCGGCGTGGCCGCTGGGCGTGCCGGTGGCTTCGGCTACGTGGTGGGGGTCGACCGGGTGGGCCAGGCGGACGAGCTGCGCGCGCACGGCGCCGACGTCGTGGTCCGAGACCTGTCCGAGCTGCTGGACGAAGGGCGCGACGCATGATCAGGGAGCGGGCCTATCCGGTCGATCCGTGGCACGTCCGGGAGATCCGGCTGGACATGGACGTGCTGGCCCAGTCCGAGTCGGTCTTCGCGCTCTCCAACGGCCACATCGGTCTGCGCGGCAACCTGGACGAGGGGGAGCCGCACGGTCTGCCCGGCACCTACCTGAACTCCTTCTACGAGCTGCGCCCGTTGCCGTACGCGGAGGCCGGGTACGGCTTCCCCGAGTCCGGCCAGACCATCGTCAACGTGACAAACGGCAAGCTGATCCGGCTGCTGGTCGACGACGAGCCGCTCGACGTCCGCTACGGCGAGGTGCTCTCGCACGAGCGCATCCTCGACATGCGCGCCGGGACCCTGCACCGGGAGGTGCACTGGCGTTCGCCGTCCGGCCGCGAGGTCAAGGTCCGCACCACCCGGCTGGTCTCGTTCACCCAACGGTCGGTGGCCGCGATCAACTACGAGGTGGAGGCGGTCGGCGAGCCGCTGCGGTTGATCCTCCAGTCGGAGCTCGTCGCGAACGAGTCGCTGCCGGCGCAGAGCCGGGACCCCCGGGTGGCGGCGGTGCTCGAATCGCCGTTGCAGGCGGAGGAGGAGCTGACCACCGATGACGGCGGGCTGCTCGTCCACCGGACCAAGGTCTCCGGGCTGCGCGTCGCCGCCGCCATGGATCACGAGGTGTACGGGCCCGAGCGCACGAGCATCGAGTCCGAAGGGTACGAGGACTGGGTCCGCACCACGATCGGCTGCGTGCTCCGGCCGGGCGAGAAACTTCGGGTGGTCAAGTACCTGACGTACGGCTGGTCCAGCCGGCGGTCACTGCCGGCGCTGCGTGACCAGGTCGGCGCGGCGCTGGCCGCAGCGCGGCTCGACGGTTGGGACGGGCTCTGCCGCGACCAGCGGGCCTACCTCGACGAGTTCTGGGACGCGTCGGACGTCCGGGTCGAGGGTGACCCGGAGGTGCAGCAGGCGGTCCGCTTCGGCCTCTTCCACGTGCTCCAGGCCGGCGCCCGCGCCGAACGCCGGCCGATCTCGGCCAAGGGGCTCACCGGTCCGGGGTACGACGGGCACGCGTTCTGGGACACCGAGATGTTCGTGCTGCCGGTGCTCACCTATACCCAGCCGAGCGCGGTCCGCAACGCGCTGCACTGGCGGCACGCGACCCTCGATTCGGCCCGGGAGCGGGCCCAGACGTTGAACCTGAAGGGCGCGGCCTTCCCCTGGCGCACGATCGAGGGTCCCGAATCCTCCGGATACTGGCCGGCGGGCACCGCGGCGTTCCACATCGCCGCCGACATCGCCGACGCGCTGCGCCGGTACGTGCTGGTCACCGGGGACGACCAGCTGGAGCGCGAGATCGGTCTGGAACTGCTGGTGGAGACCGCCCGGCTGTGGCGCTCCATCGGCCACCACGACCGGCACGGCAAGTTCCACATCGACGGGGTGACCGGGCCGGACGAGTACACGGCGGTCAAGAACGACAACATCTACACCAACCTGATGGCGCAGCGGAACCTGCTCTTCGCCGCCGAGCTGGTGAACCGCTACCGGGACGACGCGGTGCACCTCGGCGTCACCGACGAGGAGGCGGCGAGCTGGCGGGACGCCGCGTCGGACATGCACCTCCCGTACGACGACGACGTCGACGTGCACCAGCAGGTGGAGGGGTTCACCCGGCTCCAGGAGTGGGACTTCCTGCACACCCCGTCGGAGAAGTACCCGCTGCTGCTGCACTACCCGTACTTCGACCTGTACCGGAAGCAGGTGATCAAGCAGTCGGACCTGGTGCTGGCCATGCACTGGCGGGGTGACGCGTTCACCCCGGAGCAGAAGCTGCGGAACTTCCTCTACTACGAGCGACGTACGGTGCGGGACTCGTCTCTGTCGGCCTGCACCCAGGCGGTGCTGGCCGTCGAGGTCGGTCACCCGGAGTTGGCGCACAGCTACCTGCGCGAAGCCGCGCTGATGGACCTGCACGACCTGAACGAGAACACCCGCGACGGTGTGCACATGGCTTCGCTCGCGGGCGCCTGGATCGCTCTGGTGGCCGGGTTCGGCGGGCTACGTGACCACGACGGCACGTTGTCGTTCGCACCCCGGCTCTCCAGCAAGCTGAGCCGCCTGGAGTTCTCGCTCCTGTGGCGGGGGCGGCGACTGCGGGTGGACGTGCGGCCGCACCAGACGACGTACGCGTTGCGCCACGCCGACCCGGACGACGTGGTCGAACTGCGCCATCACGGTCAGACCATCCGGGTCACCTGCGACGAGCCGGTGACGGTGCCGATTCCCGCGGCGCATCCCGCCGGACCGGCCCCGGAGCACCCGCCCGGCCGGTCGCCGCTGCTCCGGCTGCCGGAGACCGAGCCGTGACGGGCGGTCGGGGCGGGACGCTGCCCACCCCGACCGTGATGCCCAGGTCAGAAACGGTCACCCGTCGAGGGGCGGCCTCCCGCGTCACGCGGTGCCATCGTCCGGGGATCGTCGGCCGTACGCGCGTGGGCGGCGTTGTCCGCCCAGTCCTTGTTGCGTTCGGCCGACTGTAGCCGGCTCTCCTCCTCGGACCTCTGCTTATGTCGGGACGCCTGTTGCTGCCGGGACGTCTGCCGCTGCTGGGCCATGGTGATCCTCGCGATCCGTCGGGGCGCGGCTGCGCCGACACGGTCTGCGGTCGATCGTCGCCTACCCGACGCGCCCGTCGACAAACGCCACGGCACCGGCGGCGGCCCTGGGTCGGCAGGGCGCGGCCGCCGGCGCGCCGGCTCTCGGCCCGGCAGGCTTGCGCTGCGCCCGGCGGGGTAAGACGGTCCCCGCCGGGCGCAGTGGCCCGCGGGCGGAGGTCAGGGCATGGACGTGCGTGAGGTGACGATTCCGGTCGGAAACGTGGAGCTGGTGGCCGACGTGATCCTTCCGGCCGATTCCGTCGGGGTGGTGCTCTTCGCGCACGGCAGTGGCAGCTCCCGGCACAGTCCCCGCAATGTCGCGGTCGCCCGCATACTCAACGAACGCGCGCTCGGCACCGTGCTGGTCGACCTGCTCACGCCGGCCGAGGACGCGGTGGACTCCCGTACCGCCGAGCTGCGCTTCAACATCGAACTGCTCGCCGACCGGCTGGCGGCGATCGTCGACTGGCTGGGCGCCGAGCAGGCGACACGCGGCCTTCCGATCGGTCTCTTCGGTGCCAGCACCGGCGCTGCCGCGGCACTGGTCAGCGCGGCGGCCCGGCCCGGGCAGGTGGATGCGGTGGTCTCCCGCGGAGGCCGGCCGGACCTGGCCCGCTCCGCGCTCGCCGCGGTACGCGCCCCGACCCTGCTGCTCGTGGGCGGCCTCGACGACGAGGTGATCGCCCTCAACGAGCAGGCACGCGCTCAACTGTCCGGCACGGTCGAGCTGCACATCGTGCCCGGCGCCACCCACCTCTTCGAGGAACCCGGCACCCTCGACCAGGTCACGGCCGCCGCCGGTGACTGGTTCACCAGGCACCTCACCCGCTGACCAGTTTGCCGTCGCAGGCCCTGGGAAGACATCAGGTTCGATGCCCGGACCGAGGAGGTATGCCGTGAGTGACTTCATGGACAAGGCCAAGGATTTCGCGAACAAGCACGACAAGCAGATCGACCGGGCGCTGGAAAAGGGCGGCGAGATGGCCAACAAACGCACCGGCGGCAAGTACGACGACCAGATCGACAAGGCCGTCGACCGGGCCCAGGCGCGTACCGGTGAGGGCGACCAGGCGCGCTGAGGCGAAACGCCGTTCCCGGGGTGCCGTGTCACGGCTCCCCGGGAAGCTCCTGTCCGGACGGATTTGTCGCCCCGGACGTCGCACGGTGGCGAGAATCGCCCGAACGTCGCGGGCAAGAGCGGCCGCGACCAACGATTCGCCTGTCCCGGGCGGGGTAACTACCGTCATGACCGACGACCGTCCTGAGCAGGAACCCGAACGGTCGCCACTGGGCATGGCCGCCGCACAGAGCGGCAAGCACCTCCGGCACGCCCGGCGCCGTGGTGGCGAGGAGGGCAAGGCGCGGATGCGCCAACTGGAGGTCATCCTCGTGATCGCGGTGCAGGCCGGGCTCGCCGCGGCGCTCGCCACCCTCATCGCGCAGACGTTGTTCGGCAGCGGTATGCACGTGTTCGCCCCTGCGGCCGCCGTCGCCACCATCGCATCCGCGATCGGGCAGCGCGCCCGGCGCACCTTCGAGTTGCTGGGCGGGGTGGGGCTCGGCATCGTGATCGGCGACCTGCTGCGCTACTTCCTCGGTATCGGCGCCTGGCAGACCGGGCTGGTGGTGGGCCTGGCGATCGCGACCGCGCTGCTGGTGGCCGGCCGGGGCGGCGCGCTGGTCGGCCAGGCGGGTGGTACGGCCGTCCTGATCTCCACACTGACCCCGATGGAGGGCAATCTCGAACTGCCCCGGATCTTCGACGCGCTGATCGGGGGCGGGATCGGTCTGGTCGTCGTCGTGCTGCTGCTGCCCGTCAACCCGATCCGGGTGCTGGACCGGGCGGCGTCACCGGTCTTCTCGGCGATCGCCGACCAACTCGGTGAGATCGGCGTCGCCCTTCGGCAGCGTGACGCGGACCGGTCGATCCGATCCCTGGAGCGGGTGCGCGGCCTCGAAGCCGACATCGGCCGGTTGAACGAGGCGCTGAGCGGGGCGGAGGAGGTGGTCACGCTGGCCCCGGCACGCTGGCACCGGCGAAGGCAGTTCCACCGGTACGCCAACAGCCTGACGCACGTCGAACGGCTGGTGCTGAACGTCCGGGTCATGGCGAGACGGTCGGCGACCGCCATCCAGTACAAGGAACCCATTCCGGACGAGCTACCTGGCGCCTTCGTGCGGCTGTCCGAATCGGTGCTGAAGATGCGCGAGGAGTGCCGGCTGGACGACAAACCCGAGCGGACCCGGGCGCTCGTCCTGGAGGCCGCCGACCTCGCCGGCCGGGCGTGGGCGCACGGCGTCCACTCGTTCGGCGACACCCTGACCACCGATCTCCGGGCCAGCGCCAGCGACCTGCTCCGGGCCACCGGTTACGAGCCCGCCGAAGCGAACCGGCTCGTTCGTACGGCGGCCGCTGCCGGGCAGCACTCGATTCGTCCGTTGGTGCACCGCCGGCTGCACCGGGCCGCCAAGCGGAACTTCTCCACCAGGGACGCCCGATTGTCCCGTCGCTCTTCGTTGCGTACCAGCAACCGGGCCAGGAGAACGCGGAGCACCGGGCGCCCCCGCAGGAGCAGCCCGGCGCGGTGATGCTCGGATCAGGCGGAGTAGCCGCGCTCCGCGATCCAGTTGGCGACCTTGGCGAGGGGCATCCAGTACTCGCTGTCGGCCGGGTCGGCCGGGTCGGCGATCCGGATGCTGTCGCCGCCGTCCCGGTAGCCGATCAGGGTCACGTAGTGGCCACCCTCGTACGAGTGCGGAACGCCGTTGGTGTCCACGGCCGTGCCCTTGACGTTCGCCACCACCGGACGCCCGTCGTCGAGCGCCTTCATCGCGTCGGTACGCAGACGCTCCACCTCGCTCGGCTTGGCCGTCGAGTCCGGAATCTCGGTGGTCCGGTACCTGCCGCCGGTCAGCTGGTTGAGCACCCGGGTGGTGTCCAGGGCGGACGGGGTGCCCGCCTCGGTGGTGCCCAGCAGTGCGGCGACGTCGTCCTGCGAGATCTCCTTGCCCTGCGCGGAGAGCGCGATCCGCGTCGCGGCGGGTCCGCAGTAGAAGAAGTTCGGCTGGGCCTGGTAGTCCACGTTCACGAGGCGCTCGGCCCGCCGGTCGTGGCCACCCTTGTCGGCCTGCGCGGACGTGGCCGTGGGCCCGGTCTGGGGCGGGGCGGCGGGTGCGGCCACCGCGGGACCCAGCGCGCACCCGCCGGCGACGAGCAGGCCGGCCACGGAGAGACCGCTCTTGTGAAGGATGGGGTTCATGGGTCGGGCTCCAATCGGGGGTGGCGCCTCCGATGGAGGCGCACGCACCGGGACAGGGGGCTCGGCTCAGCTGCGGAACGACGCGCGGACCGTACGGCCCACGGGCGTCCCGCGGTTGTAACGGCCCTGCTCCGGCCGGCATTCCGGCGGCCGGCGACCCCGGTGCCCGCGTCCCGTTACGCACTTTCGGGCGTCCCGCACGTACTTGTCGGCGTTTTGCGAAGGGACGTCCTTCGTGTCACACGCTGTCGGTGTCGCGTTCCGTCAGATCGCGACCAGATCGCGCCACAAGATCATGCTGCAACAGGGAAATAGTGGCGTCCCTGCGATCGGAGGCCACTATTTCCTAGATCAAGCGCGATCTTGCCGCGCTGGTGCGGCGCGCCCGTACGATCTTGCGGGGTAGGCGACATCGTGGCGCGCGGGCGTGGCGCACCGCGCGGCATATTTCACAAACTGCCCAAGACCCGGGTGACGGTGACCTCGACGACGACCCGCTCCGGATTGGGACGCGGGGTGCGATAACGCTCCGCGTACCGGCGTTCCGCCTCGGCGACCGCGGCCGCGTCCGTCCGTACGACCGCGCGGCCCTCGATGGTGAGCCAGCGGCGGCCGTCGACATGGCAGAGCGCCACCGGTGCGCCCTGAGGGCCGGCAGCGGCGACGTGCCGAGCCTTGCGGGAAGCGGCCGAGGTGATCACCCGGGCGAGGCCGGACGCCGGGTCCAGCGTCACCCCGACCGGCACCACGTGCGGGGTACCGTCCGGGCGGAGCGTGGTGAGCGTGGCGAGGTGCCGTTCCCGGCAGAAGGCGACGACCCGGTCGTCACGTACGTCCAACAGGTGCGCCCCCGGCATCTCCGTCCCCCGCCTCCCGCCGTCGACCGATCATGGAACGGGCCGGCGGTCGTGCCCGGTCCCCGGTGGAGCGTACGGCTGACCCGGCAGCTGGCGCGCGGCCGCCCGGTGCTTCTGGACCAGCCGGGTGAGGTAGAACAGCGTGCCGGCGAGGATGCCCATGTCGTCCAGGTAGATCGGATCGGGCAGCAGGTCGATCGGGAAGATCGTGTAGAGGAGCGCGCCGTAGAGCGCCAGCTTGCCGCTCGCGCCGAGCGAGGTGAGCAGGCGATGCGTCCGTACCACCCGGACGGCCAGCACCACGACGCCGACCAGCGTCGCGAGCAGCACGATGCCAGCGATGACGAGGACGACGATCCACGCTTCCCGGGACATGCGGTCACGCTAACCCAATCGGGCCGCGCCCACCCGATGCCGGGCCATCGACCACCACGTACCGGCGGACGACGCCCCGGCCCGGCTGCCTTCACCGCGTGCGCCTCCCGGCGGCAGCGCTGCTCAGTACGCCGGCACGGCCGCCCGGCCCCGCGCCACGACCTGGTTCTCCCGCGTCTGCTCCGCCGGCTGGGCGACCTCGCTCAGCGGCAGCACCGACTGGGCGTCCTCGACCCGGCGGCCGGTGGCGGCGAACGCCTCCTCCCGGAGGCTCCGGGCCGCCGCGACAGCGCGCTCGGCCTCCCGCCACGCGGCCTGCTCCTGCTCCCGTGCCGCCTGGTGGCGGGCGAGGAGGTTGTCGCGTACCGCCCGGCGCAGCACCAACTCCTGTTCCACCGGGTGCAGTCGCGGGTCCCAGCCGTTGCGGTGCGCGAACACGTCGCTGAGCTGCTCGACGGAGAGTTCCCGCTGCCAGTACGCGTCCAGCGCCGCACGGTGCAGGTAGCGCTCACGGTCGACGTACTCGGACGGGGTGCGGGCGGTACGCGGGAGCGGCATGGCAGCGGCGGCGCTCAGCCGGCGTACGTCCGCCTCGGCGGCCTCGTACGCCTGCCAGGCCACCTCGACCGCCTCCTGCGCGGCGAGCCACTCCGCGCGCTGCCGTTGCGCGGTGGCGGTGGCGCGCTCGGCGGCCACGGCGACCTCCTGCGAGTAACGGGTCCGCTCGCGCTCCTCCTCGGCGAGTTCGAGCGGGCTCGGCATGGCTGCGCTCCGGACCCGCTTGGCGGCGTCGATCGCGAGCCGGCCCGGCCGGAGCAGCAGGGCGGCGACGGCGACGCCCACGACGGCGAGCAAACTCAGCCAGATCACGGCGGCGCGGGGCACATCGGGCAGGACGGCGGAGAGGACGGTCTGCATCATCTGCACCTCGTGGTCGGTGTCGGAAGTGAACGATCTGACCCGCTGGTGAGCGGAATGACGACTGGGTGGAGGGTTCCGTCCGACGTCGCGACACGTCGTCGGGAGGACCGGTCGGGCCCGGTGCGGTGCGGGCACGGCGGGCATCCGATACGACGGACGGGCGCGGCGGCCGCGAAGCCGGGGCGACGGGCCGTTCAGCCCCCGCGAGCCGAGACCGGGAGTGACGTCGGTCAGGGTCTGGGCGGGGCCGTCGGAGCCGGGGCGGATGACCCTCGGGTCAGGCGAGCGGCGGACCGCGGCGACCGGGCGTGACCCGGCCGGCGTCCAAGGCCGTGGACGTTTCGGGCGCCGGCGTCATGGTGCCGGCGGCCGGGGTGGCGAGGATCGGCCCGCGGACCGGACGACGCACGGGAGTGTCGGTCGGGGACAGCCGCTCGGCCACCGGCGCGACCTCGGGCCGCAGCACTTCGACCTGGCTGCTGACCACGTTGGGCTGCAGCTGGGCGACGGTGGCCGGTGGCCCGGCCGGTGCTGGGGCGGCGGCACCCAGCCCGACGGTGAGTGCGAGCGCGGCCACGGCAAGGCGGGTCATCTCGCCCAACGAACGCAGCGCGGCCCGCCAGGTGGGGCGAGCGGACGCTACGGACATCACGTGACTAACCTATCGCTCTCGGCCGCCGGGCGCAGCACGACGGGGCACCGGGATCACGTGACCGTGCCCACCCCTCCCGTTTGGACGGACGCCCGCGGCTGGAGCTACTCGTTCCCGCCCGAGGGCTTCCCGGTGCTGGCGCCGCCAGCGCCGCTCGTGCCGCTCGCGCCGGCCTCGGTCGGGCTGGCGGCCGTCGTGCTGGTGGGGGCCGGGCTGGCCTCGGTCGTGCTGGTGGGGGCCGGGCTGCCGGCCGTCGTGCCGGTGCCGGCCGCGTCGGAGGCGGTGGGCAGCTCGGTGAAGAGGGCGAGCAGGGCACCCACCTCTTGGTCGGCCTCGGCCGGGTGGCGGAACCGGCCGGCCGGGTTGATCGTGTACTCGTTGCGACGCCCCACCCGGGTGCGGCTGAGGTAACCGCCGGCCTCCAGGTCGGCGACGATCGCGTGGGCGGCCCGCTCGGTGACCCCCACCTCGTGGGCGACGTCCCGCAGCCTTGCGGTGGGGTTGCGGGCGATGGCCAGCAGCACGTGTCCGTGATTGGTGAGGAAAGTCCAATTTCGGGGGCTGCCGTACCCGCTTTCGGTCGTCGCCATGGCCGTCATCGTAGGGCCCGAGCCCGGCCATCCGGTTCCATCGATCCGCGGATGCATGGTCAACCCGGGTTGCTCGAAGTCCGGGCATCGGGACGCCGCGACATCAACGCGGTCGAGCCGATCACGGGGCGAGCGTTGCTCGACGGCGGGCCGGGCCATTCGAATGTCCGCGAATACCTGAAACGCAAATCACGTATACCTTGACGTGTCTTCGGGTGGGTGTGACCGTGGATCGGGAACCCGCGGCGGTGACTGTGGGTCGTCAATTCGATCGCGTAGAGAAGTCGAGGTGCGGGGATGAGCGGACCCGAAGCGCCGATCCTGCGTCCGGAGCAGGCACTGGCCGAGCTGATCGCGGGTAACCACCGCTTCGTCACCGGCACCCCGAGCCACCCCAACCAGGACGCCGGCCACCGGGCCGCGCTCGCCGACGAGCAGCACCCGTTCGCGGTGATCGTCGGCTGCTCCGACTCGCGCCTCGCCGCTGAGATCATCTTCGACCGTGGGCTGGGCGACCTCTTCGTGGTGCGTACGGCCGGGCACACCACCGGACCGGAGGTGCTGGGCAGCGTCGAGTACGCGGTCACCGTGCTGAATGCGCCGCTGGTCGTGGTGCTCGGACACGACTCGTGCGGTGCAGTGCGGGCGGCCCGGGAGTCCCTCGCCACCGGCACGCAGCCGCCCGGCCATCTGGACGCGGTGGTGGACGCCGTGCTACCCAGCCTCCGCCGCGCCGAGGCCGAAGGTGTCGACGACCTGGGTCGCATCATCGACATCCACATCGCGCAGACCGTCGAGGCCCTGCTCGACAACTCCGCCGTGCTGGCCGCCGAGGTCGCGGCCGGGCGGTGCGCCGTGGTCGGCATGTCGTACCGGCTGGCGGCCGGTGAGGTCCACCAGGTCGCCGGGGAGATCTCCGCCGCTGCCGGTTCCGATCCGGCGCCGGCCGCGTCGCTGGGTTGACCCCGTAGTCAACCGCGCCGCCGGGCTCACACCTCCCGGGCAGAGCAAAGGGCCGCCCCGCGACTGCGGGGCGGCCCTTTCCGTTCCAGCCGGTCGCTAGAGGAGCGACATGTGTACGTGGTCCGTGTGGTTGGACGGGCCGCTGTAGGACTTCCAGCCTGTGGCCGGGAACCAGATCTGCCGGTTCCAGATCACGTAGTAGATGCCCAGCCGGTCGGCGTTGCGGATGAGGAACGCCGCCACGTTGTTGCCGTACATCCGGGTGTCGTCGTTGTGCCAGGGGGAGAAGCCGCTCTTCTGCAGTGACCAGTCGCAGGCCCGCCCCTTCGGGTGCTCCCACGGGCCTCCCGGCCGGTAGCAGCCGACGAACCGGTTGAAGCCGGCCCGCTTGACCTCCTTGTACGCGTGCAGCGTGCGCGGCGTGATGCAGCCCGAGGTGGTCGGGTCGTTCTCGCTGCACGACTCCGGTTTCCAGTCGCCGTCGGCGGTGCGGCCGGGGCCGATCCTGGCCACCGGCGAGGTGGCCGAGACCAGGCCGCCGGTGAATCCCTTACCGCCGACGAGCGCCAGCGCCTTCTCCGCCTCGCGCTTCTGCTTGGCCATGACGGCGGCCTGCTTCTGCTGCTCGCGGACCTCGGCGTCGATGGCTAGCTTGGCGAGCTCGGCGCGGTGCTTGACCTCGTTGATCCGGGCGAGCTTCTGCGAGTTGACCATGTTGAGCTCGTCGAGCCCCATCACCCGTTCGACGAAGGAGTCCGGGTCGTTGCTCGTCAGCAGCATGCCGACCGCGCCCATCCGCCCGGTGCGGTACGACTGGGCCGCGATCTGGCCGACCTGCGGCGCCAACGCGCTCAACTCGGCCTCGGCCTGCTTGACGTCCAGGCCCAGCTGCAGCTGGCGCTTCTTGGACTTCTCCAGCCTGGCCTTGGCGGCGGTGTAGTTGCGGTTCGTCGTCTCGACGACGTCGGTGAGCAGCGGAGGATCGTCGTCCTCGTGCCCGGACGGGGTGGCGGGCTTGGGCGCGGCGGACACCGGGAGGGGCCCGGCGAGCACAGCCAGCGCGGCGAACACGGCCACCACAGGTGTCAACCAGCGGCGTAGGGGTGCCGTCACAGTGTTCCCTTCCGTCGACCGCCGACCGGGTTAGCTGACGGGTTCGGGGCGGAAGTGGCCCCTACCGCGGACGCGGATTCACCCCAGGTACCTGGGTTCCCGGTTCGCCGTACGGCGATTGGGCGGTGGTACCGCAGGCGCCGCTGCGCGCCTTCGGCGGTAACCGGCAGCGAGGTTACCTGAGAGTCGGCGCGGGGATCTACGCCCGGATGCCGACTAAAAGCGTCATTTCGCCATAGCGCTGGGTAACGAGTGACGCAGGTATCGCGCCGTCGAGCCCGCGTGGTCACGTTGAGGAGTGTCACCATGCGCTGTCCGTTCTCCCGTCCGGGTCGGGCCGGCCGCCGGAGGCGGCGGGGGGTGGGTTCGGGGGCGGACCGGGCCGGGCGGCGCTCAACGCCTCCAGCACGTCGGTCCGGTCGAATCCGGGGCGAGCGGTCGGGCTGACCGGGGCGGGCTCGTCCCCGGCCAGCGCGGTGACGGACCGTCCGGCCGTGGTGACGATCGCGGCCAGGCCGGTGGTGAGCGGAACGGCGGCGATCAGCCCGAGCGTCGCGACCGCGCTGCGGACGATCTCCTGGGCGAGGAATTCGCTGGTGAGAATCTGGCTCACCGGGCGCGAGTCGGCGGTGAGCAGGAGCAGCAGCGGCAGCGAGGCGCCCGCGTACGCGAGCACGATGGTGTTCACGGTGGACGCGATGTGGGCGCGGCCGACCCTGGTCGCGGCCCGGTAGAGCTGGAGTCGGGACAGCCCGGGATTCGCGTGGGCCAACTCGGTGACCGTGGCCGCCTGGGTGACCGTGACGTCGTCGAGCACCCCGAGCGACCCGATGATGATCCCGGCCAGCAGTAGGCCGCGCAGGTCCACGTCGCTCTGGAACATCGACAGGGTGAGGGCGTCCTCGCTGCCGAACCCGGTGAGGTGGGCGGCGGCGGTGGCCAGGGCACCGAGGACGCCGGTGAGTACCAGGCTGCCGAGGGTGCCGAGGACGGCGACCGAGGTCTGCGCGGTCACACCATGCGTCAGGTAGAGCACCACGAACATGATCAGCGCGGCGCCGACCACGGCGACCAGCAGCGGCGGGTGCCCCGCGCCGATCCCGGGGAGCACGAAGGTGAGCAGGATGCCGAAGCTCGCGGCGAGACCCGCGAGCGCGGCCAGGCCCCGCCACCGGCCGAACGCGACGATCGCGGCGGCGAAGATCAGCGCCAGCCAGCCGAGCGGCTCGCCGCGCTGATGCTCGGCGACGTTCCAACTCGACGACGACGGGTCGGCCGGATCGGTCAGCTCCACCACGACCACCTCGTCACCGGCCTCGACAGCGGGTGCCCCCGGGCCTTCCGGGATCGGTGCCTCGACCTGTTGACCGGCGGCCGGGCCGTTCTCCACGCGTACGGTCACGGTGCCGCACCGCGTCGGCTGCCCACCGGGCGTGTCCTCCGGCGTCTCGGCCGGGCTCGGGCAGGCTTCGCTCACCACCCGGGTGACGGTGCCGTGGTACCGGGCCGGGTCGCCGCCACCGTCCACCTCCGGTGCGTTCCGCGGCCAGAGCAGCACGGCGGCGACCACGGTGGCGACGACGAGCGGCACCACCGTGACGAGGAGGACCCGCCGCACCCCCGGCGGGGCGGGCGGCGTGGGACGGGTGTGCTCGGCGCCCATCACGAATCTCCCAACGACTCCGGGGCGGGGTACGTACCGGTGGCGCGATCGGTTCAGCGGCGTGGGGCCGCCCCGCGGGGAACGATCCGGAGAGCCATCGTCGGAATGCTAACCAGGTGGGTGCTCCGGCACCCGTTCGCGCCCCGGCGGTGTGGCGGCGCGTGTCGGCGCAGGCACCTGTCGTCGCGTGTCGGCGCAGGCAACTGTCGCGGCGCGTGGCGGCGAAGGCACCCGCATCGGCGGCCGAAGGGGCATGTTGGTGTCATGCCCGCACATCCGTCGAACCATCCTTCGGACGCATCCGAGCCGACCCACGGCAGAGGTGGGCACGACAGGCACGCCGGCCACGACCCGGCGATGTTCCGCCGGCGGTTCTGGTTCTGCCTGGTACTCACCGCGCCGGTCGTGGTCACCAGCCACATGGTCATGGACTGGTTCGGCTACCGGATCGAGGCGCCCGGACTCACCTGGGTCGGCCCGGTGCTCGGCTCGGTGGTGTTCTGGTGGGGCGGCTGGCCGTTCCTGGTCGGCGCC
This sequence comes from Micromonospora avicenniae, assembly GCF_900156065.1. Lineage (GTDB taxonomy): Bacteria > Actinomycetota > Actinomycetes > Mycobacteriales > Micromonosporaceae > Micromonospora > Micromonospora avicenniae. Next base: position 164,021 of record NZ_FTNF01000007.1, on the reverse strand, counting down.
GTACGCGAGGTGCGCGACCGGGCGCCGGGCATGATGCTGCTGGTCGCCATGGCGATCACCGTCGCCTACGGCGCGTCGCTCGCCACCAGCCTGGGCGCATTCGACCTGGACTTCTGGTGGGAGCTGGCGGCCCTGGTCACCATCATGCTGCTCGGGCACTGGCAGGAGATGCGGGCGATCGGGCAGGCACGTGGCGCGCTGGCGGCACTCGCCGCGCTCCTGCCGGACCGCGCCGAACGGGTCGCGGAGGACGGCCGTACCGAGCCGGTGCCGGTGACCGACCTGCGGGTCGGCGACGTGGTGCTGGTCCGGCCGGGTGGGCGGGTGCCGGCGGACGGGCGGGTCGTGGACGGCGCGGCCGAGCTGGACGAGTCGATGATCACCGGTGAGTCCCGGCCGGTGCCCCGGTCCGTCGGCGACCGGGTGGTGGCGGGCACCGTGGCCGCCGACTCGGCGCTGCGGGTCCGGGTCGAGGCGGTCGGCGAGCGGACCACGCTCGCCGGCATCCAGCGCATGGTCGCCGAGGCGCAGCAGTCCAGCGGGCGGGCCCAGCTGCTGGCCGACCGGTTCGCGGCGGCCCTGTTCTACGTGGCCATGGCCACCGCCGTGGTCACGGTGCTGGTGTGGACGCTCATGGGCAGGGGCGACGAGGCCGTGGTCCGGGCCGTCACGGTGCTGGTCATCGCGTGCCCGCACGCGCTCGGCCTGGCGATCCCGCTGGTGATCGCGCTCTCCACCGCGCTGGCCGCGAAGTCCGGGATCCTGGTCAAGGACCGGCTGGCGCTGGAACGGATGCGGACCGTCGACGCGGTGCTGTTCGACAAGACCGGCACGCTGACCCGCGGCGAGCACGTGGTCACCGAGGTGGCGGCCGCTTCCGGCATCGAGCATGACGAGCTGCTGCGGCTCGCCGCCGCTGTCGAGTCCGACAGCGAGCATCCGATGGCCCGGGCGATCGTCGCGGCGGCGGGGGAGCAAGGTGGGACCGCACCGGCAACCGGATTCCGGGCCCTGCCCGGCCGCGGGGTGCAGGCCACCGTGGCGGGCAGGGAGTACGCGGTCGGCGGGCCGGCGCTCCTACGCGAGCTGGGCGTACGCCTGCCCGACGTGCTCCGGGACTCGACCGGTCGCTGGACCGCCCGAGGTGCGGTGGTGCTGTACCTGGTACGGCGGCCGGACACGGTGCTCGGTGCGCTGGCGCTCACCGACGAGGTACGCCCCGAGGCGCGCGAGGCGGTCGTCGAGCTGCGCGCCCAGGGCGTACGGACCATCGCGATGATCACCGGCGACGCCCGGCCGGTCGCCGAGTCGGTCGCCGCGGACCTCGGGTTCGGCTCCGGTGACGAGGTGTTCGCGGAGGTGCTGCCGGCGCAGAAGGACGCGAAGGTGACCGACCTGCGGCGGCGTGGGCTGACCGTGGCGATGGTCGGCGACGGGGTGAACGACGCCCCGGCGCTGGCCAGGGCCGACGTGGGGATCGCCATCGGGGCCGGCACGGACGTGGCGATCGAGTCCGCCGCGGTGGTGCTCGCCTCCTCCGATCCGCGTGGGGTGGCAGCCGTGGTCCGGCTCTCGCGAGCCTCGTACCGGAAGATGCTGCAGAACCTGGCCTGGGCGGCGGGCTACAACGTCGTCGCCCTGCCACTGGCCGCGGGGGTGCTGGCCGGGGCCGGGTTGTCGTTGAGCCCGGCCGTCGCCGCGGTGCTGATGTCGGGATCCACCATCGTGGTGGCGCTCAACGCCCAGCTGCTGCGCCGGGTACGCCTCGGCGCGACGAACGCAGGCTGACCGCCGCACCTGCCGTGGGTCGCGGGGCGCGCTCCGCGCCGGCCGGCCGCGTGCCTGCCGTGAATCGCGGGGGCACCGCGCGCCGGCTGAGCGGACGCGGTCAGCCGCGCTTCATGAGCCGGCCGACCGCGGCCATCATCTCGGTGGCCATCTCGTCGGCGCGTCCCTCGGCCGCCCCCTCGTGCATGCAGTGCCGGGCGTGCCCGTCGAGCAACCCGAGGGCGACCTTGTCCAGTGCGGCCTGGACGGCGGAGATCTGCGTGAGCACGTCGATGCAGTAGCGGTCCTCGTCGACCATCTTCTCGACGCCGCGCACCTGCCCCTCGATGCGGCGCAGCCGCGCGAGCAGCTGGTCCTTGCTGGCCGTGTATCCGCGGATCGGCGTCGGTGTGGTCATGCCGGCAAGGATAGCCTACCCCCTGGGGGTATGGTACGGTCCCAGTGTCCAGATACCCCCGCCCGGTATTCGAGCCGGCCCCGGGGCCGAAATCTGCCCGGCTGGTACCCCCAGGGGGTATAAGCTGGCGATGGAAGGAGAGACGCGATGGTCACCACGACGTACCAGGTGCAGGGCATGACCTGTGGCCACTGCGTGAGCGCGGTCAGCGCCGAGGTCGGCGCGGTCACGGGCGTCAGCGACGTCCAGGTCGACCTGGCCACCGGCCGGGTCACCGTCACCAGCGAGAGTCCGCTGGACACCAACGCGGTGCGCGCCGCCGTCGACGAGGCCGGTTACGACCTCGTCGACGAGTGAGCGGCAGGCGACCAGGAATCGAGGTTCCACTGTGAGCGCCCCCTTGAAGCTGAGTGGCTTCGCCCTCGGCCTCGCGGCGGTGTTCGGCGCGGCGTACGGGGTCGGCCGGGTGGCCGGCCCCGTCACCCCGGCCGCCGAATCCCGCCACGACGACACGGCGACCGCCGGTCACGGCGATACCGATCATCCGGGCGGCGGTTCCGCAGCCGCTCACCTCCCCGGCGGCCTGCTCGTCTCCGACCGCGGTTACACGCTCACCCCGGTCGCCGCCCCGGCCGGCGAGTTCGCCTTCCAGATCAGCGGGGGCGACGGCCGCCCGGTCACCGCGTACGACGTGGCGCACGACAAGCAGATGCACCTGATCGTCGCGCGCCGCGACCTCTCCGGCTTCCGGCACGTGCACCCCGAACTCGGGCCGGACGGCACCTGGCGGGTCGCCTCCCCGCTGGCCGGGCCCGGCGTGTGGCGGGCGTTCGCCGACTTCACTCCCACCGGGGGCGACCCCCTGACGCTCGGCATCGACGTGACCGTGCCCGGCGCGCTGACTTCCCGGCCGCTACCGGCGCCCGGCACCAGCACCACGGTCGACGGCTACACCGTCACGCTGGCCGGCGACCCGCAGCCCGGCCGTACCGCCGAACTGACACTGACCATCAGCCGCGACGGCGCTCCGGTGACCGACCTAGAGCCCTACCTCGGCGCGTACGGTCACCTGGTGGCGCTGCGCCAGGGTGACCTCGCGTACCTGCACGTCCATCCGGACGGTGAGCCGGGCGACGGGCGGACCCGGCCCGGACCGGCCGTCACCTTCCTGGCCGAGGTGCCCACCGCCGGCACCTACCGGCTCTACCTCGACTTCAAGCACGGCGGCGCGGTGCACACCGCCGAGTTCACCGTGGTGGCCGGCGGCGCGCACGCCGAAGACGTCCCGCCCGCCCCGAACCCACCCGCCCCGACCGGTTCCGCCGAGCACGGCGGGCCCGGCCACGGGCACGACTGACGGGAGCCGTGATGACCACCACCAGCAGCACCCCGCTGCCGACGGCACCGAACCTGATCGAACTCTCCATCGGCGGCATGACCTGCGCGTCCTGCGCCGCGCGCATCGAGAAGAAGCTGAACCGGATGGAGGGCGTCTCCGCCACCGTCAACTACGCCACGGAGAAGGCCACCGTCCGCTTCGCCGACGACGTCACCCCGGACGACCTGATCGCCACCGTGCAGAAGACCGGCTACACGGCGCAGGTGCCGCCCCCGCCCACGCCGGCGGGCACGCCGGTCGCCGAGGCGCCGGTCGACGAACTGCGCGGTCTGCGTCACCGGCTCTGGACGTCCTTGGCGCTGACCGTCCCGGTGATCCTGCTCGCCATGGTGCCGGCGTGGCAGTTCGACTACTGGCAGTGGCTGTCGCTGACCCTGGCCGCGCCGGTCGTGGTCTGGGGCGGGCTGCCGTTCCACCGGGCCGCGCTGATCAACCTTCGGCACGGCGCCGCCACCATGGACACCCTGGTCTCCGTGGGCACGCTCGCCGCGTTCGGCTGGTCGCTCTGGGCGCTCTTCCTCGGTGACGCGGGGATGCCCGGCATGACGCACCCGTTCCGCTTCGACATCGTCCGCTCCGACGGCGCCGGGAACATCTACCTGGAGGCGGCGGCCGGGGTCACGCTGTTCATCCTCGCCGGGCGGTACTTCGAGGCCCGCTCCAAGCGGAACGCGGGTGCCGCGCTGCGCGCGCTGCTCGAACTCGGCGCGCGGGACGTCGCCGTGCTTCGCGGCGGGGTGGAGACCCGCGTACCGGTCGACCAGCTCGCCGTCGGGGACCGGTTCGTCGTGCGGCCAGGGGAGAAGATCGCCACCGACGGAGTGGTCGACGAGGGCACCTCGGCGGTCGACGCGAGCATGCTCACCGGCGAGTCCGTACCGGTCGAGGTCGGTCCGGGCGACGCGGTCGTCGGCGCCACGGTCAACGCCGGCGGCCGGCTCGTGGTCACCGCCACCCGGATCGGCGGAGACACCCAGCTCGCGCAGATGGCCCGCCTGGTCGAGCAGGCACAGAGCGGCAAGGCGGCGGCGCAACGGCTCGCGGACCGGATCTCCGGCGTCTTCGTGCCGATCGTGATCGCGTTGGCCGTCGGCACCCTGGGGTGGTGGCTCGGCACGGGCGCCGGCCCGACCGCCGCGTTCACCGCCGCCGTGGCGGTGCTGATCATCGCCTGCCCGTGTGCGCTGGGCCTCGCCACGCCCACCGCGTTGCTCGTCGGCACCGGTCGTGGTGCCCAGCTCGGCATCCTGATCAAGGGGCCGGAGGTGCTGGAGAACACCCGGAAGGTCGACACGGTCGTGCTGGACAAGACCGGGACCGTGACCACCGGCCGGATGACCCTCGTGGACGTGGCGCCCGCCGAGGGCGACGATGCCGAGGAGCTGCTCCGGCTGGCCGGCGCGCTGGAGACCGCCTCCGAGCACCCGATCGCCCGGGCGGTGGCCGCGGGGGCGGCCGAGTCCGGCGTGCTGCCGCCCGTCACCGATTTCGCCAACGTCGAAGGGCTCGGCGTCACCGGCGTCGTCGAGGGTCGTACGGTGCTGGCCGGTCGGCTGCGGCTGCTCCGGGAACGCGGATTCGACGTACCCCCGGAGGTGGAGCGGGCGGCGACCGACGCGGAGGCCGCCGGTCGGACGGCGGTGCTGGCCGGTTGGGACGGGCGGGCGCGCGGCGTCCTCGCGGTCGCCGACGTGGTGAAGCCGACCAGCCGGGCGGCGGTGGCTCGGCTGCGGGCGCTCGGGCTCCGCCCCGTGCTGCTCACCGGCGACAACGCCACGGTCGCCCGCGCGGTGGCCGAGGAGGTCGGCATCGACGAGGTGATCGCCGAGGTGCTGCCGGCGGACAAGGTGGACGTGGTCGCCCGCCTGCAAGGCGAGGGACGGGTCGTCGCCATGGTCGGCGACGGCGTGAACGACGCCGCCGCGCTCGCCCAGGCCGACCTGGGCCTGGCCATGGGTACGGGCACCGACGTGGCGATAGAGGCGTCCGACCTGACCCTGGTCCGGGGCGACCTGACGGCCGCGGCGGACGCGATCCGGCTGGCCCGCCGCACCCTGGGCACCATCAGGGGCAACCTGGTCTGGGCCTTCGGCTACAACGTCGCGGCGCTGCCGCTGGCCGCGGCCGGGCTGCTCAACCCGATGATCGCCGGCGCCACGATGGCCTTCTCCTCGGTCTTCGTGGTCGCCAACAGCCTCCGCCTGCGCCGATTCCGCCCCCTGGACCCCGCCTGAGCACCACGCCCGAGGCATCGATCACGAGGTCGGCGGCACCGTCGACCTCGTGATCGACGCACTTCGGGGGCGGTTGGGCCGCGGGTGGGTTGGGTACCTGTGCGGGGGTAGCGACGTCTTGCACGGGAGGTTCGTCATGGGTATCGATGACAAGATCCGTAACGCGACCGAGGACGCGACTGGCAAGGTCAAGGAGCACGCGGGCCGGGCCACCGACGACGAACGGCTGGAGGCCGAGGGCCGCAACGACCAGGCCGCCGCGAACCTCAAGCAGGCCGGCGAGAAGGTGAAGGACGCGTTCAAGAGCTGACGTGTCTCGTACCGCACGCCGGGCCGGTCGCCACCGGCCCGGCGTTGCCGTCGGCCCGGGCGTGCGGCCTGCCCGGCGTGCCGTTGGCGCGGGTGCCGTCGGCCTGGGGTGCGCTGAGCGGGTGATCGACTCGACGTCCCTGAAGTCGCGGCATCCGCCGCATCCCGACACCCCGATTTCAATGAGCCCGAGTCGATCAAGGCTCTGGCGGACGCCGGCCGGTTCCGGAAGCGCTGCGGTAGCCGCCGGGTGCCTGGAAGGGCTGCGGGCCGACGTGTCCTGGCCCGGCGTCGGATCGTTGGCAGGGCGAGGTACGCGCGGACGGGTCGAGCGGGGGACGCCAACCACGGACGGGAGAGGACGATGTCCCAGCCCACGTCGACCGGCTGGAGAGCCGTCGTCGCGGCCCTGCTGGTAGCGCTGCTCGCCGGGTGCCAGGCGCCCGGAACGGAGTCCGGTGACCCGGCGTCGAAGAAGCCCCTCCCGAGTACGACGAGCGTTCCGGCGGCCACCACGAGCCCTTCGCCGGTGACCGCCGCCAACACCGTCGAGGTGTGCCAGGCCGTCAACCGGCTCATCATCGCCGCCAGCCAGAAGATCTCGGCGGATTCGACCGCGGCGACCAAGCGTGAGTTGACCGGCGAGCAGATCAGCGCCCAACTCCGCCGCACCCTCGCCGAGCTGGCCGACCAGGTGCGCGGCCAGGCTCGCCGAGCGGAGGATCGCGAGATCAGGACGCTGGTCACCTCGACCGCCGACCAGATCGATGCCGGTGCCCGGGCCGTCCGTCCTGCCGCCTGGCTCGACGACACCTTCACCGCCATCCCGGCGAACCTCATGCGGGACTGCCGCCCCTGAAACGGCCCGGCTGTTCCGCCGTCACCCCTGGGGGCCAACCCTGACTTCACCCTCGATCGCCGGGCCGAGGCTGTTCGCCGTCGACGTTGACCCGCTAACTTCTCTTTGCATGTGCAAGGGCTCGTCATGAGCGATGACCCACCGCTGTCGGGGGACGACCTGGTCCGGGTGCTCGGCACCCTGGCCAATCCACACCGGATCCGGGTGATCGCCGCGCTGGCCCAGGAGCGGGCGTACGTCAGTCGCCTCGCCCGGGATCTCGGGATCAGCCGTGCGCTGCTGCAGGTTCACCTGCGGAAGCTGACGGCGGCCGGCCTCGTGTCCGCCCAGCTGGAGTTGTCGGAGGACGGGAAGGCAATGAAGTACTACGAGGTGAAACCGTTCGTGCTCCGGCTCACCCCGGACAGCATCGCGGACGCGGCCCGGACGCTGACCCCGCCGGACACCATCGACCCGCACGAAGCCGAGCGGTGACCGGCATGAGCGACCACGACTGGACCGAGGTGGTCGGGGCGATCGGGATATTCGCCCTGCTCATCAGCGTGATCACGGTGACCGTGGTGCAGTTCGGCAAGACCCGGCGGGCCCGGTTCGCCGCGGCTCACGAGGAGGAGTACCGCCACCTCGCCGAGACGGCGGTCCGGCTCCAGGAGAGCAACGAGCGCCTGCTGGCCGCGCTGAACGGCCGGCTGGGGTCGATGGAGGACCGGATGACCACGCTGGAACGTGTCCTGCGGGACGTCGACTAGCCCCTGTTCCATGCGGCTCCCCGGGGGACTTCGACAGGAGTCCAGCCAGCCCGGCCTGATGCCCCGGGCCGTCGAGAGGCAACTCGACGGCCCGGGTGGAAGCAGCACCGCCTCGCCCACGGGCGAGTTCTTCCCGCAATGCCCCGTCGAGGAGAGGACAACATCTCGTGCTGCGCGTACGCAAATCCGTCGGCTGGGCGCCGGCGGTCGCGACGGTCGTCGCGCTGGTCGGTGTCGGCGGCCCGCCGGCCGCGGCGGCCCCGCCCGCACCACGTTCGACCATCACCTGGCAGCCCTGCGAGCAGGACGCCACCGCCGAGTGCGGGACGCTGTCCGTCCCGGTCGACTGGGACCACCCGGACGGCGAGCGGTTCGACCTGGCGCTCGCCCGGCGGTCCGCCACCGGCCCGGGAGCCCGCACGGGCGCACTGGTGTTCGGTCCCGGTGGACCGGGCGACAGCGGCGTGGACCGCGTGGTGACCGGTGTCGCCCGGTTCAGTGACGATCTGCGCCGCCGGTTCGACATCGTGAGCTTCGACCCGCGCGGCACCGGCCGCAGTCATCCGGTCGTCTGCGCCACCAGCCTGCTCGCCGCGCAACCCCAGGTGATCGCCGACCAGGCGCAATTCGCCGCCACCCTGGCCGGCAACGAGCGGCTGCGCGCCGACTGCCGAACGCGGACCGGGCCGCTCGTCGACCACGTGGACACGATCAGTGCGGCCCGGGACCTGGACGCGATCCGGGCCGCCCTGGGCGAGCGCCGGCTGACCTTCCACGGCAGCTCGTACGGAACCCTGCTCGGCCTCCAGTACGCCGAGCTGTTCCCGCACCGGGTACGGGCCATGGTGCTGGAGAGCACCGTCGACCACAGCCACGCCACCCGATCGTTCCTGGACACCCAGGCGGTCACCGCCCAGGACTCGTTCGACGAGTTCGTCGCCTGGTGCGCGACCGCCGAGAAGTGCGCGCTGCACGGGCGGAACGTTCGCGCCGTCTGGGCCAGCCTCTGGTCCCGCGCCGAGCGGGGCGAACTCACCGACCCCGATCGCCCCGGCGCGCCGCTGAGCCCGTTCTTGCTCAGTCGGCTCGCACAGCGGGCGTTCTACGGCCCGGACTGGCCGGGGCTGGCGGAGGACATCCGGACCATGGAGTCGAACCTACCGGCTCCGGTCGCCGCGCCGAGCACCACGACGGGCACCTCGGTCAGCCCGTACCCCTTCGCGGTCTTCTGCCAGGACTGGTCACTGCCGGTCCGCGACTACCGGGAGTACGCCGGCCACCTGCGCCGGCTCGCCCGGCTCGCGCCCGACCTGCGGTATCCCCAGGCCGTCTTCGCGCTCTCGACCTGCCTGGGCACGCCGACCCCGGTCGCGAACCCGCAGCACCGTCTCCGAGTCCGCACCGACGTGCCGCTGCTGCTCGCCGGCACCCGGCACGACCCGGCCAGCGGCTACAACTGGGCGACCAACGTTTCCCGCCAGCTCGGACGACACGGTTTGCTGCTGACGTACGAGGGCTGGGGGCACGGCAGCTACACGACGAGCTCCTGCGTGTCCCGCGCGGTGGACCGGTACCTGCTCGACGAGGTGGTGCCGGAACAGGGTGCCCGCTGCCCCGCGGTGGACCCGACCGCCTGATCCACCGGAGGCGTCCGGCCACCGGATCGGTCCACCGGCCGGACGCCTCCGGGTCAGCGCAGCACCCGATACGTCACGTGGGTGACGGTCGGCCCGGCGACTGCCGCCGCCTGTTCGAGCCGCAGATCGTCGAGGCCGGTGAAGAGGCGCTCGCCGTTGCCCAGAACGACCGGGACGATGTGCAGCTGAAGGGTGTCGAGCAGGCCGGCGGCCAGGTACTGCCGGACCGTGCTGGCCCCGCCGCCGATCGCCACCTTCCGGTCGCCCGCCACCTCGCGCGCCTGCTCGAGCGCCGAGTGGACGCCGTCGGTGACGAACCGGAACGTCGTACCGCCGGCCATCGGCAGCGGCTCGCGCGGATGGTGGGTGAGCACGAAGACCGGCGTGTGGAAGGGAGGCTCCTCGCCCCACCAGCCGCGCCACGTCTCGTCCCACGGCCCGTCACCGCCGCCGAACATGCGCCGTCCCATGACGTACGCGCCGACATCGCGGGTCATCTCCTCCACGACCTCCGAGTCCACTCCACCCTCGCCACCGGACAACCCGTGCTGTGCCCGCCAGGCATCGAGGCCGTAGACCCACTCGTGCAGTTGCTCGCCGCCCCGACCGAGTGGATCCCGGAGGCTCTGCTCGGGCCCGGCCACATAGCCGTCCAGCGAGATCGACAGTTGGCTGGTCACCGTGCTCATTGATCCGTCCTTCGGGGTTGGTCGTCGACCACCACGAGCCGGGCGGCCCGTAGTTCCAGGTAGCGACGTTCGGGAAGGCTGGTGGTGGCCCGCGCCGCATCGAGGTACGCCGCGCGTGCCGGACCGGGCTCGCCGGCCAGCTCCAGCAGGTGGGCGCGGACAGCCGCGACCCGATGGTGTGCCGCGGTGCGCTCGTCCTCGTCGAGCGGTTCGAGCATGGCGAGCCCCGCCCGGGGCCCGTCGACCATCGCCACGGCGACCGCCTGGTTCAGGGTGACCATCGGGTTCGGCGCGATCCGGGCGAGCAGCCGGTAGAGCGCGACGATCTGCGGCCAGTCGGTCTCGGCCGCCGACGGCGCTTCGGAGTGCACCGCGGCGATCGCCGCCTGGAGCTGGTACGGCCCCGGCGGTGACCAGGTCAGCGACTCGGTGATCAGTGCGACGCCCTCCTCGATGGCCGCCCGGTCCCACCGGGTGCGGTCCTGCTCGGCCAGCGGCACGAGCTCCCCACCCGGGCCCAGCCGTGCGGCCCGGTGCGAGTCGGTGAGCAACATCAACGCGAGCAGGCCGGTCACCTCACCGTCGTCGGGCAGCAGCGCGTGCAGCATCCGGGTCAGCCGGATCGCCTCGCCGGTCAGCTCGGCCCGGTGCAGGTCCGGGCCGCTGGAGGCGGTGTACCCCTCGTTGAAGATCAGGTAGAGCACCTGGCGGACGGCGCCCAGCCGCTCGTCCCGCTCGGCCGCCGACGGCATGGTGAACTTCGCGCCGGTCGCCTCGATCCGCTGCTTGGCCCGGCGGATGCGCTGGCTCATCGTCGCCTCGGGGACCAGGAACGCGCGGGCGATCTGCGCGGTGGTGAGCCCGCCCACCGCGCGCAAGGTCAACGCCACCTGCGCCGACCGGGCCAGCGCCGGATGGCAGCAGAGGAACAGCAGACGCAACGTGTCGTCGCCGGCCGGCGGCTCCGCGTCGGCCGCCGGGGCGACCGCGGCGTACGCCGGCTCGCGTACGGCCACGGCGACCTCGCGGTCCCGGCGGGCGCGTTCGCTGCGCCACTCGTCGGTGAGCCGGCGGGTGGCGACGGTGAGCAGCCAGGCGCGCGGGTTCTCCGGCACTCCCTGCTCAGGCCACTGCAGGGCCGCGGCGAGCAGCGCCTCCTGCACCGCGTCCTCGCACCTGTCGAACTGGCCGTGCCGGCGGACGAGCAGGCCGAGGACCTGCGGCGCCAGAGTGCGCAGCAGTTCCTCGACCCCGCGCGACCCGGAGATCACATCTCCGTCCCGGCCTCGTCCATGATCGGGCGGATCTCCAGGGCACCGCCGTAGCGCACGTCCGGCCAGCGGCGGGCGATCTCCGCGGCCCGCTCCGGGGTGTCGCAGTCGACGGCCAGGTAGCCGGCGAACTGTTCCTTGCTCTCCATGAACGGGCCGTCGACGACCTCCGGATGCCCGCCGGCCAGCCGGACCGTACGCGACTGCGAAGGGTCGGCCAGCGCCTGCCCGCCGATCAGCTCGCCGGACTCGGAGAGTTCCTTCATGATCTCGTCCACCTCGCCGAAGAGCCTCACCCGCTCCTGCTCGGAGAGCTCCTCGACGAAACCGGGCCGGTTCCAGATCAACAGCATGTACTTCACGACCGCTCCTCACGTCCCGGCCGCGCCCGTGGTCGGCGCGGCTCACCCAGAGGTCGGAGCGGACCCCCCGCTCCCGACAACCGACGGGAAGAAAATCCCAGAAATCTCGACCCGTCGGCGGTCGGCGCACCGGTGGTCGCGCCGGCTCGTTGGCGAGCCCCGCGCCTCATTGGCGATGGTGTCGCCTCACCGGCGCCCCCGCCGGCCACCACGGACCTGCCGGGTCGGCGGGGTGTCGCCCACATCGAGGGTCGCCCGGTCCGCCGCCGACGTGCCGGAGGCCCAGCCCTCCGCATCGCGTACGGTCAGCCGGGCCCGGGTGACCCCGGGGAAGAGCGTCTCGAACCGCTCCCGGACGGCCTCGCCCCGGGCGGCGAGCACCGGCAGCAGCCGATCAGCGCCGGCCTCCTGCACCGCCTGCCGGTTCGCCGCCGCAGTGGCGGCGCGCAGCCGCTCCCCGATCCGCAGCGCGAACGCGTTGAGGAACGACTCGTCGTAGCCGCGGGTGCGCCGCCCGCCGGACGCCCGCCGCTCGCCCCGGCCGGCGAGCATCGCGGCGGTGGCCTGCACCAGCAGCGACGTGTAGAGCAGTTCGACGGCGGCCAGCTCGGCCGGCCAGCCGAGCACGGTGGCGAAGCCGAGGTCGTCCGACCAGACCGACTCGCACCCGTTCGCCGCCGCCACCTCCTGCACCAGCAGCGCCTTCGCGCCGGCGTACGGGGCGTCGGTGCCGAGCCGAACCCCGCTCGGCAGGTCGGGACCGGGGGCTTCGGCCGCCAGCAGGGCCTCGTCGAGGCTGTGCCGGGCGATCAGCTCCTGGGCCTTGCCGGTCAGCGCCTCGGCCTCGGCGGGGAACGTCGTCGACTCGGCCTTCGCGAGCAGCGCCCGGACCCGATCCAGGATCCGGGAGCCGCTGCCACCGCCAGCCGGGCCGGTGACCACCCGGGCGGCCGTCGAACCCGGTGGCGGACGGAGCACGGCGATCGGCGGCAGTCCCACCACGAGCGCCAGCGCGTCCACCGCCTCCCGCAGCGCGGTCACCCGGTCGATCCCCTCGCGCGCCGCCCAGGCGGCGAGGTGCCCGCCGTCGTCCGCCCACCACACCCGCGCGTCCAACTCCCGCAGCTGGTCGTCCCACCAGGACGGGACCGGGTCGGGCAGGTCGCGTCGCTGTGCGGCCATCACGTCGTGCAGCAGCCGGGCCGGTCGCGGCCCGAGGCGGCGGTCCGCGAGCCGGGCCAGGTCGGCCGGTTGCCAGCCGCGCGGCCAGAGCCGCCCCACGTCGCGGGCCAGCCGGCGCAGGAGCGCGGCGTCCACGTCCGGCGCGCCCGTGCCGACCACGAGCCGGTCCAACTGCCGTTCGGCGAGGCGTACGTCCCGGCCGCGCGCGGCCGTCACGGCGTCGTCGATCAGCTCCTCGGCGTCCGGCACGGGTCGTCCCTCCTCACTGCGGTCCGGCTGCTGCTCCGATCATGCCCGCCGGGCGGGTCCGACAGCCGAACGGGGCCGCATTGCCGTCGCACTTCGGCATGCGCCGTCCGGTTTCGGGTCGCACCTCCCGCGCACCGGGTTCGGTGGGTGGTGGTCAGGTCGGGCGGTACTCCACCTCCGGACGCCCGGGCGTGCCGTAGCGGGGAACCCGGGTCACCCGGCGGGTGTCGGCCAGGTGCTCCAGGTAGCGCCGGGCGGTCACCCGGGACATGCCGGTCTGCTCGGCGACCTCGGAGGCGGAGAGCCCCGGCCGGCGGCGCAGCACGTCCAGCACGACGTCGAGGGTCTGCGCGACGAGACCCTTCGGCAGCGTGTCCGGTGCCGTCCCGCGCAGCGTGGCCAGCATCCGGTCCACCTCGTGCTGGGCGGCCACCGCGCCGCCCGCCGAGGTCTGCCGCCGGTACTCGGCGTAGCGCTCCAACTTGTCCCGGAAGGCGGCGAACGTGAACGGTTTCAGCAGGTAGTGGGTCACCCCGAGGGCCACCGCGGCGCGGACCATGGCCAGATCCCGGGCCGAGGTCACCGCGAGCACGTCCGCGTCGCTGCCCGCGGCCCGCATCGCCCGGCATACGTCCAGGCCGGGCACGTCGGGCAGGTGCAGATCGAGCAGCACCAGGTCGACAGCGTCCGGACCGGTCCGCCGCAGCACCCGCATCGCTTCCCGAGCGTCGTGCGCCACCCCGACCACCCGGAAGCCGGGCACCCGTTCGGTGTACGCGCGGTGCGCCTCCGCGATCAGCTCCTCGTCCTCGACGACGAGCACGCGGATGTCGACGCCGGCACCCTCGCTGTGCTCGCTCATGCCGGCACCTCGCTGCGCTCGGCACCGGCATGAGGCACCACGGCGCCGTGTTCGATGATTCGCCCGCCGTGCTCGCTCATGTTCGCTGCTCCACGGGGATGGGGAGATGGGCCCGGAACACCGTTCCGCCGTCCGCGGCCTCCGCCACCTCGTGCCGCCCACCGTGCCGGATCAGCACCTGACCGACCAGGGCGAGCCCCAGACCGCGACCGCTGGCCTTGGTCGACCAGCCCCGGCGGAACGCGTCGGCCACCCGGTCGGGTGGCAGCCCCGAGCCGCTGTCGGTCACCTCGACCAGCACCTCGCCCTCCGTCTCGGCCACGCGCACCCGTACCCGGCGAGGCGGTTTCCCCGCAGCGACCGCCTCCAGCGCGTTGTCGACCAGGTTTCCCACCACGGTGAGCAGGTCCCCGGCCGGCAGCGTGCCGACATCGAGTCGGGAGGCCGGGTCGACGGTCAACTCGACGCCGCGTTCAGCGGCCTGGGCCGACTTGCCGAGCAGCAGGGCGGCCAACGCGGGCTCGGTGATCGCGCCGACGACCTGGTCGGTGAGTTGCTGCGCCAGCGCGAGCTCCTCGGTGGCCAGTCGTACGGCCTCCTCGGCGCGGCCCAGCTCGACCAGCGTGAGCACGGTGTGCAGCCGGTTCGCGGCTTCGTGCGCCTGCGACCGGAGCGCCTCGGTGAGTCCTCGGACGGAGTCCAGCTCGCTGGTGAGGGCCCGCAGCTCGGTGTGGTCGCGCAGGGTCAGCACCGTGCCCATGGTGTGCCCACCGGTGCCGGTCGGCCGGAGGTTGGCCACCAGTGCGCGGTCGGCGGTGAGGATCAGCTCGTCGCGGGCGGTCTGGCCGGTGGTGATCAGCTCGGTCAGGGCGGCCGGCAGGTCGACCTCGGTCACCGGGCGGTCCACCAGCGCCGTGTCCGCGGGCAGGCCCAGCAGGCGGCGGCCCTCGTCGTTGATCAGAGCGATCCGCCGGTCCGGCCCGATCACCACGAGGCCCTCGCCGACCGAGTGCAGCACCGCGTCGTAGTACTCGTACATCCGGGCCATCTGTGCCGGGCCGAGGCCGTGCGTCTGCCGGCGCAGCCGTCGGCTGAGCAGCCAGGACCCGGCGGCTGCCAGGGCCAGCGCGGCAACGGTGGCGGCGAGCAGCACCGGTGAGCGGTCGAGCAGTTCCCGGTTGATGGCCTCGGTGGTGATGCCGACCGACACCAGCCCGATGACCCGGCCGTCTTCGGCGCGTACCGGCACCACCGAACGTACCGACTCGCCGAGCGTCCCGGTGTTGACCACTGTGATCGGCCGCCCGGCCAACGCCGGGGCGATCTCGCCGATGAACGGTCGCCCGATCTGGGCGGGATCGGTGTGCGAGTAACGGGTCCGATCCGGTGCCATCACCACCACGAAATCGGTTCGCGTGGCGTGCCGGATCGACTCGGCGTACGGCTGGAGCATGGCGGACGGGTTGGGGGAGCGCAGCGCCTCGGCGACCTCGGGAGAGCGGGCGACCGTCTCGGCGACGGCGAGCACCTCCTTGCGGGCCGCCTCCCGGGCGTCGGCGCGGGCGACCAGGGCGACGCCCGCGGTCGCCGCCGCCACCAGCAACGTCACCACCACCACCTGAAGGGCGAACAGCTGCCCGGCGATGCTCCACTTTCGTCCGGTCATGTCTCCTCGTCGTCGCGGGACTCGGGTCCCCGCCCGGCCGGCGGTTCCGGTCGGTGCACGTGTTCGTCGGGGTGGACGGTTCAGGTCGGTGCCGGGTCAAGCGGTGCGTCCCGGCCCGGTCGGCGGTCCGGCCGGCGACCTCCCGGTCCGGCCGGCGACCTTCCGGCCTGGTCGGCGGCTCGGGTCGGTGAACAGAATGAACGCAAGGCTGATTCCGGTTGAGACCTGGGCCACAGTCTCAGCCATGCAGACCCCCACCACCAGCACACAGGTCGCGCGACCCCGCCGCGACCGCACACATTTCCTGTACCTCGCCGTCATCGTCGCCGTCCTGGCGGGCATCCTCGTCGGCTTCGTCGCGCCGGACGCGGCGCAGGAGCTCAAACCGCTCGGCACCGGCTTCGTCGCGCTGATCAAGATGATGATCAGCCCGGTCATCTTCTGCACGATCGTGCTCGGTGTCGGCTCCGTACGGCAGGCCGCCAAGGTCGGCAAGGTCGGCGGACTGGCGCTGGGCTACTTCCTGGTCATGTCGACAGTCGCGCTGGCCATCGGCCTCGTCGTCGGCAACATCGTGCACCCCGGCTCCGGGCTCCAGCTCAGCAGCGAACTGGCCGAGGCGGGCCAGAAGGCCGCCGGCACCGAGAGCGCAGGCACCGTCGACTTCCTGCTCGGCATCATCCCGACCTCGCTGCTCTCCGCGCTGACCGGTGGCGAGGTGCTCCAGACTCTCCTGGTCGCGTTGCTTGTCGGCTTCGCGGTGCAGGGCATGGGCCGCAAGGGTGAGCCGGTGCTGCGGGCCGTCGGCATCGCCCAGCGCCTCGTGTTCAAGGTCCTCACCATGATCATGTGGCTGGCCCCGATCGGCGCGTTCGGCGCGATGGCCGCGGTGGTCGGCGCGACCGGCGTGGACGCGTTGAAGAGCCTCGCGCAGATCATGCTCGGCTTCTACGCCACGTGCCTGATCTTCGTACTGGTGGTGCTCGGGGCCTTGCTCTGGCTCGTGGCGCGGGTCTCGATCTTCTCGCTGCTGCGGTACCTCGGCCGGGAGTTCCTGCTGATCGTCTCCACCTCGTCGTCGGAGTCGGCGCTCCCGCGGCTCATCGCCAAGATGGAGCACTTCGGGGTCAGCAAGCCGGTCGTCGGCATCACGGTGCCGACCGGGTACTCGTTCAACCTGGACGGCACGGCCATCTACCTGACCATGGCGTCGCTCTTCATCGCCTCCGCGATGGGCGACCCGCTCTCCGTGGGCGAGCAGATCTCGCTGCTGGTCTTCATGATCATCGCGTCCAAGGGCGCTGCCGGGATCACCGGTGCCGGCCTCGCCACCCTCGCCGGCGGCCTCCAGTCGCACCGGCCGGACCTGGTGGACGGCGTCGGCCTGATCGTGGGCATCGACCGGTTCATGTCCGAGGCGCGTGCGCTCACCAACTTCGCCGGCAACGCGGTGGCCACCGTGCTGATCGGTCGCTGGACCGGCGAGTTCGACCGGGAGCAGGCACAGGCGGTGCTCTCCGGCGAGCGGCCGTTCGACGAGGCCACCATGCTCGACGAGGACCACGACGACGCGGACCTGGCCGAGCCGGAGACCGCCGTCGCCCCGGACCGGGCCGAGGAGGTCAAAACCGGAGCGGCCAACCGCTGACGAGCGCGCACCGCAAGGCGCCCCCCGCCCCTCCCGCCGCACGCGCACGAACGGCCTGCGGCAGGCACTCTTTCACGGAAAGAGTGGCTATCCAGCCTCGGATAGCCACTCTTTCCGTGTTTTTGTGTGGATCTTGGGGCGAGGGCGGGACCTATCGCGGGGTCAGGGGCGGGGTGGCCAGGCGTCCAGGACGGTCTGGATGGGGAGTGCGTGCTGGGGGGCCGGGATCGGAGGTGGCACCGGGGTGCGGTCGAAGCGGGGCGCCGGCGCCGGCTGGATCTCCCCGTCCACCTCGACGAAGGTCCCCCGGGCGGCGTTGTGCGGATGCCGGTGCGCCTCGGTGGGGGCGAGCACCGGGGCCACGCACGCGTCAAGATCGGCGAAGACGTCCGCCCACTCGTCCCGGGTACGGCTGGCGAACCGCTCGGCGAACCGGCGGCGAAGCACGTCCCAGCCGGCCGGGTCGTACTGGGCCGGCAGGTCGGGGTCCTCGGCCAGGCCCAGGCCGGTGAGGAGGGCGGCGTAGAACGCCGGCTCCAGCGCGCCGACGGCCATGAAGCCGCCGTCGGCGGTGCGGTACGTGTCGTAGAACGGCGCCCCGCCGTCGAGCAGGTTGTGTCCGCGCGGCGCGGACCAGAGGCCGGTGTTGACCATTCCGTGCAGGAACGCCGTGAGCAACGCCGAACCGTCGACCATCGCGGCATCCACCACCTGCCCGGCACCCGAGCGCTCCCGCTCCAGCAGCGCGGCCAGCACACCGACGGCGAGCAGCATCCCGCCGCCCGCGAAGTCGCCGATCAGGTTCGTGGGCGCGTACGGGCGTTCACCGGCGCGGCCCAGTGGCTCCAGCGCGCCGGACACCGCGATGTAGTCGATGTCGTGACCCGCCCGGGATGCCAGCGGGCCGTGCTGTCCCCAGCCGGTCATCCGCGCGTACACGAGACCCGGGTTGCGGGCGTGGCAGGTCTCCGGGCCGAAGCCCAGCCGCTCCGCCACCCCCGGCCGGTACGCCTCGACCAGCACGTCCGCCCGTTCCACGAGACGCAGCAAGGCTGCCACTCCGGCGGGCGACTTCAGGTCCAGCACGGTGGCACGGCGGCCGCGCTGCAACGGCCCGTTCGACGGCGCGGCCAGCCGTCCGGAGGCGGGGCCGCCCGGCCGGTCCACCCGGACCACGTCGGCGCCCAGGTCGGCCAGGACCATGCAGCCGAACGGGGCGGGCGCGAGGCTGGCGAGTTCGACGATCCGCACCCCGGCCAGCGGCCCGCCGCTCGTGCCGGTCCCGCCCAGGTGGGCACTCCCGCCGTGCCCACCGGGCCGGCGGCTCGGATCCGGTCCGGCGGCCGCCGCCGACGTGTCGTTCCGACCCGGCGCCGAAGCCCGGTTCGGTGCCGGGCCGCCGCCTTCCCCGGTCGGACGATCAGAGGGCACGGGCGATCAGCTCCTTCATGATCTCGTTGGTGCCGCCGTAGATCTTCTGGGCGCGGGCGTCGGCGTACATCCGGGCGATCGGGTACTCGGTGGTGTAGCCGTAGCCGCCGAAGAGTTGCAGGCACCTGTCGACGACCTCGCACTGCCCGTCGGTGAGCCAGTACTTCGCCATGGCGGCGGTCGCCACGTCCAGTTCGCCCCGCGCGTGCCGGCTGATGCAGTCGTCGAGGAAGACCCGGCTCGCCCGCGTCCGGGTCGCGCACTCGGCGAGCACCATCCGGGTGTTCTGGTGCCCGAGCAGCGGCTTGCCGAACGCGCTCCGCTCCTTGGCGTACGCCACGGTCAGCTCGACGGCTCGCTCCATGGCGGCGACCGCGCCCACCCCGATAACCAGCCGTTCCTGCGGCAGTTGCTGCATGAGCTGGACGAAGCCGAGCCCCTCGGCGTCGCCGAGCAGGTTGGCCGCCGGCACCCGCAGCCCGTCGAAGAACAGTTCGGCGGTGTCGTTCCCCGTCAGCCCGATCTTGGCGAGCAGTCGGCCCCGGCGGAAACCCTCCGGATCGCCGCCGACCTCGCAGACCAGCAGCGAGATACCGGCGGCGCGTTGCTCCGGGTCGGTCTTGGCGGCCACTATGACCAGGTCGGCGAGCCCACCGTTGCTGATGAACGTCTTCGCTCCGGTCACCAGGTAGTCGTCGCCGTCGCGTACCGCCCGGGTGCGCAGCGCCTGCAGGTCCGAGCCGCCGTCGGGCTCGGTCATCGCAATCGCGCCGACCAGTTCGCCGCTGCACAGGCCGGGCAGCCAGCGCCGCTTCTGCTCCTCGCTGCCGTACGCCACCAGGTAGCCGGTGACGATTCCGCTGTGCACGGCGAGGCCGAGGCTGGCCTCGCCGGCGTACGCCTGCTCCTGGAGCAGCACCGCCTCGTGGGTGAAGTCGCCGCCCCCGCCGCCGTACTGCTCGGGAACGGAGAGGCCGAGCAGGCCCAGCTCGCCCGCGCGGCGGTAGTGCTCCCGATCCGGGTGCCCCTGCGCGAGCAGCCGCTCGGTGTGCGGCAGCACCTCCCGGGTGAAGAAGGCACGGGCCAGGTCGGCAAGGTCGTCGTGCTCCGGCTTACGCCACGGCGAGAGGTGGGGCGTCGGCATGGCCCCACCTTCATGCCCGTTCGGCAACGTGTCAACAAGCTTCGATCAGCCCCTCGGGCCTCCGGCGACGCCCCGCACCCGTCGCCCCCGTGCCCGCACCGCCCCGCGGCTGACCGGCCGGGACGGCCGACCGGGTGGGCCGGCTCACCGCTGGAAGGGGGGCCTGTGAAAAGGGCGTCAAAAAGCTGGAGGCCGCCGTCATGGTCCCGTTATAGGCCCTGTCGCCCGGCCGACCACGGGGCTTTGATTGCCCCCGCGCGACCGGGAGGCGGTCGCGACGAACCTTATCCGTACGAGGAGTCAGCGTGTCTGACGTGGTGTTCGTGGTCCTGACGGTGGCGCTCTTCGCGGCGCTCGCCCTGGTGGTCCGGGCGGTGGAGAAGCTGTGAGCGCGGTCAACGCCGTCGGCCTGGTGCTGGCGATCGGCCTGGGGATCTTCCTGGTCGTCGCCCTGCTGTTCCCGGAGCGCTTCTGATGACCATGACAACAGCCGGCGTCATCTTCGTCCTGTCGCTGGTGGTGGCGCTGGTCGCCGTCTACAAGCCGTTCGGCGACTACATGTACCGGGTGGTCTCCGGCACCCGGTCGTCTCGCCTGGAGCGCGGGATCTACCGGCTGGTCGGGGTCAACCCGGCCGCCGAGCAGAGCTGGGGCGTGTACGCGCGTAGCGTGCTGGCCTTCTCGGTCGTGTCGCTCCTGTTCCTCTACCTGCTCCAGCGGGTGCAGGACAAGCTCTGGCTGTCGCTGGGCTTCGACCCGGTGGTGCCGCACGGCGCCTGGAACACCGCGGTGTCGTTCGTGACCAACACGAACTGGCAGTCGTACTCGGGCGAGTCGACCATGGGTCACCTCGTGCAGATGGCCGGCCTCGCGGTGCAGAACTTCGTCTCCGCGTCGGTCGGCATCGCGGTCGCGATCGCCCTGGTCCGCGGGTTCGCCCGGCACCGCACCGGGCACCTGGGCAACTTCTGGGTCGACCTGACCCGGATCACCCTGCGCATCCTGCTGCCGATCGCAGTGCTCGGCGCGTTCGTGTTGATGCTCGGTGGGGTGGTGCAGAACCTGTCCGGCGGCACCGATGTCACCACGCTGACCGGCGGCACCCAGACGATCACCGGCGGGCCGGTGGCCAGCCAAGAGGTGATCAAGGAGCTGGGTACGAACGGTGGCGGCTTCTACAACGCCAACAGCGCCCACCCGTTCGAGAACCCGACCTCCTGGACCAACTGGATCGAGATCTTCCTGATCCTGCTCATCCCGTTCAGCCTGCCCCGGGTCTTCGGCCGGATGGTCGGCCAGAACCGGCAGGGGTACGCCATCGCCGCCGTGATGGGCATCCTGGCGGTGGCGAGCGTCACCCTGACCAACGTCTTCGAGCTGGCCGGGCACGGCACCGTGCCGCAGGCGGTCGGCGCGGCGCTGGAGGGCAAGGAACTGCGGTTCGACGTGTCGAACTCGGCGACCTTCGCGGCGGCGACGACGCTGACCTCGACCGGTGCGGTCGACTCGTTCCACGACTCGTTCACACCGCTCGGCGGCATGATGCCGCTGCTCAACATGATGCTCGGCGAGGTCGCCCCCGGTGGCGTCGGATCCGGCCTCTACGGCCTGCTGATCCTCGCCGTGATCACGGTCTTCGTGGCCGGGCTGATGGTCGGCCGTACGCCCGAGTACCTGGGCAAGAAGATCGGTGCCCGGGAGATCAAGTTCGCTTCGATGTACTTCCTGATCATGCCGGCGCTGGTGCTGATCGGCACGGCCGCGGCCTTCGCCACCGGCAACAACGCGACAGCGCTGAACGTCGGCCCGCACGGGCTCTCCGAGGTGCTGTACGCCTTCACCTCGGCGAGCAACAACAACGGGTCCGCGTTCGGCGGCATCACCGTGAACACCACCTGGTGGGACACCGCGCTCGGCCTCTGCATGCTGCTCGGCCGGTTCCTGCCGATCATCTTCGTGCTCGCCCTGGCCGGCTCGCTGGCCCGCCAGCAGCCCACCCCGGCGTCCGAGGGCACCCTGCCGACCCACCGACCCCTGTTCGTCGGGATGGTCGTCGGCGTCACGGTGGTCCTCGTCGCGCTGACCTTCCTGCCCGCCCTCGCGCTCGGTCCACTGGCCGAGGGGCTCTGATCTCCATGAGGAACGAGAACATGTCCGTCACGTCGGTGACATCGGGAACCGGCGAGGAGCCGACGCCCGGTACGCCCGCCACCCAGGGCAACCGGGTCGGCGGCGGCCTGCTCGACCCGAAGCAGTTGCTCCGGTCCCTGCCGGACGCGCTGCGCAAGCTCGACCCGCGCACGCTGTGGCGCAACCCGGTGATGCTGATCGTCGAGATCGGCGCCGTCTTCACCACCGTGCTGGCGATCGCCGACCCGTCCGTGTTCGCCTGGGCCATCACCGTCTGGCTCTGGCTCACCGTCATCTTCGCGAACCTCGCGGAGGCCGTGGCGGAGGGCCGGGGCAAGGCGCAGGCCGCCACGCTGCGCCAGGCGAAGCGGGACACCATCGCCACCCGTCTGATCGGCTGGACGCCCGGCGCTCCGGCGAACCGGTACCGGGACGAGGCGGTGCCCGCTCCCGAACTGAAGCAGGGCGACATCGTCCTGGTCGAGGCGGGCGGCATCATCCCCGGCGACGGTGACGTGGTCGAGGGCATCGCCAGCGTCGACGAGTCGGCCATCACCGGCGAGTCGGCACCCGTGATCCGGGAGTCCGGCGGCGACCGGAGCGCGGTCACCGGCGGCACCAAGGTGCTCTCCGACCGGATCGTCGTCAAGATCACCCAGAAGCCGGGCGAGAGCTTCATCGACCGGATGATCGCTCTCGTCGAGGGTGCCAACCGGCAGAAGACGCCGAACGAGATCGCGCTGAACATCCTGCTCGCCGCGCTCACCATCATCTTCCTGCTCGCGGTGGTCACCCTCCAGCCGCTGGCGATCTTCTCGAAGGCATTCCAGGCCGCCGCGCCGGACACCGGCGCGGTCACCGGCACCGGCATCACCGGCGTGGTGCTCGTCTCCCTGCTCGTCTGCCTGATCCCGACCACGATCGGCGCGCTGCTCTCGGCGATCGGCATCGCCGGCATGGACCGCCTGGTCCAGCGCAACGTGCTCGCGGTGAGCGGTCGCGCGGTCGAGGCGGCGGGTGACGTGAACACGCTGCTGCTCGACAAGACCGGCACGATCACCCTCGGCAACCGGCAGGCCGCCGAGTTCCTGCCGGTCGAGGGGGTCGAGGCGGCGGAGGTCGCCGACGCCGCGCAGCTCTCCAGCCTCGCCGACGAGACCCCCGAGGGGCGCTCGGTGGTGGTGCTCGCGAAGAACGAGTACGGGCTGCGCGAGCGGGAGCCGGGTGTCATGCCGCACGCCACCTTCGTGCCGTTCACGGCGCAGACCCGGATGAGCGGCGTCGACCTCGGCGCGGAGAGCGTCGACGGCGGCGTACGCCGGATCCGCAAGGGCGCCGCGGCGGCCGTCATGAAGTGGGTACGCGACAACGGCGGCCACCCGACCGGTCAGGTCGGCGAGCTGGTCGACGCGATCAGCGGCACCGGCGGCACCCCGCTGGTGGTGGCCGAGCACGTCGACGGGGAGCCGGCCCGGGCGCTCGGGGTCATCCACCTGAAGGACGTGGTCAAGTCCGGGATGCGGGAGCGGTTCGACGAGATGCGCCGGATGGGCATCCGGACCGTGATGATCACCGGCGACAACCCGCGGACCGCGAAGGCGATCGCCGACGAGGCCGGGGTGGACGACTTCCTTGCCGAGGCCACCCCGGAGGACAAGCTCGCGCTGATCAAGAAGGAGCAGGAGGGCGGCCGGCTGGTCGCCATGACCGGTGACGGCACGAACGACGCGCCCGCGCTCGCCCAGGCGGACGTCGGCGTGGCGATGAACACCGGCACGTCGGCCGCGAAGGAGGCCGGCAACATGGTCGACCTCGACTCCGACCCGACGAAGCTCATCGAGATCGTCGAGATCGGCAAGCAGCTGCTGATCACCCGGGGCGCGCTGACCACGTTCTCCATCGCCAACGACGTGGCGAAGTACTTCGCCATCATCCCGGCCATGTTCGCCGGCCTCTACCCGAGCCTGGACGCGCTGAACATCATGCGGCTGGCCAGCCCGGAGTCGGCGATCCTCTCCGCCGTCGTCTTCAACGCGATCATCATCGTCGTGCTGATCCCGCTCGCCCTGCGCGGCGTGCGGTACCGGCCGGCGAGCGCGTCGAAGCTGCTCAGCCGCAACCTCTGGCTGTACGGGCTGGGCGGACTCATCGTGCCGTTCCTCGGCATCAAGCTCATCGACCTGCTCATCCAGTTCATTCCAGGGATCTCGTGATGCGCCTACCCAGCTGGATCGCCCAGCACCTCGCCGCCCTGCGGGCCGTACTCGTCTTCACGGTCCTGCTCGGCCTGGCCTACCCACTCGCCATGGTCGCCGTGGGCCGGATTCCCGGCCTCGACGGCAAGGCGGACGGTTCCCTGATCAGCGTCGACGGACGCGCCGTGGGCAGCAGCCTGATCGGGCAGTCCTTCACCGACGCGGACGGGAACCCGATCGCCCGCTACTTCCAGAGCCGCCCGTCGGCGGCCGGCGGCGGCTACGACCCCACCGCCACCTCGGCCAGCAACCTCGGCCCGGAGAGCGTGGTGGACACCATCGCCACCGACCCCGAGGAATCCTCGCAGAGCCTGCTCACCCAGGTCTGCGAGCGCAGCAAGGCGGTCGGCGAGCTCAACGGTGTGGACGGCAGCCGGCCGTTCTGCACCCCGGACGGGGTCGGCGCGGTGCTCGCCGTGTTCCGCGCCGACGGGCTCACCGGTCAGGTGACCCGGGTGGTGAGTGTCAACCAGGCAGCCCCGGCCACCCCGTTCCTCGCGACCTACCAGGGGGTGCCGGTCGAGCCGGCCCAGCCGGGCCACGACTACGTCGCCGAGGGCGGGATCGTCACCCCGGTCCGGGGCGACGCCCCCGCCCAACCGGCAGTGCCCGCCGACGCGGTCACCGCAAGCGGCAGCGGCCTCGACCCGCAGATCAGCCCGGCCTACGCCGAGCTGCAGGTGAACCGGGTCGCGCGCGAGCGCGGTGCCGACCCGGCGGCGGTCCGCCGCCTGATCGAGGCGAACACCACCGGCCGGGCGCTGGGCTTCATGGGGGAACCCGTGGTCAACGTGCTGGAACTCAACCTGGCTCTCGACCGGGAGTTCCCCGCGCGCTGATCCGCCGAGCACGCGGGGCGAGGCCACGAACGTGGTCTCGCCCCGCGGCGTGACCGCCCGTCCGAGGGCGCAGGAGAGGATGGTTCCGTGTCACGAGGAGAGCTGCGCATCTACCTGGGTGCCGCCCCCGGCGTCGGCAAGACGTACGCGATGCTGGAGGAGGCGCACCGGCGGGCCGAGCGCGGCACAGACGTGGTGATCGGGCTCGTCGAGACGCACGGCCGTAAGCACACCGCGGCCATGATCGGGAGCCTGGAGCAGGTGCCCCGCCGTACCGTCGACTACCGCGGCGCCGAGTTCGCCGAGATGGACGTCGACGCGGTGCTGGCCCGCCGGCCCGAGGTCGCCGTGGTCGACGAGCTGGCGCACACGAACGTGCCCGGTTCCCGCAACGGCAAACGCTGGCAGGACGTCCAGGAACTGCTCGACGCCGGAATCGACGTGCTCTCCACGGTCAACGTCCAGCACCTCGAATCGGTGAACGACGTGGTCGCGCAGATCACCGGCACCGTGCAGCGAGAGACGGTGCCGGACGAGATCGTCCGGGCCGCCGAGCAGGTCGAACTGGTCGACATGACCCCGGAGGCGCTGCGCCGGCGGATGGCGCACGGCAACATCTACCGCCCCGACAAGATCGACGCGGCGCTGGGCAACTACTTCCGGGTCGGCAACCTCACCGCGCTCCGCGAGCTGGCGCTGCTCTGGCTGGCCGACAAGGTCGACGAGCAGCTCGGCCGGTACCGCGACCAGCAGGGCATCGCCGAGACCTGGGAAGCGCGCGAGCGGGTCGTGGTCGCGCTGACCGGTGGGCCCGAGGGGGAGACGCTGATCCGCCGCGCCGGGCGGATCGCCGCCCGTAGCAAGGGCTCCGACCTGCTCGCCGTGCACGTCGCCCGCAGCGACGGCCTGGTCGGCGCGGATCCGGCGCAGCTGGCCCGGCAACGGGTGCTGGTGGAGAGCCTCGGCGGCACCTACCACCAGGTGCTCGGCGCCGACGTGTCGGCGGCCCTGCTCGACTTCGCCCGGGGCGTCAACGCCACCCAGCTGGTGCTCGGCGCGAGCCGCCGTGGTCGCTTCGCCCAACTGTTCGCCCGCGGCGTCGGCGTGACGACCATCGCCCACTCCGGCGCCATCGACGTTCACCTGGTCACCCACACCGAGGCCGGTCGTGGGCGCCGCGCCGCCGGGGTGCCGGCGGCGCTGTCCCGGCGCCGCCGGCTGCTCGGGTTCGCCCTCGCCGCGCTCGGCGTGCCGCTGCTGACGCTGTTGCTCACCGTCCTGCCCGACCTCACCCTGGCCAGCGACATCCTGCTCTTCCTCGCCGCCGTGGTCGCGGTGGCGCTGGTCGGTGGGCTCTGGCCGGCGCTGGTCGCCGCGCTCGGCGGGTCGCTGATCCTGAACTGGTTCTTCACCCCGCCCTTCCACACGCTGACCATCAACGAGCCGGACAACCTGCTCGCCCTGGCTGTCTTCGTCGGGGTCGCGTTGGCGGTCAGTTGGATCGTGGACGTCGCCGCCCGGCGTACCCGGGAGGCCGCTCGGGCCGCCGCCGACGCGCAGACACTCGCCGCGGTGGCCGGCGGGGTGTTGCGTGGCGGCCGGCCGCTCATCGCGCTGCTCGACCAGCTGCGCGAGACCTTCGGACTGCGCGCGGTCAGCGTGCTGGAACTCGCCGAGGAGGCCACCGGCCGACCGGCCCGCGCCCGGGAGGAGCGGGCCTGGTGCGTGGTGGCGAGCGTCGGTGAACAGCCCGCCACCACACCCGATCGAGGCGAGACGGTGGTGCCGGTCGACGAACGGATCACGGTGGTCCTCTGCGGCGCCCGGCTGGAGGCCGCCGACCGTCGCCTGGTCGAGGCGTTCGCCGCCCAGGCGGCCGTCGCGTTACGCCAGGAGCGGCTGGCCGAGGAGGCCGCCACCGCCCGGCCGCTCGCCGAGGCCGACCGGATGCGGACCGCGCTGCTCGCCGCGGTCAGCCACGACCTGCGTACGCCGCTGGCCTCGGCGAAGGCGGCGGTGACCAGCCTGCGCAGCCCGGACGTCGACTTCGACGAGGACGATCGGGCGGAGCTGCTGGCCACTGCCGAGGAGTCGCTGGACCGGCTGGCCCGGCTCGTCGCCAACCTGCTCGACATGAGTCGGCTCCAGGCTGGCGCGCTCGGCGTCCTACCGGCCGAGATCGGTCTGGAGGACGTGGTGCCGCGCGCCCTCGACGAGCTCGGGCCCCCGGCCGCCGGCGTCGACACCGACATCCCGGCGGATCTGCCCGCCGTCACCGCCGATCCCGGCCTGCTGGAACGGGTACTCGTCAACGTGATCGCCAACGCCCTGCGGTACAGCCCGCCCGGCCAGCCCCCGCACGTCACCGCGAGCGCCCACGCGGGCCAGGTCGAACTCCGGGTCATCGACACCGGCCCAGGTATTCCCGAGGACCAGTGGGAGCACGTGTTCCTGCCGTTCCAGCGTCTCGGTGACCGGGACAACCAGACCGGGGTGGGGCTCGGTCTGGCGCTCTCCCGGGGGTTGGCGGAGGCGATGGGTGGCAGTCTCGTCCCGGAGACGACGCCCGGTGGTGGACTGACCATGGTGCTGCGGCTGCCCGCGGTCACCCAGGGCATGGCGGAGGGACCACAGGAATGACCCGGATCCTGGTCGTGGACGACGAACCGCAGATCCTCCGCGCCCTGCGGATCAACCTGCGCGCCCGCCGGTACGACGTCGAGGTGGCCGACACCGGCGCCGGCGCGCTCAAGGTCGCCGCCAGCCACCCGCCCGACCTGGTCGTCCTCGACCTCGGCCTGCCGGACATGGACGGGGTCGAGGTGATCCGTGGGCTCCGCGGCTGGACGAGTGTGCCGATCATCGTGCTCTCCGGCCGGGCCGGCAGCGAGGACAAGGTGGAGGCGCTGGACGCGGGCGCCGACGACTACATCACCAAGCCGTTCGGGGTCGAGGAACTGCTGGCACGCATCAGGGCGGTGACCCGGCGGCTCAGCCCCGCCACCGAGACGGGCGCCACCCTGCGGGTGGGGCGCAACACCGTCGACCTCGCCGACCGTACGGTCACCCGCGACGACGGCACGGAGATCAAGCTGACCCCGATCCAATGGTCGGTGCTGGAGAAGCTGCTGCGGCATCCCGGCAAGCTGGTCAGCCAGCGGCAGCTGCTGCACGAGGTGTGGGGGCCGGAGTACGAGAACGAGAGCAACTACCTGCGGCAGTACCTGGCGCAGCTGCGCCGCAAGCTGGAGGACGATCCCGCCCGACCCCGGCATTTGATCACCGAGCCCGGCATGGGCTACCGCTACCGCCCCTGACCCGCCGGGCGCTCGTGCCTAGGTCAGTTCGTCGGGGTATTCATCCCGCCCGGACACCCCGAACATCAGGCAACCCGAGTCGATCGGGTCACTCCTGTCGAGCTGCCGCCAGTGCGGCGGTGGGCTGCTGCGGAATGGGCGCACCAGGCGCCTCCGGGCGTACCGGTGGCGCTACCAGGAGCGGATCGACCTGGATCCGGTCGATGCCGAGCGGCCTCAGCATGGAGCGCAGGGCCGATTCGCAGAGCCGGGTCCACGGCTGGTCCGCGCCCATCGCGCGGATGAGTCGTTCCGGGTCGGTGAACGCGAGACCGACCCGCTGCCCCTGGGGTAGCCGGCCGGTCCGCACGATGAGCGCCTGCCGTCCCGGCGTGGTGCGTACCGGAACGACGTAGGTATCCGGAACCTCATCCATGGTGGTGCCTCTCGTTCTTGCGACCCGCAGGTGGCCGGTCACGGGGTGAATCGTTCGAGGTCGCGACCGAAGCGACGGATCTCCTCGGCGCGGGCCCAGTCCGGCGCGGGTACCGCCACCACGGGCACGCTCGCGCGGCTGACGCAGTAGCGGGTCACATGTCCGCCGCCCATCCCGAAGCGACCGCGCGGGGGGCTGCCCACGACGAGGAGGTCGCTCTCCCGGCAGGCGTGGTCGACCAGCACCTGGCCGGCGTACCCCTGCTCGGCGATGATCCGTACCGGGACGTCCCGAGGCACGCCGCCCAGCGCCGCGTCGAACGCCTCCCGCACGTACGCGCGGGCCGCGCGGGCCAGATCGTCCTGCCAGAGCCAGGGCATGGTGCCCGGCCGCCAGACCGGCGCGTAGGCCCAGGCACGTACCGCGTGCAGACACGCGTTCTCCCGATGGGCCAGGCGTATGGCGGCCCGCAGGGCCTGCAGACCGCAGAAGGACCGGTCGACCCCGACGACGACGCGTCGGGTGGTGGCGGGCCGGTTCATGCCGTTGCCGCCAGCCTCGTCGCAGTGGTGTCCGAGAGATCGAGTGGGCGCAGGATGCTGAGCGTGACGATGACCTCCGCGCCACCTCGCCGGCGCAGGTCCGCCACGGCGCGGTGCAGCACGGTGAGGCTGCCGGCGGAGAGTCGTACGACGGCGTCGAGGTCCGCCGCGATCCACCAGGCGGCCACCGCGCACGGCTCGGTCCGCAGGTACTCCAGCAGATGGCTGCCGGGGGTGGCGGCGGTCAGCCGCACGCCGACCAGCGCCTCGTGTCGCCGTTCGGGCTCGTCGACCGGCGGGACGTCCACCGACACCGGCTCGCGATCCTGGCGCCTCGACCATCGTGAGGTCATGTCGCCATCGTGAGCGCCATTCGTCACCAGCACCGGCGTCTGTACGCCGATTTGACGGTGAACGGCGCGTTTCTTGACGCGACCTTCACGACTGGGCGAGGCGGGTCTTCCGGCCCCGGGGTATGGACGCCGCGGGCGGGGGTACGGCCGGTCGGAAGGCGCGTCCGGCAACCCGGAGGAGTTCGACCATGGTCAGCGTGACGAGGCAGATGCTTGAGGCGTACCCGAAGTCGATCAACCTGGACCGCGCGAAGCTCGCCGCGGTGATCGACACGATCAACTCGTGTGCTCAGGCCTGCACGGCGTGCGCCGACGCCTGTCTGAGCGAGGAGGCGGTGGCCGAACTGGCCAAGTGTGCGCGGACCGACCTGGACTGCGCGGACGTCTGCACCACCACCGCGCGGGTGCTGTCCCGGCACACCGGCTACGACGCGAACTTGACGCGGAGCATCTTGGAGGCGTGCGTGACGGCCTGCCGAGCCTGTGGCGACGAGTGCGCCCGGCACGCCGCCATGCACGAGCACTGCCGGATCTGCGCGGAGGTCTGCCGGGAGTGCGAGCAGGTTTGCCGGGACCTGCTGGCCACGATCAGCTGACGTACGACCGCCGGCCGCCCAGGGTGACACCCGGGCGGCCGGCGGGATGACGTGTCAGCCCTTGGCCTTCTGCTTGGCCTCCTGCGGCTTCATGCCCTTGCCGGCCATCTTCATGGCGTCCTTGAGCTGGCTCTCCGTCATCTTGGAGTTGCCCTCGATGCCCATCTTGTGGGCCTGCTGGCGCATTTCGTGCAGTTGCTCTCGGCCGGTCATCTCAGCCTCCATCTGTTGCGACGGGCGCGAGGCGTGGCCCCACGCCAGGGCAACCGCACGATTTCCCGGCGTCGGAGAGCGCAAACCGGCCCGCGATCAGGGCGCCTGGCGTCTGCGCCGCCGGTTCCGCTGGTCGATCTTGTGGTCGGTGGTGACGCTGATCTGCCCGTCGGACTCGATCCGCGCCTCCCGCACCTTCGAGATGTCGTCGACGCCCTGTTCGCGCAGCAGTTGGTGAAGCTCCTCGTGCGAGATCAGTTCCCGGCGCATGTTCCGGTGCAGGATCTGCCCGTTTCGTACCAGGACCAGTGAGCTGGGCCGGATCACCCGGGCCGCCGCCGGCCAGCCGTAGGCGATTGCGTCCAGCAGGTACGACCAGCCGATGATCACCGCGACCAGCAGCACGCCGTCGGTGATGGACGTGTAGTTGCCCGACATGCCGTTCTGCGCGGCGTCGGCGAGCAGTACGATGACCAGCAGGTCGGTGACGCCGGTGGTGCCGCTCTCCCGCTTGAGGATGACCCGGAGCAGCCCGAACAGCACCAGGTACATCACGCTGCCACGGATGACCGTCTCCAGCAGTGGCGTGCTCGGAACGAACAGCCGGCCCCAGTCGGTCACGGGTACGCCTACCCGGACGCCACGGCGCCATTCCTCGCCATGGTCCGGCGTCGGCGGAATCGGCACCGGATTGTCGTTTCGACCGTTTCGAACTGGGCAGGTGTGAGGATCGGAGCAGCGGCGGTGAAGGGAGCGGACCGTGGTCGACCGGATCGCCGACCCGTGGGGTCCCCGGACCCCGTACGGGTCGGGACAGGAATGGCCGGTACGGGTGGACACCTTCCTCGACGGTGACCTGAACGCGGAGGACGTGGACCGATGGGTCCAGTCGGCATCGATACTCCACTCCAACGGCGACGCACTCGACATCGCGGTGCGGGACGGCCGGATCGTGGGCGTTCGCGGCCGGGCGGTGGACCGGGTCAACCGGGGGCGGGTCGATCCGAAGGATCTCTACGGTTGGCAGGCCAACAACAGCCCCGACCGGCTGACCCGCCCGCTCGTCCGCGAGGGTGGCCGGCTGGTGGAGACCGACTGGGACACCGCCATGGGGCGGATCGTCGCCCGGTCGAAGGAGCTGCTCGAGGGGCCCGGCGGGTGGGGCCACTTCGGCTTCTACACGTCCGGGCAGCTCTTCCTCGAGGAGTACTACACGCTGGGCGTCATCGGGAAGGCGGGCCTCGGCACGCCCCACATGGACGGCAACACCCGGCTCTGTACGGCGACCGCCGCGGCGGCGCTGAAGGCGACGTTCGGGGCGGACGGGCAGCCCGGCTCGTACGCGGACGTGGACCACTGCGACGCGATCGCGATCTGGGGCCACAACGTGGCGGAGACCCAGACGGTGCTCTGGATGCGGATGCTGGACCGCCGGCGCGGCCCCAACCCGCCGGCGCTGCTCGCCGTCGACCCGCGTTCCACCGCAGTGACCCGCGAGGCGGACCTGCATCTCCCGATCCGCAACGGCACCAACATGGCGCTGCTGAACGGCCTGCTGCGGGAGGTCATCCAGCACGGCTGGTACGACGAGGCGTACGTGGACGCGCACACCCTGGGCTTCGACGAGCTGTGCCGCACGGTCGACGGCTACCCACCGGAGTTGGTCGCGGACATCTGCGACATACCCGCCGCCGACGTGCGCCGCGCCGCCGAACTCCTCGGCGGCTCGCAGCGCCTGCTCTCCACCGTGCTGCAGGGCTTCTACCAGTCCAACCAGGCCACCGCGGCCTCCTGCCAGGTCAACAACCTGCATCTGATCCGGGGAATGATCGGCCGTCCGGGTGCCGGGATCTACCAGATGAACGGCCAGCCGACCGCACAGAACACCCGGGAGACCGGCGCGGACGGTGACCTGCCCGGCCTGCGCAACTGGGACAACCCGGAACACATCGCCGAGCTGGCCCGGTTGTGGAACGTCGAGCCCGAGGTCATCCCGCACTGGGCGCCGCCGACGCACGCCATGCAGATCTTCCGGTATGCCGAGCAGGGCTCCGTCAAGCTGCTCTGGATCAGCGCCACCAACCCGGCCGTCTCGCTGCCCGACCTGTCCCGCATCCGGCGCATTCTGCGGCAGCCCGAGCTGTTCGTGGTGGTGCAGGACCTCTTCCTGACCGAGACGGCGGAGCTCGCCGACGTCGTGCTGCCCGCCGCCACCTGGGGTGAGAAGACCGGCACCTTCACCAATGTGGACCGGACGGTGCACCTCAGCGAGAAGGCGGTCGACCCGCCCGGCGAGGCCCGCGCGGACCTGGACATCTTCCTGGACTACGCGCGGCGCATGGACTTTCGTGACCTGGACGGTCGGCCGCTCGTCAAGTGGACCACGCCGGAGGAGGCGTTCGAGGCGTGGCAGGAGTGCTCGCGGGGCCGCCCGTGCGACTACACCGGTCTCACCTACGACCGGCTGCGCGGCGGCAGCGGCATCCAGTGGCCGTGCAACGACGCCAACCCGGACGGCACGGAACGGCTCTACGCCGACGCGGTGTTCCCCACCGACCCAGCGGTGTGCGAGACCTACGGTCAGGACCTGGACACCGGCGCGGAGTTCCTCGCCGACGAGTACCGGGCGAAGCAGCCGGGCGGACGGGCGTTCCTGCACGCGGTCGAGTACCGCCCGTCGCCGGAGGTGCCCGACGAGGAGCACCCGATGCTGCTCACCACCGGCCGCACCGTCTACCAGTTCCACACCCGTACGAAGACCGGTCGCGCGCCGCAGTTGAACTCCGCCGCACCCGATGTCTGGGTGGAGCTCAACCCGGCCGACGCGGGACGTCTCGGCATCGCCGAGGGCGACCTGGTCGGTATCGCCTCGCCCCGCGGTGCCGTGCAGGCCCGGGCGCGGCTCAGTGGCATCCGTCCCGGTGTGGTCTTCCTGCCGTTCCACTACGGCTGGTTCGACCAGGACCCGGCCGACCGTACGCCGCGGGCCGCCAACGAGCTGACCATCACCGCCTGGGATCCGGTCTCCAAACAGCCGCTCTTCAAGGTCGCCGCAGTAGCCGTGACCCGGCTCGCCGACGGCGGAGGCGTCCCGGCGCCGGCGCCGACCGTGGGCGGCAGCGCGCCCGCCGTGGCCGGCGTTCCGGCGACGGTGGGTGGGCCGGCGGCCGAGGCGAACAGCCGCGCGGGAGGGGAGTGAGCCATGCACCTCGCGCACTATCTCGGCCTGCTGCACCGGGCCCAGGTCAACCTGGCGGACGCGCTCCGGCAGGTTGGTGCCTCACACCGGGACGAGCCGGACGTCTTCCACCTCTGCCATCAGCAGGCGGAGCGCTGCGACGAGTACGCCGAGCTGCTGCAACCGTTCGCCGCCCGGTACGCCGAGGAGGCACCCGCCGAGCCGGACCGGCTGCACTCGAACCTGTTCGGGGGTGCCCGTACCGGCGGGATCGGGCTGCTACGCGACCTGCAGGACCTCTACCTGATGGCCGCCGAGTGCGACATCTGCTGGACGGTGGTGGGGCAGGCCGCGTACGGCGCCCGGGACCGGGACCTGCTCGCGGTCGTCCAGCGCTGCGAGGGCGGGACCGCCATGCAGCTCAAGTGGCTACGTAGCCGGATGAAGCAGGCCGCTCCACAGGCGCTCGTGGTGGCCGACTGACCCCGCCGCCCGTCCGTCGGGCCGGGCGACGACGACCCTCGGGCCGCGGCTTAACACCGGCGGGCGTGTTGCTATAGCGTCAGCGGTGTGATTGTCGAGCAGCACTGGTGGAACGGTGACCGGACCGTGCGCGGGCGCCGGGACGTGTACATCCGCACCGATGGGCAGCGCTGGGAGGTCCAGGCTCAGATCGGTGGTGAATCCGGCCGTTCCCGGGTGCAGGAATGCCCCAGTCGGGCCGCGGCCACCATCCTGGCCGACGCCTGGCGCGGCAACCACCCGGCCTGGCGCGAGCTGCCCCACTGATCGGGTGCCGGCCCGGTCACGCCGGGTCAGTGCGGGTTGCCTGCGGTGAGCCGGAGCGTGAAGCCGGCCGGGCCGCGGTGCAGGCTGACGTGGTTGCAGGACTGGTAGGTGATCCACAGCCCGAGGCCGCCGGTCGCGCCGTTGCCCGCCGGGAGCAGGCCGGCGAACGGGTCCTTCGGACCGTCTCCGTCGTCGCTGACGGCCGCCACGATCCGGTCCGGGCCGGCCCAGAGGCGTAGCCGGACCGGCGGGCGTCCGTGTCGCAACGCGTTGGTGACGGTTTCACTCACCGCGACGATCAGGTCGTCCACGTCGTCCGGCGGCAGTACGCGACGGTCGACCGCCTGCACGGCCGCGCGCGCCTGCGCCGCCGTGGGATCGGTCAGCTCGATCAGCGGCGGAGCGGCCTGGAGCGGGTCGGCCGGCGCGGCGCACTTCTCGCGCAGGTAGACCGTCGGCTCGGTGTATGTGGGACTGGGCAGGTGCACGTCGCCGGGGGTCGCGAACCGGGGGTGGGTGCGAGCCACCTCGTCGAGCACGTGCGGCGGCGTGATCCGGTTGTCGTACGCGCACATGCTCCAGAGTGGGAAGTCGTCGTACGCGTGGTTGATCGCCGACTCGTACCGGGCCCACCAGTCCCAGGTGGCCCCGAATACGATCTGCGGCAGCTCGCCGATGATCCGGATCTGGCCCGCCCCGGCGGCCACCTGGTCGGCCAGCAGCTGCCGGTAGGACCGGATCGCGGCCGTGGGCCGGGCGTAGACGCTGCCGCCGGTGAGGAACTCGACGCCCGACCCGGCGGGCAGAGCGGCCCGGACCAGCCCTCCGGTGCGCTCGCCGAGGGCGACGAACGTCGGTTCGCCCGCCGCGACCCCGCCGAGCAGGAACGGCACCGCGACGGCGAGCATTTCCTCGTCGGAGTCGTAGCGGACCGCCTCGTGGAAGTAGCCGTGGTGGTCGGCGGCGGCGCCCGTTCTCATCGGGCCACCTCCACCGTGAGGCCGGGCAGGTCGAGCAGGGCGGTGAGGCGTGCCGCGGCGGCCCGCGGGGAGCGCAGCACCACGGCGGCGTCACGCTGGCGGGCGTACTCGCGCAGTCGCAGTAGCGCCCGGTGGTCGACGAAGCGCAGCCGGGACGCCTCCAGCACCAGCCGGCCGTCCACCGGTCGCAGATCGGCCCGCTCCAGGGCGGTGCCGAAGAGGTCCTCGGTGCTCTCGTCCAGCTCACCGGTCAGCCCGACCCGGTGGCCGGCCGCGTCGTGGGCGTACAGCTGGAACGGGGTCTCGGCGGCGTTCGTTTCCGGGTGCAGGCAGGCCAGTTCGGTTGCGGCACGGCCGCCGACCTCCCGCCGGTCGTACGCGCACATCGCGCGGAAGGGCCGGTCGCGCATGTACCGGTCGATCAGGTGCTCGTAGCGGCTGAAGGCGTCGAGCTGCGCCGGGGTGCGGACCAGCGGCGTGGCCTCGGCGACCACCCGCAGCCCGCGGTGACCGCCGGCGAGCGCGTCCTCGGTGGCCGCCGCGTACGCTCGCACCTGGGCCGGGCCGTCCACGACGGCGCCGGTGCGGTAGGTGTCGCCCAGCGACACCACCTCGAGCGATCCGTGGGCCAGCGCGTCGCGCAGCGCCGGTGCGGCGGAGAGTCTCGCGACGACCGGCTCCGCCCGGCCGGCGGCGACGTACCAGAGCCGTTCGCCGGCGGCGAGCCCGGCGGTGAGGAACCGCTGGGCCGCCCGGTCGAGTGCGGCCGGGTCGTCGTAGACCCAGCAGACGTGCCCGTACGGCGTCGAAGGCGTCCTCTCACTGGTCACGTTCGGCGCCTCATGCCGGCAGTTTAGGCCCACTCGCCCGGTCGCGGCGCCTCGACGGGGCAGCGCTGCGCAGTCGCTCGATCACCGCCGCGCCGGCCTCGTCGAAGGCGTCGAGCTGCGTCGGGGTGAGCGCGTCGAAGAACAGTTCACGCACCATGGCCGCGTGCGCCTGCGCGGCGGCGCGGACGCTGGTCAGGCCGGCGTCGGTGATCCGGACCGTGGCCGCCCGGCCGTCCTCGAGGCATTCGTCCCGGACGACCAGGCCGCGCTGCTCCATCCGGCGGATCTGGTGGGCGAGCCGGCTCTTCTCCCACTGGAGCTCCTCGCGGAGCTCGCGGGATCGCAGCGCCTGCCGCGGCGCCTCGGCCAGCGCGGCGAGCACCTGGAAGTCGGGTTCGGAGATGCCCGCGTCCCGCTGAAGGTGCTGGTTCAGAGCGAGCGAGAGCTGGTCGTGCATCCGGTGGAAGGCACGCCAGACCTGGTATTCGCGCCCGTCGAGCCGGTTACCGGATCCGCCCATCCGACCAGCGTAATTCGCGTTCAGGCGGCCCGCCCCGAGCGTGTGGCCGGGCCGCCCGGAGATGACCGGGATCACACGCACGTCGGCGACCCGCGCCGTAGTCTGGTTGACGCATCAACCTTTGGGAGACAATCGTGTCAGGTAACTACGGTCACCGCCTCGAGTTCGGCACGCTCGTCACGCCGGTGAACGCGTCGCCCGATACCCCGGTGGCGCTCGCCCGCCGCAGCGAGGCACTCGGTTACGACCTGGTCACCTTCGCCGACGATCCCGACCAGCCGGCCCACCTGGACACGTGGACGCTGCTCGCCTGGGTCGCCGGGCGGACCGACCGGATCCACCTCGCCGCGAACGCGCTCACCGTCCCGTTGCGGTCCCCGGCCGTGATCGCCCGCTCCGCCGCCAGCCTGGACCTTCTCTCCGGCGGCCGGCTGGAACTCGCCCTCGGTACCGGCAGCCGCGACCCCGACGGTCTGGCGGCCGTCGCGGCCAGGGGCGGCGCCCGGCTCGACCCGCGTGCTGCGGTCGACGCGCTCGGCGAGTCGATCGACGTCGTCCGGGCCGTGCTGGACGCCGGCGACCCGGACCCGGTCCGCTACGACGGCGAGCACCACCGCCTCGACGGCGCGCCGCGCGGCCCGCTGCCGGCCCATCACATCCCGATCTGGCTCGGTGGAACCGACCCCCGGTTGCTGCGGCTGGTCGGCGCGAAGGCCGACGGGTGGCTCGCCACGCTCGATCCGGCCGACCCGGACGCCGTCCGGACCAGCAACAAGATCATCGACGAGGCGGCCGGGGCGGCAGGGCGTGACCCGGCCGAGATCCGCCGGCTGCTGAACGTCTCCGGACGCTTCTCCGCCACCCGGCAGGGCTTCCTGAACGGGCCGGCCGCCGGCTGGGTCGAGGATCTGCTGCCACTGGTCGTCGAGAATGGCGTCGGAACGATCATCCTGACGACCGACGACGTGGCGACGATGGAGCGGTTCGCGCGGGAGGTGGCGCCGGCACTGCGGGAGGCGGCCGACCGGGCACTGCCCGCCCCGCTGCCCCGCACCGCCCAGCGCGGCGTCGCGGTCCGCGCCAAGCGGCGTCCGGGCATCGCGTACGACGAGGTGCCCGCCTCCCTGGCCGACCGCGCCGTGGAGCCCGGCGACGTCGACTACGCCAGGGTGAAGTCGAACTACCTGCGCGGCGGCGCGCCCGGTCTCGTCCTGCGCCCGCGCACCCCGGCCGAGGTGACCGACGCGCTCAACTTCGCCCGGGCGCACCGGCACCTGCCGCTCGGGATCCGCAGTGGCGGGCACGGCATCAGCGGGCGGTCGACCAACGACGGCGGCATCGTCATCGACGTCGGCGGGATCAACGGCATCGAGGTGCTCGACGAGGACGCCCGCCTGGTCCGGATCGGCCCGGGTGCGCGTTGGATGGACGTCGCCGCGGCGCTGGCCCCGCACGGCTGGGCGCTCACCTCCGGCGACTACGGCGGAGTCGGTGTGGGCGGGCTGGCCACCGCCGGTGGCGTCGGCTGGCTGGCGCGTAAGCACGGGCTCACCATCGACCACCTGCGCGCGGTCGAGATGGTGCTCGCCGACGGCCGCGTCGTGCGGGCCAGCGAGACCGAGAACGCCGACCTCTTCTGGGCGGTACGCGGCGCCGGTGCCAACTTCGGGGTGGTGACCGCCTTCGAGTTCGAGGTGGACGAGGTCGGGCCGGTCGGCTGGGCCCAGTTCGCGTTGGACGCCGGTGACCCCGCCGGGCTCCTGACCCGCTGGGGCGCCGCGGTGGAGGCCGCGCCGCGCGACCTGACCAGCGCGATAATCATGGGCCCGCCCCGGTTGGGCCAACCGGCCGTGGCGCAGGTGATGGCGATGGTCGACTCCGACGATCCGGCGACGATCGTGGCGCAGCT
Source organism: Micromonospora avicenniae (assembly GCF_900156065.1). Lineage (GTDB taxonomy): Bacteria > Actinomycetota > Actinomycetes > Mycobacteriales > Micromonosporaceae > Micromonospora > Micromonospora avicenniae. The sequence goes on along the minus strand of NZ_FTNF01000007.1, from coordinate 125,279 downwards.
CCAGCCGGTCGCCGACGTCGCGCCCGGCTACGACCAGCAGGTCGTCATCACCCCGTACGCCTCGGTGATGGCCAACGCGAGCGACGCACCGCACCAGGCCCAGGGGGAACCGATCTCCCGCACCGGCCTGATCGATCACCTGACCCCCGAGTTCGCGGCGGCCGCCGCCCGCCTGCTGGCCAGCGGCGTCGTCTACTTCTTCCACATCCGCTCGATCGGTGGCGCGGTCGCCGACATCGATCCGGACGCGATGGCGTGGAGTCACCGGAACGTCAACTTCCACGTGACCGCGTTCGGGCGGCACCGGGCCCGGCTCGACGCGCTCTGGGACGGCCTGCTCGCCGAGCACCTGCGCGGCACCTACCTCAGCTTCGAGACCGACCTGCGGCCGGAGCGTCTCGCCGAGGCGTTCCCGCCCCGCACGCTGGCCCGGCTGCGCACGCTCAAGGAGCGTTACGACCCGGACGGCCTCTTCCGCGACAACTTCGCCATCACACCCGACACCGCATCGAGGACGACGCCATGACCGACTACGGGCACGATCTACTGTTCGGCACCTTCACCACGCCCACCGTGCAACCCGCCCGGCAGGCCGTCGACCTGGCCGTGGTCGCCGACCGCGCCGGGCTGGACCTGGTCACCTTCCAGGACCACCCGTACCAGCCCCGGTTCCTCGACACCTGGACGCTGCTGAGTTACGTGGCCGCGCGCACCGAGCGCGTCCACCTCAGCGCCAACGTGCTCAACCTGCCGCTGCGGCCGCCGGCGGTGACCGCACGCAGCGCGGCCAGCCTGGACCTGCTCAGCGGTGGACGGTTCGAGCTGGGCCTCGGCGCGGGCGCGTTCTGGGACGCCATCGAGGCGATGGGCGGCCGGCGGCTGAGCCCCGGCCAGGCGATCACCGCGCTGGAGGAGGCGATCCAGATCATCCGTGAGGTCTGGGCGGCCGAGAAGCCGGGCGGCGTACGCGTCGACGGCGAGTACTACCAGGTCAACGGTGCCAAGCGGGGACCCGCCCCGGCGCACGACGTGAACGTGTGGATAGGCGCGTACAAGCCGCGGATGCTGCGCCTGGTCGGGCGGGTGGCCGACGGCTGGCTGCCGTCACTGCCGTACTTCCAGGGTGGCCCGGCCGACCTGGTGGCCATGAACGAGCGGATCGACGAGGCCGCCGCGGCCGCGGGCCGCGAACCGACGCAGATCCGGCGGCTGCTCAACATCTCCGGCGAGTTCGCGCCCACCGGCCGGTCGCTGCTCAACGGCCCGCCGGAGCAGTGGGCGGAGGACCTCGCCGGCCTGACCCTGGAGTACGGGGTGAGCGCCTTCATCCTGATGGCCGACGATCCGGCCACGATCGAGCTCTTCGCCGCCGAGGTCGCCCCGGCCACCCGGCAGCTGGTCGCGGAGGAGCGTGCCCGCGCCGGGCGCTGACGGAACCACGTCGGACTCACCCGTCGGTCGCCTCGACGACGGCGAGCGGCCGCGCAGGTGCTTCCGCTCCGGCTCGGTGCCGGCCGGGGCGAGCGCCTCCCGGTAGGCGGCGGCCGCCTCCGCGTGCCGGCCGATCCGGTGCAGCAGCCCGGCCCGGGCGGCAGGGTAGGGGTGGTAGCCGCGCAGCTGTGCCTCGTCGGCCAGTTCGTCCAGCAGCGCGAGGCAGGCTTCCGGGCCGTCCCGCATCGCGACCGCCACGGCCCGGTTCAGCGCCACCACCGGCGACGGTGTCAACGCCAGGAGCAGGTCGTAGAGCGCCACCACCTGCGGCCAGTCGGTGGACGCCTCGTCGGCGGCCTCGTCGTGCAGCGCGGCGGCGGCGCAGGTGAAGAAGAGCCGCAGCCGCTCGTCGGGGAGGCCGTCGTCGCCGCTCACCGGGGCGGTCGCGTCGGCCCGCTCCGCCTCGGCCGCGACGAGTGCCAGGCGGGCGGCGTACGCCTGGTCGCGGCGGAGCCGGTCGACGGCCCGGCGGCGGGCGGTGGTGAGCAGCCAGGCGCCGGGCCGGCCCGGTACGCCGTCGACCGGCCGGTGCACCAGGGCGGCGAGCAGCCGGCCCAGTCCACGGCGACGTCGAGATCGGGCACGTCGATGACGTAGTAGCCGCCGAGCACCTCCCGCGACTCGGCGAACGGCCCGTCGGTGACGGCCCGCTCGCCGCTGTCGGTGACGTGCTTCGACTCCTGTCGTCTCTCCGGCTGCCTTACGTTCCGACGACGAACGGGACCAGTGCGAATCGACACGCCCCACAGAGAATTCTCGACCGTGTCGCTGAATTCTCGGCCGGTGTCGCTGTAGCCCCGCCGTATGAACAGCTCCGTCACTCTGAGCGAGATAACGGAGCGTCGCTGCGCGAGGGACTCGGCCCCACCCCCCGCTCGACGCTTTGCTCTGCACCCACCGACGCGCCACCGCGCTGAGCTGCTGAAATGAGGGAGAGGCTCCAGGTTGGCGTGGAGTTGGCTGTGACGCAGAGTGCCCGGTGCGTATAGGGGTGCAGAGCAAAGGGGTCGAGGAGGGTACCGGCCAGAGCTTGCGGCGTGACGTTACGTAACCAGCAGCGGTCGAGTCGACGCGGGCCGGCCCGCGCCCGCCGACCGTGAGCCGCAGGGTGGCCGGCGCTTACCGGGCTAGCAGCGCGCGCAGCGCCGCGACGACCTCGGCCGGCGCCTCCTCCGCCATGAAGTGACCGCAGGAGACCGTGCGGTGCACCAGGTCCGGCGCCCACGACCGCCACAGCTGCGCCGCGTCGTAACCGAGGGCCGCGCCCCAGTCCTGCTGGAGGACGGTCACCGGCATCCGGAGCTGGTTCCCGGCGGCCCGGTCGGCCCGGTCGTGCGTGACATCCACCCCGGCCGACGCCCGATAGTCGGCCACGATCGAGGTGACCGCCGCCCGGGACGCCACCAGGTACGCGGCCCGCACGTCGGCGGGGATCGCCTCCGGATCGCGGGTCCAGATGTCCAGGAAGTGCCCGAAGAAGGCGTCCGGGCTTCCGCTGATCAGCTGCTCGGGCAGCCCGGGCGGCTGGGCCATGAGATACAGGTGGAAGCCGACGGCGGCGGTGGTGCCGTGCAGGACGTCCCACATGTCGAGGGTGGGTAGCACGTCGAGCGCAGCGAGGTGGGTGACCGCGTCCGGGTGGTCGAGACCGGCCCGGACGGCGACCAGCGCACCCCGGTCGTGGCCGGCCAGGGCGAACCGGTCGTGCCCCAGTGCCCGGGCGAGCGCCACGACGTCGGCGGCCATCGTCCGCTTGGCGTACCGCTCGCCGTCGGTGTCGGCGGGCTTGTCGCTGGCGCCGTAGCCGCGCAGGTCGGGGCAGATCACCGTGTGGTCCGCGGCCAGGTCGGCGGCGACGTGCCGCCACATGAGGTGGGTCTGCGGAAATCCGTGCAGCAGGACGACCGGGCTGCCCGTTCCGCCCACGGCCGCCTGGAGCGTCACGCCGTCGGCGACGGTGACGCGCTGGTAGTCGAAGCCCTTGATCTCCACGTAGAACCCTTCGGTGCCGGAGGTTCCGGGCCGGGCCGTGAGGCCACGCCCGGCGTTACGCGTCGAGCCTGCGCCCGGGTGATCAGTAACCGATCAGCGTCGGATGAGTGGCGTGCGGTCCGGCAGGCCTGCCTAGATTGGGTGCCATGACCAGCCAGCCGGACCGGCCCGCGGTGACGTTCGGCGTGCTCGGGGCGGTACGGGCCGACGACGCCCGGGGCGCGGTGCCGCTCCGCGGTGCCCGCCAGCGCGCCGTGCTGGCCCGGCTGCTTGTCGCCCGAGGGCGGGTGGTGCCGGTCGACCGGCTGGTCGACGCCCTGTGGGAGGAACCACCGGTCGGTGCGGTGGCCGCGCTGCGGACCTTCGTCGCCGACCTGCGCCGCGCCCTGGAGCCCGACCGGCCGCCGCGCCGGCCGCCCCGCCTGCTGGTGACCGTGCCGCCCGGGTACGCGTTGCATCCGGCACCGGACGCCGTGGACGCCTGGCGGTTCGAGGCCGCGGTCAGCGAGTCGGCGGAGTTGCTCACCGCTGGTGAGCCCGTCGCGGCGCTGGCCCGCCTCGACGACGCGCTCGCCCTGTGGCGCGGCCCCGCCTACGCCGAGTACGCCGACCGGAGCTGGGCCCGCGCCGAGATCGACCGGCTGGACGAACTGCGGTTGCTGGCCGTCGAGCGGCGGGCCGAGTCGCTGCTGTCCGCCGGCCGCGCCGCCGAGGCCGCCTCCGACCTGCGAGCGCACGTCGCCGACCAGCCACTGCGTGAGGACGCCTGGCGGCTGCTGGCCCTCGCCCTGTACCGCGCGGACCGGCAGGGAGACGCGCTGGCCGCGCTGCGCCGCGCGCGGGAGACGCTGGTGGCGCGGCTCGGCGTCGACCCCGGCCCCCGGCTGCGGCAGCTGGAGACCGACATCCTCGCCCAGGCGCCGCACCTCACCGCCCCGGCCGCCCCCGCCGCGCGCCTCACCGCCCCGGCCTCGCACCTCGCCGCCCCGGCCGCCCCCGGCGCGCGCGTCACCGCCCGGGCGCCCGGCGGGCCGGTCGGCGCCGTGGGACGGCACCCGCTCGTCGGGCGGGACGAGGAACTGGCCCGCGTGCGGCAGGCGGCCGAACGGGTCACCCGGGAGGCGTCACCGGTCCTCGCCCTGGTTTCCGGGGACGCGGGCACCGGCAAGTCGGCGCTCGCCGAGGCGCTCACCGGCGAGCTGGCTTCGAGTGGCTGGGTCACGGCGTGGGGCCGCAGCCCCGAGTACGACGGTGCCCCGGTGGCCTGGCCGTGGCGCCAGATCGCCGACCAACTGGCCGCGGCGACCGGAACCGGAGCGCCCGCCGCCGAGGCGGAGCTCTCCGAAGGCGCCGGAAGCGATCCGGCCGTGGCCCGGTTCCGCCTGCACCGGGCGGCCGCGGCGCAGCTCGCCGCGGTCGTACGCCACGGGCCGGTGCTGCTCGTGCTGGACGACCTGCATCGGGCGGACGAGGGCACCCTCGATCTGCTCTCCGCGCTGCTCACCGAACCCGAGCCCGTCGCCGGCCCGGTGCTGGTGGTGGGCACCTACCGGGCCAGCGAGATCACGCCGGAGCTGACCACGGCACTGGCCCGGTTCGCCCGGATCGAACCCCTCCGCGTCTACCTGGGCGGGCTCGCCGAACCGGCGACCGGCGAGCTCGCCCGGGCCGTGCTCGGGCGGGACCTGGACGGAGCCGCCGTCCGGTCGATCCACCGTCGTAGTGGCGGCAACCCGTTCTTCGTACGGGAGCTGGCCCGGCTTCTCGAGGCGGAGGGAGACGCCGCGCTGGAGCGGGTGCCGGCCGGAGTGCGGGACGTCATCCGGCACCGGCTCAGCAGGCTTCCCGCCGCGACGCAGGACGTGCTGCGACAGGCCGCGGTCCTCGGCCGGGACGTCGATCCGGAGGTGCTGGCCGCGCTCACGGACGGCGACGCGACGCTGCTCGACGCGCTGGACCGGGCGTTGGCCGCCGGGTTCCTCACCGAGGAGGACGGCGAGCTGCGGTTCACGCACGTCCTGGTCCGGGACACGCTCTACGGTGACCTGTCCGCGCCGCGGCGGGCCCACTGGCACACCGCTGCCGGTGAGGCGATCGAGCGGTTGCACCCCGACGACGTGGTGACCCTCGCCCATCACTTCGGCCGGGCTGGCACCCGGGCCACCGCCGCACGTGCGGCCCGTTACGCCCGGGCCGCCGCCGAGCAGGCCGAACACCGCGCCCACCCGCACCAGGCGGCCCGGTTGTGGCAGCAGGCGGTCGACGCCCACGACCGGGCGGGCGACGGTGACGTGCGCGGGCGGCTGACCGCGGTGATGGGCCTCGGCCGGGCGTTGGCCGTGACCGGGCACCTGGACCGCACCCGGCGCTACCGGGCCGAGGCGATCGGCACGGCCGAGACGCTCGACGACCCCACTCTGGTCGCGGCCGTGCTCACCGCCTTCGACGTGCCCGCGGTGTGGACCCGCAACGACGACGAGGAGCTCTCGCACCGGATCGTGGTGGCCGCCGACCGGACCCTGGCCGTGGTCGGCCCGGATGACCCGGAGCTGCGCAGTCGCCTGCTCAGTACGCTCGCCCTGGAACTGCGGGGGACCACCGGCGACCGCGGGCGCCAAGCAGCCGTCGAGGCGGAGACGATCGCGCGGCGGTTACGTCGACCGGCGTTGCTGGCGTTCGCGCTCAACGCCCGCTTCATGCAGACCTTCGAGCGGACCGGCCTCGCCCCCGACCGCGCGCGCCTCGGCGCGGAACTGGCCGACCTGGCGGCCCGGCACGACCTGGTGACCTTCGAGGTGCTCGGCCACCTCGTCGTGCTGCAGGCGAGCTGCGCGCTGGCCGATCTCGACGCCGCCGACACGGCCGCGGCCGCCGCCGACCGGCTCGCCGCCCGGCACGACCTGCCCCTGGTGGGCGTCTTCACCGGGTGGTACGAAGCGCTGCGCCTCGCCCTGCTGGGGCGTACTGCCGAGGCGGCGGTCGCCTACCGGCGGGCGGCGGCCCGGACCCCCGCAGCCGGAATGCCCGGCATGGCGCAGGGTCTGCTGCCGCTAGCGCTGCTGTCGTTGCGACTGGTCGACAGCTCTCCGAGCGCGCCGGTGCAGGTGCCCGACGACGGGACGGACCTGGGTCCGTACGAGCCGTGGGTGCGGGCGCTGGGGCTGGCCGGCGCCGGCCGCCGCGACGAGGCCGTCGCCGCGCTGCGCGCGCTGCCCGAATCGCCGTACGACCTGCTCCGGGAGGCCCGGCTCTGCCTCACCGCCCGGGCCGCGCTCGCCGTCGGCGACGAGCCGGCGATGCGGTACGCGTACACCGAGCTGCTGCCCGCCGCGGCCGAGCTGGGCGGCGCGGGCAGCGGCGTGCTGAGCCTCGGCCCGGTGGCCTGGCACCTGGCCGAACTGGCCACCGCGCTCGGCCGGGACGAGGAGGCCAATGCGCACGACCGGACTGCGACTGCCCTCGCCGCACGCCTCGCGGCGGCCTCGTGACGGGCCGGGGTACCCCGGGCCGCGGTGGCCCGGGGTAGCCCGCCTCGATTCAGGACTTCCGGAGCCAGAAGGTCAGGCCCAGCGACTCGTCGGTGAACGGCGACGCGTCCGCCCAGGACGGCTCGCCCTCGGCGCAGTCGGTCGCCAGCACCTCCTCGGCCACCAGGTCACGGTGCTCGCGCAGGGCCAGTGCGGTCTCCTCCCGGTCCGCGCGGTAGCGCAGCTCGATCCGGTCGGTCACCTCCAGGCCGCTGGTCTTGCGCGCCTCCTGGATCTGCCGGATCGCGTCGCGGGCCACGCCGGCCCGGCGTAGCTCCGCAGTGAGGTGCAGGTCGAGCGCCAGCGTCGCGCCCGCGTCGCTGGCCACCGCCCAACCCTCCCGCGGGGTCTCGGTGACGACCACCTCGTCCGGGCCGAGCGTCACCGTCTCCTCACCGACCTGGACGGTCGCCGAGCCGGTGTCGCGCAGCGACTCCTTCAGCGCGGCCGCGTCGGCCGCCGCGATCGCCTTGGCCACCTGCTGCACCGTCTTGCCGAACCGCTTGCCCAGCGTCCGGAAGTTGGCCTTCGCGGTGGTGTCCACGAGCGACCCGCCGGCCCCACCGACCGGGTCGACAGACCCGATGTTGAGTTCGGCGGCGATCTCCGCCAGCAGCTCCGGCGAGAGTTCCTCGAAGCCGCCCGCCGAGGCCAGCGCCCGCGACAGCGGCTGCCGGACCTTCATGCCGGAGTCGGCGCGGGCCGCCCGGCCCAGCTCGACCAGCCGCCGGGCGAGCGCCATCTGCCGGGACAGCGACGGATCGATCAGCGACTCGTCGGCGACCGGGTACGGCGCGAGGTGGACCGACTGCGGCGCCTCCGGGTCCACCGCCGTGACCATGTCCTGCCAGACCTTCTCGGTGATGAACGGGGTCAGCGGTGCGAGCAACAGGGTGACAGTGGTCAACGCCTCGTGCAGGGTGGCGAGCGCCGCCCGGTCACCCCGCCAGAAGCGCCGCCGGCTGCGCCGCACGTACCAGTTCGACATGTCGTCCACGAACGTGGCGAGCAGCCGGCCGGCCTGGTGGGTGTCGAAATCGGCCATCGCGGCGTCGACCTGCTGGACCAGCGTGTTCAGTTCGGACAGCAGCCACCGGTCGAGTACCGGCCGGTCGGCCGGCGCCGGGTCCGCGGCCGACGGGGTCCATCCGGCGGTGCGGCCGTAGAGCGACTGGAAGGCGACCGTGTTCCAGTAGGTCAGCAGGGTCTTGCGGACGACCTCCTGGAGGGCGGTGTGCCCGACCCGCCGGGCGGACCAGGGCGAGCCGACGGCGGCCATGAACCAGCGCACCGCGTCTGCGCCGTGCTGCTCCAGCAGCGGGATCGGCTCAAGGATGTTGCCCAGGTGCTTGGACATCTTGCGGCCGTCCTCGGCGAGGATGTGGCCCAGGCAGACCACCGTCTCGTACGGGGAACGGTCGAACACCAGCGTGCCGATGGCCATCAGGGTGTAGAACCAGCCACGGGTCTGGTCGATCGCCTCGGAGATGAACTGCGCCGGGAACTGCTGCTCGAAGAGCTCCTTGTTCCGGTACGGGTAGCCGAACTGGGCGAACGGCATCGACCCGGAGTCGTACCAGGCGTCGATGACATCGGGGACCCGGTGGGCGGTCTTGCCGCAGTGGCAGGCGAAGGTGACGTCGTCGATGAACGGCCGGTGCGGGTCGAGCCCGGTCACGTCCGTGCCGGTCAGCTCGCTGAGTTCGGTCAGCGAGCCCACGCAGGTCAGATGGTCGTCGGGGCAGCGCCAGATGGGCAGCGGGGTGCCCCAGTAGCGCCGCCGGGAGAGCGCCCAGTCGACGTTGTTGTTGAGCCAGTCGCCGTAGCGGCCGTGCTTGACCGTGCCGGGGTGCCAGGTGGTCCGCTCGTTCTCCCGCAGCAGCGCGTCGCGCACGGCGGTGGTCCGTACGTACCAGGACGGCTGGGCGTAGTAGATCAGCGCGGTGTGGCAGCGCCAGCAGTGCGGGTAGGTGTGCTCGTACGGGACGTTCTTGAAGAGCAGCCCCCGCAGCTGGAGGTCCTCGATCAGGGGCCGGTCGGCCTCCTTGAAGAACCTTCCGCCGACGAGTGGGATCTCCGGTTCGAAGCGGCCGTTCGACTGCATCGGGTTCACCATCGGCAGCCCGTACGTCCGGGCGGTGGCCAGGTCGTCCGCGCCGAACGCCGGCGCCTGGTGGACGAGGCCGGTGCCGCTGTCCGTGGTCACGTACGACGCGAGGACGACGTAGTGCGCGTCGGGCACCTCGACGAGGTCGAACGGCGGCCGGTAGGTCCACCGCTCCAGCTCCTTGCCCTTGAAGGACTCGCCGGTGAGCTCCCACCCGTCGCCCAGCGCGTACGCCAGCAGCGGCTCGGCGACCACGAGCTGCTCGTTGCCGTCACTGGCGACCACGTACCGCACGTCGGGGTGGACCGCCACCGCGACGTTCGACGGCAGCGTCCACGGGGTGGTCGTCCAGACCAGCAGGGCGGCCCGGTCGGCCAGCGGTCCCGAGGTGAGCGGGAACCGGACGAAGACCGACGGGTCGACGACCGTCTCGTAGCCCTGGGCGAGCTCGTGGTCGGAGAGGCCGGTCTCGTCGCGCGGGCACCACGGGGCGACCCGGAAGTCCTCGACCAGCAGGCCCTTGTCGAAGATCTGCTTCAACGACCACCAGACGGACTCGATGTACTCCGGGTCCATGGTCCGGTACGCGTCGTCCATGTCGACCCAGTAGCCCATGCGCTCGGTCAGTTCGGCGAACGCGTCGGTGTGCCGGGTCACCGACTCGCGGCAGCGGGCGTTGAACTCGGCGATGCCGAACTTCTCGATGTCCTGCTTGCCGGAGAAGCCGAGTTCCCGTTCGACGGCGAGTTCGACGGGCAGGCCGTGGCAGTCCCAGCCGGCCTTGCGGGCGACGTGGAAGCCCTTCATGGTCTTGTAGCGGGGGAAGACGTCCTTGAAGACGCGCGCCTCGATGTGGTGGGCGCCGGGCATGCCGTTGGCGGTCGGCGGACCCTCGTAGAAGACCCACTCGGGCCGGCCCGCGGACTGCTCCAGGCTGCGCTTGAAGACGCTGTTGGCGTGCCAGAAATGCAGGACCTGGTGGTCGAGGTCGGGCAGATCGACCTGCGTCGGTACGCTGCGGTACATCGCTCCTCCGTCGGCGCGTGTGTGAAAGCTCCGCCGGAGGGACGAGGCCGGGGCCCCGCGGTACCACCCTCCTTGGCCGGTGTCCGGCCCTCTCGTTTCGGGTGCGGTCGGGTCTACTCGGCCTCGCGGCCTTTCTTCCGACGGCTCCGGGGTGATCTTCCCGCCGCGCACACCCCCGGGCTTCCACCATCCCCGGGTCGCTGCTGGCTGCGTGCGACGGTACTCGTCCCCATCTGCGCCTTCCGTGGCCATCTTATCCCAGCCGGGTGTGGCCCCACGACCACGATGCCGCTGACCCCCTGGAGGCGGGTGCGCATCGCGCCGAAGCGCTGCGGCCTTGGATAGCGTCCAGGGCATGAACGATCTGATGCGAGCGGTGGGCTACCGCAGGAGCCTGCCGATCACCGATCCGGAGAGTCTGACGGACGCCGAGATCCCGGTGCCCACGCCCGGACCGCACGACCTGCTGGTCCGCGTCGAGGCGGTGTCGGTCAACCCGGTGGACGTCAAGGTGCGCGCCGGCAACGATCCCGGCGGCGAGCTGAAGGTGCTCGGCTACGACGCGGCCGGCGTGGTCGTCGCCGTGGGTGAGCGGGTCGGCAGGTTCGCGGTCGGCGACGAGGTCTGGTACGCGGGCTCGATCGGCCGGCCCGGCACCAACGCCCAGTTCCACACCGTCGACGAGCGCGTGGTCGGGCACAAGCCGAAAACACTCGACTTCGCCGAGGCGGCGGCGCTACCACTCACCACGATCACTGCGTGGGAGACGTTGTTCGATCGGTTCCGGTTGGCGAAGGGCGCTACCGGAACACTGCTCGTGGTGGGCGGCGCCGGTGGCGTCGGGTCGATGGCGGTGCAGCTCGCGCGGGCGTTGACCGACCTGACCGTGATCGGGACGGCCTCGCGGCCCGAGTCGCGGCAGTGGGTCGGCGAGCTCGGTGCCCACCACGTGGTCGACCATCACGACCTCGTCGACTCGGTCCGCGCCGTCGCTCCGGACGGCGTCGATTACCTGATCAGCGCGTTCACGGCCGGCAACGTCGAGCGGTACGCGGAGATCGTCCGCCCCGGCGGCCAGATCACGGCGATCGACGATCCAGAGGAACTAGACGTGCTGCCGTTGAAGGCGAAGAGCATCGCCTGGCACTGGGAGTTCATGTTCACCCGGCCGCTGTTCCTGCCGACCGACCCCGGCCAGCACGAGCTGCTGGAGGAGGTGGCGCGCCTGGTGGAAGCCGGTTCGCTCCGTACCACGCTGACCCGGCGGCTCGGCCCGATCAATGCGGAGAATCTGCGCCGGGCGCACGAACTCGTCGAAACCTACGCCACCATCGGCAAGGTGGTCGTCGCCGGCTTCTGACCGTCGGGCTCGGCCGGGTCCGGCCGTGGACGGCCGTCGGCGGTCCACGGCCGGCGCTCGGTCGGCGGGTCACGTCGCGGGGCGTTTCCGGCGGGCCGCGGCGGGGGCATGTAACGCGAGGCGTGTTCGGCGGGTCGTCGGCGCGGGGTTCGGCGGGTCGGCGCGGAAGCTTGTTCGGACATCCTGTCGAACAGGATGTCCGGGCGAGTGGACCGGCGGTCGCGACTGGACGCATAGGATCTGGTCATGCCTTCGATCACGCGACGACGCTCCGGCGGTGCCGACCGGCGGCTCACCGTGGAGTCGCGGATCCTCGCCACCACCGAGCGCCTGCTCGCGGAGGGGGAGAGCTTCACGGAGCTCGGGGTGCAGCGCATCGCCCAGGAGGCGGGCGTCGCGAGATCGACCTTCTACATGCACTTCGCCGACAAGACGCAACTGCTGCTGCGGCTCGCCGAGTCGTTTAGCGACGCCGCGTTCGGGGTCGCCGGGGAGTGGGAGCCCGCAAAGCTGGGCGCGTCGGCCGGTGACTCGGTGGGGCTGGACACGCTGGTGGGCGGCTTCCGGCAGATCATCGCCATCTACCGTCGGCACAGCGGGGTGCTCGCCGCGATCAACGAGGTGTCCGGCTACGAGCCGGCGGTCCGCCGGTTCTGGCGCGCGCGGCTCGACCAGTTTCTGACGCGTACCGTCCAGGTGCTCGAGGAGGAGCAGCGGGCCGGGCGGGCGCCGCAGGACGTCGACATCGCCGCCGCGAGCCGTCTGATCGTGCTCGGCGGCGAGCGCTTCCTCTCCGACCACGTCGCCACCGACGACGGCAGCGGTGACGAGGCCGCCGCCCTCGAGCTGGCGAACACCTGGTGGTACGGCGTCTACCGGCGTCCCGCCGGGCAGGAGCCGCCGGTCGGCTGACCGCGGGTCGCCGAGCCGCGGAACGTGAGGCGACCCCCGTGCGGTGCCCCTTCGAGGGCGCGTACGGGGGTCGCTTTCTTTGTGCCGCCCACCGACAATGCGATTTGTCTTGACAAGAAAACTTGTCGGTGAGAGAGTCAAGGCATGTTCGACATCGCAGTGATCGAGGACGCGGCGGCGGCCGAGGTGTCGCTGGACCCGATGCGGGCCCGGCTCCTGGCGGCCCTCGCCGAGCCGGCCTCGGCGACGATGCTCGCCGCCCGGGTCGGCCTGCCCCGCCAGAAGGTCAACTACCACCTCCGCGCGCTCGAGCAGCACGGCCTGATCGAGCTGGTGGAGGAGCGCCGCAAGGGCAACGTCACCGAGCGGGTCATGCAGGCGACCGCCACGTCGTACGTCATCTCGCCGGCCGCGCTGGCCGCGGTGCGACCCGACCCGGCGGAGGCGCCGGACCGGTTGTCGGCGCGGTGGCTGCTCGCCCTCGCGGCCCGCCTCGTACAGGACGTCGGCTCACTGATCACCGGTGCCGACCGGGCGAAGAAGCGGGTGGCGACGTTCGCCGTCGACGCCAACGTGCGGTTCGCCTCGGCGACCGACCGGGCCGCGTTCGCCGAAGAGTTGGCGGCCACGATCGGCGCACTGGTCGCCCGCTACCACGACGAGAACGCCCCCGGTGGCCGCGAGCACCGGGTCGTGTTCGCCCTGCACCCCAGCGCCGACCCAACCAGCAACGACGCATCCGAGGAGTCCTGACATGACCGCCACGACCAGCCCGATCGCCGTCCGTACCCGACCGGCCACCCGTACCGTCAGTGCCACCACTCGGCGTCGCCGTCAGCGCGCCCTGGGAGTGGGCGGCGCGGTGGTCGCGAACAGCCTGCTCTACCTGGCCGGCCGTGCCGCCGGCACCGACTTCACCCTCACCGACCCGGGAGCGACCCAGTCGCACCAGCTGATCCTGCCGGAGATCGCCGCGTTCAGCCTGGTCTTCGCGTTGCTCGGCTGGGGCTCGCTGGCGCTGCTCGAGCGGTTCACCCGGCACGCGCGGACCGTCTGGGGCGCACTCGCCGGCCTCGTGCTGCTGGCGTCCTTCGTCCCGGTCTTCATCGAGCAGGCCACGGTGGACACCCGGGTCATGCTCTGTGTGCTCCACGTCGTGGTGGCCGCGGCGCTGCTGCCGATGCTGCGCCAGCGGGCGGGCGACCGCTGACTCCTGCCCGGCCAGCGCCGTCCGTGGCCGGCCGGCACCCTCCGACCCCGATTCCGAACACCTACCGAAAGGTCCACCGTGATGGGACACCACTTCGAGCTTCAGAAGGACATCGAGCTGGCGGCCACTCCGGATCAGGTCTGGGAGGCGATCGCCACCGGCCCCGGCCTCGACTCCTGGTTCATGGGACGCAGCGAGGTCGAGCCCCGCGAGGGCGGCCGGAGCAGCCTCACCATGGCCGGTCACACCGAGGAGGCGACGGTCATCGCCTGGGAGCCGGGCAAGCGGTTCGCCAACCGCACCACGCCCGGACCGGACGGCGGCTTCCTGGCCATGGAATACCTCATCGAGGGGCGTGACCAGGGGAGTACCGTGCTGCGGCTGGTGCAGAGCGGGGTGCTCGGCGACAACTGGGAGACCGAGTACGAGGCGATGAAGGCCGGTTGGGACATGTACCTCGGCACGCTGGCCGCGTACCTCGCCCATTTCCCCGGCCGGACCGGAGCGCCGGTCGCGGCGTTCCGCCCTCAGGCCGGCACGCCCGACCAGGTCTGGGCGGCGGTGGCCGGGGCCTTCAGGATCGCCGGCCCGATCGAGGAGGGGCAGCGCGTCCGGCTCACCGTCGACGGGCTGCCGCCGATCGACGGGGTGGTCGACCTCGCAGGCCTGCCGACCTACGTCGGTGTCCGCACCGACGACGCCCTCTACCGCTTCCTGCACTCCGGCACCGACCGGGGCAACGTCCTGGTGCTGGGCCATCACCTCTACGCCGACCAGGACCCGGCCCAGGCCGAGCAGGCCTGGCAGGCGTGGGCCGACAAACTTCCGATCGCCTGACGACCTCTGGAACGTCGACGGCCGGGGCCGTCTCCCGAATCGGCTCGGGAGGCGGCCCCGGCCGCGGTGCGGGCCGACCTCAGCGTGGTCGTTGCGCCCCGTGCCGGGCGTAGCGTGCACGGAACCGCTCCACCCGTCCCGCGCTGTCGACGAGCCGCTGTCTCCCGGTCCAGAACGGGTGGCTCGCGGAGGAGACCTGCACGTCGATGACCGGATAGGTGTTGCCGTCGGTCCACTCGATCGTCTGGTCGCTGGTGGCGGTGGAACGGGTGAGGAAGGCGAAGTCGGCGGCGCGGTCGCGGTAGACGACCGGCCGGTACTCGGGGTGGATGCCGCCCTTCATGCGCTCTCTCCTTCGGGGTCGGCGGAACTGTCGGACAGATCGGGAGCGTGACTGCCGTCCGGGGTGAGGGTGACGAGGGGGAAGCAGCCGGCGAACGGGTCGGGATAGCTGCGCCAGACCTCCTCGCCGTCGGCCAGTTCGGCGTCGGTGAGCAGGCACGCGGCGAGGGTGCGGTGCAGGTCGGCGGCGGCCAGGTCCAGGCCGATGAAGACCAGATGTTGGTGGCGGTCGCCGTAGTAGGGATCCCAGTCCAGCGCGGCGGCGAGCCGCCGGTGGTCGGACGTGTCGGCCCAGAGCTCATCCGGCAGGACGGCGAGCCAGCGTCCGAGCGAACCCAGGCCGAGTCCGCCGCCGGCGAAGTCCCAGGCGATCACGGTCTCCGGCTGGCTGGCCAGCCACAGGTGTCCCCGCGACCGGATCGCCTCGCCGTTGATCTCCTCCAGCGCGTCGTGCAGACGTTCGGGATGGAACGGGCGGCGCGTCCGGAACAGCACGGAGACGACCCCGCAGTCCGGGTGCGGCTCGTGCGCACCGAGCGGGTACCCCTCCAGGCCACGGGTCAGTACGCCTGGCGTGTCGGGCCGGTGCCGCCGGGTGCCGCGTAGCCGGCGGCTGAGCGCGTGGGTGTCGACCAGGTCCGCGTCGACCCGGACCTGGGTGGCCCACGGGGCCATCCGGTCCAGCAGCACCGACAGTCGGCTGGTGTCGAACTCCCCGCCGGGGGACGTTCCCCAGAGGACGATGGTGTCCGCGTACTCGATCTGGCGTACGACCACGTCGGCCACGGCACGGTCGTCGTCGGTGGCGGCGTGGATGCCCAGGGCCTTGAGGTCGTCGGTGGTGGCCAGCCCGTCGATCAGGTGCTCGGCGTCCACCACCGTGACGTACGAGTCGATGCGCAGCAGGTCGGTGACGGGCGCGCCGTCGACGAGGCAGTGCGCGCAGGCTGCGGCGACCGCCTCCGGCTCGACCACCTCGGGGAGCATCAGGAGCAGGTCCCGGCCGGGGTGGGTGCGGGTGAGCCGGGCCAGGGTGGGCAGCACGTCTTCACGGAGCGTGCAGGAGACGCACCCGTGTGCGAGGTCGACGCGTACGTCCTCCAGCAGGCCGTTGCCGTCGCGGACGATGCGCTGCACCGCGCCCGTGTGTACCTCGGTGAGATCGTGGCGCACCAGCAGCAGCGACGGGTCCACCGCGAGCAGGGCGCGGGCGACGGCGTACGTGGTTGCCGGCCAGAAGCCGCTCAGCACGGTCAGTGACGGCCGGAGGTCGGCCTCTCCGATCACGGTGCCGGCGGGCGCGAGTGGTGACGTCGACATCACGGTCCTCTCGTCGCTTGTTGAAAACGGTTGTCATTATAGGGTCACCGCCGGGCCGGTTCGAAGAGCGGGGTGACGGGCACCCCCGCCGTCGCGGCACCCGACCGACTCGAGTAGAAACGAAAACCATTGCCGTTAAGGTCGAACAGCAAACGAGAAGGAGTCCGCGTGTCCAGACGATGTGACGTCACCGAGGCCCAACCAGGCTTCGGCAACGCCGTGTCCCACTCCCACCGGCGCACCCGCCGCCGGTGGAACCCGAATCTCCAGCGTCACCGCTACTGGTTGCCGTCCGAGCGGCGCTGGATCACTCTCACCCTCACCGCCAAGGCGTTGCGGACGGTCGACCGCAAGGGCATCGAGGCGATCGTCGCCGAGCTGCGTGGCCGGGGGGTACGGATCTGATGGCCCGACAGACCGACATCCGTCCGGTGGTCAAGCTCCGCAGCACCGCCGGCACCGGCTACACGTACGTCACCCGGAAGAACCGGCGCAACGACCCGGACCGCCTCGTCCTGCGCAAGTACGACCCGATCGTGCGCCGGCACGTCGAGTTCCGGGAGGAGCGCTGATGGCCCGCGACGGTCTCGTCAACCGGCAGGCCCGCCGGGAGGAGCTGGTCGCGCGGCACGCCGAGCGCCGCGCCGAGCTGAAGCGAGCGATCGCACACCCCGACACCGACCCGGCGGTACGCGACGACTCCGTCCGCCGCCTGGCGCGGCTGCCCCGGGACTCCAGCCCGGTGCGGCTACGCAACCGGGACGTCGTCGACGGACGACCGCGCGGAGTGCTCACCCGGTTCGGCCTGTCCCGGGTCAGGTTCCGGGAAATGGCGCTGCGGGGCGAGCTGCCGGGTGTGCGCAAGGCGTCCTGGTGACGTCCGGCGTGGCCGGTCCGGCCGCCTCAGCGTCGGCCCGCGGCCGGGCCGGTCCACGTCGAGCCGCCGGGATCGGCCGCCGGGCCGCCACGCAGGTATGTGAGGACCGCCAGCACCCGGCGGTTGGTGTCGTCGCTGGGCAGCAGGCCGAGCTTCGTGAGGATGTTCCCGACGTGCTTGCCCACTGCCGCCTCGGTGACGTGCAGCGCCGCCGCGATCGCCGCGTTCGAGCGACCCTCCGCGATCAACGCCAGCACCTCCCGCTCGCGCGGCGACAACGCCGCCAGCGGGTCGTGCGGGCGGTGCAACAACCGGCGTACGACATCGGGGTCGACGACCGTGCCGCCGCCGGCGACGATACGCAGGTGTTCGACGAACTCGACCACCTCGGCGACCCGGTCCTTCAGCAGGTAGCCGACTCGGCGGCCGTCGCCGCTGTCGAGGAGCGCGGCGGCGTACCCGGCCTGTACGTGCTGGCTGAGCACCACCACCGCGAGCTCTGGCTGCTCCGAGCGCAACGCGACCGCCGCCCGTAGACCGTCGTCCCGCCGGCCCGGGGGCATCCGGATGTCGGTCACCACCAGGTCCGGCCGGTGCAAGCGGGTCGCCTCCAGCAGCTCCGGTGCGGAGCCGACGGCGGCGAGCACCTCGAAACCGAAGCGCTCCAGCAGGCCGACGAGCCCCTCGCGCAGGAGGACCTCGTCCTCGGCGAGCACGACCCGGGTCACCTGTGGCATGGCAGCTCCACCCGGACGAGCGTAGGGCCGCCGGGCGGGCTGGCGAGCAGCAACCGCCCACCGGCCGCGCTCACCCGGTCGGCGAGCCCGGTCAGGCCGGTGCCCCGCGCCGGATCCGCGCCGCCCCGGCCGTCGTCCGAGACCTCGACCACGAGCCGGTCGCCGGCCTGCGTCAGCCGCACCTCGGCGCGGGTCGCCGAAGCGTGCCGGGTGACGTTGTTCAGTGACTCCGAGACCACGTACCAGGCGGTCGTCTCGACGTTCTCGGGCACCGGCCGGTCCAGGTCGGCGTGCACGGTCACCGGGACGGCGGCCTCGTCGGCCAGTTCCCGGACCGCGCCGGCGAGGTTGAGGTCCGTGAGGCTCTGCGGTCGGATGCCGTGCACGATCTGCCGGAGCATGATCATCAGCCCCTTGGCCTGGTCGTGAGCCACCGCGAGCGGCCGGGCGGCCGGGGAGTCCTCCGGCACGTCGAGCCGGGCCAGCCCCAGTTGCAGGGTGAGGCTGGTCAGCCTGGGCTGGGCGGCGTCGTGCAGGTCGCGCTCGATCCGGCGCCGCTCCGCCTCGTACGCGTCCACGAGGCGGGCCCGCGACCGGGTCACCTCGCGCAGCTCGACGATGTCGGGCGACGAGCCGAGCAGCCACCGGGCCACCGCGCCCTGGACCGCTGCGATCACCCCGAGCCCGTACCAGAGCACCGGCAGCAGCAGGACCCCGACGATCGCGTACGGGACGGCCTCACCCGGCCGGTCGACGATGTCCCAGAGCACGATCACCTGGTCGGCGTCCCCGGCCAGCCACGGGCTGGTGACCACGAGAATGTCGATCAGCACGAGCAGCAGGTAGACCCAGTAGACGACCGGCACCACGCCGCCCAGCCACACCAGGTACGCGACCTCCCGCCACGCGCTGGCGCTGGTGTAGCGCTCGGCGACGCCCGACCAGCGGCGGGCCGGCAGCGGGCGTGGATCGACGAGCCCGAGCCGCCACCGCTCCACCGCCGCGACGGCGGCGCTCACGATCGGCGCGAACCCCACGAGGGCCAGCGTGCCCAGGGTCAGGAAGAGCGCGAGCGGCAGGGGAATCGGGCGGCCGTGCTGCCGTACGGCGTTGACAGCCGCCAACAGGGGCGCCCCGACCAGCAACAGCCCGACGGAGAGCACGCCGGCGATCGGGGCGGTGGACACCAGGTAGCCCAGCGCACGCCACGGCCATTCCGAGACCAGGTAGCGGGGGTTGCGCAGCGCCGTGGCCAGGTGCGGGAGCTGGGGCGATGTCATGCCATCGACGCTATCGGCGGGGCCGGCGTCGCCCCAGCCGCCTGGATCCACTTTCGCGGGTATGCCCAGCCCTACCCTCGGGGCGTGACGCCCGGCGGGTTCGGGTCACCGCCGGGCGTCACGGACTCGGGTGCCTACTTGCCGGAGTCCAGGGCGACCAGCGCCTGGGCGACCCGGAAGTACGGGTTCCGGCCGAGGTCGCCGATCGTGACGATGCCGAGCGCCTCCTTGAGCAGCTTGGCGCCGCCCTCGCTGACCCCCGCGAGGGCGGCCACCGGGGCGTCGACCAGCTCGGCGAGGGTCTGGTCCTGGTAGGCCTTGTCGACCAGCTTGCTGAGGTCGGCGGTGACGGGCATGGGCTCTCCTTCGATACCCGGGCTGACATCTCGCCCGGAGGGGGACCGATCGGGATGAATTACATCATCCGCTTCGAGATCCCTCCACAGAGGACACGGACTTCCCGATCTTCGGTCGGGCACCTCTCGACACGCCGCCGCCGGGGCCTCCACGCTTGCCGCGAGCCCCTCGGCGGCCTGGTTGGGCGTGGCGCCGAGCCACTGCCGATCCCTGGGTGTCGCCGGCCGGATACTCCGGAAGCCGCCGCTCCAGATTCGTGATGATCGCGCGTAGCTGGGCCAGTTGCTCGTGGACCGAAGGCTCGGTGAGGCCGTCGGGAGTCTTCCGCCGGGTGGTGCGCTCCGCCGCGGCCCGCTCCTCCTGGTGGGCCTCCTCGAGCGCGTTGAGGACCACGCCCACCAGCAGGTTGGTCAGCAGGTAGCAGGCGGTGACCATGTACGAGACGTAGTACAGCACCGCCCACTCGGTGACCTCCCGGCCGGCCTGGAGCGTGTCGGTGATGCCGTCCAGCGACAGCAGCAGAAAGAGCGTGAGCATCGCCTGCCCGACCGTGCCGTACCTATCCGGGTAGGCGGCGCCGAAGAGCATCCAGCCGAGCATCGCGTACCCGTACAGCACCAGCACGGTGACCAGAAGGAAACTGCCGAGCCCGGGAAGGCTGCGCCGGATGCCGACCAGGATCACCCGCAGGCTGGGGAAGAGACGGAACGCGCGCACGATGCGGGCCAGTCGCAGCAGCCGCAGGAGCGTCACGTTCTCCCGTACGCCGGGGGCCAGCGGAGCGGCGAGAATGAGCAGGTCGAACACGTTCCAGCGGTCCCGGAAGAACCCGGCTGGACTCCGTAGGTGCGCCCCGAACCGCACCAGCAGTTCGAGCACGAAGAAGGCGAGGCACGCGTACTCGACCATCCGCAGTGCGCCGCCGGCCGCCACGACCGCCCGGCCGTAGGTCTCCAAGCCGAGCGCCATCGAGTTGACGACGATGACGACGAAGCTCGCCAGGCCGAACCAGGAAGCGTCCACCAACTTCTGGCACGCAACGGCCAGCCGGTGCCTCCGGCTTCGAACGGGGGGCGTCATGGTTCTCCGTCGATCGCCCGGTGGGCGCCGGCGTCGCCGCCGCCCTCCGGTCGCTGCACCGTCACGCCTGCGGCGTCTCCTCGGCGGCCGGCTCGGCCTTCGGCTCCTCGGCCGCCTCGTCGTCCTTCGCGGGCTCGGTCTCCTGCTCCGCCGCCTTCACCGGGGCGGGCACGGTCCAGGAGAACTCGATCTCGACGGAGAGCTCCGTGTCGCTCTCCCGCTCGATCTCCAGCTCGCACCGCACCTCGTCCGCGACCGCGACCGCGCCGGCGGCGCCGTAGTAGACCCGTCCGTCGGACTCCAGCTGGTTCGCCAGCTGACGCAGCCAGCCGGCCAGGTCGGCCCGTGACACCGTGCGGGCGTCCTCGTAGATATCCATGCGTGCCATGCTCGCACTCCACAAGGGACGGACGACCGACGGGTGGGCTCCGGACTCGCCGGACCGGAATGATATTGCTCCGAAAGCAGTGCGGGCGGCCGGACCGGCGAACCGGACCCGACCGCCCGCGTACTGCTGTCGACGCGCTACGGGTCGAGCGGCTCGATCCAGATGTTGCGGTACTGGACCGGGTTGCCGTGATCCTGCAGCCGGATGGCGCCCGTGGCCGGGCCCTCGGGCCGGCTACCGCCGGTCGGGCCGAGGATCTCGACGTCGTCGTGCACGGTGACGCCGTTCCACACCACCGTGACGCGCGCGTTCTCCACCTTGTTGCCGGCCGCGTCGTAGCGTGCCTGCCGGTAGACGATGTCGTACGTCTGCCAGGTCAGCGGTGGCCGTGCCGCGTTCACGTCCGGCGCCTTCTGCTGGTAGATGGCTGCGGCGTCGTTGGTCTGCGGCGGGTCGATGCCGAACGAGTCCAGCACCTGGATCTCGTAGCGGTCCTGCAGGTACACGCCGCTGTTGGCGCGCGCCTGACCGGTCACGTCCGGCGGGTACAGCGGCAGGTTGAACTCGGTGTGCAGGCGGAAGTCGCCGAAGGCCTGCACCGTACGCAGGTCGCCGCCGCGTACCGTCATGGCGCCGTCCGCGACCGTCCACTCGGGCTCGCGCCCGTCGCTGTGCTGCCACTCGGCGAGGTCGCCACCGTCGAACAGTGTGATGCGCTCGCCGTGCGGCCGGACGACGAGAACGTCGAGGTTGACGTGCCCGGAGTCGGCGGCCTCCTTGCGGTACTCGACCAGGTTGCGCCCCTCGCGTAGGGGCACGGTGGTGGTGACGGTGCCCCACTCCTCCCAGGTCACGGTCGAGGGAAAGACGGTCTGCTCCACCCGTTGACCGTTGACGTACAAACTCAGCTGCTTCTCGCCCGAGTAGGGGTTCGGACCGTTGCTGTAGCGCATCGCCAGGTCGTACCTGTCGCTCTTACGGACGTCGACGGAGATCCTGGTCGACGAGCCGTCCTCGGCGAACCCGGCGGCGAAGCCGGCTCCGGAGTAGGCGGCGTGGTCGGTCGCCATGCCGACGCCGACCGTCCGGCCCTCCTCCGCCTCGAAGAACGTCTGCGGCTGCACCACGCGACCCGGGATCTCGTTGAGCGTGTACCAGGCCTCAGTGTTCCACAGCTCCTCGCCGTCGACGGACGAGAACGGACGTGGGGAGCGTACGTGGACGACGCGGTTCTCCTTGAGGCCCGGGATCCTGAGCTTGACGGTACGGTGATCGGCCGACAGCTCGGCCTCGGCGACGTCGAGCGTCTCCAGGTCGAGCTTGGGGCCGCCGTACTGGCTCGTCGCGCCGTAGCGCCACTGCGTCACCTGGTACGCGTCGGCGAGATCCTGCGCGGTCTCCGCCGACAGTGGCTCGGTGTACTCCAGCTCGAATCCGACGTGAGACGCGCGCATCCGCTTGACCTCGAACACGGAGGTGCCGTTGGGCGTCAGCTTCTGCAGACCGTAGGAGAGCTTGCCCTCCTGGCCCCAGTTGCCGCCCGCGCCCAGACCACCGAGGTAGAGCGCCCCGTCCGGGCCGAGGGTGACCTCGTTGACGCCGGCCTCCAGGCCCTGGGTGTGCCGGAAGACCGCGCCCTGGTACTGCCCCTCGACCTTCTCGAGGAACACGCGCTGCAGACCGCCGTAGGTCACGTCGCCGACGACCAGCTGCCCCTTGTACGGCCCCTGCTTAAGCAGCACGGGAGTCGACGGTGAGTTACCGATCTCGTTCTGCGGGAGCCAGACGATCGGCCGGGTCACCGGCTCGTCGTCGAACGGGCCCGCCGGGGTGGTGTAGTGGTTGTAGAACGCCCCCTGCTTGATCTCGACCAGCTTGGACGCGGGTAGCCAGCCGCCCTGGTTGTCGGTGACGAGGACTTCGCCGTTCGGCCCCCATCCGATCCCGTTCGGGGTGCGGAGCCCGCCGGCGACGTACGTGATCTTGCCGGTCTTCGCGTCGACCTTGATCGAGGTGCCACGGTTCGGGGCGGGCTGGGGGACCGTGGTGGCGCCACCGAGGTCGATGGCGACCGACAGGTTGAGATGGAAGTACCCGTCCCGGTAGAGCAGGCCGAACGCGAACTCATGGAAGTTCTGGCCCCACGGCCAGGTGGCGACCGTCCGGTGGGTGTCGGCGACGCCGTCGCCGTCGGTGTCACGCAGGGCGGTCAGCTCGTGCTTCTGGGTGACGTAGACGGTGCCGTCGACCACCGCGACCCCCTGGGGTTCGCGCAGCCCCTCCGCGAATCGGTGGTAGGTCACCTGCCCGGGGCCGGTCTGCCCGGTGGCCCCATCGACCAGGTAGATCTCGCCGGTCGTGTTGTCGGTGCCGCCCCAGGTGGAGACGACCAGGTCGCCGTCGGGCATGAAGGCCATGCCGGTCACCTGGGGCTGAAAGCCGTCGGGGCGAAGGTCGGTGAGGGTGTAACCCGGGTGGACCCGGTCCAGCGGCATGCCGTCGCCGGCCGAGTCGGCGGCGCCCTCGCAGTACTTCCAGCCGGGTGCCGTCACGCGCACGACGCCGGCGTCCGTGCTCAGCGCGGACGCCGGCACGAGCTCGAAGGCGTCGGCGCCGGGGGGACGCCACTCCAGTCGCAGCACCTGGCCGCCGCCGTTGTCGAAGAGTTCGGCGAACAACGGGTGCAGGCCGGCGGTCAGGTCTACCGAACCCTCCTTGGCGGTCTCGCCGTGCAGGCCGTCGTGGTCCACGACGACCTGGTCACCGATCGTCAGGCGGGACCCGTCGTCGCTGGTGAGCCGGAACGTGTACGTGCCGTCGACCGGCGCCGTGAGGTTGGCGATGGCGTGCGTGATGAACCGGTCGGACAGGCCGAACTCGTCAGTGGTGGTCCAGTTGATCTGCGGCATCAGCTTGTCGACGTTCGGCGTCTGGGCGGGCTTCAGGGTGCAGAGCGCCGACAGCGGGACGCCCATGTCGTACGAGCGCAGCGTGACGCCGGGTTCCTGCGGCGGTACGTCAGCGGGTGCGGCCGCGGCCGAGGTGACAGGGGCTGTGGCGAGCATGGTCGCCAGCGCGGCACCCGCGCTGGTGAGCGCGGCGCGACGGCGATACCGCCACCGGTTCGGTCCGGTCATCGGTCCTCCGAGGTGGGTACGGGTCCCGGCCGGGGAAGAGCCGTCCCACTTTCCCCCGCCGGGGTGGGCAGTACGATCTCGTGAGACAAAAGATCGATCGCTGACGTTATCACTTTAGATATACACATGGAAACTTCTAAATCTTTGTGCGAAAGCTTCCGCGCGCGCCTCGATGTCCGGCCCGCCTGAGTGTCCGGATCGTCCCGTCGAGCTGTGGTGGCTCGGGCTGCGGGTCGGCCCATCGCGAGCGACGGAACGGCGACGAATCAGCCGTTCGGCGGCGCGACCGCGAAAGATGATCAAGCTAGGCTGCCGGTGCCTGGGCGCGTTACTCGCGCCGTACCCATTCCAGGAGGGCCTCTTTGGGTCGCAGTCTTAGGGCCGGTGTATTGGCGATTGTCCTCGCCGTCGGCGTGCTGGTCACCCCGGCCGCACCGGCCGCCGCCGAACCCGGCACCGCACCACGTGAGATCGCCGTCTTCCCGTCGGACGAGCCGACCGCTCCGGCCCACGAGGCCATCATCTTCGCCGGTGTCACCGGCTTCCTGCATCGCCACGGCATCTCCACTAGGTACCTCTGGACCCGTTACGACACCGGCGAGACGATTGAGATCAAAGATCTGACGGGTGTCTCGTACAAGCAGCTCGATCCGGCCGGCGGCGACATGGTCGCCACCACCGCCAACGTGCCGGCCAAGCCCGCCCCGAAGAACACAGTGAGCCTGTTCGACCTGTCCGACCAGAGCTGGCAACAGTGGGCAGTGCCCTCCGGTTACCAGAATCTCGGTGTCTTTGGCCGGACGATGCTCGGGTTGAAGTCGGTAAACTATGTGCCGGTCGGGCTGGAGCTTCTCACCTTCGCGACCGACGGCACGTATACCAGCACTCCGGTCACCGTGCCCGACGGCGCGTGGGTGGGCAGCGTGGCTGGGGGTCTCGTCGGTGACCTCACCTCCGGCGTGGTTTCGTACGAGATCGGCAACGAGACCCGAGCCGGCCTGCTCGATCTCGCCAGCGCACGGATCGTCGAAATCCCGGGCGCCATCTACCCCTACGCCTCGGACAGGGTATGGCGATTGTCCGGTGACACCGTCGCCTGGTCGTCAGTGACGAGCGGCAGTGGAACCTTCCAGCTGTATTCGCGCAGCGGACTGATCACGGGCACGAACACCCAGGTCCGGGTGGTGCGCCCGCCATACGAGAGTTTCACGCGCTCCGCGATCGTCGGGGACAGCCTGGTCGTCTCGCGCTCCTGGAGTGGCACGACGGCGCAGGCAGTCGCCGTCGCCCCTGACGGCACCCAGACAACCATCTTGCCGAGGGTCGACGCGGAGGACACCGCCCTCGTCCAGGCTCCAGACGGCACCGCGCTGGTCGTGGGCGGAACCCGGGCTGGGGACTGGGCGGTACGCCGGATCAGCGCACAGCCGGGTCACACGCCCACCACCACCCCGCTGTTGCCGGTGCGCGACCCGGTGAAGAACGCGGGTCTCCTCTACCACCAGGGCCTGGTCCGGCACGCACAGAGCGAGATCATCGGCGGCACTGGCGCCAGCCAGTACGCGCTCCACAACCACCCGATCGCGGCCGGCGGGTCGGTCAAGACCGGCGGGGCGGCCTTCTTCAAGCCGCCGCCGGCCTGCGAAACGGGCGTTCAGTGCGTGCGCCTGGCGGAGGGAAACGGGGAGGGTGTCGTCTACATGTCCTCGGGCGCCGACGGTACCCAGGACACGATTTATACTTTTCAGGACCTCCCGAGCGGCAACAGCCCCAAGGCCTTTGTGACTCACAACGGCCGGGTGGTCGATGTCGGTAGCCGCTACATTCTGGTCAACGACGGCACAAAGGACGACCAGTACCTGATCGACAACGCCCACATGGACACGACTCTGCTTGGGTCGATCACGGGGGCGGCGCTCTGGTTCGGCACCCTTTGGCGAGCCACCAGCACGCCGGGCGAGCTCAAGGCGGTCGACCTGGAGAGTGAGAAGACCAGCCGCACGGTCTCCAGCGGCGCGGGCTGTGTCCCGACCGAGCTGCAGACCAGCGCCCGTTGGCTCTACTGGTCGTGCGGACCGACCGGCCCCGCCGGGATCTACGACCTTCAGGGCAACCGGAGCCTTACCGTGCCTGCTGGGCCGGTGATGTTGGGTGACGGTTTCCTGGTCCGGCACGAGAACGGCGCGCTGCAGCTCACCGACTTCCACGACGGCACCATGCGGGCTCCGGTGAGACTCGCCGACCTCGCCGCGGGTGCTCCGGCCGACGACCGTCGAGTCTCCTGGGCGGTTGACCGGCACGGCTCCGGCGTCGCGTACGTGGACGGGGAGAACGCCGTGCACGTGCTCGACACCGGCGTTCCCAGCAATCCGGTTCAGGTGGGCGGCCAGGAGGTCAAGACCCTGTTCTATCCCCGATCTGATGAAGTTCCGTGGTACGGATCGTTCCGGCTGACCCGGCCCGTCATCAGCTGGGAGATGACCGTCTCTCGTACGTCGACCGGCGAAGTGGTGCATCGGCACGACGGTGGGCCCGCTCGGGAATTCGTCTCGGACATGTGGAACGGCGAACTCGCCTCGGGCAAGCTGACGCTGAACGGGATGTACCGGTGGAACCTCACCGCCACCGCCGACGGGGCTGCTCCACAGACGATCGGCGCGGGTGGGATCGCCGTGAGCTGTGCCAGCTTCCAGTTCCGTGAGATCGGGTGCGGTGGGGGCCCGGCCTTGCTCGGGGTGAAGTCGACGGGCGAGGCCCACTGGTACGGCTCGTCGCAGGGCAAGCTCTTCGACTACGGGCACACCGAGGACTACTGCCTGAGCTGCACGGGGTCGGCGCGTACGTCGGCTCTGGTGCCGTTCGGTGACTTCGACGGTGACTTCCTGCCTGACCTGCTGGTCCGCGATGGCAGCGGGAGCATGAGGGCATACCTGGGCGACGGCGGATACTCCTACGGGCAGCCGGGCGAGAAGAAGAGCCTGGGCGCGGGTTGGATGATGTACAAGTCGATCCTCGCCCCGGGTGATGTGAACAGTGACGGGCACGACGACATCCTCGGTGTCGACGCGGACGGCAAGCTGTGGCTGTACACGACCACGGGTAAGGGTGGGATCAACGCGCGGGTCCAGGTCGGCTCCGGGTGGAGCATGTATACCCGGATCCTCGGCGCCGGTGACCTCAACGGCGACGGTCACGGTGATCTGCTCGGCGTCGACGCCACCGGGGTGATGTACGCCTACTTCAGCAACGGCAACAAGGGCTGGTCGGCCAGGAGCAAGGTCTTCGCCGGCTGGAACATCTACAACTCGATCGTCGCGATCGGTGACCTCAACGAAGATGGCCGTAACGACCTCGTCGCCCGAGACGCCAATGGGCTGCTCTGGTCGTACGCCGGGCTCGGTAACGGTTCCTTCGCGGCCCGGGTCCAAGCCGGCTCCGGCTGGAACATGTACAAAATCATCATCTGAGGTCTGACGGCTCGTCGAACGCCCCCGGACACCAGCACGGCGTCCGGGGGCGTTCTTCGATCCAAGTTCCGCGGTGCGACCGGAGACACGTCACGTGCGGCGATCATGGCCGCCTGAACGCCGGCCTAAGGACCGCCAGCCTGGATCCGCCACCGGCGACTGATCGACTCGACTTCCTTGAAATCGGGGTGTTCGGGGCGTCTGGATGCCCCGACTTCAAGGATCCCGAGTCGACCTTGTAGGGGCTCAGGTCGGATCGGGTCGAGCTCAATCCCGAACTCCAGGAGAACTAGGCTGCCGACGTGCAGATCTACGGGAGGACCGTCGACGACCAGAGCCGGTGTGTGCACTACGCCACACCCGTGGACGTCGTCGCCATCAAGTTCGCCTGCTGCCTGCGCTACTACCCGTGCCACCTGTGCCACGAGGAGACCACCGACCATCCCGCGAGCCAGTGGCCGGTCGACCAGCGGGGGCAGCATGCCGTGCTCTGCGGCGTCTGCCGTACCGAGCTGACCATCGAGGAGTACCTCGCCGTCGACTCCTGCCCGAACTGCCACGCGGCGTTCAACGAACGCTGCCGGCTGCACACCCACCTCTACTTCCAGGTGCGCTGACGAGACACCCGCGCGGAATTGGGCACGGCCTTCTCGGCAGCCGGCGACGGCTGTCGGCGCCGCCCCCCATCCGGTCCGGGAGTTCCTACTCGACCTCTCCGTGCTCGGAGCCTTCGATCGCCTCGGGCCAGTCCCGGTGAAGTTACGCAGAAACCTCGGGCCGCCCTTCTGGATCACCCGCTGGGATCGGGTGTTCACGGTCATGGTGCTCGCGGCTCGGTAGATCGCGAGCACGGGGTGCAGTCCCGGCGCCAACGGGGCACTGCGGGATCAGCTGAAGGAGCTGTCAGGCTGAGCGGGTTCCTCCTCAGCGAGCAGTTCACGGCGCCATTCGGCGAATCGGCCACGGAGATTGACCGCGTCGTTCGACTCGGAGCAGGCCCGCACGCTCGGCTTCTACCTGTTTGCCGACCTCGCCCTCGGGCTGGTCCGCGCGCAGACCGGTCAGGCACTGGACGACCTGGTGCGGGAACTCACCCTGCTCGTGGCCTCCGCGCCACCGCCCCCGCTGGGGTAACGACATCCGCACTGGCGGGGCGGGAGCCACCTGCGGAGGGCGCGAGGTCAGGCTGCTGGCGGTGCGGAGGTCTGCCACAGTGCGCTGACCGGCATGGCGCGGAGTCTGTCGCCGAACGGCAGCGTGGACGTTCCGGTGTACAGGACGATGCCGGTGGTGAAGTCGTCACCGAGGCGGTCGGCGAGTCGGCGTAGCCCGCGGAAGTCGTCAGGTCCGACGGTGGTGGCTGCTTTGACTTCGATCCCGACCACTTGGCCGGATCTGTTTTCGAGCACCGCGTCGACTTCGTACCTGCTCTGGTCACGGTAGTGGGACAGCTCGACGAACTGCGCGGACCAGGTGAGCTGGCGGGACAGCTCGGACAGGACGAACGATTCGAGCAGCGGCCCGAACGGTGCGCCCGGCCGGAGCAGTGCCCGGGCGTCGGTCGCGATCTCGTTGGCCGCGATGCCTGAGTCGACGAAGATGAGTTTGGGCGCGGCGGTGGTGCGGGTGCCCAGGTTGCGGGACCAACCGGGGATCCGCCTGATCAGGAAGATCTCTTCCAGGACCTGGAGGTAGCGGGCGATCGTCGGTCGGCTCAACCCGAGTGCGGATTCGAGGGAGTTGGCGGCGATGATGGTCGCTGATCGGGCCGCGAGGAGGCGTACCAGCTTGCGGAGCTCGCCCTTGTGCTGGATGTCGGACAGCTGCCGGACATCGCGGTCGATGAGCGCCTGGACGTAAGCGTCGAGGAACCGTTGGCGGCGGCGCGGGTCAGTGCGGGTCGTCGCCTCCGGCAGGCCGCCGCGCATGATCCGGGCGGCGTAGTCGGCACGGGTCACCTCCGACTCGTGTCGCAGGTCCGGACCGAGCGCGAAGACGGCGTCGACGAACCCGTCCGGCGCACCGTCGAGTTCGCCTTGGGAGAACGGCCAGAGCTCGACGGTTTCCATCCGGCCGGGCAATGCGTCCGGGGCGGCGACCATGCCGAACAGCCGAGACGAGCCGGTGAGCAGATACCGGCCGGGCCGGGGGTCCTCGTCGACGGCTGCCTTGATCGCCAGCAGCAGCTCCGGAGCGCGCTGTATCTCGTCGATGACCAGGAGTTCGGGGGAGTCCACGAAGCCGACCGGGTCGGCGATCGCCGCGGCCCGGTCCTGCGCCCGGTCGAGATCTCGGCGCTCGGCGAGACGATCTCCGGCGACGATGCGGACCAGGGTGCTCTTGCCTGCTTGGCGCGCTCCGCTGATCAGCACGACGCGGGTGTCGGCCAGGGCGGTGTTGACCTGCACGGCGGCGCGACGGGGGATCAGGTGCGGTGTCGGCACGACATCATGGTAGCTGGCACGGTTTCGATCTGCGGGGGATATCGCATTCGATCTGCGGGGCACTCCGTGTTCGGAATGCGGCTAATCGGTGTTCGATTTGCGGGGACCATGAGGTGGTCGCACGTCGTGTTCGAGGCGCCAGTCTCCCACGGGTTGGCTTCCGTGGGGCATGACAGGCGGTAGGCCGATCGACCGGGAGAACGCAGGTCAACGGGGGTCACTACCTGCCAACGCGGGTCAACGCGCAGGTCGTTAGACTGACGACTCGCGCCCTCGTAGCTCAGGGGATAGAGCAACGGTTTCCTAAACCGTGTGTCGCAGGTTCGAATCCTGCCGGGGGCACCAAATCACGGCCTTGATCACCGATCAATGTTCCGCCTTCCGGGGCTTGCGTGCCCGCTGCGTGCCCGATCGCCTCGCGGCCTTCGACCGGCTCGCGTCCAGGTGCTCAGCCACCTCGGCGTCTCGGCCGACGACGGCACGGTGGTAGTGACGAGTCGGGACGCTGGCGTTGGCGGGCGGCCGAGACCGCGGAATTGCGCTCTATCAGATCAGGCGGCCCGCAAAGCGGGTCGCGCCGGCCCGGCCCCGGCCTGCTGGCGACCTCCGGCCGGCATCGGGCCGGGCCGGCCGGCCACGCATAGGGACGACAAGACCTTGAAGACCTCGGGGCTCCGCCCCGAACCCCGGCCCTCCACAGAGAGCCGCTACAGATTCGATGGCCAACATTCCAGTAGTGTCCCCCGGTGGCCAGCGAGAAGGGGCGAGCCATGAGCCCACGCAAACGGGTCTGGATCGCCATTGCCTGCGCGGCGGCCGGCTCTTTGGTGGTAGGGCTGCTCAACTGCCTTGGGGCGCTGGCACTACTACTACCGGGCGGTCCGAAGCACGCCCGCGAGTATCTGAGCCAGGTGCAGGTGGACCCCGCGTACCGGCGAGTTGGTGAGGGTGGCCAAGGGAACTGCAACTGCAACCTGGAGTACTTCTACATCGGCCCCAGTCGCACGGACCCGGCCCAGGTCTTCTCAGGCCCTGCACTCACCCTTCGGCCCTCCGATGGGTCCTATTCGCCGCCCTGGGACGAGCTGTTGGAGGGTGAGGGAGCCAGCGAGGCGAGCGGTAGCTGCCGCGTAGTGGTGTACAGCTACCAGCGCGACCGTGAACCGTTTGACCTTTGGAGGCTGCCCCCTGACGAGCAGGCCTTTATGGCGTCTGGCCGACTAGTGGTTTTTTCCCTCTACGCGTCTTGTGAGCGCGACTACGGCTGACGGAGCGACTTGGAAGGAACCGCCGGGCCATCCACGGGCCAGAGGGTGGTGTCAGTGGGGGCCGGACCACGCCATGTGAGAGCGCGTCGAGCAGGCGTGGCGGCCCGTTCCAAACCGATCTTGTGTGACTCCCGAGCTGACAGCTCGCTCTCGGATCACCCGGTCGTCGTGACCCTGTGGACGGTGGTGAGGGGCCGGGGGCGCGATGTCGAATCCGCCTGCTACGGTGCGCCGCAGTTGGCCGGTCAGAGCAACCCATGCGGGACAGCGCGGCTACGGGGGGCGGGCATCGGTAGGTCCCCGGAGTGATCCCGGGACTGAATATGAGACACCGCGACCCGCCCTCCGCCATGCGTACACGAGCCCGGGGCGAGGCGGTCCGCATCTAGTCCGCAAGAGGTCGACGGACGGCGGGGGAGTGGTGCGAGATGCCGAGAGGCATTTCCGCTGCTAAACCGCCGTTTGCCCAGGCCGGCGGGGGCTCCGAGACCTCCAGGGGCGGGCCGTAGGCAATGCCGACGTCAGTCTCCGCGACCACTACGTGTGTCCGGCTCCCCACAGGGGTCGGAGCTCGTCCCGACCCAGTCGCCGCACGGCATCGAAGTACGAGCTGAGCAGTCGCGGTACGTTCCGAAGGGGGCTACTGCTGCTGCAAGCGGGTCAGGAACCCGTCCACCAGGTGCGGTTTGGTGTAGTCCATTCGGGTCCGAGTACCCGACGACGCGGCGAAGTCGGCGGCACCGGCCGGCGAGGCTAGCGTGCCGATCTAGGAATCGTGCAGCGGCGGATGACAAGACCCGCCGCTCAAAACCACTGACACGCGGCACGAGAAGATCGGGACTGTCTTGAGGATTGCTTCAGCCACGGGTGTTGCCAGTTCTACCTCGCAGCGAGGATGCGCTCGACGTCCCATAAGTGGTGGTGAGCGTCGTGCGCGTTGTTGCGTGCCACGTCTTCGGCTCGCTGCGCACCCCGGGTGGCGTGTTGCAGCACCACACCGGAGGCGAGCGCCGACTCCACGGCTTCCGCCCATGCCTCGACGGCCCAGCGCAGGGACCACAGGGCCCCAGCCAGCGCGATCTCGTTGTAGTGGCGCGCCTGGGCCAGAAGGTCAGGGTCGTAGCCCGGCACGTCGGAGACTCCTGCCAGATAGCCGCCCGCGAGGCGTTCAGCCCAGGTACGCAGGTTGTCAGTGACATGGCTGACGTACGCGGCGCTCGTCCAGGCCAGATCGGGGTGTCTTTCCTGACCACTCGCATCCGCTAGCCGCTTGGCGTACGCCTCTGGCATCGCCCGGACCACAGCTACGGCTTCTGCTGGGCTCAGTTCCCAGTCGAAGCCGCAGCCCCGGCAGGGTTGTCCGTAGAGGTCGGCTCCCCACTTCTCCATGGGTCTGCACCCTAACCACCGGGCCGGACCCGACGACATGTGATCTTGGTTAACGCCGACGGTGGGCCCGTATGGGTCAGCGGTCGTCGTATGGGCGAGAGCCGGCCGTACCGGCGGTCGGGCCCCACCGCCTGGCCACTACGCGGGCAGGTCGAGGCGGACGACAGCGCCGAGCTCGACCAGCTGCTCCGGCAGGGCGAGGTCGGAGACGCCCAGCACGGTGCTGGTGGGGCGGTGGTCGCCGACGTACGCCAGGTGGAGGCGGGCCAGGGTGTCGAAATTGTCGCGCAGGTTCCGGACCAGCACGGTGGTCTCGACGATCTGGGTGCGGCTCGCCCCGAAGTGTTCCAGCACGAGATCCAGGTTGGCCAGGGTGGTCTTCAGCTGCAGCTCGAAGTCGCCGGCCCCGATGAAGTTGCCGGACATGTCGTGGGACAGCTGGCCGGAGATGTAGAGCGTGTCACCGGCGCGGTACGCCTGGCTGTATCCGTAGAGGGACTCCCACGGCACGCCGAATTGGAAGGTCTGGGACTTGACCGTCACGGCTACCTCCATCGAGTTACCTGTTCGACCTTGAACATCGAAGCACCATCGCAGCGGCATGTCTCGATGTTGGGGGAAAGTGGCAGCTCAGTCCGGTCGCCGTCGGACAGGTACACCGCGTCGGACGAGCATGGGGGCCGATCGTCCCGGCGGTAGCGGGGCCTACGGCCCCCCCCGAACGCGAGACCGTTCCGTAACCGGCCGGCCGACGTCACGCCGGCCGGCCGGTGCGGGCTCAGTTGCCGCAGGCGGTGTCGAATCCCTCGATCGGCTCCTTGAGGCTGGGTTCGTCGACCTCCATCGGCTTCTTGTCGGCCATCCGCTTCTCGATCGCGCCGGCGAGGTTCTCGAAGGCGGTCCGCACGGCCGGGTCGGCGGCCTGGGGCGCCTGGGCCTTCAGCCCGGTGACGATGGTGTTGTAGTGCTCGCGGACCAGGCGGTCCTGTTCAGCCTTGCTGACCGGCTTGTCGATCTGCGCGATCGCGTCGTCGGCCATTCCCCCGAAGCCGGCCTTCACGGCCTGGAGGCCGGCCTCGCAGACGGTCTTCTTGTTGGCGGCGAGGTCGACGGTCGGGCTGGCCGCCGCGCTGGACGGCGCACCACCGGCGGTGGGTTCGGCGGTGGTCTCGCAGCCGGCGGCGAGCGCGGCGAGCGCGCCCAGGCCGGCGAGCCCGCCGAGCGTACGCAGGCGAAGGGTGGACATGCAGACTCCCCGTGGGTCTCGTCTCAGTTCCGTTCCCGGTGGCCTCGTACCGGCCGACCCGACGGATGAAGCCGCCACTGTAGACGGTGATCGATCGCATCGGCATCCTGATTCCCGGGCCCGTCGAGGCCGCCCCGCCACCGCGGGGCGGTCAGGCGTCGGGCCGATCGAGAGGCGGCCGGCGCGCCATCAGGTACGCCTGCTGCGTGGTTTCCGTGCCACCGGCGTACGGCTCGGGTTCCCGCAGCAGTTGTGCGCGTAGTTCGAACCCGGCATCGGTCAGCACCGCCGCCACCTGTTCCGGCCGCCGTCGGCGGAAGGTCAGCGAGATCGACTTCCCGAAAGCCTCGGTGCGTACCACCGGCTCGTCGCCGACCTGGAAGACCATGGCGAGGTGACCGCCGGGGGCGAGGGCGCGACGGAACCCGGCGAACGTCGCCGGCAGCAGGTCGTCGGGCACGTGGATGATCGAGTACCAGGCCGTGATGCCGGCGAGACCGCCCTCCGGCAGGGTGAGCGCGGTCATCGAGCCTTCCTCGAACCGCAGCCCGGGATGGTTGCGCCGGGCCAGGGCGAGCAGCCCCGGCGAGAGGTCGACGCCGAATACGTCGAGCCCGAGGCCGGCGAGGTGCGCGGTGACCATGCCGGTGCCGCAGCCGATGTCGGCGACCGGACCGTTGCCGTCGCGTACCACCAGCTCGGCGAAGGCGGCGAGGACGGCACGGTCGAACGGCTTGCTCGCCAGCTCGTCAGTGAACTGCTCGGCGAACTCGGTGGCGACGGCGTCGTACGACGCCCGGGTCTCGTGCAGGAAGGCGGGTTCGGCCATCCTCGGCACGCTACGCCGTCACCCGACCGGCGCCACGTCGATCAATCCCTGGATCGTCCTCACGGGTCGGCGCGGCGGCAGCCGGTGACGTAACGAGAATTCGTGGGAAGACGCTGCGGCGCGAGCGCGAGCGCCGCAATTCCGGCGGGCATAGGCTCCGGCTTATCGAGAATCGACAGTCGTGGTACTCCTGCGACCAGGTGTCGGACGCGAATGAGGGGGCGCGTCCGCCACCGCCGTCGAATGCCTGCTCCACCTGACGGAGGATTCCTTGCGTCGTACCGCATTGCTCGTCACTGTGACCGCCGCGGCGCTCAGCGCCGCGATCGCCGGCGCCACCCCGGCTTCGGCCGTCAACTCCTACAACGCCCAGCCCGCCCCGGAGCGCACCGAGGTCGGTGCCCTGCTCGTTCAGTGGGATCGGGATGGCGACCCGGCCACGCCGGACGTCGTGGACTGGTACTGCTCCGGCACCATGATCGACCGCGACGTGTTCCTGACCGCGGCGCACTGCACCACCGACTGGGCGCCCGGTGCCCGGTTCTACGTGTCGCTGGACCAGGACGTAGACGGGGCGCTCGCCGACGCGCGGGACGCCGGGCTCAGCCCCGAGCAGATCGCCGACGCGGTCGGCGTCGAGGGGACCGCGCACACCAACCCCGCCTACCCGGGCAACTCCGCCGACTCGCAGGACATCGCGGTGATCACCTTCGACTCCGCGCAGGCGGCGGAGGTCGACCAGCGGTGGGACTTCACCCCGGCCACCCTGCCTACCGCGGGGCAGCTCGACGCCGTCGGGAGCCGGGCGCTCGACGCGGCCCCCTGGGAGGTCGCGGGGTACGGCACCGAGGAGGCCGAGCGCGGGCCCGGTGGCCAGGTGCACCCGGGCGGTGGCGTACGGATGAAGGCCGAGTTGGGTTTCAACGCGTTGAACAAGACCTGGGTCCGGCTGGCAATGAACGAGAGCCGGGGCTACGGCGGCGCCTGCTACGGCGACTCGGGCGGCCCGAACTTCGTCACCATCGACGGGCGGCGGCTGCTTGCCGCGACCACCATCACCGGCGACGGCCCGTGCTACGCCACCAACGTGGTCTACCGGACGGATGCCCCGAGCGCGCGTGGCTTCCTGGCCGACTTCGTCGACCTGCCCTGACGCGGATACGGCGGCCGGCCGGCGGGACCATCGCCGGCCGGCCGCCGCGTCTCATCCCACCGGTAGCTGATCGACTCGCGTGATCACTTCGTCGATCAGCCCGTACTCGCGGGCCTGCTCGGCGGTGAACCAGCGGTCCCGGTCCCAGTCGCGCTGGATCTCCTCCAGCGTCCGGCCGCTGTGCTGGGCGATCAACTCCTGCATGGTCCGCTTCACGTGGAGCATGTTCTCGGCCTGGATGGTGATGTCCGCGGCGGTGCCGCCCATCCCGCCGGAGGGCTGATGCATCATGACCCGGCAATGCGGCAGCGCGTACCGCTTGCCCGCCGTCCCGGCGCAGAGCAGGAACTGGCCCATCGAGCCGGCGAAACCGAGTGCCAGCGTCACCACGTCGTTGCGGACGTACCGCATGGTGTCGTAGACGGCCATGCCGGCGCTCACCGAGCCGCCCGGGGAGTTGATGTAGAGGTGGATGTCCCGGTCCGGGTCCTCGGCGGCGAGCAGCAGCATCTGGGCGCAGATCTGGTTGGCCGACTCGTCGGTCACCTCGGTGCCGAGGAAGACGATCCGCTCTTTGAGCAGCCGCTCGAACACCTGGTCACCGAAGGACGGCTGCCCCTCGGTGAGCATCCGCACCTGGTCGTACCCGATCATCACGTCCGCCTCTCCACCGTGCCGGTGGGCGGCGGGAGCGCCCGGAGGACCGGCCCCACAAGCGTGCGTTCGTCGGTGGTCGCGGTCCCAGCGATTCTGCCGGCGGCGAATCTGCCGCCGGCAGAATCGGTCGGGTCAGACGGCGGTCAGGAAACGCCGCGATGTGCGGGTCCGCCCGCAGCCGAGCAGGCCGGCGGTACGCGGACCGGGGCGCCCGGCCGGCGCGGAACCGGACCGGCCGGCGCGCAACGTCGGGCCGCCCGCCCCCGGGCCGCGGTGCAGCAGGACCTGTGGCGTACGCGGGCCGACCCGCACGTTCGGCCCGGCCTGCGGTCGGGGCATCGGTACGGGGGCCAGCGTGGCCGTCGCCGACCGTGGCGTGGCGGGCAGGCGGGGCTCGACCTGGCGAAGGTCGTCCCGAGCCTCTTCGAGGAGTTCCGAGAGGTGGATGCCGAGAGCCCGGCAGATCGCCGCGAGCACCTCGGAGGAGGCCTCCTTGCGCCCGCGTTCCACCTCGGAGAGGTAGGGCACGGACACACCGGCGGCCTGGGCCACCTCGCGCAGCGTGCGGCCCTGACGCAGCCGGAGCCGACGCAGGACCCCACCGATCACCCGTCGCAGCAACGACATGCCGGCCTCGCTTTCCTGCCTCGTCGTCTCGGGACACTCCCATCATGCCCGGTCCCGCCGTCCCGGGCGGCCCCGGAGGTGCATCCGGTGCCCCAGGTCGCCGTGGGCGCGGGCCGGGCAGCGGGCCGATGGAGGGGGCGCCGGCGGGGAGCTGCCTCTCCCCGCCGGCGCCCGGATCACCGCTTCAGGTGTGGCAGCCAGTCGGCCGCGTGGGGGCCGATGCCGAGTTTCCGGAACAGCGCCCGGGTGCCGCCGGCGGGCAGCAGGCCGTCGTCGTAGATCGACACGGTGATGCCCTCGACGTCGTACACGGTCAGTGACTCCTCGCCACCCTGCCCGCCGAACCGCGCCGGGTGACCATCGAGGGTCGTGTTCGGGTTCACGTACGCCTTGTCCCTGGGGTCGGTGACCGGCCGGTACGGGGAGAAGGCGACCATCAGGGTCCGCGCCCGCTGCCGGCCGGGATCCGCGTCCGCCGGCTCCGGTGACCACTCGGTGTAGGCGTTCCAGGACCTCGGTTCGCCGAGGTCGAGCGAGACGTTCCCCGTGATCGGCCTCAGGTTCTCCGGGAGGTCCGGCACGGTCACCGGCATCGGCAGCACCTCGTGGCCGAAGGCCAGCGTGCGGGCCACCCGCTCCGCCGTCTCCGCCGGGTCTCCCGCGACGCCGTGGGTCCGCACCTGGGCCCAACCGTCCGGGGCGTACCGCCACCGCAGGATCGCCTCCGGCTGCTCCGCGCCGCTGTACGTGGCGAAGGTGCTCGGTGCGCCGTTGAGCTCCGGTCCGGGGCGGGTACCGGTGAGGGTGGCTGGTTCACCGCTGTTTCGCTGGGGCGCCGACGGCTCCACCCCCTTCGGGTACAGGTTCACCGCGACGCCCTGCCAGTTCTCGCCGACCGGGTTGCTGACGGCGCCGAGGTAGACGCCGGGCCCGGAGAGCAGCAGCCCCGACTGGTACTGGAGGCTACGTACCCCGTCCGGCAGCCAGCCGAAGCGGACGTACACCACGCCCGGGTCGACCGTGGTCAGCGCGGCCGGTAGACCGGCTGCGGCGGGCGGGGCGTCGGCCGGGCCGGTGGTGGCGGGTGGGCGGTCGGGCGCCAGCAGGCCGGGGACCGTCACTCCGCCGGCGACCAGCAGGCCGATCGCCAGTGCCGCGCCCGCGGCCCGGCTGTAGCGGCGCTGCCGCCGGCCGGTGGCCATCGCCCGGTCGACGTCGAGCACCGCGGAGGGGCGCTCCGCCGAGTCCACCTCGGCGTGCATCAGGTCGGTGAGTTCCCGTTCGTCAAGCATCGTCGCTCCTCTCATCGGCCCACGGGTGCGGTGTCGAGCACGGCGCGCAGCGCGGCGAGCCCCTTCGCCGCCTGGCTCTTGACGGTTCCGGCCGAGCAGCCCAGGGCGCGGGCGGTGTCCTCGACGCTGAGGTCCTGGAAGTACCGGAGAACGAGCACGGCCCGTTGCCGGGGTGGGACCTGGCGCAACGCCGAGACCAGGTTGAGTCGCTCGGTCGGGTCGGTCGGTTCGGTCCGCCGTTCGGGCAGGGCCGCGCCGAGCACCACGCGGCTCCAGCGCAACCGCCGCTCGTCGAGCAGCCGTCGCAGCAGCATCGTGCGCACCAGTGCGTCCGGGTGTTCGGCCTGCCGGGCCCGGGCCCAGTTGCGGTACAGCTCGGTGAGCACCCGTTGCAGGATGTCGTCGCCGCGATCCCAGTCGCCGCACATCAGGTACGCGGTCCGCCGCCACTGTCTCATCCGGCCCCGCACGAAGTCGGTGTACTCGGCGTCGGCTTGGGCTCTGCGCCCGCCGCTCGTCGTCACGAGGAGTCGCCTCTCGTCTGCCGGCCTCGACCGGTCCGTCGTCGTCGACTGGTAGTCGAGGTCGGAGCGGCGGTGGGTTGCCCCGGCACCGCACCCGGCCGTACCGGATTCGCCGCACCCGCTATGTTGTGGGCGTGCAGGCGACGGAGCAGGTTAGACGGTGATCCATTTCCCCGCGCAGCGCCGTAGTCCGCTCAGTGCGCTCAGCCTGCGGCTGGTCGCCGCGCTTGCCCTCGTGTTCGCCACCGTGGCGGTGGTCTACCTCGACCGCGACGGTTACCGCGACGTCAACGAGGACGGCCTCACGCTCCTCGACAGCTTCTACTACGCGGTGGTGACCCTCTCCACCACCGGCTACGGCGACATCACTCCGGTCAGCCACAGCGCCCGGCTGGTGAACGTCCTCTACATCACCCCGGCCCGGGTGATCTTCCTGATCATCCTGGTCGGCACCACCCTGGAAGTTCTGACCGAGCAGTACCGTACGGGCCGGCGCCTGACGCGGTGGAGGAAGACCGTGAAGGACCACGTGATCATCTGCGGCTACGGCACCAAGGGCCGCAGCGCGGTCTCCGCCCTGCTGGAGAACGGGCTGGACAAGTCGCGGATCCTCGTCGTCGAGCGCAGCAGCACCGCGCTGCGGCAAGCCACCGCGGCGGGGCTCGTCGCGATCGAGGGCTCGGCGACCCGGTCGGCGACGTTGAACGAAGCCCACGTGAAGAACGCCAAGGCAGTGATCATCGCGACCGACAGCGACGACGCCTCGGTGCTGGTGGCGCTCACCGTGCGGCAGCTCACCGCCGGGCAGGTCCGGATCATCGCCGCGGCTCGGGAGGCCGAGAACGCCCCGCTGCTCAAGCAGAGCGGCGCGCACCACGTGATCGTCTCCTCCGCCACGGCGGGTCGACTGCTCGGTCTCTCCACGTCCGCGCCGCCGCTGATCGACGTCGTCGAGGACCTGCTCACGCCCGGCCAGGGGATGGCGCTGGCGATGCGGTCGGCCGAGCGGAACGAGGTGGGCCGCTCGCCGCGCGAACTGGACTGCCTGGTGATCGCGTTGGTCCGGCGCGGTCGAGTGATCACCCTGACGGACCCGGCGGGTGCCGAGATCGAGACCGGAGACATGCTGGTCTACGTCCGCGACGACCGGCCCCAGCCGGCGACGGTCGCCTGACCGATCGCTGGGCGCTAGGAGCCGTCCTCGTTTGCGCTGCAGATGATCTGCCACCCGCTGGTGGCCCGCTGGAGCAGGCTGTAGAGCACCTCGCGCTCGTTCGGCTGTAGCGCCTCGAGCACCTCGTCCTCCGCGGTCTCGAGGGCGCACTCCGCCTCGTGGAGGCGAGCCATTCCGGCCTCGGTGAGGAACACGACATGCCGGCGGCGGTCCTCGGGTGACCGTCGCCGCTCCACCAGCTGTGCCGACTCCAGGTCGTTGAGCAGCCCGACCACGTTCGTGCTGTCGATCTGAAGAGTGCTGGCGAGCGCCTGCTGGCTCATTCCGCCGGCATTGCGCAGCACCGTGAGCGCGAGCAGGTGCCGGGGGCGCAGGCCGAGCGGTGTCAGCACCGACTCCGACCGCAGGCGCATCCGCCGAGCCAAATGATCAAGCAGCGGCCCCGTACGGCGTTCCGGCTGGACAGCCGGCAGGTCAGGCATGTGAGCCAGTTTACCGCCGCCCCGTTCGATGGACCTGCTATAAATGATTGGTTCTACATCAATCATCTGTGACTTACGGAGAGTTGGCCCATGGCGCACCTTTTGCACATCGACTCGAGCATCCGCGGGGAGCACTCGATCAGCCGGCGGCTCACGGCCCGCGCCGCCGCGGTCTGGCAGGCCGCCCACCCGGGCGGCACGGTGACCTACCGGGACCTCGGCAAGCAGCCGCTACCCCACCTGGACGAGGCGGGCGGCCTCGCGCGGATGACGCCGTTCGAGCAGCACACTCCCGCGCAGCGTGCGTCCTGGGAGTTGACTGAGCAGCTGGTCAGCGAGGTGCGGCAGGCCACCACCGTGCTGCTGGGCCTTCCGCTCTACAACTACGGGGCGCCGAGCAGCGTGAAGACCTGGGTGGACCATCTCATCGCACCCGGCATCGCGTACGACCCGGCGAGCATGGCCGGCCTGCTCGGTGGGCGCGAGTTCATCGTGCTGACCAGTCGCGGCGGCGGATACGGCCCGGGTACCCCGCGCGAAGGCTGGGACCACGCCGAGCCCTGGTTGCCGCACGGCATCTCGCAGACCGGCCTGGAACCGCGCTTCATCGCCGCCGAGCTGACGCTCGCGCCGGTGGTGCCGGCGATGGCCGAGCTCGTCCCGCTGCACGAGCAGAGCCTCGCGGCGGCCGAGCGCGCCATCGACGAACTGTGGGTGCCGGTCAGCGCGGCCGCCTGAACCGGTTGTCCGCCACCCGTCGCTGTGGGACGGCCGCACCAGGCGAAGCGGCCGTCCCACGCCCGTCGGCTCCGGGCACGCCCACCAGTTCCGTACCCTGCTGAGCTGCCCCGTGCGGGCGTGTCGACGTCGAGGACCACTGGCGGTACGTCCACGATCGACGGCATCGAGCGACCAGCTCGCGCGCACGTCCCAGCGGATCGACTCATCACGATCCGGCAAACGGTTGGGCAGAACCGGCTGTCCGGCGCTTTCTCCTCGGCCTGCGGCTTGCTACCTTGTGGCGGCTTGGAACTGCCGGTGGGGAAGCCGTCGACTTGGTCGGTACGGCGTCAGTGGCGCAGGCACGACGGGGGACTTCAAAACTTCGCGCACGGGGCTCAGCCCCGATCGTCGTCATCCCGTCTTGCCGGACGCACCCTCGTGCGGCCCGTTCCAAGTTCCTCGTTAGTCGAACGACGGGATACAAATCAGTGGCTGAACTGTCAGCAAGACGACGCTGGTCGGCCGGCATCATGGCGGGCCTCGCCCTCGCGGCTGCGGCGGCCGTCGCCCCCACCACCGCGGCCCAGGCCGCCCCCGCCGCCCCCGCCGGGCATGGCGTGACGAACGCGACGGGCTCGCAGAACGACCGGCTGAGCAAGCTGCCGAACCTGCACAAGGGGAAGATCGCGCTTCCCGAGCCGGGCGCCAAGGGCCCCCGGTTCCAGTCCGGCACGGGTGCCGCGCCGAAGATCTACCAGGGGACGCTCGCCAGCGCGTCGGAGTTCCCGTACATCGTGGGCATCGTCACCTCGATCCAGTGGGAGGGCCAGTTCTACTGGTACTGGTGCACCGGCTCGATCATCGCCCCGAACAAGGTGTTGACGGCCGCGCACTGCACCGCCGACGGACCGGGCACCACCCGGGTCATCGCCGGTAACGACCGGATCCTCGACGAGAACGGCAACATCCTCAACACCAGCGGGTACGTCGCCGAGGTCGCCTCGACCTGGACGCACCCGAACTGGAACATCGCCCAGCAGTACGCCGACCCGTACGCGCCGATCCTCGACGACGTCTCGGTGCTCACCCTGAAGCAGAACCTGCCCAGCGACTACACCCCCGTTTCGCTGAGCGCGCAGGGCGACCAGACCCCCTACACGGCGGGCACCGCGGCCACCATCGCCGGCTACGGCGCGACCTACGACGGCGAGGTGAACTCCGA
This sequence comes from Micromonospora avicenniae, assembly GCF_900156065.1. Taxonomy (GTDB): domain Bacteria; phylum Actinomycetota; class Actinomycetes; order Mycobacteriales; family Micromonosporaceae; genus Micromonospora; species Micromonospora avicenniae. Next base: position 82,802 of record NZ_FTNF01000007.1, on the reverse strand, counting down.
CAGCCGGCTGCGCAAGGCGACCGTCAACATGCGGTCGAACGCCGACTGCAGCCTGGTGCCGGAGCTGTACTACCCGGACCGGATGATCTGCGCCGGTTCCGGTACTCCCGGTGCGCCGAGCAGCGACACCTGCCCCGGTGACTCGGGCGGCCCGCTGCTGGTGGGCGGCGTGCAGGTCGGCATCACCGACTGGGGCTTCATCCCCTGCGGCGACTACCCCGGCTACTACGAGCGGCTGAGCTACTACCACGACGCCATCCAGGCGGACCTGACCCGTCCGGCGCTGGTCAACGCGGACTGGACGGGCGACGGGCACACCGACCTGATCGCCCGGGACACCGCGGGCAACCTCAAGCTGTACTACGGCAGCGGCTTCTCCAACGACGGTGCCGGTGGCTTCTACTTCAGCAAGCAGCTCAATGCCGGCTGGGGCGGGTTCACCCGAGTGTTCCGCGTCTACAACTGGAACGGCGACAAGCGGCCGTCCATCATGGCCATGAAGTCCAACGGTGACCTGTTCATCTACGACACCGACGGCAAGGGCAACTTCGCCGGCGGCGCCCGGAAGATCGGCAGCGGCTGGGCGGGCTTCACCGCGCTCATGGTGACGAACAACTGGATGGGCAACAACCGGCCGAGCCTGCTGGTCCGCAAGTCCAACGGCGACCTGGTCCGCTACACCAGCAACGGTGCGGGCGGCTGGGAGAACCCGTCGGGCACCCGGATCGGCACCGGCTGGAACGGGTTCAACCTGTTCATCACGCCGGGCGCCTGGAAGGGCGACGGCCTTGAGGTGATCATCGGTCGGACCTCGACCGGCTACCTCAAGATGTACCAGTCCGACGGCAAGGGCGGTTGGACCAACCCCTCCGGCACCGTCATCGGCAGCGGTTGGGCCAACTACAAGAACATCCTGGTTCCGGGCGACTGGAGCGGCGACAACATGATGGACCTGCTGGGCATCAACAGCAGCAACCAGATGCGTCTCTACACCACCAACGGCCACGGCGACTGGATCGACGCCAGCGGCAAGGTGATCTCCAGCGGCTGGGGCAGCTTCAACCTGGTCTTCTGATTCAGGGGTAACCGCACCGCCAACGACGAAGGGCCCGCAACCGATCGGTTGCGGGCCCCTTCGTCGTTGGGACGGTCAGAGGATCGTCCAGGTGTCCCCGCTGCTCAGCAGGCCGGCGAGTTGCTGCTCGGGAGTCTCGGTGACCTCCGCCCGGGCGGCGTCGAGCTGGGTACGCACCACGTTGTCGTAGGACGGCCGCTGGACCGCGCGGAACACCCCGATCGGGGTGTTGCGCAGGTCCAGGCCGGGCAGCCGGGACAGCGCGAAGGCGTACGCCGGGTCGGTGACGTTCGCGTCGTGCACGACGATCTCCTCGGGCCTGGTCGTCGCGGTCTCCCGCACCTCCAGGCCGAAGCCGCCCGGCGGGTGTACGACACAGAACTGCCCGTCCTTGCCGAACGTGATCGGCTGTCCGTGCTCCAGCCGGATCAGGTAGTCGTCGCGGGTCTCGTGCTCCTTGAGCTGGTCGAACGCGCCGTCGTTGAAGATGTTGCAGTTCTGGTAGATCTCCACGAAGGCCGAACCTTCGTGTTCGGCGGCGGCGCGCAGCACCGACTGGAGGTGTTTGCGGTCGGAGTCGATGGTGCGGGCCACGAAGGTGGCCTCCGCGCCGAGGGCGAGGGAGAGCGGGTTGAACGGTGCGTCCGCCGAGCCGACCGGGGTCGACTTGGTGATCTTCCCGACCTCGGAGGTGGGGGAGTACTGGCCCTTGGTGAGCCCGTAGATCCGGTTGTTGAACAGCAGGATCTTGAGGTTGACGTTCCGCCGCAGCGCGTGGATCAGGTGGTTACCACCGATCGAGAGGGCGTCGCCGTCGCCGGTGACCACCCACACCGACAGATCCGGCCGGGTGGCCGACAGACCCGTGGCGATCGCCGGGGCGCGACCGTGGATCGAGTGCATCCCGTAGGTGTTCATGTAGTACGGGAAGCGGGACGAGCAACCGATGCCGGAGATGAAGACGATCCGCTCTCGCGGGATGTTCAGCTCCGGCATGAAGCCCTGAACAGCCGCCAGGATCGCGTAGTCGCCGCAACCCGGGCACCAGCGCACCTCCTGGTCGGACTTGAAGTCCTTGGCGGTGAGCTTGAGGGCGATGGGCTCAGACATTCTTGAGGACCTCTTCCAGCATCGTCTCCAGCTCGGCGGCGGTGAAGGGCAGGCCGCGGACCTGGTTGTAGCCGATCGCGTCGACCAGGTACCTCGCGCGGATCACGTGCGCCAGCTGGCCGAGGTTCATCTCGGGGATGACCACGCGGTCGTACGAACGGAGCACCGCACCGAGGTTGGCCGGCATCGGGGCGAGGTGACGCAGGTGCGCCTGCGCCACGGAGAGGCCGCGCTGGCGCAGGCCCCGGCAGGCCGCGCCGATCGGCCCGTACGTGGAGCCCCAGCCGAGCACCAGCACCCGCGCGTCGCCGTCGGGGTCCTCGACCTCGACGTCCGGCACCGGGATCGTCTCGATCCGGGCGGCCCGGGTACGGACCATGAAGTCGTGGTTCGCCGGGTCGTACGAGATGTCGCCGGTCTTGTCGGCCTTCTCCAGCCCGCCGATCCGGTGCTCCAGGCCCGGGGTGCCGGGGATGGCCCACGGGCGGGCCAGCGTCTCCGGGTCGCGCAGGTACGGCAGGAAGGTGGTGCCGTCCTCGCCGTTGGGGGCGGACGCGAACTCCACCCGCAGGTCGGGCAGGGAGTCGACGTCGGGCAGCAGCCACGGCTCGGAGCCGTTGGCGACGTAGTTGTCCGACAGCAGGATCACCGGGGTGCGGTAGGTGAGGGCGATCCGGGCCGCCTCCAGGGCCGCGTAGAAGCAGTCCGCGGGGGACTTCGGTGCGATCACCGCGACCGGTGCCTCGCCGTGGCGGCCGTAGAGCGCCAGGTTGAGGTCGGCCTGCTCGGTCTTCGTCGGCATACCGGTCGACGGCCCGGCCCGCTGCACGTCGACGATGACCAGCGGCAGTTCCAGTGCCACCGCGAGGGAGATCGTCTCGCTCTTGAGTGCGACGCCGGGACCGCTGGTGGTGGTGATGCCGAGCGCGCCCCCGTAGGACGCGCCCAGTGCCGCGCCGACCGCGGCGATCTCGTCCTCGGCCTGCATGGTGAGCACGCCGAACTTCTTGTGCTTGCTCAGCTCGTGCAGGATGTCCGACGCCGGGGTGATCGGGTAGGCGCCGAGGAAGACCGGCAGGCCGGAGCGGACGCCGGCGGCGACCAGGCCCAGCGAGAGCGCCGCGTTGCCAGTGATGTTGCGGTAGGTGCCGGGTGGCATCTGCGCCGGCTTCACCTCGTAGCGGACCGCGAAGTCCTCGGTCGTCTCGCCGAAGTTCCAACCGGCCCGGAAGGCGGCCACGTTCGCCGCCACCAGCTCCGGCCGGCGCGCGAACTTGCGCTCCAGGAACCGCAGCGTCGACTCGTACGGGCGGGAGTACATCCAGGAGAGCAGGCCGAGGGCGAACATGTTCTTGGCCCGCTCGGCGTCCTTCTTGGACACGTCCTGGTCGGCGAGCGCGCCGATCGTCATCGAGGTGAGCGCCACCGGGTGCACCGCGTAGCCGGCGAGCGTGTCGTCCTCGAGCGGGCTGACCTGGTAGCCGACCTTGGCCAGGTTGCGCTTGGTGAACTCGTCGGTGTTGACGATGATGTCCGCGCCGCGAGGCAGGTCGACCAGGTTGGCCTTGAGCGCGGCCGGGTTCATGGCCACCAGCACGTTCGGCGCGTCGCCGGGGGTGAGGATGTCGTAGTCGGCGAAGTGCACCTGGAAGCTCGACACGCCCGGCAGGGTGCCGGCGGGCGCCCGGATCTCCGCGGGGAAGTTGGGCAGGGTGGAGATGTCGTTGCCGAGCTGGGCCGTCTCGGAGGTGAACCGGTCGCCGGTCAGCTGCATGCCGTCGCCGGAGTCGCCGGCGAACCGGATGACCACCCGGTCCAGTTGACGGATCTGCTTGCTCACGCCTGCACCTCGCTTCGCTGCGCGCGGTGGCGGCTCGAGCTGCTGGTGACCCCGCCTTGCCCGGCCACGCGACCTCCCTTACGCACCCTGCACCGCGCCGGCCGTGGCTGGCCCGGCCCGCATGTGGTTTCTCACCTGAGAGCCTACGTCGGACGGCCCCGTCACCTTCCCCGGAGGCTCATCGACTGGGACCGGAATGGGGGGTGAAATTCACCACTTCGTGGCGTTTCGTATCTCCCGCCGTAATGGAGATCACGATCGGCCGATGTCTCGGGCTCGTGGATCAAACTTTCGCGTCGTGCCCGTCCGGCACCACCGGGCGGGTGAGCCGTCGGCGCATCGCCGCGCCGGCCAGCCAGAGCGCCAGGACGATGAGCAGCGTCGAGACCACGACGAGGACCATCGCGATACGCCGTTCCGAGGAGCCGCCCGCCTCGTCCGGCAGTCTTCCGCCGGCGCCCAGGACACCTTGCGAGCCCGTCGGCGTGGGCGCGGCCACCAGGGTGGCAAGCGCGACCGCGGCGCTGATCCGGAAGCTCATCTGCACCTGCCGGGCAGGGCTGCGGGCCGGCACGAGCCGGGCGACCACCGCGCCCGCCAGCGGTGCGTTCCGCTGGGCGGCCGGCGTGGCCTCGACCGGCAGTCGGAGGCTCACGTGGCCTCCGGCCCGGATCGCGCCCACGTCGCAGCGAGTCCGGGACGGGTCCAGCGGTACGCAACCGGCGGGTGGCGCCGGCACGCTGACTCCGGCGGGCAGGAGCACGTCGATCCGGCCCGTGGCGTCCGCCGTGCCGGTGTTGGTTAGCCGCACGGCGAGTTCAGTGGCGGTTCCGCTGATGTCGAAGGTGACCTCGTCGGCCTCGAGCGCGATGCCGGCCGCCGGGGGCCCTGGCGGGAAGAGCACCGCGAACCCCTCGTCGTCGCCGGCCGATCCCGGCACTGCGGGGGCGCTGGCGGTGACCGCGACCGAGCCGCCCAACGGCATGCGCCGCCACGCGTCGCCGGCGACGCGGAGGCGGATCAGGCTGCTGAACCGGGCGCCCGCGGGCGCCGTCCACTCGCCGCAGCGGTACGCGCCGCCGCCGGTCGCCGCGCAGCCGGCCGTACCGGCGTCCGTCAATCCGGTGGGCAGCCGGTACGACAGGGCGACCCGAGCGGTCGTGCTCCCCGTGTTGGCGACGGTGACCCGCAACGTGGTGACCGTGCTGCTCGCGTTCCAGTACGCGGGGGTCAGGGTGACGTCTCCGGTGCTGACCCGTACCCCGAGCGGGTGCGGTGCCGGGACGCTGTGCGGCGCCGACGGCTGGACCGGGGGCCTCGACGGCCTGGTGGGCGTCCCGGTGGGCGGCGCGGCGGTGGTGGGCCCCGCCGGTCCCGGCGTGCCGGTGGTCGGCGGCGGGTCACTCGTCGGTGGCGCGCCGGTCTCCTGCGGCGGATCGATGGTCGGTGGTGCGGTAGTCGGACCCGGGTCGGTACCGGTCGGCTCCGCCGTCGGCGTCTCGCCGCCCTGCTCGTCGGGGTCGGTGAGCACAGCAACCGGGCTGGCCGTCGGGTCACCGGGCGCGGCCGGGCCCGGCATCACGGCGAGGGCGGTGAGCACGCAGAGCGTGACGGTCACCCCGAGCGCAGGCACGGCACGCCGACGGCGTGCTCGCCCGGCCGGTACGTCCACGCTGGCCATCTGCCCTCCGATGACAACGGATCAGGGGTCCCATCGTCGGTACCGTTGCCGCACGGCACCAGTCCCATCCGGAAACAAATTCGTAACGTGTCCGGAAATGGTCAACCGGCCGGGCGGTAGGCTGCCGATCGTGGACGGTTACCTGGGCTCGTACGCGACGCTCGGGCTCCTGCTGCTCGTCAGCGTCCTCTTCTTCGTGGTGGCGTTCACCGCCAACCGGGTGCTGCGTCCGGGCCGCCCCGCCGAGCCGCCCGGCAAGCGGGCGAGCTACGAGTGCGGGCTCGATCCGGTCGGCGGCGACTGGGCGCAGATGCAGATCCGCTACTACGTGTACGCGTACCTGTACGTGCTTTTCGCGGTCGAGGCGGTGTTCCTCTTTCCCTGGGCCGTGGTCTTCGACCGGCCCGGGTTCGGCCTGGTCACGGTCGTCGAGATGGCGATCTTCGTGGCTGTGCTGGCGCTCGGCATCCTCTACGCCTGGCGTCGCAACATCCTGCGCTGGACGTGAGGCGGCGGGAGCCGGACCGGCCTCCGGACCGATCCGGCTCGCCCTGCCCGCCGCGGACCGGCTGCCCGACCCGGAAGGCGGCGGTGCGGTCGGCGGCTCGCCTCGACCAACCCCACGGCCAGCGCCGGCAAGCGCTCAGGCCAGGCCGCGCCGGGTCGCCGCCGGCGGGCGATCTCCACGGATCGAGGCGACCATGTCGAGCACCCGGCGCGTGGCGCGCACCTGGTGGGCCCGGAACACCCGGGCGCCCAGCCAGGCGGAGACGACGGTCGCGGCGAGCGTGCCCTCCAGCCGCTCGGCGACCGGCAGGTCCAGCGTCTCCCCGACGAAGTCCTTGTTGGAGAGCGCGACCAGTAGCGGCCAGCCGGTGGCGGTCAGCTCGTCCAGCCGCCGGGTGATCTCCAGCGAGTGCCGGGTGTTCTTGCCGAAATCGTGCGCCGGGTCGATGAGGATCCCGTCGGGACGTACGCCCAGCCCGACCGCGCGTTCGGCGAGCCCGGTCACCGTGGTGACCACGTCGGCCACGACGTCGTCGAAGGCGGCCCGGTGCGGGCGGGTCCGGGGTGCCAGCCCGCCGGCGTGCGAGCAGACGAGCCCGGCACCGGTCTCCGCGGCGACCCGGGCCAGCGCGGGGTCGGCGCCGGACCAGGTGTCGTTGAGCAGGTCGGCGCCGGCGGCTACCGCTTCCACGGCGACCTCCGCACGCCACGTGTCGATGGAGATCACCACGTCCGGGAAGGCGGCGCGGACGGCGGCGATGGTGCCGACCGTACGCCGGATCTCCTCGGTGACGTCGACCTCGGCGCCCGGGCCGGCCTTCACCCCGCCGATGTCGATGATCTCGGCACCCTCGGTCACCGCGCGCTCCACCGCCCGCAGCGCGCTGTCCGCCTCGAACGTCGCCCCCCGGTCGAAGAACGAGTCCGGCGTGCGGTTGACGATCGCCATCACCACCAGCTCACCGGGGGCGAACGTCCGCCCACCGAGCCGCAGCTCCCCGGCCATTGCCGCCTCCCTCACCGAAGCCCTGCGGGCGTTCCCCGCATCGGCCGGTCCCGACGCTAACCCGTCCGCCGGCGCACCGTTCGAACGGTCCGTCGGCCCGGCGTCGGTGGCGGGCTCGCTCCGGTCGGTTCGGCATGCCACGATCTGTGCATGGGTCAGGTTCTGCTCATGCTGGTCGTGGCGTTGACCGTCGCGGCGGTGGTGTTCGGGGTGACAGCGCTGGTCACCGGTCGTGATCCTGGCCTGGTGCCGGCCGAACCGGACGGGCGCGCCGTGCCGCTGCCGGGTGACCGGCCGTTGCGGGAGACGGACGTCGAGGAGATCCGGTTCGACACCGTGCTGCGTGGGTACCAGATGGCTCAGGTCGATCGGGCGTTGCGCCGCGCCGCCTACGACATCGGCTACAAGTCCGAGCTGATCGGTGTGCTGGAAGCGGAGGTAGCCGCGTTGCGGGAGGGGCGGACGGCGGACGCGGAGACCCTGCGGCGGGCCCGCGAGCAGGCGGGTGCCGCTGCGTCGGCGTCCACCGGGGTCGCCGCCGTGCCCGGCACGACACCCGGAAACGACCGGACGTTCGAGGCGGCGGCCGGGCAGCCCGAGGTGGCGGTCACCGGGGTCGAGCCCTTCGTCACCGCCGGTGGCACCGCGGCCGGTGGAACCACCTTCATCGGTTCCACCGACTCTCCGGCCGACCCGGACGACGCCGGAGCCGGCCGGAGCAAGCCGGCTGACGGCTCCGGTGGGCACGGCCCGGTGGTGCGCTCGGAGCCGGTGTGACCGCAGAACAGGGCGGGGACGACCTGCCCGAGGCGGCCCGGCCGGGCGCCGGCGAGGTGACCGCGACGGTCATCGTCGACGCCCCGGCAGAACGGGTCTTCGCCGCGTTGCTGGCCTGGGAGCGCCAGTCCGACTGGATCCCGTTCACCCGGGTACGGGTGGTCGAGGGTGACGGCCGTGAGGGCAGTCTCGTCGAGGCGCTGACCGCGCTCGGCCCGACCGAGCTCCGGGACGAGATGCGGGTGGTCCGGGTCGACGAGCCCTACGAGATCGGGGTGGTGCACTGCGGCCCGCTGCTGCGTGGCCCTGGCGTGCTGCGCTGCACCCCGTTGGCCCGGGACCGGACGCAGGTCGTCTGGCACGAGTGGTTCCACCTGCCCGGCGGCACCGCCGGTCGGGTCGCCTGGCCGGTGATCTGGCCCGGCTCCAAGCTCGGGCTGACCCGGGCGCTGCGACGCTTCGGTCGTCTCGTGGAGCAGGGCCGCCTACCGTGACCGGCGTGGCGGCGTGGCCGGGGAACGGTCGCCGCCCCACCCCTACCGGTCGGTGATCCGCCCCCGCGGGAAGCCCGGCGACGATGGGCGATGAGCTGTCGGTGCTGTGGCCTAGCGTGTGCAGACGTGACTGACCTGGTGATCGGTGCCGACGGGCTACCGCGTTGCGCCTGGGGGGCGAGCACCCCCGACTACGCCGCCTACCACGACACGGAGTGGGGGCAGCCGCTGCACGGCGACGACGCGCTCTACGAACGGATGACGCTGGAGGCGTTCCAGTCCGGGCTGTCCTGGCTGACCATCCTGCGCAAGCGCCCCGCCTTCCGGTTGGCCTTCGACGAGTTCCGCATCCCGACCGTGGCGGAATACGGCGAGGCCGACGTGACCCGGCTGCTGGCCGACACCGGGATCGTCCGCAACCGAGCCAAGATCGAGGCCGCCATCGCCAACGCGCGGTCGGCCGCGGAGCTGCCCGAGGGGCTCTCCGCGCTGCTCTGGTCGTTCGCCCCGGCCCCACGGCCGGCCCGCCCGGCCTCCTTCGCCGAGGTACCAGCGATCACACCCGAGTCGACGGCGATGGCCAAGGCGCTCAAGAAACGCGGCTTCCGGTTCGTCGGTCCGACCACGGCCTACGCGCTGATGCAGGCCACCGGGATGGTCGACGACCATCTCGACGGCTGCCACGTCAAACCGACCGGCACGGCGTGATGGGATGGGAGGCATGACGACCGACACCGCGCACCGGCCGGACGGGACGAGCCGGGCGGCGAGCACCGGCGCCTGGGCCGTCCTGCTGCCCGCCGGCCGCTACGACGCCGAACGGCTGGTGCACCACGACACGCTCGAGCTGACCGGCCTGGACGAGACCGTGCGCCCCCGTCCCGGCGACGACGTGGCGGTGCTGATCGACGAGCCGGTGCGGGTGGTGGCCCTCGGCCGCGTCGCGGCGGCCACCGGCCTCCGCGCGGACGACCCGGAAGATCCACAGTCCGACCGCGAGGCGGCCCTGGTGGTGACGTACACCCGGCGGGCCTTCGACGAGCCGCTGCCGGCCGGTCAGCTCGCCCTCGATGGACCGGTCACCCCGCTCGACCCGGCGATCCACCGGGCGCTGGCCGAGCGGTTCGGTCCGCCGCCACCCCGACGCACCTGGCTGGTCAGCCTCGACCTGCCGATCGAGGCCGACTCGCCCGCCGAGGCGGTACGCCTCTTCTGGTCGTACGTGCAGGAGCTGGGCCCGCGCGAGCTGCCCGCCTTCGTGTCGCCCGCCGGCGACGAGCTCGCCATGCAGGCGTTCGTGCTCGGTGCCGAGGCCAACCAGGATCCGGAGGAGGACGACTGAGCCGGCCCGGAGCGGCCTCGCGAGCGTGACCCGGCTGCCGCGCGCGAGGCCGACCGCTCAGCGTCCCTCGAAGACCGGCCGTTGCTTGGCGACGAAGGCCATGGTGGCCGCCCGGTGGTCCGTGGTGGCACCGCAGATGCTCTGCGCCTGAGCCTCGGCCGCGAGCGCGTCGGCGAGGGTGCCGGCGTCGGCGATGGAGAGCTGCCGCTTGATCGCCCCGTACGCGACCGTCGGCCCGGCAGCCAGCCGCGCGGCCAGTTCCTGCGCGGCCGGAAGCACCTGCTCGTCGTCGTCGACCATGCGGTTCAGCAGGCCGAGCCGGCACGCCTCCTCGGCGCGTACGGGCTCGGCGAGCATCAGCAGCTCGACCGCCTTGGCGTGGCCGACCAGCCGGGGCAGCGTCCACGACGCGCCGGTGTCGGCGGCCAGCCCGACCTTCGCGAACGCCATCAGGAAGCTGGTGCTCGGTCCACCGATGCGGATGTCGGCCAGGAAGGCCAGCGATGCGCCGGCCCCGGCGGCCATCCCGCGCACCGCCGCCACCACCGGCTTCGGCAGGTTGGCCAGCCGGGCGGCGATCGGGTTGTAGTGCGCCCCGACGGTGGACAGCGGGTCCGCGCTGGTGGATTCCAGCGTCGCCACGTGCTCGCGCAGGTCCTGCCCGGCGCTGAACGAGCCACCCGCCCCGGCGAGCACCACGGCCCGGCAGCTGCGGTCGGTCTCCAGTTCGGCCAGGACGTCCCGGAGGGCCTCCTTCAACGCCACGTCGAACGCGTTCATCGCCTTCGGGCGGTTCAGCGTCAGCGTGACGACGGCGTCGGTCCGGTCGACGAGCAGGGGCTCAGTCACTTTGTCTAACGACCCTTCTGTCGGGCGATGCGGTTGCCGGCGTCGAGGCACCTCTCGACGTACCGGTCGGCGGCCGGCCGCAGCCGGGCCGCGTGCCGGTCGAAGAAGCTGGCGGCTGCGGTGCCGGGCCAGCGTTCGGGAAGCAGCGCGGGCGGCAGCTGCGGGTCCCGGAACAGGAAGGTACGCCACGCGTGCACCAGCCGGAACCGGGCGGCGTACGCCTCCTCGTCTCCGCTGCGTGCGTTCACCTTCGCGATCAGGGGTTGCTGCTCGGTCACGAACCGCTCGTACGCCTGCCCGATCTCGTTGAGGTTCCAGGCGCGGCGTACGACGGCCATCGCACCCGGGGTGCCGGCCGCGTGCGCAGCGGTGAACCGCTCGTACCGCACCCCCGCCTCGTTGAGCAGCACGTCGACGTCCTCGCCTGGGCGGGTGGCCACCCAGGTGCACTCGTTGAGCGTCCCGTAGCCGAGGAAGGTGAGGTTCGCGGCGAGCCGTTGGCGTTCCCGGCGCGAGTTCGGCGCCTCCAGCACGATGAGGTCGAACCGGCCGTCCCAGCCGATCCGGCCCGTCCGATAGATCCGGGCGGCCGCCTCGTCGAGCCGCCGCGCCGCTTTGGGCGTGATCGAATATCCCGGCCCCGAGGCCAGTTTGAGCGGGTCGAGCCAGCCCTGACGGACCATCCGGGAGACGGCGGTGCGCACGGCCGGCGGGGCGATGCCCAGCGGGGCGAGCAGCTTGACCAGGGCGGCCACCGGCGCCCGGCCGCCCCTCGCCCGGAGGTGGTCGCCGTACAGGTCGAAGAGTGCCGACCGTGCCTGCATGACCGCACATTGTGACAGGCCTTCTCAAGATAAGCTAGATGCTGTTACATCAATACTGCTTCGGTTTGGGTCCGGCGGTGTTCATCAGGGAAAATCGTTGGTCGACGCCCCCGCGAAGGCTGCGGGTGGTCGTGATGAAGTGGCTGTGGGGCAACCCACCGACCCTGGTGTAGGTCTGAGGGGAGACAACATGGCGGCGATGAAGCCGCGGACGGGCGACGGTCCGCTGGAAGTCACCAAGGAGGGCCGGGGCATCGTCATGCGAGTCCCGCTGGAGGGCGGTGGCCGGCTCGTCGTCGAGATGACTCCCGACGAGGCCAATGCGCTCGGTGACGCACTGAAGGCGGCCGCCGGCTGATCGAGGAACGGTCTGGGCGGCGGCAGCCGTCCCGGCGGTTCGTCATACCCTGAGCCACCGGCCCCGGCCGGTGGCTCAGGGCTTCACCGGTGCGGAACGTCCCGCACCGAGACTTTCCTGGAGGTACGGTTCCGCGTGCTCGCCATCCGTCTGTTCGCCGAGCCCGACCGGCTCGACACACTCGTCCTGCCCGTCCGAGCGGCCGGAGAGGCGGAGGGCGGCGACGCCCCGGCCATCCCGGTCCTGACCGCGGCCACGCTCCCCGAGGGAGTCGCCGAAGAGGCCGGCGCACTGGTGCCGGCCGCGCGACTCACCGGTCGGGCCGGCGAGACCCGGACCCACCTCCGTCCGGGGCGCAGCCCCGGCGTGCTGGTCCTGGCCGGGGTGGGCGACGGGGACGAGGCGGGCTGGCGGCGGGCCGGCGCCGCGATCGCCCGGGCGGTCGCCGACGAGAAGCACGCCACGGTCGCGCTGCCGGCCGACGCCTCCCCGGAGGCCGTTCGAGGGCTCTACGAGGGGCTGCTGCTGGCCTCCTACCGGTTCCGGCTGACCGACGCCGGTGAGGCGCCCGCGCTGGCGCAGGTCGACCTCGTGGTGGCCAACCCGGACGACCACCTGGCGGTGGTCGAGGCGGCCCGCACCACGGCCCGGATGACCCGGTTCGCCCGTGACCTCACGAACACGCCCTCCTCGGTGAAGAATCCGCAGTGGTTCGCCGAGCAGGTGGCCGAGCGGGCCGACGGGACGCCGGACCTGCACCTTCGGGTACGCGGACCGGTCGAGCTGGCCGCCGAGGGCTTCGGCGGCATCCTTGCCGTCGGCGGCGGCTCGGCCAGCACCCCGCGCCTCGTCGAGCTGGACTGGCGCCCGGCCGACGCCCGTACCCACGTGGTGCTGGTCGGCAAGGGCATCACCTTCGACACCGGCGGCATCTCGATCAAGCCGGTGCCGGCGATGAAGCTGATGCGCAAGGACATGGGCGGAGCCGCGGCCGTGGTGGCCGCCACCCTCGGGGCGGCCGCGCTGCGGCTGCCCGTCCGGGTCACCACGCTGGCGCCGCTCGCGGAAAATGCGGTGAGCGGGTCGGCGTTCCGCCCCGGCGACGTCATCCGCCACTACGGCGGGATCACCAGTGAGACCACCAACTCCGACGCCGAGGGACGGCTCGTCCTCGCCGACGCGATCAGCTACGCCGTCCGGGAGCTGAAGCCGGACGTGCTGGTCGACCTGGCCACGCTGACCGGGGCGAACGCGGTGGCGCTGGGCAAGCGGACGGGTGCCCTCTACAGCGAGAACGACGAGCTCGCGGGCAAGTTCCTCGCCGCCGTCGAGGCGGCCGGGGAGCAGGCTTGGCGGATGCCGCTGCCGGCGGACTACGTCGAGTACCTCGGCAGCGAGGTGGCGGACCTGTTCAGCGCGCCGACGCAGGGAGCCGGCTCGGTGCTCGCCGCGCTCTACCTGCGCGAGTTCACCGACGACCTGCGTGACCGCTGGGTGCACGTGGACATGTCGGCGCCGTCCTGGGCCGACTCCGACGACGCGGAGCTGACCAAGGGCGCGACCGGTTGGGGCGTACGTTCGCTGCTGCGCTGGCTGGCGACGCTGAGCTGACCGGCGGGCGGTACCCGGCCCCGGCGGAGCGACGGCCCGCCGGGGCGGGTCAGCACTTGACCGCGGCGAGCAGCCCGTGCCCGGCCGGCAACAGGGCGGGGATCCAGTGCTCCGACTCCCGGATCGCCTTGATCGTCTCCCGGACGGTCACCGTCTCCGCGTCCCGCGCGGCCGGGTCCCCGATCCGACCGCCGGCGAGCACCCCGTTGAGCACGAGGACGCCGCCGGGGCGCAGCAGCCGCAGCGCGGCCTCGACGCAGGCGTGGAATCCGGTCACCTCGGCGTCGACGAAGAGCAGGTCGTACGCGCCGTCCGCCAGCCGCGGCAGCACGTCGAAGGCGCGGCCGGTGATGATCCGGGTACGCCCGGTCGGGAAGCCCGCCTCCGTGAAGATCCGCCGGGCGATCCGTTGATGCTCCACCTCGACGTCGATGGTGGTGAGTACGCCGTCCGCGCGCATCCCGCGCAGCAGCCAGACCCCGCTGACCCCGGTGCCGGTGCCGATCTCCACCACCGCGCGGGCGTTGCCGGCGGCGGCGAGCAGGCGCAGTGCCGCGCCCGCGCCGGGGGTCACCGCGTCGAGGCCCACCTCGCGGGCCAGGCTGCGGGCGGTGCGGAGCACGAGATCCTCGGTGACGTACGACTCGGCGAACTGCAGGGCCGGGTTCGAACTGCCGGAACCGGCGACCGTGGCGATGGGGCACCTCCGGGCGGCGAAGTGGTGCAAGGGGTGGGTTCGCGGCTATGAGCCTAGAGGCGGCCCTCCGCGCGCGCAGCCGCGCGTCCCGCCCGCGCGATCACGCTGACAACCGCTGACCCCATCCCGGACATCCGTGCAATCCTGGAAGCGGTGTCCCGTCAGCCGCGGCCCGGACGCGCTTGTCGTGGTCGTGAGACGCGGGGCCCGGGGGACGGACTGGGAGGCACCGACGTGACCGACGGCTGGGACTGGCGCCGGCCCGGTGATGCTCCGGCACCAGCGGCACCGCCGGAGGTGGGCGGCCAGCCGGCGGCCACGCCGGGGTACCCGGTCGACCGCGAGGCATCGCCCTGGTGGTCCGACGCGCTCACCGACCCGTGGCGGGACCCGGCAGCGCCCGCCGCGGTGGTCGTCCCGTTGCCGAGTCACAGCGGCACGGAGCCGGAGCCGGTCAGCGATCCGGACGCGCCCGGCCGGCCACGGCTCCGCGAGGTCCTCCTCATCCCGCTGGTCACCGCTCTGCTCGCGGGCGCCCTCGGCGGCGCACTCGGTTACGCGCTGGCGGTGCGTGGCGGCGGCGCGGCCGGCACGGTGCTGGGTGCCGACCCGGGTCAGGCGCCCGCGCTCGCCCAGCGTCGACCGGAATCCCTGGCGGCGGTCGCCGAGCGGGTGCTGCCCAGCGTCGTGACCGTGCGGGTGAGCAGTCTCGGCGGTACGAGCGAGGGTTCCGGCTTCATCGCGAGCGCCGACGGGCACGTGATCACCAACGACCACGTGGTGGCCGGCGGCACCGGCCGGGCCTCGGTGATCTTCAACGACGGCACCTCCTCCCCGGCCAAGCTGGTCGGCCAGGACCCGGAGTCGGACATCGCGGTCATGAAGGTGGAGCGTTCCGGCCTGCGGCCGGTGGAGTTCGGTGATTCCGACGCGCTCGCCGTGGGCGATCCGGTGCTGGCCATCGGCTCGCCGCTGTCACTGACCAACACGGTCACCGCCGGCATCGTGAGCGCATTGGACCGGACGATGCAGGCCGGGGAGCCCGGCGGCCCGGTTCGCTACTACGCGGCGATCCAGACCGACGCCGCGGTCAACCACGGCAACTCCGGCGGTCCGCTCGTCGACGCGGCCGGCCGGGTGATCGGGGTGAACTCCACCATCAAGTCGTTGGTCTCGGAGGGGCAGGAGGCCGGCAACATCGGCCTGGCCTTCGCCATCCCGATCAACCAGGCGAAGCGGGTCACCCAGGACATCATCGGCACCGGCAAGGCCCGGCGTACCGTGATCGGCGCCCAGGTCGGTGGGCCGAACGCGGCGGTTCCCGGCGGCGGCGTACGCCTCGAATCGGTCGAGCCGTCCGGTCCGGCCCAGGCGGCGGGGCTCAAGGCCGGTGACGTGGTCCTGCGGCTGAACGGGCGGCCGATGACCGAGCCGAGCGATCTGATCGCACTGGTCCGCAAGTTCGCCCCCGGTTCGGTGGTCACGGTCGAGTACCGCAGGGGATCGAGCAGGCAGAACGCCTCCGTGACGTTGGCTGCGGACGCGAAGTGAACACTGCGTCACCCCCTCCCCGGTCCGCCTCCATCGTGCGTAGTCTTGCTCGTGACGCCGAGAGGGGGCCCGCAGGATGCTCGACAACCTGAACTGGTGGGAGATCGGTGCGCTGCTTCTCCTAGCGCTGCTGATCTTCGGTGACCGGCTGCCCGCGGTCATCAGCGACGGGCTGCGGATGCTGCGTAACCTGCGCAGCATGGCCCGCAACGCCACCAGCGACCTGAGCAAGGAACTCGGTACCGACATCCAGCTCGAGGATCTGCACCCGAAGGCGTTCATCCGCAAGCACCTGCTCAGCGAGGAGGACGAGCAGGCGATCCGGAAGCCGCTGCAGGGCGTCTACGACAACCTGCGCGCGGACGTGACCGGGGTGCACAACGAGCTGAAGGACGTGGCCAACGCCGCCGACCTGCGGTCGAACGGCCGTACGTCCACGGCCACCAGCGGCACGTCCGCCCCCGCTCAGCGGGCCAGCTACGACGACGCCACCTGACCCCACCCGCTCGCTCCGGCCGGGCCGGCTCGGCCCGGGTTGCCCGGTGCGGCAGCGCCAGGTCTCTGTCAGCACGGTCGGGGATGCCCCGCGGCCACCGCTGCGGGCGGAGGCTGATGGTCGGGGTTCGCGCCCTTTGGAGCTGAGTCGTCCACGCCATCACCGATCACCGGTCGCGCCGTCGTAGGACCGGCACACCGTCGTGGGACCGGTCACGCCGCCGTGGGACCCGTCACGCCGCCGTGGGATGGGACCGATCGCGCCATCGCGGCCGATGCCGCGTGGGGCAGCGACGTGAGGCGCCGTGAATCGGCTACGACATCAGCTCCAAAGGCGCGCACCTGGATACACTCGTCGGCGAGCGAGAGGCACCGAGGCCCCCGGGTTGGCGGGGCAGCGGCCGCCGCCAACGCTGTGGCGGCACACGGCCCGGGGTTGCGCGTGCCGCCCGTGCGGGCGCAGGTGTCAGCGGCCGGCAGGCTTGAGACCGAGCGGCTTGCCCAGCAGCGACTCACGCCGTACGGCGAGCTGGTCGGCCACCTGGCCCAACGCCGTCGCGGCGGGCGACTCCGGCGCGGACAGCACGATCGGGTCGCCCACGTCACCGGCCTCCCGTACCCGGGTGTCGAGCGGGATCTGACCGAGCAGAGGCACCTGGGCGCCGATGGTCCGGCTCAGCGACTCGGCGACGGTCTGCCCGCCACCGGAGCCGAAGACCTCCATCCGGGACCCGTCCGGCAGCTCCAGCCAGGACATGTTCTCGATCACACCGACCACCCGCTGGTGGGTTTGGAGCGCGATCGCGCCGGCCCGCTCCGCGACCTCGGCGGCCGCGGCCTGCGGCGTGGTCACCACGAGGATCTCCGAGTTGGGCAGCAGCTGGGCCAGCGAGATGGCCACGTCGCCGGTGCCCGGCGGCAGGTCGAGCAGGAGCACGTCCAGGTCGCCCCAGTAGACGTCCGCGAGGAACTGCTGCAACGCCCGGTGCAGCATCGGGCCGCGCCACACCACGGCGGCGTTGCCGGCGGTGAACATGCCGATCGAGATGACCTTCACGCCGTGCGCCTGCGGCGGCATGATCATGTCTTCGACCCGGGTCGGGCGGCCGTCCGCGCCCAGCATCCGGGGCACCGAGTGACCGTAGATGTCCGCGTCGACGACGCCGACGGAGAGCCCCCGCGCGGCCAGCGCCGCTGCCAGGTTGACCGTGACGCTGGACTTGCCGACGCCGCCCTTGCCGCTGGCCACCGCGTAGACCCGGGTGCGGGAGCCGGGCTGGGCGAACGGGATCACCGGGTCGGCGCTCGCCGTACCACCGCGCAGCTTCGCCTGCAGCGACTGGCGCTGCTCGGGGCTCATGACGCCGAACTCGATCTCCACACCGGCCACGCCGGGCACCGCGGCGACCGCGGCGGTGATGTCCGCGCGCAGCTTGTCCCTCAGCGGGCAGCCGGCGACGGTGAGCAGCAGCTCGACCCGTACCACGCCGTCCGGGCCGATCAGCGCGGACCGGACCATGTCCAGCTCGGTGATGGGCCGACGGATCTCCGGGTCGTTGACCGTGGCCAGAGCGGCCTGGATCGCGTCCTCGACGGTGCTGGCGGGTGCTGACATGCCCGCAATGCTACGTCGAGAGGTATCCGCTACCGCGCTGCCGGGGGGCGGTGTGAGCGAATCGATGGGTCTCGGCGGCCACCCGACGGGGGCTGGACGACCACCCGGCGAAGTGGGACCATCGAGACGGAACGCCGCTCGCCTGGCCCCTTGAGGCGCGCGGCGTTCAAGCGTCCGGAGCGCGTACGCGCCGAGGCGGCAGCGCCTCGCAGCCGGTCAGCCGTTCGGGTTGCGCCGCGTCGACGAGTCCCCGTAGCCGTCCCGGGTGAAGTCGGCGTCCAGCTCGTCCCGGGGTTCCTCCAGCCCTTCGTTGCCCGTCGCGCGGGCCTTCCCCTGCTGCCGCTGTCCGAGTCGTTGCCGGCGCTGGTTCGCCTCGTCGAGTTCCTCGGCCAGCCGGGCCAGTTCGGTGCGGACGAAGTCCCGGGTGGCCACCTCGCCCAGGGCGATCCGCAGCGCGGCGATCTCCCGGGCCAGGTACTCGGTGTCCGCCTTCTGCGCGGTCGCCCGCCGCCGGTCCTCCTCCAGCGCCACCCGGTCCCGGTCCGCCTGCCGGTTCTGCGCCAGCAGGATGAGCGGCGCTGCGTAACTGGCCTGCAGGGACAGCACCAGCGTGAGGAACGTGAAGGTGTACGGGTCGAAGCGGATGCTGGGCGGGGCCAGCGTGTTCCAGCCGAACCAGATCCCGATCACCAACGTCATGTAGACGATGAAGTTGGCGGTGCCCATGCTCCGGGCGATCCCCTCCGACCAGCGTCCGAACGCCTCCGGGTCGAAGCGGGGCAGCTTGACGCCTCGGGGCTCGCGTGGCTGGTCGAGCCGGCCCGCCCGCTGCCGCTCAGCCATCCGCGCCGTCCGGCGCCGTGACCGGGGACGGGGCGGCGATCGCGTCCCGATCCCGCCAGTCGCGCGGGAGCGAGTGGTCCAGCACGTCGTCGACCGTCACCGCGCCGACGAGCCGGTTGTTCTGGTCGATGACCGGCATGGCGACCAGGTCGTACGTGGCCATTCGGCGGGTTATCTCCGGCAGCGGGGTGGCCGGTTGCAGCGGGTCGATGTCGTTGACCACGACCCCGCCGAGCAGGTCGGCCGGCGGCTCGCGGAGCAGCCGCTGGAAGTGCACCATGCCCAGATAGCGCCCGGTGGGCGTGGTCATCGGGGCGCGGGCCACGAAGACCTGCGCCGCCACCGCGGGGGAGAGCTGGGGCTCCCGGATTCGCGCCAGCGCCTCGGCCACGGTGGCGTCCGGCGGCATGATGACCGGCTCGGAGGTCATCACGCTTCCCGCGGTGCCCGGGCTGTACTTGAGCAGCTGCCGCACCGGGTCGGCCTCGTCCGGCTGCATCAGGTCGAGCAGCACGTCCTGCTCGGGTGGGGGCAGCTCGTTGAGCAGGTCGGCGGCGTCGTCCGGATCCATCTCCTCCAGCACGTCGGCGGCCCGCTCCCGGTCCAGCGCCGCGAGGATCTCCACCTGGTCCCGTTCGGGCAACTCGCTGAGCACATCGGCCAGCCGCTCGTCGTCGAGCGCGGCGGCCACCTCGTTGCGCCGCGCGTCCGGCAGGTCCTGCAGCACGTTCGCCAGGTCGGCCGGGCGCATGTCCTCGAGCACGGCGAGCAGGTTCGCCGTACCCCGGGCGTCGGCGATCCCGGTCAGCCCCCGTACCCGTTCCCACTCGACCTGGTGCAGGTGGCCGCGGCGGGCGAGCCGCCCGGTCTGCTCGCGTACGGCCACCCGGGTGAGGTTCCACTCGCCGCCCCGGCTGCATTCCATCGCCACGTCGACCACCGCGCCGGACTGGCCGCCCGGGTCCAGCTGCACCCGCCGGTCCAGCAGTTCCTGGAGCACCAGCAGTTCGTTCGGGCGCTTCTCGAAGCGGCGCAGGTTGAGCGTGCCGGTGCCGAGTACGACGGCTTCCGCGTCGATCGAGGTGATCCGGTTGATGGAGAGGAAGATCCGCCGGCGCATCGGCATCTCGGCCACCAGGCCCACGATCTCCGGTCGCTGGGTGGGCCGGAGTCGGGCGACTGCGTCGCGGACGCGGCCGACCAGGTCACCGTTCGGATCGAAGACGGCAACTCCGGCGAGCCGGGCGAGGTAGACGCGGGTCGGGGATGTCACGGCCACCAGCCTAAGCGCCTAGGGTTTACCAACATGTCGACCTTGTCCTACGAGATCGTGGACGTCTTCACCGACCGCCCGTTCGCCGGAAACCCGCTGGCGGTGGTGTTCGGTGCCGAGGCCCTGGCCACCGAGCAGATGCAGGCACTCGCACTGGAGTTCAACCTCTCCGAGACGGTGTTCGTGCTGCCCCCCACCCAGGCCGGCGCCACCTACCGGGCTCGCATCTTCACCCCGACGGACGAACTGCCGTTCGCCGGCCATCCGAGTGTCGGTGCCGCCGTGGTGGCCGCCCGACGGGGCGTGTTCGGCGTCGGCCAGGTCGCACAGGAGTGCACGGCCGGCATCATGCCGATCCAGGTCACCGAGACGGGGGCGACGTTGACCGGCGGCGTACCGACCCTGGGGCCCGAACTGGACCCGGAGCCGCTGCTGGCGATCGCGGGTCTCACCGCGGCCGACCACGCCGGCCCGGCACCCCGGGTCGCCGGCTGCGGGCTGGAGTTCCCGTACCTGCCGGTCCGCCCCGACGCGGTGGCCCGCGCCCGGGTCGACTCGGCGGCGGCGCAGCGGCTCGGTGTGGACCATGTCTGCGTGTTCTCCTGGGACCCGTCGACCGAAACGGCGCACAGCCGGGTCTTCGTGCCCGGTATGGGGGTTCCGGAGGACCCGGCGACCGGGTCGGCGGCGCTGGGCCTCGGCGTGTGGTTGGTGGCCAGCGGTCTCCTGCCCGGCGACGGCCGCTCCAGCTACACCGTCCGGCAGGGCATCGAGATCAACCGCCCGTCGTCGCTCGCCTGCACGGTCACCGCGGCGAACGGTGCCGCAGTGGGAACCACGGTGGCGGGCCAGGTCGTCCCGGTGGCCCGGGGCGAGATCATGGTGCCGCCGTTCGTCGGCTGAACGCTGCGTAGGGGAACGCGGACCCGGGTCGGACAACGGAGGAGAACGCTGTGACGGACGAGGACGGGCGGCACAGCACGCCCCTGGTCGACGAGGCGATCAAGAAGGCCGCGGTGGTCTGGGTGAGCGTGTCCGGCGGCCCGGCGCGGACGCTCTGGTGCGCCCCGTTGGAGGGCGCGCTGCTCGTGATCAGCGGTCCCGGCGAGCAGACGGCGCCGGGGCTGGCCGAGGCGACCGGGGCGCACGTCACCATGCGTGGCGACCACGGCGGGCGGATCGTGACCTGGCCGGCCCGGGTCGATCGGGTGCTGCCGGGCACCGAGGAGTGGGAGACCGTCGCGCCGCTGGTCGCGGCGAAACGGCTGAACGCCCCCGGGTCCGCCACCGACCTGATGCAGCGCTGGGCGGACGAGGGCTGTGCGCTGACCCGGCTCACGCCGGCCGGCGACCCGGTCTCCGGCGCGGCTCTGCCAACCGGCTCGCTCGCCGAACCGCCCCGGGAAACCCCGGCCGCGCGGGCGACCCGTCGGCCGTTCCGGCTGCACCGGGTCCGCCGCCGCTGACCGCCGCAGGACCGTCAGGCGGGCGGCCGGCCGGCGGTGATCGGGGCGTACCGTTCCGTCGCCGGCCCGATCTGGTCGCCGCCGGCGTCGACCAGATCGAGCACCTCGCTCAGCGAACCGAGCACCGGGCCGCGCCAGTCGAGATCGGCGTTGAACACCATGTGTTCGGCGAGGTCCGGCGCGGCCAGCCGGGCCGCGGTCAACCCGGCCCGCTCCGCGCCGGTGAGCTCCTGGCTACCACCGTCGCCGACGAAGAGACACTCTCGCGGGGCCAGCCCGAGCCGCCGGCACGCCGCGAGGTAGAGCTCCGGATCCGGCTTGCAGCGCCCCACCTGTACCGAGAAGATCCGCACGTCGAGCAGTGGGGCGATGGCCAGGTCCGGCAGGAAGGCCGGCAGCTCGTGGGTGCAGTCGCTGATGAGGCCGGTGCGCAGTCCACGCTGGCGCAGCCCAGCCAGCGTCGGCACCGCGTCGGGCCGGAGCCGGGTGTCGGCGCGTACCGCCAGGTGCCGGGACGCCACGGCCGCGCGGACCGCGCCGTCCGACGGGTGTACGCCGGCCTGCGCGCAGACCCAGCGCAGGGTCGCCTCGGCATTGCCGAACCGGCCGCTGGCCCGTTGGTAGAACGTCCGGTCCAACACCGCCGTGAACGTGTCGGTGGGGCAGCCGAGCAGTTCTGCGGTGCCGTGGTGGCCTGCGCCACGCTGAACGGACCGGGTCAGCGTGCCGAAGAAGTCGAAGAGCACCGCCTGGAACCTGGGCATGGGGGAGCGCCTCCGGGCGTGAGGGGGTCGCCGGCGCGGACCGCGTGATCGTAACGGAGTGCTGACGGTAAGTGTCGGTCCGGGTCGTGTGAGGATTGCTCCCCGTGTCCCCAGCTCAGCACCGCCCGCCGCTCGACCCGATGACCGTCGGGGCGCTCGCCCTCGCCGTGGTCGCCGTCTCGTCGTCCGCACCACTGATCGCGTTCGCGGCCGCCCCCGCGCTGGCCGTCGCGTTCTGGCGGAACCTGCTCTCGGTCGCGCTGCTGGGCCCGTTCTCGGCGGTCCGGCGCCGCGCGGAGCTGCGCGCGCTCACCGTCGGTGCCGGACGGCGTGAAGGGCTGTACTGCGTGCTCTCCGGCGTCGCGCTCGCCGCGCACTTCGCCACCTGGATGCCGAGCGCCCAGCTCACCTCGGTGGCTGCGGCGACCGCCCTGGGCGCCACCCAGCCGGTGTGGCAGGGGCTGATCGCCCGCGGCCAGGGGCGACGGTTGCCGCCGGTGGTGTGGGCGGGCATCGGGGTCGCAGTCGCCGGCGCGGTGTTCGCCACCGGCGCAGACTTCGCCGTCTCCGGGCGAGCGTTCGCCGGTGACCTGCTCGCGGTGGCCGGCGGCATGTTCGCGGCGATCTACACCGCGTTCGGCGAACGGGCCCGGGTCAGCGTCAGCACCGCCACGTACACCACCGTCTGCTACGGCGTGTGCTCGCTGATCCTGCTGGTCGTCTGCCTGGCCGGCGGTGTACGGGTGACCGGTTTCGACGGCCGTACCTGGCTGGCCATCCTCGCCCTGGTGGCGGGGGCCCAGCTGTTGGGGCACTCGATGTTCAACTACGCGCTGCGGCGGGTCTCCGCCACCACGGTGAGTGTGCTGATCCTGCTGGAGGCGCCGGGCGCGGCCCTGATCGGCTGGGTCTGGCTCGGCCAGTTGCCCCGACCGCTCGCCCTGCCCGGTCTGGCGCTGCTGCTCGCCGGGGTGGTCGTGGTGGTGCTCGGCGCGTCCCGCCGCCCCGCCCCCGCCCTCGCCTCCGCCTCCGCCCTCGCCCCGCCGGACGCCACCCCCCACCCCACCCCCCGCTGACGACCCGGCGGGCGCACTTTCTCTGAAAGAGTTGCCATTCCGCCGCCGAAGCGGCCACTTTCCGTGAAAGTGCGGGGAAGGGGCGTACGGGAGGGCGGGTATGCGCGGGCGCGGGGACGGGGGTGGTGAAGGGCGCGAGGTTGGGCCGGGGACGGTGGTCACGCCCTCGGCCGAGTTCCCACCGCTGGACCAGGAGGAACTGGGGGCGCTACGCCGCATCGGCGAGCACTGGCGGGTCCCCCCGGACGGCGCCCCACCCGATCCGGAGCGGCTGCCGCTGGATCCGACGCTCGAACGGAGCCGGGCCGAGCCGGCACCCGGCCGCTTCGGTCGGCTCGCGCCGATCGCCATGTTCACGGCGGGGGAGCCGGGCGAACTGGTGGCGACCGAGCCGGCGAACATTCCCGGCACCCGCGCAGGTCGGGCGCTGTCCCGTTGCCGGCGGGCGATGTTCGGCCCGCCGCTGACCAGCGCGGCGGTGCTCTACGAGCGGATGCGCAAGCTGGTGGCGCTCCCGGTGCTCTCCTCCGACCTGCTCAGCTCGGTGGCGTACGGGCCGGAGGCGATGCTGACCGTGCTGGTGCTGGCCGGCGGCGGTGCGCTCGGTCTGTCGCTACCACTCACCGCTCTGCTGGCCGTGCTCATGGTCACGGTGGGCCTGTCCTACCGGCAGACCGTGGTCGCCTACCCGCACGGCGCCGGTTCCTACGTGGTGGCCCTGGACAACCTCGGCGTCCGGCCGGGGCTAGCCGCCGCAGCCGGCCTGATGGTCGACTACGTGCTGACCGTGGCGGTGTCGGTGGCGGCCGGGGTGCACGCGGTCACCTCGGCGCTGCCCAGCCTGGCCCGGTACACCGTGCCGCTCGGGCTGCTGACGATCCTCGTACTGCTCGCGGGAAACCTGCGCGGGGTGCGCGCCGCCGGTAACCTCTTCGTCTGGCCCACGTACGCCTTCATCGTCGCGCTGCTCGCGGTGCTCCTGGTCGGCTACGCGCGCGCCGGCGCGCGGGGTTTCGAACCGGTCCCGCCGCCGCCGGTGCCGGCCACCGAAGGGCTGGGGCTGCTGCTGGTGCTGCGCGCGTTCGCATCCGGGGCCGTGTCGATGACCGGCATCGAGGCCGTGTCGAACGCCGTCCCCGCGTTCCGCCGGCCCGAATGGCGCAACGCCCGTACGACGCTGAGCTGGATGATCGGGATGCTGGTCGTGCTCTTCGTCGGGCTGACCGTTCTGATCCACCTGACCGGGCTGGTGCCCACCCCGGAGAAGACCCTGCTGTCGCAACTCGCCCGAGCCACGTTCCCCACCGGCCCCTGGTACGCGCTGGTGCAGGCGGCCACCGCGCTGATCCTGCTGCTGGCTGCGAACACCGCGTTCAACGGGTTCCCCCGGCTGCTCTTCTTCATGGCTCGGGCCGGCCACGCGCCGCGCCGGTTCCTGCACATGGGGGACCGGTTGGCGTTCAGCAACGGCCTGATCGCGCTCGCGGTCACGGCGGGAGTGGTCTTCCTGGTGTTCCGCGGCCGTACCGAGGCGCTCATCCCGCTCTACGCGGTCGGGGTCTTCCTCGCCTTCACCCTGTCGCAGAGCGGCATGGTGGTGCACTGGCACCGGCGGCGCAACCGAGGCTGGCGCCGGCGCGCGGCGATCAACGCGCTCGGCGCGCTCCTCTCCGGTCTGGTGCTGGTGACCGCCGCCATCACCAAGTTCACCGAGGGCGCCTGGGTGGTGGTCGTCGCCGTGCCGTTGCTGGTGTTGCTCGCGCTCGCCATCCACCGGCACTACCGGCGGCTGCAACGGTCACTGGCGCTGCACCCGCCGCCGGACGGCCGGCGTCCCGGGCCGGCGCTCACCGCGGTGCCGCTGCCCGGCGCAGCCGAACCAGGGGCGCCGGCCGAGGCCCAGGAGCTTCCGCAGCAGGTACGTCACCTCGTGGTGGTGCCGGTCGCCCGCCTGAACCGGGCGTCGCTGCGGGCGCTGGCGTACGCGGCGTCGCTGCGCCAGCCGACCTTGGCCGTGCACATCGCCCCCGAGGACCCGGAGGCGGACCGGTTCCGTGAACAGTGGGAGGCCTGGGGCGACCATGTGCGGCTGGAGACGATCGTGTCGCCCTACCGGACGTCGATCGGGCCGCTCGCCCACTATCTGGAGGCGTTGCACGCCTCCCGCCCCGATGTCCTGCTCACCGTGGTGGTGCCGGAGGTGGTGGTGCGGGGACCGTGGCAGCGGCTGCTGCACAGCCGGGCCGAGCATCGCCTGCGCCGTGCCCTTCGAGCCCTGCCCGGCGTGGTGGTGACGAGCCTGCCGGTGCATCTGGCCGACTAGTCCACGCGACCCATCGGCCGGCCGGCCAGAGCATCATCCCGATGTAGATCAGGTCGAACACGCCGCACAGCACACCGATGGCGAGCAGGAACACACTGTGCCCGAGCACGCCGAAGGCGATGGTCGGAGCCAGCGTGCCGATCCACTTGGCGACCGCGATGAGCAGCGACTGACCCTCGGCGCCCCGCCGGGCCACGAACATGTGAATGAACAGAACCGACATGAGCAGGTTCTGCAGGAACGCGGCGTACGCGGGGCCGGTCCGCGTACCGAACTCGTGCATGAACAGCAGTTGCAGGAGGAGTGACGCGGCGATTACGAGAAGGGTCCAGCCGAAAAAGATCCAGCTCGGAACCGATCGTGGCCAATAGCGACGCCCGTACCGGAAATAGGTATAGAGAATGCCGATGTCCAGGGCTGCCCAGCACACGTCGATCACGCCCTGGAACCTGCCGTCGCCAGGGAGCGCGACGATGGCGTTCAGAACCTCCCAGCAGAGGTTCAGCCCGAGCGCGAACAGCGGCATGGCGTACGTGCGATCGCGTAGTCCGACCCGAACGGCATCGACATACACGATGCTCCAGGCGAGTCCGCTCAGCGCCAGAAGGAAAAGGAACATGAGGTGATTACCTTCGGCTCGCTTTCAGCTGCGACAGAGATTCGTCACAAGCCGATCACCTCGAAGCCGATCATTTTCTCGCGGTTGCCGTAATGGTGGCTCTCGTCTCTTCCGGCCGGTTCGTTGAACCGCGAGAACCGAACCTCGGACCTCGACGGCTCGGGTTGCCGCAGGGCGGGCGACGGGTCAGGCGTCGATGCCGACGGCCTTGGCGCTGGCCGTCCAGAGCCGCGCGGCGAGCTGCGGGTCGGCCGCCTTGCGCAGCGGACGGCGGAGCCGCCGGTTGTAGTAGTACCCGCCGTTGCGCAGTCGCGCCGGGTCGGAGTTGACCAGCCAGAGCAGCGTCTCCGCGCCCTTCTCCGGGCTGCGGAACGGCAGCAGGCGCATGCCGGCCGCGACCAACCGGCTCTCGTTGCCGAACCGGGTGCGCACCACCCCGGGGTGGAAGCAGTGCGAGTGGATCTCCGGCCAGCGCCGGGCAGCCTCGGCGGTGAAGAGGATGTTCGCCTGCTTGCTGGTGCCGTACGCCGTGAACGCCCGGTAGCGGCGCAGCGGAAGGTTGAGGTCGTTCGGGTCCAGCGCGCCGCTGCGGTGCGCCCCGGAGGCGGTGACCACCATCCGGCCGACCCGGTCGCGCAGCAGGTTGCTGAGCAGGAACGGCGCCAGGTGGTTGGCCTGAATGGAGAGTTCGAAGCCGTCGACCGTGGTGACCGGCTGGAGCACGATCGCGCCGGCGTTGTTGACCAGCACGTCGATCCGGTCGTACGCCGCGCGCAGCTTCTCGGCCAGCCGGCGTACGTCGTCGAGCACGGCGAAGTCGGCCCGGAACAGCTCCGGCGTCTCTCCGGACGCGTCGCGGACCCGGTCTCCGGCGGCCTGCAGGCGGGCCGGGTCGCGGCCGACGAGTACCACCTGGTCACCCCGGCGCGCCAGGTCGACCGCAGCCGCCAGGCCGATGCCCGAACTGGCGCCGGTCACCAACACCAGGCGCCGCCCAGTGAGATCTTCCACAGCTCGGTTCACCCCGGTCATGGCGCGACGTTACCGTGGCGTAGCCCCTTTGGGATCGTTGTGCCTCAGTCTTCGTCGGCTGGCGTCGGCGTTCCCGCCACGCCGGAAGGAGCCATCCATGGCCGCTGTCGGTCGCCCCCGCCGGTCCTGCCTGGCGGTACCGGGTTCCAGCGTCAAGATGCTCGGCAAGGCCCAAGGGCTCCCGGCCGATCAGGTCTTCCTCGACCTGGAGGACGCGGTCGCGCCGTTGGCGAAGCCGGACGCCCGCAAGAACATCGTGGCCGCGCTCAACGAGGGCGACTGGGCCGGCAAGACCCGGGTCGTACGGGTCAACGACCTCACCACCCCGTGGACCTACCGGGACGTCATCGACGTGGTCGAAGGCGCGGGCGCCAACCTGGACTGCGTCATGCTGCCGAAGGTGCAGAACGCGGGTCAGGTGCAGTGGTTGGACCTGACCCTCACCCAGTTGGAGAAGACGCTCGGCCTCGAGGTCGGCCGGATCGGCATCGAGGCGCAGATCGAGAACGCCGCCGGCCTGGTCAACGTGGACGAGATCGCCGCCGCGTCGCCGCGGGTGGAGACGATCATCTTCGGTCCGGCCGACTTCATGGCCTCGATCAACATGAGGTCGCTCGCGGTCGGCGCGCTCATCCCGGACTACCCCGGCGACCCCTACCACTACATCCTGATGCGGATCCTCATGGCCGCCCGGATGCACGACAAGCAGGCCATCGACGGGCCGTTCCTGCAGATCCGGGACCTGGACGGGTTCCGCGAGGTCGCCCGGCGTTCGGCCGCACTCGGCTTCGACGGCAAGTGGGTCCTGCACCCCGGCCAGATCGAGGCGGCGAACGAGGTCTACTCGCCGGCCCAGGCCGACTACGACCACGCCGAGTTGATCCTCGACGCCTACCAGCACTACACCTCCGAGGCGGGTGGCAGGCTCGGCGCGGTGATGCTCGGTGACGAGATGATCGACGAGGCGTCTCGCAAGATGGCCCTGGTCATCGCCGCCAAGGGGCGGGCCGCCGGGATGACCCGCACGTCCTCGTTCACCCCACCCCAGCAGTGACCGGCGGTCGTGCCGGCCGGGACGTCCCGACCGGCACGACCGCCGCGGTGGTCAGCTGTTCTGGTTCGCCGCGACGACGATCGCGATGATGATGCCGATCGTGGCGAGCACCGCGATGACCGTGGAGATCCAGCCCATGATGATGCCGGCGGTCGCCATGCCCTCGCCGCTCCCACCCCGCTCACGGATCTGGCGCTTGGCGATGTGGCCGAGGATGGCACCGACGACGCCGATGATGCCGCCGATGCCGTACCCGCAGAGGCCCATGATGCCGGTGATGCCGATGACCATCGCGGCGACCGCCATCCCGTTGGTCGGCGGCGCGGGCGGATAACCGTAGCCCGGGTAGGCGGGCGCCTGGCCGGGCTGGGCGTACGGGGCGACGGCGGGCGGCTGTTGCGCGGCGTACGGGTCGGCCGGCGCGTACGGCGACACGGCGGGTGGCTGCTGACCGCCGTACGGATTCGCCGGCGCGTACGGGTCGACCGGGCCTGGCTGGGTGGGTACCGGCGGGCCGCTCATCGGCAGCGTCGGATCGGCTGGCTGGCTCGGCTGCTGGCCCGATCCTGCCGGATCGTGCCAACCGGGCGGGGGAGGATAGGTCATGCGCTCTCTCCGTTGGCTGCGTGTGCCGCCAGGGTAGCCAGCACCGGGCAAAACCGATGCCCCCGGCACCCGGGTGCCTCGTTGCCCGTACCGCCCCGAACGGGCAGGATCCAGGCATGGCAATCGACGCGCGCGCCGCGGACCGCTCCGGCAGTCGACGAGACGGGACGCGAGCCGTCCGGGCTTCGCCCGGCGCAACCGCGCGACCGCACCGGCCAACGTGGCCGATCAGGATCTACCGGCCGCGTTGCCGGAGCCGGTGACGATGCGGCTCGACGGCCGGGTCGCGCTGGTGACCGGGGCGGGCAGCCCGGACGGCATCGGCTTCGCGACCGCCCGCCGTCTCGCCGACCTGGGCGCCCGGGTGGCCATCGTGTCCACCACCCGCCGGATCCACGAACGGGCGAGCGAACTGGGAGTCACCGGGTTCGTCGCCGACCTGACCGACGAGTCCGAGGTGGGGGCGCTGGCCGACGCGGTCGCCGAGCAGCTCGGCGACGTCGAGGTGCTGGTCAACAACGCCGGCCTGGCGAGCCGGGCCAGTCCCGAGGTGCTCCGGCCGGTCGCTCAGCTCACGTACGACGAGTGGCGCGGTGAGATCGACCGGAACCTCACCACGGCGTTCCTGTGCAGCCGGGCGTTCATCGGTGGGATGGCCGAGCGGGGCTGGGGACGCATCGTCAACCTGTCGGCCACCGCCGGACCGGTCAACGCGCTGCCCACCGAGGCGGCGTACGCCGCGGCCAAGGCGGGCGTGGTCGGGTTGACCCGGGCCCTCGCCATGGAGGCGATCGCCGACGGGGTGACCGTGAACGCGGTGGCCCCGGGCACCATCTACACGGCGGCGTCCACGATGGCCGAGATCAAGCAGGGGCTCGGCACGCCTGTCGGACGACCCGGCACACCGGACGAGGTGGCCGCCGCGATTGCCTTCCTCTGCTCGCCCGCCGCGTCGTACATCACCGGGCAGATGCTGGTGGTCGACGGAGGCAACAGCGTCCGCGAGGCCGAGTTCCGCTGAGCCCACGCTGTCGCCGGCGGGTGCTCAGTAGTTGTTGCCGTTGCCGCTGGCGAGGATCACCACGGCGAGCCAGCCGCAGCAGGCCAGCAGGCCCAGCCCGGTGAAGACGTAGCTGAGGATCAGTCCCCAGGTGGCGAGCTGTTCGCCTTCCTCGCGGCTGGTGCGCAGCTGTCGCTTGGCCAGATGGCCGAGGACGATGCCGGCCGGCGCGAAGACGAACGCGAAGACCAGCGACAGGATCGCCAGCACGTTGGTGCGGACCGGGCCGGAAGGAGACGGCCCGTACTGCCCGTACGGCGGCTGCGGGGCGTACGGCGGCTGCTGCCCCCACTGCGGGCCCGGCGGGTAGCCGCCCGGGTGACCGAACGGCGGTTGGTCGGGTGCGGGTGGCGCGGGTGACTCGTCGGCGGGCGGCAGGTACGGCGGGCGTTCCGGCGGCGGGCCGAACGGCGACGGCTCGTCCGACGGCGGCGCGTAGGGCGAGCGCTCCGGCGGCTGCCCGGCGGGCGGCTGGCCCTGCGGTGGCTCGTACGGCGAGGGTGGCTGCTCGGGACCGGACGGGTCGGACGGCGGCGGGTTCGTCACGGTCTCCTCCTCCTGCCGGCGCCGGGGCATGGGCCCTCTTGCCGGACGCTACCCGCAGCGGTGAACCTTTTCACAGCGGTTGTGTGGACTGGTCACCTTGGCCTCGTCGCGAGGGCGACCGATACTGACCGAGCGTTCAGTTACCCACGAGTAATGCTCCGATCCCCCGGAGGCTGAGATGGCTCGACTCGCCCAGACGCCCGGCCTGACCGATGTGCAGCGGTCGATCCTGGAGACCGTTCGGGAGTTCGCCGACAAGGAAATCATCCCCCACGCGCAGCGGCTCGAGCGCGCCGACGAGTACCCGACCGACATCATCGACGGGATGCGCGAGATGGGGCTCTTCGGTCTCACCATCGCCGAGGAGTACGGCGGGCTCGGCGAGTCGCTGCTGACGTACGCCCTCGTGGTCGAGGAGCTGTCCCGGGCCTGGATGTCGATCTCCGGCATCGTCAACACGCACTTCATCGTGGCGTACCTGATCTCCCAACACGGCTCGGCAGAGCAGCGGAGCCGGCTGCTGCCGAGGATGGCCACCGGCGACACGCGGGGCGCGTTCTCGATGTCCGAGCCGGAGTGCGGCTCCGACGTCGCCGCGATCAGGTCGAAGGCCGTCCGCGACGGCGACCGGTTCGTCATCGACGGCCAGAAGATGTGGCTGACAAACGGGGCGTACTCCTCGGTGGTGGCCACCCTGGTCAAGACCGACACCGGCGCCGACTCGGTCTACGGCAACATGAGCACCTTCCTGCTGGAGAAGGAGCCCGGCTTCGGCGAGACGGCGCCCGGCCTCACCATCCCCGGCCGGATCGAGAAGATGGGCTACAAGGGCGTCGAGACCACGGAGATGGTGCTCGACGGGGTGACCGTGCCCGCCTCGGCCGTGCTCGGCGGTGCGGAGAAGGTCGGCCGTGGCTTCTACCAGATGATGGACGGCATCGAGGTCGGCCGGGTGAACGTCGCCGCCCGCGCCTGTGGCATCTCGATCCGGGCCTTCGAACTGGCCGTCGCGTACGCCCAGCAGCGCCGCACCTTCGGCCAGCCGCTCGCCAAGCACCAGGCCGTCGCGTTCAAGCTCGCCGAGATGGGTACGAAGATCGAGGCCGCGCACGCCCTCATGGTCAACGCGGCCCGGCTCAAGGACGCCGGCCAGCGCAACGACGTCGAGGCCGGTATGGCCAAGCTGCTCGCCTCGGAATACTGCGCCGAGGTGGTCCAGGAGGCCTTCCGCATCCACGGCGGCTACGGCTACTCCAAGGAGTACGAGATCGAGCGGCTGATGCGGGAGGCGCCGTTCCTGCTGATCGGCGAGGGCACCTCGGAGATCCAGAAGACGATCATCTCCCGCGGCCTGCTCAAGGAGTACAAGCTCTGACGCCCGCCCACATCCCCACGTCGATCAAGAGGTTCGCGTCGCCGGCGGGGCCGGATCTGACGCGAATCTCTTGATCAACAGGTCGGGTCGGCTCAGCCGAGGCGGGTGAGGGCACCGACGGCGCGTTCCACCGCCAGGCAGCGGTTCTCGACGTACTCGATGCCGGCCTCCTCGGCGATCCGCCGCGCCTCGGGCGAGATGATGTCGAGCTGCAGCCACACGGCGGGGGCGCCGATCGCCACCGCCTGCCGGACCACCTCGACCGCATCCTCGGCGGGCCGGAACACGTTCACCAGGTCCACCGGGTGCGGGATGTCGGCGAGCGTGCGGTAGACCCGCTCTCCGAACAGTTCGTCGGCGATCGGGTTGACCGGGATGATCCGCCAGCCGTGCCGCTGCATCTGCAAGGGCACGCTGTGCGCGGACTTGAGCGGGTCGCGGGACGCGCCCACCACGGCGATCACGGCGGAGTCGGCGAGAATTTCCTGAGCGGTACGCACCGGCCGACTGTAGCCCGCGACCCGGCCTTCGCCCACGAGCGGTCAGAGCAGGGTGAGCTGCTCGGTGGCCGGCGGTGCCGGCGGTTGCGGATGGTTGCGGTTCTCGCCCTGCTCGCCCCGGTGCAGGCCGTGCCGGCGGGCGGCGATCCGCACCCGCGCGGTCAGCTCCCGTTGATAGGCCTGCGGCGTGTACGAGCCGGCACGGTATAGCTCGCGGTAGCGCGGCACCAGGTGCGGGAACTCGCGGGCCAGCCAGTGCGCGTACCACTCGCGAGCGCCGGTGCGCAGGTGCAGCGGTATGGGTGTCACGCTGGTCGCTCCGGCCGCCGCGATCGCCGCGACGGTGGCGTCGATCGACTCGTCGTCGTCGGTGAGGCCGGGCAGGATCGGCGCCATCAGTACGCCCACGGAGAAACCGGCGTCGGAGAGCGTCCGGACGGCGTCCAGCCTGCGGCGCGGGCTGGGGGTGCCCGGCTCGACGGCCCGCCAGAGCCGCTCGTCGACGAAGCCCACCGAGAAGGAGACGCCGACCCGGGTGACCTCGGCGGCCTGCCGGAGCAGCGGAAGGTCGCGCAGGATCAAGGTGCCCTTGGTGAGGATCGAGAATGGGTTGGCGAAGTCGCGCAGCGCCGTGATGATCTGCGGCATCAGCTGGTAGCGCCCCTCGGCCCGCTGGTAGCAGTCGACGTTCGTGCCCATCGCGATGTGGGCGCCCCGCCACCGCGGCGCCGCCAGCTCCCGCCGCAGCAGCTCACCCGCGTTGACCTTGACGATCACCTTCTGGTCGAAGTCCGCCCCGGCATCCAGGTCGAGGTAGGTGTGAGTATTCCTCGCAAAGCAGTAGACACACGCATGACTGCAGCCACGGTAGGGGTTGATCGTCCACTCGAACGGGACGTGCGAGTTGCCCGCCACACGATTGATGATCGACTTGGCCTGCACCTCGTAGAACGTCATGCCGGAGAAGCCCGGAGTGTCGAAGGTGCGGACGGTCGCGCCGGGCAGCGCCAGCGGCAGGGGTGGCGTCGCTGGCGCTGCCCGTTCGGGAGCCCCCTCGTCCGGGGGAGCGGCGAGGTTGTCCCAGCGCATGGCCACAATTCGAACACATGTACGAGCATGGCGCAAGCGTGTCCGTCGTGTCGCCGGCCACCTCGTCGACGCCGCCACGGCCTCCGGGTGCAGGATGGAGGCATGGAGAGGTCGACGTTCGTCTACGACGGCGATTGCGCGTTCTGCACCCGCTGCGCCGAGTTCATCGAGCGGCACATCCCCACCTCGTCGCGGGTGATGCCGTGGCAGTTCGCCGACCTGACCGCGCTGGGGTTGACCGAGGCGGAGTGCGATCAGGCCGTGCAGTGGGTCGGCGCTGACGGCGTACGCGCCGCCGGGCCGGACGCCATCGCCCGGCTGCTCGGCGACAGCAGTCTGCTCTGGCGGGTCGCGGGAGCGGCCCTGCGCTTCCCGCCGGTACGCGCGGCGGCCTGGCCCGCGTACCGCTGGGTGGCGCGCAACCGCGACCGGATGCCCGGCGGGACCGCCGCATGCGCCGTGCCGGCCGCGCAGCGGGACTGACCACGCCGGCGGCCAGGGGTGCCGTCAGCCGGGAAGGCCGGTGCAGGCTGTGTCGTCGATGGTGCAGGCGGTCGGGGCCGCGCTGACGAGCGCGCCGGCAACCCGGAACGTCACCTGCACGGAGCCTCGTCCGGGCACCTGCCCGCCGCCGTCCGGCGCGAAGGTCCAGGTGGCGCCGTCATGGGTGACGCGGGCCCCGGTGACCGCCGTGACCTTGAGGGACTCCCGGGGCAGCGTGACCACCAGGGTCCAGTCCGGTGCGGGCACCGTCCCCGGGTTGCTGATGTCGATCGTGGCTCGGTAGCTGAGCAGCGCGCTCTCGTCGATCGCGAACTCGGCGCGCAACGGTGCCGGAGCCGGGGCGGACGTGGTCACGGCGGCACTGGACGGCGTCGCGGTGGAGGGGCTCGCCGTCCCGGCGGGGCGGCTCGGCGTGGGGGCGACGGATGTCGCGGGGCGGGCCTCCGCGCCGGGGGTGCCGGGCTCGGGTGCGGCCGCCGGCCCGGGAGCGGCCGGCGGGTCCAGGGCCACCGGTGCCAACCGCTCCGGCGTGCGGAGCACCAGGACGACCGGGATCGCCGTGGCGACGAGCACCGTCAGCGAGGCGAGGACGGCGATCCGAGCGGCACGTGATCCCGTGCTCCGGTCGATGACCGTACGCCGGGCCGACGCGGCGAGGGCCACGATCCGGTCGAGCACGATGATCGCCACGGTCCGCCGTGGCTGCGGCGGTGATGCCGGCACTGCCCACTTCCCCCTTCAGATGGTCCGACGCGGCGTCGCGGCGGGGCCGCCACGATGGTTCGTCGGCTCAGAGCGCGCGGAGTCCGGCGAGCAGTTCCCTGAGCAGTTCCTCGGAGGGCAGCTCGGCGAGCGTCGGCGGTTCGTGTGTCTCGATCAGCCCGGCCGCGAGCAGGTCACCGAGGAGTACCCGGACGGTGCCGACCGGCAGGTCGAGTTCGGCGCCGAGTTCCGCCACCGACAGCGGTCGATGACACATCTCGACGATCGCCGACTGCTCGGGGAAGAGCCGTCCGGCCGCGGGAACCGGGCCTCGGGCGACGACCAGGGTGATCAGGTCGAACCGGCCCCGGTCGGGGGCAGCTCGGCCCCCGGTCATGGTGTACGGCCGGACCACCGGCCCGGCGTCGTCGTCGTACCACGCCTCGTCAGCGACTCCGGTCGGCTGCACTTATCTCCCCGGTCGTCACGGTGGAGGCCGGCGCGAGATACACCGGTAGGTGCCGCTCGGCCTGCCCCACGAAGAGCGCCACCTCGTACGCCATGTCGCCGACCTCGGCGTCGGCTCCGATGCGGACGGTGAGGATGGCACCGTTGCGGGTGGTGGCGACGAAGAGGAACGCCCGTGCCATCTGCACGACGATCTGCCGCAGTGTGCCGCCGACGCAGACCCGGGTGGCGGCCGAGCCGAGCGCCTCCAGGCCGGCGACCAGGCTGGACAGCTGATCCGCCAGTTCGTCGTGGACGCCCCGGCTGGCGCCGAGCAGCAGCCCGTCGGGTGAGAGCACCACCGCGAACTCGGCGCCGTGCACCCGGTCG
Organism: Micromonospora avicenniae; assembly: GCF_900156065.1. Lineage (GTDB taxonomy): Bacteria > Actinomycetota > Actinomycetes > Mycobacteriales > Micromonosporaceae > Micromonospora > Micromonospora avicenniae. The sequence continues at coordinate 47,301 of NZ_FTNF01000007.1, read as the reverse complement.
ACCAGATCGTTCAGGGCCTCGGTCAGGCCGTCGGCGGTGACCACTGAATGCGTCATGAGCGTCCTCTCGCTGCTCTGGGTGCCGGTATCTCAACCGTGTCGGTGCCGGCCCTGCCCGGCCCGGGCTGACCGGACCCGGAATAGCGGGTCCGGACCGGCAGGTCGCCGGTGGAGCCGGGACCGGCCGATGGCCGCGCCGACGGACCGGACCGGGGGCCACCCGGCCCGGGCGCTGCGGCGTCCGGCCCCGTCGGCGTGACCAGGGCGGACGGGAGCAGCACGATCGCCGCCGTTCCGCCGCGAGGACCGGGTTGCAGCGAGACCCGGGCACCGCAACGGGCAGCGAGTAGTGCAGCAGCGTACAGGCCGGTGCGGCCGGACGGTGGACCCGCCATCGGTGGATCGGCCAGCGTGCGGTTGGCTGCGGCGAGGGCGGCCGGAGCGAGGCCCGGTCCGTCGTCGGTCACGACGATGGCGCAGCCGCCCGGCCGGTGCTCGCCGGCCATCCGGACCGTGGTCTCCGTCGGGGAGAACACCAGGGCGTTCTCGACGAGTTCGGCGAGCAGGTGGATGACGTCGGTGACCGCGGGTCCGGCGAGGTGCCACGGCCAGTGTGGAGCGACGAGGACCCGCTGGTAGTCGGGGACCTCGGCGACGGCGCCACGGGCCACGTCGAGCAGCGGTACCGGTCGGCGCCAGCGTCGGGACGGTCTGGCTCCGGCGAGGGTGACCAGCTTTTCGACGTTGCGCCGCAGCCGGGTGGCGAGGTGATCGAGCTGGAACAGCTCGGCGGCCTCCTCCGCGTCGTGTTCGCGCCGCTCCATCAGGTCGAGCAGGTTGAGCTGTTCGCGCAGCAGCACCTGGTTGCGCTGGGTGAGGCGGAGGAACAGTTCCCGGGTGGCCGCCGCGACGGTGCGCTCGTCCCACCGCCCGGGCACGGGGCCGCCGCCTGCGCGGCCCGGGCCGGCGGTATTCACGGTGCCGCTGTCGCGCTCGCCCCACCCGGTGGCCGGGGGACCTCCGGTCGTGTGACCGTTCCGAACGCCGGTGACGGGGCGGCCGGGCGCATGGTCGTTCCGGTGGTCGAGCGCCGCGTGCCTGGCCAACCCGCCGTCCCCGCTGTCGGCTGCTCCGGGACGGCCGCCGACGGGAGGCCGGCGCACCTCCCCGGCCGGCGCGGCGGGTCGGGTGTGGCGGGTGCGGTCGGGCGCGGCCGAGATCCGGCGGAGGGCGCGGGCCCCGGCGAGCAGCAGGGCGACCAGCGCGACCAGGCCGAGGCCCAGCACGGCGCCGGTACGCACGACCAGCAGGGCCGCGCCGGGCGTGGCACGTTCCGCGCTCTGCCGGGCCGTGGACCTGACCAGGTCGTGCAGTTCGGCCAGGGCGGGCGCGGAGGCGGCCTGCCACTCCTCGGCGCTGGGCTCGGGGCGGGAGTCGACCGGGCGCAGCAGCCGATCCTCCAGCGAACGGAGTGCCGCGAACCGGGGGCCCTGCACCAGGGTCAGGTAGGCGTCCTGATCGTTGCCGGGCAGCCCGACGACGGCCTCGGTGCCCGCGTACCGCCGGATCTCGATCAGCTCGGCGAGGCGGCGTCGGTCGTCGGCGCTGGTCCGGCCGGCCGTCAGCGCGGCGGTGAGCAGGGTGTCCTCCCGGGCGAGCAGTTCCCGCGTACGGGCGAGTGCCACGATCGAGCGGGTCTCGGCGGCCAGCCGGTTCTCGCGGGTACCCCACTCCGGGCCGTACACGGCGAACGCGACGTCGATGAGCTGGTCGTAGCCGGTGACGGCCTCGGATCGGCCGGCGTCCGCTTCGGCGCGCAGGTCGGCCAGCCCGTCGAGCCGGCGTAGCAGCGTGTCGGCGCGGTCGTGTACCGCCCCGGCGGTGAGCAGCCGCAGGTCGGTGCCACCGGCGGCGTCGCGTAGGGCGGTCAGGCTGCGGTCGGTGCCGGTGCGTGCGCCGGTGAGGGCGGACGGCGCCTGCGGACCACCGGCGATCGTGGCGGCGGTGAGGCGCCGTTCGGTCTGCAGGTCGCGGATCAGCAGGTCGGTGGGCTGACCGAGGGTCTCCGCCAGGGCCCGGACGCGGAGCAGGTCGGCGGCGTCCGCCCCGGTCAGGTACGCGGCGTACGACCAGAGCATGAGCAGCGCCACCGCCGTGGCGGTGAAGAGGCACCGGATCGGTCGTCCGGCCGTCGTCGCGGGTCCGCTCATCGGGTCGGCCCTCCGGGCCAGGGCTGCCCGGCCGCCGTGTCGGGCCGTTGGGCCACGATGGTGCGTAGCAGCGCCAGCAGTTCCGCACGGTTGGCGCAGTCGAGGCGGGACCGCATCCGGGCCACGTGGTGTTCCACGGTCTTCGCCGAGATGAAGAGCCGGTCGCCGATCTCCCGATAGGTGAGCCCGGCCAGCACCAGTTCGGCCACCTCCCACTCGCGGTCGCTGAGCCGGTGCGCGGCCGGCGTGGTCAGCGCGTCGGCGACCTGCCCGTCACTGCCGGCCACCGGTGGTCGACCTGGCCGGGACCCCGCGGATCGGCCTTGGAGCGTCCGGGCGCAGTCGAGGAGGGTGGTCATGGCTCGGCGGTCCGAGGTGCGGATGGCGGCCTGCCCGGCGAGCCGGGCCCCGTCCCAGCAGAGCCCGGCTTCGTGCAGGCCGCGGGCCGCGGCCTCCACCGGGACCGGGTCGACCACGCCACGCAGCACGTCGACCCAGCTGGCGGCGGCCGCGGCGACCACCGTGGCGTACCGGCTGTGCGGCGCGGCGGCCAGCAGCGCGGCCACGTGCTCGTCGGCGGCGCCCGGCTCGTCGGAGAGGATCGCCGCGTGCAGGCCGCTCCAGTGCAGCGGTGTGCTCCACAGTGGTGGGTCTCCGAGCCGGGCCAGCAGCGTGCGGGCCCGGTGCAGATGCGGTGCGAGCCGGTCCAGGTCGCCGAGGCGGGCGCCCGCGATGGCCAGCTCGCCGAGGGGAAGGAGCGTGAACAGGTCCACCGGATGGCGTACGACGGCCTCCAGGGCGTGCCCCCAGCCGCGCTGGAGCGCGCCGAGGTCGCTGTTGCGTCGTGCGATGCCCAGCTCCAAGGCGGTGGCGAAGAGCAGGTCCCGCGACTCGAGCGGCCGGCCCTGCCCGGTGACCGCGCCGAGCCGGGCGGCGGCGTCGGCCGTACGGCCCCGGACCATCAGGATCCACGCCCGGAGCAGCCGGTGGCGGCGTGCCATCAGCGGGCCGCCGATGCCGCTGGCCACCGCCCGGTCGAGCACCCGCTCCGCGATGTCCAGCTCACCGGCGTGCACGGCGGTGAGCGCGGCGAGGGCGGCGGGGCTGTCGGGCAGGAGCACCGCTCGGCCGTCCGGCTCCAGCAGCGCCGTCGCCTGGACGAGGGTGGACAGGGCCGCCGTCGGCGTCCCGCCGAGACTGTCCCGTACCCCCTCGGCCATCAGCCGGGCTGCGCTGGCGTGCAGGGTCGGGGGCCCGCCACGGTCGTCTGCCTGGGCGCCGGCCGCGGCCGCCGGGTCGCCGGCGGCCAGCGCGCCGACGGCGGCGAACGCCGCCGCCGGGGCCGCTCCCGACCAGCGGTACAGCTCGACGCTGCGGCCGACCTGGCCGCGATGGGCGAGCGCCGTCGCGGCGACCAGTGCTGCCTCGGCGCGCTCGCTGGGCGTCGCCGAGGCGAGCAGCCGGTCGGCGAGGCGGAGTGCGACGTCGAGGTCGCCGGCGAGGGTCGCGGCGACCGCCTGCCGGACGGCCGCCGGACGTCCGGCGGCCGACGCCGCCGCGAACAGTTCCGCCGCGAGGGCCGGCTCGGTGGCGAGCGCCTCCTCGGCGGCGGCCTCCAGCGTCCCTCCCGGGCAGTCTCCGGCCACCCCCGCCCCGAGCAGCGCACGGACCAGCGGCAGCACCGAACCGCCGCGGGCGAGCTGGACCTCGCTGAGCCGACGCCAGACCGCCGTGCGCTCGGCGGCCGGGCTGAGTGCGGTCACCGCCCGGCGTACCAGCGGCGCGAGCCGGCCGTCCGCGCCGAGCAGGCCGGCGGCGCGGGTCGCGGCGACGAGGGCGTCCACCTCGGCCGGCTCGCGGCCGAGTAACGCGCCGAGCAGGTCGACCGGCAGCGGTACGCCCGCGGCGACGGCCACCAGCAGCCGACGGACGTCGGGGGAGAGGTCGTCGAGGTCCGGGCCGAACTCGAGGACGGCCTGCCGGGGCGGCTCGGCTGGGACGCCGGGCCGCAGGTCCTGCCCGCGCAGCGCCCGGGCCAGCCGCTCGACGTCGCGGGGCACTCCGGCGGTCTGGCCGTGGACGAATTCGATCAGGTCGGGCCGCCGGCCGAGCTCGGGCGCGGTGGCGAGGTACGCGGCGGTCTGTTCGCGAGCGAACGGGGTGAGCAGGATGAGCTGTCCGTCCCGTCGTACGGCGTCGGCCAGCTCGACCAGCGGGGCGGACCGTGGCCACGGCCGGTAGGCCACGACGAGCCGGTGCCGCCGACCGGCCACCAGTTCGCGCAGTGCCCGGAGCCGGGTGTCGTCGAGCAGGTGCGCGTCGTCGACCAGCAGGACGGCGTCCGGGTCGGCCGCGCCGGCTCGCTCCGGGGCGGCCTCGTCAACGGTGACGCCGGCGCGCCGGTGGATCCCGGCGAGCTCGGCGAGGTACGCGCTGCGGCCGTGCCCGTCCGGGGCGGTCACCGCGAGCAGTAGCGGTGCCGCCGGATCGGCGGCGACGCGGTCGAGCAGGTTTTGCGGCGCGCGGTCGAGTATCAGCCGGTTCCCGGCGAGGGCACTCGTGGTCATCGTGGTCATCCTTCGCGTCCCCGGCCCCGGGTCAGTGCGAGGCGGGACGGCCTCGGCAGCTCCAGCGGGGTGACCCGGACCGGGGGTCGGGGTGGCGGCTCACCGTGGTTCAGCCGGTCGTGGTTCGGACGTCGTGGTGTGGGCACCGCGGGGTGGTGGCGGCCGGGCAGCACGCCGTGGTGCGGGTCGTCGGCGGGGGCGGGCGTACGGGCCGGCTCGGGCGGACGGGGCCGCGGCGACACCACCTGGCAGGCGGCCAGCGCCGCGCCGGCGGCGGCGGTCAGTTGCGGGTCCGGCTCGACCTCGACCGGCACCGGGAACGCGGCGCCGAGCAGCTCGGCGATGAGCGGGATCCGGGTGGACCCGCCGGTCAGCAGGACGGCGTCGAGGTCGGTGGGACGCAGCCCGGCGGAGAGTACGGTGCGCAGCAGCAGGTCCACCGTGGCCTGCACCGCGGGCCGGATCATCTCCTCGAAGTCGATCCGGGTCACGGGTACCCGGGCCGGGCCGGCCGGCAGGGTGAGCAGCACGTCGGTCTCGGTGCCCACCGTCAGCTCCCGCTTGGCTCGTTCGCACTCGGGCCGCAGGGCACGCAGGGTGGCGTACGTCTCCCGACGGCCGGCGGCGGCGAGTTCCCGGGCCAACACGGTCCGTACGTGCTCGGCGAGCGCCTCGTCGAAGTCGGCCCCGCCGATCCAGTCCAGCGCCTGCGGGAGGCCGAGGGTCTCGTACCGGCCGTGCGCGTTGCGCCGGACCAGGGCCGCTTCGAAGCTGTCCCCGCCGAGGGCGTACACCGCGGCGGTGCTGCCGGCGAACCCCCGGGCGGCGTGGCTCTCGGCGACGGTGATCGTGCGCGGCAGCAACGTCACGTTGGACAGTCCCAGCTCCCAGAGGGAGTTGCGCAGCAGCTCGCGGCGGTGCCGTCCCCACCCGGCGGGGTGGCTGAGCACCACCGCGTCGGCCGGTTCGCCCTCGCGGGCGAGGACCCGTTCCACCACCCAGGTCGCCAGTACGGCGGTGAGCAGATGCGGGGGACAGGCCTCTCCGGCCAGCAGCAGCGGCACGTCGTCACCGACCCGGTGCAGGAAGCCCCGGGCCGTCCGGCTGCCGTCCTCGGTGTCGGACTCACCGACGACGAGTGTCCCGTCGGCGCCGAGGTGCAGCACCGACGGCACGGTGGCGGCGCCGCTGTCCAACGTGACCACCTCGGGACGGGTCCAGTTGGCGCCGTGCCGCCGGGCCAGGGTGGCCGAGGTGGTCGTGCTCCCGATGTCGATCCCCAGGACGTACGGCATGTGCTTTCTTCCTCCGCCGGAGTCGGCCGGCCGCGGTTCCGCGGGTTTCCCGCGGGGTGAACGACCCACCCCCGGCAAATCCCCGTGGGCTCCTACGTTCGTACCAGACATGGCTCCGGCATCGGCCCCCTAAATCTGGCCGCCTCGGTTCCCCCAGTCCCCCTAACGGCCGATGGGGCCGAGGCCCTAATCGGGCGTCACGGATTGCGGGCCGTTCCCCGATGCCCGGCGCCGGACGGCGGTCATAGCGTCGCTGTCGACGAACGGCGGGAGACGACGCCCACATCCGAGGAGAAGCGGCACATGGACCAGACCCTGCACGACTTCGTGCTCAACCTGCTCACCGACCCCGACGCCCGGTCGGCGTTCGACCTCGACCCGGAGGGAGCGTTGCGGGCCGCGGGCCTCACCGACATCACGGCCGCTGACGTGCAGGACGTGGTGCCGTTGGTGGTCGACTACGCGCCGGTGCAGGGGCTCGCTCCGGTCGCCCCGGTGATCGGCGAGCTCGGTGCCGAGCCGTTGGTGACCGACGCCACCGACGTGGTCGGTCAGTTGCAGACGGTGGCGCAGCAGCTCTCGGTCACCAGCAGCTACAACGGGGTGGACGTCAAGGCGGGCGTACTGGGGGCCATCGCGGTGGACCCGGCCTCGGTCGCCGCCGGGGTGACGGTGCTTCCCGGCATCGGCCTGGGCGTCGGTCCCGGCGGCATCGGCACCGACCTGACCGGCGTGCACGACGTCGCGCACACGCTGGACGCGGACGTGGTCAGCGTCGTGGATTCCGTCGGGGACCCGGTGGTCGGGGACGTGACCGGGACCGTCGGCAGCCCGGACTCGGTGCTCGACGCCACCGACCACGGACTGCTCGGCACTCCGGAGAACCTGCTCGGCGGCTCGGACGGTCTGCTGGGCGGAACCGTCTCCGGCGCCACGGGTCAGGTCGGCGGCCTCGTCGACTCGCTCGGCGTCAACGACACCCTGGGCGGGCTGGGCCTGCACGACGGCGGCAGCGGGATCGTTTCGCCGGTTGACGTGCCGGGCACGGTCGGCGGCGTGACGCACCAGGTGGATGGGCTTCTTTCCGGCGTCACCGGCACGGTGGGCAGCGTGACCGGTGACGCCACCGACGGGGTGACCGGCGACGCCGGGGTCCACGGGGACGCTTCCGCGTCTCACGGCGGCGGTCTGCTGGGCATCACCGACGGTCTGCTCTGACCTCCCTCGGTCGGAGCGGGCGGGCCGGGTCGCCGTTGGCGGCCCGGCCCTTTCCCATCTTCGATGGCCCTCTTGATAATTGAGCCGAAATCCGCACACTTGGTGCGGTGATGGCGGGGATCTGGCTGGACGTGCTGGACGGGATCGCCCGTACGTGCCGCGAACACGGACGTGGCGATCTGCTGCAAGCGGTCCGGCAGAAGCGCGCGCAACTGCTCGACCCGACACTGCGGGTACTGGTCATCGGGGAGCCCAACCAGGGCAAGAGCCAACTGATCAACGCGATCGTCAACGCGGCGGTCTGCCCGGTGGGTGACGGGCGCACCACCGTCCTGCCGACGGTCGTGCAGCACGCCGAGGTCGCCGCGGCGGCCGTGGTCCAGGCCGCGGCGCTGCCGCCCGGCGGGTCGCCGGGGACCGCGCCGGCCAGCAATGTGGAGCGGATTCCCGTACCGGTGGAACGGATTCCGGCGGGCGTCGCCGGCACGTACGGCCGTCGCCCCGGCGGCGGCCCCGCGTACGTCGAGATCGGACTGCCGCGCGCGCTGCTCGCCGCGGGACTGGTCCTCGTGGACACCCCCGGCGCCGACGAGGTCGGTGCGTACGGCGGCACGGCACCGGTCGCCGCGCTGAACCGGGCCGACGCCGTGCTGCTGGTCTCCGACTCGACCCGTGAGCTCTCGGTGGCCGAGTTGAACGTGCTGCTGCACGTCACCCGCTCGCATCCGAACGTGCTGGTCGTGCAGAGCAAGACCGACCTGGTGCCGGACTGGCGGGCGGTGGCCGAACGCAACCAGCGGCACCTCGCCGAGGCCGGAGTGCCGGCAGCCCTGATCCCGGTCTCGGCGGCCCTGCGGCTGCGCGCGGCCGCCGCCGACGACCGTGCTCTCAACGCCGAGTCCGGCTTTCCCACGTTGATCGCCCGGCTGCATCGCGACCTGGCCGGTAAGGCCGACGTGCTGGCCCGGGCCACGGTGGGCCTGACCGCCCGGACAGTGGTCGAGCAACTCGCCGCGCCACTGCGCGCCGAGTTGGAGAGCCAGCAGGCCGAGGAGCAGTCCGGACCGATGTCCCGGCTGCACGCGGCCCAGCGTGAGGTCGAGGAGCTGCGCCGCTGTTCCGTACGGTGGCAGAACGCGCTCAACGACGAGATGGCCGACCTGCTGTCCGACATCGAGTACGACCTGCGCGACCGCACCCGCCAGATCCTGCGCGAGGTCGACGACGCGTTCGACACCGCCGACCCGCTGGTCGCCTGGGACACGTTCCAGGAGTGGTTGGCGCGCAGCCTCACCGAGGCGGCCGAGGCCAACCACGAGTGGCTGGTCCAGCGCTGCGACTTCGTCGCCCGCCGGGTGGCCGGCCACTTCGCCCGGTACGGCTACGACGTGCTGCCGCCCTGGTCGATGACGGTGCCGGAGGACCTGGCCGACCGGATGCCGGAGTTCGAGCAGCCCAACGTCGACCGCTTCACGGTCAGCCAAAAGGTGATCACCGGGATGAAGGGCTCGTACGGAGGCCTGCTGATGTTCGGTCTGGCGCTGACGCTGGCCGGCATGCCGATGATCAACCCGGTTTCGATAGGTGCGGGCGCGCTCTTCGGTGGCAAGAGCATCCGGGACGAGAGCAGGCAGCTGCTGCGCCGCCGCCAGGCCACGGTCAAGACGGCGGTCCAGCGTCACGTCGACGACTACTTCGTACGGGTGGTCAAGGACTGCCGGGATGCGACCCGCCAGGTGCAGCGGATGCTGCGGGACCACTTCGCCGCGCTGACCGACGAGCTGCAGGAGGCCATCGTCCAGTCACTGCGTACGGCCAAGCAGGCCGCCGACACCGACGCGGCCGTCCGCGACCAGCGGCAGCGCGAGATCAAGCTGAGGATGACCCGCCTCGCCGCGCTCTACGACCAGGCCCAGCAGCTGACCGCCGCCCGGCCGGCCGCGGTGCCGTTGGAGCCCCGGGCATGACCGTCGGTCTGCGCCTGGACGAGGCGGTCTGGGGACTGCTGCACCAGGCCCTGGAGCTGTACCGCGACGATCCCCGGGCCACCGGACACCTGCGGCACCAGCTCGCCCGGCTGGAGCAGCCGCTGCACGTCGCGCTCGCCGGCCCCTGGCGCGTCGGCAAGTCGACCCTGCTCAACGCGATGATGGGCGAGGAGGTCGCGCCGGTGGTCGGGGCCGACGGCAGTGGCGTCTTCACCTGGTACGAGGACGGTCCGCAGCCACGGGCGACCGCGTACTCGGCCAACCACCCGCCGCAGGAGCTGGCGATGGTGAAGTCGGCGACCGGGATGCGGGTGGATCTCGTCGGCTGGCGGGCCGGCGAGTTGCGCGACATCGTGGTGCGCTGGCCCACCCGCGCGCTGCGGCAGGTGACTCTCCTCGACACGCCCGCGATCACCGGCCCCGGGGAGCACGGCCGGTCGCCGGTGATGGACCGCGTGCTGCGGGATGCGGACGCGGTGCTCTACCTGACCCGGGACGGCCGGGGAACCGACCTGCGGGTGCTGGAATCCGGCCGGGACAGCGCGGTCGGACAGGCTGCCCCGATCAACACGATCATGGTGCTCGCCCGGTCCGACGAGACCGGGGGCGGAAAGATCGACGCGCTGCTCACCGCCCGCCAGCTCGCTCGACGCCAGCAGCGGGATCCGCGGGTGAACGCGCTCAGCGTCACCGTGGTGGCGTGCAGCGGACTGATCGGGCTGGCCGGCCGGGTGCTCAGCGAATCCGATTTCGCGGCGCTGGCCCAGCTCGCCACGGTGCCGAGGCCACAACTTGAGGGGTACCTGCTCTCCGCCGACCGCTTCCTCCGCAGCGAGCTGCCGGTGCCGCTGGACGCCGAGGTGCGGGCGGGGCTGCTGGACCGGCTCGGCCTGTTCGGGGTGCGGCTCGCCACCACCCTGGTGCGGACCGGCTGTGACAGCCGGGCGGCGCTCTCCGGCGAACTGATCCGCCGCAGCGGCCTCGCCGAGCTGCGCGAGTCGGTCAACCGGTTCTTCGTCGACCGCCGGGACACGCTCAAGTCCCGCTCGGCGCTGGCCGCCGTCGAGGCGCTGCTGCGGGCCGAGCCCGGGCGGGGCACCGCCGAGCTGCTCGCCAACGTGGAGCAGATCCTGGCCGGCGCCCACGAGTTCCGGGAGCTGCGCCTGCTCGCCGCGCTACGCGACACCCGGCTCGGGTTCGACGCCGAGGTCGCCGCGGAGGCGCGGCGGCTGGTCGGCGGTGACGGGGTCGGCCTGGCTGCCCGGCTCGGCGTCGAGCACGACGCGGGCGTGCGGCGGCTCTGGGAGGCCGCCGCCGAGGCCCAGTGGCGCTGGCGGGACCGGGCCGAGGACCCCCTGCTCCGGCTGGCCCAGCGGCGCGGGGCGCAGGTCGTCGTCCGCAGCTGCGAGGGGATGCTCGCCGAGCTCGCCGAGGGCGGCCGGTGAGCCGCGGCGCCGGAGCCGGCGCAGCCAGTGGATCGGGCGGACCCGCTCCAGCGGCAGGAAACCGGCCATCGCGGCCAGGTGCGGTGCGAACGAGATCGTGATGGTCGCGAAGGTGACCAGGTGGAACGAGTAGAAGAAGCCGACCGTCCACAGCCGCCACCGGGCCGGCACCAGGAAGACCAGCGGGCTGGCCAGCTCGAAGGCGATGATGCCGAACTGGGCGACGATCAGCAGGTACGGAACCTGCGCGATCAGGTCCGCCAGGTCCGTACCGCGCCGGATGATCGCCCGGGCCAGGACCGAACCGGTCAGCCAGTCCAGACCGCCGAAACGCAGCTTCGCCCAGGCCGCCAGGAAGTACGTGCAGACGACGGCGATCTGCGTGACCCGCAGCGCCCAGCCGGCCGCCTCGCACCGGGTCGGATCACCGTGCCGCGCCCGGCCGACGGTGGGAAGCACGGCGAGCGCGACGAGCAGGCCGAACCGGTCGTGGTCGACCTTCCCGTAGCTCATCGCAATGATCATCCACTCGAGGTAGAGCGCGAAGACCGACCAGCCGAGCAGCCGGGGTGCGCGTCCGCTCGCCGCGAGCAGTGCGAGCCCCAGCAGGGTCCAGAAGATCACCGCGACCAGCGCCGGGGTGGGCGTCGGCAGGTGCGCCAGCCGGCCGACCAGCAGCGGCTGGTAGAGATCGCCGGGCACGTTGACCCGGGTGCGTACCCAGGGCGTGAAGAACACCAGGTCGGCGGCGACGAAGAGGTAGATCAGGGTGCGGAAGGCGGCCACCCGGCCACGCGGCACCGGCTCGGTCAACCAGCGGATCATGCGGGCACCTGCCAGCTGACCACCGTCTCGTCGGTGTACCGGCCGGTCGGGCGACCGTCCTGGATGCCGATCCAACGGATCACGATGCGGACCTCGACCAACGCGGGCGCCTCCGGGTGCCGTTCGGCGTACGCGTCGGCCACCTCGGCGAGCCGCGCCGGGTCGGCGACGTACCGGCTCTGCTGGCCCTCGATCTCGGCTCGGCGGATGCCTGTCGCGTCCTCGCCGAGAGCCACCACGGCACCGGTGCGGTCGACCCCCTCGACGCGGGTGTCCGGGGCGGGCGCGTCGGGCGGGTTGGACGTCGCGTACATCCGGAAGGGTCCGAACGGGAAGTGGTCGTCGGCGCCCCAGAGCGTGCCGGCCAGCAGGACGGCCAGGCCGAGCGCTGTGGCGCCGACTCGGGCCGCCCGTCCTCGGCGGGTCAGGGTCTCCATCGGATCGTGACCCTACGGGAAGGAACGGCCGATGAGTGTCCCTCAGACAGTCGACGTCCCTCGACCGGTACGGCGATCATGTCGGCGGGCGGCGGGCGCGCTGCCGGCCACGGGGCCGGTACGCGGACGGCCGGACCTCCTTCGCGGGGGCCCGGCCGTCGGCCGTGAATCTCGTCGGCTCAGTGCTTGTGCTCGGCCAGCTGCCGACGGACGTCGTCCATGTCGAGCGCCTCGACCTGCTCGATCAGGTTCTCCAGCGCCGACTCGGGCAGGGCGCCCGGCTGCGCGAAGACGATCACACCGTCCCGGATCGCCATGATGGTCGGGATGGACCGGATGTCGAACTTGGCGCCCAGCTCCTGCTGCGCCTCGGTGTCGACCTTGCCGAAGACGATGTTCTGGTGCTTCTCCGAGGAGCGCTCGTAGACGGGGGCGAACCGCTTGCACGGGCCACACCAGTCGGCCCAGAAGTCGACGAGGACGATGCCGTCCTTGCCGGTCACCTCGTCAAAGTTCGCCGTGGTCAGCTCGACGGTTGCCATTGAAGTCTCCGATCAGCGCGCTATACGTACGCCCCGTAGAACCAGGGTTGACCGCATCGCATTCCCGCCTCCCGGCTGACGAAACGGCGCGCGGCCCGATGTGTCCCTCGTGCGGCGGGTTATCGACCCGCGTCTGTCAGTGTCCGTCCTGCGGAACGCAACTGCGTCATGCATTTGCGTGACCAAGGGTGATGGGAGCGCTTCCACACGTACGGGCACGATTGACCGGTGCGAATCGGTAAGTTGGGGCTTGACAAGGAGCTATCTCATGCGTAGAGATCGCTCATGAAAAGGTATGCGAACACGGAGAGTGTTGTTACAAAAAGGTAAATGTGATCTGGCTCTCTGGTGCAACCGGACGGGCGTACGGCAAAATCTTCCGCATCAGAGCGTGGGCGGCGGGTGCCGGGGAGGGCCCCGCCGCTCATTGCGTCCCCCCTCGGATGTGGCCCGCGTGACATTTCCGCCCGGCCTCCGTCCCGAGCAGCACCTTAGCGATCGATAAGGCATGCTGTGCCGAACTCCATCGCCGCCCGTCGAAGGGGACCAGGATGCAGTTCGGCCGTTACTACGAGGAGTTCGAGGTCGGCGCGGTCTACCGGCACTGGCCGGGCAAGACCGTCACCGAGTACGACGACCATCTGTTCTGCCTGCTCACCATGAACCACCACCCGCTCCACCTGGACGCCCACTACGCGGAGTCGGCGACCCAGTTCAAGCGCAACGTCGTGGTCGGCAACTACGTCTACTCGCTGCTGCTGGGCATGTCCGTGCCCGACGTCAGCGGCAAGGCGATCGCCAACCTCGAGGTCGAGTCGCTCCGACACGTGGCACCGACCTTCCACGGCGACACCGTCTACGGCGAGACCACGGTGCTCGACAAGCGCGAGTCGGCCTCCAAGCCCGACCGGGGCGTGGTCTCGGTCGAGACGCGCGGTTACAAGCAGGATGGGACGCTGGTCTGCGTGTTCCGCCGCCGCGTGATGGTCCCCAAGCGGGAGTACGCCCTCCGCGATGTGCCCGAGGGCGTGGACCCGGAGCGTCCGAGTTTCCCCGAGCCCCGCTGACCCGGCCGCCGAACAGCACCGGCCCGCTCGCGTCCCGAGCACGCGGGGGCCGCGCGGCCGGCCCGGCGTCCCCGACGAGTTTCGGCCCCTTCCTCGTGTTCCGGTGGGGAAGGGGCGCTTTTCGCGATCCGGGGCATATGCTGACGCCGGAGGTCCCGCGATGAGCGAGCGCAGCGAGCGAACCGTCAGGCTCAGCGCGTCGGTGCCTCGTGGCGCCGCGGCGCGAAGCGGAGCGGCGGCATGAGTCACTCCGTCGCCGGAGAGCCGCCCTCTGCCGGCCGCCGCGCCGCACCCATGACCACCGCCGTCTACTCCGCCGCCGAGTGGGATCTGCTCACCAGCCTGCCCGGCAGGGTCCTCGCGGCCGCCGCCGCGCCCGGTCCCGGCCGGCCGCGGCGCGGCGTGACCGAAGGGCTCGCCGGACTGGAGGCGCTGACGGCCGGTCGTTCCTTCGACAGCGACCTCGTCCGTGCGGTGGTCACCACGATCTACGCCCGGCCCGACGGTCAACCCGTGCCCGGCAACGGAAGCACCGACCTGGTCGATCTGCTCGCCGCGTGCCGGGAGGCGGTGCGAGTGCTCGACCGCCGGGCCGACCCAGCCGACTCGGCCGCGTACCGGCAGTGGGTGCAGTCGGTAGCGGCCCGGGTCTGCCGGGCGCTTCCACCCGGCCGGGTGCGGTCGGTCGGCGAGTCGCCGGCCGACCGGCGCTTCCTGGACCGCCTCGGCGACGCACTGGGCCTGCGCTGAACCGCCCACCCCGACTCCGGGTGGGGGCGCGGCATCGCCGTACCCTCTGGTGATCGTGACCGGTGACCAGCTCGACGTCGGTGTGGGCCCCTGGACGGGTGACCCGCCGGAGGACCCTCGGTACGACCCCGAGCTGCTCGCCGAGGGGGACCGGCGCAACGTCGTCGACCGCTACCGCTACTGGCGCCGAGAGGCGATCGTGGCGGACCTGGACGAGCGCCGGCACGACTTCCACGTGGCGATCGAGAACTGGCAGCACGACTTCAACATCGGCACGGTGGTACGCAACGCCAACGCGTTCCTCGCCGCGGAGGTGCACATCGTGGGGCGCCGGAGGTGGAACCGGCGCGGTGCGATGGTCACCGACCGCTACCAGCACGTCCGGCACCACGAGACGATCGAGGAGTTCGTGGCCTGGGCGGCCGGGCTGGAACTGGCGGTCGTCGGCATCGACAACCTGCCCGGCTCCCGTCCGCTGGAGACGGCCACGCTGCCGCGGCGCTGCGTGCTCCTCTTCGGTCAGGAGGGGCCGGGCCTCTCCGAGCCGGCGCGCGTCGCCTGCACGCAGGTCTTCTCGATCGCGCAGTACGGCTCGACCCGATCGATCAACGCCGGCGTCGCGAGCGGAATCGCCATGCACGCCTGGATCCGGACGCACGCCGGACCGCCCCCGGACTGAGACGCCCGCCGGGTAGGGCTTGTCGTCCGGGCCACGGCGAGCGCGACCTGATCGGCGCGTCCGCCGTACCTCTGCCACGCCCACGTACGGATGACAAGACTCGGCGTGTCGCGGGGATCCTTGTCGCGATGGGACGGATACGGCCGCTCGGCTTGACGGCTCCGCCGCGTGGGGTGACGGTAGGAAGGTGAGCGTCGCGGTGAGTTGTCCACGTTGCGGTGGGCCCGTCCGGCCACCCGACCTCATGCACGCCGAATCACGGTGCGCGGGTTGCGGGCCGGTGTCGCCGCTGCACGTGCCCGAGCACATTGGAGCCGAGATCGTCGCCAGCGTGGTGGAGCGGATCGTCGCCGACGCCGATCCGCCCCGGGAGTCGGCCACGCCGCTGTGGTGCCCGTGGCCGCTGCCGACCGGCTGGACGATGACCGGCGTCGCGTACGCGGGAGACGACCGGACCGGCGTGCGGGCGACGGTGGTGGCCTGTGCGGGTCCCGCCCCGCTCGGCGGTGGCCCGGCCGACCTGCTCTTCATCGCCGAGGAGCCGGGGGTGGGGCTGGGCAACCGCTTCGCCGCCATGGTCGGACCGGATCCGGGCCCGCAACTGGCGGAGGCGCTCAGCGAACCGGGGCCCGGGCACCCGGGACACATCGGCCAGGCTCGGATCAAGGTGGCCGGGCATCCGACTCCACTGTGGCTGGTCAATTCGCCGGCGGATCGAAGCGCGTACGCCGGCGAGGCTCGGGGATTGTGGCTTCATGCGATAGCCTGGCCGGCGAGCGCGGGGCACCTGCTCGCGGAGGATGTCGTGCTGCACGACCTGACTGAGTGGACTCCCCCCGAACTCGTGTACGGCGCTCCATCTCCATATCTGCACGGGAAGGCTTGACAACCCGACCCGGAATGACGGAGAACGGACGCAGATATTCACTGTACGACACCGCACTGATACTCTGGGTGCCGCTGCGGTAATGGGACCCGGCGCCGCGCGAGAGGATGGCCCGCCATGGTCAAGAAGGTCCTCACCTGGGCCGGTATCGCATTCTTGATCTTCTTTGTCGCCTACCGGCCGAACTCCGCGGCGGACGTGTTCAAGTCGCTTGGCGGCGGGATCATGGACATCGCCCAGGGCTTCGGCGATTTCTTCACCAGCCTGGTGGCCTGATCGCCGATGGGTAGCCCCCCCGGTCCGCCCTTCGACCCGGACGATCCCGATCGGGAGCGTCGGGAACGCGACACGGAACCGATCCCCCGGGTCCCTCCGGAAGAGGGCCCCGGCTACGGCTCGGGCGCCGGTCTCTCGGATGGTCCATCGTTCTCCGACGACGCCGGCTACGGCGACGGCCCCGGCTACGCGGGCGAAGGCCGGTCCGGCCGGGCCTGGATCCGCGATCCGGAGGGTGGCTACCAACCTCCGCCGATCTCGGAGGACGAGTTGGCCGGGCTGCGTGCCGACGCGGCCGGCAACACCCCCCGGCGGGTGCTGCCGTTGGAGGACGAGCCCAGCTCGCTGGTCGCCCGCTACCTCTTCCCGACCGAGCGTTACCGGGGCGAGTGGAAGCGGCACTGGATCCACCTCGCCACGCCGATCCTCGTCGGCATCGCGGCCACGTTCGTGCTCGGCTACCTCTCCGGCTTCCTCGCTGGGCAGAACGTCGGCGCGCTCACCACCGTCGCGGTACTGCTCTGGTTCGCCGTGATGGGCTGGGTGGCCTGGCGGGTCGCCGACTGGTGGTATGACCGTTTCATCCTCACGAACAAGCGCGTGATGGTGGTCAACGGGATCATCACCCGGCGGGTCGCCATGATGCCGCTGGTACGGGTCACCGACATGAAGTACGAGCAGACCCCGACCGGCCGGGCGCTCAACTACGGCACCTTCGTGCTGGAGTCCGCCGGTCAGGAACAGGCGCTCCGGGAGATCAAGAATCTGCCCAACCCCAACGAGCTCTACCTACGTGTGGTCGAAGAGATGTACGAGCCGCAGGCGGTCGAGGCCCGGCTGGGCAAGGAGGCGGACGAGGCCAAGGCCGACGACGGCGCCTGACGGGCTCCCCCGAAAGGTGGGATGAACTGCACACCTGTGGATCTCGACCCGGGCCGACCACCCATGGCAGCCTGGTTGGTTCGGGCTCTCAGGAGGTGTTCAGTGGCCGGCAGAGATCAGTCGGAGGAGGAGTTCCGCGACTTCGTCGCGGCTCGCTCCGCCGCTCTGCTGCGCACCGCCTACCTGCTCGCCGGCGACTGGGCCACCGCCGAGGACCTGCTCCAGACCGCGCTGACGAAGACCTACCTCGCGTGGCGGCGGCTCGGCGGGATCGAGGCGGTCGAGCCGTACGCCCGGCGCGTCCTCGTCAACACGTCGACCAGTTGGTGGCGGCGGCGCTGGCACGGTGAACGCCCCACCGACGTGCTCCCGGAGCGGGCCGGTACCGACGAGATCGAGCGACAGTTGGACCGGGACCTGCTCTGGCGGCACCTGCGTGCCCTGCCCACCCGGCAGCGCGCGGTCCTGGTGCTGCGGTTCTACGAGGACATGTCCGAGGCGCAGACCGCCGCCCTGCTCGGCATCTCGACGGGAACGGTCAAGAGCCAGACCTCACGCGCCCTGGCCACGCTGCGTCAACGGATGGGTGCCGAGGTCGCGCTCGAGCTGCCGCCGGAGCAGGCCGCCGAGCCCGCCCGGCCGGGCCGCGTGCCCCGGTCGCGGATCACGCAGACCCGGCTTGAGCGGCAGACCGGGCCGATCGTGACCGCGGCCGGCTCGGTGGAGGCGTCCGCCGGCACTGCGTCCGTCGGGGCCCCGTCGGCGAGCGTCGCCGCGTCGCCGGGGCCAGGAGAGATCGCGCCTCCGTCCGAGGGCGGCGACCAGCCGGCCGGCAAGCCGCGACAACGCCCCACGCGACGCGACGACGCGAACTCGGAACCCGTCGTGGCCCTTCTCTCCGGCGTTCCGGCGCCGGCTGTCGCCGGGGAGCAGGGGTGAACCCGGTCGTCCGTGACAACCGGAGCGGCCCTCCGGCGCGTCCATTCCACGTGACGCAGGACGAGCTGGAGCGGGCGGTCCGGGAGAGCCTCGCCCAGCAGGTCGCCGCACCCCGGCCGGCCGCGGCGGATCCGGCCGGGGCGGCGATCCGCCGTGCCCGGCGGACGCAGCGGAAGCGGACGATGACCGGACTGGCCATGGCCGCCGTGGCGACCGTGGTGGTCAGCGCCGGGGTCGTTCAGCTCGGCGACGTGACCCGGCGGCCGGCCCAGCCCCCCACGGTCGTGCTCGGTGATCCGTCCAACCAGGCCCGGCCCGAGCCACTGCCCTCGGACGCCGGGACCGTCGACGGGCGACCGGCCGACCCCGCCGCGAAGGCCGACGTGCTCGTCGGTGGCGCGATCCTCAGCGCCGGCGGCGCGCGGGTGGCGCTCGCCGGAGTCGGTCCGGCGGAGCGGGCCCAGTGGTTGCCGGAGAACGCCGGATGGTTGGTGATCGGTGCCCCCTCCCCGGCCGGTCGGACGCTCTGGGCCGTCTCGCGTGACGGCACGCCGAGGGTGCTGCTGGACGGCGCGGAAGTGATCACGGTCGCCGGGAACGGCCGGCAGGTCGCCTGGCGGGACGGCGACGAGATCGCGACCGCCGGCCTGGTCCGCAGCGAGCTCATCGCGCCGGTACGCACACCCGCGCCCGCCGGCGCCGCACCTGTGGGTTTCGTCGGGGACTCCGTCCTGGTGCGGCTCGACCCGGCCCACCCCGGGCACGCGCTCTGGAGCCCGGCCACGGCACCGCTCAAGGCCGGATCCGACCGGAGCACGCTGAACGTCTACGGTGCCCTGCCCGACGGCCGGCTCGTCGGCCAGGTCCTCGACAAGGTCTCCGGCCTTCCCTGCCTGGCCCTGCTCGACCCGTCCCGATCGCTGGCCCCGCTCCGCACGGCGTGCGATCCGACGTTCAGCCGGGACGGGCTCGGCGCCGTCTCCCCGGACGGACGGTGGCTGCTGGTGAACGGGAGGGCCAACGGGAAGGCCAACGCCCTGCTGGTCGACTTGGCCCAGATGGGCGTCGCCCGTCCGTCCGGGTCGGACGGGCCCCTGACGGCCCTGCCCGCCGGGCCGCCGCTGACCGGCGCGGTGGCCTGGAACCGGGTCGACGAGGCGGCCTACATCGACGACTCGGGCAGGTTGGTGCGGCTCACGGCGGAGCGGGTGCAGGCCGGCTCGGCCGGTGTCCCCGCTGCCGTGCCGGGAGTGGATGCCGCGAACCGCCCAGTGGTGGTCACCGGCTCCGTCGGAGGTACGTGACGTGCCGTGCCGGTGTCTGCGCGGAGCCGCGCCGGCGGCCCTGCCGGCCGGGCGGGACGGTAGCGTCGGGCGATGATCTCCGACAGCGGCCGCCGGATAGACCTGCACGCTCACTCGACGGCCAGCGACGGCACGTTGAGCCCTGCTGAGCTGGTACGGGCCGCCGCGGACGCCGGGCTCGACGTGGTGGCCATCACCGACCACGACACCACCGCCGGCTGGGCACCGGCGCTGGCCGCGCTGCCGGCCGGGCTGAGTCTGGTACGCGGCGCCGAACTCTCCTGCCGTTGGTTCGGCGCGGACCCGCCGGTGCCGCTGCACCTGCTCGCGTACCTCTTCGATCCGGATCATCCGGAGTTGGTCGCCGAGCTGGCCCGGGTACGCGCCGCGCGGGAGGCACGCGGCGAGCGCATCGTGGACCTGCTGCGGGCCGACGGGATCGACGTCGACTGGGCGGAGATCCTGACCGCCGCGGCCGGCGGCACCGTCGGCCGCCCGCACATCGCCCAGGCCCTGATCCGGGCCGGTCTGGTGGGCACCACCAGTGAGGCGTTCGGGCCGGACTGGCTGGGCGAGCGCTACCGGCTGCCCAAGGAGGACATCGAGGTCTTCCACGCCGTCCGACTGGTCCGGGCGGCCGGTGGTGTGCCGGTCTTCGCCCACCCACGCGCCAGCCGCCGGGGCCGGGTGGTGCCGGACGAGCTGATCGCCCAGCTGGCCGCCGCCGGCCTCGCCGGGTTGGAGGTCGACCACGAGGACCACTCAGCGCAGGAACGGGCGCACGTCCGCGCCCTCGCCGCCGAGCTCGGGCTGCTGGTCACCGGATCTTCCGACTTCCACGGCACGCACAAGACGGTCCGGCTCGGTGCGTTCACCACCGCCCCGGACGTGTACGAGCGGCTTGTCGCGGAGGCCAGCGGAGTGACCGGGATCGCTTCCGGCTGATCCGCGTTTCGGCCCGTAGCAGCGCGGCTACCTTGATCAGGTGGATCTGAAGCTTCTCGGTGAGGTCTTCGTGACCTTGCTGGTGATCACCGACCCACCGGGCATGATGCCGATCTTCGTCGCGCTGACCGGTCCGCTTCCGGCCCGGGACCGGAACCGGGCGGCCTGGCAGGCGGTCGCGTTGGCACTCGGTGTGATCGTGGTCTTCGCCGTGGCCGGACAGACGCTCCTCGACTACCTGCACGTCGACCTGCCGGCGCTCCAGGCGGCCGGCGGGCTGCTGCTGGTGCTGGTCGCGCTGGAGCTGCTGACGGGCAAGGGCGACGAGCCGAGCGGTCAGTCCACCTCGAACGTCGCCCTGGTGCCACTCGGTACGCCGCTGCTCGCCGGTCCCGGCGCGATCGTGGCGACCATGCTCTTCGTCCAGCAGGCGGAGGGCCTGGCCGACTACACCGCCATCGCGGCGGGCATCATCTCCGTGATGATCGCGGTCTGGATCGTCCTCCGCTTCTCCGGGGTGATCGTCAAGATCCTCCGGCCGGGCGGGATCGAGGTCCTGACCCGGATCGCGGGCCTGCTGCTGGCCGCCATCGCGGTGCAGCTCATCGCCGACGCGGTCGCCGCGTTCGTGCGGCACTTCGCGCACACGGTCTGAGCGGGCCGCCGCGCTGTCGTACGCCGATGGCAGGATCTCGGGTGTGCGACGACCCTCTTCAGCAGGCCGACCGTCCTCCACCGGTGGCCGCGCGCCCCGCCCCCGAGCGGAGCAGGCCGAGCAGCTCGGTTTCGAGGGAATGCCCGAGCGGCTGTTCGTCTGCACGCCGAGCAAGCTGGGCGCCTATGCCGATTGCCCACGCCGCTACCGCTACGCCTACGTCGACCGTCCCGCCCCGCCGAAGGGGCCTCCGTGGGCCCACAACTCCCTCGGCGCGAGCGTGCACACCGCGCTGCGCAACTGGTACGCGCTGGCACCGGAGCGGCGCCGTCCGGAGGCGCTGGCCGGGCTGTTGCGGGGCACCTGGGTGCGCGAGGGCTACCGCGACGAGGAGCAGGAAAGGGCCGCCTACCGGCGGGCGCTGAGCTGGCTGGAGGCGTACGTCGAGACGCTGGAGCCGGATGTCGATCCGCTCGGCGTCGAGCGGGTGGTGGCGGTCAAGACGGCGGTGCTGGCCTTCAACGGCCGGGCCGACCGGATCGACTCCCGCCCCGGCCCCGACGGCCCCGAGCTGGTCATCGTCGACTACAAGACCGGCCGCACCGGGCTCGACGCCGACGACGCCCGGGGCTCGCAGGCGTTGGCGCTCTACGCGTACGCGGCCGAGCGGACGTTCCGCCGGCCGTGCCGCCGGGTCGAGCTGCACCACCTGCCGACCGGCACGGTCGCCGGGCACGATCACACAGTCGAGTCGCTGGCTCGGCAGCTGAGCCGGGCGGAAGAGACCGCCCGGGACATCATGGCCGCCGAGAAGGCGGTGGCCGGCGGTGCGGATCCGGACGAGGCCTTCCCCGCGGACCCGAGCCCCCGATGCGGTTGGTGCGACTACCGGCGCAGCTGCCCGGCCGGCAGCCAGACGCCGGGCAAGGACCCCTGGGCGGCGGTCGAGCGCCCGGCCGAGGGTGCGCCCGCACAGGAGTGACGCGCGAGTGGTTACGGTTCCGCTCGCGGTTCGATTCCTCGTGCCCGGCCGGCGGGGTGGGTGACCGGTCAGGGCGCCGGTGACGTGCCGACCGAACGAGCCGCCCGTTCCCTGGCCGCCTGTTGCAGCGGGCCCTCCCGCCAGCGTTGCGGCAGCGCGGCGAGCGCGAGGCGGAGCCCCCGGACGGTCGCGTCCGCGGACAGGGCGGTGGTGGGCAGCCCCAGACCGCCGTACATCCGGCGGGCCCAGGCCGGCAGCAGGGCGAGCGCGGTGCCGGCGACGCCGAGGTACGCCCACCTCGGCGGTCCGAGGGTCAGCCCCAGCCGGATCGGCAGGCTCAGCTTCCACGGCACCGGCGGCGCGGTGAGGAAGAGGGCGGTTTCGGCGGCCTCCCGGGTCATCCGAAGCTCCGGCCGGACGGCGCGGTAGTAGCCGGCGACCTCCTCGGCGGTGCCGGGGACGGTGGCCGGGTCCAGACCGACCAGCGCGGCCGCCCGGCGCTGCTCGGTGTAGTAGCCGTCGACCTCGGCGGGTGTCAGCGGCACCCCAGCCCGACGCGCGGTGTCGAGGAACGACTCCACCTCGGCCACGTGCACCCATCGCAACAGGTCCGGCTCGTCGATCCGGAAGCGCTCGCCGGTGATCGGGTCGATGGCGTGCAACCGCTCGTGCAGCCGGCGCAACCGGCTGCCCGCGGCCTCGGCCTCAGCCGTCGTGCCGTAAACGGTGGTCGCGACGTAGGTGGCGGTGCGTACCAGGCGGCCCCACGCGTCGGCGCGGTAGTCGCTGTTCTGCGCCACTCCGGCCATCGCCCTCGGGTGCAGCGCCTGGAGGTAGAGCGAGCGGAGACCGGCGACGAGCAGGACCGGCTCCGCGTGCACCTTCCAGGTGACCGATCCGGGACCGAACAGGCCGAGGTCGTCGGAGTCCACCGACCAAGCGTGCCACGCAGGGGCAGCGATACGTCACTCCTCAGCGCTTCGGCGGGCCTGGCAGGCCGGGCAAAGCCCCCAGAAGGTCACTTCCGCTTCGTCGACCTCGAAGCCGTGGGTGGGGTTCGGGTCGAGGCAGGGAGCGGCGCCGACCGCACAGTCGATGTCGGCGATCACGCCGCAGCCCCGACAGACCACGTGGTGGTGGTTGTCGCCGACCCGCGCCTCGTAGCGGGCGGGGCTGCCGGCCGGCTCGATGCGGCGGGACAGGCCGGCCCGGGTGAGAGCGCCCAGGACGTCGTACACGGCCTGGGTCGAGACCGAGTCGAGGCGGTCCCGCACCCGGCGGGTGATCTCGTCGACCTCGAGGTGACCGCCGCCGGAGAGTACGGCGAGCACGGCGAGACGAGGCCGGGTGACCCGCAGACCCTTCGACCGGAGCAACTCCTCACCATGCGACATCCGCCAATGACAACACGCGCCACCGCGGTCGACAACAGCTGCGCCGATGGCCGCGGAACGCAGTTCGGCCGGGATTCCGATGAACCGGATCCGCGGCGGCTGCGTGTAAGCGATCGAGAAGTCTGGCCGGCGACGGGGCTCCTCGTACGCTTGGCAGTCTGCGACCGTGATGCCTTCCGGAGGTACCGATGTTCGAGCAGATTCTGGGCCTGCCGGTCCATGTCCTGGTTGTGCACGCGGTCGTCGTCTTCGTGCCGTTGCTGGCGCTGCTCGCCGTGGCGTACGTCGTGCTGCCCCGCTGGCGACGCCGGCTGGACTGGGCCGTCGCGATCCTCGCCGTGCTCGCCCCGGTCACCGCGTTCTTCGCGGTCGAGTCGGGCGAGGCGTTGAACGACGCACTGGTCGCGCGGGGCTTCCAAGGGCCGATCCTCGACCAGATCGCCGAGCACTCCGGCTACGGCGACATCCTGTTCTGGATCGTCGTGCCGCTCGGCATCGTGGCGCTCCTGCTGCTGGTGTCGACCAGCGGGCACCGGCGGGTGCCGAAGCTGCCCGCGCTGATCACCCCGGTGCTCTCGGTCGCGGTGGTCGGGCTTTCGATCGCCGCCCTGATCTACGTCTGGCTGACCGGGCACTCCGGCGCCGAGGCCGTCTGGGGCACCACACTCTGACCCGGAGCCGGGCCGCCCGACGGATCAGCGGCCGGTGCCCGGGTGGCCTCGCCCGGCCGGTTCAGAAAACGATCCGCGAGCAGAGCAGGCAGACCAGGATCAACAGCACCGCGCCGGCCACCGCGCCGATCGAGTAGGTGACGCGCTGGGCACGTTGTTCGGCCATGTCCAGCGCGGCCATGTCCTGCGGAGGCAGGGGCCGCGGCGCGGCCGGTTGCAGGTGTACGGGCGGACGCCAGCCCGCGGGCGGCGGCGTACTCGGCGGCGGGCCGGTGTATCCGCCGAACGTCGTGCCGCCGGGACCGGCTCCTCCGCCGGGCGCCGCACCCGCCGTGGGTGACGCGTGCTCGCCGGTGATCGGTGCCGTCGCCCGGTCCGGCCGCCCTTCACCGCCGGGCGGGGGACGCCGCCAGAAGTCGTCCGGGGAGCTGCCGCCGATGGGGGTCGTCACGCCGTCCGACGCTACCAACGCAGGCCGTGCTCGGCCGTAGGACGCCACCGAGCGGCCGGACAGATCGGCCACTCGCCCCGGTGCCTGTCCGGCGTGGCGTGGGCGCGCTTCAGGACGCGGCGCAGGGCCTGGGGCTGCGTTACCCTTACGGCTCGTGAGCACCGACGACCCGGGTTTCCGCCCCGACGACGATCGCACCGTCGAGTTGAGCGACGAGTTCGTGGTGCTGCCCGAGCAGACGAGCGACGACACCGACCGCGGCTGGGGCGAGCACGTCACCGGCAACGACGACTGGCTGCTCGCCGAGCGGCCTCCGCACTGGGGCTGATCTCGTCTCGCATCGCGGGCTGCCGACCGACTGTTCCGCGACTGGCCTCGCCAGGCCCAACCGCCCGGTCCGCCGCCTGCGGTGAGAGGCGTCCGGGCAGGCAGCACCGGCTCTCCGGGTGGGCTCATCCGCGTACCACGATGGCGAACCGGCTGCCCTCCGGTTGCCCGACGCTCCGCTGCGCCTGCGCAGGGCTGAGGGCGAGGTAGAGCGCGGCAGAGCCGTCCATCGCGCCGGCCCCCATCACGTCGAGCACGAGCGCGCTGCTCGCGAGCAGGCTGGCCTCGCCGGATCGGCTGCCCGCCGGCGCGGCGAGGAGGTCGACGCGGGCGCCGGGGCGTACCACCGCGAGGGCGGCCGGCTCGGCCAACCGGACCGGAACGCCCACGCTGCCGGCGGGGAGCGGCAACCGTTCCCCGGACCGGTGCGGATCGGTGGTCGCCGTGCTGGGGCCCCGCTCGGCAGTCGTGGCCGGCCCGGGGGCGGCCGTCGTGGCCGGGACACCGCCGGTCGCCGGTCCGGGCCGAGCGGCCGGCCCGGCCGGGACGGAGGTCGGCGGGCAGCCGGACGGTGTGTGCAGTACGACTGCCGCCAGGCCGAGCAACCCGGCGACCAGCGCGGCGCGGAGCAGTGTGCCGCGGCGCGGCAGGCGCGGTCGGCGTACCGGGCGTAGTGCGGCCGCCGTGCCCGTGTCAGCCATCCCGCCTCCGCCCCTCGTCGGGGCACCGGCGTGGTGCCCCTCGGCGGCGAGGTTAGGAGCGGACTCCCTGCGGTGCCTGCCGTCGACCACAACCTGTGGACAACGGAGTGGCCTGTGGATAACTCCCGTGGGAGGCGTGCTTCTGTTAACGGCCGCTCGGTCCGCGGCCCGGATCAGCCCGGCCGGGGGCGGGTACGAGCGCGCCGGCACGCCCCCGATCAGGGGTGTGCCGGCGCGTTGAGGTCGGTGGACGCCGACCTGGTCAGGACGAGGCGCTGCTGCCGCTGGCGGCTGGCGCCTTGCTCGCCGAGGACGAGCCGTTCGAGGACGAACCACTGGCGGACGAGCCGTTGGCGGACGAGCCGCTCGAGCCGGACGACGTGGTGGAACTCGACGTGCTGGAGGACGAGTCGGACTTCGTCGACTTGCCGCTGTCCGACGAGGCCGACACGGTGTCGGAGCCGGACGAGCGCGAGTCGGTGCGGTAGAAGCCCGAGCCCTTGAACACGATGCCCACCGAGTTGAAGACCTTGCGCAGCCGTCCCGCGCACTCCGGGCACTCGGTCAGCGGGGCGTCAGAGAAGGACTGCACCGCCTCGAGCTGGTGGCCGCACGCGGTGCAGGCGTACTGGTACGTGGGCACTTTCTCCTCCGGATCGGGTTCGGCCGGTTGGCACTCGACGTCTTCGAGTGCCAATGTTGCGTCATTCGCCCCCGGTTCGTCCAGCGGACGTGTGGGGCGCGACACCCGGCGGCGTGCCCAGCCCGGACGGCGGGGCGGCATCCAGCGTACGCAGACCCTGGGCGGGGGTGACCACGGCTCGTACCGGACGGTCGTGCGGCTCGGCGGGCAGGCTGCTGACCAGCTCACCGTCGTGCAGCGGCACCACGGTCAGGGTCGTCTCGGGCAGCCGGGCCAGCGCCCGGTCGTACGATCCGCCGCCGCGGCCCAGCCGCAGCCCGCTCAGGTCCACCGCCAGCGCCGGTAGCACCACCAGTCCGGCGTCGGTGATCGCGTCCGCGCCGAGCCGTGGCCCGGTGGGCTCGCGCATCCCCCGACCGGCCGCGGCCAGGCAGTCGGGTCCGGTGTAGGCGGCCCAGTCCAGGTCGAGGTCGGGTAGCAGCACCGGCAGCAGCAGCTCCCCGTCGGGCGGCAGCGCGGCCCGCAGCACCTCCGGCAGCTCCGGGCCGCCCGGCTCCGAGCCGACCGGCACGTAGGCCGTCACCCGGACCGGGCGCAGCCGGCGTACCAGCGCGACCAGTGCGGCCTGGATGTCGGACGCGGCTGCCGCCCGGGCCTCGGCGCTCAGCTCCCGGCGGCGGGCGAGCAGCTCGATACGCATGTCCCGTTTCGCCACATGAGTCACTTCCGCTCCATAAGAAAAATCCGGCACGCAACACTCCTGACGCAACGCCTCTCCCACGGTTGCTCTGTGTCAGCATCGCAACAGGGAAGGCGGAACTTTCGGGGGGAACCGAGTGACGCTACGTGGGCGGTTGACGGCGGCCTTCCTGGCGGTGGTCCTCGGCCCGGTCCTGCTCGGCGCCCTCTTCGTAGCCTCGACCCTGCACACCGTGGACCGCAGCCGTTCCATCGAGCGGCTCGCCGTGGCGGCCGCTGCCGTGCGTACCTCCGTCGACGCTCTCTGCCAGCAGTTGCGCGCCGCAGCCGACGCGGTCGCCCTGGGCCGCGGCGACCCGGCGGGCGCCGCCGCCCAGGTGGTGGGCCGGGGCCTGGCCGCGGGGGTGGTGCTGAGCGACGTCGCCGGGCGGATCACCTACACCACGCCCGGTGCGCCGGCGACTCCGTGGCAGGAGTGCGCCGGCGCGGCGACCAGCGGGCCGGTCCGCGCGCTGACCGTCCGGGTCGACCTGCGTGATCGTGCCGGGACGACGCTCGGCACGGTCGCGGCCGCGCAGCCGGTCGATCCGGCGTTCGTGGCCCGGCTCGCCGCGGTGACCGGCGTGGCGGTCACCCTGCTCGACAACGGCGCCGGGCCGGCACGGGTCACCCACACGACCGAGACGAGTGAGGTACGCGGCGCCGTGCTGGCCGCCGCCGGCACCCTCGACGACGAGCAGATCACCGAGACGGCCGACGGCCGGTACGTCCGCCGCATCGGTCCCTCGTCCGGTCAGCCGCTGCCGCTGGTGCTCTCGGTCCCCAGCGAACAGCCGCCCGGTCTGAACACGGCGTTGGTCGGGGCGGTGGTGCTGGCCGCGCTGCTCGCCGTGCTGGCCGCCTGGCGCCTGGCCCGCGTCACCACCCGGCCGCTGGTCGAGCTGGCCGCCGCGGTCGACCGGGTGGCGGACGGTGACCTGACCGCCCGGGTCCCCGTACGCACCCGCGACGAGCTGGGCCGCCTGGCCGGCGCGTTCAACCGGATGACCCGCGAGACGGGCTCCTACGTGGCCGCGCTGACCAGCAGCCGCGACCAGCTGCGTGGGCACCTCGCGGTCCTCGGGGACACCCTCGCCAGTACGCACGACCTGCAACGCATCCTGCGGGTGATCCTCAACAGCGCGATCGCGGCGACCGGAGCTCGGGCCGGCGTGGTGCTCCTGGTCGAGCCGGGCGGGATGCTCGTCGCCCAGTGCACCGACGGGCTGGACGGGCGCTGGCCGGAGGAGGAGACTCCGACGACACTGCGGGTGCCCGTCGGCAGCGGGATGGTCGGCGCCGTCGCCGCGACCGGGGTACCGCAGCGGGGCCGGATGGACCCGGCCGACGCACCGGCGGGGGAGCCGCGCTGCCGGACGTACATCGCGGTCCCCTTCGCCACTCCCGCCGGCCCGGGGGCTGCCGCTGGCGCGGCCGTGCCCTCCGGTGTTCCCACGCCGCCCGGCGGCGGGGCCGGGTCGGCGGTCGCCGGGCCCACCGACGCGCGGAGCGGGGCCGGCGACTTCCCGACGGTCGAGCTGCCCGGCGGCCGGACCACGGGCGGTACGGACCCGGCCGCGGCGCTCGGCGTGCTCGCGCTCTACGACCGCCTCGGCGCGGACGAGTTCGACGACGACGACCTGGTCACCTTGCGCACCTTCGCGAGCCACGCGGCCGTGGCGGTGGAGAACGTACGCGGGCACGAGGAGGCGCAGCGCCTCTCGCTCACCGATCCGCTGACCGGGCTGTGGAACTACCGTTACCTGCGCGAGTCGATCCGGCGCGAGGTCGAGCGGGCCAGCCGGTTCGGCCGGATGCTGAGCGTCCTCGCGCTGGACCTCGACCGGTTCAAGGACGTCAACGACACCTACGGGCACGCGGCCGGAGACACCGTGCTGGCCGAGTTCGCCCGCCGGTTGCGTGGCGAGATCCGCGAGGTCGACCTGGCGTTCCGGCAGGGTGGCGAGGAGTTCGTACTGCTGCTGCCGGAGACCGACGCCCGCGGTGCGGCGATCGTCGCGGAGCGGCTGGGCGCGGCGATCCGGGACACGTCGATGCCGGTCGAGCCGCACACGGGAGCACCCGTACCGGTCCGGGTGACCGTCTCCATCGGTATCGCCGTCTACCCCGACCACGCGAGCAGCGGGCAGCAGGTGCTGGAGGCCGCGGACGACGCCCTCTACGCCGCGAAGGCCGCCGGCCGGGACACCTACCGGGTGAGCACCCGGCGGGAGACGGCGGCTCGTGAGCTGCCGGTGCCGGCGGCGGTCACCCCGCCCGACGGGCTGCCCCGCGCGGGCCGCGCCACCGCGCCCGTCCGTGCCGAGCCGGCCGGGTCGATCCGCGCGGAGGCGGCCGCGCCGACCTGCACGGACGAGGTGCCCATGGGAGACGGAGGCGCACCTGAGCCCGCCACCGCTCCCGATGCCGCCCGGGCCGGCCCCGGTCCCACCCGCTCCGCCGCCGGAGGCGGCGCGTCTTCCGGGCCACACCCGCCGCGGCAGAGCCGTGGCCGATAGTCTCGCGGCATGTCGGTGCACTCAGCGAACTCCTCAACGACGGCCGCCGCGACCGGCCGTGCCCGCGCGGTCAAGGCTGTCATCCCGGCCGCCGGTCTCGCCACGCGCTTCCTGCCGGCCACGAAGGCGGTGCCCAAGGAACTGCTTCCGGTGGTCGACCGGCCGGTGCTGCAGTACATCGTCGAGGAGGCCACCCAGGCCGGCATCAACGACGTGCTGTTGATCACCGGGCGGGGTAAGACCTCGATGGTGGACCACTTCGACCGCCGCCCCGACCTGGAGGCCCGGCTGGAGAAGAAGCCCGAGATCCTGGCCGCCGTGCAGCGACCCAGTGAGCTGGCCGAGATCTACACCGTCCGGCAGCCCGAACAGCTCGGCCTCGGCCACGCCGTCGGGTACGCCGAGTCGCACGTGGGCGACCAGCCGTTCGCGGTGCTGCTCGGCGACGAGTTCGTCAAGATGGACGAGCCGCTGCTGCCGGCCATGCTGGAGCTGCAGGCCCGCACCGGCGGGGTGGTGCTGGCGTTCTTCGAGGTCGACCCGGCCGAGACGAAGCGGTACGGGATTGCGTCCGTCGCGCCGGCCGAGGCCGAGCTGACCGGCATCGGCGAGGTCGTGAAGGTCACCGGCATGGTCGAGAAGCCGGATCCGGAGGAGGCCCCGAGCAACCTGGCCGTACTCGGCCGGTACGTGCTGCCGGGGAAGATTTTCGACGCGATCCGGCGTACGAAGCCGGGCAGCGGCGGTGAGATCCAGTTGACCGACGCGATGGAGCTGCTGCGTACGGAAGGGACACCGGTGCACGCCATCGTCTACCGGGGCACCCGCTACGACACCGGCATGCCACTCGGTTACCTGCAGACAGTGGTGCAGATCGCCGTCGAGCGGGACGACTTCGGCGCCGAGTTCCGCAAGTGGCTCACCGACTTCGTGAACTCCAACGTGTCGGGCGGTTCCGATACATGACCGCTACGGCCGACGCCGAGGCGGCCGCGAACGAGTTGACGCCGCTCGCCGACTACCTGGGCAGTGTGCTGCGCAGGTTACGCGCGCTGCCTCCGCTCGACCTCGACCTCACCCAGGCGTACGGCAACGTCCTCGCTGAGGACGTCGTCGCGCCGCACGCGTTCCCGGCCTTCGACCAGTCCGCCGTCGACGGTTACGCCGCGCGCTGGGAGGACATCTCCGGCGCGGGACGGGCCGCCGGCGGGCGGGCGGTCCGGCTGAACGTGGTCGGTGACCTCGGCGCGGCGAGCTGGCGGCCGGTCCGGCTCACGCCCGGCTCCTGCTTCTCGGTCGCCGCCGGGGCGCCGCTGCCGGTCGCCGCCGACGTGGTGGTGCCGGTCGAGTGGACCGACCAGGGCATGGCCGCGGTGGAGATCTACCGCACCCCCAAGCGGGGGTACGGAGTGCGCCGAGCCGGCGACGAGCTGCCCGCCGGGGCACTGCTCGCCCGGGCCGGCACGTACGTGACGCCGGCGCTGGTCGCGGTCTTCGCCGCCACCGGCATCGGGCACGTGGTGGTCCGGCCCAGCCCGCGGGTGGTGGTCGTGGCCACCGGGGACGAGTTGGTCGACGTGGGCCGGGGCAGCCAGCCCGGCCAGGTGGTGGACGCGAACTCGCACGCGCTCACCGCGGCGGCGGCCGAGGCGGGCGCCCTGGCATACCGGGTCGGCATCTGCGACGACGACCCGGAGGGGCTGCGCGGACTGCTGGAGGACCAGACCCTGCGTGCTGACCTGATCATCACCACCGGTGGCACCGGCACCGGGCCGGGCGACATGGTCCGCCGGATCCTCTCCCGCCGCGAGGGCGGCCGAGCAGGCCCGGTCACCTTCACCGAGGTGGCGCTCTACCCCGGCACGGCGCTCGGCTTCGGCACGGTCGGCGCCGAGGAGGTGCCGGTGGTCTGCCTGCCCGGCGACCCGGGCGCGGCGCTGATCGGATTCGAGGTGCTCGCCCGTCCGGTGATCCAGCTCCTCGCCGGGGCGGAGCCGGTGTTCCGGCCCAGCGTCCGGGCGCACCTGTTGGAGACCGTCTCCTCGCCGGGCGGGTTGCGCGAGTTCCGCCCCGCGCACGTCGCCGAGCGGCGCGGCGGCGGCTACACGGTCCAGCCGCTCAGCGGCGGACCGTTCACTCTTTCCGGGCTCGCCGAGGCCAACGGCCTGCTGGTGCTCGGCGAACGGGTCACCACGGCCGCCGCCGGCTCCACGGTGGACGTACTCCTGCTGGACCGCCGCCGGTGACCACGGCCGCGGGCCCCACCCGCGTCAGCGGCCCGGGTCCGGTGCGGCCGGGAGCCACGCGGTACCGGGTCATTGTTCCCAGTGCCCTCGCGGGCGGTGCGGTGGCGGGCGTAGGGTCCGCCCGTGAGCCTCTTCGGAGCCGGGCGGGCGCCCGGCTGGCCGGCGGTCCTTGTGGACGGTCCCGTCGTGCTGCGTCCCTACCGGCGCTCGGACGCCGTCGCCTGGTCCGAGGTCCGGCGTGCCAACAAGAGCTGGTTGGCGCCCTGGGAGTCGTCGCTGCCCGGTGACTGGGACGAGCTGAACTCGCCGGCCACCTTCCGCTGGGTCCACCGGGACCAGCAACACTCGGCGCGCACCGGCGATGGGATGCCCTTCGCCGTCTGCCTGCGAGAGGACGGGCGGGAGCGGCTCGTCGGGCACCTGAATCTGGGCAGCATCGTGCGGCGCGCCCTCTGCTCCGGATACGCGGGCTACTGGGTTGATCACCGGGTCGCCGGGCGCGGAGTGATCCCCACCGCGTTGGCGCTCGCCGTCGACCACGCCTTCGGCCCGGGTGGCCTGCACCGGATCGAGGTCAACATCCGGCCCGAGAACCGGCCGTCCCGCCGGGTCGTGGAGAAGCTCGGCTTCCGCGAGGAGGCGTACCACGTGCGCTACATGCACATCGATGGCGCCTGGCGTGACCACATCGGATATGCGATGACCAGCGAGGAGGTCGCCGCCGAGGGCGGTTTGCTGGCCCGCTGGCATCGGGTTCGCGCCGCCACCAGGTGACCGTCCAGCCGGTGGCAGGCCCAAGCGCCGCTGTCCCACCGATGGGATCGGCGCGGCGCGTCGGCATCACGCTCCGTCGCCCGTAACCTCAAGTAACTGCAAGATGTGGCAAACGCTGTTCGTCGTACGATCGACTTCGCCGGCACCGATCGGTTGAAGATCCTGCGGCCGAGCCGCGATTGCTCCGAATTCGGTGACGGGAGGGGTGAGGGTGCCGACCTCGGTGCTCCTCGCCGTCCTCGCCGCCGCCGGCCTGCTCGCTCTCGCTCCGGCGCTGGTCCGCCGGTACGACGCCACCGAGCGGCTGGTGGCGGAGCGGGCGCAGTCGACGGCGCGGGTGCTCCAGCGCCAGCGCCGCCGCCGTACTGTGCCGGGACGGCGGCCGGTGCGTCCGCCGCGACACCTCGTCGTCACCCTCAGTGAAGATGCCACTACGGGCAGTCTTGGTAGGCCTGTCTCGGCACCACCCGCCACCGCCCGCCGATCGGGCCGGCTGCGCGCCGT
Source organism: Micromonospora avicenniae (assembly GCF_900156065.1). Taxonomy (GTDB): domain Bacteria; phylum Actinomycetota; class Actinomycetes; order Mycobacteriales; family Micromonosporaceae; genus Micromonospora; species Micromonospora avicenniae. The sequence continues at coordinate 14,442 of NZ_FTNF01000007.1, read as the reverse complement.
GCCACCCGCCCCGAACCGAGCCCGCCGCCGGCCGCCGCCCCGCCGCCACACCCCGGCCGTCTACCGGCGACGCCGAGTGCTCGCCGCGCTGCTGCTGCTCAACGGCGTCGAGCTGATCGGCGTACTCGTGGTCGGCCCCGGATTCTGGATCAGCTTCTCGGTCACCGGCGCGCTCCTCGTGGCGTACGTAGCGCACCTGCGGCAGCGGGCCATCGCCGACCAGCGCCGGCGGCGGGCACGGGCCCGGGAAGCGGCGTGGCTGGCCGCCCGGCAGGCTGAGGTACGGCGCGAGCAGGCCCGCCGCGCGGCGGCCCGCCGCGAGGCGCAGCGGCGGCTCGCGGCCCAGCGCGAGGTGGTACGCCGAGCGGCAATGGGCCTGGACCGGCCGGCCGACCTCCCGCCCGCCGCAAGCGGGGGCTCGGTCTCGTACCGGCGCGCCGGCGGCCTCCGGGGCCGCGCCTACGAAGCCGGCCGGGGCTCCCACACGGCCTGACCCCCGGCACCTTTCGCCCGACCTTTCGACTCGACCGCCTGTGGTCGGGCCCGGTCCTGGTGGTCGCGCCCGGCCTGGCCCGTTCTGGCCCGGTCCTGGTGGTCGCGCCCGGACTGGCCTTTTCTGGCCCGGTCCTGGTGGTCGGGCCTGCCCTGGCCCGTTCTGGCCCGGTCCTGGTGGTCGGGCCTGCCCTGGCCGTGGGGCCCGGCGTGGCGGTCGGGCCCGGCCTGGCGTCGGGCCTGCCCTGGCCGTCGGGTCCGGTCTGGTGTCAGGCCCTGCATTGGTGTCGGGCCCTGTCCCGGTGTCAGGCCCGGCGTGGTCGTCGCGGGCGCATGGTCAACTCGACTTCCATGAAGTCGGGGTGTCCCGTTGAGTCGGATGCCCCGACCTCATGGAAGTCGAGTTGATCACCCTGTCGTGCCGAGCGCCTGATGACCGGCTCTTCCCGATATGAGGCTTCTCCGGAGGCTGGTGGCTGCATGATCGCCCGGAGGGGCGCGGCGGGGTGGGGTGGATTCGCCCCCGGGGCGGTCGACCTGTTAGCCTTGTCGCCGGCCCGCCCGGTGTTAGCCGGGTGGGACCGACGCCGGTTCGCCGGCGGAGGGGCTGTGGCGCAGACCGGTAGCGCACCTCGTTCGCATCGAGGGGGTCAGGGGTTCAAATCCCCTCAGCTCCACCCAGTTCAAAGGCCGTTTCCCGTGGTGGGAGACGGCCTTTTTCGATCTTGTACAGCAGCGAAGTACAGCAGTCGTCGACCGCAGGGTCGATGGGACTGGCCGCGAGCTAATCCGGCAGCGGTGTTCGATGCATCGTGAGGTAGATCAGCCCCTGCTCCTCGTGAACCGTGCAGCTCAGTTCGTAGGGCTCGCCAGCGCCGATGCGGAAGACGAGCGTGACGCGATCCCGCGCGAATCTCGCTGCTGTACGTCCAGCGAGGGACGTCCCGGCCGTGGCGCATCGGGGTCGCCTCGAATGGCGTCGGAAGTGGTAGGGCGGGGTTCCGGGGCACACAAGGGGCACAAGACACCGTGAAACGTCGTCAACCAGTGAGCAACCTTGACAGCCCAAGGCGCCGGGTGGGCACGTGTCGAACAGCCGCGCCGCTGGTAGCAGGACAGCAGCTCTATGTTCCGCTTCAACTCTTCTACGTAGCCTGGCGTAGTGCTGATCAAGGTGATGGATGACTACGGATGCTGGCCCCTGTGGGTTCGTGACGAGGACAGCGGCATCTACGAGCCGCGCGATCCTGCAACCCTCGGGCTTTCCGCCGGCCTCGTCGGGCGATTGGCTTCCTGGCAGCAGTGGTCGGAATCAATGGTCAACATCGCCGATCCAAACGACAGCAGAGTCGTCGGGGCAGAGGAGGATGCGGCCTTCGCTGCTGAGGGACGTGTGCTGGCGGCGCGTGTTGCGGAAGAACTACCGCAGGCGGTGGTCAGGTTCAAGGACGGCAGCAGCGCCGAAGCCGCCGGAGCGGACTGAGGCGGGCGCACGGCGGGGCTCTCGACAGCAACAGGCCGGGACGAGGACGGGCCGGCAACCGCCGGCCACGGACAGTCTCTTCGAGCTCACGGATACAGACGAACCCGCCCAGCCGAAGCGCCTAGAACTTACAAGCGAGGGGGTCGCGGTCGCGGCGGCTGGCCAAGTCGGAAGCGGCCTTTTGATCCTGGGCTCGGACGGCGGCGGCCCGGCCTCCGGACCGGGCCGCCGCCGTCCGACGGGTCAGCCGGTGAAATCGTCCTTTGCGTCCCGCGCATCTTCCTGGACGTGCTCGCCGGGCTGCTTGCCCCGGATTTCGTCCCGTTGTGCCACCTGTTCCGCCCGTGCCCGCTCCTCCTGGGTCATGTCGCCCAGCCGGGCGCGGGCCGGGCCGGCCAGCTTTTCGACGTTCCCGGTCGCCCTCTCGAAGCTCATGTCGCCTCCCTGCGGTCATGGCGAGAGTCAGGTTCCACTTCCTGTCTCGCGTCCCCGCCCGCCGGTGGTGGAAACCCGGCAGTCTCGGCCGGATCCGGACAGGCGGTGCGGCCGGTCAGCGACAGGACGGCAGCCCGTCGCCGTGCCGGAGGCGGCACGCCGGCCGGCCGGTCAGCCACGGTGCGGCAGGCCGAGCCGGAGCGCGCGCAGTAGCGTGCCGGGTCGGCTCAGCGCCGCCGGGTGGTCGAGCATGGTGGTGACGCGGCTCAGGCGGGCGCTCAGCACCGGGTCGGTCTGCGCCGCCCGGAAGACCAGGTCGCCGAACCACTTGGTGAGTTTGTACCCGCGCGGGTACGGCCCGTCGACGTGCGGCAGCTCGACATCGGCCGAGGTGGAGATCTGCCATGCTGCGTCGACGATCACCCGGACCTGGTCGAAGTACGCCCGCGCCGGCTCCTCGTGCGGCCGCGGCCCGGAGCGCAGGTACGCCGACAGGCAGGAGGCGTGCAGCATCGCGGAGGTCATGCCCTGGCCGTACACCGGATTGAACGAGGCGATCGCGTCCCCGGCGGCGACCAGACCGGCGGGCATCCGGTCGAGCTTGTGGAAGTCCCGGCGCCGGCTGTCGGCCTGGTGGTACGTGACCACGTCGCCCAGCATCTCGCCACGCTCGGCGATCTCGCCGAACATCTCCGGATAGTGCTCTCGGCAACGGGCGGTGAAGTCGGCGACGTCCCGGCTCGGCCGATCGTCGTCGTAGCCGGCGACCAGCACCATCCAGCGGCCGTCCTCGACCGAGTTGATCCCGCCGATCCGGGCGGTGCGGCCTTTGCCCGCCATGGTCTGGTAGACCACGACCCAGGTGTCGCTCACCTTCTCGTCCCGCCGGAAGAGCGCGGTCGCGTAGTTCAGCTTGATCGGCATCCGCTGCATCGGCGGGCGGGGCCACCCACCGTCGGCCAGCCACTCGCTCAGCCTGCTGGACCGTCCCATCGCGTCGACCACGAGATCCGCGGGTTCGACGACCGGCTCGGCGCCGTCCCGGGGCACGTACCGCGCGCCGGTGACGCGCCGGCCCGCGTAGGCCAGGCCGTCCGCCCGGCCGTACACCATCCGGACGTTGCCGGCGGCGAGCGTGTACCGCCGGACCAGTGCCTCCAGGAAGGGCCGCGTGGTGATCAGCATCGGGCCGGTGGCAGCTGCCGGCGGCGGCGGTACCCCCAGTACCCCGTTCACGAAGGTCTTCGCCGTGGCGTCCGCACTCGGCGGCAACGGGGCGCCGAGCGCGAGCGCCTCGTCGACGATGCCGGGGAACCATCGCGACAGCTGCACCTGGCCGGACGGCAGCAGCGCGTGCACCTGACTGCCCTGCGGTACGCCCGGCCGGGGCCCGTCCTCCACATCGGACGGGTCGCGCTCGACGATCAGCACCTCATCGGCGTGGTCGCTGAGCACCCGGGCTGCCATCAGCCCGGCGATGCTGCCGCCGAGCACCACGGCGCGCCGCATGACGACGCTCGGGTCGGTCGGCCGTTCGGCCGTCGCTATCTGCGAGAAGATCCGGGACGGGGACGGGCGCATGCGATCACTCCTCGGGTGGTCGAACACGTCGGCGCCGGGAGCTCGCACCGGTGCAGTCGGCCAACTGGACGGCTGCACCATTCTGCGTCGAGTGTCCGGCCACATCGAGGCACTTGCCCATCTAGCGGACGCTGCAGTCGGACGGGAAGCTCCACGGCTGCCCGGCCGTACGGCGGCAGTCCCACATCCGGAGCCGGACACCGGCGGTGGCGTCGCCGCCCGGAATGTCGACGCAGCGGCCACTGGCGAAGCCACGGGCGATGCGGGAGCAGGTGAACAAGAATCGCATCCTGTCGATCGGTGCCCCAACTGGACGGTCGCTGTAACTCGACGGTAACAAGTGGCAAGCTGTGCTCATGGAAGATCAGTCGCCACTGTCCGCCGACGAGCTGCTGGACGTCGTCGACGAGCAGGACCGGGTGGTGGGTCAGGCGCGGCGCAGCGAGGTGTACGCGAACAGGCTCCGGCACCGCTGCGCGTTCGTGCTGGCGCGGGACGACGACGGTCGCGTCTTCGTGCACCGTCGTACCGCTCGTAAGCTCGTCTTCCCGTCGCTGTACGACATGTTCGTCGGCGGGGTGGTCGGATCGGGCGAGTCGTACGACGAGGCGGCGCTGCGGGAGGCCGAGGAGGAGCTGGGGGTGTCCGGCCTGCCCGCGCCCGTGCCGTTGTTCAAGTTCCTCTACGAGACCTCCGAGCACAGCTGGTGGTCGTTCGTCTACGAGGTGCGCTGCCCGTCGGAGGTCACCCCGCAACCCGAGGAGGTCGCCTGGCACGCATTCCTGACCGAGGACGAGCTGGACCGGCGGCTCACCGAGTGGGCCTGGGTGCCGGACGGCTTCGAGGCGTACCGCCGGGTGCTCGCCTGGCGGGCGGCCGGTGCGGCGGGTAACCCGTAACCGGCCCGAGCCCGTTGCTGGCCGGAATGGCGGCCGTCGGGTGGAGCAACGGCCGAGCGGCTCGTCGCGGTGGGGTGCCGAGGTGCTGCGGGAGGCCGGCCAAACACGCCGACCTCCCGATCAACCGCTACGGCTTCCAGGATCCGGCGGGCTGGAACTGGTGCAGGTACTCCAGCACACCGTTCTTGTCCGCGACGTTGAACACCACCGTGCCGGTTCGCTTGCGCCCCGCGGAGATGTCGCCGGGCTCGAGGTTCTCACCGCAGCCGGCGAACAGCCCGGCAATGGCGTTGGTCTCCGTACCGTCCGCCGCCACCCACTGGAAATAGAGCGGATTCACCGCGGCGCTGCCCTTGGTGGCCTTGACCGTGACGTCCGCGATCAGGTAGATGCCCTTGTCCGGATCCGGCGCGAACTCGTTGCAGCCCTTCGTCCTGGTGCTGAACTTGGTCACGGTGATCTCCACAACGCTGACGTCCTCGGTGATCACGAGGGTGTCGCCGACCGCCATGTTCCGGGTCTCGCTGTCGGCGGTCTCCTCCGGGTCGTCCGGGAGGGCCGACGGGATGTCCACGTCTCCGGTCGGCGTCGTGGTCGGCAGGGAGGCCGCCACCTCGTCCGCCTGGTTCGCCCCGTAGATCACGGCGGCGACGCCGCCACCGCAGCAGAGCAGTGCCAGCACCGCCACCACGATGACGATGATCAGCACCGTCTTGTTCGACTTCTTCTCTGGCGGCTGCGGCCCGCCGGGCGGATAACCGCCGGGCGGGTAGGCGCCCGGCGGATAGGCGGCGGGCGCGGCCGGGTAAGGCTGGCCCGCAGGCGGGTACGGACCGGGCGGTGTCGGCTGCTGAGCTGCGCCGGGCGCGGCCCAGGGGTTACCGGCCGGCGGCTGAGGTGGGCTGGACACGGGCGGCTCGGGCGTTGAGGGTGCCGCCCACGGGCTGCCGGAGACAGGGGGTTGCGGCGTACCCGGAACCGGCTGCTGGGGCACGGTCGTCGGCGGCTGCCCTCCGGCGGTCGGTGCCCACGGGTTGTGCGGCATCGGACTCGTCGCCCCGGCCGACGCCGTCGGCATCGGGGTGGTGGCGTTGCCCTGCGGGAACGGAGCCGTCGGCATCGCCGTGGTGGCGCCCTGCGGGAACGGGGGCGGTGGCATCGCGACGGTCGGGTCGGCCGGAACCGCCGGGGCGGACGGCATCGCGACGGTCGGGTCGGCTGGAGTGGGCTGGGCCGGCGGGATCGGGGCCGTGGGGAACGCCTGGGTCGGCGGCTCCGGATACGGCTGGTCGGGATCGTGCGGCCCGGCGGGCGGGTCGGGGTGGCTCACCGTACTCCTTGGATCGTGGGCATGGGAGGGGAGGGAACTCGCCGACGCTACCGTGCCCGGACGACGGGTTGTGCCCCGCCGGGACGCGCCCGCACTCGTCAGGGCAGGGGTAGTACCGCGGCGGTGCGGACCAGACCGCCGGTCACGACGAAGCGCCCGTGCACCGCTCGTGGTGGATTCCCGACCGGCGCGGCGTCGACCCGCGCGGGCGCGATCCGGGCGCTGAACGTGCCGGCGTCCGGGTCGATCTCGACCAGGGCGTCGGTGAAGTCGAGCCAGGTGCCGACCACCGGATGCCACACCTTGTAGACGGTCTCCTTGGCGCTGAACAGCACTGCGGGCCAGGAGGTGCCGACCGGCAGCCGGGCGAGGCGCTCGTCCTCCTCGGGCAGGCAGATGAGTCGGCGTACCCCCGGACTGAGCTCCTTGTGCTGCTCCGCGTCCATGCCGACGGCGCGGACCTCGGAGCTGCGGGCCGCGGCCGCCGCGCAGTACCCCCGGGTGTGGGTGATGGTGCCGACCACGCCGGACGGCCACACCGGCGCCCGGTCGGCGGCCGACACGGGGGCCGGCGGCAGCCCGAGTGTGGCCATCGCCCGTCGCGCGCAGACCCGCCCGGCGGTGAAGTCCCGCCGTCGGCTCTCCACCGCCCGTTCACCGAGACAGGCCAGCTCTTCGGCGAGCAGCCGACCGGTCCAGTCGAGCGGCCCGGCCACGGCCACCGCGACCTCGGGCGGCAACAGGTCACGCATGGCCGGGCCGGTCGGGGCGGTGGCGCGACGACCAGCGGTCGCGCGCGTTGAACCCTGTCGATAGGCCGTCCGGACGGCCTATCGTCAACTTTCTGACTGTCATGAATGGCGAAAGTACCGCAACTATGTAACACCGGGTGGTTCTGTGGCGCTGTGGCCCACGCACGGCACGAGGGGCATCGACCACCATGACGATCGTCGGGGCCGGCGCGCGCGTCCGGCCATGTCAGGACCCGGAGAGGGAGTGCGATGACCGGTGGTGCGGAACCGTCCGGCCCGGTGAGCGACGAACACGCACCGGAGCAGCCCACCTGGAGCTGCGGCTCCTGCGGCGAGGATTGGCCGTGCGCGACGAAGCGCAGCCGGCTGCTCCGCGAGTACGGCGACCGCGCCACACTCAGCGTCTACCTGGGTTCCTGCCTCGCGGCCGCGAGCGAGGACCTGCGCACCGCGTCCGTGACGTCACTCCAGAACCGGTTCATCGGGTGGCTGCGCCGGGGGTCGAGAAGCAGCTGAACCGTCTCGCGGGTACCGGTCCCGTCCCGAGCCGCGTGGCTCGGGACGGGACCGGCAGGTCAGCGCCGGCGCGTCAGGCGCGCCGCGGCCGGCGGGTGAGCGCGAAGCCGACCACGCCGGCCACCGCGGCCAGGATGCCGCCGACGCTCGTCCAGATCCACCGCGAGCCCAGCGCGGGCAGCAGGTCGTCGAGCCAGCTCCCCTCGTCCGCGTCGTCGACGGGCGCGATGGCCTGCTCATCGGTCAGCACCGCGCCCGCCCGGGTGTTCGGTACCAACGGCACCGCCAGTTCGCCGTCGTCGGCCGGTGCGCCCTCGCCGTCGGCGCTGACCAGCAGCTCGACCTCGACCGGCGCGCCCAGGTCCGGCTCCGGCACGTCGGCGACCGAGAGCCGGACGAAGTACGTGCCGGGCAGTGGATCGGCAGACCAGGGCTCGGCCCATGGCCGTACCTCGCGCAGCGTGCAACCGAGCGAGACGCTGCTCGCCGCCTTGTCGGCGGTCGGAGTCTGCGCCCCGGCCGTGCACGCCTGCCGGCGGCGAAGCCCGTCGAAGACCTCGACGGTCCAGGTCGACGCGCCGCTGCGCGCACCGGGGAACGAGACGGTGGCCGAGATGTCGTGCACCTGCCCGGCGTCCGCGGTGAACGACCAGTAGAGGTAGTCGCCCGTCGAGGCGTCCACCTGGACCGGCTGGCCGGCGGCGATCGTGGTAGCGGTGAGGAAGGAGGTGCCGGCGCGGGTAACGGTCGCGGCGCCGGGGGAGGGCGTCGGCCCGTCGCTCGGGGCGGCGAGCGCCGTCGCGGGCAGCGCCACCGGGCCGGCGGCGGCGACGAGCGCGGCCAGCGATCGGGTCAGAGTGGTACGCACGCTCACTTCTCCCTCCACGTGGCGACCCACCAGCGGGTCAGCAGGCCGGTTAGCAGACCGGTGACCAGGCCGGCCACGGTCAGCAGGGCCAGCAGCACCCAGCCGCGACCGAGGTCCGGGCCCTTCGGCGTCGGCGACGCCGCGACCACGTCGACGGTCAGCTCCACCGGCATCCCCGGGCTCGCCTCGGTGCCGGCGCGCGGGGCGAACGAGTTGCTGACGACCAGGCAGACCATGGTCGGTGGCACGATCTCCGGGTCGGTCGCCGCCGTGGTGGCCGAGCCGTCCGCGTCGTCCCGCTCGTCCGCGTCCTCGTGGTCGTCCGACCAGCGCAGGCCGGCGGAGACCACGTCCGCCCGGCCGCTGCCCGCGTCCACCCCGCGGACCAGTTCCCGGCCGTCGGTCGCGACGGCCCGCAGCAGAACGCCGTAGTCCGGGTTGACGGGCCGGTCCAGTGCCACGCTCACCGAGGCGCGCAGCTCCTGACCCGGCCGGACCGGCACCCGGTACCAGCGGTGCTCGGAGAACTTCTCCCGGTCGGTGTAGACGCCGGGGGCGAGCAGCGGCGCGCCCTCGCAGACGGAGCTGCCACCGACCACCGTCGGCGTTCGGGTGTACGTCTCCTGGGCCCGGTCCACCAGCTGCTTGATCCGGTTGGTCAGCTGGTCGGTGCTCTGTGCGGCGGTGTACGTCCCGCCGGTCGCGGCGGCGATGCAGAGCAGCTGCCGGCGTACCTTCTCGTCCGGGGCGAGACCCAGCGTGTCGACGACCAGCCGGGTGCCCTGGGCGGCGAGTTCCCGCGCGACGTCGCACGGATCCGGCGGCGCGCAGGTGTCCTCGCCGTCGGTGATCAGCACGATGCGGCGGGTGGTGGCGCCGGTGCCGAGGTCCTCGGCGGCTTCGCGCAGCGCGAGCCCGACCGGGGTGAAACCGGTCGGCTTCAGGCCCGCCACGGCGTCCTTCGCCTGGCTCCGGTCGACCGGCCCCACCGGGACGATCTGCTGGGTGTCCAGGCAGCCGACCTTCTTGTTCTCACCCTTGTACGTCGCACCGAGCACCCGGATGCCGAGCTGGGTGGTCTCCGGCAGCGCGTCGACGACCTCGTTGAACGCCTGCTGCGCCACCGAGATCCGGCTTCGGCCCTCGATGTCCCGGGCCCCCATCGAACCGCTGACGTCGAGGACCAGCTCGACCCGGGGCGGCTCGGCGGGCTCCGGCTCGTCGGCCATGGCCGGTACCGGCCCGAGCAGCGCGGGAATCACCACCAGTCCGGCGAGGACAGTGGTGGAACGTCTTAAGTTGATCACTGGGCGAAGTGTAGTGAGGTCCACTTAGGATGATCACTCGGGTGTGTCGGCGTCGGGCCGCCCGACGGCCCCCGTCCTCCTACCGGGCCGGCCGGGTCCCGAGGGGAGCCGCCCCCTCCGCGCCGCCGCCCGCGCCCCCATCGGGAACCGCGCCCCACCGTCCCCGCGCCGCCGCCGGGCCGCCGTCCTGGCGCTGCGTCGGAGGCGATGAGTGCGGTCGGTGACCGACGGTCAGTTGCCGGATCTGTCCCGTGACCAAAGGGGGTATCCGTCAGAAATCTGACCCAAGTCGACCCGTTGTGCCGGTGGTGCGCGGTGGTTAAGCTTCTCATGCGCGCCCCAATCGCCCGCTTCCCCCGTGGCAGGCGATCGGGGCGCGCTTCTCTGTCATAACGGCCCGCACGCGAACGCGTACGGGCCGTTATCGTTCCGTCGTGCTCCGCCAGCCGTCGCCCATCGGACCCCCGAGGCGAGCGAACCGGCGTCAGATCCAGCGACCGCCCAACCACATGCGGGCCGACCACTCCGCGTACGGGATAACCTCGCCGACGAAGATCGGATAGAAGTACGCGAAGCAGAGCGCCACCAGCAACACGTAGGCGCCGGCGATCACGCCACCGATCAACTTGCGGTCGTATCCGGCGTCGCCCGGCCCGCCCGTCCGTGCCGCTCCGGCCCGCGCCCCCGCGGGCGAGACGATCGCGCCGAGCACGTACACCACCGCCAGCACCATGAACGGCAGCGCCGGCGCGGTGTAGAAGGAGAACATCGTCCGCCCGTCCAGGGCGAACCAGAACCAGGGCAGCAGGCCGGCGGCCACCATCAGCAGGATGGCACCCGCCCGCCAGTCCCGGCGGGCCAGGCCGAGCCAGGCGGTCGCCACCAGGGCCGGGAGGAACGACCACCAGAGCAGCGGGGTGCCGAGCAGCAGGATCTCCGCCGCGCAGTTCGCCGCCCCGCACGGGCCGTCGCCGGACCAGTAGAACGCGACCGGGCGGCCCAGCAGCAGCCACTGCCACGGCCAGGACTGGTACTTGTGCCCCGTGTCCAGGTGGGTGTGGAAGCCGTACGCGGCCTTGTGGTACTCGAAGAGGTTGATCAGCGGCCCGATCACCGGTCTGTCGCTCAGTGGGGCGCCCGGGTAGTTGGCGGCCAGGCGGTAGTAGCCGTCGTCGGTCAACAACCAACCGGACCAGGTGGCCAGGTAGGTGCCGACCATCAGCACCCCGGCCAGCGCCAGCCAGGGCAGTTCGCCGACGAACGCGTCCCGCCACGGGCGGCGTACGCCCGCCGAGCGGCGGACACCGGCTTCCCACACGAACACCAGCAGCACGAACGCCGGCAGGAAGTAGAGCCCGCTCCACTTCACCGCGCAGGCGCCCGCGAACAGCACCGCCGCGACGAGACGCCACCACGGCCACCCGCGCCACCCGTTGGCCGGTCGACCGGCCCGCCCCGGCTGGGTGGGATCCAGCCCGGCGTCCAGCGCGCGCGTCCACTGCCGCCGGCGGGCGTCCCGGTCCAGCACCAGCGCGCCGAACGCGGCCAGCACGAAGAAGAGCAGGAAGATGTCGAGCAGCGCCGTGCGGGAGAGCACCAGGTGGAAGCCGTCCAGGGCGAGCAGCAGGCCGGCCGCGCAGCCGAGCGCGGTCGACCGGAACAACCGCCGCCCGATCCGTACCAGCAGCAGCACCGACAGGGTGCCGATGACGGCCGCCGAAAAGCGCCAGCCGAACTCCGGCGCGGTGGTCATGAGGTGCCCCGGCACCGAGACGTGACTCTCCGCGTCCTGGTAGCCGAACGCCCACTCGCCGAGCCCGATGAGCCACTTGCCCAGCGGCGGGTGCACCACGTACGACGGGCCGCCGTCCTTGTAGTTCCACTCGACGCCGCGTGAGATCAGCCCGTACGCGTCCTTGGCGTAGTAGGTCTCGTCGAAGATCTTGCCCTTGGGGCCGGACAGGCCGACGAAGCGCAGGATGCCGGCGATCAGCACGACCACGCCGGTGGCCAGCCACGACCACCGGTCGAGCCGGGTCTCGACGGTGGCCAGCCGGGCGCGGACCACGCTCGGAACGGCGCCGCCGTCGGTCGGCCCGCCACCGGCCGTACGCTCCGAATCGACCCGGGGCGCGTTCGCGCTCTGTGCTGTCGACGCACTCGTCACCCGGCGATCGTAGGCTGCGGAGGTGACCGGTGGCGTCAGTCGTCCCCGATCCCGCCACCGCCGTCGATCGAGGAGCGAAAGATCCCGTGGGTGATATGTCGGATGTTGGGCGTCTCATCCTGCTCGGCGCGCCGCTCGGCAACCCGGCGGACGCGTCCGCGCGGTTCCGTGAGGTGCTCACCACCGCCGACGTGGTGGCGGCCGAGGACACCCGCCGCCTCACCCGGCTGGCCCGCGACCTCGACGTCACCGTGCCGGGCCGGATCGTCTCCTACTTCGAGGGCAACGAGGAGCGGCGTACGCCCGAACTGGTCGAGGTGATCCAGGCCGGTTACGTCGTCGCTCTGGTCACCGACGGCGGCATGCCGAGCGTCTCCGACCCCGGCTACCGGCTGGTCCGCGCCGCGCTGGACGCCGGGGCGCCGGTCACCGCCGCGCCGGGGCCGAGCGCGGTCACCACCGCCCTCGCGCTCTCCGGGCTGCCCTGCGACAGGTTCTGCTTCGAGGGGTTCCTGCCCCGCTCGCCCGGCGCGCGGCGGTCCCGCCTGCGGGCGCTGGCCGGCGAGGAGCGCACCCTCGTCTTCTTCGAGGCGCCACACCGGATCGCCGGCGCGCTGGCCGACCTGGCGGACGCGTTCGGCGCCGACCGCCCGGCCGCGCTCTGCCGCGAACTCACCAAGACGTACGAGGAGGTGCTCCGCCGGCCGCTCGGCGAGTTGGCCCGCTGGGCCGCCGAGGGGGAGCCGCGTGGCGAGATCACGCTGGTGGTGGCCGGAGCGCCCGCGACCGCCCCGGAGCCCCCCGACGACGACACGCTGCGCGCCGCCGTCGCGGACCGGGAGGCGGCCGGCCTCTCCCGGCGTGACGCGATCAGCGAGGTGGCCACCGCGTACGGCCTGCGCCGCCGCGACGTGTACGGCGTCGTGCACCGCTGATCAGCTCCGGACCCGACCGGCCGCGCGACCGTCGGGCAGCCGGCCGAGGGCCTGGATCTCCAGCCGCCGGATCCGCTCGCCGGAGAGTGAGCGTTCGCGCGGGTCACCAGGCGGTGACGAGGAAACCCGCCGTGATCAGCGCCGGCCCGGCGAACGCGAGGCCGATGCCCCAACGGCGGGCCCGCTGCCCCTTCAGCCGGGTGGCCCCGGTCCAGCGGGCGATCCCGGCGCCGCAACCCGCCACCGCCAGCAGGCCGAGCACCCAGCGCAGGTGATGGGCGGCCCCGCCGGTGTCGGCGTACGCGGTCCCGCCCTCCGGGCCGGTCATCCGGGCCGGAAGTGTTCTGCCAGCTACGGCCTGGTCGGCCGGCACGTCGCTGACCCGCACCCCGTGGGCGATGAAGCGCCGGTCGTCGGCGGTGAAGATGCCTCGGCAGCGCTGCGTCAGGCCACTGCCGCTGCAGTCGGTGATCAATGAGGTGCCATGCGTGGCGTGGCCCAGCGCGACCCAGAGCGGCCCGGCGCTGACCCAGGCGAAGAACGCCGCGACCAGGCTCAGCGCCAGCAGTGCGGCGAGTCCGGGGAGCGGGTCCGGCGGGTGGCTGGCACGACGGGCGCGTCGACGCTGGCCGGCGCCGTCCCGAGCCGGCCGGTTCCGCTCCGGTGCCGGCTCCTCGCGGATCGGGGTGCCGTCCCAGTGCACCTCCTCGATCGGCGCCCAGACCGTCTGGTCGTCCGCCGCGGGCTCGCCGTCGGTGCCCAGGCCGAGGCGGCGCCGGCGCTTCGATTGGCGTACGGGCACCCGGCGCGGCAGCGCGTCCACCGGCGCCCCGGTCGTCGGCTCCACATCGGCGGCGAGCTGGGCGCGCTCCGCCTCGGGTACGCGGTCGCCGTCCCGGCTCGGCGTCGCCTCATGGCCCGGACGTTCCGCGGCGGGGCGAGCGGGCGACTCGTCTCCGGTCCCCGCCGGGCCGTCTCCGGTCCCCGCCGGGCCGTCTCCGGTCCCCGCCGGGCCGTCGGCGGTCTCCGGCGGGTCTCGGCGGCTGCGGGCGGGCGCCGGCACCTGGCCGGCCCGCGGTGGCCCGGTCTGCTGCCGCTCGGCCGGCGGGCCGGTGCGTGGTGATCGGGGCTCGGTCCGGGCCGATCGGCCGGGAGCCGGCGTGGCGTCGGTGCCGGGCACCGCACGGGGCTGCGGTGCCACCCCGGGTCCGCGCACCGTCAGGGCGCGCGCGGGCCCGTCGCCCGACGCGTCGTCGTCCGCGGAGGCGTCCCCGTCGGCGTCCGACCGGGTCGGGGCGTCGTCGCCGGGTGCTGCGTCCCGCCCGTCGGCGAGCGCTGCCCGCGAGGGGCGTTCGTCCGGTTCACGGCGCGCTCGTCTGCCAGCCACGACGCTCATTGCACACCCGCTCGCTCCCTCGATCGGGCAGCGAAAGCGCGTGTCGATGACAAATCGGACCATCGGCCCGGGAATCCTGGCCGGTCCGCCGACCTGAGCGCGTCACGGCTGCGCGTTGCGGCGGGTGGGGGGTGTCCCTATGGGTTTCGTCAAGCGGTGGCGATTGAGGCGGCTGGGCGGGGTTGGTAGGGGATCTTGTCGCGGAGCATGGCGTATAGGACGTCGCAGCGGCGTCGGGCGAGGCAGATGAGGGCGGCGTTGTGGCGTTTTCCTTGGGCTCG
>NZ_FTNF01000001.1 GCF_900156065.1 Micromonospora avicenniae | reverse complement strand
CTAGACAGCTCCACTCCACAACCGGAGGCCTTCGTCATCACGTCTATCTACGTCGTGTCGTCACACAACCTCAACCAACGTCCCTGGGCAGTACACCTAGCGCGGGAGACGGTCAAGCGAGCGTTGGAGCTGCTTAGGGCAGAGCGGCTGATCGTGTCCCGGCAGGGCAGCGGTGCGTTTGTGCGGGCGCAGACACAGCGAGCCGTTGAGCTGCGCACGCACATTGAAGCGGCGTTCGAGCGGCCGCACCTCACGATCGACTTCGCCGGGTTCTCAGGCGAGACGCTGCGTGATGCGCTCGCCGAGGCGCTCGACAGGGTGCGTGTGGGCCGGCCTGCGCCGGAGAGGATCGCGGTGCGGGTCCTGATCTCCGACATGACCGTACCGATGGCGCTGCCGTCGCGGGCCGAGACACAGGCCGACGACCCGGCGGTACGTGAACGCGCAGAGCGCATCACCTCCCGGCGGGCGGCAGACGGCATCATCGACCAGGTGGCCGAGCTGGGCGACCTCGGCCTCATTCGGTCAGCCGCGGTTGAGGTGCGGATGCACCGGGCGTCTCCGCTGTTCAAGCTCTACATCCTGAACGGCGAAGAGGTCTTCTACGGCTTCTACCCGGTCGTTGAGCGCACCGCCTCAATCAAGGGTGAGCCCATGGCGATTTACGACCTGATGGGCAAGGACGTACCGCTGTTCCACTATGCGGTGACCGACGACGACACCTCGTACCACGCAGTTCGTGGAGGCGTCCCGCCCATGGTTCGACTCCGTGTGGTCGACCATCGCCTACCGGTACGACGGGTGGGCGCCGAACTCGGCCGGCTGCTCACTGAGGTCGACGCGGTCCTACTCGACTTCGACGGGCCGGTGTGCAGCATCTTCACCGGATACCCGGCGCCGCAGGTTGCCGCCGAGCTGGTCGACGTGCTGCGGCGGCGACGTGTAAACGTGCCGCCGGATCTCCCCAGCGAACCGGACCCGCCTGAGGTGCTGCGCTGCACCGGGGCGCTCGGCGACCAGGGCGTCACGCGGGCAGTGGAGGACGCGCCCTGCGCAGCCGAGCGCCAGGTCGCCGAGAGGGCCCAGCCAACGCCCTATGGCCGAGAGGTCATCGTGGCGGCCCGGCAGGCTGGGCCACCGGTGGCGGTAGTCAGCAATAACTCGGCTGGGGCGGTGGCCGCCTACCTGGAGGCACACCGGCTGGCCGGGTATGTCTCACCGGTTGTTGGCCGGCCTTACGACGACCCCGACCGCATGAAACCCAGGCCCGGAGCCCATTATGCAAGCTGTCCGTGCCTTGGGGATGTCACCGGACCGCTGCGTACTGGTTGGCGATTCCCTCCCGGATATCGAGGGGGCGCGAGCCAGCGGGGTGCGGGCGATTGGCTATGCAAACCGGCCGATGAAGGTCGAAGCTTTCCAACTAGCTATGGCAGACGTTGTGATAACGAGCATGAGCGAGCTAGCGCAAGTGCTGATATCGAGCTAGCGCCAGTGCTGATATAAAGCGTGGCCGGGCGAAAAGCCCGGCCAATGCACTCCCCTCTGAACAAAACTGCTAATGCCTATGTACATGAGAGGACGAAAGCGCCGAAAAGTCGAGTCGCTCAATGATTGATACCAGGTGATCCTCACAGTAGTGTTCCAGCGCTGTCTGGAACATCCCGGCCGCCACCTTTGTAGACGACTTCGTCGCGAAGCTAGAAAGTTTCGCATTCTTGTACACACTCATGTCGTGCCATTCAAGGTAAAGGGCCTCCTCTCCGCCACCCTCGAAAGAATGACGCTTTAGCTGGGAAAAGAAGCCAAGGGAAGACATGCCGGAGATGGCGCTTGTGATCTCGGGCCCTGGAATGCCGATATCACGCCGCATAAGGTCCAGGTTGACGTGTGGGTTGGTCAGACTACCTTCCGCACACGCCATAGTGAAGACGTATCCAACCAGGCGACGCTCATCGACAGTCGCACGCTTCAAGCTGCCTAGTAGCGACTCAGCGACCCGAACGCACCTCTTTTGATCCCCCTCTGACTTGAGCTTCAGCATCTTGAAGAGGAGGTCCGGGGTTGGCGGAAGGTAACTCTTCCTAACTATTGGGCCGAGCTTCTTGGCGGCCAAATCAGCAACTTCACTCGCCGTTGTTTTGCGAGCGTCCAGAAAGCCAACCGAGGGCAGCAGGCCAGGCACTTCACTGTCATCAAAAATGACGGGAAGAATATACTCCTGGCTTTCACTCATCGCGCGAGCTTGCGCAGCCCGCCTCTCGTGGGTAGTCCACACTTTCTCCGCATGCTCATCGGACGCGAACAAGATGCAATATTTCGCCGACTTCCGGTAGACCCACGAGAGATGCTCATACAGATCCTTGCCCCACAGCCTAGCCTTCTCGTCCTCGTCATAAAAAACCCGTATTCCCAGTCGCGATAGCTCCCCCGCCACCTCCGATACATAGGAACGCTGCTCTCCAGCGAACGAGAGGCAGATATCGTATTCTCGGTCACTTGAGTCCGGATTCTCAACCTTCCAACCCATTTGCACCATTCCTCGCTTGGACTGATTCAGCCAACAGCTCCATCCCAGCATCCAATCCAGAGGGGCGCGAGGGGCAGCTAAGCATCTTGTCGAAATGACCCCTTTGGCGCGATCCTGGCGCTACGAATGCACTTCGCTACAGCAGAGTCGGTATGCGGACAGCGGCGAGCCGTCGCCGCTGTCCCATCCTCGTGCTACGAAGATCAGGCAACCAGGCAACGAACACGACCTAAGTGGTCCAACGAAGAGGGCGGAAACCATGGCCAAGTCGGTCTTCTTTAGCTTCCATTACGAACGAGACGTCCACCGGGTGCAGCTCGTTCGGAACATCAACGCCTTGGAAGGCCAGCCACTTTTGAACGCTCAACGGTGGGAAGAGGTTCGGCGGAAGGGCACTAGCGCCATTGAGGAGTGGATTCATGGCCAGATGGCGTACAAGAAGGCGGTCATCGTGCTAGTCGGCCAGGAGACCGCTTCTCGTCCGTGGGTCATCTACGAGATTGAGAAGGCATGGAATGACAAGAAGCCATTGCTAGGCGTCCGCATCCACGGACTGTCTTCCTTCGGCACGACCGACCGGCCGGGTGCAAACCCCTTTGAAAACGCATATATCGGAGGAAGCATTCCCCTTTTTGACCCCACGGCAACGGACTGGCGTGGCAACATCGATTCTCAAACCACCTACAAGAACCTAGCCACTAATTTGGAGTGGTGGTCGGGGCAAGGGGTAATCCGTTCGCGATGAGATCCAATGCCGGCTGCCCGTTCTGCGAGATCGTCCAGCGACGGAACCCTGACACCCGCGAGATCTACCGCAACGAGCATGTAGTTGCATTCTTTCCACTGGAACCCGCGACCCTGGGTCACACGCTCGTGATTCCGCGCCAGCATATCCCCGACATCTGGTCGCTAGACGAGGAAACGGCTTCTCATCTGGCAAGAGCGACTCTAGGGTTATCGCGCGCGATAAGACGTGCGACCAAGCCAGAGGGCTTGAGCGTAATCCAATCCAATGGGACTGCGGCAACGCAATCCGTGTTTCACCTACACGTCCACATCGTCCCCAGGTGGGTGAACGATCAACTAGGGCAGATTTGGCCTCCTGAGACCAGTTACTCGGAGACCCAGAAGGATGAGGTTTGGGAACGGATCCGGAATGAGTGCCAAGGAGTGAGCAGGGAGTGACCCACCCTCCTGGGAAGACTAATGTGGATCCCGATGATCGGCGAAAGCACTTGGACTATATCCAAGCTGTCGTGACGCGGATGTCATCGGCCTCCTCGGCTGCGAAGGGCTGGCTGCTTCCGGTAGTGACTGCAACTTACGGCTATTCTTTAACAAAAAAGGACAGTTCTGTCGCTATTTTAGGCGTTGGGGCAGTGCTTTTGTTCGGTTTCCTTGATGCAAACTACTTGCGCCAAGAAAAGGCGTATAGGCGACTCTATGACGCGGTCGCACGCGGAACGAAAGATATTCCGCTATTCTCGCTCGACCCGTCGCATGCGGATGATCCGATTCCCCCGGCGGCCACGCGTGTACAAGAGATCCAGCTACGCGTGAGTCGATGGTTCCCAGATCGGAACGTTTGGCTCTCATGGTCGGTCGCGCCTTTCTACGGGGCGGTCGTCATTGTTGGCTGCTTGATCGCGTTGGTGGCGCGGTGATGACTCGTCTCGCTTCGGAAGCTTGTTAGGGGTTCCGTCAGAGCAGCGGGTGGAGCAGAGTCGGCGGGACGCGGCGCGGTCTCAACTGTGGTCTCATTTGCTGCAGTACGCGGTTGTCCCTGGCGGTCCGACGGACAGCGCAGCCCTGGTCATGCTCACTGTTGGACAAGTCCGGACGGATGATCGCAGGCCTCGAAAGCGTGTGAGGGTTTACGCCCTCCGCAGGTTCAAATCCCGCCGCCACCGCTCGCAACAGCGAGAACGCCCGGACGGTCAGTGAGGACCGGCCGGGCGTTCCGCTTCTGGTCCCAGTTCTGATCAGGCGGCTGGTGCGTCCGCACTGCCGGATCGTCGCCAGTCGAGCTGATTCTTCGTGATCTCCTGAAGCTTCGTCTTGAAGGCCGCGAAGGATCGGACTCCGAGGGCCTGCGCGTGGCGGTGTTCGATGGCGGCGAGGATCGCGCGGGCTTTGGTGATCTCGTCGAGGCCGAGTTCGGTGGGGACGACGCGCTTGGCGCGACGATCGTCGGGGTCGGGCTGCCGGGTGACGTAGCCGAGCCCGACGAGCTCGTCGACGATCGTGCCGATGATCTGTTTGTGCTGCCCGGACCGGGCGGAGATGTCGGTTGCCCGGGCCCCGTCGGGTCCGAGGAACGCCAGGACCGAACCGTGCCTTGGGCGTACGGCCGGATGGCCCTGCTCCGCCAGCTTCTCGAAGAGCTCCTCCTGGATGGCGCGCATCAACTGTCCTGTCAGCATGCCCAGGTCGGCGATCTTCTGCGGCGCGTCCACAACTCACCCCCGGATATAGTCACCATCCTTGACTGTCAGGATTCGTGACCGTAGTCTAGTTGTCGGCTCCGCCCGATTTCAAATCCGCCCGAAGGTCACCTCGGGAGGCCACCCGCAGGCGCCTCTTCGGGCAGCGCGATGAAGGGAAGCGGCACCATGACCAGCAACGACGTCGACGTCTACGTCGAGAACAAGCTCGACCCCAGGCACCGCGAGATCGTCGTCGCACTCCGCGCACTGATGGCGGACTCCGCGCCGGGTGCCACCGAGTGCCTCACCTACGGCTCCCCCGCCTGGCGCGGCAAGAAGATCCTCGCGGTGATCAGCCAGAGCAAGACCCACCTGACCTTCGCCTTCGAGCGTGGCGCGGAGTTCGTCGACAGCCACGGACTGCTCGAAGGAGTCGGCAAGAAGACCCGGCACGTGAAAATCAAGACGCTCGACGGGATCAACGAGGAAGCCCTGCGGGACTACATCACCCAGGCTGTGAGTCTCGACCAGCGCTGACGGCTGCTGGGCCGCCGGTCGTCGGCCGGGTCGCTCTGCCACAGTTGCTTTGACGGGAGTCTGCTGATTTCCCGCCATCGGCGGGGCGGCCCCGCGGCGCCGGCCCGTGCGTCCGGTTCAGCAGGGACCGTCTCCCTCGGCGAAGAGGCGTCGCGCCCAGTCGGCGTACCCCGCGATGATCTTCCGGACGGTGCGGCCGTCGTGCAGGAAGAGATAGGCCAGCTCGCCGTCGCGGGCGAGTAGGCCGTCGAGCCGGTACGTCCCCTGTGGAGCGTGCAGTGGCGTCAGCTCGGGATAGCGCGTCCGGACCTGCTGGACCGGGCTGCCGACGCCGATCCCCTCCGTGGTTCGCGTCGAGTCGTCGAGCCAGAGCAGCACCAGCCGGTCGTCGATGAAGACGGGGCTGGTCGTGCTGTGCCCGGTCAGCGTCCGGCCGCAACCTCCCACGTCCGTACCCAGGACGCCGCGCCGGGCCAGCTCGTCCTCGGTGTCGCCGAACTCGACGTCGGGCAGTCCGTCCAGGTCGAGGACCTCGCCGGCCGGCACGGTCCGCTGTGGACCGGGCGCGGGAACGTTCGGTGGACTACCCGAGACGACGGCAGCCACCAGCAGCCCGGCAATCAGGGCAAATTGTCGTAATTTCATGGCTTCCCCCGGGGTCCCTAACGGCCGGGAGGCGGCTAAGTTGCGCTCTCAGCGCCCGGATTGCTCCTCTTCCCACTCCTCGGCGAGCTCGTCCCAGTAGTCGGCGCTCAACCGTCGCCGGCCGTGGGCCAGCCAGCCGTCGACGTTCCGCTCCAGGTGCAGCCCAACCTCCGCGAACGCGTCGATCCACGGCCCGGGCTCGACGCCCAGTTCGACGAGGGCGGCGTTGATCGGCCATCCCGCCCGCGGGCTGTCGAGCGTCCTGTCGAGTCGCGGTCCCCAGCTCAGCGCGCCGTCGAGCCAGACCGCCGCCGACTGGTACCCGAGCCCGCCCGCGAACTCCGCCTCCACGTACGCCACCGGGCCCCGCCCGGACCAGCGGGCCAGTGTCGCGGTCAGTGCCGTACCGAGGACCAGGTCGAACGGGTGCTCGTCGTCGCGCTCCTCGACCGAATAGTCGGGCAACGCGCCGGTCAGCTCCTCGACCAGTTGCGGGGTGACCGGCAGCAGCGCGAAATCCTGCCGCAGCTCGCCGAGGACCGCGTGATCCAGCTCGGCTGTCTGCTCGCGCAACAGCTCGATGTCGGCGATCACGGCGCTGAGCTGGTAACTCACCGGGCCGATCCCGCATCCACAGCCTGTGGATAGAACATGTGTACGACGGACGGTCGCGGCTGTGGATAGTGCTCTTCGCCGCGCTGTGCCCGTCCTTCCACGCCGCCAGTATCGCGGCGATGTCAGGCGGGCCGCCAGCCGAGCCCGCCTCCGCCGAAGCCGGCCGAAGTGGTCGACACCCGACGAAGCGGAGATACCGGGAGAAAGGGTGCCCGCCCTGGCAATCCTCGTCAAGGGTGGCTGCCGTAGGGGGCTGCCGTCGGGGGACGCCGCCGGAGCAGTGCGACCCGATCCGGCGGAGGCACCGGACGCCGTCCGGTCGGCCGGATCGGGAGAAGTGAGCCGGCGGGTGGGACGGGTGTGGCCGCAGGTACGACGAAGGGCCGGTCCCCGTGGGGGCCGACCCTGTCGTTCGTGCTGCTCAGGTGAGCGGAGGATACGAGATTCGAACTCGTGAGGGTGTGAACCCAACACGCTTTCCAAGCGTGCGCCCTAGGCCTCTAGGCGAATCCTCCGCGAGCCAGAATACAGGCACCCGGCGGGTGGGCCACCCCACCACCCCCTGAAGATCGACCGGAGGTCGGGTACGCTTGACGAGCCCCCCGTGCGGCGTGCATCTCGTGAACCTCCCCAGGGCCGGAAGGCAGCAAGGATAAGCGGGCTCTGACGGGTGCACGGGGGGCCCTTCTGTTTCGAGTCCCCTCGATCAACTCGAGCTCAGTGAAGTCGGGGCGTTCTCCACGTGCTGACACCCGACATCCGTGAAGTCGAGTTGATCAAGCGTGCGGACCCTCGCCGGCGGCGGGGTGGGTGGTCACCCGGGGCGTACCGGCGCAGAATGGCTCGGTCGAGAGGAGGCGGGACGGGTGGCACTGGCCCTTTACCGCAAGTACCGGCCGCGCACGTTCGCCGAGATGATCGGCCAGGAGCAGGTCACCGAGCCGCTGTCCCAGGCGCTGCGCAGCGGCCGGCTCAACCACGCCTACCTCTTCTCCGGCCCGCGCGGCTGCGGCAAGACCTCCAGCGCCCGGGTCCTGGCCCGCTCGCTCAACTGTGAGCAGGGGCCCACCCCCGAGCCGTGCGGGCAGTGCGAGTCGTGCCGCTCGCTGGCCCCCGACGGCGGCGGGTCGATCGACGTCATCGAGATCGACGCGGCGAGCCACGGCGGCGTCGACGACGCCCGGGAGTTGCGCGAGAAGGCGTTCTTCGCGCCGGCCCGCAGCCGCTTCAAGATCTATATCATCGACGAGGCGCACATGGTCTCGTCGGCCGGCTTCAACGCGCTGCTCAAGCTGGTCGAGGAGCCGCCGGAGTACGTCAAGTTCATCTTCGCCACCACCGAGCCCGAGAAGGTGCTCGGCACGATCAGGTCGCGGACCCACCACTACCCGTTCCGGCTGTTCCCGCCGAAGGTGGTCCGTCCCTATCTGGAGCAGCTCTGCGAGGCGGAGGGGGTGACCGTCGAGCCGGCGGTCTTCCCGCTGGTGGTCCGCGCCGGCGGCGGCAGCATGCGGGACAGCCTCTCCGTGCTCGACCAGCTCATCGCGGGCGCAGGTCCAGAGGGGGTCACCTACGCCCGGGCCGCCGCGTTGCTCGGCGTGACCGACTCGGCGCTGATCGACGAGATGTGCGACGCGATCGCCGCCGGGGACGGGGCGGCGGCGTACGCAACTGTCGACCGGGTCGCCGAGGCCGGGCACGACCTGCGCCGGTTCGCCTCCGACCTGCTGGAACGGCTGCGCGACCTGATCGTGCTCCAGCAGGTGCCGGACGCCGCCGCGAAGGGCCTCATCGACGGTCCGGCCGACCAGATCGAACGGATGACCGCGCAGGCCCAGCGGCTCGGCCCGGGCACCCTGTCGCGCTGCGCCGACATCGTGCACAACGGCCTGGTGGAGATGCGCGGCGCCACCGCGCCCCGGCTGCTGCTGGAGCTGATCTGCGCCCGGATGCTGCTTCCGGGTGTCGACGACTCGACCGGCGGCCTGCTCCAGCGCCTCGAACGCATGGAGCGCCGGCTCACCCTGGCCGGCACCGACGCGCCGTCGGCCGCTGCCGGCTCCGCGCCGGTCGCCCCGGCCCCGGCCGTACGCCCGGCGCCCTCCGCCCCGCACGCGGCTGACGCCGCGGCACCGGCCGGGCCCGCCACGGCGGCTGCCGCCATTCCCGCACCGACTTCCTCCGCCGAGCACGTCCCCGGTGCCGGTGCGCCCCGCCCGCAGTCCCCGGTCGAGGCCGGCCCCGCCGCCCGGCCCGCGGCGGCCGGTCCGGACGACGCGTCCCGGCGGGTGGTGCCGCCCTCGGCGGTGATGCCCGACCCGGTCACCCCGGAGCCGCCCCGGCCCGGAACCGAGACGCCCGGCGTCCTGGACGCGGTAGCCGTACGGAGGGTCTGGCCGGACGTGGTCGGCAAGGTCAACCGGACGAACAAGCGGATCGCCGCGTTGATGCGTGACGCCGTGGTGCGGGAGCTCGACGGTGACACGCTGGTGCTCACGGTGAAGTCCGGCGTGCTGGCCCGGATGGTGTCCGATCACGCCACGGTGCTCACCGACGCCCTCTACGAGGAGCTGGGTGGGCGCTGGCAGATCCGCTGTGAGGTCGCCGGCGAGCGGGGCGCGGCCACGCTCTCCGGCTCGCCGCGTCCGAGCGCACCTGCTCCTGCTCCGGCGGGCCCGGCGTCCGGTGCGCGCAGCGGGACCGGCCCGGCTGCCCGACCCGGTGCGAATGGCGCGTCCGGCCCGGCTGCCCGAGCCGGTGCGGGCGGCGCGTCCGGCCCGGCCGCCGGCCGTGAGAGTGGCGGGTCCGGCCCGGCGGCGGCCGGTGACGACGATGCGGACGACTGGCCCGAGCCGGCCCGCCCCGGTGGGGTCGCCCCGGTTCCGGCCGCTGGTCCCGCCGCGGGCGACGGTGCCGGGGACGACTGGCCCGAGCCGGCGCGCCCGGGCGGTGGACCGGCGTCCGCCGCGGAGGGCGTGCCCGCTTCGGCAGGCGTCCCGAGCGGTGCCCCAGCGGGTGCCGCCGCCCCTGCCACTCCACCGGCGCACGCCGCTGCTGCGGCGAACACCGCCGCCCCGGCGGCGGTGAACGGCAACGGCGCACCGGTGAGCAGCGCCATCGCCGCGGCGCGGGCCGCCGCCGCGGGCCGTGGTCCGCGTACCGCCCAGCCGGCCCGGCCGACCGCGGACAGCGACTGGGCGGGCGAACCGCCGTACGACCCGGACTACGACGGCCCGGTCCGGTCCGGCGGCGGGCGACCGCCGGCGACCCCGGTCTACGAGGGGTTCGATCCCGGCGACGAGCCGTTGGACGACGTGATCGACGAGAAGACGGCCCGGGAGTCGAGCGAGGAGCAGGCGGTACGGCTGCTCCGCGAGGCCCTCGGTGCTGAGAAGATCGACGAGGTGGACGCCCGCTGAGCCGAGCGGGCACGGAGAACGGCTCGGTCGGACCCAGCGGATAGGCTGAGCGACGGCCCAGCAGACGAGTGCGAGAAGGAGCCATCGTGCGCCCAGGTGGACAGCCGAACATGCAGCAGATGCTGAAGCAGGCGCAGAAGATGCAGCAGCAGATCGCCAAGGCGCAGGCCGAGCTGGCCGAGGCCGAGCTGACCGGCACGGCCGGGGGTGGCCTGGTCACCGTGACGGTCGTCGGCACCGGCGAGGTCAAGAGCGTCAAGATCGACCCGAAGGCGGTCGACCCGGAGGACGTGGAGACCCTGGAGGACCTGGTCGTCGCGGCCCTGCACAACGCCGCCGAGGCGGCCCGGGAGTTGACCGAGCGCAAGATGGGCCCGGTCACCGGCGGCATGGGCGGCCTCGGCCTGCCGGGTTTCTGAGCCGCAGATGTATGAAGGCGCCATCCAGGACCTGATCGACGAGCTGGGGCGGCTGCCGGGCGTGGGCCCGAAGAGCGCCCAGCGGATCGCCTTCCACGTCCTCTCCGCCGACCCGGCCGACGTCAACCGGCTGGCCGGTGCCCTGCGCAAGGTCAAGGAGCTGGTGCGGTTCTGCACCAGCTGCTACAACGTCGCCGAGTCCGAGCAGTGCCGGATCTGTCGCGACCCGCGCCGAGCCGACGAGGTGATCTGCGTGGTCGAGGAGCCGAAGGACGTGGTGGCGATCGAGCGGACCGGTGAGTTCCGTGGTCGCTACCACGTGCTCGGTGGAGCGATCAATCCGCTGGAGGGGATCGGGCCGGACAACCTGCGCATCCGCGAGCTGATGACCCGGCTCGGTGGCGGCGCCGTCCGCGAGCTGATCCTCGCCACCGACCCGAACACCGAAGGCGAGGCGACCGCCACCTACCTGGCGCTGATGGTCAAGCCGATGGGGATCGCGGTCACCCGGCTCGCGAGCGGTCTGCCGGTCGGTGGTGACCTCGAGTACGCCGACGAGATCACGCTCGGCCGCGCCTTCGAGGGGCGCCGGGCCGTCTGAGCCGCGACTCAGGGTGCGGTCGCCCGGTACCACTCTGATCGGGTGTGATCGATGAACGCCCGCGCAGCCGATAAATCGCCCATTTATGCCGTCATCATGTGTCGCCTTCGGTCTCCGGTGGGCCTTCGGGTGTCAGAAGGTGTCGGCTTGATAGCGATTACCTCGCGGGCGTTCCGCTTCCTGTGTGACCTGTCATAGCCTCCCGCACACGGACCGAGCCACGACTTCGTGTGGTCAGGCGCATGACAGAGGTGAGAGATGCAGGGGAGAAGGCTCAGAACGGCCGTCGCGATCGCGGCCGTCACCGCCCTGGCGGTAGGTGCCGCCGGGTGCGCGGAAAGCGAGCGTGACGGCGACAGCGGCGAGGCCAAGACCGGCGGCACCTTCATCTTCGCGGGTGCCGGTGACCCGAAGAACTTCGATCCGATCTTCAACGACGACGGCGAGTCGTTCCGGCCGATCCGGCAGATGTTCGACACCCTGGTCACCCACAAGCCGGGCACCGCGGAGCTGACGGGCGGCCTGGCCGAGAGCTGGGAGCACGACGAGAGCGGCAAGGTCTGGACCTTCAAGCTGCGCCAGGGCGTGAAGTTCCACGACGGGACGCCGTTCAACGCCGCTGCGGTCTGCTACAACTTCGACCGCTGGTACAACATGAAGGGCGCGGCGGCCCAGGCGAACATGATCTACTACATGGACACCTTCGGCGGGTTCGCCAAGAACGAGGCCGAGGGTGCCGGTGAGTCGGTCTACAACAAGTGCGAGGCCAAGGACGACGGCACCGCCGTCCTGACCTTGAACAAGTACAAGGGCGCCTTCCCCGGCGCCTTCGCGCTGACCTCGCTGTCGATCGCCAGCCCTGAGGCGCTCAAGAAGTACGACGCCGACACGGTTACGCAGAACGGCGACTCGTTCGCCTACAGCGCGTTCGCCAACGAGCACCCGGTCGGCACCGGTCCGTTCACCTTCGGCGGTTGGGACAAGGCCAAGGGTGAGATCACCCTGAACCGGAACCCGGACTACTGGGGTGACAAGGCCAAGGTCGACAAGCTGATCATCAAGATCATCAAGGACGAGAACACCCGTAAGCAGGAGCTGCGGGCCGGCACCGTCCACGGCATCGACTTCCCCGCCCCGGCCGACCGCAAGGCGCTCGCCGACGAGGGCTTCCAGGTCATCGACCGCCCGGCCTTCAACATCCTCTACCTGGGTATCAACCAGAAGAACCCGAAGCTGAAGGACCTGCGGGTGCGCCAGGCCATCGCCTACGCGCTCAACCGCCAGCAGCTGGTGCAGACCAAGGGCCCGGGCGGCGCGAAGGTCGCCGACGAGCTCATGCCGGACACCGTGCTCGGCTACGCCCCGGACGTGCAGAAGTACGAGTACAACCCGGAGAAGGCCAAGCAGCTGCTCAAGGAGGCCGGCGCCGAGAACCTGACGCTGAACTTCTACTACCCGCCGGACGTCACCCGGCCGTACATGCCGAACCCGCAGGAGATCTTCACCATCCTGGCCAACGACCTGCAGGCCGTCGGCATCAAGGTCAACGGTGTGCCGCGGCCGTGGAACGGTGGCTTCAAGGACGACGTGCAGACGTTCGGCAAGCACGACCTGCACATCCTCGGCTGGACCGGTGACTACAACGACCCGGGCAACTTCGTCGGGACGTTCTTCGGCCGGGCCAAGGCCGAGTTCGGCGACCAGGCGATGACCGACATGTTCGAGGCCATCACCAAGGCCGACGGCACCGTCGACGAGGCGGGCAAGAAGGCGGCCTGGGAGCAGGTCAACCGGGACCTCGCCAGCAAGTGGCTGCCGGCCGTTCCGGTCTGGCACGCCCCGCCGGCCATCGTCGTCACCAAGGACGTCGAGGGCATGGTGGCGAGCCCGCTGACCGACGAGCGGTTCAACACCGTCAGCGTCAAGCAGTGACGCCGATCGGCTGACGCCGTAGGCGGAATCGGCCCGGGTTGGGGGTTTCCCCGCCCGGGCCGATTCCGCGACCATCGAGAGTCTGGTGTGTGAGAGATGTTGCGAGTCATAGTCCGCCGCCTGCTACAGCTGGTGGTGACGCTGATAGCGCTGTCGGCGCTGATCTTCATCTGGTTGCGGAACCTGCCCGGCGGCCCGGTCGACGCGCTGCTCGGTGAGCGGGCCACCCCCGAGACCCGCGCCCTACTGACCAAGGCGCTCGGCTACGACCAGCCGATCCACGTGCAGTACGGCAAGTTCATGCAGCGGATCCTGACCGGGGACTTCGGCAACTCGATCCGCACCGGCGATCCCGTCATCGAGGTGATCGGCCGGGCCTTCCCGGCCACCGTCGAGCTGGCCCTGGCCGCGATGATCGTCGCGGTCGGCCTCGGCATCCCGCTCGGCTACCTCGCCGCCCGCTGGCGTGGTCGGGCCCTCGACCACCTGACCGTGGTGGGCACGCTGCTCGGCATCTCGATCCCGATCTTCTTCCTGGGCTACCTGCTCAAGGACGTCTTCACCCAGAACATCCACTGGTTCCCGCCGTCCGGTCGGGTCGGCATCGGGTTGGACAACACCAACATCACCGGCTTCTTCGTCCTCGACAGCCTGCTCACCCGGGAGTTCGACGCCACAGCGGACGCGCTCTGGCACCTGATCCTGCCGGCGGTCACGCTCGCCACCATCCCGCTGGCGGTCATCGTCCGGATGACCCGGGCGAGCGTGCTCGACGTGCTCAACGAGGACTACGTCCGCACCGCCGAGGCCAAGGGTCTGCGGCACCGCACCATCCGGGGTCGGCACGTCCTGCGCAACGCACTGCTGCCGGTGGTCACGACCATCGGCCTGCAGACCGGCGCGCTGCTCTCCGGCGCGGTACTCACCGAGAAGGTCTACAACTGGGGCGGCCTCGGCACCCTGATCACCGACTCGATCACCGGCAGCCGCGACTACCCCGTCCTCCAGGCGCTGATCCTGCTGGCCGCATTGGTCTTCGTGGTGGTCAACCTGCTGGTCGACCTCTCCTACGCCTTCATCGACCCGAGGGTGCGTGTGCGATGACCGAACCAACCACGCAGGCAGGTACCCCGGCCCCCCGGCGCAAGGACGAGCGCCCGGGCCGCGCGGGCGGCGCGAGCCTCAACCGACTCGGTGACCGGAAGAAGGCGCGCCTGGAGGAACTGGCGCAGGCCAGCGCCGGCAAGGGTGGCGTGAGCCTCTTCCGGGACGCGTTGCGCCGGCTGCGGCGCAACCCGGCCGCGATCGTCGGCGCCACCATCATCGCGCTCTTCGTACTCGTGGCGATCTTCGCGCCGTTGATCGCCCCGCACGACCCGGTGCAGCGCTTCGACGAGTTGACCAGCCAGCTCGCCGCGGACCACATCCCCGGAGCCACCGACGGATTCCCGCTCGGCTCCGACGAGTTGGGCCGGGACCTGCTGTCCCGCCTGATCTACGGCAGCCGGCAGACGCTCTTCGTCGGCGTGCTGGCCACCCTCATCGGGCTCGCCATCGGCGTACTGCTCGGCGCGATCGCCGGCGCCTTCGGTGGCTGGGTGGACAACATCCTCATGCGGGTCACGGACGTGATGCTGGCCCTGCCGGCCCTGCTGCTGGCGATCACCCTGGTCGCGCTGGCCAGCAAGTCCAGCCAGTGGACGGTCATCCTGGCCGTGGCCATCGTCAGCGTGCCGGTCTTCGCCCGGCTGCTGCGCGGCTCCATGCTCGCCCAACGGGAGAGCGACCACGTGCTCGCCGCCCGGGCGCTCGGCGTCAAGGAACACAACATCGTCCTGCGTCACATGCTCCCCAACGCCATGACGGCGGTGATCGTGCAGGCCACGCTGACGCTCTCCGTCGCGATCATCGAGGCCGCGTCGCTCTCCTTCCTCGGCCTCGGCGATCCCAACCGGGACCGGGCCGAGTGGGGCGCGATGCTCGGCGACGCCGGCGTCCGCTACTTCGAGGTACGCCCCGAGTTGGCCTACTACCCGGCGCTGGCGATCATCATCGTCGCGCTCGGCTTCACCCTGCTCGGTGAGGCGATGCGTGAGGCCATCGACCCGAAGAACCGGCGGTGACGACGGTGCGAGACGACAGCACGGCCGGCGTGGACCGGCGGCGGCCGCGAGGGGTCAGCCCGCGAGCCCCACGGTCACGAGTGACGGACCAGCACGGTGAGGAAGTGACCCGATGAGCCTGCTCGACGTACGTGATCTGAGCGTCGTGTTCCAGCGGCGCGGCGAACGACCGTTCACGGCGGTGGACAAGGTCAGCTTCACGGTGGAGCCGGGGCAGACCGTCGGCCTGGTCGGCGAGTCGGGCTGCGGCAAGAGCGTGACCAGCCTGGCGATCATGGGATTGCTTCCCAAGCGCGGCAACAAGGTCACCGGTGAGGTGCTCTTCGACGGCGCCGACCTGCTCAAGCTGCGCCGGGACGACATGCGGGACCGGCGTGGCCGGGACATCGGCATGATCTTCCAGGACCCGCTCTCCTCGCTGAACCCGGTCATCCCGATCGGCGTCCAGGTCGCCGAGGTGCTCGAGCGGCACCAGGGCCGCGACCGCAGGCAGGCGCTGCGGGAGGCCCGCGAACTGTTGGACGCGGTCGGCATCCCCGACCCGGACCGGCGGCTCAAGGAGTACCCGCACCAGATCTCCGGCGGCATGCGGCAGCGGGCGCTGATCGCCATCGCCCTGGCCTGCAAGCCGCGACTGCTGATCGCCGACGAGCCGACCACGGCGCTGGACGTGACCATCCAGGCGCAGATCCTGACGCTGCTGAAGCAGTTGGTCGACGACACCGGGACCGCGCTCATCATGATCACTCACGATCTGGGCGTGGTGGCCGGTCTCTGCGACACCGTCAACGTGCTCTACGGCGGCAAGGTGGTGGAGCGGGCCCGGCGGCACGAACTGTTCGCGCACGCCCGGCATCCGTACACGCACGGGCTGCTCAACTCCGTGCCCCGGCTCGATTCGACCCGCGGCGAGCGGCTGCACGCGATCCGCGGCTCGGTGGCCGACAACATTCCGTGGGTGGAAGGCTGCGCCTTCGCACCGCGCTGCGACAACGTCGTCGACGCCTGCCTCGAAGGAGCGCCCACGCTCGAGCCCACCGCCACCGGCGGCGACCTGCGCTGCAACAACCCTGTCTCCGAGGAGGTGGCGGTACCGTGACCGAGCGGACCGGACCACTTGTCGAACTGCGTGACGTCAAGGTCCATTTCCCGATCAAGAGTGGTGTGCTCTTCGACCGCACCGTCGGCTACGTCTACGCGGTGGACGGCGTCTCGCTCTCCATCAACGCGGGTGAGACGTACGGGCTGGTCGGCGAGTCCGGCTGCGGCAAGTCGACGCTGGGCCGTGGCCTGCTGCGGTTGGTCGAGCCTACGGACGGCGAGGTCGTCTTCGACGGCACGGACGTCCGAGCGCTCAAGGGCGAGAAGATGCGCCGGGCGCGCCGCCGGATGCAGATGATCTTCCAGGACCCGCTGTCCAGCCTGGACCCGCGGCAGTCGGTGGAGTCGCTGCTGCTGGAGGGACTCAAGGCGCACGGACTGGCGAACGACAAGGCGGAGACCAGCAAGCGGCTGCGCGAGACGCTGGAGGCGGTCGGCCTGCCCGCCTCGGCGCTCACCAAGTACCCGCACGAGTTCTCCGGCGGTCAGCGCCAGCGGATCGGTATCGCCCGGGCCCTGGTGCTCGACCCGGACCTGATCGTCGCCGACGAGCCGGTCTCCGCGCTCGACGTCTCGATCCAGGCCCAGGTGCTCAACCTGATGAAGGATCTGCAGGTCGAGCGGGGCCTCACGTATCTGATCATCGCGCACGACCTGGCGGTGGTCCGGCACATCTCGGACACCGTCGGGGTGATGTACCTGGGCGGGCTGGTCGAGGAGGCGTCCAGCGAGGAGCTCTACCGCGAGCCGATGCACCCGTACACCCGGGCGCTGATGTCGGCCGTGCCGGTGCCGGACCCGGTGGTGGAGGACCGGCGCGAGCGGATCCTGCTCGCCGGAGACCTGCCCTCGCCGTCGAACCCGCCGGCCGGGTGCCGTTTCCACACCCGGTGCCCGTGGGCCCAGCCGACCCGCTGCGCCGACGAGCGGCCGGCGCTGCGCGAGGTGCTCTCCGGCCACCGGGTGGCCTGCCACTACGCGGAGGAGATCGCCGCCGGGCAGATCCGGCCGCACGAGGTCGAGCCGGAACTCGTCCGGCCGGCCGAGGGGACCGCTCCGGGTGACCCGGGCGAGCTGATCCCGACGATCTGACCGCCTCGCCGGTGGCCCTGTCACCGGCCTCGGATGCCCGCGAGCTGTGCTGCCGCGGAGGCTGGAACATGCCTCCGCGGCAGCGCTCGCTCGGGCAGGGTGTGCCGGGGCGATGCCGTGCCGCGACCGCCCCCGCGGATCTCCCGGCGGTCAGCCTTCCGGGCGATGGAGCAGGCCGACCGCGATGCCGTGCACCGCGTCCAGTCCGGCCGGGTCGGGCAACGCGGCCCGGCCGCCGGTGACCCCGTACCACTCGTCGGCGTCCTTGTACTGCACGGTGAGGGTGACGTGCCCGTCGGCGTAGTCGCTGCGCAGGGTCAGCTCTCCGGTGACGACGCCGACCTCGTCGGTCATCACCCCGCCCGGACCGGCCACGATGTCGGTGGTCCGGCTCTGCGGGGCACCCGCGACGGCGGCGCCTCCGCCCGCCACGGCGGGCGTACGCTCGCTCGCGCTGACGCCACTGTCCGCGTCGGCCTGCATTCCGGCGCCGGGCACCGCAGTGGTGGCGGGCGGCCCGTCGGCGTTCATGCCCGCGCCCGGCGCAACCCCCGGTGCCGCCTCGCCGTCCGCGGTCATGCCGGCCGTGGTCGGTTTCGGCCCGGTCACCCCTCGCTCGCTCATGCGCAGCCCTCCAGCATGTCCGTCAGGGCGGTCTTCTCGGCGCTGGTCACCGTGAGCCGCCAGTGGTGCTTGACGATTACCCAGGCCTGGGCGTACTGGCACCAGTACGACTGGTTCGCCGGCTTCCACTGGGACGGGTCCTGGTCGCCCTTCGACCGGTTGGAGGACGCGGAGACCGCGATGAGCTGCGGACGCGTGGTGTCGTTGGCGAAGTCGCCCCGCTGCGTGTCGTTCCACTCGTCCGCGCCCGAACGCCACGCGTTCGCCAGCGGCACCACGTGGTCGATGTCGACGTCGGAGGGGTCGGTGAAGGTACGGCCGTCGTAGACGCTCTGCCACCGGCCGCCGACCACGTTGCAGCCGGAGAGCTTGATGTTCTCCCCGTCCCGCTTCAGCACCGAGTCGCGTACGTCACAGTTGGTGCCGGTGTCCCGCCAGTGCGGGAAGCGGGCCCGGCTGTAGCCCTTCATCGACCCGGCGCTGGCCACCGTGAGCTGGCCCAGCATCTGCATCGCGTTGCCGCCGGTGCTGCTGGGAGCGGCCTCCGGCTCGTCCACCGGCATGCAGCCGGACGCGCCGAGCGCCAGCGCCGCGGCGAGCGCGGCCACCGCCGCGCGCGGTCCTGATCTGGTACGCACAGACGACACCTCTCCAGCTTGCGGGCTTCCGGCGATCCCGCACAGTACCCAAGCATGGTTTTGGTGTTTCGTGGCGTCTCTCAGATGGCGCGTGGAAGATGGGTACCCGTGCCCCAACCCTCGCCTGCCCTCCGAATCAGTACCGCCGCAGGCCGCGGCACGCTGCTCGCCACGGTCCTCGCCTCCGGGATGGTCTTCCTGGACAGCACCGTGGTCAACGTGGCGCTGCCCCGGCTCGGTTCCGAACTACACGCCACCGTGGCGGACCTCCAGTGGACGGTCAACGGCTACATGCTGATGCTCGCCGCGTTCGTACTGCTCGGCGGGTCGCTCGGCGACCGGTTCGGCCGACGCCGGATCTTCCTGCTCGGGGTGATCTGGTTCACCGCCGCGTCCGTGCTCTGCGGCCTGGCCCAGGGGACGGGCTGGCTGATCGGCGCCCGGTTCCTCCAGGGCGCCGGCGGCGCCCTGCTCACGCCGGGCTCGCTGTCGGTGCTCCAGGCGAGCTTCCATCCGGACGACCGTGGCCGGGCGATCGGTGCCTGGTCCGGCCTCTCCGGCGTCTCCACGGCGATCGGCCCGTTCATCGGCGGCTGGCTGATCGATGCGTTCTCCTGGCGGTGGATCTTCTTCCTGAACCTTCCGCTCGCGGTCCTGGTGGTGCTCGCCGCGCTGCGTTGGGTGCCGGAGAGCCGGGACGAGGGCGCGTCGCGGGCCCGGGTCGAGGGCGACCGGCGCCGGCGGTTCGACGTGGCCGGTGCCCTGCTCGGGGCGCTGGCCCTGGGCGGTCTCACGTACGCGCTGATCGACGCGACCGGGCGCGGCTTCGGCTCGCCGCCGGTGTGGGGGTCGGCGCTGCTCGGGCTGGTCGCGGGAGTCGCCTTCGTGCTGCTGGAACGGCACCGGGGCGAGGCCGCGATGCTGCCCACCGAGCTGTTCGACAGCCGGCTCTTCTCGGTGCTGAACATCTTCACCGTGGCCGTCTACGCCGCGCTCGGCGGGTTCACCTTCTTCTTCGCCGTGTACCTGCAGAACGTGCTCGGCTGGTCGGCGCTCCTCACCGGGGTCGCGCTGCTGCCCTGGACCTTGCTGATGCTGGTGGGCTCGGCCCGGGCGGGGGCGCTCTCGGCACGCATCGGCCCCCGGCTGCCGCTGGCCGTGGGTCCGGTGGTGGCCGCCGCCGGGCTGCTGCTGTTGCGCCGGGTCAGCCCTGGCGCGTCGTACTGGGTCGACGTGCTGCCCGGGGTGTTGCTCTTCGGCGCCGGTCTGACCCTGGTCGTGGCGCCACTCACCGCCTCCGTGCTGGCGGCGGCGGCGGATCGGTTCGCCGGGGTGGCCAGCGGGTTCAACAACGCGGCCGCCCGGGCCGGCGGACTGCTCGCGGTGGCCGCGTTGCCGCTGCTGGTCGGGCTCTCCGGCGGCGCGTACCAGCAGCACGGCGCGCTGACCGGGGCGTTCCGGGCCGCGATGCTCTGGTGTGCGGGCCTCCTGCTGGCCGGCGCGCTGATGGCTCTCCTGCTGATCCACCGCCCGCCTCGGGAAGCGCCACCCTCCCAGCCGTGCCAGACGCTCCCGGTGTCGACCCCACCGCGGGAACGCTGAGCAGGGTTCGCTGCTCAGCGCCCGGGAGCGGGAAAGGGGCCCTCGTTCGGCGGGGGCCCCTTCCCGGGTCAGCGGCGGGCGCGGTTGACCGCGCTGGTCACCGCCTTGATCGAGGCGGTGACGATGTTCGCGTCGACACCGACGCCCCACACGTTGCGGCCGTCCACCTCGCACTCCACGTACGCGGCGGCCTGCGCGTCCCCGCCGGAGGAGAGCGCGTGCTCGTGGTAGTCGAGCACCCGTACGCCCACACCGACCGAGTGCAGCGCGTTGACGTACGCGTCGATCGGGCCGTTGCCGACCGCGGAGAGCGACCGGTGCTCGCCGTCGAGGTCCACCCGCGCCTCGATCTCGACCTTCCCGTCGGCCGTGCCGATCGTGTAGCCGGCCAGCGCGACCGCCGGGTCGGGCTGGTGGTCGACCAGGTAGTTGCGGGCGAAGATGGCCCACATGGCGGCCGGCTCGACCTCGCCGCCGTCGTGATCGGTGACCTGCTGGACCACGCCCGAGAACTCGATCTGGAGCCGGCGCGGCAGGTCGAGCTGGTGCTCGCTCTTCATGATGTACGCGACGCCGCCCTTGCCGGACTGCGAGTTGACCCGGATGACCGCCTCGTAGGTACGGCCCAGGTCCTTCGGGTCGATCGGCAGGTACGGCACCGCCCACGGCTGCTCGTCGACCGGCACTCCGGCCGCGGCGGCGTCCGCCGCGAGCGCGTCGAAGCCCTTCTTGATGGCGTCCTGGTGCGAGCCGGAGAACGCGGTGTAGACCAGGTCGCCCGCGTACGGGTGGCGTTCGTGCACCGGGAGTTGGTTGCAGTACTCGACAGTCCGCTTGACCTCGTCGATGTTCGAGAAGTCGATCATCGGGTCGATGCCCTGGGAGAAGAGGTTCAGCCCCAGGGTGACCAGGTCGACGTTGCCGGTGCGCTCACCGTTGCCGAACAGGCAGCCCTCGATCCGGTCCGCGCCGGCCAGCAGGCCGAGTTCGGCGGCGGCCACGCCGGTGCCCCGGTCGTTGTGCGGGTGCAGGCTGAGCACCAGGCTGTCCCGGCGGGGCAGGCGGCGGTGCATCCACTCGATCGAGTCCGCGTACACGTTCGGCGTGGCCATCTCGACGGTGGCCGGCAGGTTGATGATCAGCTTCCGGTCCGGCGTCGGGTCGATGACGTCGATCACCGCCGAACAGACCTCGAGCGCGTACTCCAGCTCGGTGCCGGTGTACGACTCCGGCGAGTACTCGTAGTGGATGTCCGTGTCCGGGGTGTGGATCTCCGCGTACTTCTGGCACAGGCGGGCCCCGGTGGTGGCGATGTCGGTGATGCCGTCCCGGTCCAGGCCGAAGACCACCCGACGCTGGAGCGTCGAGGTGGAGTTGTAGAAGTGCACGATCGCCCGCCGGGCGCCACGCAGCGACTCGAAGGTCCGCTCGATCAGGTGCTCCCGGCACTGGGTCAGCACCTGGATGGTCACGTCCTCCGGGATCAGGTCCTGCTCGATGAGCTGCCGGACGAAGTCGAAGTCGGTCTGGCTCGCCGACGGGAAGCCGACCTCGATCTCCTTGTAGCCCATCTGCACGAGCAGCTGGAACATCCGCCGTTTGCGCTCGGGCGACATCGGGTCGATGAGCGCCTGGTTGCCGTCCCGCAGGTCCACCGCGCACCAGCGCGGCGCGGCCTCGACCCGTCGGGTCGGCCAGGCGCGGTCCGGCAGGTCGACGCGGAACTGCTGCTGGTACGGCTCGTAGCGGTGGTACGGCATCCGGCTGGGGTGCTGCCGGGCGATCGGATCGGTCTCGACGTCGGTGACGGTGTCAGTCATGACGGAGTGGTCTCCTGAACAGGTGGCGTCAGCAATCGGAAGGTGTCGGCTGGTGCCGGGCCACGATGCTCCGGCGGTGCCGATGGGAAGTTCGGATGTGCTGGACGGCGCGAAGCGACTCCGCGACGAGGTGCCGGCCGGTCAGGCCTCGTCGCGGCGGCCAAGGAGAAGAAGCGCCCGCCACATGACCAAGTCAACCTACGTGATGGAACCGGGGGTGGGAAGGTAGGTCCGGATTATGGGACCGGCGTCATGGCCGGCTCCGGGGCCGGGGAACCCAGCCTCGGCGTCCGTCCCGCCCAGGCCACCGCGGGTACGATCGCCAGCCCGATCAGCACGAAGATCGCCGCCGCCGGGAACCAGCCCCAGCCCCCGGTGGTCACCCCGAGCGCGGTCAACCCCGCCGGAGCGATCAGGTACTGCACCTGCTCGCCGAGCCGCAGCGCCCCCACGTACGCGCCGCGCTGGTCGTCTGGCGGCAGGGTGGCGGTGAGTCCCCAGGTGCCCGCCGACTCGATCAGCTCGGCCAGGATCAGCAGCGTCGCGGCAGCCACCAGCACCACCACGGTGAGCAGCCCCCGGGTGACCCCGGAGATCGGCAGGACCAGGCAGGACAGGGCGATCAGCAGACCGCCACGGCGGGAGGCCCGAGCCGCGCCTGCGGCGGTGTCGGCGCCCCGGCTGACGCGCACCTGGAGCAGCACGATCAGCACCGTGTTGAGCAGCACCAGAGCGGCGATCACCGCCTTCGGGGCGTCGGTGTGGGTGAGGATCCAGAGCGGCATGACCGTGAGGTAGAGCACCCCGTGCGCGGTGAGCAGCCCGGAGAGCAGGGACACCGTCATGAACGGCCGGTCCCGCAGCACGGCGAGCCGACCCATCGGTTCCACCGGCCGGGTCACCTGCGGCAGCCGGGGCAGTCGTCGTACGAACAGGGCCGTCACCAGGCTCACCGCCGCGATGGTCCAGACCATTCCCCGGTACGCCTCGATCGTGTCCACCGCCAGCACCAGACCGCTGATCACCGCGCCCAGCCCGAACCCGACGTTCAACGACGAACGCTGGTACGCCATCGCCGTGACCCGTTCGGCCGGGGCGAGCGCGTTGATCGAGTAGACCTGGCGGGCCACGCCGGTCGCCGCATCCGCCGCCGCCAGCGCCACCACCACGGCGAGGAAACCGGCGAAGCCGCCCACGAACGGGTAGGTCGCGAAGAGCGCGGCGTTCAGCACCAGCCCGACCGCCCAGACCCGCTGCGGCCCGTACCGGTCGGTGAGCCCGCCCAGCGGCACCGTGCCGAGCAGCGACACCCCCGCCGCGATCGACAGGCCCAGCCCGACCTGGGCGGCGCTGAGCCCCAGCGCCCGGGTGAAGAAGACGGCGCTGCCGGCGTGGAACAGGCCGCTGCCGACGGCGTAGACCATGGCCTGCACGGCCAGCGCGCGGGTCAACCCGGCCGGCGGTACGACGTTTGCCACGGCGGTGCGGATGGTGTCTCTGCTTCCCATGGCCGGGAAGTGAACCGGGCCCACACGACAGCGGTCGAGCCTTTTAGGCTGGGCCGAATCCTGCTCCCGGGGGAGGGCGCGTGTCCGAGTTGCGGTTCACTCTCGCCGACGTGGCGGGCGTCCGGCTGGCCGTGTCGCCGGTCAACGAGACGGTCATGAGCATCTGGGCCATGGCCAGCCCGGTTCACCATCCGGTGCACCTGCCCTGGATCGACCGTGCCCGGGTGACTCTGCGTCGTCCCGAGGTGGCCGGCCGGGTCCGACCGCTGCTGGAGCTGGCCCGGCCGCGCAGCTGGCTGCCCGACTTCCTCACCCCGGCGGCAAGGCCGAACGTGGAGATGGCCGAGCAACTCGAACAGATCGCGGCCACGCCGCCGGCCGTGGTGGTCCAGGATCTGCTGGCGACCACTCCGCGCCTGCCGCTGAGCCCGTTCGGTCTCGCGCTGCTCGCCGACCCCCGGGGGTTGCTGCCGCAGCTCGTCGACGCGGTGCGGGTCTGGTACGACGAGGCGATCGCCCCGGACTGGCCACGGATGCGGGCACTGCTCGACGCCGACGTGTCGTACCGGGCCGCCCAGCTCGCCGAGGGCGGCGCCGGTCGGTTCTTCGAGCAGCTCCACCCGAGCCTGCGCTGGCTCGGCGACCGGGTGGTCAGCGACGACCCGTTCGAGCGGGACTTCGACCTGCGCGGTCGCGGGTTGACGCTGAACCCGACGTTGTTCACCGGGCACCAGGTGCTGTGGAACCTCCTGGAGGATTCGCTGCCGGCCGGCGCGTATCCGGTCCGGGCGGTCGGGACGCTCTGGGAGGCGACCGCGCCGCCGCCCGGCGACTCGCTGGCGCGGGTGGTCGGCCCCGGCCGAGCCGCGCTGCTGCACCTGCTCGAGACGGCGACCACCACCACTGATCTGGCCCGACTCACCGCGATGTCCGCCGGAGGTGTCTCCCAGCACCTCGCCGCGCTGCACGCCGCGGGTCTGGTCTCCCGGTCCCGACAGGGGCGGCACGTCCTCTATCGCAACACCGACGCCGCGAGGGTTCTGGTCCGGGCCAGCCGCGGCGGTGACTCGATCGGGTAGTCAGGCGAGCAGCAGGTCCGCGACGGGGTGGCGGTGCCGCAGGCCGACCTCCCGACGACGCAGCTCCTCCGGCAGCGTGAACGGGTCACCGATCCGGCCGACGGCCGCGACGACCAGCGGGTGGATCTCGCCGGGAAGGTCCAGCTCCAGGGCGAGGCCCGGCCGGTCGAAGCGGGTGAGCTGGTGCACGTGCAGGCCGAGCGCGGTGGCCTGCACGGTGAGGTGGGCGACGGCCTGGCCCAGGTCGTACGCGGCCCGCTCGTCGTCGCCCGTGTGCGCGCCGACCAGCAGCGCGGAGGCGTGCCGCGCCCAGCGCTGGTCGTCGACCGGCAGGCAGGTCAGGATCCGCTTCCACGTCTCGTCCTCCCGATGGCCGAGCGCGAACCGCCAGGGCTGGCTGTTGCCCGCCGAGGGCGCCCAGCGGGCCGCCTCCAACAGCGAGGCGGCCTCGTCGGGGCTCAGTTCAGCGTTCGGGTCGAAGGCCCGGGGGCTCCAGCGGAAGGCGAGCAGCGGGGTGAGGTCGGGCATGAGAGGAAGCGTCCCGTATGGCCGATTCGCCCACACGGACTGGGGTGTCAAATGTGGGCAAGAGCACCCGTAACGGTTGGAAGATCACTGCGTTCCGGTGCTCGGACTGTCCGATGGATCAGGCGGTGGCGGCGAGGCCGTGCCGAGCGGCTCGCCCTCGACGACCGGCCCGGCGAGCTGCACGGTGGCCGGTGCCGGGGCGGGAGGGCCGGCCAGCGTGAGCGTGCCGTAGTCGGTCCGGACCGCCGTCGGCGTGCCGTCCTGGTCGTAGCAGTAGATGCCCACGTCGAGCGGGGCGTTCAGTGAGGCCGAGGTGGTCTCCACCGAGTAGCAGGTGCCCGGGACGCCCGGAAGCGGCTGCGCGGGCGAGACCGAGAGCGGGGCACGCCGATCGGTGAGCACGTCCAGCCAGTCGGTGAACGGGTGCTGCACCCGCGGATCCAGCCGGCGGGGGAGCGCGTCGTCGGGGTCGCCGAGGCGTACGCAGCTCGGCGGTTCCGGCCGGGCGGCCGAGGGCAGGGCGCACTGGAAGAGCCCGTCCGCGGTGGCGGCCAACGCGATGTCCGAGGCCCCGCCGAGCGCGCCACCGGGTACGTCGATCCGCCAGCTGCCGTCGTTCGCGCTGGTCACGAGGATCGTCCGGTCCGCCTCGCCGCCGCGGCTGAACTTGTAGTGGGCGGTCAGGTGCCGATCCTGCGCCGCTGCGGCCAGCGCGGCCAGTTCGTCCCGCGCGGCGTCCACCGCGACCGGCCCGGCGTCGGGCGGCGGGGGAGCGGGCGGCGGGTCGGCGCTGCAGGCGACGAGGAGCGCCGGCAGGGCGAGCGCGAAGAGCGCGAGCGGGGCGGAGGGTCGGCGGCGACGGAGGCCGGCCGCGCGCGGGCGGGTCGCCGCCGCCTCGATCGCGGGGGTGCGGGGCGAACGGCGGACGGGCGTGCGCGGGCCGGTCGCGCGTCGGATCGGTCGGGAGAGGTCGTACACCGCCTCATTCTCCGGCGCTCGCGCTCACGGCGCTGGCCTGCTCGGGCCGGCGGCCCGGCGTGTCGCGGACGGCGTCCGTCGGCGGGGCCGGGCCCGTCCGGGTCGGCCCCGCCCCGGGCGTGTCGCGGGCGGTGTCTGGGCGGGGCGTTCCCCGGTGTCCGAATCGACGCTGGTCACGGGCGCTGCGTAGCGGGGCGGGCCGGCGCGGTCGGGCCGGATGGTGGGATCACCTGACCCGGCGGTCCGGCCGGCCCGATACCCTGGGGAGGTCTGACACGCGCCGCCGGCCCCGTGACCGGCGGCGTCGGCACGCTCAGGGTCACTGGGAGGGAGTGCACTTCGTGGCACTCGTGGTGCAGAAGTACGGCGGGTCCTCCGTCGCCAACGCGGAGCGGATCAAGCGGGTCGCGGAGCGGATCGTCGCCGCACGCAAGGCCGGTGACGATGTCGTGGTGGTGGTCTCCGCGATGGGCGACACCACCGACGAACTGCTCGACCTGGCCAACCAGGTCAGTCCGCTGCCGCCGGGCCGTGAGCTGGACATGCTGCTCACCGCCGGAGAGCGGATCTCCATGGCGCTGCTCGCCATGGCCATCCACAACCTGGGCTACGAGGCGCGTTCGTTCACCGGCTCCCAGGCCGGCGTGATCACCACCTCGGTGCACGGTAAGGCGCGGATCATCGACGTCACCCCGGGCCGCCTGAAGGGCGCGCTCGACGAGGGCTCGGTGGTGATCGTCGCCGGTTTCCAGGGGGTCTCCCAGGACACCAAGGACGTCACGACGCTGGGTCGGGGTGGCTCGGACACCACGGCAGTGGCGCTGGCGGCCGCGTTGCACGCCGACGTCTGCGAGATCTACACGGACGTGGACGGCATCTTCAGCGCCGATCCGCGGATCGTGCCCAACGCACGGCACATCAAGCAGATCACCTACGAGGAGATGCTGGAACTGGCCGCCTGCGGCGCCAAGGTGCTGCACCTGCGCAGTGTGGAGTACGCCCGCCGGGCGGGGTTGCCGATCCACGTCCGTTCGTCATACTCGACCAACACCGGCACGATGGTCACCGGATCGATGGAGGACCTTCCTGTGGAGCAAGCACTGATCACCGGGGTCGCCCACGACCGCAGCGAGGCGAAGATCACGATCGTCGGCGTGCCGGACGAGCCGGGTGCCGCCGCGCGCATCTTCGACACCGCGGCCGGCGCCGAGATCAACATCGACATGATCGTGCAGAACGTCTCCACCGAGGGCACCGGCCGCACCGACATCTCCTTCACGCTGCCGAAGACCGACGGCCCGACGGCGATGGCCGCGCTCAGCAAGATCCAGGAGTCGGTCAAGTTCAAGGGCCTGCTCTACGACGACCACGTCGGCAAGGTCTCGCTCATCGGTGCCGGGATGCGCTCCCACCCGGGCGTGGCGGCCGGCTTCTTCGCCGCCCTCGGCGCCGCCGGCGTCAACATCGAGATGATCTCGACCTCGGAGATCCGGGTCTCCGTGGTCTGCCGGGACACCGACCTCGACGCGGCGGTCCGCGCCATCCACGACGCCTTCGACCTCGGCGGCGACACCGAGGCCGTGGTCTACGCGGGCACCGGGCGGTAGGGCCGATGGACGAACTGCCCACCCTCGCCGTCGTCGGGGCGACCGGTGCCGTCGGCACTGTCATGTGCGAGCTGCTCACCGGCCGCCGCAACGTCTGGGGCGAGATCCGGCTGCTCGCCTCCGAGCGATCGGTCGGGCGGCAGGTCCGCTGCCGGGGCGAGGAGCTGACCGTCCAGGCCGTGACCCCGGAGGCGTTCGACGGTGTCGACGTCGCGATGTTCGACGTACCGGACGAGATCTCGGCGCAGTGGGCGTCGGTCGCGGTCGACCGTGGCGCGGTCGTGGTGGACAACTCCGGGGCCTTCCGGATGGACCGCGACGTGCCGCTGGTGGTCCCTGAGATCAACCCCGAGCAGGTACGCAACCGGCCGAAGGGCATCATCGCCAACGCCAACTGCACGACGCTCGCGATGATCGTCGCGGTCGCCCCGCTGCATCGCGAGTACGGCCTGCGTGAGCTGGTGCTCTCCTCGTACCAGGCGGTCTCCGGCGTCGGTCAGGCCGGCGTGGACACCCTGCACGCCCAGCTCGGCAAGATCGCCGGTGACCGGGTGCTCGGTTCGCGGCCGGGCGACGTCCGGCAGGCGGTCGGTGACGAACTCGGCCCGTTTCCGGCCCCCCTCGCGTTGAACGTGGTGCCCTGGGCCGGCTCGCCCGCCGACGGCGGCTGGTCGTCCGAGGAGATGAAGGTCCGCAACGAGTCGCGCAAGATCCTCGGCCTGCCCGACCTGAAGGTCTCCGCCACCTGCGTACGGGTGCCCGTGGTGACCGGCCACTCGGTGGCCGTGCACGCGGTCTTCGCCACCGAGGTCGACGCCGAGGGAGCCCGCGAGGTGCTGCGGAACGCCCCCGGTGTGATCCTGGTCGACGACCCGGCCGCCGGCGAGTTCCCGATGCCGATCGACGCGGTCGGCACCGACCCGTCCTGGGTCGGCCGGATCCGCCGAGCGTTGGACGACCCGCGCGCCCTGGACCTCTTCATCACCGGCGACAACCTCCGCAAGGGCGCGGCGCTGAACACCGCCCAGATCGCCGAACTCCTGGCCACCGAGCTGACCCGCTCCTGATCCGAGCCGCCCGGTGGGCTGCCCCGCAGTCGCCGGGTGGGTCAGGCCGGAGCCAGCCGGACGCCGTCGCGTCCCTGCCGCTTGACCATGTAGAGAGCCTGGTCGGCGCGGCGAAGGGTGAGTTCGGCGGACTCGCCCGGGCGCGGTAGCGCCACCCCTACGCTGATCGTGCGGCCGGTCTGCCGGGCCGCCTCGGTCAGCCGCTCGGCGATCCG
This sequence comes from Micromonospora avicenniae, assembly GCF_900156065.1. Classification (GTDB taxonomy): domain Bacteria; phylum Actinomycetota; class Actinomycetes; order Mycobacteriales; family Micromonosporaceae; genus Micromonospora; species Micromonospora avicenniae. Next base: position 678,947 of record NZ_FTNF01000001.1, on the reverse strand, counting down.
GACCGCCTCCTCCGGACGGTTCACCTCGATCACCGCGACGAACTCGTCGCCACCGATGCGGTACAACTCGTCGCCGTGCCGCAGCGCGCTCTCCAGCGCCCGGGCCAGGCCGATCAGCAGCCGGTCGCCGGCCTGGTGCCCGTACGTGTCGTTGACCGTCTTGAAGCCGTCCACGTCGATCGCCAGCAGCGCCGTACGCCCCGGGGTGGCCGCCGCGATCCGCTTGCCGAACGGACCGGTGTGCCGCAGCCCGGTGAGCGGATCGGAACTGGCCTGCTCGCGCAGCCGGTCGAGGGTGCGGAGCCGGTCCAGGCTGTTCCAGGCCTGACCGGCGAGCAGTTCCATCAGGCTGACCGTGGTGGGGTCAGGGCGGAGCAGGCGCTCGTCGGCGACGAGCAGCACGCCCCCGCCGGCGGGCGGGCCGAGCGGGACCGCCACCAGCGTGCGTACGCCCGCGCGGGAGAGCGGGACGTACTCCTCCGTCGGTGGCTGCCCGGCCTCGCCGAGCGTGTAGCCGGCGCCGTACCGGTGGACCCGCTCGACGATGCGGTCGACCGCTGCCGGCCCGGCCTCGGTCAGTTCGGCGCGGATCCGGCCCTCCAGCTCACCCGGGGTGCGCGGCGCCCGGCAGAGCCGGGACTCCTCGGGACCGTCCAGCAGCAGCACCGCGGCGGAGAGCGCGGAGACGTCACGGGCGGCGCAGACGGCCGTGGTGATCAGATCGCAGTCCGTCGTCGCGGCGGAGAGCGCGGCGGCGTGCCGGAGCAGCTTCTCGCTGCGGCTCTCGGGCGGCGGTCCGCCGAGCGCCAGGATCCGGGCGCCGAGGCGGGAGGCCAGCCGCTCGGCGGTGGCTCGCCACGGTGCCAGGTCGACCGGTGCGCTCCACTGGAGGTCCAGTGCGCCGACGGTCCGCCCGGCCGGGTCGACCACCGGTACGCAGATCTCGGCGGTCACGTCCGGTCGGATCGGCAGGTGGTCGGGGTCGGCGGCGACGTCGGGCACGACGGCGGTCTCGCCGGTGGCGTACACCCGGCCGACGATGCCGGTCTTCGGCGGCACGGTCGAGAAGATCTGCCAGGCGCCGGTGGCCGCGACGCAGCGCAACCGGCCCTGGACCTGGAGCAGCAAGGAGATGGCCGCCGGGGTGTGCCCGGCGAGCGCCGTGACGAAACGCTGGCAGGCATCGAGGGCGGTTGTGGCCGCGGGAAGGTCGGCCGTGACGTCACGGATGATCCGCTGGTGATCCACTCGCTCGTCGTTCCAGGTAGGGGTGGGGTCGGCCGGTGCCGAACCTGCGACCAAGCGTACTCATGACGTGACCAGCCCCGTACCGATCAAGATCGCGCATGCCCTTCGTACACATGTGCTATCCACAGGCTGTGGACGACGCCGGTGGATGCGGCGGGGCCCCGTACGAGCCTGGGCGGCGATAGCGTGAGAACCCCGGCCGCGAGGAGGCGCGCATGCTGATCGCCCAGCTCAGTGATCCGCACCTGACCACCGGTCCGCTCGCCGCCGACCCGGCCACCGGGCTGCACCAGGCGCTCGGCCGGATACTCGCGCTGCGGCCCCGGCCCGACTGCGTGGTGATCACCGGTGACCTCGTCGACCGCGGGCGACCCGACGAGTACCTCACGCTTCGGGAGGTGATCGGCCGATTTCCGCTGCCGGTGCACCTGGCACCGGGCAACCACGACGACCGCGAGTCGCTGCTCGACCAGTTCGGCGGTACGCAGTGGCTGGGCGGCGGGTTCTCCGCGTACTACCACGTCGACCACCCGGCGGCCACCGTCATCGTCCTGGACTCCCTGGTGCCGGGCGCAGACGGCGGGCAGCTCGGCGAGGAACAGCTGGGCTGGCTCGACGGCGTGCTCGCCGGGCGGCCGGAGGTGCCGGCACTGGTCTTCCTGCACCACCCGCCGGTGGCCGTGGGGCTACCGGCCGCCGACGCGATCGGGTTGGCGGACGCCGACGCGCTCGCCGAGGTGGTCGGCCGGCACCGGCACGTAGTCCGGATCGGCGCCGGCCACCTGCACCGCCCGGTGACCGCGGCGTTCGCCGGCACCGTGCTCACCACCGCGCCCAGCACCTGGCGGCAGGCGTCGCTCACCATGACCTCGGACGAACCGATCGGCTGGGTCACCGAGCCCACCGGGTTCCTGCTGCACCTGGTGGTCGGTGGCAACTGCGTGACGCACACCGTCCAGGTCAGCCACTCGGCCGGGCAGACCTGCGGATTCTGAGCGACCGTCGGCCCCGGCCGAATACGCGCGCCTATCCCTCCACGCGCCGCACCACGGCGGCAACTGCGAGCCACTCACTGTGGCCGCACCGCGCCAACCCTGCCGCGTGCTGCGCCGGGCGCTGCGGGCTGCCGTGAAGATCGCGCTCGTTCCGTGAAGTAGTGGCATCCTGCGGCCCGGGATGCCACTACTTCCTAGTTCCAGCGTGATCTGCACTCCCGGCCGGAAGACGCAGCGCGGTGTGGCGCTATCCGGTGCGCCCGGTAGGGCTCGTGCGCGTCCGGGGTGGGCGATGCGGTGCACGCGTGGTATGACGCCTGCGTGTCCGCGGTGTGGCGCGCGGGGGCGTGCGAGCGCGCGGGGCGTGCGCCCTGTACGGGGTCAGGCCGAAACGGGGGCGGGCTCGGGGATGACCGCGTCGCGGGCGCGGCCGTCCTCGGCGGGGGCGAGCAGGCGGCGCAGGGAGAGCGCCACCACGGAGGCGAGCAGACAACCGCCGACGACGGCCACGACCCACACCTTGCCGTCGGCCGCGCCGATCAACGGGCCCGCGGTCACCGGGCCGATGACCCCGCTGATCCCGAAGATCATCGAACTCATCGCGTTGTAGCGGCCGCGAAGCTCGTCGGTGGCGAGCGCGTTGGTCAGCGCCGGCATGACCGGCGAGAGCATCGTCTCGCCGAAGCCGAAGATCGCGGAGCAGGCCACCACGCCGAGCGCGGCGACGAGCGCGTTGCCCGTACCGACCAGGCCGGCGGCACCCAGGACGAGCCAGGCGGTGGCGAACACCGCACCCACCGCCGCGAGCGCGCCGGTGCGGCTCCGCCCCTCCAGTCGCCGGATCACCACCAGCTGCGCGAGCACGATCATCACGGTGTTGGCGGCGAGGGCCCAGGCCACCACCCGGGGGCTCACCTCGACGACCCGGACGGCGTACGCGGTGAAGCCGACCTCGATCTGCGCGTAGCCGCAGGTGGTGAGGATCAGACCGAAGACCACCAGTCGGCGGAACGGGCGGTCCCGCAGCACCGTGAGGTAGCCGCCCCCGGACGGCCGGTCGCCCGCCGCAGCCGAGCTGATCCGGCGGCCGACACCGGGCAGGGTGAGCAGGATCAGGGCCGGCATCAGGTAGCTCACCGCGTCCAGCAGGTAGATCGTCTGGAAGGTCACCGGACGGCCGATGTCGACGATCGCGCCCGAGGTCATGCCGCCGATGCCGATGCCGAGGTTGAGCAGGGCGAAGTTCAGCCCGAAGACGCGCTGCCGCTCGCCGTCGTCGGTCAGCGAGGCGAGGATGGTGTTCTGCCCGGACCAGATGGCCGAACTGCCGATCGCGATCACCGTGACCACCAGGAACGCGGACGCGGACGAGTGGACCAGGGCGAGCGCACCGGTGCCCGCCGCCTCGATCAGCAGACAGGGCAGCACCACCCGGCGAGCACCGAACCGGTCGATCAGAGTGCCGCCGAGTGGCGACAAGGCCAGCGTGACCGCGCCGTACCAACCGATCACCAGCCCGGCGCGTGCGTCGGTGAGCCCGCGCACGTCGGTCAGATAGATGAAGAGGAACGGCAGGGTGAGACCGCGCCCGATCGCCGAGAGCAGGGTGCCGACGAGGATGCGTCGGGCTTCGGGACGGCGGGGTAGGGCGCGGCGCAACATGTCCGCATTCTCTGCGTTGGCTGTGACAGTGTGCGACTCGATTAATCGCCGGCCCGCGTGGCGGAACGCGGGTTCGTGACCGAACCCACCCCGGCCGGTGTCCGACCCCTCTGCGATGCTGACCGGGTGAGCACCACCTGGCGTCATCTGCCCGCAGCCGCCCGCGAGATCGCGGAGAGCGCAGTCGAAGCGGTCAGCGCCGCGCAGCAGCGTGACGCGCGGGCGTACGACGAGTCGGTGGCCCGCCTGGCGACGGCCGATCGGTCGGGGCTGGTCCTCGGCGCGGTGGTCCGGCTCCTGCTCGAGGAGAGCCACCCGGACGGCGTGGACGGCGACGACGTCCGACAGGTGCTGGAACGCTGCGCCCGCAGCGCGGCGCAGTGGCGCGCCGACATCGATCCGCACGTGCTGCTGGTCCTGCTCGCCGGTGCGCTCGGGGTGTACGACCCGGACGGCGACGAGTCGCCGCCGGACCCACCGGCGATCGCCCGGCACGCCCCGCTGCTCGTCGCCGACCTGTCGGCCCACACCAGTCGGCCGCTCGACGCCTACCTCGTCGCGGCGTTCGCCGAGATCGAGCGCGCCGAACGGCACGACTGAGCGCCGTCGCCGCCGAACCGGCCGCGTCGCCACGGCCCGTTTGCCGAACCGGCCGCGTCGCCTCGTTGCGGCCACGAAGATGACGGGGTGCGCATCCCTCGGTACCGGTACGACACGACCGAGGAGACGCACCGGACGACCAACTTCGAGATCTTCTTCGATCTCGTCTTCGTCTTCGCACTCACCCGGATCGTCGAGTTCATGGCGGAGACTCCCTCCGCCGTCACGATGCTCCGCGGGCTGATCCTCATCCTGCTGCTGTGGTTCTCCTGGTCCGCGTACGCCTGGCTGGGCAACGAGGCGCGCGCCGACGTCGGCCTGATCCGCACCGGCACCCTGACCGCCATGGCGGCACTCTTCGTGGCGGCGCTGGCGATTTCGGACGCCTGGCGGCAGGAGGAGAGCCCGCTGCCGGCCCCGCTCCTGCTCGCCGCCGCCTACCTGGCCGTACGGGTCCTGCACCTGACGCTCTACCTGTACGTGTCCCGCAGTCCTCAGCTCACCCGCACGCTCCGGCTCAGCGCGATTCCGCTGGCGCTGGCGGCGCTCCCGCTCGTGGCCGGCGCGCTGGTCGGCGGCACGGTGCAGACGATGCTCTGGGCGGTGGCGTTCCTGGTCGACGTCGGTGGCGGCCGGATCGCCTCCGGCTACAGCCCGTGGGAACTACGCAGCGTCAGCCACTTCACCGAGCGGCACCGCCTCGTGATCATCATTGCGATCGGCGAGTCGCTGATCTCGATCGGCCTCGGTGCCGGTGCCGAGCTGGCCAGCTGGTGGGTGCTGCTGGCGGCGCTGCTCGGCTTCGTGGTCACCGTATGCCTGTGGCGGTTGTACTTCGACCGGTTCGCGCGGGCCATCGAGCACGTCATGGCGACCGCGCCCCGGATGCGGCGGGGCACCATCGCCAGCGACGCCTTCAGCCTCGCCCACCTGCCGATGATCGCCGGAATCATGTACCTCGCGCTCGGCATCGAGCAGGTGCTGGCCATACTCATGCACCACGGCACCGTCGATCAACTGGGCCTGCCGAGCATCGTCGCCCTCTACGGCGGGGGCGCGCTGTACCTCGTCGGCCGAGGGCTCTGCCTGCGGCTCACCGCCGGCATCACCGCGCTGCCGCCGGTCGTCGGTGCCGTCGTGCTGCTGCTGCTCATCGCACCGGCCCGGCTGCTGCCCGCGCTCTCCGCCCTGGCGCTGCTGGCGGTGGCACTGGTCGTGCAGTGTGCGGTGGAGCGGAGGTACGGCGAGCTGGCAGCGCCACTCGCCGCCGAGCCGGCGCGCTGATCGGCCCGCGTCACCCGGGTCGTAGGGCTACGGTCCCAGCCGGCGTCGGAACCAGTCCGGGCTCGGATTGACGGCCGGCTCACCGTCGGACAGCACCACCGTCGGCACCGTCTCGTTCCCACCGGCGACCGCCCTGACGGCCGCCGCCCCGGCCGGGTCGCTCCAGATGTTGACCCAGTACGCCCGGCGGGCGGCACGGCCGAGCCGGAAGCGCAGCCGGAGGCAGTACTGACAACCGGGCCGCCAGTAGACGACCGGCCGACCGTCCGCCGCGCTGCGCTGCCGCGCCTGTGCCGCCGTCACGGCACGCGGGAACGCCAGCGGCGACAACACGAACGCCAGCGCGGCGAGGACCGCCAGCCAGACGGCACCGGCCCACAGCGACCGCTGGCCGGACGCGGCGAACAGTCCGCTCGCCAGCAGCAGTCCCGGCGGACCCCAACTGCGCAGCACAGCCCCGGATGCTAGTCGCCGCCGCGTGATCGGCGTCGGCCGGTATCGTCGCCGGGTGCCCGAGCTGATCGCCCCCACCGTCCGTCTCCACACCGCCTGGCTGGAGGCGCGTGACGACTGGGGCTCCGGCGTTCATGAGGACGGTTTCGGCCTTCGGCCGTCCGACGAGGTGGACTCGTCCGACGGGTTCGCCGCCTGGGTGGCCCGGCTCACGGAGGAGTCGGATCCGACGAAGCCCCTGGATGCCGGGCGGGTGCACTGCACGTACCGATGGATCGTCGAGGGTGACCAGGTGCTCGGCGGAATCGCCCTGCGGCACGGGCTCGACGACTTCCTGTTGCGGGTCGGTGGCCACATCGGCTACGGCATCCGACCGTCCGCGCGCCGCCGCGGGCTGGCCACCTGGGCGCTGGGCCGGATGCTCGACGAGGCACGCACGCTCGGCATGAACCGAGTGTTGATCACCTGCGAGGTGAACAACACCGCCTCGGGGCGGACGATCGAGCGCCAGGGCGGCGTCCTGGAGGACATTCGGGACACCGAACTCGGGACGGTGCGGCGGTACTGGGTCGAGCTGTAGCAGCAGGCCCCTCGGTCCGGGGCGGGAAGCAGCAGCAGCTTCTCCGCTGACCAGGCCGCCCGGCGGATCGCCGTCGGCGGCAGACCCAGCCTCGTCGCGTGGCTTCTATCCGACGACCGCCAAGAAGTCCGAGTAGAACAGGCCCAGGCCGACGGCCGCGCAGACGCCGGCCACGATCCAGAACCGGACCACGATGTTGGCCTCGCTCCATCCAGCCAGCTCGAAGTGGTGATGCAACGGCACCATCCGGAAGACACGTCTTCCGGTGGTCCGGTACGAGACGATCTGGATCACCCAGGTGACCGTGATGATGAAGAAGAGACCGCCGATCAGGATCGACAGCAGCGTGGTGCGGGTCGCCACCGCGAGCCCGCCGATCAGGGCGCCGAGCCCGAGCGCGCCCACGTCGCCCATGAAGATCCGTGCCGGGGACGTGTTCCACCACAGGAAGCCCACGCAGGCGCCAGCGGCCGCGGCCGCGATCATGGCGATCTCCAGAGGATCGCGGACCTGGTAGCAGTAGTCGTTCGCGCGGGCGTACGTCTCGTCGGCGCACCAGTGCCGGTACTGCCAGTACCCGATCAGCGCGTATGCGCCGAGCACCAGGGTCGACGCGCCGGTGGCCAGGCCGTCGAGGCCGTCGGTGAGGTTCACACCGTTCGACATCGCCGTGATCACGAATACGAACACGATCACCGAGCCGACCTTGCCGACGTTCAGCCAGCTGATGTCCCGGATGAATGAGATGTGCTCGCTGGCCACGGTCTGGCCGTTGGCGCTCGCCACGTAGAGCGCGGCGATGCCGAATCCGGTGCCGATGATCGCCTGACCGAGCAGTTTGCCCTTGGCGGACAGGCCGTCGGAATTGCGCCGGCGGACCTTGAGGTAATCGTCGACGAAGCCGACCGCGCCGCAGAAGACGAAGAGGCCGAGCAGGACGAGGGCCGTCATGGTCGGCTTCACCTGCGCGATCTGCCCATCGGGCAGCGTGGTCAGCGTCAAGTGCCCGGCGACGTAGGCGACGACGGTCGCCACGATGAACACGACGCCACCCATCGCAGGCGTGCCCCTTTTGCCCTCGTTCGAGGCGAGGCCGAGGGAACGGATCGGCTGTCCTGCCTTGAGCGCGGTGAAGACGCGAACTGCCACTGGTGTGCCGAACAGGGAGATGATGAACGCGACTGCGGCCGCGACGATGGCGGCCCTCACGGGCGAACCTCCACGAGATCCGGATTTCTCACGGCGCCTTCACCGAGCTTCCGGGCCGGTGCCGGACGTATCGAAGTGAGCGGGCCGCGCAGATCGTCTTGAACAAGATCGTCGATCACGAGACATGAGCTTGCCATCCGAACGGCGAGCGGAGGGCCCTGGACCTAACAGTGCCGTGGTTCGTAACTCGCCGACACGAATCCAATGTGGTGGGCGAGGCGATCCGTGCAGGGGCGGTACACGGCCGAGCGCCACGGCGTTCAACGTGAGGCATGCCGGCGCGGCTGTCCGGGTCGGTGGCGGACGGGATGTCGTCCCACCTCACGTACCGATCAAAGACGTTGCGAAGGTCATGGGGCCCGAGCAGGCAGGCACTCGACACGCGACCGCGGTGTGCTCGCCTCGTTCGCTGCCTCAGGAGGAGCGGCGGCCCCCTGGAAACGAATCAAGGCCCCTCCGTGGAGGGGCCTTGACCTGCTGTTACCTCTGGTCGGGGTGGCCGGATTCGAACCGACGACCTCTTCGTCCCGAACGAAGCGCGCTACCAAGCTGCGCCACACCCCGAGGCGTGCCGACAAATAGTAGCCCACCCGCCCTGGCGCTCCAACTCGGTACCCCCTGGGCCGGGCCGCCTCCGCGGACCGTCCCGCCAGTCGGATGGGCCGGTCGCCGCCGAGGCCGGGCCAAGATCCGGACAAGTGGCTCGAAGTCGGTGCCCGAGATCCACCAAGGGCCGAGAATGCCGGGGAAAGGGGGCGGGTCCCGAGCCGGCCGCGCTGCCGCGGACACGGACCCGTGGGCGAGCCAGACCGGCCCGCCCACGGGCGAGTGAGTGATCAGCGGGGGATGAGTGTGAGAATGCTCGCCTCCGGTGGGCAGGCGAACCGGATCGGTGCGGTCGGGTGGGTGCCGAGTCCGGCCGAGACGTGCAGCCAGGAGTCGGAGCCCGGCCAGCGGTGCAGCCCCTGTGCCATCGATCGGGGCAGCCCGCAGTTGGTGACGAGCGCCCCGACTCCGGGCACGCAGACCTGCCCGCCGTGGGTGTGACCGGCGAGCAGCAGGCCGAAGCCGTCCGCGGCCATCTGGTCGAGCACGCGTGGTTCGGGAGAGTGGGTGAGCGCGATCGACAGGTCGGCGGACGCGGCGACCGGCCCGGCCACGGCGGCGTAGTCGTCCCGCTCGACGTGCGGGTCGTCCACGCCGACCAGGTCGATGAGCCGCCCGCCGGCCTTCAACGTCGCTCGGGCGTTGTTGAGGTCGATCCAGCCGGCGCCGGTGAACACCTCGCGCAGCTCCTCGTACGGCAGCTCGACGCCCTCGACGTACTCCCGATCGGGAAGGAAGTAGGTGAACGGGTTCTTCCAGACCGGGCCGGTGTAGTCGTTGGAGCCGAACACGAAGACTCCGGGATAGTCGAGCAACGGTTGCAGGGCGCGCAGCACCCCCGGCACGGCCTCCGGATGCGCCATGTTGTCGCCGGTCACCACGACCAGGTCGGGATCGAGTGCCGCCAACGACGCCACCCAGCGCTGCTTGCGCGCCTGATCGGGCGTCATGTGCAGGTCCGAGATGTGCAGGACGCGCAGCGGCTCCGCGTCGGTCGGCAGCACCGGTACGTCGTACCGGCGCAGCGTGTACAGGTTGCGCTCGATGAGCGACGCGTACGCCAGGGTGGCCGCGCCCACCGCGGCGGTGGTGGCCGCGAGCCGGAATACTGTGCGCTTTCGCATGCTGATCAGGGTAGTTTGACCGTCCATGAGCACGCTGAAGGACCGCCTGACCGCGGACATGCGTAACGCCCTCAAGGCGCGTGACGAGCTGACCACGTCCACCCTGCGGCTGGCGCTGGCCGCCGTGGGCACCGCCGAGGTCGCCGGGAAGGTGAAGCGCGAGCTCTCCGATGACGAGGTGCTCGCGGTGCTGACCAAGGAGGCGAAGAAGCGCCGCGAGTCGGCGGCCGCGTTCGCCGCCGCCGGCCGCGCCGAGCAGGCCGCCAAGGAGACCGCCGAGGGGGAGGTGCTGGAGCGTTACCTGCCGAAGCAGCTCTCCGACGCCGAGCTGGCCGAGCTGGTCTCGCAGGCGCTGGCGGCGGGCGGCTTCACCGGCAAGGCGCAGATGGGCCCGGCCATGAAGTCGGCCCAGGCCGCGGTGGCGGGCCGGGCCGAGGGTGGCCGGGTGGCTGCGGAGGTACGCCGCCAGCTCGGCCTCTGACACCGACCGATGGCCACTCTTTCTTTGAAAGAGTGCCCTGCGCGCGGGTGATGGCGACTCTTTCACTGAAGGAGTGCCCTGCGGCGCGGGCGCGCTTCGGGTGCGCGCGGTGGGGTTCATTACGTGCGGACGGGCGGGCACCCACGAAGGGTGCCCGCCCGTTCTCGTTCAGGCTGGGTGTCCGGACCGTCGCGGCTCAGCCGCCGGGACGGTTGCCCGGACGGTCGTTGCCCGGGCGGTCAGGCTGGTTGCCCGGCGGGTTGCCGGGTGAGCCACCCCCACCGCCGCTGCTGATCTGGATGGTGACCACGCCGCCCTTGATGGTCCGGTCGTCGGGGCTGGTGCCGGCGGCCGTGCCGGGCGGGCAGCTGGAGGCGACCCTCGCGTCGGAAACGACCGCCTCGAAGCCGGCGCCCTCGATCCGGGACTTCGCGGTGTCGACCGACTGGCACTTCACGTCGGGAATGGAGCGCTGGTCACCGACGGAGATCTTCTGACCGGGCGGCTCGAATTCGATGCCCTTCTTGCCCTGCATGGCGGCGCGCAGCGTCTCGTAGACCGGCGGGTTGATGCCGTCGGGCACGTTGTGCCCCATCTTCTTGTTGGTCTGCGGCCAGTCCGGGTCGGCCATGATGCCGGCCACCGCGTACTGCTTGGTCATGGCGACCAGAGCGGCGGTCTTCTCCGAGTCGGTGGTGCCGGACTTGCCGGCCACCGGCTTGCCGACGACGCCGCGTACGTTCGCTGCGGTACGGCTGCTGCCGCACTTGGTGGTCGGCGAGTTGTCACCGACCGGGCAGCGGGCGGCGTCCACGGCGGCCCGGGCCACCTCGGTGCTGATCCGCTTCTCGCAACGCGGGTTGGCGATGTCCAGCTTCTTGCCGTCCGGGTCGCGGATCTCCTGCACCGGAATCGGTTCGCAGTACTTGCCGTCCGCGGCGAGGGTGGCGTACGCGTTGGCCAGCTCCAGCGGAGTGGTCTGTGAGACACCGAGGGTGAACGCGCCCCACTGGTGGGCCGCGTCCTTGGTGCTGGCGAACTTGGCGTCGTTGGAGGCCCGGAACTGGATGCCCATCCGCTTGGCCGCGTCGACCACGTTCTCCGCGCCGACCTTCTGCTGCAGCGGCACGAAGAACGTGTTGGTCGAGGCGCTGAACGCACTCCACATGTTCTGCACACCGCCCGCCTTCAGGCCGGAGTTGGTCGGGCAGTAGAAGTGCGTGCCCGGGCAGGCGGCCGGACTGCTGGAGTCGATGATGTATTCGGACTTGAACTGCTGCGGCGAGTTGAAGGTGTAGCTGAGCGGGATGCCCTTCTCCAGCGCCGCCACGATCGTGAAGATCTTGAAGGTCGACCCGGCCTGGTAACCGGTGATGCCGTCACCGCCGGTGAGCAGCGGGTTCACCGTGTTCGGGTAGTTGCCGCGCTTGCCCTTCGCGCGCTGCTTGGGGTCGCTGTGCGGCTTGTTCTGCGGGTTCTTCGGGTCGTCGAGCTTGTAGTTCCGGTTCACCGCGAGCGCGCGTACCCGACCGGTGCCCGGCTCGACCACGGCCACCATGGCGGCTTCCTTGCTGTTGACGCTCTTCGCCTTGCGTACGGCCTTGTCCGCCCCCGTCTGCGCCTGGACGTCGAGGGTGGTGGTGATGGCGTAGCCGCCGCTCTTGAGGCGCCGCTCCCGGTCGTACGAGGTGGAGCCGAAGGTCTCCTGCTGCAACCACCACCGGTAGAAGTAGTCGCAGAAGAAGCCCCACTCCTTCTTGTTGGTGGCCACGCAACCGTTCGGTGCCCGCTTGCCCTTGACCACCAGCTTGGTGGCCTTCGCGGCCTCCGCCTCCTCCTTGGTGATGGCGCCGATGTCGACCATGTTCTGGATGACGTAGTCGCGCCGCTGAAGGGCGAGCGGGTAACCGCTCTTGGTGGTCGGGTCGTTGGTGCTGGGCGCCTTGACCATCCCGGCGAGCATGGCCGCCTCCGGGATCGTGAGGTTCTTGGGGCTCTTGCCGAAGTAGACCTGGCTCGCGGCATAGATCCCGTAGGCGCCGTTACCGAACGACGCGATGTTCAGGTAGCGCTCCATGATCTCGTCCTTGGAGAGCTCCTTGTCGATCTGGAGCGCGTAGCGCATCTCGCGCAGCTTGCGGGCGCTGGTGTCCTCGGTCGCCGCGACGACGTCGGCCGGGTGGGTGGCCGAGTACGCGATGGCCAGCCGGACGTACTGCATGGTCAGGGTGGACGCACCCTGCTGCGAGTTGGCGCCGGACTGGTTGTTGACGAAGGCGCGGGCGACGCCGTTGATGTCGACGCCGTTGTGCTTGTAGAAGTCGTGGTCCTCGGCCGCGACGATTGCCTTCTGCATGTACGGCGAGACGTCGGACAGCTTGACGTCCTTACGGTTCTCGTCGTACATCGCGGCCAGCGGCGTCTTGCCGTCCTTGGCGTACAGATAGGTGATCTGCGGGGCGCGGGCCACGGTCAGCTCTGTGGGCAGAGCGCCGAATGTCTCCGCGCCGGCCTTTGCGGCCAGTCCGGACATCGCCACCGCGGGGAAGGCCGCCGCTGCGACCACCACGCCGGCCAGTAGGCCACATATGAGTAGCGATGCGGCGTTGGTCAGCACATTGTGGTCACGTTTCCGCATCCAGGTCACCTCGACAGGGTACGCGAGTAGGGAACGAGGGGCGCTGGGGCGTTCTTTCCCCATTTCCTGCGCGCGCTGCCCTCGTTGTGCTAAACGCACGACCCCTGGTGCGTGGTTGCGTGGGACCTGCCGAGAGTTTTCCTTGCCGAGACGGGTCTTCGCAGCGTTTTCGCGTACTGAGGCGGGGTAAGCGGCGCTCGATGGCCCGGGAAGCCGGGAGTGTCCGGAATGATGGATTTGGCCGACAACGTTGCGTAATCGGGTGACTACAGAGCATGATGGTGGACGGCGACAGCGCCACATGTCGTCCGTGCCGCCTAGGGGAAGGCCGGGCGGGCGATCGGGGGGATTGCCGGCTGACGCGTAACGAGGTCGGTAGGTACTGCAAGGGGGGACGTGTACGCATGGGCATGATTGCTGACTGGCCGTCGCTGGCGGCGTGTCAGAACGGGGACCCGGACGCGCTGTTCGTACAGGGCGCCGAACAGAACGTGGCGAAGCGGATCTGCCGGAGCTGCCCAGTTCGGTACGAGTGCCTGGCCGACGCGCTCGACAACCGGATCGAATTCGGTGTGTGGGGTGGCATGACCGAACGCGAACGGCGGGCGCTGCTGCGCCGTCACCCGCAGGTGACGAGCTGGCGCAAGATGTTCGAGGCGGCCATGAAGAAGAACGCGAAGGAGAAGGCCGCCAAGGACCTCGTCACGACCGGCTGATCGCCGCGCCGATCGTTCGCAGCCCGTCGACGTCATGGACGTCGGCGGGCTGTGCTGTCACCGACACCGTCGGCACCAGCGGGAACGCCTCGGTGAACCGGGCCGCCACCTGCTGCTCGCGTACCGCCTGACGGGCGAGCGCCGCGTGTGCCCGCAGCACGTCGGCGGCGCCCTCGTGCCCACCCAGCTCGGTCAGCCGGTCCGCCGCGGCCCGGCTGCTGGCCGCGTCCAGCGTCGGCACCGCGGGCCGATGCACCCGGTTGAGCACCAGACCGGTCAGCGGCATCCGCTCCTCGCGCAGCCGGCTGGCGAAGTAGGCGGCCTCCCGGACCGCGTCCGGCTCCGGTGCCGCGACCAGCAGGAACGCCGTCTCGCGGGCCTGGAGGATGCGGTACGTCTGCTCGGCGCGCTGCCGAAAACCGCCGAACATCGAGTCGAGCGCCGCCACGAAGCCGGAGAGGTCGGTCAGCAACTGAGCGCCCAGCACCTTCTGCACGACCTTGGAGAACATCCCGAACGACGCGGTGACCAGGCTGAACACGCTCCGGCCGCCGCTGCGCGCGGGAGCGAGCAGCATGCGCAGCATCCGGCCGTCGAGGAAACGGGAGAGCCGGGCGGGCGCGTCCAGGAAGTCCAGCGCCGAGCGGGACGGCGGGGTGTCGACCACGATCAGATCCCACTCGCCCCGGGCGTGCAGCTGCCCCAGCTTCTCCATCGCCATGTACTCCTGGGTGCCGGCGAAGGTCGAGCTCATGGCCTGGTAGAAGGGGTTGGCGAAGATCTCCGCGGCCTTCGTCGGATCGGTGTGTTGCAGCACCACATCGTCGAAGGTCCGCTTCATGTCGAGCATCATCGCGTGCAGCTCGCCGCCGCTGGTCTCGACGTCGATGCCCTTCACCTGGCGGGGCGTGTTGTCCAGTTCCGTGAGGCCGAGCGACTGGGCCAACCGGCGGGCCGGGTCGATGGTGAGCACCACCGTGCGGCGTCCGTGCTGCTCCGCGGCCCGCAGTGCGAGCGCGGCGGCCGTGGTCGTCTTCCCGACCCCGCCCGCACCGCAGCACACCACGATCCGGACGCCCGGATCAGCGAGGATCTGGTCGACGTCCAGCTGTGGCGCCGCGTCTGCAGAAGGCACCAATCGAGCGTATCGGGCCGGCTGGGTCCGTGCGCCCGTGCCGAGGACAGGTGTGAGTCAATCGGCTCGTCGCAGGGCGTCGGCGAGCGTGGCCAGCCCGGCCCGGTCGACCCCGTCGGGCAACAACGGCAACTCGGTCATCGGTAGCCCCAGCTCGACCAGGTCCGCCCGGAGCGAATCCTCCAGCTCCCGGCGGATGACCTGGTCGTGTGCCTCGGTATGGAGACCGGCGACGGTCTCCCGGTCCGCGGGTAGGCCTGCGGCGAGCAGGCCGCGGCGCAGCTCGGCGGCGCTGACCACCCGGCCGGCCGGCAGCGGCGGACGGGTGCCGTTGACGATGATCCGGCCCACGGGGAAGCCGAAGGAGGTCAGATCGGCGATCGCGTCCACCGTCTCCTGGACCGGCATCTCCTCCAGCAGCGTGACGACGTGCACCGCCGTGATCGGCGAGCGCAGCAGCGCCGCGACACCCTCGCTCTGCGTCTTGATCGGTCCGACCTTGGCCAGTCGGGCGGTCTCCGCGGTCACGTTGAGGAACCGGCCGATCCGCCCGGTGGGCGGGGCGTCCAGCACCACGGCGTCGTACACCCGGCGCTGGTCGACGGTGCGGGTGGTCGCCTCCTTGGCCTTCCCGGTCAGCAGCACGTCCCGCAGCCCGGGGGCGATGGTGGTGGCGAAGTCGATCGCACCGAACTTGCGCAGCGCTCGCCCGGCCGCGCCGAGCCGGTAGAACAT
Organism: Micromonospora avicenniae; assembly: GCF_900156065.1. Lineage (GTDB taxonomy): Bacteria > Actinomycetota > Actinomycetes > Mycobacteriales > Micromonosporaceae > Micromonospora > Micromonospora avicenniae. Next base: position 663,481 of record NZ_FTNF01000001.1, on the reverse strand, counting down.
GTCGAGGTACTCGAGCAGCGCCTCCTCGGCGTCCACCGCCAGAGCCCGCACCTCGCCGCCGTCGGGTGCGTCGGTGAGGTGCCGCTCCTCGTACGGCAGTGGGTCGATGCCGAACAGCTGGGCGATGCCCTGCCGTCCCTCGACCTCGATCAGGAGCGTTCTTCGCCCGCCGGCGGCCAGGGCCAGGGCCAGGGCCGCCGCCACGCTCGTCTTGCCGGTGCCGCCCTTCCCGGTGACCACGTGCAGGCGGGCCGGCCACGCGGTACCTGCCGGGTCGGCCGGCTGCTCAGCTGCTCGCACCCGTCGAGCCTATCCAGCCACGGCGGTCAGGCGACCTCGCAGACCCACCAACCCGTCTTCTGCACCACGGTGAAGCGCAGTTCCTGGTCGGCGACCTTCTCGTCGGACGTGGTCATGGTGACCTTGGCCGAGACGGTGGCCCGCTCGGCGTTCCGGTTGTCCACCTTCGGGGTGCTCCACCGGAAACGGGGGTTCTGATACGCCGACGCGTACTTCTCCACCTCGGCCACCTTCGCGGCGATCTTGTCGTCGTCGCGGGCCGAGGCGCAGACCAGTTTCGCCGCCTTCGTCGCGTCCCGCTCCTTGTAGACCGCGGTGAGGAACTGGTCCACCGCGGCTGCCGGCTCGTCAGCCCCTTCGCCGGTCTCCACGTTGCGCAGGGTCAGGAACGCGGTGACACCACCGCCGACGCAGAGCACCAGGACCACCGCCAGCGCGATCGCCGCGATCAGCACGCCACGCTTCTTCTTCGGCGCGGCGGGTGGCGGGAAGCCCGGGACGGCCGCCGCCGGATCAACCGGCGGGAAGCCCGGCGAGGCCCCCGGGTAACCGGCGGGAGGCTGGCCGCCCGGATAGCCGGCGACAGGCTGCCCACCCGGGTAGCCGGCGGGAACCCCTGCCTGCCCGCCCGGGTATCCGGCGGGCCCGGCTGCCTGCCCGCCCGGGTATCCGGCGGGCCCACCTGCTTGACCGCCCGGTGCCGCCGGGTAGCCGGCCGCGGTCCAGGGCTGACCTCCCGGCTGCCCCGCCGGACCGCCCGGCTGGCCGGCCTGGGCGCCGGCGGAGGTGGCCGGCGGCGGGACGGCCGGAGCTCCTGGGGCGACCGGACCACCGATGCCGGCCGGGGGCGCCGGCGGGATCGGCTGTCCCGGGTGGGCCGGGGGGAGGGGTGGCTCGGCGCCGGGGTGGGCCGGCGGTACGGCCGGGGCTCCGCTCGCGTCGTCGTTGGGTGGCTGGCTCATCTCTTCCCCCGGGGGTACGGCGCCCGCCGCCACCCGGCGTCGAGCGTGAAGTCGAGTGGGCGGCCGTGTCGCGCCGTCCGACCGGAAGGGTAGCGGTCGATCTACCGGTCGGTGTCGCCCGTGGCGACCGGTGGGGTGGGAGCGCGGCCAAATGTCTGTCACGTACACGGCATGTGTCGCATATGTGACTGGCGGTGCGGAGGACGTGCGCGTCCTGTTGGCGGGACTCCGGCACCGGACCTACCGTCGTGCCGTCGCGGGGGAGCCCGTCCGGTCATCCCGTCCGGACCGGGTGAGCAGGGACTTGAGCAGGTACGACGCCCGGAGGAAGTGCATGCGCGACGTGGACAACACCCCTCGATCCCAATTCCCGGCGAACGATCGGTCGTGCCGGGCCGGGACCGGCTCCGCCGGCGACGGCGAGGGGCCCGTCGGCAGCCTGCCGATCAACGAGCGGTCGTACCGTCCGATCGCGGAACCGGTCGAGGTGGTGCGTACGCTGCGGCGCGCCGCGGAGCACGGTCGGGAGGAGGAGGAGCCCGGGTACGTGATCCATCTGCCGATCCGGGTGCCCGATCTGGCCTCGGCCACCGCTCTCGCCGGCCGGATCGCGGTCTCCCTCGGCTTCCTGCCCGAACTGGACGCGGGCGAGACGACCGTCTCCAACGCCGATGACCAGAACAACAGGTACCGGGTCTTCTGCGACCTCCTGCTGGCCGACCGCTCCCGCTGCCCCCAGCGGTACGAGCACAGCGGCCCCTGTGGCGAACTGCCCGCCGCGCCAGAGCAGCGTCCTTCGTCCCGGCCCTCCGTCGGTCCGTAGGCTGTGCCTCGAACGATCCACGTTTCGAGGGAGCCCTGCACCGATGCAAAAGTGGGAGTACGCCACGGTCCCCCTGCTGGTCCACGCGACCAAGCAGATCCTCGACAACTGGGGCGAGGACGGCTGGGAACTCGTCGCCGTGGTGCCCGGTCCGAGCCCGGACCAGTTGGTCGCCTACCTGAAGCGGCCGAAGGCATGAGCAACGGTCCGCACGCGAAGCTCGCTGAACTCGGCTACGAGCTGCCCGAGGTGGTTCCGCCCGTGGCGAGTTACGTGCCGGCGGTGCAGTCCGGCAATCACGTCTACGTCTCGGGCCAGCTGCCCATGGCGGAGGGGAAGCTGCTCGCCACCGGCAAGGTCGGCGCCGGTGTCTCCGCCGAGCAGGGGAAGGATCTCGCCCAGCGTTGCGCGCTCAACGCGCTGGCCGCGATCGACTCGCTGGTCGGCCTGGAGAACGTCGTGAAGATCGTCAAGCTGACGGGCTTCGTGGCGTCCGCTCCCGGCTTCACCGGCCAGCCTGCCGTGATCAACGGTGCCTCCGACCTGTTCGGCGCCGTCTTCGGGGAGGCCGGCCGGCACGCGCGCAGCGCCGTCGGGGTGGCCGAGCTGCCCCTCGACGCCCCGGTCGAGGTCGAGGTCATCGTCGAGGTCAGCTGACCCGAGCGGCCCCGCTCCGCCCCATCACCCGCAGGCCCGTCCGGGACGAAAATCGCGAACGGGCACAAACCCGCACAGGGTCTCCACAAGATCGCGGGGAGGGGCGGGCGGGGCCGTACGATCGCAGCCATGACCGGGCACGTGACCGCGCCGGCAGCGGCGCTCGCCGACCAGCTGCCGACCTGGGTGACGCTGCTGCGTGCGCCCAACCCGGGGCCGATGACCCTCGACGGCACCAACACCTGGGTGCTCCGTGCCCCGGGTGAGGAGCACGCGATCGTCGTCGACCCGGGCCCGGCCGACGAGGCGCACCTGGCCGCGATCGCCGCGCACGGACCGGTCGCGCTGGTGCTGATCACGCACGGCCACGCGGACCACACCGAGGGCGCGCCGAGGCTCAGTGACCTGCTCGGCGGGGTGCCGGTACGCGCTGTCGACCCGGCGCACACCACCAACGGCCGGCCACTCGGCGCCGACGCCGCCCCGGAGGTTCCCGGGCTGACCCTGCAGGTCGTGCCGACCCCCGGGCACACCGGTGACTCGGTCTGTCTCCTCGTCGAGCACGGCGACGGGCGGGTCGTGCTCACCGGCGACACCATCCTGGGTCGGGGCACCACCGTGGTGGCACACCCGGACGGGCACCTCGGTGACTACCTGGCGAGCCTGGAGCTGCTCTCGACGTACCGGGGCGTCCCGGCGCTGCCCGGTCACGGCCCGGCGCTGGCCGACTGCGGTGCGGCGGCCGACTTCTACCTGGCCCACCGTCGGGCCCGCCTGGACCAGGTCCGGGCGGCGGTCGTCGCCGGCGCCACCACCGCTGCCGAGGTGGTCGCCGTGGTCTACGCCGACGTCGACCGGTCCCTGTGGTGGGCGGCCGAATGGTCGGTGCGCGCGCAACTGGAGTACCTCGGTCCCGAGATCCGGGAATTCGTGACCGGGGACACGGAGTTGGAGCTTCCGTGACCTGCCCGGTGTGCGGAACCGTAGCCGTCCCCGGCGCGCGGTTCTGCCACAACTGCGGCGCCGCGCTGCCGGCCGCCGCCACCTTGCCGGCCGCCGAACGCCGGGTGGTGACCGTGCTCTTCGGCGACCTCTCCGACTTCACCTCCTGGTCCGAGGACCTCGACCCGGAACGGGTCGGGGCCGTCACGGACCGGGTGCTCGCCGCTCTCGCCGGCGCGGTGAAGACCTTCGGCGGGCACGTCGACAAGCTGACCGGTGACGGGATCATGGCCGTCTTCGGCGCGCCGGTGGCGCACGAGGACGACGCCGAGCGTGCGGTCCGCGCCGCGCTGTCGATGCAGCGGGCGGTGCGCCGGGTGCTCGACGACGAGCGGGGTGGCGGCGCGCCGCTCGGCCTGCGGGTCGGGCTGAACACCGGCGACGTGATCGCGGGCATCCAGGCCGCCATCGAATACACGGTCATCGGCGACACGGTGAACACCGCCGCGCGGCTCGCCGACGCCGCCGCCGTTGGCGCGGTCTACGCCGGTGCCCGGACCGCCGCCGCCACCCGGCACGTCGCGTCCTGGCGGGCGCTGCGGCCGCTGCGGCTCAAGGGCAAGCGTGATCCGGTCGAGGCGTACGAGCTGCTCGGCCTCCTGGACGCTCCCGGCACCCGCTCGGGCCTCGGTGACGAGGCGCCGTTCGTCGGGCGGGAGACGGAGATCGGCCGGGTCGCCGGCCGGCTCGCCGAGGTGATCGACCGCGGCGAGCCGCGGGTGCTGCTGATGACGGCCGAGGCGGGCATCGGCAAGTCCCGCTTCGCCGCCGAGGTGGAGCGCCTGGCCGCGGGGTACGACGTGGGTGCGGGCCGGTACGCGGCGCACACCGGTGCCCGGGTGCTCTCGGTGCGCTGCGCGGCCTTCGGCGAGCGGCGGCGGCTCGCTCCGCTGGCCGACCTGGTCCGGGCCGCGGTCGGGCTGCCCAACGACGCGTCCACCGCGCTGACCCGCCCGGCGGTCGAGGAGCGGCTGCGCCGGCTCGGTCAACGGCTGGGACGCGGTGGCGAGCCGGCGCCGATCGCCGTCGACCAGCTCCTCGCCCTGCTCGGCTACGCGGAGCTGCCCCCGGACGCGACCGACCAGGACGGGTGGATGGCCGCCCAGCTGCCCGCCGATGCCGAGGCGGTGCCGACCGCGGTCGCCGACCTGCTCAGCGCGCTCGCCGGCGAGGCGCCGCTGGTGGTGATCGTCGACGACCTGCACGACGCCACGGCGGAGACCATCCGCGCGCTCGGCCTGGCCCTGTCCCGGCTCGCCGGCCCGGTGCTGGTGCTGCTGCTCGGCCGGCCGGAGCTGGTCCGCACGGCGGGCGCGCTGACCCGGGTCGCCGACGCCGAGGTGCATGCGCTGCCGCCGCTGCGCGGCGCCGACGCGGCCCGGCTGCTGACCACCTACCTGAACGGCGGGAAGCTGCCGCAGGCGGATGCCGACCGGCTGCTCGCCACCGCCCAGGGCAACCCGTTCTACCTCGCCGAGCTGGTCACCCTGTTGAGGGAACGGGGCGCTCTCACCGCGGTCGCCGAACGTGCCGGCACCTCCAGCGTCGCCTGGCGGCTGGTGCCCGGTTCGCTGGGCAGCCGGCTGCTCTCCCGGGACCTGGCCGCCGTGCTGGCGGCCCGGATCGACGCGCTGCCGCCGGAGGCCCGATCGGTCCTCCGTGACGCCGCGGTGGTCGGTGACACGGTGCCCGCCGGGGCTCTCGAGGCACTGCGCGAGCAGCACGCCGGGCTGGACGGCCGGCCTGCCGCCGTGGTCGCGGTCGAATTCGAACGAGCGGTCGACGAGCTGTTGCAACGGCGCATGCTGCACCGAACGCGTACCGGATTCGCGTTCGCCACCCCGCTGATGCGGGAAGCCGCGTATGCCGGAATCAGCAAGGCGGAGCTGGCCGAGCGGCACGCCGCACTGGCCCGCTGGGCGGCGCCGTGCGCGGTCGGGGACGACAACGCCCCGACGCCGGCCGGCACCTTCACAGACATCGACCGCGACGAGTTCGTCGCCGCCCACGTCGAGCGCGCAGCGGCGCTCGCCGACGCGGTGAAGCTGCGCCCCGACGCGCCGGCCCGCGCGGTGGTCCCGCTCGGCGTCGCGGCGCTCGGCCAGGCCGCCCGCCGGTCCCTCGCCGCAGGAGAGCCGGCACTGGCCGTCGAGTACGCCGAACGCGCAGCCGAGCTGGCCCGCGACGGTGTGCCGGCCAATGACCTCGTGGTCCACGCCCGCGCCCTGCTTCAGATCGGCCGGGCCGCCGACGCCCTCGCCTCGGCGGAGAAGATCGCCGCCAACGCGGGCGAGCAGGCGACCCGGGCCAGCGCCCTCCTGCTGGCCGGCCAGGCGCACCAGACACTCGGCGACCAGAATCGGGCGGTCGAGGCGTGGCAGGAGGCCCTGCAGGTCGCCACCGCCGGTGGGTTGCCCACGCTGCGCGCCTCCGCGATGCGCCGGCTGGGCATGGCCGATTTCGTCGCCGGACGGCTGAGCCAGGCGAGCAGCCGGCTGGCGGCCGCGTACCAGGTCAGCCTCGCCGCCAAGGATCGGCGCGGGCAGGCCTGGTCGTTGCAGAACCTGGCCTGGGTGACCACCACCCGGGGCGACTTCGCCGGTACCGACGCCGTCCTGAACCGCGCCGCACGACTCTTCGCCGAGTTGAAGGACCCGTACGGGCGGGCCTGGCTGCGCGGAACCACGGCGTTCGCGCGGCTGCTGGCCGGGCGGCTGCGCGAGGCCGACCGGCTGGCGCGGGTCTTCCTGCCGTTCGGTGAGCGGGTGGGCGAGGCGTGGGCGGTCGGGACGTTGCGGGCCGTCGAGGCGTTCGCCACCGCGGAGATGGGCGATCTGGCCGAGGCGGATCGGGAGGCCCGGCGGGCGTACCGGGACTTCGTCGCCGCCTCGGACGAGTGGGGGTGCGGGTTCGCGCTGGTGGTGCGGGGTGTGGTGGCGCGGGGGCTGGGCGAGCCGGCGCACGCCGCGGACCTGTTCACCGACGCGCTGGGGTACGCCGATCGCACCGCTCACCCGCTGTTGACCGGGATGGCCGGCACGCTGCGCGGTTTCGTGGCGCTGGAGATGGGCGACGTCGCGGCGGCGGAGCGGGACGCTCAGGCGGTGCTGACCACTGTCGAGCCGAACAACCCCCAGGCGCCGGCCCAGGTCGCGCCCCGGGTGCTGCTGGCCACCGCCCGGCTCGCGACCGGCGACTCGGCGACCGCGGTGGGGCTGCTCGCGCCGGTGGCCACTGCGGCCGGAAGTACCCCGTCGATGCTCTTCTCCCGCCGGCAGACCCTCGCCCGGTACGCCTCGGCGCTGCTCGCCCACGGGCAGCCGGACCAGGCGCTCGACTGGGCCCGCCGGGCGATGGCGGCCCCGGCTGAGGACGTCCGCAGCCAGGTGATCGGAGCGATGGCGCTGGCCGAGGCGCTGGCCGCTGCGGGCAGTCCCGCGGAGGCGCTGGCCAGCGCGGAGGAGGCGGTCCGTCTGGCGTACGCCACGGAACAGCGCAGCGAGCGGCGCGGGGCCGAGGCCCTCCGCGCCCGCCTGGCGATCGGCTGACCCCCGGCCCCGGCCGGTGCGGTCCGGGCTTGTGCCGGTTTCGGTGATGTACCGGGAGTCGAGCACCGGCTAGCGTGTCAGTTTCACGCGGTGGTCCACAGTGGCTGCCGTACCGGCTTGGGGAGGGTCGTCATGAGGCTGCCGCGTTCGGTCGCCGGCTGGACGATCGCGGTGTTCGGCGTGCTGGCGTTGATCATGGGCGGGGTCGGGCTGCTCTGGCCGGAGGCGATGTTGCGCTCGCTCGGCTTCGAGGTGCCGGCCACCCGCGCGCCGGGCGATCACACCGGCACCTTCCTGATGGCCTCCTCGATGGCCTCGTTCAACATGGGCGTCTACTACCTGCTGGCCACCGCCACCGAATGGCGGGTCTTCTACCGCTTCACCGTGGTTTTCCGGCTCGTCACCTTCACTGTCTTCAGCATCGCGGTGCTGGCCGACATCGCGCCGGGCCGGTTCTTCGGGGTGGCGGCGTGGGAGGGCGTCGGCGCGCTGGCGACCGCCGCCGGCCTGTGGTGGGACGCCCGCCGGGCCGGTGGTGCCGGGGCGGCCGATTCGAGCGGCGGGGACGACGCCCGGGCGGCCGGCGAGGCGCCCGCAGCCGACGCGGTCCGCTGACCCGTCATTACGGTTGGGTATTTTCGAGCTGTGACCGACACCCCGTCCGGCAGCCTGCCGGCACCCATTGTGCCTGGTCTGACTGATTTACGGGTATTCGCCCGGGGTGGCTACGCCACCGTCTACCGGGCCACCCAGATCTCGGTGGGCCGCGAGGTCGCGGTCAAGGTGGAGAACCGCACGCTGGACAGCGAACGGGACCAGGCCCGGTTCCTGCGCGAGGCGCGTGCCGCCGGCCGGATGTCGTCCCACCCGCACGTGGTGGACCTCTTCGACGTCGGCGTCACCGTCGATCAGCACCCCTATCTGATCATGGAGCTCTGCGACGGATCGTACGCGGAGCGGATGCGCAACTCACCGCTGGGCGCGGCCGAGGCGCGCGACCTCGGCATCAAGATCGCGGACGCGCTCGCCCACTCGCACGAGGCCGGTGTGCTGCACCGCGACGTGAAGCCGGCGAACATCCTCCACTCGCACTTCAACCCGGCCGTGCTGGCCGACTTCGGGCTGGCCGTACTGGCCGAGGTGCGTGATCCCACGGTCACCCTGGAGGTGCTGACCCCGGCGTACGCGCCGCCCGAGATGTTCAACCACAGCCCGCCGTCGCCGGCGGTGGACGTCTACGCGCTCTGCGCCACCCTCTACGCGGTCATGCACGGTCGACCGCCGCGCTGGCAGTCCGAGCGCAACCCGAGCCTGGTCACCGTGCTGGAGATGTTCAACCAGCCGATCCCCGGGCTGCCCGGCATCCCCGACGAGCTGATCGACGTGCTGCGGGTCGGGATGGCGAACGATCCGGGCGAGCGACCCACCGCTGTCGAACTGCTCGGGCTGCTCGCCGCGCTGCCCATCGAGCCCGTCGCGACGCCGGTCAGCGGGGCGCCGGTCGGGGGAAGGCCGACCCGGGGCGGCGGGACCGGTTCCGGCCCGTACACCGCCGGCCGTTCCGGGCAGCCGACGCCCCGCCCACCGGCCGAGGACGCCCACCCCACGCTGCCCGCCCCCACCTCGACGGCCGGTCGGCGCTGGCGCCGGCGTTGGTTTTTCGGCGGCGCCCTGGTGCTCGCCCTGGCCGGTTCGGCCGCCGCCGGAGCATGGGTCGCCGACGGTACGCGGCGGCCGGAGCCGTCCGAGTCGGTGAGCCGGGCCGCCGGGCCGGCGACCGATCGCAGACTGCCCGGCTGCACCGATCCGGCCGTGGCAGTGACGCTGCCCGAGGGGGCGAAGTGCTCGGCCGGACTGGAGTGCTTCGGGCCGGTGCGGGTGCGCGGCACCCGGGCCGAGGCGACCCAGGTGACCTGCGACGGCCCACACACCTGGGAGTCGTACGCCGAGGGCGTGCTGCCGGTGCGACTGGTCGGCGCCGGCTACCCGGAGGTGACCGCGGACCCGGTCGTCCAGCAAGTGTGCAGCCCTACCACCTTCCGGCTGACCAGTCGGGTCGACTCGACCGCCGGCTGGCATCTCGAGGTGCTGCCGCCGGTGGACGGCAGCATCGACCGGACGTTCCGCTGCCTGGCGGGGCGAGGCGTCGACGCGCTCGGCGGCCCGACGCTGACCGGCCACTGAGCTCCGGCGGTCACCCCTCGTCGAGCCCGCGCCGCCGGTCACGTACCGCGCGTAGCGCGTCCCGGCTGTCCAACGCGTCGAGGGTGTCCGCGTCGATGCCGAGCGGCTCGGGTAGGGGTGACGCAGCCGCCGGTGGAGTCTCCCCCGCCGTCTCATCGTCGCTCTGACGCGCTGCGGCTACCGACACTCCGGCCACGATCGCGAACAGGACGCAGAGCAGGGCCAGCACCACGCCGACGAGATCCTGCCGCCGCCACACGATCAGCGTCACCAGCAGGCAGAGCGCGGCGACCGCCGTGACGACGGCCAGGGTCCGCGCGTCGGGCCTGGTCAACCGGTCCACCCGTCCAGCATGTCGACGGCGCGGCTGCTGTCAACCGCCGACGCGTGCGTCGCGCAGCGTCCGCGTTGCGGAAAACGTTACAGCAGAACGCCGGTTGTCGGCTTTGTGCGCGTTTTGCGTGCCGCATTCATTGCCTGCTATCCATATAGTGGCGGAAGTCGGGCGGCGTCCCGACCTTCCCTGTCGTCCACCGGAAGGCGTCCACATGCAACGACGAACCCGGTCCCTGGCCGTAGCAGGAATCATCGGCACCCTCCTCGCCGGATCGGCGGTCGCGCCGGCCGCCGCCGCGCCGGTCGGGCATGGTCGAGGATCATCGGCCACCAACGACCGGACCAGTCCGATCGAGGCCCGCCGGGTCGACCGGGTGCCCACACCCAGGCTCGACTGGTACCCCTGCTACGACTACGCCGAGTGCGCCACCGTCCGCCTCCCGCTGGACTACGACCAGCCCCGGGGCGCCACCACCGAGGTCGCCCTGCTCCGGGTCAAGGCCCGCGACCAGCAGAACCGCATCGGTAGCCTCTTCGTCAACCCGGGCGGGCCGGGCGGCTCCGGCACCAGTATCGCGCTCGCGGCCCCCTACTTCTTCGGCGACGACGTGCTGGATCGCTTCGATGTCGTCGGGGTGGACCCGCGCGGCGTCGCCAACAGCGAGCAGGTGCGCTGCTTCGCCACGGTGGGTGACCAGAGCCGGGCGTACGCGGGGCTCAACGTGGCCTTCCCGGTGACGAAGGCCGAGGAGAAGGCGTACGTGGCCTCCTCGAAGGCGGTCGGCAAGGGCTGCTCCACGACTGGTCGCCCGCTCTCCGGGGCGATGTCGACGGCCGAGGTCGCCCGGGACATGGACGTCCTGCGCCGGGCCGTCGGTGACCGCAAGCTCAGCTACCTCGGCTTCAGCTACGGCAGCGTGCTCGGGCAGTACTACGCCAACATGTTCCCCGACCGGGTGCGCGCCCTGGTGATCGACGGTGTCCTCGACCCGTACGCCTGGTTGGGCAAGGGAAAGGCCCGTGACCTGCTCCAGGAGGACCGGATGCGCAGCGCCGAAGGCGCGTACCGGGCCCTGAGCGAGATATTCGTGCGTTGCGACGCGGCCGGCCCGGCGGCGTGCCCGATCGCCGGCGGGGCGGCCGACACCTACGAGTTGGTGGCGCAGCGGCTGCGTGCCAAGCCGGTGGTGATCGAGGACCCGGATCTCGGCAGCTTCACGATCGGCTACGCCGACTTCGTCGCCGCCACGATGAGCGCGCTCTACGACCCGTACGGCTACCAGCAGGTCGCCGCCCTCACCGCCGAGCTGCTGGTGCTCACCGACCCGGCCGCGGCTGCCCCGGCCCAGGACTTGGCCCGCACCGCCGTGACCCGGCTCGCCGCCGAGGCGCGCCAGCAGGCCCGCCGGTACGACTTCCCGTACGACAACAACCTGGAGACCTTCCTCGGGGTGGACTGCACCGACGCCAACCACCCGAAGGACGCGGCCTCCTGGCCGGCCCGCGCCGCGAAGGCCGACCAGCGGGACCCGTACTTCGGCCGGGTCTGGGCCTGGGCCACGTCGCCCTGTGCCCGGAGCACCTGGACGGTGCGGGACGAGGACGCCTACACCGGCCCCTTCGACCGCCGCACCAGCGCCCCGGTGCTGGTGGTCGGCAACTACTGGGACCCGGCGACCAACTACCACGGCGCGGTCAGCTCGGCGGCACTGCTGCCGAACAGCCGGCTGCTGAGCAGTGACAGCTGGGGGCACACCGCGTACGGCACCTCGGCCTGCGCCACCGGCGCGATCGACGAGTACCTGCTCGACGGCAAGTTGCCGGCGAAGGGTACGACCTGTGTCGGCGACGCACAGCCCTTCGCCGAGGCGGCCGGCGAGCGGGCGGCCGAACGGGCGGAGACGGCCAAGCGCACCCTGGCCGACCAGGGTGCGCCACGTCGGGGCGAGCCCAAGCGGCTCCCGCCGGTCGTGGCACCGCTTCCCGCGGTGGGCGCGCTCACCGTCCGCTGAGGACCGCCGGGGTACGACGGGCGATCGGGCGCCCGCCGTACCCCGGCCCGGCGACCACCAGAAATGGACGATGGTCGCTACGCTCGGTGTCCCGCAGGCTGTACGCGTCAGCGAGGTCGCCGATGAACGAATCGTCCACCGGGCTCCGGTTCCGCTCGGTCGCCACCACCCTCTCCGTGGCGTTGACGCTCACCCTCGCCGCCGCCGCCGGTTGCGACAGCCGGCAGAAGCCGGAGCTTCCGTCGGTGCAGGAGAAGCTCCGCGAGTCTCACATCTACGGCCAGCCGAAGCTGCGGATCGGAGTGGCCAGCAACGAGCCACTGATGGGTGAGCTGCGCGACGGTGTGCATGTCGGTTTCGACGTGGAGATAGCGCGCTACATCGCCGCCTCCCTCGGCTACGAGGGCGACCAGCGGTTGGAATTCGTCCCGGTCTCCACCGAGGACCGCATCCCCGCGCTGCAGGGCGGCACGGTCGATCTGGTGGTTTCGAGCTTCTCGATGACCGAGGAGCGTAAGAAGCTGGTCAGCTTCGCCGGACCATACTTCGTCACCACGCAGGAGGCGATGGTGCCGGTCCGGCTCAAGGACAAGATCCGCACCATCGAGGACCTCCGCAACCCGGCGTACAAGATCTGCACCAGCGGTGGCTCGACCACCGAGGCGGAGCTGGAGAAGCACCAGGTCCGCACCTTCGTGGTGAAGGACGTCGGCGATTGCGTCGCCGGCATCCGGGCCGGTCGCTACGACGCGGTCAGCTCCGACGAGACGATGTTGGCCGGCTTCCTGTCCCGGCACCCGACCGAGTTCGAGATCGTCGACATGCCCTTCGGCACCAGCGAACTGATCGGTGTCGGGGTGCCGATCAGCGACCCGGCCCTCCGGGATCTGGTCGCCTTCTTCCTCGACAAGAGCTACCAGTTGGAGCGGGCCGGGCGTGCCAGCCCATGGCAGACCGCCTACAACCGGACACTCGGCCCGTGGTTGCGGGCGGAGAAGCCGCAGCCCCAGCCGCTCGAGGTGCCGAAGCTCGTCGACTTCGACGACAAGGCCCCCCGATGACGGTCCCCTCGGCGGCCACCGCCCCCGTCGGTGAACCGGGGGCGGACGACGGTGGCCGGGTCGAGGAGCCGACGGCCTGGTACGACCGCAGCTGGCCCGGCGGCGACCGGCTGGACAAGGTGGAGCGGCGGGCGCAGGCCAGCCAGTCGTTCTGGACGGCGCTGGTCGGCGTGCCGGCCGTCTTCTCCGTGCTCCGGCTCGGCGTCGAGGCCGGCGGTGAGCTGCAGACCACGTTGCTGCTGGTCGCGAACGTCGGGCCGGTGAACCTGCTCGCCGGCTTCCTCACCACCGCCGCCCGGCTGCTCGCCACCGCGCTGGTCGCCGTCTTCGCCCTGGGCGCGGTGTTCGGCGCGAGTGTGGACCGGCTACCGCCCGGCACCCGGCGTCGTCCGCTCTTCGCCCGCTGGGCCGAGATCACCCCGGCCTGGCTGGTGCTGGCGAGCTTCCTGCTCGCCCTGGTCACCTGGCCGCTGCTCTACCTGCCGCTGCTCCTCCCGGCGTTCGTGGCCGCGTTCCAGCTTCGTCCGGAACAGCTGCACGAGCGGGTCGCGCCCCGGGTGCTGCTGATCGCTGCCCTGCTCGCCGGGTACGCCTGGCTGCTGCTGCCCACCCTGCTGGACGCCGCCCGGCAGGGTAAGCCGCTGGTGGTGGCGCTGCTGGTGCTGCCGCCGCTGCTCGCCCTGAGCATCTCCGGGCCGCTGCCGCGCATCGTGATCGGGCCGCTCGCCTCACTCACCGAGGTCGCCGTGCTGGTCGTGCTGGTCTGGGCGGCCCTGCCGGTGATCAGCACACCGGTGCTGCCGCTGACCGTCACCACCGTGGGGCCGGCGAACGGCCCGACGGAGGACGTACGGGGACACGTGGTGACCACCGACGACGTGAACATGGTGATCCTGCAGGAGCAGGGCGGCGTGCGGTACGTGCCGGTCGACCAGGTGCAAGCGCAGGTGCTCTGCCCGAGCGAGGAGGAGCTGCCCCGGCACCAGCTGCGGATCCACGACTTCCACGTGGAGGATTCGCTGATGGAGGGGCTGGGTCGGCGGGTCCGCCCGGTGCACCGCATCGACGCCGCCTGCCGCGCGGTCGGCTGACCCTCCCTCAGTACGACTTCTCCTGACCGAGGACGTGCTGGGCGACGTAGTTCAGGATCATCTCCCGGCTCACCGGGGCGATCCGTCCGGCCCGGACGGCGCCGAGCAGCGTCGCCACGCCGTACTCGGTGGTCATGCCGGCCCCGCCGTGGACCTGTACCGCGGTGTCCACGGCGAGCGCCGCGGCCTCGCCGGTCGCGTACTTGGCCATGTTGGCGGACACCCCGGCCTCCAGGTCGCGCCCGGCGTCGTAGAGGGCGGCCGCCTTGTAGATCATCAACCGGGCCAGCTCCACCTGCACGGCGGCGTGCGCCAACGGGTGGGACACGCCCTGATGGGCGCCGATGCTCCGCCCACCCCAGACCTTCCGGGACGCGGTGTACGTCGAGGCCCGCTCGATCGCATACCGGCCGGTGCCCGCGCCCATCGCGGCCACCGTGATCCGCTCCGGGTTGAGCCCGGTGAAGAGCGCCGGCAGGCCGGCGTCCACCGATTCTCCGACCAGCGCGTCGGCCGGTAGCCGCACCTCGTCGAGGTAGAGCAGGAACTGGTTCTCCGGCGAAACGATCTCCATGTCCAGCTTGGATCGGGTGAGCCCCGGCGCGTCGCTCGGTACGACGAAGAGCGCCGGCTTCAGCCGTCCGGTCGTGGCGTCCTCGGTACGCGCCACGACCAGCACGTACCGTGCCTCGTCGACGCCGGAGATGAAGCACTTGCGCCCCGAGAGCAGCCAGTCGTCGCCGTCGCGCCGGGCCACCGTGCCGAGCCGGTGGAAGTTCGAACCGGCCTCCGGTTCGGTGATCGCGAAGACCACCTTCAGCGAGCCGTCGGCGAAGCCGGGCAGGAACCGTTTCCGCTGTGCCTCGGTGCCGTGCCGGTTGATCACGGTGGCCGCGATGGCGGGGGAGACCACGAGCAGCAGCAGGGGGCAGCCCGCCGCGGCCAGCTCCTCGCAGACGATCGCCAGCTCGGTGATGCCGCCGCCCCCGCCGCCGTACTCGGTGGGGATGTTCACCCCGAGGTAGCCGAGCCGTCCCGCCTCCGCCCAGAGCTCGGTGGTGTGCTCACCGGCCTTCGCCTTGGCCACGAAGTAGTCGTGCCCGTACCGGCGGCCCAGCGCCCGTACGGCGTCCCGCAGCTGCTCCTGCTCGTCGGTGAGGTCGAAGTTCATCGCACGTCCTCCAGAGGGTTGACGACGGCCAGCACGGCCCCGGTGTCGACCTGGCCGCCGGCCGGCACCGGCAGCTCCACGACCGTGCCGTCGATCGGGGCGAGCACCGGGTGTTCCAGCTTCATGGCCTCCAGGGTCAGCAGCAGGTCGCCGGTGACGACCTGCTGACCGGCCGCCACGTGTACCCGGGTCACCGTGCCGGGCAGCGGCGCCAGCAGCGAGCCGGCGGCGAGTTCGGTGGCCGGCTCGGGAAAGCGCGGCAGCTCGGTGAGGGAGACCGAACCCTCCGGGCCGTCCACGTGTACCGCCGAGCCGATCCCGTGCACCCGGTACGCGCACCGCACGCCGGCCGCGTCCAGCACGACCCGCTCGGCGGTGGCCGACACCAGCGCCACCGCGGGCCACCCGCCGTCGCCGACCGGCCCGACCGTGCCGCCTCCGCCGACCGCGCCGCCTGCGCCGGGCGGGCCCAACGCACCGTCTGCGCCGGCCGCACCGGCTGGGTCGACCGTGCCGGTCGGCGGGCCCTCCGCGCGCGGCCCGGCCGCTCGCACCGACCACTGCGCGAGTGCGCCCGTCCGGTCCAGTCGGTAGCGCACCTCGACCTCGCCGTCCGGGGCGAGCAGCCGGGTGACCTGCGGGTACGCGGGCACGTTCCGCCAGCCGGACGGGAGCCCGGCGAGCACCGGGGCGCTCGCCCGCCGGCCGGCCGCCGAGGCCAGCGCCGCGGCCAACGCGTACAGCGGCATCCGATCGGACGGCACCAGCGGTGCGAACAGCTCCGGATGCCGGTCGAGGAAACCGGTGTCGACCTCGACAGCGGCGAACTCCGGGCTGCGCAGGACCCGGACCAGCAGGTCGCGGTTGGTGGTCACCCCGTGCAGCTCGGCGCGGGCCAGCGCACCGGCCAGTGCCCGCGCCGCCTCGCCCCGGGTCGGCGCCCAGGAGATCACCTTCGCCAGCATCGAGTCGTAGTGGACGGCGACCGCCGAGCCGTCGACCACGCCGGAATCCAGCCGCAGCCCAGCGCGGGTCAGCTCGCCGAACTCGGCGGACACGCCCGGAACGGCGAACCGGTGCAGCACACCGGTGGCCGGCCGGAAGCCCCGGGCCGGATCCTCGGCGCAGAGCCGCACCTCTACGGCGTACCCGCTGGTCTTCGCGTACACGGCCTCCTCCGGCAGCGGCTCACCGGCGGCGACCAGCAGTTGCAGCCGGACCAGGTCCAGCCCGGTGCACAGTTCGGTGACCGGGTGCTCGACCTGGAGCCGGGTGTTCATCTCCAGGAAGTGGATGTCTCCGCCGGGCGTCAGCAGGAACTCCACCGTGCCCGCGCCCACGTAGTCGACGGCACGACCGGCGGCCACCGCCGCCTCGTGCAGCCGCTGGCGCACCTCGGGCGGGACGACGCCGGGCGCCTCCTCGACGATCTTCTGGTGCCGGCGCTGGATCGAGCACTCCCGCACGCCGAGGGCGGCGACCGTACCGAACGTGTCGCCGAAGATCTGCACCTCGACGTGCCGGCCCCGCTCGACGTACCGCTCGATGAAGACCGTGCCGTCGCCGAACGCCGCAGCCGCCTCGCGACGCGCGGAGGCGACGGCCTCGGCGAGCCCGGCCGCTTCGCGGACGACGCGCATGCCGCGCCCTCCGCCGCCTGCGGCCGCCTTCACCAGCACCGGAAAGTCGGTGACCTGGTCGAGGTCGGTCCAGGTCGGCAGCATGGGTACGCCGGCATCGGCGAGCAGCGCCTTCGCGGCCACCTTGTCGCCCATCGTGGCGATCGCCTTCGCCGACGGCCCGACCCAGGTCAGGCCCGCGTCGATCACCGCCGCGGCGAATTCGGCGTTCTCCGCGAGGAACCCGTAGCCGGGGTGGACCGCGTCCGCACCGGTCCGGCGGGCCGCGTCCAGGATCAGGTCGATCCGCAGGTACGTCTCGACCGGGCTGTTCCCCGGCAGCCGAACCGCCCGGTCCGCCTCGGCGACGTGCGGCGCGTCGGCGTCCGCGTCGGAGTGCACGGCCACCGTCTCGACGCCGAGCCGACGGCAGGTGGCGAAGACACGGCGGGTGATCTCGCCCCGGTTCGCCACCAGGAGCCGGTTGATCATCTGGGGGCCTGCCTTTCGTTCGCGACGGCGGGACTCCGCTGCGCCGCGTTCCTCGCGCTCACGCCGATCACAGCCGGAAGACGCCGAAGCCGTGCGCGCCCTGCACGGGTGCGTTGTGGACGGCGGACAGGCAGAGGCCGAGGACCGTACGGGTGTCCCTGGGGTCGATCACCCCGTCGTCGTAGAGGCGGCCGGAGAGGAACAGCGCTCCGGACTGGGACTCGATCTGCTGCTCGACCATCAGCCGCATCGCGGCGTCGGAGTCCTCGTCGTACGGCCGGCCCCGGGCGGCCGCGGCCTGCCGGGCCACGATCGAGAGCACCCCGGCGAGCTGGGCCGGCCCCATCACCGCCGACTTGGCGTTCGGCCAGGTGAAGAGGAACCGCGGCTCGTACGCCCGCCCGCACATGCCGTAGTTGCCCGCACCGTACGAGGCGCCCAGGTTGACCGTCAGGTGCGGCACCGTCGAGTTGGAGACCGCGTTGATCATCAGGGCGCCGTGCTTGATGATTCCGCGCTGCTCGTACTCGGTGCCGACCATGTAGCCGGTGGTGTTCTGCAGAAAGAGCAGCGGGGTGTCGGACGCGTTCGCGAGCTGGATGAACTGCGCCGCCTTCTGCGCCTCCTCGCTGAACAGCACGCCCCGGGCGTTGGCGAGCACCCCGACCGGGTAGCCGTGCAGCTCGCCCCAGCCGGTGACCAGCGCGCGGCCGTACGCCGGTTTGAACTCGTCGAACTCGCTGCCGTCCAGGATCCGGGCGAGCACCTCGCGCGGATCGAACGGCACCTTCAGGTCGGAGCTGACGATGCCGAGCAGCTCCTCCGGGTCGTACTTCGGCGGCTGCGGCGACGGGTCACGCGGCCCGGGGCCCTGCTTGCGCCAGTTCGACCGGCGTACGCACTGCCGGGCCAGCCGGATGCCGTCCCGCTCGTCGGCGGCGAGGAAGTCCGCGAGCCCCGACGTTCCGGCGTGCATCGCCGCGCCGCCGAGTGACTCGTCGTCGGTGACCTCGCCGGTGGCCATCTTCACCAGCGGCGGCCCGGCCAGGTAGACCTGCGACCGGTCCCGGATCATGATCACGTGGTCGGACATCCCCGGCACGTACGCGCCACCCGCGGTCGCGTTGCCGAAGACCACGCTGACCGTGGGGATCCGCGCCGCGGAGAGCCGGGTCAGGTCACGGAACACCCGGCCACCCGGGATGAAGATTTCCGCCTGGGTGGGCAGGTCGGCTCCGGCCGACTCGACCAGGTTCACCATCGGCAGCCGGTTGGCGAGCGCGATCTCACCGGCCCGCCGGGTCTTGGCCAGCGACCACGGGTTCACCGCGCCACCGCGTACCGTCGGGTCGTTCGCGACGATCAGGCACTCGACGCCCTCGACCACACCGATGCCGGTCACCACGCTCGCCCCGACCGGGAAGTCGGTGCCGTACGCGGCCACCGGCGACAGCTCCAGGAACGGACTGTCCGGGTCGAGCAGCAGTTCGATCCGTTCCCGGGGGAGCAGCTTGCCCCGGGCGTGGTGCCGGGCCACGTACTTCTCGCCACCCCCGGCCCGGGCCTGGTCCACTGCGGCATCCAGCTCCGCCAGCCGTTCCAGCAGCGCCGCCCGGTTGCCGGCGAAACCCGGCGAGGACGGATCGATGGTGCTGCCCAGTACGGTCACAGCCCCATCCCCTTCGCGATGATCTCGTTCATGATCTCGGTGGTGCCGCCGCCGATGCCGAGGATGCGGGCGTCCCGGTAGTGCCGTTCCACCTCGGCGTCGCGCAGATAACCGAACCCTCCGTGCAGCTGGAGCGCCTGGTCCACCACCTCGGCACAGGCGGCCACCGCGACGTTCTTGGCCATCGCCACCTCGGTGACCACCGGCTCGCCGGCCGCGACCCGAGCCGCCACGTCGTGCACGTACGCGCGGGCCGCCTCGGCGCGAGTGTGCATCCCGGCCAGCCGGTGCCGGACGAGTTGGCGGCTGACCAGCGGCCGGCCGAACGTGGAGCGGTCCCGGCACCAGCGCACGGCCAACTCGACGCAGCGCTGGGCGATCGCATACGCCTGCGTGGCGAGCGAGATCCGCTCGGCGGCGAAGTGCTGCATGATCGCCAGGAAGCCGGTGTCCTCCGCGCCGATCCGGTTAGCCACCGGCACCCGTACGTCGACGAAGGACAGCTCGGCGGTGTCCGAACAGTGCCAGCCCAGCTTCTCCAGCCGGCGGCCCACGGTGAGGCCAGGTGTGCCCTTCTCGATCACCAGCAGGGTGAGCTCACCGCTGCCCGGGAAGTCGGTGCAGACCGCGGTGGTCACGAAGTCGGCCCGGACGCCGCTGGTGATGTAGGTCTTCGACCCGTTCACCACATAGTGGTCGCCGTCCCGCCGGGCGGTGGTGCGGATCCCCGCGACGTCCGAGCCGCCGTCCGGCTCGGTGATCGCCAGCGCGCCGATCATCGTCCCGGCCAGGGTCGGGCGGACGTACCGGTCGACCAGATCGTCGTCGCCCGGGGCCGGGACGGCGCCGAGCCGGCCGCCGAGCGGACCGCCGGTCCGGTTGCCGCCGGCGGCGACCATGTGCGGCAGCGCGATGCCGTGCGTGAAGAGCGCGGCGACCAGCCCCGACGAGCCCCCGGACCGGATGATCTCCTCGGTCACGATGATCGTGTCGAGCAGGTCGCCGCCGCTGCCCCCGACCGACTCGGGGAACCCGACGCCGAGCAGGCCGATCTTCGCGGCGGTGGCGTGCAGGTGGCGCGGGACCTCACCGGCCCGCTCCCAGTCGTCCAGGTACGGCAGCACCTCCCGGGCGACGAAGGCGCGGGTCAGCTCACGCAGCTGGCGCCGTTCCGGCGTGTCCACGATGGTCATGCGGTCGCCTCCAGGATCGGCAGGTCGATGATCCGCGAGCGGAGCAGCTCGCCGAGCGCCTTGGCCTGCGGGTCGAAGCGGGTGGACGCGGCTACTCCCTGCCCGAGCAGGCCCCGGATCACGAAGTTGACGGCGCGCAGGTTCGGCAGCTCGTACCGCTCGACGGTCAACGTGGCGGTCTCCGGCAGCAGCTCGGCCAGCCGCTCCACGGTCAGCCAGCCGCGCAGCCAGTCGTATGCCGCGTCGCCGCGGGTCCAGACACCCAGGTTCGCGTCACCGCCCTTGTCTCCCGACCGTGCCCCGACCAGCTCGCCGAGCGGACCACGGCGGGTGCGGTGCCCGGAGAGCGGTGTTGCCGGCGCATCCGGTTGCGCGGCGCTCTCCGGTGGACGGGTGTCGGGCGGCGGCGGGATCGGCACGTGGCTGCCGTCGGGGAGCACCGCGGTGTGCGGCACCGCGTCCTGCGGCACGAACTCCGCGGTGAACACCCCGTACGGCGTCGCGTCGCCGGGTGGGGTGGTCAGGGTGCATCCCGGGTAGGAGGCGAGCGCCAGCTCCACCGCGGCCGCCGAGAACGCCCGCCCGGCCCGTGCCTTGTCGCCGTCGCGCAGGTGTACGTGCAGCAGCGCGCTCGCCGTCTCCGTGTCGGCGGAATCGGGATGGTCGGTGCGGGCCAGGCTGAACTCCAGCCCCTCCTTGCCCACCGAGGACTCCAACTGGCCGCGGACGAGGGCCGCCTTGGCCGGGATGTCCAGCCCGCAGAGCACGAACGTCATCGAGTTGCGGAAGCCACCGAGGTTGTTGACGCCGACCTTGAGGGTGGCCGGGGGCGGTGTCCCCTGTACGCCGGTGACCCGCACCCGGTCCGCGCCGTCGGCGTGCAGGGCCACCGTGTCCAGCCGGGTCACCACGTCCGGCCCCAGGTACGCGGGCCCGCCCACCTCGTAGAGCAGTTGCGCGGTGACGGTCTCCACGGTCACCGCGCCGCCGGTGCCCGGGTGTTTCGTGACGACGCACGAGCCGTCCCGGTGCACCTCGGCGATCGGGAAGCCGGGACGGTGGCCGCCGTCGGGCAGTTCGGTGAAGAAGCTGAAGTTGCCGCCGGTGACCTGCGCGCCGCACTCGATGAGGTGCCCGGCGACGGTGGCGCCGGCGAGTGCGTCGAGGTCGTCGCGGGTCCAGCCGTACCGGGCGATCGCCGGACCCACCACCAGCGAGGCGTCGGTGACCCGGCCGGTGACCACCACGTCGGCTCCGCCGTCGAGGCAGGCGGCGATCCCGAACGCACCCAGGTACGCGTTGGCGGTGAGTGCGTCGGGCCGGTGCAGCGCGTCGCCCTCGACGTACCCGACGCGGACGGCGAGGCCGAGCCGGTCGGCGAGCGCGTCGATCGCGGCGGCCAACCCGGCCGGGTTCAGCCCGCCGGCGTTGGTCACGAGCTTGACCCCGCGTTCGAGCGCGGTGCCGAGGCAACCTTCGAGTTGCCGGAGGAAGGTCCGGGCGTACCCGAGCGAGGGGTCGCGCATCCGGTCCCGCCCGAGGATCAGCATGGTCAGTTCGGCCAGATAGTCGCCGGTCAGCACGTCCAGTTCGCCACCGTCGAGCATCTCCCGCCAGGCGGTGGAGCGGTCACCGTAGAAGCCGGAGGCGTTGCCGATGCGGATCACACCGGCACCCCGTTCGAGCCGGCAGCGCGGGTCTGCGGCCCGCCTGCGGGTGGCGGGTCCAGCGGCGGCCGGCCGGCACCGGGTGGGCCGGCGAACGCCTGCGCCACGTCGAGCCACTCGTCGGCGACCGGGCCGGTGACGGTGAGTGCCAGATCGGCCCGGTGCCGGCGCTGGGTGACCAGCAGGCAGAAGTCCCGCGCCGGCCCGGTGACCCGGTCCGTGCTCTCCGCGGGGCCCCAACTCCAGGTTTCGCCGCCCGGCCCCGCCAGTTCCACGCGCACGGGCGTCGCCGGCACGGGCCGGCCGTGGGCGGCGAAACCGTGACCGAGGGTACGCACGCCGAGGTGGGCGACGTGCCGGAGCCGATGGGTGTCGGGCCGGCGTACGTCGAGTGCGTCGGCGATGTCCTCGCCGTGCGCCCAGGTCTCCATGATTCGGGCGGTGACCATCGAAGTGGCCGACATCCGGGTGCCGTACCAGGGCAGCTTCTCCCCGGGCGGAACGAGGGCGAGGACGGCGGCCAGTGCCGCCCGGCCGCTGCGCCAGCGGGGGAGCAGGTCGGTCGGCGGGGCGAGGAACTCCTCCGCGCCGTGGTCGACGAGTCGGGCCGGGTCCGGGGCGGAGGCCACGGACGCGAAGAAGGCCTCGGCGTCGGTGGCGGCGAGTAGCGCCACATGGTCGGTCCAGGCGAGGTGGGCTACCTGGTGAGCGACGGTCCAGCCGGCCGCCGGGGTGGGGCGGGCCCAGTCCGCCGGCGGCAGTGGCCGGACGAGTGCCTCCAGCGCCTCGGACTCCCCGGCCAGGTCGGCGAGCAGGTCCGACAGGTCGACCATGGTGCCTCCGGTCTGGTCATGCCCCGACGCGGGGGCAGGTCAGGGCGTGAGGAGCGTGGAGAGTTGCTGCTTCCAGGTGGCGAGCAGGGCGGTACGGCGGACCGTGTCGTCGGTGAGCAGGTTGGCCACGCCCAGCCCGCGGAGCAGGTCCAGGGTGGCCTGCACCGCCTCCCGTACGCCGGGACGTCGCTCGTCGACGCCGAGCAGTGCGACGGTGAGCCGGTGCATCTCCCGGCCCACCCGGGCTTCCAGCGGCACCAGTGCCCGACGCAGCTCGGGATCGGTGCGGGCGGCGACCCAGAGTTCGAGTGCGGCCACGAAGAGCGGACCGGTGAACGCCACGCCGAGCAGGTCGATCACCCGGTCGAGCCGCTGCGGCCCGGTCGGTAGCGCCTCCGCCTCGGCACGCAGCTCGGCCGCGCGGCGCTCGGCGAGGTGGTCGACGGCTGCGGTGACCAGAGCGGCCTTCGTCGGGTAGTGGTGCAGCTTGCGCGCCGCGCGAAACCCCGGCCCGTGCCGCGACCAGGGTGGTCGTGGTGCCCGCCCAGCCATGCTCCACCAGGCATTCGACTGTCGCCTCCAGCAGTCGCGCCTGGGTGGCGCGGCTGCGTTCCTGTTGAGGGACGCGGATCGATGCGGTGGACACGGGGACAGCGTGCAAGCCGCGAAACAAACAGTCAAGCTTGACTTTTTCGTCCGTGCGATCGGCCCGTCCACGCGGGTCGCCGGTCGGCGCCGCCCGAGACCGAGTGCTGCTGTGCGAAGCCTTTGGAACTGATGTCGTAGGCGAGTCAGCGCGCAGCCGTTGGGAGGTCAACGGCATGCCGGTGTGCCCAGCCGTTGCCGGTGCTGCGTCGCTTTGGGAGTGTTGCCTCGCTGTGGGCGGTGCCGCTTCGCCCTTGGGAGTGTTGCTTCGCCGTGGGCGGTGCCGCAACGTCGTGGCCGGTGCTGCGTGCAGCCGGCAGGCGGCGGCCGTGACGCGCAGACCGAGGCGTTGTAGCGACCTCCCGGCCGACCGCGTCCAGGACACCACGCTCCCCGTGCGCGCTATGGCGGCTTCGAGCTCACCACGACCGACCGGCAGGCGACCAGGAACCGTTCTGCAGAAGCGGGCCGAGCGGGTTGCTTAGGCATGGGACGGCAGGAGATTTCCGGGCCCTCCGACCCCGGCTTCCCGGCTCCGGCTCTGGCCCTCCGGCTCCGGCCCTGGCCCTCCGGCTCCGGCTCTGGCCCTCCGGCTCCGGCCCTGGCCCTCCGGCTCCGGCTCTGGCCCTCCGGCTCCGGCCCTGGCCCTCCGGCCCTGGCCCTCCGGCTCCGGCCCTGGCCCTCCGGCCCTGGCCCTCCGGCTCCGGCCCTGGCCCTCCGGTCCCCGGTCCGATGTCCTAGACGATTCAGATCCAAAGGCAGCTCGCACCATGTCCCTACGCCCTTCGTCGGGTCGTCCGGCGCGCTGTTCGGAGAGAGCTGGGACCGGCCCGCTCAGCGGCCGTCGCGGGGAGCGAACACCGCGAGCGCGTCGGCGTCGCTGTGCCGGGAGCGCAGGTACTCGTCGGCGAAGCCGGCGGCGTCCGGGTACGTCGACTCGGCGGCCACTCGGGCGCAGGCCGCGTCCACGTCGAAGTCGGTGCGGCGCAGCTGCACACCCGGACCGAGCAGCGCCCAGTAGGCGCCGGGCCCGCCGTACGGCATCCCGACGCTGCCGGGATTGACCACCAGCCGCCGGTCGACCAGCCGGGTGAACGGCATGTGGGTGTGCCCGCAGACCACCGTGCGTACCTCTGGCGGTACGTCGGCGAAGACCTGCGCCCAGCGCGCCATCCGGGTGTCGACCAGCACGACCTCCTCGTCGTCCCGAGGCGTGGCGTGGCAGAAGAGCACCGGACCCAGGCCGTCGATGGTGATCGTCACAGTGCTGGGCAGTTGCGCCAGCCGGTCGACCTGATCGTCGCGGAGCTGAGCCGCCGCCCAGTTCGAGACCTCGAACGGGATGCTGCGCCCCGCCCGGGCCTCCACCAGTTCCCGGTCGGCGTTGCCGCGTACCCAGCAGGCCCGGTCGCCGAGGTCGGCGAGCCGGTCGAGCACCTCGACCGGCTGTGGGCCGGCGGCGATGTCACCGGTGAGCACGATCAGGTCGGCGGCCGCCACGTCCGGCTCGGCCAGCACGGCCTCCAACGCGGGAAGCACACCGTGGATGTCGGAGAGGACGGCGACGTTGGTCAGCATCGCCACAGAGTGGCGACCCGTCCGGGCGAAATCCAGGGATTCTGCGCCGGGCAGACACGTCCCGCGCCAAAACGGCCCGAACCGGCGGAGCGGTCCGGGCCGTAGCGGCCGAAGTCAGACGCGCGCGCGGCGGGCCAGGCGCTCCGGGTCCAGGATGATGATGCTCTTGCCGTCCAGGCGCAGCCAGCCCCGCGAGGCGAAGTCCGCCAGCGCCTTGTTGACCGTCTCCCGGGAGGCGCCGACGAGCTGGGCGATCTCCTCCTGGGTGAGGTCGTGGGTGACCCGCAGCACGCCGCCGTCGCGGGTGCCGAACCGGCCGGCCATCTGGAGCAGGTTCTTCGCCACGCGGCCCGGCACGTCGGTGAAGATCAGGTCGGCCAGCGAGTCGTTGGTCCGGCGGAGCCGGCGGGCCAGCACCCGGAGCAGCTGCTCCGCGATCTCCGGCCGATTGGCCAGCCACGGCCGCAGCGCCTGCTTGCGCAGCCGGACCAGGCGGGTGTCGGTCACCGCGGTAGCCGTCGCCGTGCGGGGGCCCGGGTCGAAGAGTGACAGCTCGCCGACCATGTCCGACGGGCCCATCACCGCGATCAGGTTCTGCCGGCCGTCCGCCGCACGGCGGCCGACCTTGATCTTGCCGGACAGCAGAATGTAAAGACTGTCGCCGGGCTCGCCCTCGTTGAACACGACCTCGCCCTTGCGGACCTCGATCGTCTCCATCTCCTTGGCGAGCGCCTCGGCAGCCTCCGGGTCGACACCCTGGAAGATCCCGCTGCGGGCCAGTACCTCGTCCATCGCGCACCTCCGGTTGCGCGTTGCCGTCCCTCGGCCGGGTCCGCCGTCCGCTGGTCCCTCGCGCGCCGACAAGTCTAGGCGCACGTGAGCCGGAATCAGAGGTGGCCCCTGGAAACGTGATCGTTGGGCGTAATCGGTACGTTTCGCCTGGCCAGATGGTCACCGTCCGCCGACCGTCGGTACCTGTCCGGACCAGTCGGGCCGTAGGGTCACCGGGTGCTGAGCGAGCCGTTGCTGACCACCCGCCACGAGGACGGGCTCGACGTTCCGTTGCTGGTGTGGCGGGCCACCGACCCGCTGCGCGCGGTCAGTTCCGCGTCGCTCGGTGGCGGGATCGGCGTACGCCACTGGGTCGTGAACGCGACGGTGCCGATGTCGTACGACCGGGACGACCCCGCGGTCCACCTGGCCGCGCTCGCCCACGGGCTCGGGCTGGACGGGCCCGGGGTGGGGCTGCTGACCGGTGTCGACGTCGCCGAGGTGGTCGCCCGGACGGACGGCGGCGTGCGGGTCTGGGCGACGGTCGGGCTCGGCACCCCGATCCGAGCCGCCGAGCCGGCGCCGGTGGCGCTCGGCGAGCGGGTCGGCACCGTCAACATCGTGGTGTACGTGCCGGTACGGCTCAGCGACGCCGCCCTGGTCAACGCGGTCGCCACCGCGACCGAGGCGAAGGCGCAGGCGATCACGGAGCTGGGCCTGGCGGCCACCGGCACCCCGACGGACGCGGTCGCCGTGCTCTGCCCGGTCGACGGCCCCGAATTCGCCTACGGAGGGCCCCGCTCGACGTGGGGTGCGCCGCTCGCCCGTGCGGTGCACGCGGCCGTGCTCGCCGGCGGGTCCGGCGCCGTCGTGCCCTGGTCAGACCGTCTGAACGGCTGAACTTCCGTCCGATCGGCCGTCGTATCGGCGAAACCCGCCCGGTAGGGTCGCCAGCGATGTACGCTGCCGCGCGCTCCTCGCGCCTCCCCTCATACCGTCGCCGGATCACCCTCGTGTTCGGCGCGCTGCTCGCGCTGCTCGTGGCGGGCTGCGCCGAGACCGTCGCGGCTCCCGTCTGGCAGGCCGGTGCGGGTGGCGGGGCCACCGGTGCGCCGGTGACCACCCCCTCGGCGAGCGGCTCCCCGGCGGCGGGCGAGATCGTCTCGCTCTCCGCGACCGGCGACATCATCATGGGTAACGCCCCGAATCGGCTGCCCCCCAACGGCGGCAAGGGCTTCTTCGCCTCGGTCACCAAGGCGCTCGCCGCCGGCGTGGTGATGGGCAACCTGGAGGAGCCGTTGACCGTGGACACGGGCACCGGCAAGTGCGGCGCCGACTCCACCCGCTGCTTCCAGTTCCGCGCCCCGCCGGAGTACGCGGCCCACCTGCGCGACGCCGGGTTCGACCTGCTCAACCAGGCCAACAACCACGGCTACGACTACGGTCCGAAGGGCTACGAGAACACCCAGCGGTCCCTGGAGAAGTACGACCTGGCGCACACCGGCGCGCCGGACCAGATCACCGTCGTGGAGAGCAACGGCGTCAAGATCGCCGTTGCCGGCTTCTCGTCGTACGTCTGGTCCAACAGTGTTGTGGACATCACCGCCGCGAAGAAGGTCGTCGCGAAGGCGGCCACCATGGCCGACCTGGTAGTCGTGCAGGTGCACATGGGGGCCGAGGGTTCGGACAAGACCCGAGTCCGGCCCGGCACCGAGATGTTCCTGGGGGAGAACCGGGGCGATCCGGTCAAGTTCGCCAAGGCGATGATCGACGCCGGGGCCGACCTGATCGTCGGGCACGGCCCGCACGTGCTGCGCGGAATGGAGTTCTACAAGGGCCGGCTGATCGCGTACAGCCTGGGGAACTTCGCGGGCGGGGGCAACTCGCTGAGCAACAACGGTCGTCTCGGTTGGGGTGGCGTCCTCAAGGTGTCGCTGCGCTCCGACGGCAGCTGGGCGGGCGGCTCGTTCACCTCGACGTACATGAACGGGGCCGGCAAACCGACCCTCGACCCGGACGACCGGGGCCTGGGACTGGTGAAGCAGCTCACTCGCAGCGACTTTCCGAAGACCGGCGCCCGCCTCGACGATGCCGGCAAGATCACACCACCTGACGCCTGACGCCCGCCCGGCGACGTACGCTGGCCGTCGTGACCCGTAGCTCCCCCGGTGCCAGCGAGACCGACCTCGGGCGGAAGCGGCGCGCTCGGCGGATCGGCCGGGTGCTCGCCGAGACCCATCCCGACGCGCACTGCGAACTGGACCACTCCAGCGCGCTGGAGTTGGCCGTCGCCACGATCCTCTCGGCGCAGACCACCGACAAGAGGGTCAACGAGGTCACCCCGAAGCTCTTCCTGCGCTACCCGACCGCCGCCGCGTACGCCGCTGCCGACCGGGGGGAGATGGAGGAGCTGATCCGGCCGACCGGCTTCTACCGGAACAAGACCGACTCACTGATCAAGCTGGGACAGGCGCTCGTGGAGCGGCACGAGGGCCGGGTGCCGGGCAGGATGATCGACCTGGTGGCGCTGCCCGGAATCGGTCGCAAGACCGCCAACGTCATCCTCGGCAACGCGTTCGACGTGCCCGGGATCACCGTCGACACCCACTTCCAGCGCCTGGTGCACCGCTGGCGGCTCACGTCCGAGACCGACCCGGTAAAGATCGAGCATGCGGTCGGCGCGCTCTACGAGAAGCGTGACTGGACCATGCTCTCCCATCGCGTGATCTTCCACGGCCGTCGCGTCTGCCACGCGCGCAAGCCCGCCTGCGGGGCCTGCACGCTGGCGAAGCTCTGCCCGTCGTACGGCACCGGGCCGACCGACCCGACGGTCGCGGTCAAGCTGCTCAAGGGCCCCCGGGCCCGTGACCTGGCGGTCGCCGCCGGAATCGACCCGCAGCTGGTGCCGGTCCAGGCGGTCACCGCGGAGGTGCCATGAATCGCCGTATCGCCGTACTGCTCCTGCCCCTGCTGGTCGCCGCCGCGGCGGGCTGCACCGCCACGGGCACGGAGGAACCCGCGCCGCCCCGGCCGCGGGCCGAACGGCCGTCACCGTTCGAGGACTGCGCGAGGCTGACCACCCCGGCGACCCCGACCGCCGGTGCCGGGACGCCGAGCGCCGCAACCGACGCGAACGGTCACACGGGAGATCCGCTGCCCGAGCTGACCCTCGCCTGCTTCACGGGCGGGGCGCCGATCGCGCTCCGCGACGTACGCGGACCCGCCGTGATCAACGTTTGGGCGTCCTGGTGCCCGCCCTGCCGTAAGGAGTTGCCCGCCTTCCAGCGGCTGAGCAAACGGGCCGGTGACCGGATCCACGTGATCGGGGTGAACAGCCAGGACAGCCGCAGTGCGGCCCAGTCCATCGGCGAGGACCTGGGTATCGGCTTCCCGATGCTGGTCGACCAGGGCACCGCCCTGCAACGGGCGCTGAACCGTAACGCCTTCCCGCTCACCCTCCTCGTCGACGCGCAGGGCCGGGTCGTGCACACCGACGCGTCCGGCGCGCTGGACGACGCAAGCCTCGGCGAGCTGGTCCGTGAACACCTCGGGGTGGCGGTGCCGGCGTGACCCGGAGACCACCGGAGTGGATGGCGCCGCTGCTCGACCGGCTCGGCACGGCCCGGGCCGAGGACTTCACCCGGCTGGCGACGCCGGAAAGCGGTGGGCGGGAGAGCGCCGTGCTGGTGCTCCTCGGCGAGCAGGCCGACACCGGCCCGGACGTACTGATCCTGCAACGGGCGGCCACCCTGCGGACCCACGCCGGTCAGCCCGCCTTCCCGGGCGGTGCCGCGGACCCGGAGGACGCCGACGCCCGGGCGACCGCGCTGCGCGAGGCGAACGAGGAGGTCGCCCTCGACCCGCGTAGCGTCACCGTCCTGGCCGAGCTGCCGAAACTCTGGATCCCGGTCAGCGACTTCGTGGTGACCCCCGTCCTCGCCTGGTGGCACGCGCCGCACCCGGTGCACCCCTGCGAGCCGGCCGAGGTGGCACACGTGGCCCGGCTGCCGATCGCCGAACTGGTCGACCCGGCGAACCGGGTCCGCGTACGCCATCCGAGCGGCTGGATCGGCCCGGCCTTCGCCGTACGCGGCATGCTGGTCTGGGGCTTCACCGCCGGGGTGCTGAGCACCCTGCTCGACCTGGGCGGCTGGTCCCGGCCGTGGGCCCCGGGGCGGATGGTCGAGCTGCCGCCCACCGGGGCGACGCCGGCCCCCTCCGCGGGCACCGACGAGGTCGACGAGACGTCCGTACGCTGACCGCACGGTCACCTTCCGCAAGCGGTGGTCATCCGACGGGCCCCCGGCCCGTACGCTTGACGCGTGTCGGCCGTCGATCTCGTTCTACTGCTGCTCATTCTCGTGTTCGCGATCAGCGGATACCGACAGGGCTTCGTCATCGGAATCCTGTCGTTCACGGGGTTCTTCCTCGGCGCGCTGATCGGGCTCCAGGCCGGGCCGATACTCGCCCGTCAGTTCGTCGACAGCGGCACCCGGGTGCTGATCTCCCTGGTGGCGGTCTTCGGCCTCGCCGTGGCCGGGCAGGCGCTCGCCGGCTGGCTGGGATCGAACCTCCGGGCCGCGATCACCGGTCCCGTCTTCCGCAAGATCGACGACGTCGGCGGCGCGTTCGTCTCCCTTTTCGCGGTGCTCCTGGTCGCCTGGCTGGTCGCGGTGCCGCTCGGCTCGTCCTCGCTGCCCTGGCTGGCGTCCTCCGTGCGGAACAGCGCCCTGCTCAACGTGGTCGACCGGGTCCTGCCCGACCAGGCGCAGCGGCTCTCCACCGCGTTGCGGGACACCGTCGACACGAACGGCTTCCCGGACGTCTTCGGTGACCTCGCGCCTACCCGGGCGCGGCAGGTGGAGCCGCCCGACCCGGCGCTCGCCGGCTCGCAGGTGGTGGTCAACGGGCAGCGCTCGGTGGTCAAGGTGCTCGGCTCGGCGCCGAGCTGCTCCCGCCGCATCGAGGGCTCCGGCTTCGTGTACGCCGACGACCGGGTGATGACCAACGCCCACGTCGTCGCCGGCACCCGTTCGGTGTCCGTGGAACTCGGCGGCGACCGGTACGACGGCGAGGTGGTCGTCTACGACCCGGACCGGGACCTCGCCGTGCTGCACGTGCCGGGGCTGCCCGGCCCGTCCATGCGGTTCGCCGCCGGCAACGCGGGCACCGGCGCGGACGCCATCGTGCTCGGCTTCCCGCTCGACGGGCCGTACAACGCGCAGTCCGCCCGGGTCCGCGACGTGGACCGGATCACCGGGCCCGACATCTACTCCTCCGGCGACGTGACCCGCGAGATCTACACGATCCGCGCCCTGGTCCGCAGCGGCAATTCCGGCGGGCCGCTGGTCTCCGCGAACGGGCTGGTGCTCGGGGTGATCTTCGCGGCGGCGGCGGACGACCCCAACACCGGGTTCGCGGTGACCTCGGCGGAGGCGCGTCCGGTGGCCCTGGCGGGCGCCCAACGCACCCGATCCGTCGACACCGGCGAATGCACCTGACCCACCCCCACCCCCGACACGGTCCCTTTCGCGGAAAGAGTGGCCACCGACGGTGGCAAGGGGCCCCTTTCACGGAAAGCGTGGCCAACGGCAGCGAGCGGGTCGCGGAGGAGGGGATCCGCGGCGTGCGGTCAGTGGCGGTTTGCGGGGGCGTGCTGCCAGACGGCGAAGCCGGCGGCGGTGCCCGCCAGGACGGCCGTGGCGAGGAGCCATCCGCCGATCACGTCGCTGGTCCAATGCACCCCGAGGGCGACCCGGCTCGCTCCGGTCAGCACGGTGAGCAGTAGTGCCGTGGCCCAGAGAGCCGCGCGTTGCGCCCGGCGCCGGGCCAGCGGCAGGAAGACCACCAGCAGCACCCCGGCGGCCAGGGCGGCGTTGACCGCGTGCCCGGACGGGAAGGCGTACCCGACGGCCCGGGCGACGGGATCCAGCAGCTCCGGCCGGTCCCGAGCGACCAGCAGCTTGAGCAGGGCGCCGAGCAGCCCGCCCGCCAGCATGGTCACCGCAACCCAGAGGGCCAACCGGCGGGCGTCCCGGCGGACCAGCCAGACCACGACAGCCAGGGCGGCGACGCGTAGCGGCATGGGTGCGAAGACCTCGGTCCAGACGCTCGTCAGCCGTACCCAGCCCGGGTGCTCCAGCGCGTAGCCGTGCAGCGCCTCCGTCACCGAGGTGTCCATCCGGCGCAGCGGAGGCCACGCGCCGAGCACGAGCAGGGCGAGCGACGTGAAGGGCACCAGCACCAGGAACGCGGCCGCCACGGCCAGGGTGAGACGCAGCCCGCGCGGCTGGACCGGGTCGAGCCGGCGTCGCCGCCAGGACGCCGCGTCGCCGGGGGCGAGGGTGCGCGGATCCGTCGTGCTCATGGCGTCCGTTCTACCCGACCGGGCGGGCGATCAGCCGGTCTCAGCGGTGCTGCTGGCGCAGCCGGCGGACCATCAGCGCCGCCCCGGTGAGTAGGGCGACGAAGAGGGCGGCCCCCGTCCAGAGCCGTTCCGGTGCCGAATCGTCCTGGCTGCCGGCCGCGCGGGCGGTCCAGCGGGCCTGCTGCTGCGGGACGTTGTGGCCGAGCGGATCACCGAAGCCGGCCGCCTGGTCGCTCTGCTCGCGACCCGGCGCCGGTCCGAAACCGACCACGCCGGGAGAGGCGTTGTCGTCGAGCGGGTTGCCCGTCACCGGCGGCACGTCGGCGGTGAGCGCGGCCACCGGGTCGACCAGACCGAAGCCGAAGCGGTCGTCGCGTCCGGTCGGGCCGAGGTCGCGAGCGGTGGACATCAGCCGGTTCACCACGTCACCGGCCGACATCTGCGGGTAGCGGGACCGTACGAGAGCCGCGGTGGCGGACACCAGCGGCGCGGCGAAACTGGTGCCCTGCACCCGCCAGTAGCCGCCGGGGCGGGCGCCGACGAGCCCGGTGGCCGGTGCGGACAGCACGGCCTCCCGGCCGGTGATCGAACCGGACCAGAGGTTCTCGCTGTTGCGTTCCAGGCCGGCGACCGCGATCACGCCCGGCTCCCGGGCCGGGTACCAGACCTCGGAGGTCGTCGAGCTGGCGACGTTGCCGGTGCAGGCCACCACCACCACGTCGCGGGCGAAGGCGTAGTCCAGGGCGGCGGCGAGAGCGGGGCTGTTACCGCTGCCGCCGAGCGACAGGTTGATCACCCGCGCGCCGTGGTCGACCGCCCAGCGGACCCCACGGGCCACGATCAGCGCGTCGTCGTACCGGTTCTCGTCGTCGAGCACCCGGACCGGCAGGATGCGTGCGTCCGGCGCGAGGCCGACCACGCCCTGCTTGTCGTCCCGCCGACCGGCGATCAGCCCGGCCACCGTGGTGCCATGGCCCACCGGGTCCGCCTGCGGGCCGCCACCCGGCGACACCAGGTCGTATCCGGGCAGCACCTGCCCCACCAGGTCGGGGTGGGTGGCGTCCACTCCGGAGTCGATGACGGCGACGGTGACCCCGCGGCCGGTCGAGCTGCGCCAGGCGGTCGTCGCATTCAACTCGTCGATCTGCCACTGCTCGTCACGGATCTGGTCCGGCCGGTCCGGTGCCTCGTCCGGCACGTACGCCAACGGGGTGGCGACGACCGCGCTCGCGTGGACCGGGGCGGCGGTCGCCGGCACCGCGGAACCCGCCACGGCGACGACGGCTGCCGTCACGCCGAGCAGCGCCCGGCCGGCCACCCGCCGGCCCGCTGCCGGGCAGCTGTGCCGAACCCCAGTCACATCCTCAGCCATTCGTCGCCTGCGGAACCACAACGATCGGAGATTACCGGTTCTCGCCCCGATCGAGGGACGATCCGGGGAGACGGTTCACGGTGCCGGCAGGTGTGCCAGCTGGACCAGGCGCACCCCCTCGCGGCGGGTGACCAGCCGACCACGACCGGGTGGCAGCGGCCCAGGGCGGACCGGCCCGACCAGTGCCCCCTCCTCCGGACTGCCGGCCATCACGAGTCCGGCCGTGGCGAGTTCCCGCAGCCGCTGGACGATCGGCTCGTGCTGGGCGCGGGCGGCGCCCCCCGAACGGCGGACGAGCACCAGATGCAGGCCGATGTCCCGGGCCTGCGGCAGGTACTCCGCCAGGGCGTGCAGCGGGTTGGTCGGCCCCGTGGCCACCAGGTCGTAGTCGTCGACCAGCACGAACAGCTCCGGCCCCGACCACCAGGAGCGGTCGCGGAGCTGCTGCGGGGTGACCTCGGGGCCGGCGATCCGGCGCGCGAGGTAGCCGGCGGCCGACTCGACGAGTTCGGCGGTGTGCGCGGCCGCGGTGCCGTAACCGATCAGGTGGTCCGTCGCGATCGCGCCGAGCAGGCTGCGCCGGTAGTCGACCAGGATCACCCGGGCCTGCTCCGGGGTGAACCGGGCGGTGATGGTGGCGCCCAGCGCACGCAGGAACGAGGACTTGCCGCACTCGGCGTCGCCGAAGACCACGAAGTGCGGTTCGGCGGCGAAGTCGAGCACCACCGGTCGTAGGTCGGCCTCGGCGATCCCGACCGGCAGCCGCAGGCCGGTCGTCGCGGCGAGGTCCAGGTCGGCGTACGGAAGCACCGGCGGCAGCAGCCGTACCCGCGGAGCGGGCGGCCCGGGCCACGCCCCGGCGACCTGCTTGACGAGGTCGACGGTGTCCGCGCCGGCGAGCCGGGGCAGGGCCGTCAAGAAGTGCAGGCTCCCAGCCGTCAGGCCCCGCCCCGGGGCCTTCTCCGGCACGTTCGCCGCCGCCCGGCGGGCCACCAGCGAGTCGTTCGGGTCGCCGAGACGCAGCTCCAGGCGGGATCCGAAGAGGTCCCGGATCGCAGGGCGGAAGTCCAGCCAGCGCAGCGCGGTGGTCACCACGTGCACCCCGTAGGAGAGCCCCCGGGTGGCCAGTTCGGTGATCAGGGGTTCCAGGTCGTCGTACTCGCCGCGCAGCGTCGTCCATCCGTCCACGACGAGGAACACGTCGCCGAACGGGTCGACGTCCCGCTCGCCCGAGGCGGCCAGCGCGGCCCGCCGCTGCCGGTACGCCGTCATCGACTCGACGCCCAGCTCGGTGAAGCGCCGCTCCCGCTCGGCGAGCAGCGTGGCGACCTCCCCGATCGTGCGTCGGACGGCGGTGGGATCGGCGCGCCCGGTCACGCCGCCGACGTGTGGCAGGTCCCGCAGCGCGGCCAGCCCACCGCCGCCGAAGTCGAGGCAGTAGACCTGCACCTCCGCCGGGGTGTGGGTGAGCGCCAGCGCGCAGATCAGCGTCCGCAGCACGCTCGACTTGCCGCTCTGCGGAGCCCCGACCACCGCGACGTGCCCGGCCGCGCCGTCGAGCGTCAGCCAGAGCAGGTCGCGGCGCTGTTCGAAGGGCTTGTCGACCAGGGCCACCGGGACGCTCAGCGCGCCGTGCAGCTCCGGGTTGCCGGTGGTGAGGCCACGCGTGGCAGCCACGCCCACCGGGCCGAGCAGCTCGTCCAGGGCCGACGGCTCATCGAGCGGGGGCAGCCAGACCTGGTGCGCCGGTGACCCCTGACCGGCCAGCCGGTTCACCAGCAGGTCCAGCAGGCTCTCCCGGCCCTCCTCCGCAGCGGCCGGTGCGGGCTGCGTGTCCGGCTCGGGCACCGGCACGAAGTGAGTGGTGAAGGCGAGCAGTCGAGGTGGGCCGTCCAGGTCGGGGCCTGCCGCCGGGCCGCTGCGGGGCAGCGCGCCGGAGACGTACGCGGCCTTGAACCGGACCAGCGGATCGGTGCCGGAACGCAGGTAGCCGTGCCCGGGGGTGCGTGGCAGTTCGTGGGCGTCCGGCACGCCGAGCACCGTCCGGGACTCCAGAGCCGAGAAGGTGCGCAGGCCTATCCGGTACGACAGGTGGGTGTCCAGCCCACGTAGCCGCCCCTCCTCGAGCCGCTGCGAGGCGAGCAGCAGGTGCACCCCGAGCGACCGGCCCAACCGGCCGATCTGCACGAAGAGGTCGATGAAGTCCGGCTTGGCGGAGAGCAGTTCGGAGAACTCGTCACAGATCAGCAGCAGTGACGGCAACGGGGGGAGGGCGTTGCCGGCGACCCGGGCCCGTTCGTAGTCCCGCACGCTGGCGAAGTTGCCGGCCCGGCGGAGCAGCTCCTGCCGGCGCATCAGTTCGCCGTTCAGGGCGTCGACCATCCGGTCGACCAGCGGCAGAGCGTCCGCCAGGTTGGTGATGACGGCGGCGGTGTGCGGCAGCCGGTCGAACGAGGCGAAGGTGGCCCCGCCCTTGAAGTCGATGAGGACGAAGTTGAGCTGTTCCGAGCTGTGCGTGGCGGCCAGCCCCAGCACCAGCGTGCGCAGCAGCTCGGACTTGCCGGAGCCGGTCGCGCCGATGAGGAGCCCGTGCGGGCCCATGCCGTCCTGCGCGGACTCCTTGAGGTCCAGCTCGACGGTGCCGCCGTCGGCGCCCACTCCGATCGGTACCCGCAGCCGGTCCCGCGCCGAACGGGGTGCCCAGCCCTGCTCGACCGTGAAGGCCTGCGGGTCGCCGAGGTCGAGCAGCTCCGGCAGGCCCGGTTCGGCGTGCAGCGGGGCGTCCGGGTTGCGGACCGTGCCGGCGAGGCGCAGCGGGGCCAACCGGCGGGCGACCGCCTCGGCGTCGGTTGCGTCGAGCTGGTCCGGAAGGCCCACCTCGGCGTGCCCCTCCGCCGAGTACGAGTGCAACCGTCCGTCGCGCAGTTCGAGCAGGAGCGCGTACCGGTCGAGCAGTCGGGGTGGCGGAGTGTCCAGGTCGAGCACGGTGACCGCGTCGATGCCGCTGTCGCCGGTCATGTCGGTGGCCCCGGTGAGGTCGGCGCCGTCGAGTACGACGACCACGTGCGGCCCGTCAGTCGCCGGACCGGTCGGGCTGAACCGGGAGCGGCTGCCCAGCACCTCGTCGAGCAGCCCTTCCAGTTCGGCGGCGGAGCTGGTGACCAGACGTACCGGGCCGAGGGCGTCGGTGCGGTCCGGATGCCGGGCGTGGGGCAGCCACTTGACCCACTCCCAGGCGGCTCGCCGCTCCGGGCCGGCGCAGACCGCGATCAGCAGTTCGTCCGGGGCGTGGAAGACCGCCAGCTGGGTGAGGACCGCGCGGATCATCGCCCGGGCCGACGAGCCTTGGACGGGCCCGCCGTCGGTAGCCGGGCCGGCGACCGTGCCGTCGGTGGATTCGGAGCCGCTGACCTGGCGTACGAAGACCCGGGCGAAGCTGCGCAGCGAGAGAGCCACCGGCAGGTCGGGCACGACCGAGTAGGCGTCCAGGAAGCGGCGCAGGGCACCCGCGGTCATCGGTTCCAGTTCCTCGAGTGGGCGGGTCACGGGCGGGATCAGCGGGGTGGCCAGGGTCTGCGGCCCGACGGCGACCCGCACCACCGCGAAGTCCGGATCGGTGGGGCGGCGCTCCCAGACCCGGTGGCTGGTCACCGTCGACCAGAGCCGCCCGGGATGGGGGTGCCGGTAGTGCAACCCGGCCCGCTGCCGTTCGGCGGTCTCCCGGACCCGGCGGCGCAGCGAGGTCAGGTGCCGCAGGTACTCCCGGCGGGCGGCCATCATCTCCGACTTGCGTGGCGTGCCGGACGCGCTGCCCCACGAGGTCACCAGCATCGCCAGCGAGGAGAGCCCGAACATCGCGCCCACCACGTACGAGTAGGCGCCTCCACCGCGGCCGAACATCATCGCCATCGCCACCGTGCCGCCCAGCATGGGCAGCAGCATGAGCAGCTGCTGCCAGCGACCGCCGGCCACCGCGGGGATCTCCGGTGGGGCTTCGACGGGCAGCTCACCTACCGGGATCTCCGGTGCCGGCCGGCGGGGCGGCCGTTTGACGACGACGGTGGACAAGAACCCTCCCCAGAACGCTCGGTAACCCGAAGCTGGCTCATCGTAGGTAAAGTCCTGTCGTCCGCGCAGCCACCGATCCCGCTCGATATGGAGACAGGCCGATGTCAACCGGGCTGGCCCGCGTCACGATCAGCGCCCCGCGACGGCGGCTGGACGTCGCCCTGCCGGAGCAGGTCCCGCTCGCGGAGCTGCTGCCCGACATGCTGAGACACGCAGGTGTCGGGCTGGCCGACGACGGTGAGCGGCACGAGGGCTGGGTGTTGCGGCGCACCGACGGAGCCGCGCTGTCGACCGCGCAGGCGCTGCATCCGCAGGGCGTCCGCGACGGCGAGGTGCTGTACCTGGTCCCGGCCCGGGCGCACTGGCCCGAACTGGAGTACGACGACGTGGTCGAGGCGATCGTCGACGGCGCGCGGCGCCGGGGCGGGGCGTGGTCGTCAGTGGCCACCCGGGGGGTCGTACTGGCCGGTGCCGGCGTGCCGCTCGCCGTCGGGCTGCTCGCCCTGCTCGGTGGCGGGCCGCAGCACCGGGGCGGCTGGCTCGCCGCGGCCGTCGTGGCGCTGCTGCTGGTGCTCGCGGGAACTGTCGCGTCCCGGGCGCACGGCGACGGCGTGAGCGCCGCGACGCTCGGCGGCTACGCCCTGCCGTACGCGGCCGCGGCCGGTGCGCTGGCGGTCGGCTCGGGAGACCCGGTCGGCCCGTTCGGGCCGCTGCGCTGGATGGGCGCCGCGGAGGTGCTGGCCGCCGCGGTGGCCCTGCTGCTGGCGTCGGTGCTCGGCCTGCTCGGGGTGGCGACCCGGCTACGCGTCTTCGTGGCCGGGGCGACGGTCGGGCTGGTGGCCGCGCCGACGGCCCTCGGCGGGCTGGCGTTCGGCCCGGCCGGGACCGCCGCGGTGCTGCTCTGCGTGCTGGTCTTCGCCGTCGGGGTGATTCCGCTGTTGGCGATCCGGCTCGGCAAGCTGCCACTGCCGCCGATCACCCTGCCGAATCCGAGCGACGGCGGAGCGCCGGCCCGCGACCTGCCCGACCGGGGCCGGGTGTACGCCGCGGTGGCCCGCACCGAGGAGATACTCACCGGGATGCTGCTCGGGCATGCCGTGCTGGCCGTCGTGGCTGCGGCGGTGCTGGCGGTCACGGGCGGTACCGCCGGTGCGTTGCTGGTGGCGGTCACCGGCGCGGTCCTGCTGCTTCGCTCCCGGCTGTTCGTGGCGGTCCGGCACCGGGTGCCGCCGGTGGTCGGCGGCCTGCTCGGGTACGCCGTGCTCGGCGCCGTGCACGCCGAGCGTGCCGGTGACGTGGGCCGGCTGGGGCTGGCCGCGGCCGGGGTGGGACTGGCTCTGCTCGCCGTCGCCGCCGGCACCACCTACGCCCGGCGTCCCGTTTCGCCGTACCTCGGTCGGATCGCCGACCTGGCCGATACGGCGCTCGTGGTGGCCGTGGTGCCGGTGGCCTGTGCGGTGCTGGACCTGTACGAACGGGCCCGGGGGCTGCTCGGCTGAGCAGTCTCCGGGCCCGTTC
Organism: Micromonospora avicenniae; assembly: GCF_900156065.1. GTDB lineage: Bacteria > Actinomycetota > Actinomycetes > Mycobacteriales > Micromonosporaceae > Micromonospora > Micromonospora avicenniae. The sequence continues at coordinate 624,542 of NZ_FTNF01000001.1, read as the reverse complement.
CGGGTCTCGGTGCGATCAGTGCAGGCCTTCGCCGCGCTCCTCGGCCTCCTTGGCGCGCTGGTAGGAGGCGCGGATCTCGGCTTCCGCCTCGGTGCGACCCACCCAGGTGGCGCCCTCGACCGACTTGCCGGGCTCCAGGTCCTTGTAGACCTCGAAGAAGTGCTGGATCTCCAGCCGGTCGAACTCGCCCAGGTGGTGGATGTCGCGCAGGTGCTCCTGGCGCGGGTCCTCGTAGGGCACGCAGAGGACCTTGTCGTCGCCGCCCTTCTCGTCCGTCATCCGGAACATGCCGATGGTGCGGCACCGGATCAGACAGCCCGGGAAGGTGGGTTCGGGTACGAGGACGAGCGCGTCCAGCGGGTCGCCGTCCTCGCCCAGGGTGCCCTCGATGAAGCCGTAGTCCGCCGGGTACTGGGTAGATGTGAAGAGGGTGCGGTCCAGCCGGATCCGGCCGGTCTTGTGGTCGACCTCGTACTTGTTGCGGTGACCCTTCGGGATCTCAACCGTGACGTCGAAATCCATGTGCACGCTCCCTCGTTTGCCCACGCTGGCCAACGGAATCGCCGGCACCGTCCGGACGGGCCAAACTCACCCGCCGGTCGCGACCGCCGCATAGTGTTCGGACCGAAGTAGTGTCACCCAAGCCAATTTCCGCAGGGGAGGAGGGGGTCGTGGGGAGGGAAGATTCACACTACCGCCCGGACGATGGGTCTGGACGCGGTACCGGAGCATCTGGTTCTGGTGGAGCCACCGGACGCGTGCGCGTTCCCGGCACGGAGCCCAGGACGAACTCCGATCGGGCCCTCGGTCAGGCTCCGCCCGACCCGCACGCGGCAGCGGGAGCACGGTTCCCCGCCCTGGGGCCGGACCGGCCGATCGTCCCGCCGACCTTTCCCACCACGGCGTCCGGCGGGCCGGCTCCGACCTCCGGTATCCCGACCAGCCCGGCCCCGGCCGGGCCGAGCCGCGAGCGGCAGCCGGTCGGCCAGGAATACGCCGGGGCGGGTGTGGGCGTGCCCCCCGCCGCCGCTCCCACCGGCCGGGACCCGGCCGGGGCGGGCGGCTATCCCGACGGCCCGGTCAGCGCCCCACCGGACGCCGCGGGTGCGACCGGCCCGGCACCACGCCGCCGTCGGCTGCCGGTGGTGCTCGCCGTGGTGCTCCTGCTCGTGCTGGCCGGCGTGGGCGTGGCGGTGGTACGCCCCGGCCCGGTCGCCGGCTGGCTCGGTGGCGAGGCCGACGAGACGCAGGCCGATACCGCCGCGCCGGAGCCCGCACCGTCGGTCGTGCTCGCCGGGGCCGATCCGAACGCCCCCGAGCCCACGCCCGACGGGGTGCGCGCCGCGCTCGATCCGCTGGTCCGGGCGGCCGCCCTCGGCGATCGGGTGAACGTGTCGGTGGCGGACGTCCTCACCGGCCAGCCACTCTTCGGTCAGGGCGCGGACGACGGCACCGTGCCCGCATCGGTGACGAAGCTCGTCACCGCGGTCACCGTGCTCGCCGCGCGGGGGCCGGGCTACCGGATCCCGACCCGGGCGGTCGCCGGGGCGAACCCCGGTGAGGTGGTCATCGTCGGTGGCGGCGACATCACACTGGCCGTCGACCGGAACGGCTTCTATCCGGGAGCCGCCCGCCTGGACGATCTGGCCGACCAGGTCAAGCGGGCACTCGGTGGCACGAAACCCACCAAGGTGATCATCGACGGGTCGCTCTACTCCGGTCCCACCCTCGAGCCGGCCTGGGACGAGGACATCCCGACCGGCGGGTACGGCTCCAAGATCACCGCCCTGATGACCGACGGCGCGCGTCGAGACGTGGCGCAGGCCAAGCGGGACCACGACGCGGGCAACCACGCGGCCCCGCGCTCGTCCGAGCCCGATCTCGCCGCGGGCCGGTCGTTCGCCCGGCTGCTGGGGCTGCCGAACAGCGCGGTCACCCGGGGCACGGCGCCGCCTGCCGGGGCCGACGCCACGGCCGGCGCTCCTGGTGGTGAACTGGGCAAGGTCGAGTCCCCGCCACTGGTCCGGCTGGTCGACATCATGATCACCGACAGCGACAACATCCTCGCCGAGGCGCTGGCCCGCCAGGTCGCGCTGGCCCGCAACCAGCCCGCATCGTTCGTCGGCGCTGCGGCGGCGGTCGACCAGGTGGCCGGGGAGCTGGGGCTGGCCGCCGACGAACTGGCCCTCGCCGACGGCAGCGGGCTCTCCCGCACCAACCGGATCAGCCCGTCGCTGCTCACCGACCTGATCACGCTGGCCGGCAACGGTGACCATCCCGAACTGGCGGCGATCTTCGGCGGTCTGCCGGTCGGCGGCTGGTCCGGGACCCTGGGCGACCGGTACGGGACCGCCGCCACCGAGAGCGGTGCCGGGGTGGTCCGGGCCAAGACCGGAACGCTGACCGGCGTGAGCGCGATCGCCGGCGTGGTCACCACGAAGGAGGGGCGGCTGCTCACCTTCGCGGTGCTCACCGACCGGGTACCCGCCGACGGGACCGACTCTGCCCGGGCGGCGTTGGACCGGATCACCGCCACGCTCGCGAGCTGCGGCTGCCGCTGACCTTCCCCGACGGCGGCGAGACGGGGCACGACGCTTCCCGATCGCCGGCTGGCGCCGCCGCACGCCGTCGGCCGGCCGTCGCGGCTGCCCTGGGCCCGTCGCGGGTCCGGTTCGGGGTGTTCCCACCCGGGTACGGTGGGTGCATGGCGCAGTTCGTGGACTGGGATCTCGCCGCCGCCACCGCGGGGGCGCTGGGCAAGTCGGGGCCCCGGGTGTCGTACGCCGAGGCCACCGACGTGGTCGGCGACCTGCGGCGGCTGACCGAGGAGGCGGCCCGGCACGTGGCCGACTACACCGGTCTGCGGGCGCAGGTGAGCCACCCGCCCGTTCGGGTCGTCGACCGGCGGGACTGGGCCGCCGCCAACATCGCCGGGTTGCGCGAGGTGATCGGTCCGCTCGTCGGCCGGCTCGCCGGTGACAAGCGGCCCGGTGCCCTCACCGAGGCGATCGGCTCCCGGCTGACCGGGGTGCAGGCGGGCACCGTGCTCGCGTACCTCTCCGGCCGGGTGCTCGGTCAGTACGAGGTCTTCTCCGGCGATCCGGGGCAGCTGCTGCTGGTGGCGCCGAACATCGTCGAGGTGGAGCGGAAGCTCGGAGCCGATCCGCACGACTTCCGGCTCTGGGTGTGCCTGCACGAGGTGACCCACCGGACCCAGTTCACCGCCGTGCCGTGGATGCGGGCGTACTTCCTGGGTGAGGTGCAGGCGTTCGTGGACGCCTCGTCCGGCGCTGAGGAGGCCCTGCTGGATCGGCTGCGCCGCGGCGTGGGGACCCTCGCCGACGCGATCCGGGACCCGGAGAGCCGCACCAGCGTGCTGGATCTCGTGCAGACGCCGGGGCAGCGCGCCGTGCTGGACCGGCTCACCGCGTTGATGACCTTGCTGGAGGGGCACGCCGAGTTCGTGATGGACGGCGTCGGTCCGCAGGTCATTCCCAGCGTCGACCGGATCCGGGCCGCCTTCAACCGGCGGCGCGAGGCCGGCAACCCGCTGGAGAAGGCGATTCGCCGGCTGCTGGGCGTGGACGTGAAGATGCGCCAGTACGCCGAGGGCCGCAAGTTCGTGCACGGTGTGGTCGAGCGGGTCGGCATGGAGGGTTTCAACAAGGTGTTCGGCTCGCCGCTCACCCTGCCCCGGATCGAGGAGCTGGGCGACCCGGACGCCTGGGTGGCCCGGGTGCACGGCCCGGCCGGTCCGCTGCCGTCGGCCGGCTGACGGTACGCCGGTGGCCGTACTCGCCCCGCCGGTGGCCGCGATCCGGGTGGCGGTACGCCGTGCGCTGACCGATCTGCCCGGGGACGGGCCGGTGCTGGTGGCCTGTTCCGGTGGCGCCGACTCGTTGGCGCTCGCCGCCACCACCGCGTTCGTCGCACCGCGCCTCGGCCGGCGTGCCGGCCTGGTGACGGTCGACCACGGGCTTCAGGCGGGCTCTGCCGAACGGGCCGCCGAGGTGGCGGCGTTGGCCGGCGAGCTGGGAATGGCTCCGGTGGAGCTGGTCCGGGTGGAGGTGGCCGGGCGTCCCGGTGGCCCCGAGGCGGCGGCCCGGGAGGCTCGCTACGAGGCGCTGGCGGACGCCGCCGCGCGGCGCGGCGCCGTGGCGTTGCTCACCGGACACACCCGCGACGACCAGGCCGAGACCGTGCTGCTCGCGCTGGCCCGGGGCGCCGGTCCGCGTGGCCTGGCCGGGATGCCCGCCCGGCGGGATCTGGCCGGGGTGCCGCTGCTGCGACCGCTGCTCGGAATCACCCGGGAGCAGACCCGGGCGGCGTGCGCCGCGCTCGGCCTGAAGCCGTGGGTCGACCCGCACAACAGCGACCCCGCGTACACCCGGGCGCGGGTGCGCTCCGACGTGTTGCCCGCGCTGGTCCGCGCGCTGGGGTCGGCGGTGCTGGACGGGCTGGCTCGTACCGCCCGGCTGGTCGCCGAGGACAACGCCGCGCTCGACGAGATCGCCGCGGCGGCGTTGGCAACGGCCCGGCACCCCGCCGGGGGACTCTCCGTCCCGGCACTGACCGCTCTCGCCCCCGCCGTACGCGGCCGGGTGCTGCACGCCTGGGCGCGTGAGCTGGGCGCCCCGCCGAGCGCGCTCTCCCACCGGCACGTGGCGGCGCTGGACGCCCTGGTCACGGCATGGCGGGGCCAGGGTCCCGCGTACCTGCCCGGCGGTCTGTGCGTCCAACGCCGCGCCGATCGCCTCCATCTCGCTCAGGAGCGGGCCTAGGACGTCAGCCGGCGTGGGTGCGGTCGCGGAAGGTGGTGCGGTAGCTCTGCGGCGTGGCGCCGACCCGGCGGGTGAAGTGGTGGCGCAGCGCCGCCGCGTCGCCGAAGCCGGCCTGGTCGGCGACCGCCTCGACGCTGAGCCGGGTCTCCTCCAGCAGCCGCCGGGCTAGCAGCACCCGCTGGTTGGTGACCCAGTCGTGCGGGGTGGTGCCGGTCTCGGCCCGGAAACGGCGCGCGAACGTACGAGGGGCCATGCCCGCCCGGGCCGCCAGCTCGTCGACGGTGACGGGCCGCTGCAGGTGCCCCATGAGCCACTCCAGTACCGGTTCGAGGGTCGGGGCCTGCGGCGCCTTTGGGATCGGCGCCTCGACGTACTGGGCCTGACCGCCGTCCCGATGCGGTGGGACCACCATGCGGCGGGCCAGCCGGGTGGCGGTGGCCGAACCATGCTCCTGACGGATCAGGTGCAGGCAGGCGTCGATGCCGGCGGCGGTGCCGGCACTGGTGAGCAGCCGACCGTCCGCCACGTAGAGCGAGTTGCACTGGACCCGGGCCGACGGGTGCAACTGTTGCAGTTCGTCGACGTACCGCCAGTGGGTGGTGCATTCGCGGCCGTCGAGCAGCCCGGCCGCGCCGAGCAGGAAGGCGCCCGAGCAGACGCTGAGCAGGTGCGCGCCGCGTGCGTCGGCTCGGCGCAGCGCTTCGAGCACCGGCTCGGGGACGCTGGCGCACCGGTCGTGGGCGGGGACCGCGACCAGGTCCGCGTCCTCCAGGGGGCCGAGGTCTCCGTGCGGTACCAGTTGGAAGCCGGAGGACGTGCGAACCGGCCGGCCGTCCGGGCTGCACACGTCGAAGCGGTAGTCGGGGAATCCGTCGGCCGTCCGGTCGGTGCCGAAGACCTCTGCGAGCACGCCGAGTTCGAATGGCGCGACCTGGTCCAGGACGAGTACGGCCACTGAGCGGAGCATGTGACGAGGGTAACCCCGCGGGTGGCAGTAAATCGATGACCAGTGGCATTCCTGCCGCTGTCAGCCCGCGGCGCGGCGTCGCAGACTGAGGTCAGACCCGATGCGCATCGGCGGCGAAACCGACATCAACCGTGTGAAAGTGAGCGCCGTCATGGAGTTCCTGTTCCTCGTACTGTTCCTGGTCCTTCTCGCCGCCGCCGCGGCGACCGGCGTGACCGCCGACAGCCGCGACTCCGCCGACTGGAAGCCGACCGACGCCGGGCGTCGATGGCATTCCGGTACCTGCTGATGCCATTTGATCTGATTCAGCGGAAAAATCCCGGGCGGGACCGCGCCAAAAGGGGCGGCCCCGCCGACGGGGGTCGACCGGCGTACGGCAGGCTAGGAGCCATGGCAGACGGCTCCTGGTACGACGCCGACATCGACCACGTGATCATCTCCGAGGCGCAGATCCGCGAGAAGACCGCGGAACTCGCCAAGCAGGTCGCAGCGGACCACGCCCACGTCGAGGACGGGCTCCTGCTGGTTTGCGTGCTCAAGGGCGCGGTGATGTTCATGGCCGACTTCGCCCGGGCGCTCGGCCGCCACGGCCCGCCCGCCGAACTCGAGTTCATGGCCGTCTCGTCGTACGGGCAGGGCACCACCTCCTCCGGCGTGGTGCGCATCCTCAAGGACCTGGACCGCGACATCGCCGGCCGACACGTGATCGTCGTCGAGGACATCGTCGACTCGGGTCTCACCCTCTCCTGGCTGCTGCGCTACCTGGAGTCCCGTTCCGCCGCGAGCGTCGAGGTCGTCGCGCTGTTCCGCAAGCCCGACGCGGTCAAGGTCCCGGTCCCGGTGAAGTACGTGGGCTTCGACATCCCGACCGAGTTCGTCGTCGGCTACGGACTCGACTTCGACGAGCGTTACCGGGAGCTGCCGTACGTCGGCGTGCTGAAGCCCGAGGTCTACGCCCGCTCCTGAATCCTCCTCGCGGCGGCGTCGAGCCCCCTGCCACCTGAATCCGTGCGGCGCGTACGCACCGCGTCCGAGCTTCCGGTCGGACGGACTGCGCCGGGAAGTTGAACAGGGCGCGTTCGTCAAGCGGACGTTCAGCGGATTCTCAGCTGTTCGGACTACCGTGTACGTCGGTGGCGTGGAGGTACCTCCGCGCTCGGCCCCTCGACTGCGTGACCGGGTGTTCGCGGGTGGCCGGGCTCGGACTCCTCGTCACGTCGGTCTCCGCCCGGTCCGCCGTACGACCCGGCGCGGGCTGGTGGGCCCCGGCTCAGGGGACGTGCCGTCGATGTCCGACGTGCGTCGAGTGCGGGGCTCGCAAGCTCACTCCGTGCGCACACGGTGTACCGTCGAATGACCGCGGCGCGGCAGTTTGTCGCTCCTCGGAGGTCGAGGCCGGCTCGCACGGCGGCTCCGGCAGCCGCCAAGGCGGCGACACCAATCAGACGGTCAGGACGTCGATCAGGAGGATGCGGGCGCTCAGGTGCCCGACAACAGCATGGAACGTACGCGTTTCTTCCGCCGACCGGTGGTCTGGATCATCCTGGTCATCCTCGGCGCCGTTGTTCTCAGTCAGTTGTTCACCTCGGGTCCCAGCTTCCACCGGGTGGACACTTCCGTTGCGCTGGACCAGCTTCACACAGCCAAGATCGATAGCGCGGTCTTCCAGGACAAGGAGCAGACGCTCCAGCTCAAGCTGGCCGAGAAGACCAAGTTCGGCGATACCACCACCGACCGGATCGAAGCCCAGTTCCCCTACGAGGTGGGCGGCCAGGTCTGGAACGAGGTCCTCGCGGCCAAGTCGGCCAACCGGATCACCGGTCCGGCCGACACGAAGGTGTCGTCCGACAGCATCTGGGTGAGCCTGCTGGTCAACCTGCTCCCCATCGTGCTGCTCGTACTGCTGCTGCTGTTCTTCATGTCGCAGATGCAGGGCGGCGGCTCGCGGGTGCTCAACTTCGGCAAGTCCAAGGCCAAGATGATCACCAAGGACACGCCGAAGACCACCTTCGCGGATGTCGCGGGTGCCGAGGAGGCCGTGGAGGAACTCCACGAGATCAAGGACTTCCTCCAGAACCCGGCCAAGTACCAGGCGCTGGGTGCCAAGATCCCGAAGGGCGTGCTGCTCTTCGGCCCGCCCGGTACCGGTAAGACCCTGCTGGCCCGCGCGGTCGCCGGCGAGGCCGGGGTGCCCTTCTACTCCATCTCCGGCTCCGACTTCGTCGAGATGTTCGTCGGTGTCGGTGCGAGCCGGGTCCGTGACCTGTTCGAGCAGGCCAAGGCGAACGCACCGGCGATCGTCTTCGTCGACGAGATCGACGCCGTCGGCCGGCACCGTGGCGCCGGCATGGGCGGTGGCCACGACGAGCGGGAGCAGACCCTCAACCAGCTCCTGGTCGAGATGGACGGCTTCGACACCAAGGGCGGCGTCATCCTGATCGCCGCCACCAACCGGCCGGACATCCTGGACCCGGCGCTGCTGCGCCCGGGCCGGTTCGACCGGCAGATCCCGGTGGACGCCCCCGACATGGAGGGCCGCAAGGCCATCCTGCGGGTGCACGCCAAGGGCAAGCCGTTCACGCCCGACGTCGACCTCGACTCGGTGGCCCGGCGTACCCCGGGCTTCAGCGGCGCCGACCTGGCCAACGTGATCAACGAGTCGGCTCTGCTCACCGCGCGCAAGGACCAGCGGGCGATCAGCAACGACTCCCTGGAGGAGTCGATCGACCGGGTGATCGCGGGTCCGCAGCGCCGGACCCGGGTGATGAGCGACCAGGAGAAGAAGATCACCGCGTACCACGAGGGTGGCCACGCGCTGGTCGCCTGGGCGCTGCCGCACGCCGCGCCGGTGCACAAGGTGACGATCCTGTCCCGCGGTCGCTCGCTGGGCCACACCCTGGTGCTGCCCACCGAGGACAAGTACACCCAGACGCGCGCCGAAATGATCGACACGCTGGCGTACGCGCTGGGCGGCCGGGCCGCGGAGGAGCTGGTCTTCCACGAGCCCACCACCGGTGCCGGCAACGACATCGAGAAGGCCACCCAGCTGGCCCGGGCGATGATCACCCAGTACGGCATGAGCTCCAAGCTCGGTGCGATCAAGTACGGCACCAGCGGCGACGAGCCGTTCCTCGGCCGCAACATGGGCCACGAGCGGGACTACTCCGACGCGGTGGCGGCCGAGATCGACGGCGAGATGCGGGCGCTCATCGAGCTGGCGCACGACGAGGCCTGGGAGATCCTGGTGGAGTACCGGGACGTCCTGGACAACATCGTGCTCGAGCTGATGGAGAAGGAGACCCTCTCCACGGCTGACATGGCTCGCATCTGCGCCCGGGTGGTCAAGCGCCCGCCGCTCGCGCCGTACAACGGCTTCGGCAAGCGCCAGCCCTCCACCGAGCCGCCGGTGCTCACCCCGGCGGAGAAGGAGGCGCTCAAGGCGCAGGCCCAGGCCGACGGCGCCCAGGCGGGGGTCGGCGGCAACGCTTCGAACAACTCGGACGGTACGCACTGAGCACGACGGACCCGGCGGCCAGCCCCGATGATCGGGGGCTGGCCGCCTCCGCGACCGAGCCCGACGGCGACGACATGCTGGACTACATCGCCGCGCGGCTGATCAACGGCAAGCTCACCGGTGGCCCGGTCGAGGACAGCGTCGACCTGCCCCGGATCGAGAAGGCGGTACGCGAGATCCTGATCGCGGTGGGGGAGAACCCCGACCGCGACGGGCTCCGGCAGACCCCGGCCCGGGTGGCGCGGGCCTACGCCGAGCTCTTCGCCGGCCTCCGGGTCGACCCGGCCCAGGTGCTCAGCACCACCTTCGAGGCCAACCACCAGGAGCTGGTGATCGTCCGGGACATCGACGTGATGAGCCTCTGCGAGCACCACCTGCTGCCGTTCCGGGGTAGCGCGCACATCGGCTACATCCCCGGCCCGGACGGGCGGATCACCGGCCTGTCCAAGCTGGCCCGGCTCGTCGAGGTCTACGCCCGCCGGCCCCAGGTGCAGGAGCGGCTGACCTCGCAGATCGCCGATCTCCTGATGAATAAGCTCGCGCCCAGAGGCGTGATCGTGGTGCTCGAGTGCGAGCACATGTGCATGGCGATGCGCGGCATCCAGAAATCGGGCGCCCAGACGATCACGTCGGCGGTGCGTGGCACGCTCCAGAACGACGCGAAGTCCCGGGCCGAGGCGATGGCTCTGATACTGCCCCGCTGACCCGGCGTACCACCCGGCCGGTCGACCTGGATCCAGGCCGACCGGCCGTTGCGTTCCCGCCCGTTCCCGTTCGTCACCGGAATGTCGGCCCGGGCGGGCCGACGTCGACGGCGTGACGGGAGGAGCCGGGGGCGTATCAGCCGGCCAACATGGCGAACAGCAGGCCGGCGGTGACCAGCACAGCCGGCACCAGGCAGACCAGCGCCCCGAACCGCGACGTCCGGTCCACCCGACCCCCGCGCCGCGACCGGAAGACCCGCCCGACGCCGATCCAACCGGCCACGAACGCCACCGCCGGCATCGGCAGGCCGCAGATCAGGGCGGCGACGGTCGCCGCACCGGCGCCGGTCGCGACGTAGACCACCACCTGGATCAGCGGCACCAGCAGCGCGAGTGGGCCGTACACCAGCAGGTTGCGGGGCCGCGCGGACCAGCTCGCCGGGCGCAGCGGATGCCGCGCGGCAAGTGCGACGTCCGCCGCGTCTACCCGGTCGCGAGCGGTGCGGAGCCCCGCCAGGACGGTGGCCGGACCGCCGGCCAGCGCGCGGGTCTCCTCGGACAGTTCCGGCGGTGACGGCACCAGCGAGATCTGCGGTACGCCCCGCTCGCGCAGCCGGCTCTGCTGAGCGGCGAGCCGCGTACGGACCTCGGTCAGCTCGTCCCGGGCCGCCTGCACCGACCGGGCCTGCTCACCGGCGGCTGCCGCCGCGGCCCGGCGTACCCCGTCCAGCTGACGGGCCGCCGCCAGGTAGTCCTGCCAGGCGTCCACCGCGGCATCGGTCGTCGCGGCCGGCCGCGGAGCAGACCCATGTTGCTCGGCGGTACGCTGCCGGCCCGGCCCGGCCGGATCCTGCCGCTCGTCCCGCGTGGCCGTGGCCGCCTTCCTCCCGTTGCGGCTCATGCCCACGCCTCCTCCTCGGCGAACGGCACCAGGACCACGCCCTGCTCGTCCGGCCCGTCCCAGAGCACCGCCCGACCCGGCCGGGGACGCCACTCCACCGGCCGGTGGAAGACGCTGACGAGCTGGGCTCCGGGCACGCCCACCGCGGCGACGGCCGCGAGTTTGTCCACGGCATCCTCCGGCTCCAGCAGGGCAGCGAACGGCGGCACCACCCGCCACCAGCCGAGCAGGTGCCGACCGACCGGCGGACCCTCCCGCAGCAGCGTCCGCAACAGCTCGACGGGCAACTCCTCGGCGTCCGCGCGACCCGCGCCGAAGAGCACGAGATACGTGGGGTCGTTCGTCGGCGTCGCCCCACCCTCGTCGTCCGGGGTGGACCCGGAGGATCCGGTGCCGGCCACGATGTCGAGCAGGCCGGCGACGTCGACGGTCGTGGCCGGATGCACGGCGGCCAGCTCGGTGGTCAGCGCCTCGGCCAGCGGACGGCAGTCCGGGTCGGCGGCGGCGATGAAGAAACGGGCCGTGCCCGCGGCGTGGTGGGCGGCGGTGCTCCGGGCCGCGGTGGCGAGCAGCGAGGCCGCCTCCGGCCCAGGACCGAGGACGGCGAGGTTGCGCCCCGCAGCCGGACCGAGCGGCACGGCCACCGTCGACCGGTTCACGTCCACCGCCCGACCCAGCAGGGCTGCCGGAGCGTGCGCCAGGTTGGCGACCGCCGCCCGGTACCGGGGGTCGTTGCGGAGCAGCGGCCGGGCGTACCCGGCGAACACCACCGGCGGCGCCGCACCCGCCGGACGGGCCGCCCAGAGTTCGTGGCGCAGCCGCTCCACCGTCTCCGGTTCGTCCTGCGGATCCGGGTACCGGATCAGCCGCTCGTGACCGCGTACCGCGCCCCGCGGGCCGCCGAGCCCGCCGGCCGTGTTCACCACAGCGCTGCCCATCGGCAGGCCGGCCGCCGAATCGTTGGTCGGCTCCAGGACGGCGCCCCCGCCCGGCAGCGCAACCCGGACCGGGAACTGCCCGAGCAGCGAATCCCGGTGGCCGCCGTCCGACCGCCCGGCCAGCCCCAGATCACCGGCACCGGCCAGCACCAGATGAACGCCGTACGTCCGTCCGGACCGGGCGAGAGCGTCGAGGCGGGACGCGATGTCGGCGCTGAGCCGGTCCCGTTCGGCGAAGAGCAGCGGCACATTGTCCACCACGCAGACGATCCGGGGCAGCGCAGTGTGTTCCCGGAGCGCGGCGAAGCGCTGCCCGCCGGCCCGGCGACCCGTCTCCTCGCGGCGGTGCACCTCGGCCGCCAACTGCTCGAACAGGTCCCGCACGTACTCGCGGTCGGCGGTCATCGCGGCCGCGCGGACCTGCGGGATCCAGGACCGGTCCCGCTCGGTCTGAAGGAACTCCACGAAGGACTCGCCGTCGCCCAGGTCCACCAGGTACAGCGTCAGCTCCTCCGGGCCGTACCGGGCGGTCAGACCGAGCAGCGCGTTGGTCAGGAACGCGGAGCGGCTGCCGTCGGACCGGCCGCTGACCAGCCAGTGCGGCGTCAGTTCGGTGAACCCGAGCGGTACCGGCCGGCCACCGGCGTCGCCCACCGTGGTCGTCATCCCGTCCGTCGAGTGCGCCGACCAGAGCGCCTCGCCGGTCGGCGGCAGCAGTTCGGTCAGCGCCAGCCGGGAACCCGCCTCGACCTGGGCGGCCAGCCGCCGGCAGACCGTGGCCACCAGTTCGGCCGGCGGATCCGCCTCGACGAAGACGGGAGAGTTCAGCCCGGCCGGCGGATCCACACCGGGGCTGGTGAACGACGTACCGGGCGGATCGCCGAGCAGCGCGTACGCGTTGCGCAGCGCGAGCGTTGTGGCCCGGGGCAGCGGCGGGCGGTTCGCGTACGGGCCGGCGGCCGCCCAACCGGCGACCACCAGGTGCAACCCGGCCGCCGGGCCCTGTTCGGCCAGCGCCTCGATCCGGGCCAGGTCGCTCGGCGCGGTCAGCTCGGGAAGTGCGGCGATCACCAGCAGCAGGGTGCGGTCGTGCCGCCGCCGCCCGCTGGACCCCGGAGCAGCCCACTCTTCGGCCTCGGTCAGCACCGCCCGCAGACCTGGCACGTCCGACGCCGGCGGCGGGAGCAGCCCGGCGTCAGCCAGCGGAGCGAACGGCGTCAGCGCCGACCCGGTGGCGTCCACCGCCCTGACCAGCAGCGCGCCGGCCGGCGCCGCCGCGATCGAGCGCAGCAGGACGGCCCGGAGCAGACCCGCGACGCGGAAGTCCCGCGCATCGGTGTCGATGCTGAGGTGACCCGTACCGACCAGCGGCACCAGGGCGGGGAAGCGAGCGTCGTCCAGCGGCGCGGCGGTGCCGACCCGGACGAACGGCGGCGGGCCTTCATTCGGTGCGGTGTCGGCGGCGAGAGTCTCCAGGGAAGCGCCCGCCCAGCCTGGAGCTGCCAGCTCGGCAACGGTGCGGAGCCGGTCGGCCAACTCGTACTGGCGGCGCTGATCAGCGGGAGCGGGCCGGATCTCGTCGAGGATGCCCGCAGCTGCGGCCGCGGTGGCGGCGGCCTGACGGTGCAGAGCGGCGGCGCGGTTGGTGCGTGCCTTCGGACCGGCCACCGCGTCCACCCCCTCTGATCGAGGTTGGCAACCTCCCCGAGCAGAGACCGTATCCCAGGTGGTGCCCCTTCCCTGGGAGGTGGGGCGGCGGTGTGAGGGTGTCGTCGGTCATCTCACCAAAGGCGAGCGGTCCGTCACGATCCGCCGAAAATTGAGGCATTGGGTATGCGGGCTCCGACCGATAGCCTCAGGACGTGGAATCAGTGCAGCCCCCCGCCGGTTCCCAGGTATCCCGCGTACCGGCGCAGCGGCCCCCCTCCGAGCAGCTGCCACCGGCTCCGGCAGCCCCGGCCCCGGAGCGTCCGCGCCGTCGAGTCCGCACCGTCCTCACCGTCGTCGCGGGTGTGCTCGCACTGCTCTGCCTCGGCGGGGCCGTCACCGGCTACGTGCTGTACGACCGCGCCACCGCCCCGGACCGCAGCGCCCCCGACGTGGTGGTTGACAACTACCTCCGCGCGTTCCTCGTCGACCGTAACGACGTGCGCGCAGACCAGTTCATCTGTCAGGCGGGTCACCCGGAACAGCTCCGGGCGTTGCGGGATGAGTTGACGGAGCGTCAAGCGCAGTTTGGGGTGCCGATCGCCGTGAGCTGGGGCAGTCTCGAAGTCCGGCGACAGGATGACCGGGCACAGGTCGAAGTAGTTTTGACAATTTCCGCGGTTGTCGACGGGACTACGCAGAGCGACCGCCAATCCTGGCAGTTGAGCACGCAGTTGCACGACGACTGGCGCGTTTGCGACGCTACCGCGCTTGGCTGAGTCATTCGATCCACAGCAAATGCACCGGTACCTCCAGGGTGGTGGGTGCCTGGCCGCGCCAGGCCCAGCGGTACCACTCGGCCTCGGCCGCGACCCGTACGCAGATGTCCCCGTCGGCACCCGAGTACGTCTCGGTGACCGCGCGCAGGTCGCGGTGCTCGGTCGAGTCCACCACGTGGACGACGCGACGACCGGCCACCGAATCCGCGTCGACGACCGGGATGGGCGTCCGGTGACTCGGGCCGTCGAGCGAGACGAGACGGAGGCCGGGTTCGCGCCCGGTCGAGCCGTCGGCCTGCGCACCGACGGTCTCGACCCAGACCCGTTCCACCGGGACCAGAGGCGCGAAGACCTCGATCTGGTCGGTCTCGGCCCGGTACCACTCGTGTTCCGGGATGACCGGCACGTACGTCCGGCTGCCCTGCACCACCCGGTCGTCCGCCCGGAGGTCACCGCGCCAGCCGAGCCCGGGCAGACCGACCTGCACCCGCCGGCCGCGTAGCCCGACCCGGGCGGTCGCCGGCACGATCTCGACCGGGCGTGGTGGGCGTGGTGCCCAGTCCGGGCGGTCCGCGAACGGATCGGGCACTGGTTCGTTCATGCCGGGAAGGTTCTCACTTCTTCGCCGTGAGGGGAGCGCCCCGCGACCACATGAACGGCACCGGGTCGGTCGCGCCCCGGCTGCTCCGGTCGCCCTCCGTGTGGACTTCGAAGTGCAGGTGCGGGCCGGAGGAGTTTCCGCTGCTGCCGACCTTGCCGAGGACCTCACCGGCGGACACGCGCTGCCCCTCGTGTACATGCGGCCTGGTCACCATGTGGCAGTAGCGGGTGATGAGGCCTCCGGAGTGCAGGATGTCGACGAACCATCCGCAGCCACCCTTTCCGGGGTAGCCGTCGACGTCGCAGGTCTCCCGGCCGCTGTTGTCGGGATCGCATTTCGACACCAGCACCCGGCCGGAGGCGGCGGCGTGGATGGGGGTGCCCTTCCTCGCGCCGATGTCGACCCCGTTGTGCCCGGGTCGTTGGCTGGTCCGGAACCCGGAGCCGACGCCGCCCGCGATCGGGGCCGTCCAGCCGGAGGCCGCGACCTCCTTACCGGAGGCCGCGTCGCAGATCTCCTGGCCCGACACCAACGCCGTCCGGGCCGCCCCTCCGGCGAGCGCGTCGACGATCTGGGCGGCCACCGCCTCGTGCTTGGCGTACGCGTCGGGGAACGCGCTCCTCTGCACCCGCTGCGCGGCCTCCGTGAGCGGCAACTGCTCCCAGTCCGGAATGTCGAGCAGCCCCTCGTAGAACTTCTTGGCGGCGTACTCCGGGGTCATCCGCTGCCGCACCGTGCCCCAGGAGGCCCGCTGCTGGAACAGACCGACCGAGTCGTGGTCCGCGCCGACACCCTCGTTGGGGAGGCCCTGCGACTCCCCGACGGTCCGGTTCGCCAGGTTCCGCAGGCGGGACTCCTGCATCGCGGTCGCGACCGCGATGACCCAGCCGCGCGGCGGCACCTTCATCTTCTGGCCGGTCCCGATGATCCGGGCCGCGTTGCGGAGCTGGCTGTCGCCGTAGTCGGCCAGGCGCGGCATCTTCCCGCTCACGTCGACCTGGAAGTCGCCGGTGCACTCGACGCTCATCGGCGTCATCTGTTCCGCGGAGTCTCCGCCGAGTCCGCTGAGGAAGAAGGCGGCCGTTCCGCCGGTGCAGCAGAGGAGCGCCAGTGCCACGGTGAGCGCGCCGGCCAGCGCGCGGAGCGGCAGTCGCCGACGCCGAGGGGGCTTCCCGTCGTTCATCCCTGCTCCCAGTCCACCGCGTCGACCAGCCATTGCCCGTCCGGTGCGACCAGTTCCAGCCGGAGCCGACCGGTGTCCATCGGCACCAACGCCTCGACGAACGTCTCGGTCCGGGGCTGTATGGTCGCCCTGTCGGTCACCTGCTCGGCCGGTACCTCGTCCGGCACCGCCCCGGCCAGCTTCTCGGTGAGCGCGGGTGTCGACAGGGGCCGAAGGTCCTCGCGCCACTCTTCGGCGGTGATGCCCGGCTTTCCGAGCCAGGCCGTCACGAAGCGGTCGGCGGTCTGCTCCGGCTTCAGCTCGCCGGGCCGGGCGACCGGATCGCGCGGTTCCCCGCTGGCGATCAATCCGTCGTCGCCCGCCTGCGGGTCGACTGTGCTGATCGGTTCGGTCGGCCGGTTACTGAGCCCGAGGGTTGGATCGATGGGTCCCGAGACGAGTCGAGCCGCGCCGATGATGCCGAACACGACCACCGCGAGAGCGAGCGCGATCCCGATACGGGACCGCAGCACCCGGGTGACCAGGAATTCGAGCGCCCGTCGCATCGCCACTCACCTGGCCTCGGTACGGATCCGGGGCGCGGGGCGGTCGGGCGTGCTCTCCGCGGAGCCGGGCCGGTAGACGGCGTAGGAGGGACGTTCCTCGGGCAGGTCCGGCGCCGTCCAGGCGGGCTGGCCGCGACGTGGTCGCGGCGCGGCCCGACGGGCAGTGCGGCTCTCCTCGACCGCCGGCGCGCCCTCGGTCCGTTCGCGGCCGTCGGGGCGCTGCCGTTCGGTGCCGTCCGTCGCGCTGTGTACCGGGTCCTCGTGCCGGGCCTCAGGCCGCAGCCGCGTCTGTTCCGCGACGACCGCCTTCCGGCGCCCCATGGTGGGTTCGGCGGTGCCGCCGGGCTCGGCCACGTCGAGCCGGGCGGCGGTGCGCATGTCCCGGAAGAAGCGGCGGTGCCAGGAGCCGGCCGAGCCGACTGCCTCGCTGCTGTCCTTCCCGCCGAGTTGGGTGATCCGGCGGTAGGGGCGGAGCAGCAGCCAGCCGACCACGCCACAGAGCCAGACCAGCACGACCTGGAGCCAGCCGGGAAGGCTCGGCGTGCTCATGATCAGATCCACCGCGAAGAGGTAGACCGCGGCTCCGGTGCCGAAGATGGCGATGTTGAAGACGGCGGCCACCACCGCATTCCCGAGCCGGCGCAGACCGGCGCTGGCCGGCCTGAGCAGACCGATCGTGCCGAGGATCGGGGCAGCGATCACCGCCCACCGGAAGATCAGGAAGCCGAGCAGCACCAGCAGCGACGCCGTCAGGTCGAACATGGCGAAGAGCAGCGACGCGAGCACCGCGATGAAGCCGGCCCCCACCCGGTCCATGTCCCGGACCCCCTGGAGGTACTCGAACGCCTCGGGGTCCTCGAGTCTTATCTGCTCCGCCACCTGGGCCCACTGCCGCTGTTTTGCTTCGATGGTGGCGGTACGCGTCGTCGGGTTAGCGCGAAGTTTCTCCGCTTCATCCCAGGAAAGGGACTTCGCATCATAAAGGGCCCGACCGTATTTCTTCGCAGTCTCGCTGTCGGCCGAGCCCAGAACACCGCGGAGCCAGTTCCGGTAGAGCATGGCCTCGGTCGCGGTGTCGCTGGCCCGCACCGCCGGGGGACGCTTGTCGACACATGCATCCGGGTTCGGTACGACGCATTCAGCCGGAGGCGTGTCTCTGGAAGCGGGACCAAGGGCGTCATGCACCACGCCGAGGGTGGTGATCAGTGTGCTGTCGGCGACGTTGGCGGACTTCACCGGCCAGGCCGCCAGTGCAGTCACCGCGACCATCACGAGCAGAGCCCAACCCGCTGTGGTCATGGCGTTGCTCATGTCGGACTGGCGCGACCGCCAGAGCAGGTACAGCCCGACCACGCAGAGTGTGACGATCCCGAAGACGCTGAACACCTTCTGGTAGATGGCCTTGGTGGCCTGCTCCACCAACGGGTCGGCCCAGCTCCACATCGACCGCGGATCCCAGGCCCGCTCGCGCAGGGCGTTCGAGGCACCCACGATCGCCGTCGCGACCATGAACTCGCCGTTGGCGACGGTGTTGCTGAACTTGTAGTCCGGATGGAGCACGGTAGTAAAGCAGCCGTCGTCGACCCGGTACGTCGTGTAGCTGTAACCGGCGTAGCCGTAGTCGGTGTAGAAGCCCTTCGGGCCCGGCTGCTTCGATGATTCCGGTCGTGAGGCGAACCACCCGGCCAGCCCGGAATCGGGCGCGGTGGGCGTCGGCGACTTCCAGCAATTGATCTGAGCCCCGGCGGAATTCTGTATTTCCTTGACGCAGGCGCGGAAGTCGGCCTGCCATTCCTCGGTGGTGCAGAGGTCGGCCTGCGCCTGCGCGGCCACCGGGGCGGCGGCCGCCGGAGACGCCCCGATCAACGGCCAGGCGATCGTGGCTCCGGCCAGCAGGCCGAGCGCGAGCAGGAACGCTGTGATCCGTGCTCGGGCCCTCGCCATGTCACGCCTCCAGATCCGGCAGGGGGATGCTCGGCAGTACTCCGGCCGCTGCGGCGGCCGCGGCGGGCGTGGTGTCGAGGTGGTCCAGCAGCCCGTCGACGTACGAGACGTCCACCCGGACCTTCTGCACCCGGCCGTCGACGTCACGCATGACGAACTCGCGGAAGCCCAGCCGGGTGGCCGATGTGGCTTCGGCGGTGGAGAGCGAGGCCAACGTGGCCTCGTATCCGTCGTCGACGGGGACCCGCAGCAGCCGGAGCGCCTCCGAGGCGATCTCGCTGTCCTCGGCGATCCGGCCGACGAAGACGGTCGAGACGAGGTTCTGCACGTCGAGGCCGAGGATGTCGCGCGGGTTCTGCGAGGCGACGAGTGCGGCCAGGTTCCACTTGCGGGAGTCCCGGGCGAGCCGTACCAGGAAGGATCGGCCGGAGCGCCACCCCTCCATGAAGTGCGCCTCGTCCAGACCGACGAGCTTCCGGGACGACATCGACCCGCCGTAGCAGCGGCGCACGGCGAGCCGGTGCGCGGTGTGCAGCATCGGCAGGGCGAGCGCCTCCTCGGCCGACCAGTACTCCCGCTCGATCTTGAGGTCGGGCAGCCGGAGGCCGGCCATGGTGATCACCGTGAGCGCGGCGTCCGGACCGAGCATCCCCTCAGGCGGGCGGCCGAAGAAGAGCATCGCCAGGGGCATCTCGGCGGTGTCCAGCAGGAGGTTCGCGAGTTCCCGGCCGGTGTCGTCGTCGAGTTGGCTGAGCGTGGTCACGACGTCGTCCAGGGTGGACGTCTCCTCGGCGGGCACCTGGCGTACGGCGTGCCGGAACAGCGTGGCGGTCGACGCCTCCCGGGCGACCTGCGGCGGCACCAGCATCATGCAGATGTCCTGGACGAGCATCCGCCGCTCGGCCCGCGCGTTGGAGACCGCGATCTCGTACTCCCGGTCGCCGGCGGCGCCGGTGCCGAACTCGCTGCGCCGTGGTGTCGGGATCAGCGCGTACGGGGCGAGAGTGCCGTGCTCGGAACCGGTCAGGTTGAGCACCCGGGAGTAGGGGGCCAGCTCCGGCATGGCACAGAGCCGGGCGAGCGGGCCGGACGGGTCGAGCAGCGTCACCTGGACGCCCCGCCGGGCGGCGAGGTAGCCGAGCGCACCGAGCAGGGTCGACTTGCCGCCGCCCGGCTCGGCCACGAAGACGGCGAGTCCGGAACGCTCGCGTACCTCCATGGGGTAGTGCAGGTCCAGGAAGACCGGCCGCCGGCAGGTGCCTGCGGTACGACCGATCAGGTCGCCGCGCCGGTCGCCGACGGTGGACGCGGCCTGCGGCAGTGCGGCGGCGAGCAGGGACACCGGCATCCGGCGTACGTAGCCGGTGTTGGCGATCGGCTCGCCGGGAATGAACTCCCGGGCCAGCCAGTCCTGGTTCTTCGGATGCTGCAGCGAGATGCGTAGCTCGCGCGAGTAGAGCTGGATGAGCCGGCGGGCCCGCTCCAGGCACTCCTCCCGGGTCCGGCCGCCGACCGCGATGCGGTGCCAGCCGTGTGCCCGGGCCGAGTCGACCGGCAGGCCGGTGGTCATCTCGTCGCCGATCACGAGGGCCCGCTTGGCCAGTCGCTCCAGCTCGGGCGGTGCGTCGATGCCGTGCTCGGCGTAGTCGAGCTGCTGCGAGCGGATCATGCGGAGCCGGTGCTCGAGGTTGCGGAACGAGTCACCCGAGCCGAGGATGTCCACCCGCGTCGAGATCTCCATCGGCCAGGGCAGCCGCTCGTGGAAGTGCAGCCAGGGTTCGTGCCGCTCGGGAATCTCGAGCGGCTCCATCCGCCCCACGGCCAGCACCGCGACGTGCCGTTCCTCGCCCGTCATCCGGTTGACCAGCTTCACCGTCGAGCCGTACGGCGTGCGGTAGCGCTCGATCTGCTCGGTGAGCGCGAGCAGGTCACCGCGTTCCCATCGCCCGTTGGTCACCGGGGAGAGCGCCCCGGGTGGCGACATGCAGAGCGCCACCGAGCGGTAGAGCAGCCACTCCAGTTCCTGTGCGGTCACCCGTCGCCCGCGCATGCCGAAGGCGCCGAGCACCTCGTCGAACTGCTCGACCGTCCGGCCCAACCGGCGGCGTTCGCCCTCGGCGACGCCCCGGCCGAAGGTTCGCAGCAGCCGCTCGCTGAGGGAGTCGCCGAGGGAGCGGCGGGCGAAGGTCACCCCGAGGTACGTCTGCCCCTCGGCATGGTTGACCGACATCAGGTGACGCTGCGCCGCGACCAGATGGTCGGCCCAACTCGGCGTGCCGGGCACGTCGGGCAGCGGGGCGACGGTGTGTGTGTCGACGGTCCGGGCCCACTCGTCGGCCGGGAACGGCCGGGTGGTGCGGCGCAGGTGCAGCCGGAAACCGGCGAGGCCGGCGTACTGCTCGGCGATCGCGGCCAGCAGCGCCTCGCGCTCGGCGTCCGGCCGGAACGCCCAGCGGACCTCGGGCAGCCAGTACCAGGCGGTGACGGTGTTCGGGGTGAAGGTGAGGTGGCCTGCGATCTCGGTGATCGCCAGCTCGACCGACGGGTCGCGGTCACCGAACTTGATCTTCGGGGCCTTCACCCGGACCGGCTTGGTCGGCTTGTCCCGCCGTTCGGGCGAGCGCTGTCGGGGCGGCGCGACCTCACGCCCGTTCGAGGTCGGCGCGTCGGACCCGGCGAGGTGCTTCAGCGGCTGCCGGGGCTCGGGCGTGGGCGCCGCCCGGGGTGCCGGCGGTACGGGTGGTGCCAACGGCACCTGCTCGGCCGCCGGCTGCGGATCTGCCGCCGGGCGCCGAACCGGCAGCCGATCGCCGGCCTGGTGCGGCACTCGCGACCGGGTGCCCTGCTCCGGCGGGGCCCCGGCTGGAAGGTCGCTCCGGGGGAGGGCCGGCTGCGTGGTCGGCCCGGGCTCCCGGCCCGCGCCGGGCGACCGAGGCGCCGGCGGCGCGACCGAAAGGGTCGGCGCCGGCTCGATCGCAGCCGGTTGCGGCGGTATCGGGGTGTGCTCGCGCTCGGGGCGTCGCGACGGCGTCAGCGGACGGGCCGTGCCGGGGCGGGGAGCGCCGAAGAGGTCGAGGAACGGGGAGTCGATGTCGGCGCTCTCCGTGCCCGTCGCCGTTGGAGCCGGGCGCGGCGGCTGGTCCGCCGGGGTGGCCCGTCGGGTCACCGGGTCGGCCGGCGGAACCCTTCGGGCCGCCGGGCGGGGTGCCTGGAAGACGCCCACCCCGCCGTGACCGGGTGTGGTGGCCAGTGCCGGATCGAGGGTGTTCTCGTCCAGCTCATCGGTCTCTGGGTAGTCAAATGAACGCGCACGGTGACCACTCGGCGCGGCCGGACGGCCGGCCGGGGAGCCCGGCGTGGAATTGCGACTCATGCGACCGCCTCACCCGCATCGTGTGACCGCCCCGTCGGCGTACGCCCGGTCATGCCAGTTCCTCCCGGATCCTGATCCCGGTGCCGACCAGGCGAGGATCGCGCTGTTCGGCGGCGGGCTCCCGGGTACGCCGCCAGTCCGTCAGCGCGGTGCGGATCACCACTCGCGCGGGTCGGTCCGGGTCGACGTGCCGGAAGACGAATGACGTGCTCACGATGGCGAGCGCGATCTCCCAGGCGGGGAAGAGCTCGACCTGCAACGTGAACAGCCAGTGGATGAACATGTAGAGGGGGACGAGCAGCATGAAGAGCCCGTACTGGGCGTACGGGAGGTGGACGGGAAGGGTGTAGCCGGGCGGCCCGAGGTAGACCAGGCGTGCCCGGTAGATGTCGTCGTCGGTGCGCAGCCGCATGTCGAGCCCGCGCCCTATTCGAAGATCAGGTCGATCAGGTAGTCGCCGACGAAGAAGAGTGTCGCCGCCCCGGCGATGAAGGCCAGGCCGACGATCGCGATGGCGGAACTGGTCAGCACCTTGGAGATCTCACCGCGGCTGGCTCGTCCGATGAAGATGACGCCGAGGACGGCGAGCAGGATCGGCGCGATCTTGCTGGCGAAGAAGGTGACGACACCGTTGGTGTCGATGCCCTTCGGTGCCGGCTCGGCGAGTGGAGTCGACGCCAAGGCGGAGAGCGCGTGGGCGACGCCGGACGACGCCTGCTCCATGAGCTCGATGGCGATCACTGAAACCTCCCCAAAACGCGGCCGGCGGCGCCGCAGCGGTGCAGTTGGAAAGCCTGCGAGGGCAAATGTCCTTTTCGAGCGCAGCTAAGTTGCCTTGCGTTCGTTACTCACCACGGAGGGTGGCGAGTTTTGGGCGATTTGGTCCCGCTTCGGCCCTCCCTCCACGCTTCGCCATCTCGATGCTGGGCAATTCCACAGCGTACGGGCCGCCCCGGAATGCGACAAGCCGCGAAGAGCCTGCCCGATACGACCCGGACGACCGATCGTACACCTGTTTCAATGAGCATGTCAGGGCCGCTGTGCGGGGCTGCCCCGGGCCGGCGGAGGCCCCGCCGACGACCGGTACGGTCTAGTCGTGACCGATCTGGTGCGGGCCCCGGCCCCCGTTGTGATGGGCGTCCTCAACGTCACGCCCGACTCCTTCTCCGACGGCGGACGGTACGCCGACCTCGACGCGGCCGTCGGACATGGCGTCCGACTGCACGCCGACGGGGCGCACCTCATCGACGTGGGCGGCGAGTCCACCCGGCCGGGCGCCGACCGGATCGACGCGGAGACCGAGGCGGCCCGCGTGCTGCCCGTCATCCGCGAGCTGGCCGCGGCGGGCGTGCCGGTCAGCATCGACACCACCCGCGCCCGCGTCGCCGAGGCGGCCCTGACCGCCGGCGCGGCCGTGGTCAACGACGTCTCCGGCGGACTGGCCGACCCGGACATGGCCCGGGTGGTCCGGGACGCGGGCTGCCCGTGGGTGCTGATGCACTGGCGCGGGCACTCGCGGGGCATGCGTGAGCTGGCCGACTACACCGACGTGGTCGCCGACGTCCGGGCCGAGCTGTCCCAGCGGATCGACGCGGCGCTGCGGGCGGGGGTGGCCGCCGACCGGATCATCGTCGACCCGGGGCTCGGCTTCGCCAAGACCGCCGAACACAACTGGCGGCTCAGCGCGCGCCTGCCCGAGCTGCTCGACCTCGGCTACCCGTTGCTCTTCGGGGCCAGCCGCAAGTCCTACCTCGGCCGGCTGCTCGCCGGCCCGGACGGAACCCCGCGCCCGCCCGGCGACCGCGAGGCGGCCACCGTCGCCACCAGCGTGCTCGCCGTGGCGGCCGGCGCCTGGGGCGTACGCGTGCACGACGTACGCGCCACCGTGGACGCGCTCGCCGTCTGGCGGGCCACCGGCAGCCCGCGTCTGGTCACTCCGGTCGCCGCGGCGACCGGATCCGCCACCGAAGGGGAGGGCAGCCGGTGAGCGACCGGATCACGCTGACCGGTCTGCGGGCACGCGGCCGGCACGGGGTGTACGACTTCGAGCGCGAACAGGGGCAGGACTTCGTCGTCGACGTGGTGCTGGAACTCGATCTCGGCCCGGCCGCTCGCTCGGACGACGTCGCGGACACCGTCCACTACGGCGAACTCGCCGATCGGCTGGTCGCCGTCGTGACCGGCGACCCGGTCGACCTGATCGAGACGCTCGCCGACCGGCTGCTCGACGTGTGCCTGGCCGATCCTCGCGTGGGCAGCGCGACGGTGACGGTGCACAAGCCGGAGGCGCCGGTGCCGCACGTGTTCACCGACGTCGCCGTCACCATGACCCGCAGGAGCGGGCGATGACGCGCGCGGTCCTCTCCCTCGGCAGCAACCTCGGTGACCGACTCGCCCACCTGCGCTCCGCGGTCGCCGCGCTCGGCGACGCGGTACTCCGGGTCTCCGGGGTGTACGAGACTCCACCGTGGGGAGACCCGGACCAGCCCACGTACTTCAACGCGGTGCTGCTCGCCGAGGATCCGACCGCGGGCCCGTACGACTGGCTGGAGCGGGCCCGCGCCGCGGAACGCGCGGCCGGCCGTGTCCGTGACCCGCAGCGGCGCTTCGGGCCGCGCACCCTCGACGTCGACGTCATCGCGGTCTGGGGCGACGACGGCCAACCGGTCCTCGCCGACGACCCCGAGCTGACCCTGCCGCACCCCCGCGCCCACCTGCGGGCGTTCGTGCTGCGGCCGTGGCTCGACCTCGAGCCGTACGGCCGGCTGCCCGGTCACGGTCCGATCGCCGAGGTGCTGAACACCGGCGAGGCCGCCGCCGACGCGCTGGAACTGCGCCCGCGCCCGGATCTGGCGTTAGAGTCGACGGCATGACCCAGCGGAGCCGGTCGGCATGACGCAGCCGCAGTCCCCGCCGCCGGGCGGCCCGGGGCGGATGGGCCCCACCCGGATCTCCACCCTCGTGGTGGCCGGTCTGGCCGCCGCCGCGGCGGCCTGGTTACTGATCAGCACCTTCTACTACAACGGCGTACCTCGGCTGCCCTGGCTGCCGGTGGTCACGCTCGCCGTGCTCGCCGTGCTCGAGGGGTACGCCGCGATCAACACCCGGGGCCGCATCGAGCGGCGGCCGGGCCGGGAGCCGGTCAACGCGCTGATGGTCGCCCGGTTCGTGGTGCTGGCCAAGGCGTCGTCGCTGGCGGGTGCCATCTTCGCCGGCTTCTACGCGGGGCTGACCGCCTGGCTCTTCGTCGAGTCCACCCGCGCGGCCACCGAGGACCGGGCGCCCGCGGCCGGCGGGCTGGTCGCCTCGCTCGCCCTGGTGGCCGCCGCACTGTGGCTGGAGCGCTCCTGCCGGGTGCCGGAACGACCCGAGGACGAGCGGGAGCCCGACGACCGGGAGAGCCGGCCCGGCCAGCGCTGACCCGTCTCCGCAGTGGTCGGGGGGTTACGTGCGGCTCGCCACGCGGGTACGGTGCCTCCGACCGGGCAGCAATGGCCGCCGCCGGTCCGCCCGAGCGTCGGACCAGGACGACCGGCCAGGGGGAGGCGGCGTCATGGGGTACGACGAACCGGGCCGGGACGCGCCAGTCGAGCCCTCGTCCGGAGTGCCCGCCGCCGTGCTGGAGAACGTCTTCGACGACCCGTTCCACGGTGAACCCGGCCGGGACCGCGTGGGCGTGCACATCGGCTGGGAGATCGTGCTGCTGATCGGGCTGGTCGGCTGCGCCTGGCTGCTCTGGCGCGAGGATCCGGCCGTCCTGCGCGGTGCCGGGCTGAAGTCGCTGCTGGTCGACGTGGCCGCCCTCGGGCTGCTCGTCCTCGCCGCCGGGCTGAGCCTGCGTACCGCCGCGGTGAACCTCGCCATCGGGCCGGTCGCGGTCGCCGCCGGACTGCACTTCGCCGAGCAGAGCGACCGGGGCCTGGTGGCCGCCGTGGCCCCGGCCGCCGTGGTCGCCGCGATCGGTGGTCTGCTGATCGCGCTGGCCGTGGTGGTGCTGCACGTGCCGGGCTGGGCGGCGAGCCTCGCCGCGGCGGCGGGAGTGATCGTGTACATCGAGCGCCGCTCGACGCCGGTGCTCGTGCAGGGCGACTACGACCCGCGCCGTCATGCGTACTACCTGGTCGCCGGGTTCGCCGCGGTCGCCGTCCTCGGTGGCTTCTTCGGCGCTATCCGGGCAGTCCGCCGGCTCGTCGGCCGGTTCCGCCCGGTCGCCGATCCGGCGCGTCGTCGTGGGGCGGCCGCCGCGTTCGTCACCGCCAGCGCGTTGGTCGGCTCGACCCTGCTCGCCATGCTGGCCGGGGTGCTGGTCGCGGCCAACGACGCCGCATCGGTGGTCCCCGCCACCGGCCTGGACTGGACGGTGCTCGCCGTCGGCGTGGCACTGCTCGCCGGCACCAGCGCGTACGGTCGTCGCGGCGGGATCTTCGGCACCGTATTCGCGGTCGGCCTGGTGTCGGCGTTCCTCGCGTACGCCGAGACGCGTGGCTGGACGGTGAGCCGGTGGGCGGTCGGCGGGGTGGCACTGGGCGTCGGGCTGCTGATCACTCGGCTGATCGAGCGGTACGGCCGCCCCGGATCGGCCACCGTGGAGACCCCGGAGCCGGCCGGCGACGGCACGATCAGCTCGGGTTGGACGGTGCCCGGCCCGGTGGAGAACTGGCCGCCGGCCCTGCCGACACCCGCCACGGACTCGCCGATGGACCCGTGGCGGTCGCCACACTGGGAGAGCGAACCCCGGCGGTGGGACGATGCCCGGTGAGCTGGGGCCACGTCCGACGAGCCGGAGGTGATCTCGGCGGTTAGGCTCGGCGACATGAGCGAGACACCAGCCACCCCCACCGGCGGTCACTCCTTCGAGGAGCTGGACGCACTCCCCACCGAGGAACTGCGGGAGCGGTCGTTCGCGCGCGCCCGGGAGCGGCTCGATGTCGGCTTCTTCTGGTCGGTGCTGCGCCACCTGCCGAACGCGGACGAGGCCACCGTGCTCGACGGCGCCCCGAATTCCGTCGGGCCGACAGTCGACGAGGCCGCCGCGCTCTTCCGTCAGCTGACCGGTCACGGCGACGAGGAGTCGGAGCCCCTGCTGCGGGCCGCCTTCATCGACTACCTGATGAAGCACTGACGGGAGCGGTACACGCAGGCCGGGAACGGACAGCATCATGGCGTTCACCAACCGGACCGGCACGCTGAGCCGGTACGGCACGGCGGCCGGCACCGGCGCGCTCGCCGTGCTCGTGCTCGTCGCCGTCGCCGGCAGTCCGGCGTACGTCGGCTGGGCCGGGAATCACACCGACCCGAACTCGGCGGCCGGCTGGTACCTGCGAGTGCTCGCCTGGCCGGCGTGGCGGATCGACGCCGGGGACCGGGCCGGCGGGGTGCTCGCGGCAGACCTGCGAGCGATCCTGCTGGTGATCCTCGCGGCGGCTCTGCTCTACGTGCTTCCGGCCTCGCAGGTGGCCCGGGTACCCGGCGGGTTCAGCCAGTTCTTCTCCGGCTGGGCGGCGTTCGTGCTGGCCGGCGGTCTCGCGGGCCTGCTCGCGACGTTCCTCGGGCCGGGGCCGTCGATGCTCGGCGCGTTGCAGGCCGCCTCGGCCGGAGCCGGTTACGGCTTCCTCACCGGTTGGATCATCGGCACGGCCAGCCTGGGCGGCCGCGCCTGACGACCGCCCCCGGGACCGGCCCGGGGGTCGATCGGGCCGGGCCGGAGGGGCCCTGCCTACTGCGGGCGGGCCAGGTCGAACAGGCGTCGGCGGTCCAGCGAGCCGACGGGGCGTCCCTCGTCGGTGACCAGCACCCGCTCCGCCGCCGAGGTGAGCAGCGCCGCGAGCGCGTCGTACGCCGAGCCGTCCAGTGGCACGGCCGGCGCGTCCGGTGCCGCGTCGGTGGGCACCGGCTCCAGCGCCTCCCGACGCAGCGGGGTGACCACCAGCCGGCGGATGCCCCGGTCGGCGCCGACGAACTCGCGTACGAACGGGGTGGCGGGCGTGCCGAGCAGCGCCGCCGGTGGGTCGTACTGCTCCAGGTGGCCGCCCTCGGAGAGCACCGCGATCCGGTCGCCGAGCCGGACCGCTTCGTCGAGGTCGTGGGTGACCAGCACGATCGTCTTGCGCACCTCGGCCTGCAGCCGGAGGAACTCCTCCTGCAGCCGGGTCCGGGCGACCGGGTCGACGGCGGAGAACGGCTCGTCCATCAGCAGCACCACCGGGTCGGCGGCGAGCGCCCTGGCCACCCCGACCCGCTGGCGCTGCCCGCCGGAGAGCTCGTGCGGGTACCGGCCCCCGAACGTCCCCGGGTCGAGGCCGATCAGCTCCAGCAGTTCGTCGACCCGGCTCCGGATCTGGTCCCGGGGCCAGCCGAGCAGCTTCGGGACGGTCGCGACGTTCGCCCGTACCGTCTGGTGCGGGAAGAGCCCGACGTTCTGGATGACGTAGCCGATCCGGCGGCGCAGCCGCACCGGGTCGACCCGGGTGACGTCCTCGTCACCGAGGAGGGTCCGGCCCCCGGTGGGCTCGATCATCCGGTTGATCATCCGCAGCACTGTCGACTTGCCGCTGCCGGACGGACCGATGAGCACCACCAGCTCGCCGGCACCGACCTCGAGGCTCAGCCCGCGTACGGCTTCGGTCCCGTCCGGGTAGCGTTTGCGGACGCCCTCCAAGGTGATCGACGCCGCGCGCTGCTCACCGACGGTCGCGCGCCCGCCGGCGCCGGAGGTCTCCGGGGTAACGTCCACGTATGTCCTTCCGCCTGAGCTACCGGGCCGACCCGGGCAATCCCTGGTTCTCCTGGCAGTACCTGCGGGACAACTCTGACACGCTCGTCGCGGCGCTGCGAGACCATGCCTCGCTGACCGCCCGGGCCGTGCTGATCGCCGCCCTGATCGCCGTACCGCTGGCCGTGGTGGCGTACTGGTTCCGTCCGCTCGCCGGTCCGATCCTCGCCTTCACCGGGGTGCTCTACACGATCCCGTCGCTGGCCTTGTTCGCGTTCATCGCGCCCTACCTGGGCATCGGCACGGTAACCGTACTCACCGTGGTGGTGCTCTACGCCCTGCTCGTGATCGTGCGTAACACGGTCGCCGGGTTGACCCAGGTGCCGCCCGAGGTCCGCGAGGCGGCCGAAGGCATGGGTTACGGCAGGTGGGGGCGGCTGTTCCGGATCGAGCTGCCGCTCGCCCTACCGGGCATCCTCACCGGTCTCCGGCTGGCCACCGTCTCGACCGTGGCGCTGGTCACCGTCGGCGTGGTCGTGGGTCGCGGCGGACTCGGACAGGTGATCTTCGCAGGCTTCCAGAACAACTTCTACAAGGCGCAGATCATGGCCGGGACGCTGCTCTGCGTCCTCCTCGCCCTGGTGCTGGACCTGATCCTCGCCGGGCTCGGCCGACTGCTCACCCCGTGGCTCACCCGGAGATCGTCATGAGTGTCATCGAGCAGGCGATCGTCTGGCTCAACGACCCGCTGAACTGGACCAACCCGGGCGGGGTGCTGGACCGGCTCGGCGAGCACCTGATCCTCTCCGCCGCCGCCGTCGCGCTGGGCTGCCTGGTGGCCTGGCCGATCGGGCTCTGGCTCGGTCACACCGGGCGCGCCGGCGGCCTGGTCGTGCTGGTGGCCAACGTGACCCTCGCCATCCCCACGCTTGCCCTGCTCACCATCCTGCCGCTGACCTTCCTCGGGTTCGGCCGGCCGTCGGTGATTGTCGCGTTGGCGGTCTTCGCTCTGCCGCCGCTGCTGGCCAACGCGTACACGGGGGTGCGGCAGGCCGATCCGGAGGCGCGGGACGCCGCACGCGGCATGGGACTCTCCGGCTGGCAGGTGCTGCGGCAGGTGGAGCTGCCGCTCGCCGTGCCGTACCTGGCGGCCGGGTTCCGGACCGCCGCCGTGCAGGTGGTGGCCACCGCGGCGCTCGCCTCGTTCGTCAACGGCGGCGGGCTTGGCCAGATCATCCGTGCCGGGTTCGGGCTGGACATCGCCGCCGGTGGCGGCCAGATCCTCGCCGGGGGCGTGCTGGTGGCCGCGCTCGCCATGTTGGTCGAGGTGGTGCTGGCCCTGGTCGAGCGGGCCGTCACGCCGCGTGCGGTTCGCGCCGCCCGCCGTGGCGCGAACCGCCGCGCCGCCGACGCGGTGGCTGGCGGCTGACCCACCCGCACCCGACGAAGGGCGGACGACGAGGCGCCGTACCGCGGGCGAGCCGTACCCGGCGACCGTAGGGGCCAACCAATCTTCTGTGGCGTGACTCACGCCGCCGAACGCCCGGATGCCGCCCGGCGCCGGCCCGGCGGTGACGATCAGGTGACGAACGTCCCGTCCGGTTGTCGTACCCGGCCGGAGGATGTTGGGTGGAATCGCGGGCATCGGAACGATCGCCCGTCGGACACGCGGCCGGCCCGGAAGGGTCGCGCCGGGACACGGAAGGCGGGCAGTACATGCACGCACGTATTCGACTGGCCGTCGGCGCGGCCGCGGCTCTCACCGCGGCCGGGCTCCTGAGCGGCTGCGGTGGCGCCGGCTCGTCCGGCACCGACACCCCGGAGCAGCAGGCGAGCGGCGCGGGCTGCGCCCCCGTCGCGGGTGACCAGCTGATGGTCCTCGCCGACGACAAGAAGCAGCAGAACAGCGACAACGTCATCCCGGCCGTCAACGCCGACGCGGCGAACCCGCAGCTGCTCGCCGCGCTCGACAAGGTCTCGGGCGCGCTGGACACGCCGAAGCTCGTCCAGCTCAACAAGGCGGTCGACGTCGACCGGAAGACCCCGAAGACGGCGGCGGAGGAGTTCGCCTCGGCGAACAACCTCACCGCGGGTATCGCCAAGGGCCCGGGCGGCCAGCTCGTGGTCGGCGCCGCCAACTTCAGCGAGAGCGAGACGCTCGCGGAGCTCTACCGGATCGCGCTCACCGCCGCCGGCTACCAGGTCCGCGTGCAGCAGATCGGCAGCCGGGAGCTCTACGAGCCCGCCCTGGAGAAGGGCGAGATCCAGGTCGTCCCGGAGTACGCCGCGAGCATGGCCGAGTTCCTCAACACCAAGGCCAACGGGTCAGGCGCCAAGCCGGTCGCCTCGCCGGACCTCGACAAGACCGTGACCGCGCTGCGGGCGGCCGGCGACAAGGTGGGCATCACCTTCGGCAAGCCGTCGGCAGCCCAGGACCAGAACGCCTTCGCGGTCACCAAGGCGTTCTCCGACAAGTACGGCGTCCGTACCCTCTCCGAGCTGGCCGGCAAGTGCTCCGGTCAGGCGACGGTGCTGGCCGGTCCGCCGGAGTGCCCGCAGCGGGTCACCTGCCAGGCCGGCCTGGTCCAGGTCTACAACTTCCAGGCGGGCTCCTTCAGCTCGCTGGACGCCGGTGGCCCGCAGACCAAGAACGCCCTGAAGACCGGCAGCGCCAGCGTGGGCCTCGTCCTCTCCTCGGACGCGGCGTTGGCCACCAGCTGACCTGTCCATCGGGCCGGCCCGATCGGCTTCGGCCGGTCGGGCCGGCACTTTTTCCGGGCCCGCCGCGGTGACGGGTGCGGAGTCCCGGGCCCGTTCCCACCTGAAGCCGGCTCTCGGTAGGCTGCACAGCCATGCCGGCCCCCGAAGCCATGCGCAGCCGCTCCCTCCTGACGACCCTGTTCTGGATCGGCGTGGGACTGGCGCCGGTGGCAGCGCTGATCCTGCTGGTCGCCGACGGCAACGGGCCGCTGCGTTTCGCGGCGGTGCTCGCGATCGTGGCCGTGGTGCTGATCGGCCTGTCGATCGCGCTTCGATCCGACGGTGAGAGCGGTCAGGACCGCCTGGCGGAGGTCTTCGACGAGATGGACCAGCTCCGCCGTGAGTTGCGTGGCGAGATCGTCGCCGCCGCCCAGCGCGGCAACCAGGCCCTCGACCAGGCCCAGCGGGCTCAGGAGGCGGTGGCCGCGGTGCACCGGAGGCTCGAAGCCACCGGTGCCGCCCTCGCCGGTGCCGCGGTCGGCGGTGCCGCTGTCGGCGGTGCCGAGGAGCCGGTCGGGTCAGGTCGGGCGCGGGTGCCGGTCGCCGAGCCGGAGGAGGATGTGCCGGCCGGCCGGGCTCGGGCGCCCCGGGAGGAGAGCCGGTCCCGGTGGGCGGACGACGAGGAGCCGGCCCCCCGTTCGGCGTCGGGCCGGCACGGCACCGACCTTCCGAACCCCGAGCCGGAGTGGCCGGCCCCCAGCACCTACGGCGCGCGAGCCGGATCCGCCGGGGAGCGTACGGGTGCCGCCGGGTACGGCGGGGAGCGTACGGGTGCCGCCGCGGCCGGCGTCTATGGAGCCGGGCCCCGCCCGGGTGAGCAGGACGGCCGGCCGGAGCCCCGGCAGATGGGCGTGGTCCGGCACACCGAGACGGTGCACGTGACCACCCGGCACACGATCGTGGACGGTGGCCCGGCGGAGTCGCCCGGCGGGCGTTACGGCGGCGGTTACTCGGGCGGCTGGTCGCCGCCGGCCGACGAGCGACAGTGGGGCACCCCCGAGGAGCACCGCCCGCAGGAGCGGTCCTGGTCCGGGTACGGCGGCTCGGACGAGCGCTCCCGGTCCGATGACGAGCACCCGTGGGCAGGTGCGGGCGGTCCACGCGGCGAGACCGGTTGGGACGATCCGCGCGCCGGCCGGCGGGACGAGCGGGGCTGGTCGGCCCCGGACGACCAGTGGGACCGGGCGGAGCCGGACCGGCCGGCGCAGGTCGACGACGCCGGACAGTACTGGTCGCAGATGCGCGCCGGTGACCGCTGGGCGTCGGTCCGGGACGACGACCGGGGCCGGGAGGTGCGGATGGGCGAGCGGCGGGCCGAGGTGCACGCGGACGCGACCGGCAGTGAGTACCGGGTCGCCGACCGCTGGGCGGCGGTCCGCCGGGACGAGCCGCAACGCGGGTACGACGAGGGCCGCCGGGGCAACTGGGTCGAGCCGGAGGAGCGGGCGCTGCCCGCCGGCGGGGTGCCCGTGCCCGACGAGTGGCGCCCGCCGCGCCAGCGCGGGCCGGTCGACGCCGAGCCGGAGCGGGTCGGCCGCCGCGCGCGGGTCGACGACGACGCGTACGACTACCCGCCCCGCGACGACGGACCCCGTGGCGGCGGTTCCCGCTGGCGCTGACCGGCGCCGCCCGGCCCGACCTACTTGTCGATGTCGCCGACCACGAAGAACATCGAGCCGAGGATCGCGATCAGGTCCGGCACCAGGCAGCCCGGCAGCAGCGTCGCGAGCGCCTGCACGTTGGCGTACGACGCGGTGCGCAGCTTGAGCCGCCACGGCGTCTTCTCGCCCCGCGAGACCAGGTAGTAGCCGTTGATGCCGAGCGGGTTCTCGGTCCACGCGTACGTGTGCCCCTCGGGGGCCTTGACCACCTTCGGCAGCCGCGTGTTCACCGGTCCGGTGAGCCGGTCGACCCGGTCCAGGCATTGCTCGGCGAGGTCGAGCGAGACGTACACCTGGTCGAGCAGAACCTCGAACCGGGCATGGCAGTCCCCGGCGGTCTTGGTCACCACCGGGACGTCCAACTCGTCGTACGCGAGGTAGGGCTCGTCCCGACGTAGGTCCAGGTCGAGGCCGGAGGCGCGGGCGACCGGGCCGGACGCCCCGAACGCCGCGGCGTCCTCCCTGGAGAGCACTCCGACACCGACGGTACGGGCCAGGAAGATCTCGTTGCGCCGGATCAGGTGGTCCAGGTCGGGCAGACGCCGGCGTACCTCGCCGATCGCGGCCCGCGCCCGGCCGGTCCAGCCGGACGGCACTTCCTCCTTCAGCCCGCCGACCCGGTTGAACATGTAGTGGATCCGGCCGCCGGAGACCTCCTCCATCACCGCCTGGAGCGTCTCCCGCTCGCGGAAGGCGTAGAACATCGGCGTGATCGCGCCGATCTCCAGCGGGTAGGAGCCGAGGAACATCAGGTGGTTCAGCACCCGGTTCAGTTCGGCGAGGGCCATCCGCAGCCAGGTCGCCCGCTCGGGCACCTCGAGCCCCATCAACCGTTCGACCGCGAGCACCACGCCCAGCTCGTTGGAGAACGCCGACAGCCAGTCGTGCCGGTTGGCCAGCACGATGATCTGCCGGTAGTCGCGTACCTCGAAGAGCTTCTCCGCGCCCCGGTGCATGTAGCCGACGATCGGCTCGGCCGACACCACCCGCTCACCGTCGAGCACCAGCTTCAGCCGCAGCACACCGTGGGTGGACGGGTGCTGCGGGCCGATGTTGAGCACCATGTCGGTGCCGAGCTGCTCACCGCCGGTGCCCGCCACCAGGCCGGCCCCGGTGCCGACGGTCAGCTCGCGGAGGTCCCCGGCGTCGGTGGTCATGCCCGTCATCGTGCCACGCCCGGGTCGAACGCCACGTCGACCGGTTGCCACAGCCACCGATGCCCGCCCAGGCCGGCCGGGTCGGTCAGCTCGGCCACCGTGGACGCCGCGGCGAGCGCCCGCACGTACCCGGCCGGGTCGGTGGCGGCCAACGTCAGCGGCGGTCGGCCGCCGTCGGCCCCGAGCGCGCGCAGCGCCTCCCGCTGCGACGACAAGGAGTACGCGCACCGCGCGACCCGCTCACCGGCGGAGGCGACGGAGTCCATGGCGACGTGCGCGGTGACGTCGCAGGATCCGTCCGGCACCGGTGTCACCTGTCGCCCGCCCCGGTAGCCGGTCAGCGTCCCGCCCACCGGCCGCTCCGCCGTCAGGTGTCCGTAGTCCACGGCCAACGCCAGCCCCCGGTCGACGTGGCGCACCGCCTCTGCCCAGGCTTCGTCCCTGGTCCGTCCGATCTCGGCCCTCGCGCCCGTGGCGGCGTCAGGGCAGTCCGATTCGCTCGGTTCGGCGCTGGTCGCCGTGGGGGTTTCCGGGCAGCCCGACTCGCTCGGTTCGGCGCTGGTCGCCGTGGGGGTTTCCGGGCAGCCCGACCGGTTCCGGGCGGTCAGGCTTGATCCCTCCGCCGGCCGGGCTGCCCGGAAACCCGACCCGGTCGTTCCTGGACCGTCCGTAAGGGTTCCCGGCAGCAAGCCCACCTCGTCGGCGACGTCGCCGGGTACCGGCCACCACGTCGCCAGCCATTCGGCGTCCTCCGGACCGACCGGGCCACCCACAAGCTCTGCACCCGAGGCGGGATCGACCAGCAGATACCGCCACCCGCCGGACCCGTGCACGGCGATGTCCAGCGGCACGTTGTCCAGCCACTCGGTGGCCAGGAGCAGCCCGGTGATCCCGGCCGGGATCCGGTCGACCCAGTTGATCTCCGGAGGGAGGTCTTCGGGGCGAGGCGCGAGTTCGACGGCGGTGAACCGTACCCGCTCGGCCAGCGGAACCACGGCGGAGGATGCCGGCTCGGCGGGCCGTGCCCCGGATCCGGATCCGGATTGTGGCGGCGCGGGACGGACGGCGGCCGCGGAAGTCAGGGTTTCCGGGGAGCCCACCCGCGGAGGGATCAAGCCTGACCGCCCGGAGCGGGTGGGCTCCCCGGAAACCCCCGACCCGGCACCCGCCGCCGGAGCGGACCCGGCACGCCCCCTCGAACCGGACCCGGCGGCCAACCCCGCGAGAGCCCGTAGCAGCTCTCCGCGACCGGCACCCACGTCGACCACGTCCAACCGGTCCGGGTGGTTGAGCGCCGCGTCGACCTGTTCGACGACCCGGAGCAGTGCGGTGGCGAACGCCGGGGACGCGTGCACCGAGGTCCGGAAGTGGTCGACGGGGCCGGACCCGGAGACGAAGAAGCCGCCCGGGCCGTAGAGCGCCCGGTCCATCGCGTCGCGCCAGCGGATCGGCATCAGTTCGTTCCTCGGTCAGGGCCCGTCACCGTGCCGACCCTACGGTCACCTGGCATGAGACGGCGCCTCGTCCCCGCCGTGGCAGGTCCCGCCCGACAGGCCGGCCCGGGGTGGTGAAGGTTTTCACATCAGGGGTTTCGATACCGTCGCCCGGGCGCATACTTGCGATCGACCGGTACCCCACTCGAGGACTGGATCATCGCCATGAGCGCACCGCTGCGCCCACGCCCGGCCGCCCCCAGGCAGGCCGCCGCCACCGTGGGCTCCGCCCGTCCGGGCGTCTTTCCGCGCAGCCTCACCGTCGGCGTCATCGGCGCCGGCCGCGTCGGCGCCGTCCTGGGCGCCGCACTCTCCGCCGCCGGGCACCGGGTGGTCGCCGCCACCGGCGGGTCCGGGGTGAACCGCAACCGGCTCGCGCTGCTGCCCGGCGTGGCACCCGGCTCCGCCGCCGAGGTGGCCCGAGCCGCCACCGACCTGCTGCTGATCGCGGTGCCGGACGACTCGCTCGCGTGCGTGGTCGCCACCCTGGCCGACGGTGGCCTGCTCCACCCCGGGCAGGTGGTCGCGCACACCTCGGGTGCGCACGGGCTGGCCGTGCTCGACCCGGCCGCCGCGGTCGGTGCCCGGCCGCTCGCCCTGCACCCGGCGATGACCTTCACCGGTACGCCGGAGGACCTCGGCCGGCTCGCCGGCATCTCGTACGGGGTGACCGCTCCCACCGACCTTCGGCCGCTGGCGGCACGGCTGGTCGCCGATCTCGGTGGTGTGCCGGAGTGGGTCGGGGAGACGGACCGCCCGCTCTACCACGCGGCCCTGGCGCACGGCGCCAACCATCTGGTGACCCTGGTCAACGAGGCGGCCGACCGGCTACGTGACGCCGGGGTGACCCAGCCGGAGAAGGTGCTCGCCCCGCTGCTGCGGGCCGCCCTGGAGAACGCCCTGCACTACGGCGACGAAGCGCTGACCGGTCCGGTCTCCCGCGGCGACGCCGGCACCGTCGAGCGGCATCTCGCCCGACTCGCCGCCACCGCGCCCGAGTCGGTGGCCCCTTACCTGGCCCTGGCTCGGCGTACCGCTGACCGGGCCATCGCCAGCGGCCGGCTGGCCCCGGCCGACGCGGCGTCGCTGCTCGGTGTGCTCGCCGACACCCAGGGGCAGGTGGCCAGGTGACGGTCCGGGGAATGGCGGGGGGCGTGTGCACGCTGACGAGGATCCGGGAGGTGGCCGCCGCATGGAACTGGTGACGACCCGCGAGGAGCTCGCGAAGGCGCGCGCCGGGCTGACCGGCACGGTCGGCGTGGTGATGACCATGGGTGCCCTGCACGAGGGGCACGAGACGCTGCTGCGCGCGGCCCGGGAGCAGGCCGACCACGTGCTGGTGACGATCTTCGTGAACCCGCTGCAGTTCGGCCCGAACGAGGACTTCGACCGCTATCCGCGTACGCTCGCCGCCGATCTGGAGGTCTGCCGGCGAGCCGGGGCGGACGTGGTCTTCGCACCGAGCCGGGAGGAGATCTACCCGGGCGGTGAGCCCCGGGTCCGGGTCGACCCGGGCAGCCTCGGTGCGGAGTTGGAGGGGCAGAGCCGCCCCGGCTTCTTCCACGGGGTACTCACCGTGGTGCTGAAGCTGTTCCAGCTCACCCGGCCCGACCTGGCCTTCTTCGGCGAGAAGGACTACCAGCAGCTGACCCTGATCCGGCGGATGGTCCGCGATCTGGGCGTGCCGGTGCAGGTGCTCGGCGTGCCGACCGTACGGGAACCGGACGGGCTCGCGCTCTCCAGCCGCAACCGGTACCTCTCGGAGCCCGAGCGGGCCGCCGCGCTGAGCCTGTCCGGCGCGCTGCGTGCCGGTGCCGAGGCCGCCGAGCAGGGGCGGGACGCGGGCGTGGTGCTCAGCGCCGCGCACCAGGCGTTCGGCGCCGGTACCCCCGGCGCGCAGCTGGACTACCTGGTGCTGACCGACCCGGACCTGGAGCCGGGGCCGGTGGACGGCCCGGCACGGCTGCTCATCGCCGCCTGGGTCGGCAGCACTCG
The DNA here is from genome assembly GCF_900156065.1 of Micromonospora avicenniae. Taxonomy (GTDB): domain Bacteria; phylum Actinomycetota; class Actinomycetes; order Mycobacteriales; family Micromonosporaceae; genus Micromonospora; species Micromonospora avicenniae. The sequence goes on along the minus strand of NZ_FTNF01000001.1, from coordinate 586,887 downwards.
CCTGATCGACAACATGCCGATCCGTCTCGCCCCCCGTTCTTGAACCCCCTGCTCCGCGAAAGGCCCACCCCGATGCTGCGAACCATGCTCAAGTCGAAGATCCACCGCGCTACGGTCACCCAGGCGGACCTGCACTACGTCGGCTCGGTCACGGTGGACGAGGATCTGCTCGACGCCGCCGACCTGCTCCCGGGTGAGCAGGTGGCGATCGTGGACATCACCAACGGAGCCCGGCTGGAGACGTACGTGATCCCGGGCGAGCGGGGCAGCGGCGTGATCGGCATCAACGGCGCGGCGGCGCACCTGGTGCACCCCGGTGACCTGGTCATCCTCATCTCGTACGGGCAGATGGACGACGCCGAGGCGCGGACCTACCGGCCGCGGGTGGTGCACGTGGACGCGGACAACCGGATCGTGGACCTGACGGCCGATCCGTCGACCGCCGTCCCCGGCACCGCCGGCGACCCGGTCCCGAACCCGTACGCCGTGGTCTGACCGTTCCGCAGGCGGGCCGTCCCGACCGGTTCGGGCGGCCGATGCGGTCTGTCACCGAAAGGTCATTCCTGGTTACCCTTGTCGCACCTGCCGGGAGGCGGGCGGTGCCTGGGGGAGGCCGCGATGCGCCGTTCGATGACCGTCCTGTCCGCGGTCGCCACCGCGGCGGTCCTGCTGGGAGGCTGCGGGACAGGTGACGGCGACGGCGATCTCACCGACGACTGGCCCGCCCTGCCGCCCGCAGCGGCGTTCACCCCGGCCGTCGGGATGTGCCAGGCGGCCGACTTCACCGATGTGGTGACCCTGGCGGCGTACCAGCCGATCGACTGCGCCGAGCCGCATCGGGTGGAGACCGTGCACGTGGGCACGTTCCCGGTGGCGTCGCCGACGCCGCCGTCGGGCAGCTCCGCCGACATGCGGGGCGCCTTCGCCGACTGCGACACCCGGGCCAGTGGGTACGTGGGCGACGACTGGCGGGCCGGCCGACTGAGACTCTCCGTGGCCGTGCCCTCCGGGGTGGGCTGGGCGGCCGGCTCCCGGTGGTACCGGTGCGACCTCTCCGAGCTGACCACTGTCGAGGCCGCCGCGACCGTGGTGACCCGTACGGGCAGCCTCCGCGACGCGCTGAAGGGCCCGTATCCGCTGCGGCTGGGCTGCCAGCAGGCCCGGGGCGGCAAGGGTGCGGGCGTGCAGGGGTTGGTGCCGGTCGACTGCGTCACCCGCCACGACGCGGAGTTCGTCGGGGTGTGGCGGGCGCCGGAGGGCGCGTACCCGACGCGACAGGCGGACTGGCTGCCCCTCTACGCCGGGTGCCGCTCGGTGCTCGGCCGGTTCGTCGGTGTACCCGACGACGCCGAGCTGCGGTTCCGCAGCGGCGTGGTGGTCCGCCCGCCGGGCGAGGGACGGTGGCGGGTCGGCGACCGGGGGGTGCGCTGCTACCTCTGGCTCAGCCACCGTACGGTGACCGGCTCGCTCAGGGGCGCCGGCCCGGCCGGTCTGCCCGTCCGCACCAGCTGACCGCGGGTACGGACGGGGTAGCCCAAACCACTCGTCCCGCCCCCGCCGCCTCTCCCGAGCCTCGTTCGGGGTTGACTGTGTCCATGGAGCTTCCGACCGTCGACCTGCCGGCCCTGCCGAGGCTGCTGGCCGCGCCCGCTCCGGGCTGGGTGGAGACCACCGACGTGGTCGTGGTCGGCTCGGGCGTGGCCGGACTCACCGCGGCGCTGCACCTGCGGGAGGCGGGCCTGCACGTCACCGTCGTCACCAAGGTCAACATCGACGACGGCTCGACCCGGTGGGCGCAGGGCGGCATCGCCGCGGTCCTCGACCCGGCGGACACCCCGGCCGCGCACGCCTCGGACACCGAGATCGCGGGGGTGGGCCTCTGCGACCCGGCCGCGGTCCGCGTGCTGGTGGAGGAGGGGCCGATCCGGCTACGTGAGCTGATGCGGATCGGCGCCGAGTTCGACCGGAACCCGGACGGCTCGCTGATGCTCACCCGGGAGGGCGGGCACCGGGCCGACCGGATCGTGCACGCCGGTGGTGACGCGACCGGCGCCGAGGTGCAACGGGCGCTGCACGCCGCCGTACGCCGCGATCCTTGGATCCGGCTGGTCGAGCACGCTCTCGTGCTGGACCTGCTGCGGGCCCCGGGCGACGGTCCCGGCGGGCTCGGCCGGGCGTGCGGGGTGACCCTGCACGTGCTCGGCGAGGGTAGCGAGGACGGGGTCGGCGCCATCCTGGCGCGGGCCGTGGTGCTGGCCACCGGCGGCATGGGGCAGATCTTCGCGGCCACCACGAATCCGGCGGTCTCCACGGGCGACGGCGTGGCGTTGGCGATGCGCGCCGGCGCTGCGGTGACCGACGTCGAGTTCGTCCAGTTCCATCCGACGGCCCTGATCGTGCCGGAGCAGGCGAGGGTGCCCGGCGCCGGTCGCGCCCAGCAGCCGCTGGTGTCGGAGGCGCTGCGCGGCGAGGGCGCGTACCTGGTCGACGGCGACGGCAAGCGGTTCATGGTGGGCCAGCACGAGCTCGCCGAGCTGGCGCCGCGGGACGTGGTGGCGAAGGGTATCCACCGGGTGCTGCTCGCCACCGGAGCGGACCACGTCTTCCTCGACGCCCGGCACCTCGGCGGTGACTTCCTGGCCCGGCGCTTCCCGACCATCGTGGCGTCCTGCCTGGCCATCGGGGTCGACCCGGCCACCGATCTGATCCCGGTCGCGCCGGCCGCGCACTACGCCTCCGGTGGGGTACGCACCGATCTGCGCGGCCACACCTCCATCCCCGGCCTGTACGCCTGCGGCGAGGTCGCCTGCACGGGTGTGCACGGTGCGAACCGGCTGGCCAGCAACTCGCTGCTGGAGGGGCTGGTCTTCTCCCGCCGGATCGCCGAGGACATCGCCGCCGGGCTGCCCGAGCAGGCCCGGCCGGCGGAGACCGGGGCCTGGGTCGGCGGTGAGGGCTGGGTGGTTCCGGCGGAGGGAACGCCGGCGCTGCAGCGGGCCATGACCCGGGGTGCGGGGGTGCTCCGCTCGGCGGAGACGCTCGTCACGACGGCCGGGGTGCTCTCCGAACTGGGCGCTGGGCGGGGACGATCGCGGATGGCCGACTGGGAGGCGACGAACCTGCTCACGGTGGCGTCGACGCTGGTCGCCGCCGCGTACGCCCGGCAGGAGACCCGCGGGTGCCACTGGCGGGAGGACTTCCCGGCGGCCGACGACCGGTGGCTGGGTCACCTCGTCGAGGCGGTCGGTGCGCACGGCCGGTTGACGCAGCAGTGGGAGGGGACGCGATGAGGGAGTCGACGGAGCAGGCGTTGCGGGGCGGCGGCCTGGACCCGGACGAGGTGCGCCGGTTGATCGTCGGCGCGTTGACCGAGGACCTGGGGCCGGACTTCCTCGACGTCACCAGCGTCGCGACCATTCCGGCCGAGCAGACCGACACCGCCGACCTGGTGGCTCGCGCGGACGGCGTCGTGGCCGGTCTGGTCGTGGCCGCTGCCGTCTTCGAGCTGGTCGGCGAGGTGACCGGCGCCGGTCGTACGGTCGAGGTGTCGCTGGTGGCCCGCGACGGTCAGCGAGTGGCCCGCGGTGACGTGCTGGCGACGGTGACCGGGCCCACCCGGCTGCTGCTCACCGCCGAGCGGACGGCGCTCAACCTGCTCTCCCGCATGTCCGGAGTGGCCACCCACACCCGAGCCTGGGCCGACGCGTTGGCCGGCACGAAGGCGACGGTGCTGGACACCCGGAAGACCACGCCGGGCCTGCGGTCCCTGGAGAAGTACGCGGTGCGCGCCGGCGGTGGCACCAACAAGCGGCTCGGCCTCTACGACGTTGCCATGATCAAGGACAATCACAAGTTCGCCGCGGGTGGGATCCCCGCCGCCTACCGGCGGGTCCGGGAGGCGTTCCCGGACGTGCCGGTGCAGGTGGAGGTGGACACCGTCGCCGAGGCGGTGGAGGCGGTCGAGGCAGGTGCCGACTTCCTGCTGTTGGACAACATGACCCCGGCCCAGCTGCGTGAGGTGGTCGCGCAGGTGGGGGACCGGGCGGAGCTGGAGGCGACGGGCGGGCTGACCCTGCCGGTGGCGGCCGAGTACGGGGCGACCGGAGTCGACTACCTCTCGGTCGGCGCGTTGACCCACTCGTCGCCGATCCTCGACATCGCCCTGGATCTGCGTACCGAATGACGCCCGGGGCCGCGTGCCCACAGGGCGCGACGGCGCTCGCGCGCGCCCGGTGTCTGCGCGGGGTCGGGGGCGGTTGTGCTGTCCGGCTGCTTTGGAGCTGAGTCGTCTACGTCATGGCGCCGTCCCCCGCTTCGAACGCCACGCGAACCGTCGGTGTGGTGGTGGGCGGTGGGGTAGGACCGGGTGGCAGGTGCGGCAGTGAGCGGGTGCTCCGGCTCCCGCTGAATCGTCTACGTCATCAGCTCCAAAGCGTCGCCGTGGGCCATAGCGCGACCCGCTCCGCACCCTGCGCGGACGAGCGTTGTCTAGGCTTCGTCCGTGCTGCTCTGCATCGACATCGGAAACACCAACACCGTGCTGGCGACCTTCGACGGCGACAAGCTGGTGCATTCGTGGCGGATCAAGACGGACGCCCGGTCGACCGCCGACGAGCTGGGCCTGATGTTCCGGGGCCTGCTCGCCGGCGACGCCGTCGAGATCACCGGAGTGGCCGCCTGTTCCACCGTCCCGGCCGCGCTGCGCTCGCTGCGTACGATGCTCGCCCGCTACTACGACAAGCTGCCCAGCGTGATCGTCGAGCCGGGGGTGCGGACCGGGGTCCAGCTGGCGATCGACAACCCCAAGGAGGTGGGCTCGGACCGGGTGGTGAACACGCTGGCCGCGTACACGCTCTACGGCGGCCCGTCGATCGTGGTCGACTTCGGAACCACCACCAACTTCGACGTCATCAGCGAGCGCGGTGAGTTCCTCGGTGGTGCGTTCGCCCCGGGCATCGAGATCTCCTTCGACGCGCTCGCCGCACGCGCGGCCCAGTTGCGCAAGGTTGAGGCGACTCGGCCGCGGTCGGTGATCGGCAAGAACACCGTCGAGTGCCTGCAGTCCGGCCTCTACTTCGGCTTCGCCGGCCAGGTGGACCGGATCGTCGAGCGGATGGTCGAGGAGCTCGGCGACGTGAAGGCGGTGATCGCCACCGGCGGCCTCGCCTCACTGGTGATCGACGAGTGTCGGACCATCACCCACCACGAGCCGATGATCACGCTGATCGGTCTGCGGATGATCTACGAGCGCAACACGTGATCGGCCGGCTCAGCGCCGCCGCGCCCGCAGCACGATCGTCCGGTACGGCAGCTCCACCGTCTCCCGGCCGGCCAGGTCGGGATGGGTGGCGAGGAGTTCCCGCAGCTCCCGCTCCACCTTCCGCCGCTCCTCGGCCGGCGCGGTCAGCCAGTACGAGCGGGTCCTGATCAGGGCGACCACGTCGTCCGGCGTGAGCGTGGTGCTGTGGCTGAACTCGCCGACCTCGATCGGCTGGAACTCCGGGCCGAAGTCGGTGTACCTCTCGATCACGTTTCCGGCGTTATCCCCCATGTGGGCGATTCGGCCCAGCTCCGCAACCCAGCCGACCCGTTCGTCCCGGGTGTTCCAGACCGGCGCGAAGGTGCCGCCGGGGCGGAGCAGCCGGGCGATCTCGGCGTGCGCTCGGTCCCGGTCGAACCAGTGGTACGCCTGCCCGACCAGCACCGCGTCCGCCGCACCGTCGGGCAGCGGCACGGCCTCGGCGCTGCCCGCGAGCGCCGTCGTGCCGGGGGTGGTCGCATCGAGTTGGGCGCGCATGCCCGGATCGGGTTCCACCGGCGTCACCTCGTGCCCGAGGGCCAGTACGCCCCTGGTCAGGATGCCGGTGCCGGCGCCGAGGTCGACGACGCGGACGGGCGTCCCGGTCAGGCCGTCGAGGGCCCAGCGCAGCGCCGGTTCCGGATAGTGCGGCCGAAAGCGGTCGTACTCGGCTGCGGCGGCCCCGAAGGAGAGGGCTTGAGTGTGATCAACCATGGCGCGGAGGTTATCCCGTAACGGTCCACTGGGGGCTTGAGTACGCTCGGGCGTGACCCCCTGTATCTCCTGACGAGGAAGCATGCCGTGACCGAGCAGAACGCCCTACCTGTGGATCCCGCCGACGACCTTCCCGAGCAGATGAAGGTCCGCCGGGAGAAGCGGGACCGCATGCTCGCCGACGGTGTCGAGCCGTACCCGGTCGGCTACCCCCGTACGGCCACCCTCGCCGAGGTGCGCGCGCGCTACGCCGAGCTGCCGACCGACACCGCGACCGGCGACCGGGTATCCGTCACCGGTCGAGTGATCTTCGTGCGGAACACCGGCAAGCTCTGCTTCGCGACGCTTCGTGACGGTGACGGCACCGAGTTGCAGGCGATGCTCTCCCTGGACCGGGTCGGCCCGGAGCGGCTGGAGGACTGGAAGCGCCTGGTGGACCTCGGTGACCACGTCGGGGTCACCGGCGAGGTGATCACCAGCCGCCGCGGTGAGCTCTCCGTGCTGGTCGACGAGTGGGCGGTCACCGCCAAGTCGCTGCGTCCGCTGCCGGTGGCGCACAAGCCGCTCTCCGAGGAGGCCCGCGTCCGGCAGCGCTACGTCGACCTGATCGTGCGCCCGCAGGCGCGGCAGATGGTTCGTACCCGGGCCGCGGCCGTCCGGAGCCTGCGTGATTCCCTGCACGGGCGGGGCTTCATCGAGGTCGAGACCCCGATGCTCCAGTTGCTGCACGGTGGCGCCGCGGCGCGCCCATTCGTGACGCACAGCAATGCGTTGAACACCGATCTGTATCTGCGAATCGCGCCGGAACTGTTTCTGAAGCGCGCCGTGGTCGGTGGCGTCGATCAGGTCTTCGAGATCAACCGCAACTTCCGGAATGAGGGTGTCGACTCTTCGCACTCCCCGGAGTTCGCGATGCTGGAGACCTACCAGGCGTACGGCGACTACGACACGATGGCCGAGCTGACTCGTAATCTCGTGCAGCAGGCGGCGATCGCAGTGAGCGGCTCGACGGTGGTCACCCACGCCGATGGGCGGGAGTTCGACCTGGGCGGCGAGTGGCGGTCGGTGACGCTGTTCGGGGTGCTTTCCGAGGCGCTCGGCGAGGAAGTGACGGTCCGCACCGAGCGCGCCCGGCTCGTGGAGTACGCCGACAAGGTGGGACTGGCCGTCGATCCGAAGTGGGGGCCGGGCAAGCTCGCTGAGGAACTGTTCGAGGAACTGGTCGTGCCAGGTCTGCGGGAACCCACGTTCATCCGGGACTACCCGGTGGAGACGAGCCCGCTCACCCGGGCCCACCGCAGCGAGCCGGGGCTGGCCGAGAAGTGGGACCTCTACGTGCTCGGCTTCGAGCTGGCCACCGCGTACTCGGAGCTGGTCGACCCGGTGGTGCAGCGGGAGCGGCTGGTGGCCCAGGCGCAGCTGGCTGCCCGTGGCGACGACGAGGCGATGCGGCTCGACGAGGACTTTCTTCGGGCGATGGAGTATGGAATGCCGCCGGCGGGCGGTATGGGAATGGGAATCGATCGTCTCTTGATGGCGCTCACCGGGCTGGGAATTCGGGAAACGATCCTGTTCCCCTTGGTCCGGCCCGAGTAGTCGCCGGTCGCGGCCGGGGCGTCATACCGCATCCTATTGACGCGGCGCGCGTCGTACGGGTTATTGTGCTCTGAGTTAGCAGGAGCACCCTGCTCGAAAGGAATGTGGGACGTGGCCAAGCAGATCATTCACAAGCTGGTCGATGACCTGGACGGCGGGGACGCGGACGAGACGGTCAAGTTCGCGTTGGATGGCGTTCAGTACGAGATCGACCTGTCGAGTGCGAACGCCGAGAAATTGCGTGACGTATTCGCGCCGTACGTCGGAGCGGGCACCAAGGTCGGCCGTGGCGGCGTGGTGGTCGGTGGCCGGGCGGCACGCGGCCGGGGCGGCGCGACCGCCGATCGGGAGCAGAACCGGGCGATCCGGGAGTGGGCCAAGAAGGCGGGGAAGGACATCTCCGACCGGGGCCGGATCCCCCAGGAGATCGTCGACGAGTACCACGCCCGGCGCTGACCGGGTCGACCACAGCGGCGAACGACGCCGGGCCGGAGCACTCTCCGGGCCGGCGTCGCCGCATTTCCGGCCCCGTGCGGGCGCTTCCTGGCAGCCGGGCACCGAGACGCGGGGCAGTCGCTCGGAATCTCCCTGAGCACGACGCGTGTCCCTTTACGTCCGGTATCGGGGGCGTTGTGATCCTCGCGGACTCTCGCCTGCGGGAGTGCTCGCCGACCGGGTTCGGCCGCGCCCCGATGGTTCGGGGTCGTGCCGGTGCCGCCTCCTGCGGCCTGGATGCTCCTCGGCGCGCTGATCTACTTCGGCTACGACCACCGCGGTGGGGAAGAAACCCCCGTCGGGCGGCGTTGTCCACAGCCGGTGGAGTTTTCGTCCACAGCCTGTGGATGACCGCCGGCGGTCCGTCGAGGGGCCGCCGCCGACGCGGATCCGGCCCGCCAGAAGGCTCGGACAGCTCGTTCGAGTGACGGTGAGAATTTCGCTCTACGCGTAGCGCTGGGGGTACCGGAACACCTCCTGAGCGCGCACGGTTGTGCAAAACGACGCGTACGCGGCTGCTGCCGGAGACACACGACCTCAGCTGAGTCGGTCCGCGGCGATAGAGTAATGAGGCACGGACGCCCGTCCCGGACGTCCGCGCACCGGCCCCGCCAAGATCTTTGACCATCAAGGCGCACGGCACGTGAGGAGCACGAGGGCATGTTCGAGCGGTTCACCGACCGAGCGCGACGGGTTGTCGTCCTGGCCCAGGAAGAGGCCCGGATGCTCAACCACAACTACATCGGTACGGAACACATCCTGCTGGGCCTGATCCACGAGGGCGAGGGCGTCGCGGCCAAGGCTCTGGAGAGCCTGGGCATCTCGCTGGAGGGCGTCCGGCAGCAGGTCGAGGAGATCATCGGCCAGGGCCAGCAGGCGCCGAGCGGGCACATTCCGTTCACGCCGCGGGCCAAGAAGGTGCTGGAGCTGTCGCTGCGCGAGGCGCTGCAGCTCGGCCACAACTACATCGGCACGGAGCACATCCTGCTCGGTCTGATCCGCGAGGGTGAGGGCGTCGCCGCCCAGGTGCTGGTCAAGCTCGGTGCGGACCTCAACCGGGTCCGTCAGCAGGTGATCCAGCTGCTCTCCGGCTACCAGGGCAAGGAGCCTGCTGCCGCCGGCGCCGCCGCCGGTGAGGCCGCGCCGTCCACCAGCCTCGTGCTGGACCAGTTCGGCCGTAACCTGACCCAGGCCGCCCGCGAGGGCAAGCTCGACCCGGTCATCGGGCGCGAGAAGGAAATCGAGCGGGTCATGCAGGTGCTCTCCCGCCGTACCAAGAACAACCCGGTCCTGATCGGTGAGCCCGGCGTCGGTAAGACCGCCGTGGTGGAGGGGCTGTCCCAGAAGATCATCAAGGGCGAGGTGCCCGAGACGCTGAAGGACAAGCAGCTCTACACGCTCGACCTCGGCGCGCTGGTCGCCGGTTCCCGCTACCGCGGTGACTTCGAGGAGCGCCTCAAGAAGGTGCTCAAGGAGATCCGCACGCGCGGCGACATCATCCTCTTCATCGACGAGATCCACACCCTGGTGGGTGCGGGTGCCGCCGAGGGTGCGATCGACGCGGCGAGCATCCTCAAGCCGATGCTGGCCCGCGGCGAGCTGCAGACCATCGGTGCCACCACCCTCGACGAGTACCGCAAGCACCTGGAGAAGGACGCCGCTCTCGAGCGTCGCTTCCAGCCGATCCAGGTGGGTGAGCCCTCGCTGGCCCACACCATCGAGATCCTCAAGGGGCTGCGGGACCGCTACGAGGCGCACCACCGCGTGTCGATCACCGACGCGGCTCTGGTCGCTGCCGCGACGCTGGCCGACCGCTACATCTCCGACCGGTTCCTGCCGGACAAGGCGATCGACCTGATCGACGAGGCCGGCGCCCGGATGCGGATCCGCCGGATGACCGCTCCGCCAGACCTGCGCGACTTCGACGAGCGGATCGCCCAGGTCCGCCGCGACAAGGAGTCCGCGATCGACGCGCAGGACTTCGAGCGGGCCGCCCAGCTGCGGGACAAGGAGAAGCAGCTCCTTGGCCAGAAGGCGCAGCGGGAGAAGGAGTGGAAGGCCGGTGACCTGGACGTCGTCAGTGAGGTGGACGACGAGCAGATCGCCGAGGTGCTCGGCAACTGGACCGGCATCCCGGTCTACAAGCTGACCGAGGAGGAGACCTCGCGCCTGCTGCGCATGGAGGACGAGCTGCACAAGCGCGTCATCGGCCAGGAGGACGCGGTCAAGGCGGTGTCCAAGGCGATCCGGCGTACCCGCGCCGGCCTGAAGGACCCGAAGCGTCCGTCGGGCTCGTTCATCTTCGCCGGTCCGTCCGGCGTCGGTAAGACCGAGCTCTCCAAGGCGCTGGCCGAGTTCCTGTTCGGCAGCGAGGACGCCCTCATCCAGCTGGACATGTCCGAGTTCCACGACCGCTACACGGTCTCCCGGCTGGTGGGTGCCCCTCCCGGCTACGTCGGCTACGACGAGGGCGGGCAGCTGACCGAGAAGGTGCGGCGTCGGCCGTTCTCGGTGGTCCTCTTCGACGAGATCGAGAAGGCCCACCCGGACGTGTTCAACACGCTGCTCCAGATCCTGGAGGACGGCCGGCTCACCGACGGTCAGGGCCGGATCGTGGACTTCAAGAACACGGTCATCATCCTGACCACCAACCTCGGTACGCGTGACGTGGCCAAGGCGGTGTCGCTGGGCTTCCAGGCGTCGGAGGACTCCGACTCCAACTACGACCGGATGAAGCAGAAGGTCAACGACGAGCTCAAGCAGCACTTCCGGCCTGAGTTCCTGAACCGGATCGACGACACCATCGTCTTCCACCAGCTGCGCGAGTCGGAGATCCTCTCGATCGTCGACATCATGATCCAGCGGATCGAGACGCAGCTGAAGAACAAGGACATGGGTCTGGAGCTGACCGACAACGCCAAGAAGTACCTGGCGAAGAAGGGCTTCGACCCGGTGCTCGGTGCACGTCCGCTGCGTCGCACGATCCAGCGCGACATCGAGGACAACCTCTCCGAGCGGATCCTCTTCAACGAGCTGACCCCGGGTCAGATCGTGGTGGTGGACTGCGAGGGCGACCCGAACGACATCGACAAGTCGAAGCTCGTCTTCCGGGGCGCGGACAAGCCGGACATCGTTCCGGACGCCGTGCCGGCGGACCTCGGTGGCGCGGCCACCGCGGGCGCGGACGACGCGGCGTAACGTCGGGTAGCGGCAGTAGGGGCGGGGCCCCGGTGGCGAGAGCCGCCGGGGCCCCGCCTTTTTGCACTCCCGGGTCGGCGGTGGTCGTTGTGTGGGCCAGGTCGTTGATCGACTCGGGATCAAGGAAGTCGGCCCATCCGGCGCACTTGGACACCCCGACTTCAAGGATGCCGAGTGGATCAGCGCCCCGCCGCCCGCCAACCAGCGACCGCCGCCCGACCCCCGGTCGGCCGTCGCCCGACCCCCGGCCGGCCGCCGGCGCCCGGGGGCCGGCGAACGCCCACCCGCGATGATCGGGCACTCCATCGGCGAGCGCCGGTCGCGCTGGCGCGGGAGGTCAGCGGGTCAGATCGGGGAGGGGGACGGCCGGACCGTCCCCGACGAGGCGGTACGAGTCGTCGCCGACCGGCTCCACCAGGCCGTCCTGAACCAGACCGGCGAGCGCGCGGGTGCGCTGTACGCCGTCGGTCCACACCTGGTCGAGCCGCAGCCGCGGCACCGGTCCGGTCGACTCGCGCAGCACACCGAGCAGCAGACCGCGTACCTGCCGGTCGGTGCCCGCGTACCGCTGAGGGCGGCGGGTGGGACCGGCCGGCGCGGCCTGCCCGGAGGCGCGCCAGGCGCAGGTCGACTCGACCGGGCACTTGTCACAACGCGGTGAACGCGCGGTGCAGACGACCGCTCCCAGCTCCATGAAGGCCGCGCTGGCCAGTGCCGCGGCGGCCGGCTCCGCGGGCAGCAGCGCCTCGGTGGCGAGCAGGTCGGCGGGGCGCGTCGCAGGTCCGGCGTCGGGTTCGCCGGCCACGGCGCGGCAGACCACTCGGCGTACGTTGGTGTCGACCACCGGGTGCCGCTGCCCGTACGCGAACGCGGCGACGGCACGGGCCGTGTACGTCCCGACTCCCGGTAACGCCAGCAGTTGGTCCAGCCGATCCGGGACCTCCCCGCCGTGCCGCTCCACGATCGCCGTCGCGCACTCCCTCAGCCGCAGCGCCCGGCGCGGGTAGCCGAGCCGGCCCCACATCCGGATCGCCTCGGCGGGAGTGTCCGCTGCCAGCGCGGCCGGCACCGGCCACCGGGTCAGCCACGCCTCGTACGCGGGCAGCACCCGGACCACCGGCGTCTGCTGGAGCATCACCTCGCTGACCAGGATCGCCCACGGGCTGACGCCCGGTTTACGCCACGGCAGGTCCCGGGCGTTCTCCTCGTACCAGCGGCTGACCAGGGTGGCGAACGTCGGCTCACTCATCGTCCGTCGATCATGTCACGCGTCGGTGTTCCCGGAGCGTGGGCAGCCTGGGCGGGGCGGCTCCGCGGCGGGTGACGGATCGGGCAGAATGCGCGGATGAACGAGCTCGCGATCACCGTCATCGGCCGGGACCGGCCGGGCATCGTGGCCGACGTCGCCGAGGTCCTCGCCCGGTTGGGCGCGAACCTCACCGACAGCACGATGACCCGGTTGCGGGGTCACTTCGCGATGACGCTGATCTGCGTGGGTCCCGCCGCCGCCGAGGTCGAGGCCGCGCTGGCGCCGCTCGCCGCCGACGGACAGCTGCTGGCGACCGTACGAGCGGTCACCCCGGACGGTGGCGCGGCGACGGGCGGCGAGCCGTACGTGATGGCGGTGCACGGGGCCGACCGGATGGGGATCGTCGCGGCGATGACGCGGGTGGTCACCGGCGTCGGCGGCAACGTCACCGACTTGAGCACCCGGCTGGCCGGTTCGCTCTACGTGGTGGTCGCCGAGGTGGACCTGCCGCCCGGCACCGCCGACGAACTGGCCGGCCGGCTGGACCGGGCCGCCGCCGACCTGGGCGTCGAGGTCAGCCTCCGGCCTGCGGATCCGGACCTGCTGTGAGCGGCGAGACGCGCGGCCCGGACGCGGCCTCGGCCGGCGAGGAGTACGCCGGGCTGGGCGACTGGACGCCGGAGGCGTTGGGCCTCCCCGGTGAGGTGCGCCCGGTGGTGAGCGCCCCGCATCCGGCGCTCAGCCGGGCGGGCGCGGCCGTGGATCCGACCTCGGCGGAGACCGTACGGCTGGCCGCCGACCTGATCGCCACCATGCGTGTCTCGCCGGGTTGCGTGGGCCTGGCGGCTCCGCAGGTCGGGGTGGGCGCCCAGGTGTTCGCGGTCGAGGTGACCGGGCACCCGAAGGCGGTCACCGTGCACGGCACCTTCGTGCTCTGCAACGCCCGGGTGGTCGAGGCGACCCGGTGGAAGGCGGGGCGCGAGGGGTGCATGTCGGTGCCGGACCTGACCGGGGACGTGAAGCGGGCCAGCCGCCTGGTGGTGGCGGGCAAGCTGCCGGGCACCGGCGCGCCGGTACGGCTGGTCACCGACGGCTTCGAGGCTCGGGCGCTCCAACACGAGATCGACCACTGTTCGGGGCTGCTCTTCCTTGACCGGGTCGCCGGCGCGCACGCCGTCTACCAGCGCAAGGTCTACCTCTGATCCCAGGCGCCCGCTCGACTACCCTGTCGACAGTGGATGCCGATCTTGACGCTCCGGGAACCTTCCGGCGAGTCGTGCCGCACCACGACTCTGCTACGCGGATACGGTGGGGGAATCATGCGTCTGACGGTCGGCCCCCTGCCACCCGCCGTGTACTGGCGGCGTCGCGCCGTTGTACTCGGAGCGGGGCTTCTCTTCCTGATTGTCCTGCTCTACTCGTGCACCGGATCGGGTAACACCGGCGACAAGAAACCGCAGGCCGGGGCGAGTGCGACCTCGTCGGTCAGTCCGAGCCCGACCCAGACGCTGCTCACCCCGAAGACCGGGACGCCCCCGCCCGAGGCGTCCGGCACCTCCGACGGCCCAGACGCGAGCGCCGACGCGCCGGCCTCTCCGGGCGGCGACGCTCCGACGGCTCCCGTCAACGGTGGGTCGAACGACGGAAGCTGCGCCGACGCCGAGATCAAGGTGACCCCGGTGGCGCTGCCCGCCTCGGTGGGCGTCGGAGCCTCCGTCGACCTGCAATTGCGGATCAGGAACATCTCCGACCGGACGTGCAGCCGCGACGTCGGCGCGACCCTCCAGGAGATCTTCATCAAGTCCGGTGCGGAGAAGATCTGGTCCTCCGACACCTGCGGTCAGGCCAAGGGCTCGGACGTGAAGTCCTTCCCGCCGAACATCGAGCACATGTTCCAGGTGACGTGGAACGGCCGGGACACCACGCGGTGCGCGGACGGGCTGGCCGCGGGGCCGCAGGTGCCGCCCGGGTCGTACCAGGTCTTCGCCCGGGTGGACACGAAGCTCAGCGAGCCGGTCAAGCTGACCATCAGCGACTGAGCACGGGCGCGGGGGCCGGTCGCCGAAGGCGACGAGTCGCGGGAACCGGCACGTCGCGGGAAACCGACACGGAGACCGAGCGGGGTCGACGAACGTCGGAACGGTCAGACGTACCGCTCGAGGATGGACGCCTCGGCGAGCCGGGACAGGCCCTCGCGTACGCCGCGGGCCCGTGCGTCGCCCACTCCCTCGACCGCCTGGAGGTCCTCCACGGTCGCGCCGAGCAGCCGCTGGAGGCTGCCGAAGTGCAGTACCAGCCGGTCCACCACCGCGGCCGGCAGCCGCGGCACCTTGGCCAGCAGCCGAAAGCCGCGCGGGCTGACCGCCGCGTCGAGCGCGTCGGACGCGGCCGGGTAGCCGATCGCCTTGGCGACCGAGACCAGGTCGATCAGCTCGGTGGCGCCGAGCAGGTCCAGCTCGACCAGCGCCTCGTCGAGGGTGCGCGACTTGCGGCCGGCCGGAAGGTAGTCGCGGATCACGAGTGTCCGGTCGGCGTCGACGCCTGCCATCAGCTCGTCGAGCTGCAGGGCCAGCAGGCGGCCGTCGGTGCCCAGCTCGACCACGTAGCCGGCGATCTCGTCGGCGATCCGGCGGACCATCTCCAGTCGCTGCACCACGGCCACCGCGTCCCGTACGGTGACCAGGTCCTCGATCTCCAACGCGGAGAGGGTGCCGGAGACCTCGTCGAGCCGGAGCTTGTAGCGCTCGAGGGTGGCCAGGGCCTGGTTGGCCCGGGACAGGATGGCGGCCGAGTCGTCCAGAACGTGCCGCTGGCCGTTCACGTAGAGGCTGATGATCCGCATCGACTGGCTGACCGAGATGACCGGGTAGCCGGTCTGCCGGGCCACCCGCTCGGCGGTGCGGTGCCGGGTGCCGGACTCCTCGGTGGGGATGGACGGGTCGGGCATCAGGTGCACCGCGGCCCGGACGATGCGGGTGCCGTCGCTGGAGAGCACCACGGCGCCGTCCATCTTGCACAGCTCTCGGATGCGGGTCGCGGAGAACTCGACGTCGAGCGGGAAGCCGCCGGTGCAGAGCCCTTCCACGACCTTGTCGTAGCCGAGGACGATCAGCGCGCCCGTGCGGCCGCGCAGGATCCGTTCGAGGCCGTCGCGCAGCGCGGTGCCGGGCGCCATCAACGCCAGGTTCGCGCGCAGCGGGTCACCCGCAGCGCCGCCGGTCACGTTCACGCTGATCGGACGGGCGGGCGAGCCCACGGCGCCGGTGCGGGCGTGGGGTGTCGCGCCGGCAGGCTTGGTGGTATCGCGGTCGATCGGCACGGGCACAGTCTACGGACTGACGTGCGGTGGGTGCTGTCGTGGTTACTGTGATGTGTCACGATGCCCTCTTGTCCGGCCCGTGGCGCGCTGCCCCGGTATCGCCCGGGCGGTCCGACCCGGCGGTCACGATGGGTTACTCCGCCGACGCCCGCGCGGCGCACTGCAGCGCCGACCGGACATCGGTGACCTCCATCACCCGCATCTGATCCGGGGCCACCCCGGTCGACTCCGGCCCACATCCGGGTGGGACGAGCGCGAACCGGAAGCCCAGCCGGGCGGCCTCGGCCAGCCGGCGCGGCACCGCCCCGACCCGCCGTACCTCGCCGGTGAGCCCGACCTCGCCGATGGCCACGAGATGCGGCGCGATGGCCAGGTTGAGCCCGCCGGAGGCGACCGCGAGCGCCACCGCCAGGTCGGCGGCCGGCTCGACCACACGGATGCCGCCGACCGTCGCGGCGAAGACCTCCCGGTCGTGCAGGGTGAGCCTTTCGGTACGCCGTTGCAGCACCGCCAGCACCATGGCCAGCCGGGCCGAGTCGAGCCCGGAGACCGTACGCCGGGGGGAACCGGCGACGGTCGCGCCGATGAGCGCCTGCACCTCGGTGACGAGGGCGCGCCGACCCTCCATCGCCACTGTGACGCAGGTGCCGGGCACCGGCTCGGAGTAGCGGGTCAGGAAGAGGCCGGACGGGTCGGCCAGGCTGGAGATGCCGCCCTCGTGCATCTCGAAGCAGCCGACCTCGTCGGCCGCGCCGAAGCGGTTCTTGACGCCGCGCACCATCCGTAGCGAGGAGTGCTTGTCGCCCTCGAAGTGCAGCACCACGTCGACCAGGTGTTCCAGCACCCGGGGGCCGGCGACCTGGCCGTCCTTGGTCACGTGGCCGACCAGCACCGTGGCGATGCCCCGCTCTTTGGCGACCGAGACGAGCGCGGCGGTGACGGCTCGCACCTGCGTCACCCCGCCCGGCACGCCCTCCGTGCCGGGGGTGGAGATGGTCTGCACCGAGTCGAGCACCAGCAGCCCGGGCTTGACCGCGTCGAGGTGGCCGAGCACCGCGGACAGGTCGCTCTCGGCGGCCAGGTAGAGCTGGTCGTGCAGGGTGCCCATCCGCTCGGCGCGCAGCCGCACCTGGCTGACCGACTCCTCGCCGCTGACCACCAGCGACGGGCTGCCCGCGCCGGCGGCCCACTGCTGGGCGACGTCGAGCAGCAGGGTGGACTTGCCCACGCCCGGCTCACCGGCCAGCAGCACCACGGCACCCGGCACCAGGCCGCCGCCGAGCACCCGGTCGAGCTCGCTCACTCCGGTCGGGCGGGCCCGGGCGGGTGCGGCGCTGATGGTGGCGATCGGCCGGGCGGGTTCGGCCGGCATCCGCGAGCTGACCACCCGGCCGGAGACGGTCGGCCCGGTGATGGTGCTCTCGACCACGGAGCCCCACTCGCCGCACTCCGGGCAGCGTCCCACCCATTTGGGTGGCTGGTGGCCGCAGGCGTCGCACTCGTAGGCGGGCCGAGGCTCACGGCCGGAGGCACGGCCGCGCGTGCCGGACACCGCGCCGCCGCGTGCAGAGGTGGATCGGGAGGTCGTCACACCAGGACGCTAGCCCGGCGGTACGACCAGATGGCGCGCAGACCCCGCCGGACGACGGAACACCCCGGCGTGGTGCTCACCACGCCGGGGTGTTCTCGGAAGCTCGTGCGGCTGGTCAGCCGCCGTGGCCGGCGCCCTCAGCGCCGCCCTCCTCGCCGCCCTCACGGTGCACGATCGGCGACGGCGGGGCGGGCGGGGTGAACGGCACCGCGATCGGGGCCGGGCCGGTGATCGTGTTGCCGTTGCCGAAGTCGAACGTGACGAAGACGTTCTGGCCGGAACGGAGCGACTCGTTGAGACCGATCAGCTCGAGCATCCGCTCGCCCTGGTAGTTCAGCTGGATGTAGCTCAGCGGTGCGATCTCGAAGCGCGCGGGCTCGCCGGCCGGCGCCGAGGGCGACGGGCTGGCGGACTCCGACGGGCTGGCGGAGCCGGACGGGCTGGTGGACTCCGACGGGCTGGTGGACTCCGACGGGCTGGCCGAGGCCGAACCGCTCGGCGAAGCCGACTCCGACGGGGTCGGACTGGCCGACGCGCCGCGGCCGGTGAGGACGACCTCGCGGGCGTCCTGGCTGGTGACGGTGACCGTGACCGGCTCCTTCGAGTCGTTGTAGATCACCGCGTTGAGCCGGGCGTTCTCGCCGGCCTTGTAGCCATCGACGCCGGGGAACTCGACAAGCAGGCCGCGGACCGCGAGCTGCCCGTTCTCCGTCTCGATGTTGACGCCCTGGACCGACGGCACCTTCTCGGCGGTCTCCGATACCTGGCCGGCGCCGCACCCGGACAGCAGCAGGCTCGTCGCCGCCGCCACCCCGGACAGCAGCAGGGCCGCCCGCCGGGAACCCCTGATCGAGCGCGTCACGTCGGTCCTCCTCGTCACGATCACACCCGGTGCGTACGCCGGGCACGGTGGCCATGCCCGCGCAGACCGCGCTCCAGGGTAATTGGAGCTGATCGAGGGCCGCACCCCGACCCGGCGATGCCACCTCCCGGGGTGACTATCAGACCACCCGGCCGCTCGTGACCAGCAGCACCACGTCGATGAGCGCCACCAGCATCACCGCCCGGAAGGCGGCCACCGGGCGCCGCCCCGCTCGGGCCGCCCCGCGCCCGCCGTACCAGCTGAGCGACGGAACCACGACGGCGGCGAGAACCGCGGCGAGCCCGAGTCCGGACGGTGGCCCGGGCGGACCGAAGACCAGCGTCCCGGTCGCCGTGAGCAGCAGCACCGCGGCGGCCACCCGACTGCCGGTCGCGCCGAGGCGGTGCGGCAGGCCGCGTACCCCCGTGCGGGCGTCGTCGGCCAGGTCGGGCAGGACGTTGGCGAAGTGCGCTCCGGCGCCGAGGCACGCCCCTGCGGCGACCAGCCAGGCCGGCGGTGCCGGCGCCCCGGGGAGCGCCAGCACCACGAAGGCGGGCAGGGCGCCGAAGGAGACCGCGTAGGGCAGCACCGACGCCGGGGTGGACTTCAGCGGCCAGTCGTAGATCAGCGCCGAGACGAGTGCGAGCGTCACCCAGAAGGCCGCTGTGGCGTTCGTGAACAGTGCCAGCACCGGGGTGGCGGACGCGGCCAGCACCGCGCCCACGGCCACGGTGCGCCGGCTGATCGCGCCGGCGGGGATCGGTTTGTCGGTACGCCCCACCGCGGTGTCCCGCTCGGCGTCGAGCGCGTCGTTGGCCCAGCCCACGGCGAGCTGGCTGGCCAGCACGGCGAGGACGACAGCGGTGACTCCGGCGGGCCGATGTCCCACGCCGGCGGCGAGCAGACCGGTCACCAGGGTCACCGCCGCGGCCGGTTCCGGATGGCTCGCCCTGACCAGCCCTAACACCGAAGTCGACATAAGGGAAGTCTGGATGTTACCCGTGAGTCGTGCCACGCTCGAATCCATGCGAGACGTGGCTCCGGTGCCCACCCGGCCCCGCGTGCTGCCGCGCAACGACCCGCGCCAGTACGACGACCTGGCCGACGAGTGGTGGCAGCCGGACGGCGTCTTCGCGATGCTGCACTGGCTGGCCGAGGCGCGGGCGGCCCTGGTGCCGCCGGCCGAGCGTCCCGGCGCGTTGCTGGTGGACCTCGGCTGCGGGGCCGGGCTGCTCGCGCCCCACCTCGCCGGCAAGGGCTACCGGCACGTCGGTGTCGACCTGACCCGTTCGGCGTTGGCCCAGGCCGCCGAGCACGGCGTCACACCGGTCAACGGCGACGCGACCGCCGTGCCGCTCGCGGACGGCTGCGCGGACGTGGTGGCGGCCGGCGAGATGCTCGAGCACGTGCCGGACTGGCGTCGCGCGGCGGCCGAGGCGTGCCGGCTCCTCCGGCCGGGCGGTCTGCTCGTGCTCGACACCTTGAACGACACCGCGCTGAGCCGGTTGGTGGCGGTCCACATCGGCGAGCGGTTGCCGACCGTGCCGCGTGGCATCCACGACCCGCGGTTGTTCGTGGACGCCCGCGCGTTGGTCACCGAGTGCGCCCGGCACGGCGTCACACTGCAACTGCGCGGTGTACGGCCGCAGCTGGGCGGTCTGCTCGGCTGGCTGTTGCGCCGGGCGCGGGGCGCCGCGGGGACCGCGCCGGGTGGCCGGGCCCCACGGATGGTTCCGACGCGCTCGACCGCGGTGCTGTACCAGGGCTGGGGGGTCCGGAAAGGATAGTTCCGACCCCGGCGGGGGTAAGGACGCCGAAGAGGGGGCGTAGATGACGGTGCACGCGTTGGAGGCGGCGCGCAGGTTGGCGCCGCGACTCGCCGCCCGGGCGGCCGAGTACGACCGGGAGGGCGCCTTCCCGGTCGAGGACTTCGAGGATCTGCGCGAGGCTGGGCTCTTCGGGCTGATGGTGCCTCGCGAGCTGGGCGGGTTCGGTGCGACGTTCGCCGAGTACGCGGCCGTCGCCACCGAGCTGGCCAAGGGCAACGGCGCCACCGCGCTGGTGTTCAACATGCACGCGTCGGTGACCGGCGCCCTCGGCGCGGTCAATGAGGAGCTCGCCGAGGCGCTCGGCGTCCCGGACGAGGCGCTGGCCGCCCGGGACCGGCTGCTGCGCGCGGCCGCCGAGGGCTCCTGGTACGCGGTGGCGATGAGCGAGCGTGGCGCGGGGGCGCGGCTCTCCCAGCTCAGCACCGTCTACGAGCCGGTCGAGGGCGGCTGGCACCTCAAGGGCAGCAAGACCTTCTGCTCTGGTGCCGGACACGCCGACGGCTACCTGGTCGCCGCGCGGAGCGCCGCCGACCCGTCGGTGGTCTCCCAGTTCCTGGTCCCGGCCGGGGCCGGGCTCACCGTCGAGCCGACCTGGGACTCGCTCGGCATGCGTGCCACCGCCTCGCACGACCTGCACCTGGAGGCGACGGTTCCGACCGACCGGCTGCTGGGTGGGGTGGAAGGGCTGGCGCTGGTGGTCGCCCAGCTCATGCCGCACTGGCTGGTGGCCAGCTACGCGGCCGTCTACGTCGGCGTCGCGCGGGCGGCGATCGAGGCGGCCGCCGAGCACCTGAACGCCCGCAACCTCGCCGGGCTGCCGGCGGTTCGGGCGCGCCTCGGCCGTGCCGACGCGGCGGTGGCGGCGGCCGAACTGGTGGTGGGCGAGGCGGCCCGCCGGGTCGACGAAGCGGCCGGCGACGCCGAGACCAACCGCTGGGTGTGGCGGGCGAAGCTGCTGGCCGGTACGACCGCCGCCGACGTCGCCGCGTCGATGCTCGAGGCGGCCGGTACCTCGGCGACCCGGCGAGGCCATCCGCTGGAGCGGCTCTACCGGGACGCCCGCTGCGGATCGCTGCATCCGGCCACCTCGGACGTCTGCGCCGACTGGCTCGGCATCGCCGCGTTGGGAGGTGACCCGGACCGCGACGGCTCGGCGCCTCGTTGGTGAGCGTGGGGCCCGCCGTGGCCGTTCCGGTGGGGACGGTCCGGGCGAGGGCGGCGTCGGACGAGAGGTGGGGATCGTGTCGGTACCAGTGATCGCAGGCCTCGGGACGGCGCAGCCGCCGTCGGCCCGTCAGGACGAGTTGTGGGAGGGCTTCTTCTCCCGGCACTTCACCGGCACCACCCGGTCGTTGGCGCAACGGATCTTCGCCAACTCCGGAGTCACCACGCGGCAGGCGGCGGTCAATCCGCTGCTGGAGGACGTCTCCGACTGGCCGACCGAGCGGCGGATGCGCCGTTACCTCGTGGAGGCGTTGCCGCTGGGCAAGGAGGCGGTCGGTCGGGCGCTGACCGCCGCCGGCCTGGACGCCGGTGACATCGGGCTGTTCGTCGTCTGCTCGTGCACCGGGTACGCCACCCCGGGGCTGGACATCCTGCTCGCCCGGGACCTCGGCATGGCCCCCGGCACCCAGCGGATGTTCGTCGGCCACATGGGCTGCTACGCGGCGCTGCCCGGGCTGGGCGCGGCGAGCGACTTCGTCACCGCCCGGGGCCGCCCGGCGCTGCTGCTCTGTGCCGAGTTGACCAGCCTGCACATCCAGCCGTCGACGGCCCGGGTGGACACGCAGCAGATCGTCTCGCACGCGCTCTTCTCGGACGCGGCGGTCGCCGCCGTGGTGCTGCCCGGCGGCCCCGGGTATGCGCTGCGCGAGGTCACCTCGGTCACCGACACCTCCACCGCCGACCACATGACCTGGGACGTCACCGACGCCGGCTTCCGGATGGGGTTGTCACCGAAGGTGCCCCAGGTGCTCTCCACACACGTGCGTGGCCTGGTCGACGATCTGCTGGCCCGGCACGGCGCCACGCTGGACGAGGTGGACGGCTGGGCGGTGCACCCGGGCGGTCCCCGCATTCTCAACGTGGTGGAGCGCGAGCTGGGGCTGCCGCCGGAGGCGCTGGCGGCGTCCCGCGCGACGCTGGACGAACACGGCAACTGCTCGTCCCCGACCGTGCTGCTCATCCTGGACCGGCTGCGCCGTGCCCCGACCCCGCCGGAACGGATCCTCATGCTCGCCTTCGGCCCCGGTCTCACGCTCTACGCCGTACTGCTCGATCGACAGGGCTGACCGTCCGGCTTACCCTCGGTTGGTGGACGTGGGGGCGCAGGACCGGATGCGTGGTGGGGTGCTGGTCGGCTTGACCGTGCTTGCCCTGGTCGCGGGCGGCTGGTGGTGGCGGGCCAACGTCCCGGCGGACGAGGGGAGCCTCGGCCTGGCCGTGTCGTCACCCGCGTTGGCCGCCCGGGCGCCCGGCGCGGCTCCTCCGGTGGCCGGTCTGACCGCTCCGGCGGCGCTGGGTGTCCCGCTCGTTCCCCCGGGATCCGGCACCGGCCGGGTGGCCGTGGTGGATCCCGCCACCGGAGTCGCTCTGCGCGTCGATCCCGGCAGCAGGTACGTCTTCCGGGTGGAGGACGGCTCCGCGGTCCGCATCGACCCGGAGACCGGCGCGGCGCGCCCGCTCGACCAGCGCTCGGGCACCGGCCCGGTCCAGCCCCGCCCCGGCTCGGACGGGCAGTGGGGGAGTGGCGAGCAGGGCGGCGGGCTGTCGCGGTACCCGAACACGCTCTGGCGTGAGCGGACCCTCATCGGGCCGGAGCGGAGCGTGATCCGACAGGTGAACGGCCGGCCGGACGCCCCGTACCTGTTCGAGTACGTCTGCACCGGGTCGAGTGGGCTGATCGTCACGATCAAGGGCGGCCAGAGCGCCGACGATCTCCGGCCGATCTGTGACGGCCAGGTTCGAAGGAACCTGCTGATCGCTGTCGGTGGGCCGCTCCGCGTCGAGGTCGGGCCCCTCGACGCGGAGCCGGTCCGGGTGCAGATGCAGCTCGCCGCGGTCGACTGAAACCCGGCGGTGCCGCTCAGGCGGCGAGGCGATCGAGGTCGGCGCGGTACGCCTCGACCGGGCCGAGTTCCGGCAGCACCCGGACCACCACGCCGGACCGGTCGACGAGCACGGCCACCGCAGCGTCCGGACGGGGCGACAGGTGCAGGAAGGAGCGAAGACCACCGGCGGGGTCGGCGAGCGTACGTACGCCGGTCCCGTCGGCGGGTGGAGCGCTCGGGACCGACCGGCCTCCGGTGACGGCCACCAGGTTCACCTTGGGCGGTGTGGCGGCGGCGGCCTCGCTCACCCGTTCGGGGCACGCGCAACCGTCGACCAGGATGATCATCGCGGGCAGCAGACCGCGCAGTGGCACCGGATCCTGCCCCGCGTCGACCAGGTCCAGGGCGGGCAGCGACCGCCCGGAGAGTGTGGCGGGTGGTGCCGCCGGGCTGGTCGCGGGGGCGGGGGTCGGACCGGGCCGGGTGACGGCGGCCAGCCCGGCGAGCGTGATGAGCACCGCGACCACCAGCCACACGAGGGGCATCCGGAGCGCTGTGAGGCGCTTCCTGGTGGCCAGGCGGGCGCGCTCCCGTAGCTCGCGTCGGACCTGGGCGGCCTCCTGCGCCAGCGCCGAGGCGTCGTCGGGTACGACTACCCGACCCCACTCCGGCGGCAGGTCCGGCAGCCCGTTCCCCTCCGTGCCCGGCGTATTCATCGCCGTCCCCCTGGAACCGTCTCTTGGAGCCGACATTGGCTCGCCTTCCAGCCTCGCCTACCGAGGGCAGCTCCCGCTACACCTGGGCGCAGAAGCGGCCGGCGGGATACCATGAACGAAGCGCATAGCCCTTGATCTCGACGTTCCGTTCACCCGACCCGGGGTGTCATCCGGCGGTTACGGAGCGTGTTGACACCATCGATTTGACTGCCTGTCAAGTCGAAGAAATACCTCTCACAGGGCCCCTGAGCTGCGCCAACGGTCAGGACAGCGGTGAGACATCGGTGCCTGAGCGTGTTACCCTAGACACAGCGAAAGGGGTTTCGAACCTATGGTTTTCAGTGTCGGCGAGACCGTTGTTTACCCCCACCACGGGGCCGCACTCATCGAGGCAATCGAGACTCGGGTCATCAAGGGCGAGGAGAAGCAGTATCTCGTCCTGAGGGTCGCGCAGGGTGACCTCACGGTCCGGGTTCCCGCCGAGAACGCCGAGATCGTGGGTGTGCGCGAGGTGGTCGGCGAAGAGGGCCTGGGCAAGGTCTTCGACGTGCTCCGTGCCCCGCACACCGAGGAGCCGACCAACTGGTCGCGGCGTTACAAGGCCAACCTGGAGAAGCTCGCCTCCGGCAACCCGCTGAAGGTCGCCGAGGTTGTTCGTGACCTGTGGCGTCGCGAGCGGGAGCGGGGTCTTTCCGCGGGTGAGAAGCGCATGCTCGCCAAGGCCCGGGACATTCTCGTCGGCGAGGTCGCGCTGGCCGAGAAGAGCACCAAGGACGAGGCGGAGACGCTCCTCGACAAGGTGCTGGCCGAGGCCTAGTCCGCACAGCATCCACGTACCCAGTTCGTAGCGAAGAATCCACAAGGACCGCGACGTGACCGCGCAGCTCAATCCGCGCGGTGACGTCGCGGTCCTCGTTCCTGCGGCGGGTGCCGGCGTACGGCTCGGCCCCGGTCGGCCCAAGGCGCTGCGCCTGCTCGCGGGAGAACCACTGCTGGTGCACGCGGTACGCCGGCTCGCCGCGGCCCGCAGTGTGCACACCATCGTCGTCGCGGCGCCCGTGGCCGAGGTCGAGGCGGTCCGTGAGCTGCTCGCTCCGGTGGCCCCGGTGACCGTGGTGCCGGGCGGCGCGGAGCGGCAGGAATCCGTGGCCGCCGCCCTCTCGGCGGTGCCCCCCGGTCCGGAGATCGTCCTCGTGCACGACGCGGCCAGGGCGCTCACCCCGCCGGATCTGGTCGAGTCGGTCGCCGCGGCGGTTCGCGCGGGGCGGTCGGCGGTCATCCCGGTGTTGCCGGTCGTCGACACGATCAAGGAGGTCGGCGCCGAGGAGGTCGTGCTCGGCACCGTCGACCGTTCCGCCCTGCGAGCGGTGCAGACCCCGCAGGGCTTCCGCCGGTCGGTGCTCACCGCAGCGCACGCGGCGGCCGGCGACGCGCTCACCGACGACGCCGGCCTGGTGGAGAAGCAGGGCGTGCCGGTCTCCTGCGTACCCGGTTCGGAGTACGCCCTCAAGATCACTCGCCCGTTCGACCTGGCGCTGGCCGAGCATCTGCTGGCCAGCGGTGCTTGACGCGTACCCTCTGATCATGATCGTTCCCCGGGTGGCCATCGGCACCGACGTGCACGCCTTCTCCGCCGGCCGGCCGTGCTGGGTGGCCGGCCTGCACTGGCCCGACCAGGACGGGTTGGCCGGTCACTCCGACGCGGACGTCGCGGCCCACGCGGCCTGCAACGCCCTGCTCTCCGCGGCCGGCCTCGGTGACCTGGGCGCGAACTTCGGCGTGGACCAGCCGGAGTGGGCCGGGGCCTCGGGCGTCACGCTGCTCACCGAGTCGGCCCGTCGGGTCCGCGCCGAGGGGCTGACGATCGGCAACGTCTCGGTCCAGGTGATCGGGAACCGACCGAAGATCGGGCCGCGCCGGGCGGAGGCCGAACAGGTGCTCTCCGCCGCCGTCGGCGCGCCGGTCACCGTCTCCGCCGCGACGACCGACGGGCTCGGCTTCACCGGACGCGGCGAGGGGCTCGCCGGAATCGCGGTGGCTCTGGTGTACGAGGCCCCGGCCGCCTAGGCTCGCCGCGATGTCCAGCGACGCGGCTCCCGACCAGTCCACCACCGACGGCTATCTCCAGCGGGCGAAGCTCCTGGCCGAGCTCGGACGGTACGACGAGGCCGCCGCCGAGGTCTCGTACGCGGTGGCGCTCGAGCCCGCCAACGCCGTGGCGTTGACGCTGCTCGCCCGGCTGCACCTGGCCGCCGGCCGGCCCGCCGAGGCGCTCACCGTGGCCGACACGGCCCTCGCAGCCGCCCCCGGCACCGTGGCGCCGCTGGTCGCCCGGGGGATGGCCCTCGCCGACCTGGAGCGTTACGCGGAGTCGGCCCGGGCCGCCGACGAGATCCTGGCGATCGGCCCGGACGACGCCTACGCCCAGCGGAGCGCGGCGGCGATCCTGGCCGGATCGCGCAACGGCCAGCCGGCGCTGAACGCGGCCTGGCGCGCGGTGGAGCTGACGCCCGAGGAGCCCGAGGGGCACCTGGTGCTCGGCCTGGTGGCCGCGAACCTGCACCTGTACGACCTCGCCGAGCGGGCGTACCGGGAGGCGCTGCGCCTGGACCCGCGGCTCGCCGAGGCGCGGCACGACATCGGCGTGATCCGGCTGGAGCAGCGGCGCTGGAGTGAGGCGCTGGAGCATCTCGCCGAGGCGGCGGCAACCGGTCCGGCCCGGGTCGACGGCGGCCGGAGCATTCCCGACCGGCTCCGTCGGATGGTCCTCTACGCGGCTGGCTGGTCCCTGGTCGTCGCGGTGCTGGTGGCGTTCCTGGCGGCACCTGTGCCCGGAGCGTCCCGGGTCGTCGCGGTGGCGACCGCGCTCGGTGGGGTGCTGGTGGCCTGGCGGTACGCGGCCCGAATGCCCGGCCTGGTCGGCGCAACCCTTCCGTGGCGGTTCCGCGCCGATCGCAGCCTGACCCTGGCGCTGTACGCCGTGGCCGCCGCCCCCGTGCTGCTGGTGCTCTACGCGTTGGTCGGCGGGCCGTGGCCGCTCGTCGCGTCGATCATCGCGGCGACGGCCGCCGAGTCTCTGGTGCTGATTCGTCGCTGAGCCGGCTCGGTTCCACTGGGACTATTCCCTGCCAGGGAGTGACCGGTGCAACGTGTCGATAGGGGCGGACTCGGGGTAGCAAGGAGGGGAGCGAAGGTTTCATGTGCGGCATGCTCGCCGTCGATGGCGACCGTGCAGATGTCACCCCACGAACTGCAGGAAACGGAGAATCGTGCTCACCGTCAACGCCTACGCAGCCACGTCCGCGACCGAACCGCTCGCTCCGACCACCATCGAGCGGCGTGACCTCGGACCACACGACGTTCTGATCGACATCAAGTACGCCGGCATCTGCCACTCCGACATCCACACCGCGCGCAGCGAGTGGGGCCCGACCCGGTACCCGATCGTGGTCGGCCATGAGATCGCCGGGGTGGTGCGCGAGGTCGGCCCGGCGGTGACGAAGTTCGCCGTCGGCGACCGGGTCGGCGTCGGCTGTATGGTCGACTCCTGCCGGGAGTGCGACAACTGCCGCAAGGGCCTGGAGCAGTACTGCCTGAAGGGCAACACCGGGACGTACGGCGGGGTCGGGCGGGACGGGCAGCCCACCCAGGGTGGCTACTCGCAGGCCATCGTGGTGACCGAGGACTTCGTCCTGCGTATCCCGGACGGCCTCGGGCTGGACGTCGCGGCGCCGCTGCTCTGCGCCGGCATCACCACGTACTCGCCGCTGCGCCACTGGGGCGCCGGCCCGGGCACCAAGGTGGCGGTCATCGGGTTCGGTGGTCTCGGCCACATGGCCGTCAAGCTGGCCCACGCCATGGGTGCCGAGGTGACCGTACTGTCGCAGTCGCTCAAGAAGCAGGAGGATGGGCTCCGGCTCGGCGCCGACCACTATCACGCCACCTCGGACGAGGAGACCTTCACCAAGCTGGCCGGCTCGTTCGACCTGATCATCAACACCGTCAGCGCGACGATCGACATCAACGCGTACCTGCGGCTGCTGGCCGTGGACGGAACGCTCGTCAACGTGGGCGCGCCGGAGGAGCCGCTGTCGGTGCACGCGTTCTCGCTGATCCCGGGCCGGCGGTCGTTCGCCGGTTCGTCGATCGGCGGCATCGCCGAGACCCAGGAGATGCTCGACTTCTGCGCCGAGCACGAGCTGGGCGCCGAGATCGAGGTGATCCCGGCCGAGAAGATCAACGAGGCGTACGAGCGGGTACTCGCCTCCGACGTGCGCTACCGGTTCGTCATCGACGCCTCGACGTTCTGACGACCGCGTGCGAAGGGGCCGCGTCCGTGCCGGGCGCGGCCCCTTCGGCGTACGTCAGGGCTTGCGTGCCCAGGTCCAGGCGTATCCCGGGTCCTCGCAGGCAGCGGCGGCGTCGCAGAGGTCGAGTGGGCGGAACGTGTCGACCATGACGGCCAACTCGTCGAAGAAGTCGACGCCGATCGCCCGCTCGGCGGCACCGGGCTGCGGGCCGTGGGTGAAGCCGGACGGGTGCAGCGAGATCGAGCCCTGCTCGATGCCGGAGCCGCGGCGGGCCTCGTAGTTGCCGCCGGTGTAGAAGAGCATCTCGTCGGAGTCGACGTTGTGGTGGTTGTACGGCACCGGGATCGCGTCGGGGTGGTAGTCGACCTTGCGCGGCACGAACGAGCAGATGACGAAGTTCGGGCCCTGGAAGGTCTGGTGCACCGGCGGCGGCTGGTGGATCCGTCCGGTGATCGGCTCGAAGTCGTGGATGGAGAACGCCCACGGGTACATGTGCCCGTCCCAGCCGACCACGTCGAACGGGTGGTGGGCGTACGTGTGTCGGGTCCAACCACGACGGTGGCGGACCAGGACCTCGACGTCCTCGCCGTCGACCAGCAGTGGCGCGTCCGGGCCGCGCAGGTCGCGCTCGCAGTACGGCGAGTGCTCCAGGAACTGCCCGCGTACCGAGAGGTAACGCTTGGGTGGGCCGATGTGACCGGACGCCTCGATGGTGAGCAGCCGTACCGGCTGGTCGCCGGTGGGCACGAGCCGGTGGATGGTCGAGGTGGGGATGACGACGTAGTCGCCGGCGGTCACGTCGAGCGTCCCGAACGTCGACTCGACCCGCATGCTGCCCGCCTCGACGTAGAGGCAGTGGTCGCCGACGGCGTCCCGAAACAGTGGGGAGGGGCGGTCGGCCAGCACGTACGCGATACGTACGTCGTCGTTGGCGAGCAGATACTGCCGGCCGAGCACCGGGTCGGCGCCGGCGCTGTCGAGCTTGTGCGTACGCAGGTGCCGTGGCTTGAGCGGCAGGTTCGGCGCCCGGGTGAAGGCCGGCGGGGTGAACTCCTCGGCGGCCACGATCGCCGTCGGGGCGTGCCGGTGGTAGAGCAGGGACGAGTCGGACGAGAAGCCCTCCTGGCCCATCAGTTCCTCGGCGTAGAGGCTGCCGTCGGGCTGGCGGAACTGGGTGTGGCGCTTGCGCGGCACCTCGCCGACGCTGCGGTAGTAGGGCATCTCGCCTCCCGGTGTGTCCCGTTAACCGGCTAGGGACGTCCGATAATCGGACGCTGTTGTCCGTTCCTCGTAGCGTCCCGTAGATTCTTGTTCCGTGTCAACGCAGGTGCCCGCGCTCCTCGACGGTCTGGTGGACGACGCCGCAGTCTTCCCGCCCGGCAGCGCCGCGCTCCCGGACGCCGTCGCCGCACATCGACGTCATCGCGATGCCTGGTACGCCGGCCTGGTCGGCCCCCTGCTGGTGCCCGCCTCGAAGTTGCCCGAGCTGCCCGCTCTGCTCGCCGCCGACGAGCGGATCGCGGTCGGGGTGATCGCCGACGTGCCGATCGGCCGGCTTGACGGGATGCGTGCCGGGGTGGATCGACGAATCCGCGTCCGCCAGGTCGAGGCGGCCGTCGCCCGGCGCGGCGAGGATCCGCAGCCGGGCCTAGCCGAGCTGGTCGACCTGGTTCGGCGCGAGCGGGACACCGCGTCCGGCGACGACGGCCAAGGCCTCGATGTCTTCGCCGAGATCCCGTTGACGTTCGGGCTCATGGGGGCGCTGGACCGGCTCGCCGCGATCCGGGCCGAGGGGCTGCCGATCGCGGCGAAGTTCCGCACCGGCGGGCTGGCCGCCGAACTCTTCCCGACCCCGATAGAGCTGGCCGCGGTGATCTGCGGCTGCCGGGACCGGGCCCTGCCGTTCAAGTTGACCGCCGGGCTGCACAACGCGCTACGCCACCTGGAGCCGGAGACCGGCCTCGTCCACCACGGCTTCGTGAACGTGCTGGCCGCCACCCTGGCCGCCGCGCAGGGCGCGGGTCTGGAGCAGGTCGCCGAGCTGCTCACGGTCACCGATCCGCGTCCGCTCCTGGAGGCGGTCGAGGGCCGGCTGGGCCGGCCGCGTCCGCTCTGGGTGGGCTACGGCTCGTGCAGCATCGGCGAGCCACTGGCGGACCTGGCCCGCCTGGGCCTGCTGGACCGGTCGAGGACGTGACGGGCCGGTGGCGATGAACGGGACCGACGTGAACGAGGGCGAGGACGTATGACCTGGGTGGCGGGTGCCGACGGCTCGGCGTACGGGGTGACCAACCTGCCGTACGGGGTGTTCGTGCACGACGGGCGGGAGCCGCGGATCGGCGTACGCATCGGGGATTTCGTGCTCGACCTGGCCGGTGCCGAGGCGGCGGGCCTGGTGCTGGCGGCCGGTGCACTGGGCCGACCCACCCTCAACGACTTCATGACGCTGGGGCGTCCGCAGTGGACGGCGGTGCGGCAGCGGGTCACCGAGCTGCTCACCGACGTCGCGCACCGGGCAGCGGTGGAACCGCTACTGGTGCCGCTGGACGAGGTTCGCCTGCTGCTGCCGTTCGAGGTGGCCGACTACGTCGACTTCTACTCCTCGGAGCACCACGCCGGCAACGTGGGACAGATCTTCCGGCCGGGCCAGCCGCCGCTGCTGCCGAACTGGAGGCACCTGCCGATCGGCTACCACGGCCGGGCCGGCACGGTGGTCGTGTCGGGGACCCCGGTGGTCCGTCCGTCGGGTCAGCGGCCGGGAGCGGACGGCCCCACGTACGGGCCCTCCGCCCGGCTGGACATCGAGGCCGAGGTGGGCTTCGTGGTCGGCGTACCCAGTCCGCTCGGCGCCCAGGTCTCCGTCGACGACTTCACCGACCACGTATTCGGCGTGGTGCTCGTCAACGACTGGTCCGCCCGGGACATCCAGGCCTGGGAATACCAGCCGCTCGGCCCTTTCCTGGGCAAGTCCTTCGCCACCTCCGTCTCGGCGTGGGTGACACCGCTGGACGCCCTCACCGACGCGTTCGTGCCCGCGCCGGAGCAGGAGCCGCCGGTCGTCGACTACCTGCGCGACGTGCCGCACCGGGGGCTCGACCTGCGGATCGTCGTCGAGTGGAACGGCGAGCGGGTCAGCGAACCTCCGTTCGCCACCATGTACTGGACGCCCGCCCAGCAGTTGGCCCACCTGACCGTCAACGGGGCGTCGCTGCGTACCGGTGATCTCTACGCGTCCGGCACCGTCTCCGGTCCCGAACGCGGCCAGGTCGGCTCGTTCCTGGAGCTGACCTGGGGCGGGGCCGAGCCGGTGCAGCTCGGAGGGGGCGAGCAGCGGACCTTCCTGGAGGACGGGGACACGGTCACGATCACCGCGACCGCGCCCGGCCCGGACGGCACCACCATCGCCCTCGGCGAGGTCACCGGAACCATCCTGCCGCCCCGCTGACCAGGCCGGACACGCCGGCCAGCGGCGTAATACAGGTCGTCCCAACCGTGATCAGCCGATCGCACAGATGGTGCGACCGGGCCGCCACCCTCCCGCGTTGATCGCTCCGGATTCCGACGCCCCGTCGCGCCGGACGGGCCCGCGACAGGTCCCGCCGGCCGTGGACGGGGCGTCCCGACGCAGCGGGAGGTAGTTCACGATGCACGATCTGACGGGCGCCGTCTGGCGTACCAGCAGCCGCTCCAACGACCAGGGGCTCTGCGTGGAGGTGGCGGACAACCTGGTCGAAGTCGTCGGGGTGGTCGCGGTACGCGACTCGAAGGACCGGACCGGTCCCGCACTCGCGGTCAGCCCGCCCGGCTGGGCGGCCTTCGTCGGCGCGATCAGAGCAGGCCAGTTCGACCGCTGACCGTCGGCCTCGCGGACCGGGTCGCCCGGGGACCGGTCCTCGCGGGCGGACCCGGTACGGGTCGCAGCCGTACCTTTTCGGGGTCCCCGTTGGGAATTGCGCCCGGAGACCCCCGCACAGCGCTCACGCCGCGTACCGTCGACGCCACGGGAGGTGGCATGTCGACGGTGGCGGTTACCGGGCGCATCGAGGCGCACGCCGTCGACGTCTGGCGCCTGCTGACCGACCTGCCCGGCCGGGCCCGGCGACACCTCGCCGGCCCGGTCGAGCTGCTCACCTCCGGGCCGTTCGGTCCGGGTACCTCGTGGCGCGAGCCCCGCTCCCAGCCGGACGGCGGTCTCCTCGTCGAGGAGTTCTGCGTCGTGGAGGCGGTCCCGCCTCGGCGCCTCGTCCTCGTCTCGTCCGGAGTCGGCGTCGACTACCGGATCACCTGGGAGCTGCGCGGGGCGGGACGCCGACACCACGGCTGCACCCTGGCCAGCGTCACCCTGGCGGCGTTCCCGGTCGACCCGTACGGTCGGGTGGCGGCACTGTTCCTCGGCGCGCTGGCGGCGCGGGCGATGGAGCACGCGCTGCGGACGGACCTCGCCGACCTGGCCGCCGCCGTCGAGGGGTGTTCCAGCGCGGTCCGGGCCGCCTGAACCTCGACGTCCTGAATCCGTCGTGCGCGCCGTCGAGGCACGTTCGGGACGCCATGCCCGGCTGCGCCGGGCCCGCCGGCCGGGCCTCGGCTCGCTCGGGCGAGCCTCATGAAAACCGCCCTAGTACTGTGCCGGGCGGAGGTGCGCATGGGGTTCCGGATCGACCGGCGACGTGTCGTGCAGGTGGTCGCAACGCTGCTCGTCACCGCCGCGGTGGCGGCGACGGTCTACCGGGTGCTCGCCCCCGCCGAGGTCAGCACGGTCGCCCATGCCGCCTATCCGGCCGCTGCGCAACCTCCCGTGGGAGTGATCGGGCGGCTGCCGGTCGCCCCGCTGATCGTGGACGGCCGCCTACGCGTGTACGCGGGCCACCGCCAGGTGTACGCGGACGCCCCGGTCGACGGCCGGTACCGCACCACCCCGTTCTGGTCGTACCGCCGTTGGCCGGCCGAGCTGGTCGGCGTGGTGGCCAGCGGGACCACCGTCGTCAGCCGGTGGTCGGACGGGCGACTGGTGGCGCTGGACGCGCGGGACGGGCGGGTGGCCTGGCGGGCCGACGGACCCGTGCCGCAGCAGAGGTCGAGCGTCCGGCGCACCGGATCGGCGACCGTGTGGGATCCCGTCGGGCTCTACCTCACCCGCACGCCCGACGGTCGGGACGTGTTGGTGGCGACCGGCGACGGCGAGGAACGCGGCGTCGACCTGACCGCCGGGCGCGAGCTCTGGCGGTCGGAGTTCGGCACGCAGTGCCGGAATGACGTCGGTACCACGCCGACCGGGCAGCTGGTCAGCGTGGACGGTTGCGCGGGGGAGGCCGCCGTCGAGTTCCGGGACGCGGCCACCGGCGAGGTGGCGAATCGCTGGCGGCCTCCCGGCGTGACTGGCGAACTGGTCGTGACCCCGGTCGGCTGTCGTACCGCGACGTCCGGCTGCTCCGCTCTGCGTACGGCCGGCCCGGGAGACGCGGCGGGCCGGGCGTGGCTGGTCGGGGCCGGGGCGCCGATGGCCGCACCAGCGCTGGACGGGCTCGACACGCAGCTCGCCGGCGAACAGGTCGTCGGGACCGTCGACGGGGTACTGGTCGGCCGCTCCGCCCGGACCGGGACCGAGTTGTGGCGTCGCCCCGACCTGGGGCCGGGGCGGGTGATCGCCGTCCAGCCGGGCCGGGTGCACGTGCTGACCGACGCCCGGGAGCTGATCACGCTCGATCCCGCGACCGGCGCCGAGCGGTCCCGGTTCACGCTCACCGTCGGGCAGGACGGGACCGGCTACGTCCCGGGGGCGGTGTACGCGGCGGACGGCTACCTGGTGGTGGAGCGCCTGCGGGAGCCGGTCGACCCGGACGCGGACGACCAGGCCTACTTCCTCACCTCCGAGCCGTTGGTGCTCGCCGCGACCTGAGCCGAAACGCCGCCTCAAATGCTCAACAAATCGGACAATAGCCACTTATAGTCACCCGGTGCGACTCGTGGCAGCCCTGGTGGGCGTGATCATCATCTTGATAAGCCCCGCGCCGGCCGATGCTGCGCCGGCTCCCCGTACGTCTCCGGTGGCCCCGGCGGCGTCCGGCGCCGATGGTGCCGTCCCAGCGTGGGCTGGGCTCGACGCGCCTGCTCTCGAGTGCCTCGGGATGAGCGAAACCGAATAAACCGCCGGCTAGGTCAGAAAAAGTTACATTACGGACGGTTCATGTTCCTGCGGGAAGGGATCGTGCGGATGTCTGGGACGGCGGCCAAGCGACTCGTCGGCGCGGCGCTCGCCGCTGCGGCGGGCGTCATGTTGGTGGTGACGCCGGCGTTCAACCCGGCTGCCGCGTCGCCGGGGGCGCCGGCGGTCGCTCCAGTGCCGGCGCCCGTGGCCGGAGGGGCAGTGGCCGTCGCCCCGACGGAGCCTTCGAGGAGCGGCCGGGTCACCTTCGAGGTGCGACCCGCCTCCCCGCAGCCGACCCCACCCACGCCGCAGCCGGCACCGCCGACCCCACAGCCGACCCACGGCGGTCAGCTGCCGGTGACCGGCGGCGGTCGGTCCGTGCCGATGCTCGCCGCACTCGGGTCCGCCCTGCTTCTCCTCGGCTGGCTGGCGGCCCGCCGCCGGCGGCCGATCTGACGCCCGCCGATTCCGCCGGGATCCGAGCTGACGCCCGCCCGGCGGCGGCACCGGTCCGACGCCCGCCCTGGTCGGTTGAAGCGGGGGGGGACGAGGTCGAGGCGGAAGAGCTGCCGCGCTCGTCAGTCGAGCTCAGCGGTGCGCGGAGATCCGCTCGCGGGGCACGCGCCCCGCTGTCCGCCGGAATCGGCGCGCCAGCACGGCGAGCCCGGCCAGGAGCAGTAGGCCCGCCACGGCGGCGAGGGCCCCCCAGCCGGTGAGCATCCGGGAGTAGAGCGTCGCCCGCACGCCCTCGCCGCCCGGTTCGGGGAACCGGATCTGGCCGGTCGCGCTCCGTTCCACCCGGCCGCTCTTCAGATTGACCTGGATCTTCCAGGGACCGTTCGGCAGTTCGGGCGGAAACCGTGCGCTGACCTGGCCGGTGGCACCCACGGCCAGGGTGGTGCCCTCCGACACCGGGAACGGGCCGACGCGGCTGCCGGCCGGTCCGTCGGTCAGCGTGACCGTCCCGGTCAGATCCACCGCGCGCCCGCCGGTGTTGTCGACCCGGACCGTGACCGACGGCTCGCCGTGCGAACTGCGGGCCGGACGCATCTCGCCGATGGTGAAGTCGGAGACCGGCTCGCCGCCCTCGCCCACATCGAGGTAGACCCGCACGCCGACCCGGTGAACCTGGGTCACCTGGCCGCCGGAGGGGGACGGCGAGGAGGCAGCGGACGCCCAGAGCACCCCGTACCGCTCGCCGGCGGGCACATCGGCCGGCACGGCGATCGTCGCCCGGACCCGGGTCTCCTCCCACGGTTCCAACTCGATGGCGTCCCGATCGATGGTGATCCAGGAGGTCAGCTCGTTGGCCGCCCGCCCTCCGTCGAAGACGAACCTCGCGCCCTCCACGCTCGCCGCGGCCGGGTAGAACTCGACCGCACGACGCTCGGCGCTGCGGTTGACGATCAGTAGCTGCCGCTTGATGGTGGTGCCCGGCCGGAGGTGATCAACGATGTAGCGCAGGGCGCGCGGGTCGTCGCGCCGGTTCGTCGGCGCCTCCAGCAGCCGGATCCCGATGCTGCCCTCGTCCGGCTCGGCCGCGCCGCCCCGAGTCGGCAGACCCAGGCCGGCGAGACCGAGCAGGACGACCGTGATCACCACGGCCGACCGCAGCCGGCGGCTACGCCACCGAATGAGTCACCGTCCCGGTGTACTCGCCCGCGATGCTGTCCAGCGGAACGTTGACCACCAGGGTGGGGTTCCACTCGGCGGTGTTCCCACCGGTGCCGCCCGAGTGGGTGAACGCTGTCAGCGGTGTGACGCTGTCCAGGGGCTGGGCGTCGCCCCCGGTGAGCTGGCCAGGCGTGAAGGTGCCAGTGCCTGTCGTCGCCGTCGCCGCTCCCGACCAGTAGTCGATCTCCGATGGCAGCACCGTCTCCTGCGGGCTGCCGCCGCCGGTCTGGAAGACGGTGGCCGTGACCGACGCGGTCCACGAGGCGTCGGCGGCGCCCCGGGAGTCGTCGACGAGCACGGTGCCGAGAGCGCCGGTGATGGTGCCGCCCGTGTCGCCGCTACCCAGGTCGGCGGTGGCCGGCGTGACGACGTCGAGGGTGCCGACGAGCACCTCGAACGTGGTGTCCGTGGTGTCGGTCGGTGCGGCGGCGGCCGGCGTGGCGAGGAGGCCCACCGCCGCGGCGGTGGCCGCGACGGTGGTCCAGATCTTGGCAGTACGCACTGGTTCTTACCCCGTTCTCGAAGTGGGCCGGCGTGGTTCGGGCGCCGCTTGAGTCGCAGCAGGCCGGCTACTTGGAAGATAGGGCATAAACAGTGTCAAAACAGACTAAAGGTACAAAGGGTAATGATTCACGCTCGGCGTCAGGCCAGGGCCGCCTCGGCGGCGGCCAGGAAGGCGTCGTTCTCGGCCGGGGTGCCGATGGTGACGCGTACCCCGTCGCCGGGGAACGGCCGGACGATCACGCCGCGCGACTCGCACGCCTTGCCGAACGCCACCGCCCGGTCGCCCAGCGGCAGCCACACGAAGTTCGCCTGGCTGGTGGGGACGTCGGGCACGAACTTGCGCAGCGCCTCGGTCACCCGGTCCCGCTCGGCGACGACCAGGGCGCAGCGGCGCTCGACCTCGTCGGCCTGCGCGAGCGCGGCTAGTGCGGCTGCCTGGGCGACCGCGCTGGTGGAGAACGGGGTGACCACCTTGCGGACCGCCGCCGCCACCTCCGGCTGGGCGACCAGGAAGCCGACCCGGAGCCCGGCCAGCCCCCACGCCTTGGAGAGGGTGCGCAGCACCGCCACGTTCGGCCGGTCCAGGTAGGTCAGCCCGTCCGGCACCTCCGGGTCGGTGACGAACTCGCGGTACGCCTCGTCGATCACCACGAGCACGTCGTCCGGCACGGCGTCGAGGAATCGGTCCAGCTCCGGCTTGCGGATCGCGGTGCCGGTCGGGTTGTTCGGGGTGCAGACCAGGATCAGTCGGGTCCGGTCGGTCACCGCCGCCGCCATGGCGGTCAGGTCGTGCCCGTGGCCGGCGTCGTTCGGCACCCGGATGCTGGTCGCGCCGCTGGTCGCCGCGATGATCGGGTACGCCTCGAACGAACGCCACGAGTAGAGCACCTCGTCGCCGGGCAGGCTGGTGGCACGGGTCAGGTGCTCCGCGAGCGCCACCGACCCGCAGCCGGTCGCGATCCGGTCGGCGTCCACGCCGTACCGCTCGGCCAGCGCGTCGCGGAGTGCGAGCACGCCCATGTCCGGGTATCGGTGCACCCCGGCGGCGGCCTCGGTGACCGCCTCGACCACGCCGGGCAGCGGGCCGTACGGAACCTCGTTGCTGGCCAGCTTGATCGCCTCGGGCAGCCCGAGATCCCGAGCCAGGTCGGCCGGGTTGCGACCCGGTACGTAGCTGGGCAGCGAGTCCAGGTCTGCGCGGGTCAGTCGTACCGCCGGGTCAGGTCTTCCGGTGTGGGTCATGGGGTGTCTCCTGGGGGTCGGAACGGTCGTTCAGGGGGCGGTTCGGGTCCGACTTGGGCAGCTGGACGACGACGGTCTGGGCCCGCTTGTCGTGCAGCGCCTGTCGCAGGGGGTGATCGAAGAGGGGGGAGAGCGCGTCGATGAACTGGATCAGCAGGCCCAGGCCGAAACAGCACCAGAGCAGGGTGGGCACGCCGCCGTAGGTGTTCCACCGGGCCAGCGCGCGGCCGAAGCCGAGGGGCGCGTCGGCGGTGAGCGGGACCGCCCTGATCCGCATCGCCCGCTTGCCGATCGTCTGGCCGGACGAGGCCGTCGCGGGCACCTCGTACGCGAGCCAGAGCGCGGCGGCGATCGCCACGATGGCCAGCTGGAGGCCCCCGGCCTGCTCACCGATCGGGGGCAGCCCCTCGCGGGACGTGTTGCCCTCCATCGCCCGCCGGACGACCTCTCGCCAGTACGGTTCCATCTCCTCGAGGAACCGCCAGACGAACCAACCGTTCACCACGACGTTCAGCGCCAGGACGATGGCGAAGTCGATGAGCCGGGCGGCCAGCCGGCGGCCGAAGCCGGCCAGCGGCAGCCCGTGCGGTCGGGGCTCGGGCATCCGCCCGGACCAGCCCGGGGAAACCCAGCCGGGCGGGGTGCCCGGAGGCCCGTAGCCGGGTGCGCCCGGAGGCCCGTATCCGGGTGGGCCGCCCTGCGGGCCGTGGCCGGGTGGCGTGCCGGGCGGCCCGTAGCCGGGTGCGCCCTGGGGCCCGTGACCGGGCGGGACGCCCGGAGGGCCGTACCCCGGCGGAGGGCCGGGGTGACCGGGCCAGCCCGCAGTCGGTGGCGCGGAGGCCGGGGTCACAGGTGCCGGGCCGGGCGCGACCGGCGCCGGCGGCTCCGGCGGAGCCTCGACCGGAGGCGGACCCTCCGGCGGAACGGCGTCAACGGGGATGGGCGCGC
Organism: Micromonospora avicenniae; assembly: GCF_900156065.1. Classification (GTDB taxonomy): domain Bacteria; phylum Actinomycetota; class Actinomycetes; order Mycobacteriales; family Micromonosporaceae; genus Micromonospora; species Micromonospora avicenniae. The sequence continues at coordinate 548,146 of NZ_FTNF01000001.1, read as the reverse complement.
CGATCCAGCCCTCGCCGTCCCAGTACCGTCGGGTCTCGCGGTCGGCGGGGTCGATGTACCAGCCGGGTTGCACGCTCACGCAGCCACCTTAACGACGACACTCCCGGCGAACCGGTCGTGGCGGCACAGGGCCGGACTCGGCGGCGGGGGCGGGACGGCGCCCGGGTGGTCGCGGTACGGCTGGCGGGCGGGACGGGCGGGCGGCACGAAGCCGCCGGCGGTGGGCGCGGGCCCACCAGCCGGCGGCGTCGGGTACGACGGGGGTTGCGTCACGCTGGCAAGTGTTACAGGTTGCCGCGGGCTTCCTGCTCACGCTCGATGGCCTCGAACAGGGCCTTGAAGTTGCCCTTTCCGAAGCCGAGCGAGCCGTGCCGCTCGATCAGCTCGAAGAAGACGGTCGGCCGGTCCTGCACCGGCTTGGTGAAGATCTGGAGCAGGTAGCCGTCCTCGTCCCGGTCGACCAGGATCTTGCGGGCCTTCAGCTCCTCGATCGGCGCGCGCACCTCCCCGATGCGGGCGCGCAGCTCCGGGTCGTCGTAGTACGAGTCCGGGGTGTCCAGGAACTCGACGCCGGCGGCCCGCATCGCGTCGACGCTGGCCAGGATGTCGTTCGTGGCGACGGCGATGTGCTGAGCGCCGGGGCCCTGGTAGAACTCCAGGTACTCGTCGATCTGCGACTTCTTGCGGGCGATCGCCGGCTCGTTGAGCGGGAACTTCACCTTGCGGGTACCGCTGGCGACCACCTTGCTCATCAGCGCCGAGTAGTCGGTGGCGATGTCGTCGCCGATGAACTCCGCCATGTTGGTGAAGCCCATGACGCGCTTGTAGAACTCCACCCACTCGTCCATCCGGCCGAGCTCGACGTTGCCGACCACGTGGTCGACCGCCTGGAAGAAGCGCTTCGGCTGGATGCCGGCGGCGATCATCGGCTGCCGGTCCACGATCGGTCCGCGCGCCACGAAGCCCGGCAGGAACGGCCCGGTGTACCGGGACCGGTCGACCAGGGTGTGCCGGGTGTCGCCGTAGGTGGCGATGGCCGCCATCCGGACGGTGCCGTGCTCGTCGCTCACGTCGTGCGGCTCGACGAGGCCGGTCGCGCCCTGGGCGGTGGCGTGCGCGTAAGCGGTGTCGACGTCCGGCACCTCGAGCGCGATGTCGCTGATGCCGTCGCTGTGCTTGGCCACGTGCTCGGCGCCCTCGGCGTCCGGACGGACGACGCCGGTCAGCACGAACCGGGCCGAGCCGCTGGTCAGGACGTACTGGGCGTGGTCCCGGTAGCCCTGCTCGGGGCCGCGGTAGGCCACGCAGGTCATGCCGAACGCGGTCGAGTAGTAGTGGGCCGCCTGCTTGGCGTTGCCGACCAGGAAGTGCACGTGGTCGAGGCCCTTGACCGGGAAGGGGTCGCGGGTGATGTCGTGGTCGACGGCGCCGATGAGCCGGTCGACGTCGACCGTTTCGTCGCCGGGCTGGGGTCGGTCGATCGCCTGGGTCATGGGTGGTCTCCCTTGCGTACCGGCCGGCCTCGTGGGCCGCCGTGCGTGCTTTGTGCCGAGGATCGCGGTGCCGCCGCCAGTTGGGCAATAGTTCGCCGAAATGCTGGTCAGGTTGTGCATCGAGTAAGGTGAAACCCCATGAACACTGGTCAGGATGTCCAGCTCGACGACCTGGACGCCCGGTTGATCGAGCTGCTTGCCCAGGAGCCCCGGATCGGTGTGCTGGAGTGCTCGCGGCGGCTCGGTGTGGCTCGGGGGACAGTCCAGGCGCGCCTCGACAAGCTCATCGGCCGGGGCGTCATCGCCGGCCTCGGCCCCGAGATCTCGCCGGCCGCCATCGGATTCGGAGTGACCAGCTTCGTGACCCTGGAGATCAGTCAGCGGCACGGGCACGACCCGGTCACCGCCCACCTCGCCGGCATCCCCGAGGTACTGGAGGCGCACACCATCACCGGCTCCAGTGACCTGCTCTGCCGGATCGTGGCCAGATCGAACACCGACCTCCAGCGGGTGATCGACCAGATCGTGTCCTCCGAGGGGATCACCCGCGCCTCGACGATCATCGCGCTGGCCGAGCAGATTCCGTACCGCACCCTGCCACTGGTCCGCTCCGCCGCCCGGAGCTGAGCAGGGCCACTGCCGGACGCCGCCGTGATCCGGCGCTGCCGGTCCGCTCTTCCGGCGGCCGGTCCGCGTTGCCGACGGGAGTCGACAGTGGGCGGACCGGGCGGGTCCGTTAACACCTCCGGCGGCAGAAAGCGCGGCGACACGGCGGTGCGGGCGTATGGGAGCTACGTGATCGTGGCTACCGTGTGCGTGTGGCGAAGGGGAGGGGTCGAGGCGTACGAGCGGTTCTGCTGCTCGCTCTGATCGCCGTCGTCGCCCTCGCCGCGACCGGAGTCTGGAACCCGTTCCCGAGGGTCTGGGACTGGGTCGACCGGAGCGAGCCGATCGCCGAGCCGGACGTGGTCTGGCAGCAGCGGATCGGCGGCACACCGAAGAGCGTGACCATCGCCGGCGAGACGGTGGTCGTCGAGCAGCGCACCCGCGTCGAGGCGCGCGCCCTCGCCACCGGCGGCCAGCTCTGGGAGCGCAAGGCCGACTGGGCGGCCGTCGCCGGCGCCGACCGGAACGCGGTCGTCGTCGTGGGCAAGCTGCTGGTCAAGGGGTACGAGGTGCTCGACCCGACCACCGGGGTGACCCGCCGGCGTGACGACGACGCGGTGGCCGTCTGGACGTACCGCAACCTGCTGCTCGACGCGCGCTGCGTCCAGCCGACCGACTGCACGCTGAGCGCCTGGGACCCGCGCGGCACCAAACCACTGTGGACCGCATTCCTGCCCGGCGTGGGCAGCGGGCTCTTCGCGGACAATCCCGGACTGCGTGGCACCCGGCGACTGACCGCGCAGCGGCTCGACGAGGAGATGGCGGGACCGGAGCCGGTGCCGCCGCTGCTCGGCTTCCCGGTCGACGGCCGGGTGCACGTGGTGGACACCGCGACCGGCTCCGTCCTGCAGAACGTCGAGCCGGGACGGGAGGAGCGCCTCTCCGTGGTCGGCGGGCGGCTGCTGCGCATCGCCGCGCGCTCCCAGGACGACAACTGTTACTTCGCCATCTCCGGCGTCGACCCGGCCACCGGCCGGGAGACCTGGCGTCGGGCCGGGATCAACCTGCGTACCGCCGACAAGGCCGGTTGCGTGCAGCGGGAGGATCCGCAGGGCGCGCGCAACGTGCTCATCGGGGTCGCGCCGGATGCCCGGGAGACGGTGCTCGACGGGTACGACGGCCGGCTGCTCTGGGTGGGTGCGGACGGCGAGAAGCTGCTCGCCGTCGACGACCGGTACGCGCTGGTCCGCGCGGCCGACCGGCGGTCGATCCTCGGCCGTGGGCTGGCCGCCGAGCGCACGCTCTGGACCCGCCCGGCCGGCGGCAAGGCGGGTGCGACACTCACCCCGCACGCCGCGGTGATCGCCGACGAGAAGCCGTCCCGGCTGATCGCCCTGGATCCGCGTACCGGACGGGAGTTGGCCGCGCTGCGGACCTCGGCGAACGCGCTCGCGGTCGGCCCGGCCGGCATGGTCATCGGTGAGGGGCGGGAGATCGGGTACGTCCGGTTCGGATCGCAGGCGGACGGCGGGCCCGACCCGTCGAGCGGCGACGGCGTGCCCGGCCCGGGCCCGGGCGGCAGCGCCCCCGCGCCCGGTGGGGGCGACGACGACTGCGGGCCGAAGCGCGAGTTGTGCCCCGACGGGACCAGCGGCTGATCGACGCGATGCCACCTGTTCACACCGGCGATGCCAGGCGATCGATCCGTCCACCTCGCGGGTCCGGTGAGAGCGGCGTCCCAGGGGGACCCGGCGGGTGGGAATGATCGACCGGTCTGCCCTAGGCTTTCCGCTCATGAGCAGTGCCGCCGCCTTCTCGTACGCTCCCCTGCTGCCGACCGGCCCCGACCAGACGGAATACCGCCTGGTCACCGACGAGGGCGTCGACGTCGTGCACGGCCCGGGAGGTCGCCGGTTCCTCACCGTGGAGCCGGCAGCGCTCACCGCGCTGACCGCCGAGGCCATGCACGACATCGCGCACTTCCTACGCCCCGCGCACCTGGCCCAGCTGCGGTCGATCATCGACGACCCGGCCGCCTCGCCGAACGACCGGTTCGTCGCCCTCGACCTGCTGCGCAACGCCAACATCGCCGCCGGCGGGGTGCTGCCGATGTGCCAGGACACCGGCACCGCGATCGTGATGGGCAAGCGCGGCCGGCACGTGCTGACCGACGGCAGCGACGCCGAGGCGATCTCCCGGGGCGTCTGGCAGGCGTACACCCGGCTCAACCTGCGCTACTCGCAGCTCGCCCCGCTGACCATGTGGGAGGAGCGCAACACCGGCAGCAACCTGCCGGCGCAGGTGGAGATCTACGCCGAGGACCCGGACGGGCATCCCGACGCGTACAAGTTCCTCTTCATGGCCAAGGGCGGCGGGTCGGCCAACAAGTCGTACCTCTACCAGGAGACCAAGGCGCTGCTGAACCCGACGCGGATGATGCAGTTCCTGGAGGAGAAGCTGCGGCTGATCGGCACCTCCGCCTGCCCGCCGTACCACCTGGCCATCGTCATCGGCGGCACCTCGGCCGAGTACGCGCTGAAGACGGCCAAGTACGCCAGCGCCAAGTACCTGGACGCCCTGCCCACCTCCGGCTCGATGACCGCGCACGGCTTCCGGGACCTGGAGCTGGAGGCCGAGGTGCTGGAGCTGACCCGCAACTTCGGCATCGGCGCGCAGTTCGGCGGTCGCTACTTCTGCCACGACGTACGGGTCGTCCGGCTGCCCCGGCACGGCGCGTCCTGCCCGGTGGCCATCGCCGTCTCCTGCTCCGCGGACCGGCAGGCCGTCGCGAAGATCACCCCGTCGGGCGTGTGGCTGGAACGACTCGAGACGGACCCCGCCCGCTACCTGCCGGACGTCACCGACGCTCAGCTGGACACCTCCGAGGTGGTCCGGGTGGACCTGAACCGGCCGATGGACGAGATCCGGGCCGAGCTGTCCAAGTACCCGGTGAAGACCCGGCTCTCGCTGACCGGTCCGCTGGTGGTGGCCCGCGACATCGCGCACGCCAAGATCGCCGAGCGGCTGGACGCGGGCGAGCCGATGCCGCAGTACCTGCGCGACCACGCCGTCTACTACGCCGGGCCGGCCAAGACCCCCGAGGGCTACGCCTCCGGCTCGTTCGGTCCGACCACGGCGGGCCGGATGGACGCGTACGTGGAGAAGTTCCAGGCGGCCGGCGGCTCGCAGGTCATGCTGGCCAAGGGCAACAGGTCGGCCCAGGTGACCAACGCGTGCCAGCAGTACGGCGGCTTCTACCTCGGCTCGATCGGTGGCCCGGCCGCCCGGCTCGCCCAGGACTGCATCAAGCACGTCGAGGTGCTCGAGTACCCGGAGCTGGGCATGGAGGCCGTCTGGAAGATCGAGGTGGAGGACTTCCCGGCCTTCATCGTGGTCGACGACAAGGGCAACGACTTCTTCGCGGAGGTCACCAAGCCGGTGCTCACCATCGGCCGCCGCTAACCGTACCGATGTGAAAGGGGTGCCGGGCACGAGCCCGGCGCCCCTTTTCCGTGCCTGAAGTCAGACGGATCTTTGACGTCGGTGCGCCCGCCCCCCGAGGGGTCCCGGGCGGGCGCACCGCCCCCGTCGGGTGTCGGTGCAGGCACCCCACGTCAAGATTGGGCCTGTCCACTGCCGATCCACTCTCACATCGCTATCACCGGCCGGAGACCTTCCGTCAGCAGCGGGCTACGCTGCGATCGTTACGCCGGTTCGGACGGGAGCGGGAATGCGGTTCGGGATCCTGGGGCCCCTGCGGGTCGGTGCCGGCGAGGCCACCGTCACCGCCGGGCGGGATCGGACCGTGCTCGCCATGCTGCTGCTGCGGCCCAATCGGATCGTGCCGGTGGAGGAACTCGTCGACGCGATCTGGGAGGAGCGGCCACCGGCCACCGCCCGCGCCCAGGTGCAGACCTGCGTGTCCCGCCTCCGCCGCCGGTTCGCCCAACTCGGACTCTCCCCGGCGGCCATCCTCAGCGACCCGGTCGGCTACGCCATCAGCACCGAGCCCGGCGAGGTGGACGCCGACGTGTTCGCCCGGGGCGTCGAGGCCGCCCGGGCCGCCCTTGCCGCCGACCAGCCGGCCGACGCACGCCGCCACTTCCGGAACGCGCTCGCACTCTGGCGCGGGCCGGCGCTGAGCGGAATCACCAGCCGGAGCGTACGACGGCGAGCGCAGGCTCTCGACGAGCAGGGACTCACCGCGCTGGAAGAGTGCGTGGACGTCGAGCTGCGGCTCGGTGACCCGGCCGAGATCCTCGATGTTTTGACCGAGACCATGGCCCGGTACCCGCTCCGCGAGCGGCTGCGCGGCCAGGTCATGCTCGCCCTGTCCGCGGTCGGCCGGCAGGCGGACGCGCTCGCCGTCTACCGCGAGGGCCGCCGGCTATACGCCGAGGAGTTGGGCATCGAGCCCGGTGCCGCATTGCAGGAACTGCACCAACGCGTGCTCGCCGGCGACCTGGCGCTGGCCCGGCCGCAGGAGCACCGCACCGTTCCGGTCCGTGTCCTGCCCCGGGCCATCAGCGATTTCACCGGCCGCCAGGAGACCCTGGCGCGGCTGGTGAAGGAGATCGAGGAGGATCACACCCGGGTTCAGTTGATCGACGGAATGGCCGGCAGCGGTAAGACGACCCTGGCGGTTCACCTCGCCACCGCGCTGGCCGACCGTTACCCCGACGCGCAGCTCTTCATCGACCTGCACGGGCACAGCGACCGGGAGCCGCTGCTTCCGGTCGCGGCGCTCGCCGCGCTGCTGCGCCAGCTCGGCGTGCCCGGGGATCGCATACCGGCCGACGTCGACGAGCGGGCCGCCCTCTGGCGCAGCGAGCTGGCCGACCGGCGGGCGGTGGTGGTGCTGGACAACGCGGCGTCGGCGGCCCAGGTGGCACCGCTGCTGCCCAGCGGCCCGGGCACCCTGACGCTGATCACGAGCCGGCGCCGCCTCACCGGCCTGGACGAGGGACGGCCGTCGTCACTCGCCGTCCTCGACCCCGACGAGGGGATCGAGTTGCTCGCCCGGGTGGCGGGCGCCGAGCGGGTGGTCGCCGAACCGGAGGCCGCCGCCGAGGTGGTCCGCCGGTGCGGGTGCCTGCCGCTGGCGATCCGGCTCGCCGGGGCACGGCTCGCGCACCGCCCCCGCTGGCGCATCGCCGACCTGGCCGCTCGACTCGCCGCCGGACCGGACGCGCTGAGCGAGCTGGTGGCCGGCGACCGCTCCGTCGGTCAGGCCTTCGCCCTGTCGTACGCGCAGGTCACCCCGACCGCCCAGCGGATGTTCCGGCTGCTCGGGCTGCACCCCGGAACGCGGCTCGACGCGGTGATGGCCGCGGCGCTCGCCGACGTGCCGATGAGCGAGGCGCAGCACCTCCTCGACGAGTTGGTCGACGTACACCTGGTCGACGAGCCGGAGCCGGGCCTGTTCCGCTTCCACGACCTGGTACGCGACTACGCGCGACGGCTGATGGCCGAGCCGGCGCGCGCCACCGAGCGTTCGGCGGCGGTGGAGCGGATGTTCAACGTCTGCCTGCACCTGGTCCTGCTGGCTTCCAACCAGGTCGAGCGGTCGGCGAGCCGGGCGTCTTTTCGGCGGCCACCGATGCTCCGGCCCGATCTCGTGGAGACCGGCACACCGCCGAACCTGGGTTGGCTCGAGGAGAACCGGGCCAGCGTGACCGCCATGGTCCGGCTAGCCGAGGCGGAGGGCCGGTACGACTACTGCTGGCAGCTCGCCTTCGCGGGGTGGAGCTACTGGTACGCCTCCGGCCACCCGGACGAGTTGATCGAGGCGCACACGATCGGGCTGCGGGCTGCGGAGCGCCTCGGCGACGAGGCCGCGATCGCCACCATGCACAACTACCTCGCCTCCGGATACCACCGGGTGGCCCGCTACGCGGAGGCGCTGGCCTCGATGGAGCTTGCCCTCGACCTGCGCAAGCGGCTGGGTGACCCGTTGGGACGGGCCGGTACGCACAAGAACGTGGCGGCCGTCCACGCGATCCTCGGCAACGTACCGGCCGCGCTGCAACACCTGACCGAGGCGCTGCACATCGTCCGGCGGGAGGGGCATGCGGCAGGGGTCGTGGCGGTCTTCAACAATCAGGCGTCCGTCCTGTTGAGCGCGGGGCGGCTGGACGAGGCGTTGGCGCTGTCCCGCCAGCACCTGATGCTGGCGCGTACGGCCGGCACCCTTTACGACAGCGCCAACGCGCTGGGGCACATCGCGATGGCCCGGGCCCGGATGGGGCATGGCGAGCCCGCCCTCCGGAGGCTGCGCGCCGCGCTCGCGATCAAGCGTCGGCTCGGCAACTGGTACGGCGTCGGCGAACTGCTCAACGAGATAGGTGTGCTGGAACGGATGAGCGGCCACCCGGAAGCGGCGATGAGCCTGCACCGGGAGGCGTTGCTGTCGATGACGGAGGCCGGTGACCGCAGCGGGCAGTGCGCCTCGCGGAACCTGCTCGCCCGGGCCCTGCTGGACCAGGGTGATGCGGCCAGCGCGTTGGACCTGCACCGGCGGGTGCTGGCGGACGCCACCCGGCTCAACGCCCGGTACGAGCAGGCCCGCGCGCTGGACGGGATCGCCCGCTGCCTGGTCGGCACCGACCCGGCCGCCGCCCGCGCTCACTGGGTCCGGGCGCAGGCGCTGTTCAGTGAGTTCGGGGCACCGGAGCGGTTCGAGGTGGAACGGCTGCTGGCCGATCCGGAGTGAGGCGCTCGTCGCGATCATCTGCACACCGCCGCACCGGCGCGGCAGGATGGTACGCGTGACGAATCCAGACGTGACGGGTTACCGGATCGAACGCGACTCGATGGGCGAGGTGGAGGTGCCCGCTGAGGCGCTTTGGCGGGCGCAGACGCAGCGTGCCGTGCAGAACTTCCCCATCTCCGGCCGGGGGATCGAGCCGGCACAGATCAAGGCCCTGGCGCAGATCAAGGGCGCGGCGGCGCAGATCAACGGCGAGCTGGGGGTGATCGACGCGAACGTGGCGGCGGCGATCGCCGCGGCGGCGGCGCACGTCGCCGACGGCGGCTACGACGACCAGTTCCCGATCGACGTGTTCCAGACCGGCTCCGGCACGTCGTCCAACATGAACGCCAACGAGGTGATCGCCACGCTGGCCGGCCGGGAGCTGGGCCGTGACGTGCATCCGAACGACGATGTGAACGCCTCCCAGTCCAGCAACGACGTCTTCCCGTCCTCGATCCACCTGGCCGCCACCCAGTTCGTGGTGGAGGACCTGATGCCCTCGCTCAGGCACCTGGCCGAGGCGCTGGAGGAGAAGTCGGCCGAGTTCGAGACCGTGGTGAAGGCGGGGCGTACGCACCTGATGGACGCCACCCCGGTCACCCTGGGGCAGGAGTTCGGCGGGTACGCGGCACAGGTCCGCTACGGCCTCGAGCGGCTGGAGACGGTGCTGCCTCGGCTCGCCGAGCTGCCGTTGGGCGGCACCGCGGTGGGCACCGGTATCAACACCCCGCTCGGCTTCGCCGCCGCGGTGATCGGCAAGCTGCGCGAGTCGACCGGGCTGCCGTTGACCGAGGCGCGTAACCACTTCGAGGCGCAGGGCGCCCGGGACGCGCTGGTCGAGACGTCCGGCCAGCTCCGCACCATCGCGGTAGGGCTCTACAAGATCGCCAACGACATCCGCTGGATGGGCTCCGGGCCCCGCGCCGGACTGCGCGAGCTGCGCATCCCCGACCTCCAGCCCGGCTCGTCGATCATGCCTGGCAAGGTGAACCCGGTCGTCGCCGAGGCGATGCGGCAGGTCTGCGCGCAGGTGATCGGCAACGACGCCGCCGTGGCGTTCGCCGGTAGCCAGGGCGACTTCGAGTTGAACGTGATGCTGCCGGTGATGGGCCGCAACCTGCTGGAGTCCATCAAGTTGCTGGCCGCGTCGAGCCGGCTCTTCGCCGACCGCCTGGTGGCCGGGCTGGTCGCGGACGCCGAGGTCGCTCTGGCCTACGCCGAGGGCTCGCCGTCGATCGTCACCCCGCTCAACCGCTATCTGGGGTACGACGAGGCAGCCTCGATCGCCAAGGAGGCGCTCGCGAAGCAGATCTCGATCCGCGAGGTGGTGCTCTCCCGTGGGCACGTGGACTCGGGGAAGCTCACCGAAACCCAGCTCGAGGAGGCGCTCGACCTGCTCCGGATGACCCACCCCTGATCGCCCCTGCCGCCGCCCGCCGGTCCGCCCGCCGGTCCGCCCGCCGGTCCGTCCGCGGGCCGGCGCGGCGCGGTCCGGGGTGGAGGCGCGGCCCCCGGAGTTCACAGAGCCGGGTCAGCCGCCTGAGCGCGCCCGGTCAGCCGCGTGCGGCCGCCTTGCGGGCCCGGTACGCGGTGACGGCGGCCCGGTTGCCGCAGCCCGCCTCGCAGAACCGCCGCGAGCGGTTGCGGGAGAGGTCGACGACCACGTTGTCGCAGTCGGGGTGGGCGCAGATCCGCAGCCGGTTCAACTCGCCGCTGCGGATCAGGTCCGCGACCGCCATGGCCGCCTCGACCGCCATCCGGATCGCCAGCGGAGCGTTCCGGGGTACGGCGTGGAAGTGGTACGGCTCGTCGTCGTGCGTGATGAGCTGCGGCAGAGCGTCGTGCTCCCGGAGCAGGCCGTTGACGATGGTGACGACCTCGTGGACGTCCGCGTCCCAGAGCCGGCGGAGCCGGGGCCGGAGGTCGCGTACCGACGCCAGCTCGGCCTCGGTGTGCTCGTGCCGTCCGGTGTACGCGTGCGCGACGTAGAAGTCGTCCAGAGCGGCCACGTCGGGTAGCCCCTCGCCGGTGCCGGCGGTATTGACGAGGGCGGCGGCGGCGATCAACGAGCACTCGGTGTCATGGGCAAAAAGCAACTTGACTCCTGTCGCGCTGGCCGCCTAGCGTCATCGGCATAACTCTATTTTGCCCATGACCATCGTGACGTGCCAAGGAGCGCCTGATGCAGAAGTCACCTGCCACCGGGGCCGGCCTCGGTCTCGCCCTGCTCTCCGCCGTCACGTTCGCCACCTCGGGCACCTTCGCCCGGTCACTGATCGAGGCCGGCTGGTCGGCCCCGTCCGCCGTGATCGCCCGGGTCGGGATCGCCGCGCTGGTGCTCGCCCTGCCCGCGGCGCTCTCGCTGCGCGGCCGGTGGCCCGTGCTGCGACGCAACCTCGGTGTGGTCGGCCTCTTCGGGCTGCTCGGGGTGGCACTCGCCCAGGTGTGCTTCTTCAACGCGGTCCGCTACCTGCCGGTCGGCGTCGCCCTGCTCCTGGAGTACCTGGGCATCATCCTGGTCGTGGCCTGGACGTGGCTGGTCCACAAGCAACCCCCTCGTCGGCTCACCGTCGCCGGCGCGGTGGCGGCGCTGGCCGGGCTGGTCTTCGTGCTCGACCTCACCGGCGCCGCAGGGCTCGACGTGCTCGGTGTGCTCTGGGGGCTAGGTGCCGCCGTGGGCCTGGCCGGCTACTACGTGCTCGCCGGTCGGGTCGACCCCCAACTCCCCTCGGTGGTGCTCGCCAGCGGCGGGATGGGCGTCGGCGCCGCCGCACTCGCCGTCCTCGGGCTCGTCGGAGTGCTGCCGCTGCACGCCGTCTTCGAGGAGGTCGGCTTCGCCGGCCGGCAGACCAGCTGGCTCGTGCCGATCGCCGGTCTCTCCCTGGTCGCCGCCGTGGTCGCGTACCTGACGGGGATCGCCGGCGCGCGGATCCTCGGCCCTCGCCTGTCGTCGTTCGTCGGGCTGACCGAGGTCATGTTCGCCGTCCTCATCGCCTGGCTGGTCCTCGGCGAACTGCCAACGGTGGTGCAACTGTTCGGCGGTGTGCTGATCGTGGCCGGGGTCGCGCTCGTCCGTCTCGACGAGCTGCGCCGCACGCCGACGACGACCGACGCGCTCCCCGAACCGCTCCTCGCCGCCGACCGCTGACCCCCGCCCCGCCCCGGCCCTTGCCCGGCCCGGCCCTTGCCCGGCCCGGCCCTTGCCCGGCCCGGCCCTTGCCCGGCCCGGCCCTTGCCCGGCCCGGCCCGGCCCTTGATCATTCCCGAGTTCCATGAAGTCGGGGTGTCCTGCTTGCGCGGATACCCCGACTTCCTTGAAGACGAGTTGACCTAGGCGCCTCCGACGGGTCGTGCCGGGCGGACTGGACCGGGCCTACCTCTTCCTCCCTGGGGCACGTCTGAAGGGGCCAGGCGGTCCCGGGGGACGGCCTGATGGGCGGACCTGGGGTCGCGTACGACCGTCGATGATGTCACCCTCTTGATCGTGCTGACCACCATCGTCTTCGACGCCGACGAAACACTGATCGACCTTCGTCCGGCGGTGACCGGCGGGCTTGTGGCCGTACTCGAGGCGATGCGACGGCTGACCCCGGCGGCCGTCGACGTTTCGCTGGCCGACCTGGAGTTGGACTGGGCGGCGGTCTTCGGCGAGTCAATGGCTGCGCCGGTCACGGAGATCCGCCGGGCGGCGCTGGCGCGTTCCCTGTCGCGGGCTGGGCTCGACGCGCACCTCGATGACATCGCGGCCCTATTCTTCGCCCGGCGATTCGCGCTTACTCGGCCGTTCCCGGACGTCCTGCCGGCGTTGGCCGTGCTGCGTCAGCGGTGGACGCTGGGGTTCGCCACCAACGGCAACAGCCGCGCTGAGCGGTGCGGCCTCGCCGGAGAATTCGCGTTCGAGCTGTACGCGCACGAGAACGGACTGCCCAAGAAACCGGCAGTCGAGTTCTACGCGGCGGTGGTCGAGGCAGCGGGTGTTTCGGCGTCGCGGGTGCTGTACGTGGGGGACTCACTCGAGCACGATGTGGTGGCCGCCCAACGGGCTGGGCTGCGCGCGGTGTGGCTCAACCGCTCGGGGCTGCCCTGCCCGGCCGACGTGTTCCCGGACGGGCAGGTGTCCACCGTGGCGGAGCTGCCGGGCCTTCTGGCCGACATGGCCGGCGAATTCTCGGCTGATCATTCCCGAGTTCCATGAAGCCGGGGTGTCCTGCTCGCGCGGACACCCCGACTTTCTCGAAGACGAGTCGATCTCGACGGGGGCTGGGCGGATCATCGAACCTGCCGGGTGCGGGTGCGGGTGCGGGTGCGGGTGCCGGGTGGCGGGTGGAAGGCAGGCTGGTTGCCCGCGTCGGTGGACGGGACTGATCAGCGCCGCCAGCCCCGGGCGATCAGCGCGGCCCGGACCTCGCGCAGCACGTTCGGGAAATCGTTCTGCATACGGCGGCTCGTCACGTGGAGCACGAGCCAGCCGGCGGCGACCAACTGGTTGAGCCGCTTCCGGTCGGTGTGCAGCCGGTCCGGATCGGAGGGCCAGTGGCCGTCGTACTCGATCGCGACCCGGAACCGCGGCCAAGCGAGGTCGGGGTGGAGGACCAGGCCGGTGGGCAGGCGTACCGGATGTTGTGCCACCGGCCGGGGCAGACCGGCCAGCACCAGCCGGACGCGTAGGTGCGATTCGGGCGGCGACTGGGCGGCCGGATCGGCCAGGCCGAACACCCATCGCGCACGTTGCGCACCCGGCCGACCGACGTTCGCGTCGGCGATGGCGGCCAACGCGTCCTGGTCGGTGAGCCCGTTGGCGAGCAGTGTGTCGACGATGCCCACCGCGCGGACGGGCTCAAGCCAGACCGCGGTCTCCCAGGCCGCCTGCGCGGAGCTGGTACGCGGCAGGACGACTGCGGAGCTGGTACGCGGCAGGACGACTGGGGAGGGCCTGGTGCCGGCCGAGCGGTGGCGGCCCGAGGGGAGGCCTGAGCCGGCGTCCGACGTCTGTCGGTCGAGCGTCGCCGTGGCTGCCCGCCCGGGCCGCCCGATCGCGTCGAGTGCGCGGGGTCTCCGTCCCGAGGCCGCGCTCCCGGGGGCCGGTGCCAGGTCGGCGCCGCCGATGTGCAGACGGAGACCCCGCTGGGCACCGATCCGCATCTGCGGTGGCACCAGCACGTGAACCTCGTCGGTGAAGGTCGCGGCGTGGTCGACGCCGTGCAGGTAGGCGGCCGACGGGCCGGCGATCATGACTCCGGGAGGCAGGCGCAGCAACGCTGCCCGGCAGGTGAGGGCGTGGTCGCGGTCGAGCCGCGCGTCGGCGTACACGTCGTGCCGCAGCCGGATCCAGGCCCCGCTGCGGAGCTGATGCTCGGTGAGCAACCCCTGTCGGACCGCGGTGGAGCCGCGAAAGACCTGCCAGGTGAGGGCGTCGGGTCGATGCGGTTGAGGTGGCATGTCGACGAGCGTGCCGCCCGTCCACCGACCATCGGCACCCCTGTGGACAACAGCGACCGGCCGGCCAAGGGGTCCCTGTGGACAACCTCCCAAGGGCCCGTCACATGTGCTACCTGCACCCACTCACTAGGACTGCCGGGCTGCCCGACTCGATCGACTCGGGATCCATGAAGTCGGGGTGTTGACCCGAGTCGGACACCCCGACTTCCTCGAACTCGAGTCGAACGCCGCGGGGCGGAGCGGCTCGGCCTTCAGCCGAGGGCCGTGGCGATCGCGGCGGCGGCCGTGCGTACCTGGCTGCCGACCGCCTCGACGTCCAGCGGGGCGAGCGCGACCACGCCGACGCTCGCCTCCAGACCGGGCACGCCGAGCACCGGCGCGGCCACCCCGTACGCCCCGGCCTGCAACTCCCCGCTGCTGCTCACCGGGTCCGCGGAACCCGCCCGGCCTGCGAGGATGGCCCGGCCGGCGGCGCCCCGGTCCAGTGGATGCCGCGCCCCCGTCCGGTACGCGACGTGGAACGACGTCCAGCTCGGCTCGACCACCGCGAGGGCCACGCCCTCGCCGCCCTCGACGACGGTCAGGTGCGCGGTGGCGCCGGCCTGTTCGGCGAGCCGACGCAGAGCGGGGAGCGCGCCCTCCGCCAGCAGCGGCTGTGCCCGCCGGGCCAGGTGCAGGACCCCCGCGCCCAGCCGCAGCCGGCCGGCCTCGTCGCGCCGCAGCATCCCGTGCCCGGTCAGCGGGCCGGCGAGCCGGTACACCGCGGCCCGGCCGATGCCCAGCCGGTTGGCGGCCTCGGTCACGGTCAACCCGTTCGGTGCCTCCGCCACCAGGTGCAGCAGGCGCAGACCCCGGTCCAGGGTCTGCGCCGACTCGCCGGCCCGCGCGGTCGTCTCGCCCGCCATCGCCCGGCCGGCGACCGGGCCCGGGTCGCGCGGGCTCGCGGTTCGGCTGCCGGGGGCGGGGGGTTCGGTGCGGCGGGCGCCGGTGGCCGGCGGGGCGCCGCCGTCCGTTTCGTCACCGGTCGGGGCCCTGCGGGTGGTGGCCGCCGGGCCCGGGTCGCGCTGGCGTCCGGCCCGGCCGCCCGGCCGCCCGGCCGGGTCGTTGCCCCGCGTCGATGCCGCTCCAGACGGGTGCGCGGCCTGGCCCGCTGCGCCGCCGCCGAGCCGTGCCGCCGTGTCCATGACAGCGAGCGTACGACGAGCCACCGGGCGACCCGGAGATACGCGGACGGCTACCCTTGTACGGTGACGCTGCGCTTGTATGACACCGCCACCCGATCGGTCCGGGAGTTCGTTCCCCGCGAAGCCGGCAAGGTGGCCGTCTACCTGTGTGGTCTCACCCTCCAGGCGCCGCCGCACATCGGTCACCTTCGCTCCGGAGTGAACTACGACATCCTGCGCCGTTGGCTGACCGCCGAGGGCTACCAGGTCACGTTCGTCCGCAACCTGACCGACATCGACGACAAGATCCTGGTCAAGGCGCAGGAGCAGGGGCGGCCGTTCTGGTCGATCGCCTACGCCAACGAGCAGATTCTGGCTGACGCGTACCGGCAGCTCAACGTGTTGCCGCCGACGTACGAGCCGCGGGCGACCGGGCACATCCCGGAGATGCACGAGCTGATCGGCAAGCTGATCGCCGACGGCCACGCCTACCCGGCGCTCGACGGCTCCGGCGACGTCTACTTCGATGTCATGTCCTGGCCGGAGTACGGTTCGCTGTCCAACCAGTCGCCGGACGACATGCAGTCGGCAGGTGACGCCCCCGACCGGGGCAAGCGCGACCCGCGTGACTTCGCCCTGTGGAAGGGCGCCAAGCCCGACGAGCCGGCGGACGCGTACTGGCCGTCGCCGTGGGGCCGGGGTCGTCCCGGCTGGCACATCGAGTGCTCGGCGATGTGCTGGCGCTATCTCGGGGCGGAGTTCGACATCCACGGCGGCGGGCTCGACCTGACCTTCCCGCACCACGAGAACGAGCTGGCCCAGTCGAGGTCCGCCGGCCTGCCCTTCGCCCGCTACTGGGTGCACCACGGCCTGCTCAGCATCGGCGGAGCGAAGATGGGCAAGTCGCTCGGCAACACCCTCGACCTGGCGTACGTCCGGTCGCTCGGCGTACGGCCGGTGGAGCTGCGCTACTACTACGCGGCGGCGCACTACCGCTCCCGGATCGACTATTCCGAGGAGGCGCTCCGCGAGGCGGCCACCGCGTACCGGCGGATCGAGGGGTTCGTGCAGCGTGCTGCCGAGCGGGTCGGTCCCGGTCTGCTCGGCGAGTTGCCGGCCCCGTTCGTCGAGGCGATGGACGACGACCTGAACACCTCCGCCGCGCTGGCCGTGTTGCACGAGGTCGTTCGCGACGGCAACACCGCGTTGACGGGCGGCGACGATGTGACCGTCCGCACGGCGCTGGCCGCCACCCGCGCAATGCTGGATATCCTCGGCATCGACCCCCTCGACCCGGCGTGGACCGCCGGCGGCCAGGCGGACGACCTGCGTGATGTGGTGGATTCCCTCGTGGCTCTGGCCCTGGAGCAGCGCGCGCAGGCCCGCGCCCGTAAGGACTGGGCCGCCGCGGACGCCGTACGTGACCAGCTCAAGCAGGCCGGTGTGGTGGTCGAGGACACCCCCCAGGGCCCCCGTTGGACTATTGGAGAGCAGAAGATCTGATGGCTGGCAACTCCCAGCGTCGCGGTCGGCGGGTGACGCCCAAGGCGGGCGCCCCGAAGGGCTCCGGCGGCAAGAACCGGGACGCCCTCGCCGGCCGGGGGCGTACCCTGCCGGCCGACGAGCGGCCCTGGCACAAGGCGTACTCGGGCACTGAGAAGCTGCCCCAGCGCACCGCTTGGAAGCAGGAGAAGGAGCGTCGGGCCGCTGCCGAGGAGGGGCGTGCTCCCAAGATCGGCCAGCCCGGCAGCAAGGACACCACCTGGGGCAAGGGTGGCGGCCGGGGTGTTCCGGCGGGCGGCGGCGGTCGCGGTGCGGCCGGCCGCGGTGGCAAGCCGACCGGTCGGACCGGCCCGCGGGTCGCCCCCGGGCGCAAGTCCAACCCGTCCCGGGACGCGCCCGAGCTGCTGGTGGGCCGCAACCCGGTGGTGGAGTCGCTGCGTGCCGGTGTGCCGGCGACCGCGCTCTACACCGCCCAGGGCATCGACATCGACGACCGGATCAACGAGATCGTTCGGACGGCCGCCGACCGGGGCATCGCGATCCTCGAGGTGAGCCGGGCCGAGCTGGACCGGATGACCGGCGGGGTGCTGCACCAGGGGGTCGGCCTCCAGGTGCCGCCCTTCGCGTACCAGCCGTTTGAGGACATGCTGGCCGCTGCTGTGGAGCAGCCGGCGCCGCTGCTCGTCGCGCTGGACGGAGTCACCGACCCACGCAACCTCGGCGCGGTGCTCCGTTCCGCCGCCGCGTTCGGCGCGCAGGGTGTCTTCGTACCCGAACGGCGGGCCGCCGGCATCACCGCGACCGCCTGGCGGACCAGCGCCGGCGCGGCGGCGCGCGTCCCGGTCGCCCAGGTGACCAACCTGACCCGGTCGCTGAAGGCGTGCAAGAGCGCTGGGTTCATGGTGGTGGGCCTGGACGCGGACGGCGAGACCGACCTGTACGACCTGGAAGCCGCGGTCGGGCCGGTCGTCGTGGTGGTCGGCTCGGAGGGGCGCGGGTTGTCCCGGCTCGTCGGGGAGACCTGCGACCTGACCGTGCGTATCCCGATGGTGTCGGACGTGGAGTCGCTGAACGCGAGCGTCGCCGCCGCGGTCACCCTCGCCGAGGTGGCGCGGCGCCGTTCGGCCGCCGAGTGAGGTAGTTCAAAAGCCAGACGACGAAGAAGGGGCGGTCCGCCGATGGCGGGCCGCCCCTTTTCGGGTCGTACGTCAGATCCGCTTGCCGGTGGCGGCGTGGAAGACGTGCGTACGGTCGGCGTTCGGCTTGACGAACACGGTGTCACCCATGTTCGGCATGTTGCGCCGGTCGGTCCGGACGACGAAACGCTCCGAGTTGCCGCCCAGCGCGGCGTGGCCGTAGATGTTGGCGTCGGAGCCCAGGTCCTCGACAAGCTCGACCACGATCGGCATGCCGCCCTCGGTCGGGCTGACCAGGTCGACGTCCTCCGGGCGGAAGCCGACGGTCACCTTGCCGTCGCCGCCCTCGGCCTTGGCCGCCTCGGCCTGCTCGCGGGTCAGCGGCACGAACATCTCGGCGAACTCGGCGCCCTTCTCGGTCAGCGGCACCGTCTTGATGTTCATGGCCGGGGAGCCCATGAAGCCGGCGACGAAGACGTTCGCCGGGGTGTCGTAGAGCGCCCGCGGGGTGTCCACCTGCTGGAGCTCACCGTCGAGCAGCACCGCGACCCGGTGGCCCATGGTCATGGCCTCGACCTGGTCGTGGGTGACGTAGACGGTGGTGACGCCGAGCTTGGCCTGCAGCGACGCGATCTGGGTACGGGTCTGCACCCGCAGCTTCGCGTCGAGGTTCGACAGCGGCTCGTCCATCAGGAAGACCTGCGGCTCACGCACGATCGCGCGGCCCATGGCGACACGCTGGCGCTGGCCACCGGAGAGCGCCTTCGGCTTGCGGCCCAGGTACTCCTCCAGCTGGAGCAGACCGGCCGCCTCCTTGACCCGCCGGTCGATCTCCGACTTCGGGGTCTTGCGGAGCTTCAGCGCGAACGCCATGTTCTCGTACACCGTCATGTGCGGGTAGAGGGCGTAGTTCTGGAAGACCATCGCGATGTCGCGGGACTTCGGGGGGAGGTGCGTGACGTCGCGCTGGTCGATGTAGATCGCACCCTGGTCGACGTCCTCAAGGCCGGCGAGCATGCGCAGGCTGGTGGACTTACCGCAACCGGAGGGGCCGACGAGGACGAGGAACTCGCCGTCGCCGATCTCGAGGTCGAGCTGGTTGACGGCGGGACGCTCGGTGCCCGGGTAGATCCGGGACGCCTTGGCGTAGGTGACCGTAGCCATGGTCGTGCGCTTCCTTTCACCGGCAGGAACGTGCCGGACGATCCGAGTGAAGGAGCGACCGGCGCTTGTCGCGCCGGCCAACGGGGGCAGGGAACCGGTCGAGGGGCGGCCGATTATGACGTCCGTGTCATTGCACCGTAGACGCCTTTGCGGACGCCGCCAAGCGGCGAGCGATCTTCGGCACCCCACCCGGGTGGGCATTCCGGTCAAGCGGGCACGGGCGGACATCAATCACCGCGCCCTAGCGCCTCAATCACTCCGGTCGCCGTCGGGATGTTGACGTTTTCCGTGCTGGGAGGGCCTGCCGAGCGGGAAATCCGGACGTCAGTCGCTATGCTGGCCACGAAAACCAGCGCCCCTGTAGCTCAGCTGGCCAGAGCACTCGCCTTGTAAGCGAGATGTCGCCGGTTCGATCCCGGCCGGGGGCTCCAATTCCACAAGGCGTTTTCGGCCGATGGTTGCCGCGAGACGACGAGATGACAGCAACGCGGTTCATGACAGCCGCCCGTTGAGCTAGCCGAGCGCCTGACGCATCGCGTCAAGGTTGGCGTGAGCGTATCCCGCCGAGCGATCCTGCCCAACGACCCGTCCCACCAGCGGCCACGCACCTCCACGCCGGGAGCCTGTAAGGGTGTACGACCCTGGCTGCGACGTTGCTGGCTGTGGGGTCTGGCGATGCTGCCGTTAGACCGCCGGCTCTGGAACGAACCGGTCGGGGCGGGTGTGGCGCGAGCGACGAACCGGCGCGGACGGGGCTCGCCAGAGTGCCACGGCGAGCCACCCGCACCCGGCGGCCATCAGGACGCCGTGCCCGATCCGCCCGGTCTCGCTGACGAAGAACTGCGGGAGGAACAAGGCGAATCCAGCACCAAAGAGCACCCCGCTGAAACGACGCGGGACGCCGGCCCGCCAGACCGCCACGGCGGCCCACACCGCACCGACCGCCAGCAGGACGAGTCCGACGCCGAAGGTGGTGATGGCAGTCGGGTGGTAGCGGATGCTCTGGGCGAGATCAAGCAGGTCCAGCTGCTGTCCGTCCGCCACCTTGGTGGCGATCGTGTTCAGCGCGAAGTCCTCCGCGCCGTAGTACGGCAGAGTCAGCCCGGCGCCGATCCACATGATGACCGCGGCGGTCTGGTCGACGTGGAGCAGTGCCAGCGGGACGAGGATGAACCCGATCATCGCGAAGAGATGGGTCGCAGCCCACCACGGCGAGGACATGGCGTGCACCGCGCCGGCCGCTGTGGACTCGTCGGCCCACGGTCGCAGTGCCGGGTAAAGGAAGAACAAGACTCCGGCCGCGATCAACGATGCGGCGGCGAGGCGGTTGCGGGAGAGGGGCATGGCGGTCTCCTGGGGCGAGGCGATGACGCTAACTGAGATAGCCATAAAGTTAAGTCGATTAGCTATCCGCGTCAAGGCCTGAGATGCATAAGGCAGGGGTTGTGCCAGGCCGCGAAGCCGCTCAGGCCAGGTCGCGTAAGGAACATCGCCGGCTGGTACAGAAAACTTGAACCACCTTTGCCGGCGGTCGGTGCCGGCAGCCGGCGGCGACAACCTGCGGCGTCTTCAAGACGGCCCTTGGCGGGCCGCACGCGCCGCCGCCTGGGCGCGCGCCGGCCGCTGTCGCTGTCGCTCCGCGGCCGTCACGCCAGACGCCCGGTGGCTGGCGCGGAGAGCGGAAGGCCCGGAAGGCCGTCGCAGAGCGACAGATCGCTCAGGGTGTGGTGGTAGGCCGGCAGCCGGCCGGGCCGTGCGGCCACAAGCCCGCGCGGCGTGGGGGAGTGCACGCCAGCGGCGTCGGCGAGCTGGGGGCGGTCGCGGGGTGGACGCGAGGCCCACCGTGTGATCGTCCGTACTTTGTGGACATAGCTTGAAACGCAGAACGACGGTGCGGGCCGTCTGGGAACGCGGCCCGCACCGTCTGCGAGTAACGCTGGGTGGGCGGGAAGTTGCCGGCCTAGAGGTCGGCCGTCGTCA
Organism: Micromonospora avicenniae; assembly: GCF_900156065.1. GTDB lineage: Bacteria > Actinomycetota > Actinomycetes > Mycobacteriales > Micromonosporaceae > Micromonospora > Micromonospora avicenniae. The sequence continues at coordinate 526,911 of NZ_FTNF01000001.1, read as the reverse complement.
CCCGGGAGGACTCGTACGTCGTGGAGGCCTTGGGAAGGCCCGGCACGGTGGACACATCCATGACCAGCATGCCGGTCCTGGCGTCGATGGTCAGCACCTCGCCGCCCTGGCCGCCGAACACCTCGGGGCCCGCGGTGATCGTCAGCGTGGCCTTGCCGTTGGTGGTCGAGTCCTTGACGCTGACCGCGGAGATGGTGGACAGCAGACGCAGTACACCTGACCGTACCTGCGTGTTGCCGCCGCCGGCGGACAGCGCCGTGGTGCTGTGCGTCCACAGGGCGTTGTCGAAGTGCTGCTGGACGGCCTGAGGGCTGTACGGCTTCGGCGGGACGTTGCCGCCCTTCTGCTTAATGATCGCCTGGGCGGCCGCCTGTCCCTTGTCCCACTCCACCTTCTGCGCCGTGGGGTCGAGGCCGACCAGCGGGTCCTTGGCCGCTTTGAGCATCTGGGTCCGTCCGTCGGCCGGGCTGCTGTCCGCTGCGGCGACGGCCGCCTGGAGGAGCGGAGCATAGCCGCCGACCTTCATCTGGTCCTGGTGGCTGGTGATGGCACCCTTGATGTCCGCCACGCTGTTGCCCGTGTAGATCTCGCGACCGTCGGTGTACAGCGTGTAGACGACCTGCATGGTCTTGGTGCCGTTGACCTGAGTCGCCTTCACCAGCCACGCGTCGCCGGTCGATGAGGTCATCGTCTCGATGTTCCCGGCCAGAGTCAGTAGCGGCGCACGCTCGCCGGACCCCTCGACGGTGGCCGACCCTACGGCGGCCGACGAATCGTTGCCGACCACCGCGCTCCCGGTCGCCGACGAGTTGAGTGCCAGCGCGACGACCGCCGCTGCGGCGGCAACCCCTACGGCGCCGATGCCGAACCGGCCCGCGATGCCGATCCCTCGGCGGCGCTGGGTCGCCGGGCTGGATTCGTGATCCCGCGTGGTCTTCGGTTCCATGGTGGAATTCGTCTCCATAGTTTTGTCCTCCGCTGATATCGCGCCCAGCAACCGCACGGTTCCGGGGTCGGCCATCGCTGCCCGCAGCACCGCCCGCGCCCGCTGATACGCCTCCGGGCGCAGTGGTTCCGCGCTACCCAACTCACCGACCAGATCCAGCTCGTCGGTCATCGGTGTCTCTCCTTCGCGCTGTTGCTTTCCTTCAGAAGCGCGGACACCCCCGGTGCGTCGCGCAACGCCGTCCTGGCCTGGCTCAGCAGACGCCGGGCGGTGCCGGCCGGCATGCCGAGCGCCCGCGCGGCGTCGGCTGCCGTCAGGTCCTCCCATGCGACGAGCCTCAGGACCTCCCGCTCTTCGGGTCTGAGCCGCATCAGGGCCGACCGGAGTACGGCCCGGGCGTCCACGCCGAGGTCGACCGCCGACCACGGATCCCAGCCGGTAGCCAGGTTTGTCAGGTCCGCGACCAACTCCTCGGACGGCCGGGACCGCCAGTAGCGACGCAACCGGTTCAGCGCCACCCCGAACAGCCACGGCCGCGCGTCGTCGTACGACCGGTCGTACGACGCCCGCGACTCGAACGCCGCCACCCAAACCTCGCCCAGCAGGTCCTCGGCCGCATCGCGCCCCGCCCGACGAGCGAGGTACGAGCCGACCGCGACCTCATGACGCTCGACCAGCTCCACGAAGGCGTCGACGTCGCCATCGAGCGACCGGCCTATCAAATCCGCGTCCGAAGCCATGACCCTCCTCGGCATACTCCGTGCTTCCAACCTGACATTGCCGATCGGTCGCCAAAGTGTTCAGGCTCGAAGGCGCCGAGGTCCGTCGTCGCTGAGGTGCACGAGGGGCTGAGTTCCGGCGTGAACGTTGGGGCCCAGCAGGCGAGCCCGGTGGGGCACGACGAGGGCTGCTCCGGGTACGAAAAGGGGCGGGTAGGCAGTTAACGGTAATTCCGCCGAGTGCGACGGAAGGACCGGCCCCGGAGCGGTCGATGCCTTGCGCCGGTGACCGCGACGCCGATGAATGACGGCTGTCGCGCCGGGTACGTGAGCCGCGATGCGCGAAGGATCACGCCTGAGCCGTGCGTCCGGCCGGCCCACTCGTGCGGAACCGCCGCGGCTGATCCGAGTGAGGAAGGGAGGCCGGAGATGAAGGCCAGGATCCTGACGGGGTTGAAGAAGAGGGCGAAATCCATCATGAGGCGCCGCAGGGGCAGGGATACCGTGATCAACAAGTCGACCAGCGCCCGACGGCCCGGCAGGCGCTATCAGTGACAGCACGACCGGCCGGTCACGTCGAGGGGCGTAGTAGGGACGGAGAACGGTTCCGGCGCGAGCGGCGCGGCGGGTCGGAACGCCGTGGCGCTCCGACCCGTACCGGTGCCGGTGTCAGTCCGCGCTCGACCGGGCCCAGAGGTTGATGCCCGACTCGGTCGCGTACCTGTCGATCTCGGCCAGCTCCTCGGCGGTGAACGTGGTGTTCTCCAAAGCCGCCACGTTCGCCTCCAACTGGGCGACGCTGCTCGCGCCGAGCACCGTGGAGGTCATCCGCGGGTCGCGAAGCGTCCAGGCGATCGCGAGCTGCGCGAGGCTCTGCCCACGCCTTGCGGCGATGCCGTTCAGCGCCCGGATCTTGCCCAGGTTCTCCTCGGTGAGCCACTCGGGGAACAGCGAGGTCTGCGCGCTGGCCCGGGAATCGGCGGGCACCCCCTGCAGGTAACGGTCGGTCAGCATGCCCTGGGCGAGCGGCGAGAAGCCGATGCAGCCCACGCCCTCCCGCTCCAGCACGTCGAGCAGCTCGTCCTCGATCCAGCGGTTCAACATCGAGTACGACGGCTGGTGGATGAGCAGGGGAGTTCCGAGGTCGCGGAGGATCGCGGCGGCCTCGGCGGTGCGGGCCGGCGAGTACGAGGAGATGCCGACGTAGAGCGCCTTGCCGGCGCGTACCGCCGCGTCCAGCGCGCCCATGGTCTCTTCCAGCGGGGTGTCCGGGTCGAAGCGGTGCGAGTAGAAGATGTCGACGTAATCGAGCCCCATCCGCTGGAGCGACTGGTCCAGCGACGCGGTCAGGTACTTGCGGGAACCCCACTCGCCGTACGGGCCGGGCCACATGTCGTAGCCGGCCTTCGTCGAGATGATCAGCTCGTCCCGGTACGGCCGGAAGTCGATGGCCAGGATGCGACCGAAGTTCTCCTCGGCCGACCCGTACGGCGGGCCGTAGTTGTTGGCGAGGTCGAAGTGGGTGATGCCCAGGTCGAAGGCGCGGCGCAGGATGGCCCGCTGGGTCTCCAGCGGCCGGTTGTCGCCGAAGTTGTGCCACAGGCCGAGCGAGACGGCGGGCAGCTTGAGGCCACTGCGGCCGGTCCGGCGGTACTCCATGGTGTCGTACCGATCGGGCTCGGCGACGTAGCTGGTGTTCACGGCACTCCTGTGATTCATTGACGGGCGGTGGCGGCAGTTCCCACTGCCCGATCTCGGTGGTCTGCTCAATCATGGAGTTGCGGCACCTGGAGCACTTTCGCGGCGGTCGCCGAGGAACGCCACTTCACCCGGGCGGCGGAGCGGATGCGCCTGGCGCAATCCGGATTATCCGCCCAAATCCGGGCGTTGGAGCGGGATCTGGATGCCGAACTCTTCGTCCGCAGTATCCGCCGGGTCGAGCTGACGGCCGCCCGGGGCCCTGTTCGCCGAGGCGCACCGGACCCTGGCCAGCGCCGCGCGGAACCGGCCGCGGGCACGCCGGCCGCGGCGTGTCGAGCAGTCCCCGGACGGCCCTGTCGGCGCGGCCGAGCGGCCGTTGGGGCCTGGTCACGGCGTCGGTAGCCCGGCCGAGCGGCCGTTGGGGCCTGGTCACGGCGTCGGTAGCCTGGCCGTGAGCGTGGGAGGAGAACGGTGAGTCGAGCGGTCGAGGCGTCGAACCGGGCGATGCTGCGCGCCCGCGACGCGATGGACCGGTCGTACGCCGATCCGCTGGACATCCCGGCGCTGGCCCGGATAGCCCACGTGTCCGAGGCGCACTTCGTCCGCACGTTCCGCACCACGTTCGGCGAGACCCCGCACCGCTACCTGCAGCGGCGGCGGATCGAGCGGGCCATGTACCTGCTCGTGCAGACCGAGCAGGACGTCACCGACATCTGCTTCGCGGTCGGCTTCAGCAGCCTCGGTACCTTCAGCCGCACCTTCCGGCAGATCGTCGGGGAGTCCCCGACCGAGTACCGCAGGCGCAAGGCGCCGGTGGACGTGCCGACCTGCTTCACCAAGGCCTGGACCAGACCGAGCAGTTTTGGATAAGCAGCAGGTCAGGGCAGCCCTCTAGCGTCTTGGGCATGACTTTGAACGCACTCACCCGATCCTCGATCTATGTTCTCGACCAGGACGAGGCGCTCGACTTCTACGTCGGCAAGCTCGGTCTCGAAGTGAACACCGACGTCGACCTCGGCTTCATGCGTTGGCTCACGGTCAACGTCCCCGGCGACAAGGGCCGGGAGATCTTGCTGGAGAAGCCCGGGGCGCCGGCGCTCGACCCGGCGACCGCCGAGCAGGTTCGCGAGCTGCTGAGCAAGGGCGCCATGGGTGGTTGGCTCTGCATCACCACCGACGACGCGCACAAGACGTACGAGACGCTCGTCGCCAAGGGGGTCGAGATCACGGACGAGCCGACCGAGAAGCCGTACGGGATCGACTTCGGCATCCGCGACCCGTTCGGCAACAAGATCCGTATCGGCCAGATGCGCGAGAGCTGACCACCGTGCCCGGGCGGTCCGGGCACCCGCGTCTCGGGAGGCGCGACTAACATCACGCCTCCCGAGACGTGTGAGGAGCCGAATGCCGACGCGACTGCTCCTACTGGCCAGGCACGGCGAACAGGACGTGCCGCCGGAGACACCGCCGGGCACCGACCCGCCGGAGGCGGGACTCTCCATCCGGGGGCGTCGCCAGGCGGAACTGCTCGGCGAGCGGCTGCGCGGCGTACCGGTCGACGCGATCCACCACGGGCCGTTGCCCCGGGCCGCGGAGACCGCCCGGTTGGTGTCGGCCGCACTCCCCGGAGTCCCGGTAAACGCCACCGAACTCGCCGGCGACCACCTGCCGGAGGACACGCCGGCAGCCGGGCTGCCGCCCGCGTACGCCCGGCTGCTGGCCGGCTTCGACCCGGCCGAACGGGCCGACGGGCCGCGGCTGACGGCGGAGGCGGTGCGCAGGTTCGCCGGAGCGCCCGACGGCGGCGACCGGTACGACCTGGTCGTCACGCACACCTTCCTGATCGGGTGGCTGGTGCGGGACGCGCTGGGTGCACCCGGGTCGCGCTGGCTGGGCCTGAACCATCACAACGCCGGTCTGACCGTCATCCGCTACCGGACCGGCGTGCCGCCCACCCTGATCGCCTTCAACGACGTCGCGCACCTGCCCGCCGAACTACGCGGCACCGGGCTGCCCGCGGAGTACCGGCTGTGAGGCGGCACGTGTCGCCCGCCGGGGGCGTCGGCTCACCGTTTGGCTAAGGTCTCTCGCACCAGGCGGCGAGGGAGGGTGACGGTGGCGGACGCGGAACTCGTCGTCGAGGCGGCCGGGCCGGTGGCGACGGTGGTCATCCACAATCCGGCACGGCGCAACGCGATGACGCCGTACATGTGGCGGCAACTCCCGCCGATCCTCGACCGGTTGGAGGCCGACCCCGCCGTCCGCGCGTTGGTGCTCACCGGCGCCGGTGACGCCTTCTGCGCCGGTGCCGATCTGGGCGATCTGGACGAACTGCTGGCGGCCGGTGACGGGAGTATCGCGGTGGCCGCCGAGGAGCGGCTCGCGAGCTTCGCCAAACCGACGATCGCGGCGGTACGCGGCGCGTGCGTCGGCGGCGGCTGCCAGCTCGCGGTGGCGTGTGACCTGCGGATCGCCGCGGTCGACGCCCGCTTCGGTGTACCGCCGGCCCGGCTCGGTCTGGTCTACCCGGCACCCACCACGCGGCGGCTCACCCGCCTGATCGGCCCGTCCGCCGCCAAGTTCCTGCTCTTCACCGCCGAGCTGATCGACGCCGAGCGGGCCCTGCGGATCGGCCTGGCCGACGAGGTGGTGCCCGCAACGGCGCTCGACGCCCGGGTGGACGAGATCACCACGGCGATCGCCGAGCGCTCGCCGATCAGCGTCGCCGCGGCGAAGGAGATCGTCGACGATCGCGCCGGGCCGGCCCGGATCGCCTGGTGGCATCGGAAGGTCGCGGAGAGCGGCGAGGCCCGGGAGGGAATCGCGGCAGTTCGCGAGCGCCGTACGCCCCGCTTCGCCTGGACGCCGCCCGACTGAACTCGACGGCTCGCGGGTCGGGCCGCCCGCTGCGGCGAGGGCCGGCGGGTGCCGCGCCGGAAGTGTCCCTCCGGCGCGGCCCCCCGTTCCCGCCGGCCGGTCCGCTCACCGTCCGGCCAGCGCCGCCCAACTCGGGACGGGTGCCTCCCGGCTCAGCGGCATGCCCGCCTCGGCCGGCGTACGGTCGCCCTTGCGCTGGTTGCACGCGTAGCAGGCGGCGGTCGTGTTCCGCCAGGTGTTCCGGCCGCCCCGCGAGCGGGGCAGGATGTGGTCGACGGTGTCGGCCGGCCCGCCGCAGTAGCCGCAGCAGCGGCCGTCGCGCCGTAACACCCCCGCCCTCGACCAGGCCGGCCCGCCGGTGAACCGCCAGCGGGTCACCACGTACCGGACCAGCCGGACCACCCGGGGCATCGGGAAGACCCCTATCACCTGGTCCGGCTCGGCCTCGTGGATCTCGGCGACCCGGCGGCAGAGCATCCGGATGGCGTGCTGGATGGTGACCCGGTGCAGCGGGCCGAGGTCGGCGTTGACGACGAGGACGGCATTCACCGGAATCTCCCTCCACAGTGACGGACGAACAGGGCCGGACAGCGAACGAGCCGCCCGGTCCGGAGGCGGGACGGGCGGCTCGACGGGTGCGGGTGCGCGTCAGTCGGGCGGGTCGTCTCCGGGGCCTTCGGCTCGGCAACCGTCGCTGAGCAGCCACGACGGCACGGTGGTGACGTGCGACATCGACATGGACGGCTCCCGGAGCGGCGGTTGACCTTGCGCGCTCACGGTAGGTCCACTCGCCGGAGACGAGCAACGGATTTCGATCAGCCGGCGGGTGGGAGCCGGGCTTGGGGGCGGGGCGGCTTCAGGCTCGCCCGGCGAGCAGACCGCGCGGTCGGACGGAGTAGACCGGTTCGGCCGCTGCGCGCTCCGCGCGCAGGATGTGGTTGGCCGCGATGACGCCCGTCGCCGCCGCGCGTTCCATCAACGCGCTGGGGAACTCCGTGGCGATGCCGTCGCCGGCGAGGTAGACGCCGTCGGCGTCGGTGCGTACCCCCGGTCGCCGGGCGTGACTGCCAGGGGTGAAGGCCGGCGCCCGCGCCTGCACCCGGGCACGCAGCTCGCGGGCCGACAGTTCGGCGACCTCCGGCCAGAGCGCCGTCAGCTCGCCGCGCATCCGTTCGGCCAGCGCCGTGGCGGGCACGTCCGGTTCGCACGCGTACGCGTGCAGCTCGAGCACGCTGCCGCCGGTGCGCTCGGCCCAGCGCCGCGGTTCGCGCTCCAGCCGGTGGTAGAGCGTCACCGAGTCCAGGGTGGACTGCCGGGAGACGCCGCTGAAGATTGCCCGGTCGGGGCGTACGTCCCCGTCGAGCCAGTAGCGCGCCACCGCGTAGGGCGGGCCGGGCACACCGAACCGGGCCATGGCGGCCACCAGCCGTGGCGCGTGCGTCGCCAGTGCCGGGGAGGCGCCGACCAGCTCGGCGAGCGCGGGCGGATCGACGGCGAGTACGACGTGCGGGGCCTCGTGCCCGGCGCCGCCGCCGGTCCGCACCCGCCAGCCCGTACCGGTCGGGTGCAGCGCGGTGGCCGCGACACCGGTCAGCACCCGCCCGCCGTGCCGTTCCAGGTGCCGGGCCAGCGGCGTCCAGATCGCCGTCGTGTAGTCCTCGTCCGGCGCGTCGAACGCCAGCCCCTCCCCGTTGCCTAGGAGGTAGAAGTGGAACTGGGCGACCAGCTCGGCGGCCGACATCTCCGACTCGTGGTTGAAGAAGGAGTGTGCGAAGACTTCGAAGAGCATCGCGCGGGCCCGGTCCGGCAGCCGCAGCGAGTCGAGCAGTTCGTCGGCGGTGGTGTCGTCCAGTTCGGCGTACGTGCGCACCGGGTGGTAGCCGAGCAGCGGCAGCGCGGCCTCCCGGTCCATCCGTCGCAGGTCGGGCAGGCGGATGCTGGGGCTGCGGGCCAGCAATGCCAGAAGGTTCAGCGGTGGTACGGCGGGCAGGTCGCCGAACTCCTCGGTAGGCCACCGGTCGGCGAGGATCGGATAACCGGGCACCGGGCGCAGGAAGCCCAGGTCCGGATCGATCCGGCGGAGGATCGATCGCCAGTTGTAGTACTGCCGGAAGAACGCATGGAACCCGTGCTCCACCTGCTGCACACCGTCGGCGAGCTGCTCCGGCCAAGCCGCCAACCGGCCGCCGAGCGTCGCCGAGGACTCCAGCACGGTCACCCGTACCCCGCGCTCGGCGAGCACCACCGCCGCCGACATGCCAGCGATCCCGCCCCCCACCACGACCGCGGCCACCGGGTGCGGTACCCGGGAAGCACCGTCGCCGCCCGGGTCGACGACGTGCCGCCGTACGCCGAGGAGCCGACCGGTCAGCCGTGACAGCACCATCAGGCCACCTCCTCGCGTTCGCCGGACTAGACGTGGTGCGTCAGGAGGGGACGTCTCCCTGCCCCTCGACCGTGCGGCAGCGGCGCTCCCGGTCCGAGTCGGGCCAGACGTACTCGAGGTCGGGTGGGACGTCGCCGAAGAGCGGCCGGTAGTGCTCCGGGTCCTTGCGTACGAGCGACGAACGGTGGCTCAGGTGCAGGTCCTCCCGGCCCAGCCAGGGCGGCAGCTCACCGGCGGCGGCCAGTTCCTCCTGGCCTCGGACGATCCCGATACCGCAGGCGGCGGCGAGATCCCGGGCCATCGTCACGGCACAGGTGTCGGCCCGTCCCGGCTCGACCCAGACCGCGCACATGTCCAGCCCGTACCGGGTCAGCGCCTCCTCGTACCCCGCCCACATCTTCACCGCGGGGTGGTTGCGCCAGCCGTACGTCGGCCAGGTCAGCCCGCGCAGCACCTGGATCGTCTCCACCCGCTGCTTCCCCAGCCGCTTCTGGTCCAACGCCCGGGCGCTGGCCAGGAAGTCCGGGTACGGGAGGAAGGTCTGCATGCCGCTGCTCTACCCGCCGGCCCGGGGCCCATGCCTGGCCGGGGCGAACCGGAAGGTCTCGCCCAGCGTGGCCGTCCTTACTACGATCCCGGCATGGGGGAGCCGTGGCGGGACCGGGCACGTCGGGCGGTCGAGTGGAACTGGCGGCGCCCCGCCGGTGATCCCCGCCCGCATTACGTCATCTGCGGGCGGGACTCGCTGGCCTACTACGTGGCCGAGGCCCTGCTGGCGAGCGACGTACCCGCCGGCGGCGCACGGGTGACCGTGATCGTGCCGGAGCGGCACCGGTCCAACGGGGCCGATGTGGCGACGCTGAAGGGCGTGCGGGTGTTCCGTTCCGACCGTCTCGATGAGGCGACCTTCCGGGCCGCCAATCTGCCCGGCGCGGCCGGCCTCGCCCTGCTGGACCAGGACGACGTGGGCAACCTGCACGCCGCGCTCTGCGCCCAGGCGGTCGACAAGAACGTCCGGCAGGTGCTGCGGATGTTCAACGGCACCCTCGCCGATGGTGTCCGTACCCTGCTCAAGGCGCCGGTCGAGGTGCTCTCCGACGCCGAGATGGCCGCGCCGGCGTTCGTCGCGGCGGCGCTCGGCGAGGTCGACCCGACGCACTTCCAGCACCGGGGCCGGACGCTGCGGGTGGCCCGCCGAGCCGACGTCCGGGAGCAGGATGTGGTCTGCGCCCTGGCCGACCTGCGCGACCCGCAGCGGGTGGTGCTGCTGCCCGCCGACCAGTCCGCCGCCGATCTGGTGCTTGCCGAGGCGACCGGGCAGCCGCCCGGCACCGAGGTCGCCGCCCGGCGGCTGGTTCGGGCCCGGCGCCGGCCGGTCGCGGTTTTCATGCGGGCGGTACGCGGCTTCGCCACCCGCAAGATCGGCATCGCGATGATGCTCGTGCTCGCGGTCGTCGCCATCCTCGGCGCGTTGATCGCCCAGACCGAGGACCACATCTCGCCCGCGGAGGCGCTGTACGTCACCCTGGTGACCACGCTCAGCGGCGCCGACCCGGACCCCGACAAATCGGGGGGCGCGCAGGTGATGCAGGTCGTGCTGAACTTCGCCGGGCTGGCGCTGATCCCGCTGATCACCGCCGTCGTGGTGGACGGGATCGTCAACGCCCGGCTGGCCCTGCACACCGGCCGGCTCCAGCCGCACCGCTCCGGTCACGTGGTGGTGGTCGGCCTCGGAAACGTCGGCACCCGGGTGATGGCCCAACTACGTGAGTACGACGTCGAGGTCGTCGCCATCGACAAGGATCCGGAGCCGCGCGGCGGCGGCCTGGCCCGCCAGTTGGAGGTGCCGCTGATCGTCGGCGACGCCGCTCGGCCGGAGACGCTGGAAGCCGCCTCGGTCGCCGCCTGTCAGGCGTTGGTGATCGTGTCGACCGACGACGTGGCCAACCTGGAGGCGGCGCTCGCCGCCCGTGACACGCGGGCCGACCTGCGGGTGGTGCTGCGGCTGTTCGAGAACGACTTCGCCGAGCGGGTCGAGGAGGCGTTCGGCCTGGGTGTCTCCCGGTCGGTCTCCTACCTGGCCGCACCCGCGTTCACCGGCGCACTGACCGAGCGGGCGGTCATCGCCACCATTCCGGTCGGGCGGCACGCGCTGCCCGTCGCCGAGGTGCCCGTCGCCGCCGGCTCGGAGCTCGACGGGCGGCCGCTCGCCGCGGTCTTCCGGGAGGGGCAGGTGCGGGTGATCGCGCGTACCCCGGCCGGTGGCGGGCGGACGATCTGGTGGAAGGACCTCGATCCCCGGCAGGTGATCTTCGCGGGTGACCGGTTGACCGTGGTCGCCCGCCGCGCCGGGCTGGACTGGCTCACCCGCCAGTGCGCCCCGCCGGCGCCGCCGGAGCGGGACGTACCCACCTCCCGGTCCGGCACCCCGCTCCGCGGCACTCCGCCGCCGTCCGGCGCGTCCGGCGTCCCGGCGACCTCCGGGGTGGCCGCCCTGCCGGAACAGGCGACCGGCGAACACCCGGCGCCCCCGGCCAACGGCAACGGTGGACCCCCGACAGGGCCCGCTCCGGACGGCGACGCCCCCGGTGCTCACCCCACCGCCCACCCCAGCTGACCCCCGCCCTGACCCTGCCAGCCGGTGCGTCTTCGTCGGCGACTTCCCGATCAACGTGCGGACAAGGAGCGGCGGAGCGCGTACCAGGCAGCGCCGACGGCGAGGACGCCGAAGCCGGCGACGACGCTGGTCAGCGGCAGGTTGGCGGCGAGCAGCAGGCAGCCGGCCAACCCCAGCACGGCGAGCGCCTGGACCGGCAGCTTGCGGCCCCGGTCGCGACCGAGCGTGAGCGCCGCCGCGTTCGTGATCGCGTAGTAGACCAGCACCGTGCAGCTGGAGAAGCCGATCGCCTGGCGGACGTCGCCGAGCAGCACCACCACGATCACCACCGCGGCGACCGCCAGTTCGGCCCGGTGCGGCACCCGGTACCGGGCATGTACGGCCGCCAGCGCCCCCGGCACGTCCCGGCGGCGGGCCATCGCCAGCAGGGTGCGGCCCACCCCGGCGAGCAGGGAGAGCAGCACGCCGGTGACCGCGACGGTGGCTCCGGCCCGGACCACCCAGGCGAGCCCGGGCAGGCCGGCCGCCGTCACCACGTCGGCCAGGGGCGCGACGGAACCGGCCAGCCGGTCGGCGCCGAGCACGCCGAGCGCGACGACGGCGAGCACCAGGTAGGTCGCCAGCACCACGCCGAGCGCGAGCGGCACGGCCCGGGGGATGGTCCGCTCCGGGTCGCGGACCTCCTCACCGAGCGTGGCGATCCGGGCGTACCCGGCGAAGGCGAAGAAGAGCAGGCCGGCAGCGGTGAGCACGCCCCGACCGGGACCCCCGGGGCCGGCCAGCCGGGCCAACTCGACCGGCCCGCCGACCACGCCGGTGACCGCGACCAGCGCCAGCACCGCGAGCACCAGCGCGACCAGCGCCTTGGTCACGGCCGCCGTCTTCCCGATGCCACGCAGGTTCACCGCCGTCACCGCGAGCACTGCGGCGACCGCGACCAGTCGGGCCTGCCCCGGCCAGAGGTACGCCCCGATGGTCAGTGCCATCGCCGCGCAACTCGCCGTCTTGCCGACCACGAAGCCCCAGCCGGCGACGAACCCGGCGAACGGCCCGAGTCGTTCCCGGCCGTAGACGTACGTGCCGCCGGACTCCGGGTAGCGGGCGGCCAGCCGGGCGGAGCTGGTCGCGTTGCAGAAGGCGATGAAGCCGGCCAGCACCAGGGCGGGCAGTAGTCCGGCGCCACCGGCCGCCGCCGCTGCCGGGCCGAAGACCACGAAGACGCCCGCGCCGAGCATCGACCCCAGGCCGATGAGCACCGCGTCGGGTACGCCCAGCCGGCGTTCCAGTCCAGTCACGGCGGGCCAGGCTACGGGCCGGAGGTGAACAACCGGGTGCGGCCCGACCAGGGCACCCGAGCGGGCAGCGGTACGTCGTCCCACGGCACCCGGTGCACCAGCCGGTCCAGGAACAGGCCGAGCAGCAGCCCGGCCACCGAGTCGGTGAGCCAGTGCCAGCCCAGGTAGGTGGTGGTGCAGAGCACGATCAGCGGGGGGAGGACCCGGATCGCGAGGACGAGCCGGGGCGGGACGGTGCGCCCGTAGGTGCGCAGCAGCGGGGCGAGCAGCAGCGCGAGCACGCCGTACCAGACGATCGCGTTGGCCACGTGCCCCGACGGATACGACTGGGCGAAGCGCAGCGGCAGGTTCTCCTGGAACAGCGGCAGGGTCTGCTCGGGAGCCAGGAAGGGCTCCTTGATGCTGGCGCTCGGCGCGGGCCGGGCTGTCCAGACCTTCAGCGGCCCGATGGTGAAGGTGGTGAGCACGAACCCGACGACCGGCGGCAGGATCGGCCGGATCGAGCGGATCCGGATCGCCACCAGCACCCCGAGCCCGGCCGCGATCAGGGTCAGCGGGGTGCCCTGACCGAGCAGGTTCAGGGTCCGGGCCAGCCAGTACGCCACCGTCGGGCGATGCGTCTCCGCCCAGTCCGCCACCGCCCGGTCGACGCCGAAGAGGTGATGGGTGGTGAGCGCCACGGTCAGGCCGGCCAGGGCGGCGAGCAGCAGTGCGTCGTACCACCAACCGGCAGGCCGCACCGGCCGTAGCCGCACCGGTTCGCGTACCCCTGCGGTGTTGCGCATCCGACCAAGCTACCGGGCGGCGCTGTGGGCCCAGCCACGATGGGGAGCGATGTGCGGGTGGACGGGTCACACTTGTGCCCGTGCGGATCACTTCTGCTCTCGTGGACCCGGCGCTGCTCGACCTTCCGTGGTCGACCCCGCTGGAGGAGTGGCCTGCCGAGCATCTGGTGGCGCTGCCGCAGGGTATCTCCCGGCACGTCGTCCGCTTTGTCCGGCTGGGCGACTACGTGTACGCCTTCAAGGAGACCCGCGAGCGGATCGCCGAACGGGAGTACGACCTGCTCCGCGCCCTGGAGCGGATCGACTTCCCGGCGGTGGAGGCGGTGGCGGTCGTCGCGGACCGGCAGACCGACGACGGCGAGCCCCTCGAATCGGTGCTGATCACCCGGCACCTGCAGTTCTCGCTGCCGTACCGGGCGCTCTTCTCGCACACGCTGCGGCCGGAGACGATGGGCCGGCTGCTCGACGCCCTCGCCGCGCTGCTGGTCCGGATGCACCTGACCGGCTTCTTCTGGGGCGACTGCTCGCTGTCGAACACCCTGTTCCGTCGGGACGCCGGAGCCTTCGCGGCGTACCTCGTCGATGCGGAGACCGGCGCGCTGCGCCCCTCGCTCTCCAACGGCCAGCGGAACGAGGACCTGGAGATCGCGCGGGTCAACATCTTCGGTGAGGCGCTGGACCTCCAGGCCGCCGGGCTGCTGCACGAGTCGATCGACCCGGAGGTGGTCTCCGAGGAGGTCGTGCAGCGCTACGAGCGGCTCTGGCACGAGATCACCTACGAACAGCAGGTCGAGCGGGAGGCCCGGCACGACATCGAGAGCCGGATCCGCCGCCTCAACGAGCTGGGCTTCGACGTCGCCGAGGTGGCCATGTCGACCATCGCCGACGGGCGCTACCTGGTCCGCCCGAAGGTCGTCGACGCGGGCTACCACACCCGTCGGCTGCTGCGGCTAACCGGCCTGGACGCGGAGGAGAACCAGGCCCGCAAGCTCCTGAACGACCTGGACACCTACCGGGCCGAGAGCGACCTCAGCGACGAGCAGCAGGCCGCGCACCGCTGGCTGACCGAGGTCTTCGAGCCGGTGGTGCGGGCGGTGCCGGCCCATCTGCGGCGCAAACTGGAGCCGCAGGAGCTGTTCACGCAGATCATCGAGCACAAGTGGCTGCTCTCCGAGCGGGCCGGCCGGGACGTCGGGATGCGCCACGCGGTGCAGTCGTACCTGTCGGACGTGCTCGTGCACCGTCCCGACGAGCAGGCCGTGCTCGGTGTGGAGCTCCCCACCGTCACCGGCTGACCCGGGAACACGACCGCCACCGCGCCCGCGGACCTGGCTGACCCGCATCCGGCGGGCGAGGCCCTGTGCCTACGAGGCTGATACCTCAGAGGCATCAATATGCCTCTGAGGTATCAAGCTCAGAGCAATGCACCCACCCGTCAGGCCAAGCATCAGGGAGTGGCGGGTCAGTCCTGCCAGGAGCCGGCGCGCAGCACCCGTACCACGTTGAGGTCGTCGTCGAGGATCACCAGATCGGCGCGGAGCCCCACCTGGAGAGCGCCGAGCTGGTCGCCGAGGCCGATCGCGCGGGCCGGAGTGGTCGCGGCCATCCGGGCGGCGTCCGCCATGGGGATGCCGGCGGCGATGGCGTGCCGCAGCGCGGCGTCCATGGTCAGCGTGCTGCCGGCGATCGCGCCGTCGCGGGCGAGCCGGGCCACCCCGTCGGCCACGGTGACCGCCTGGCCACCCAGTTCGTACTCGCCGTCGGGCATGCCGGCGGCGGCCATCGCGTCGGTGATCATGGCGGACCGTTCGGGTCCGGCCACCGACGAGGCGAACGTGAGCATCCCGTCGTGCAGGTGCACGCCGTCGGCGACCAGCTCGCAGACCACGTTCGGGGCGTCCAGCAGAGCCGTCACCGGGCCGGGCTCGCGGTGATGTACCGGCCGCATCCCGTTGAACAGGTGCGTGCCGACGCTCGCGCCGGCGGCGATCGCCGCGCGGGTCTCGTCGTACGTGGCGTCGGTGTGGCCCACCGCGGCGACCACCCGGTGCGCGGTGAGCAGCTTCACGGCCTCCAGCGCGCCGTCCCGCTCGGGCGCGAGGGTCACCATCCGGAGGGTGGACCCGGCCAGTTCGATCAGCTCGGCCAGCTCTTCGGGGGACGGGTCGCGGAGGTACTCCGGGTTCTGGGCGCCGCACCGGGCCGCCGAGAGGTACGGCCCCTCGAAGTGGATACCGGCGAGCGCTCCCTCGCGTACCAGCGGACGGAACGCGGCGGTGGCCGACCGCATCAGCTCGAACGGGGAACTGACCAGGCTGGCCAGCAGCGTCGTGGTGCCGTGGCGCAGGTGGAACGCGGCGGCCTGCCGGGCCTGCTCGGGATCGCCGGTGGTGAACGTGTGCCCGCCGCCGCCGTGGGTGTGCATGTCCACGAAGCCGGGCAGGATCCAGTGTCCGTCGTGGACCGACGGGTACTCGGCCACCGCCGTGATCCGCTCGCCGTCCCACTCGACACAGCCCTGCCGGATGACGCCCGCCGGGGTCACCACCTTGCCGCTGACCCGCTGAGTCATCGCGCCTCCATGGTTGTCGAGACGCCACCGTGGGCGTCGAGAGCTAGCAGAGCGGCGCCGAGGCAGCCGGCCTCGTCGCCGAGGGCCGCCGCGACCAGGCGCGGCTCCCGGTGAAAGGTCACCCGCTCGCGCAGCGCCGCCCGGAGCGGGTCGAGCAGCCGCGCGCCGGCCTGTGCCAGCCCGCCGCCGACCACGACCGTGGCCACGTCGAAGAGCGCCTGTGCGGTGGCGAGCCCGTCGGCAAGCGCCTCGACGGCCTCCTGCCAGACCCGCACCGCGACGGGCTCACCTGCGGCTGCCCGCTCGGCGACCTCGGCCGCCGTGCCCGGCGTGCCGGCAAGTTCCTGGTAGCGGCGGCCGACCGCTGCGGCCGAGGCGACCGCCTCCAGGCAGCCGGGCCGGCCGCAGCCGCAGCGTGGCCCATCCGGCCGGACCAGGATGTGCCCGAACTCTCCGGCCGCGCCGTGGGCGCCGATGTTCGCCGCCCCGTCCACGACGTGCGCGGCCGCGATCCCGGTGCCGATCGCGACGAAGAGGACGTGGCCGGCCCCGCGGCCGGCGCCCAGCCGGGCCTCGGCGATCCCGCCGGCCCGCACGTCGTGGCCGAGCGTCGCGGGCAGGCCGAGCCGCGCCACCGCGAGGTCCCGCAGCGGTACGTCCCGGAAGCCGACGTTCGCCGACCAGACCGCCACGCCGCGCGCCTCGTCGACCACGCCCGGCACGGCGATCCCGAGCGCGACGGGTGTGAGACCCCCGGCGCGCGCCATGCCGGTCAGCCCCGCTGCGACGTCGAGGATCGTGTCGACCACTGCCGCCGGGCCGCGTGCCGCCTCCGTCGGGTGTCGTTCCGCGTGTACGGCGACGCCGTCCGGGCGGACCAGGCCGCACTTGATGCCGGTGCCGCCGACGTCGAGCGCGACGACGACGTCGCCGCCGGTCGCGTTGCCGTACTGGATGGTCCGGTCGTGCGGCTCGCTCACGCGAGCACCACGGACCGGGTGAGGTGCCGGGGCGCGTCCGGGTCGAGGCCCCGGCTCGTGGCGAGGGCGACCGCGAACCGCTGGGCCAGGATCAGGTCCGCCATCGGGTCGACCGGGTTGCGTCCCGCCGCCCAGTTGCCGAGCACGGTGCGGCAGCCGTGGGTGCGGCTGTGCACGAACGCCGCGCCCGTCGCGGCGACATCCTCCGGCAGCCCGTCGGGAAGGGAGCCGAACGCCCAGACGAGCCGGCCGGGGGCGGCGATCGAGATCGGGCCGTGCCGGTAGTCCATCGCCGGGTACGCCTCGGCCCAGAAGGTGGCTGCCTCGCGGCACTTCAGCGCGGCCTCCTGGGCCAGGCCGACCGTCCAACCCCGACCGAGGAAGGTGACCTGCTCGATCGAGGTTGGGTCGATCGGCAGCGGGGCCCGGACGGCCACCTCGGCGTCGGCGGAGAGCGCGTCGAGGTTCTCGCCCAGGTGGGCGCGGAGCAGGGCCAGGGTCGTGGTCGCGAAGCGGGTCTGCACCACCGATCGCTCGTCGGCGAAGGGCATGAGGACCGAGGTGTCGGCCAGCTGGGCAGCGGGCGAGTCGGGGTCGCCGACGAGGACGGTCGTGGGCGTCCGCCCGCGCAGGGCGTCGAGCAGCTCAACCACCTCGGTGGTGGTGCCGGAGCGAGTGATGCCGATCAGCCGGTCGTAGCGGCGGCCGGTCGGGAACTCCGAGGCCTGGAACGCGTCCGTCTCGCCCTGGCCGGCCTGCTCGCGCAGCGCCGCGTACGCCATGGCCATGAACCACGACGTGCCGCAACCGACGACGGCGACCCGTTCGCCGGGCGCCGGCAGGTCGGCGCGTACGTCGGCGGCCAGCTCCGCGGCCCTCCGCCAGCAGTCGGGCTGGCTCTCGATCTCCGCGTGGACGTACGCCATGAGAACTCCTCGGAGGAGGCAGCCGTGCGCAATAGGGCTCGATACACCCGTCTTTCGAGCGCCATTCTGCGCGAATTCGGGTGGTCGTGGCAACCGGCCGGAGGATCGAGCAGGTCAATGTTTTGCGCCAGGGTAGTTTCGCGCACTACTGTGCACGCAATCAATCACCGATTGTGCAGCAGCTGGGAGGGCATCCGCGGTGGACCGGTACGCCAGATGGAATGCCCTGCTCGAGATGCTGACCGAGGACGGCCGGGTCAGCGTCGAGGAGGCAGCCGAGCGCCTGGACGTCTCCCAGGCGACCATCCGGCGCGACTTCGACCAGCTCGCCCAGCAACAGATGATCACGCGTACCCGTGGCGGCGCGGTGGCCAACGGGGTCTCGTACGACCTGCCGCTGCGCTACAAGACCGCCAAGCACTCGGCGGAGAAGCAGCGGATAGGCACGGCCGCCGCCGCCCTGGTCACGCCCGGCACGGTGGTCGGTCTCAACGGCGGCACCACCAGCACCGAGGTGGCCCGGGCCCTGGCCGTGCGGCCGGACCTGAACACCAATACCGACGGTGCGCAGCTCACCGTGGTGACCAACGCGTTGAACATCGCCAACGAGTTGCTGGTGCGCTCCCGGATGAAGGTCGTGGTGGCCGGTGGTGTGGTCCGGCCGAAGTCCTTCGAGCTGGTCGGGCCGCTGGGCGGGGCGCTGCTGCGCGAGGTCACCCTCGACATCGCCCTGCTCGGCGTGGACGCGATCGACCCGCAGCTCGGCGCCGCCGCCCACCACGAGGGGGAGGCGGCGATGAACAGCCTGATGGTGGCCCGGGCCAAGCGGGTGGTGATCATCGCCGACTCGTCCAAGCTGGGGGGTCACGCGTTCGCCCGGATCTGCTCGCTGGACCGGGTGGAGACCCTCGTCACCGACTCCGGTGCGAACCTCGAGCTGGTCGAGGCGTTCCGCACCGCGGGCGTGCACGTCGTCTGCGCCTGACCTGCGCGGACAGGCCCCCACAGGGGGTGCTCGACCCCATCTGACTTTCCGGTCGGCGCGTCGGTGCATACCGAGTATTGCACCGCGATGCATACCGCGTATGGTGTGCGCTGTCACGCCCACCATCGGGGGAGGTGCAGCTTGCCAGCTGTCCTGGAGATCGAAGGTCTACGGAAGACCTACAAGAGCCGCCGGCGCGGCACCCGCAACGCGCTGGACGGCTTCAACATGCGGGTCGAGGCCGGGCAGGTGCACGGCTTCCTCGGCCCGAACGGGTCGGGCAAGACCACGACCCTGCGTACGCTGCTGGGCCTGATCCGGCCCGACGGCGGACGGATGACGATCCTCGGCCACGAGGTACCCGACGCGCTGCCGGTCGTCGCCGGACAGGTCGGCGCCATCGTGGAGAGTCCCCAGTTCTTCCCACACTTCACCGCCCGGGACACGCTGTCCCTGCTGGCGTCCGCCGGTGACGTGCCGTCGAACCGGGTCGACGAGGTGCTGGAACTGGTCGGGCTCCGGGAGCGGGCCGGCGAGCGGGTGAAGACCTACTCGCTCGGCATGAAGCAACGGCTCGCGGTCGCCTCGGCCCTGCTCAAGGATCCGAAGCTGCTGATCCTCGACGAGCCGGCCAACGGCCTCGACCCCGGCGGCATCCGAGAGATGCGTACGCTCACCCGGAACCTCGCCGAATCCGGCATGACGGTGGTGCTGTCCAGCCACATCCTCGGCGAGATCCAACTGATCTGCGACTCCGTCACCATCATCTCGCTGGGCCGCCGGGTCGCGTTCGGGCCGGTCGACGAGGTGCTGGCGCAGCACTCCTCCGGGGCGGTGCGGGTACGCCTGGAGGCCGTGACCGACCTGCCGGCCGCCGCCGACGCGCTCACCCGCTCGGGGATCCGGCTCACCGGGCACGCCGACCACCTGATGCTCGCCGGCGTCGACAAGCCCGCGGTGGTGACCCGGCTCCTCGCCGAGCAGGGGCTCTACGTCAGCGAACTGTCGCCGGTCGCCGTCGACCTGGAGAGCGTCTTCCTCGAACTGACCGCCACCGCGCCCGTACCGGGCCAGCACCGGCAGGTCGACCAGTCCTTGAAGGTCGGTGGCGCGGAGCAGTCCGGCGCCACCGGAGGGGGGTGGGGGGCGTGAGCCTCTACCGTACGGAGCTTCGCCGGCTGACCAAGCGGCGGTTCACCCGGTACATGACGTTGCTCGGCCTGCTGGTGCTCCTCGCCGTTGTGGTCGGGACGTTCCTCACCAACCACAAGCTCGACGCCGGCGCGATCGCCCAGGCCGAGCGGCAGGCCGACCAGCAGTACGAGCAGCAGGTCCGCTGGAGTGAGCAGGAGCGCGCGGCCTGCGAGGCGGCCCAGGCGGCCGGTACGCCGAACGACGGCCGCTACCCCGACGACTGCTCGATGATCAGCGCGCCTCCCCGCGAGTCGATCGAGACCTCGTGGTTCCTGCCGTCCACGTTCGACTTCCGTGAGGCGTTCCCGGAGACCCTGGTGCCGTTCGCCGCGATCCTGGCCCTGGTCGGGTTCGTGATCGGCGCGTCCTTCATCGGCGCCGAGTGGAGCAGCGGCGGGATGATGAATCTCCTGCTGTGGCGCCCCAAGCGGTTGACCGTACTGGCGACCAAGCTCGCGGCGCTGCTCACCGGGATGCTCGCCGTCGCCCTGCCCGCCGCGGTGGCCTGGTTCGCCGGGTTCTGGCTGGTCGCCACGTTCCGCGGCAGCACGGAGAAGGTGACCAGCGGGGTGTGGCAGTCCGCCGGGCTTACCGGACTGCGCGCGCTGCTGCTGGTGCTGGTCGTCAGCACGCTGGGCTTCGCCCTGGCCTCCCTGGGGCGGCACACCGCGATGGCCCTCGGCGGTGTGGTCGCGGTGGCGGTGGTCGGCCAGTTCGGCCTCGGCATCCTGCTGGACATGGCCGGCGTCCGGTTCCCCGAGGCTTGGCTGCTGCCGACGTACGCGCTGGCCTGGATGCAGAAGAAGGTGACGCTGCAGAACTGGGACTCGTGCAACGCCACGGTCTTCGGGGAGTGCAAGCCCGAGACGTTCGACATCACCTGGCAGCACTCGTCGGTGTTGCTGGCGGTGGGCGTCGCGGTGGTCCTCGGGTCGGCCCTCTGGATGATGCGCCGGCGCGACATCTCCTGATTTCGGCCCACGTCTCCGACGTCGATGACGTCGTCGCGACGGCACGGCGGAGCCGTCCATCCGGGAGCACCCCGGTGGGCGGCTCCGCCGTCACCCGCGTTCTTTCGAGCGCTTTCGCCCGGGTGGGGCCCTCGGCGCGGGAGCGAGACCTCGTTGCCGGGTCTGCGGCGGCGTGCGCGAAGGGCGCGGCGGCGGCGGATGCGGGGCGCGTCGGCCCTGGTTAGGCTGGTGTACCCGGTCGGTGTTGCCGTGCCGGCCCGTCCGACCGAGGAGCGACATGCAGCCCGCCGACGCCGCCCCGGCCGCCGCCGAGCCGCCCGCCGACGACAGGGACCACCGGGTGGCGGCCCGGCCGGTTCCACCGCCCCGTTCCGCGCCGGCCGTCGAGGCCGTGCCGGGTGACGAGGTGGTCGAGCCGGCCATTTCCGACGACTCCCTCGAGACGACGGCGGATGCCGGAGGCGGGTCGGTGGCGGACGCGGCGCGCCCGGAACTCACCGAGCGGGAACTCGCCGTCCTCGCCTTCGAACAGCAGTGGTGGCGGCACGCCGGGGCGAAGGAACAGGCGATCCGGGACACCTTCGGGGTTTCCGCGACCCGCTACTACCAACTGCTCAACGGGCTGCTCGACAACCCGGCGGCGCTCGCCGCCGAACCTGTGCTCATCGGCCGGCTGCGCCGGCTGCGCTCCTCCCGCGCCCGTAATCGTCGCGGTTGACCGGATCGGCGGTCAGGTCGCGGCGACCTGGACGGGTTGCCCCGAGAACGGCCCGCTGCGGCCTGCGTCCCAGCTACGCAGCCGGACGGATCCGCCCGGCTGCGTAGCTGTGGTCGAACCCGGCGGGGATGGGTCCGACCGTCCGGTCGCGACCACCGATCGCCCGGCTCGGCGAGCCCTCCATCACCTGGCCGGATCCCTGCCCCCGCGGCGTCGTGGCCGACCGGCGACGAACGAATGTCGCCGGACCCGACGGGTAGGCGGTAGACGTCCCGGGTCCCACCGTGGCTCGGGACAGATGAAGGGAGCGTGTGATGACGGCGATCAACCAGAGCAGACCGCCGGACAGCACCACGGGACAGGCCCGTCAGCAGGCCTCCCGGGTCGGTCACCAGACCGCTCAGGCCGGTAGCCAGGTCGGCCACACCATGGCCGAACAGGGCCGGGAAGTGACCGCGCAGGCGCGGCAGCAGGTGCGGAACCTGGGCGGCGAGGCCACCACGCAGCTGCGTGACCAGGCCATGTCGCAGAAGCACCGGGCCGCCGAGGGGTTGCGCGGGTTGGGGCACGACCTCGACTCGATGGCGGAGGGCAGCCAGTCCCAGCTCGCCGGTGAGGCCGTCCGCCGGGCGGCGGACATGGCACAGCGGGCCGCGGGATGGATCGACGAGAACGAGCCCGCCGATCTGCTGCACGAGGTTCGCGGGTACGCCCGCCGGCATCCCGGCGCGTTCCTGGCCGGCACGGCCGTGGCCGGACTGCTGTTCGGCCGGCTCGCCCGGAACCTGACCTCGTCGGGCAACGGGCGGGGCCCAGGCGGCCAGGCCGGACAGATGGGCCGGCCGATGGAGACCGGTAGGCGGCCGTACGAGCAGCCGGTCACCGCGCCGTACAGCGCCGAGGGACCCTACGCCGGAACGGCACGGGCGCAGAACATCTCGCCCGACGGCCGGCGCCAGGATCCCGGGATCCCCGGCGGGGTGGCACCGTGAGCGCCCCGTTCAAGGAACGCACCCAGTCGGTAGGCGAGCTGCTGGGTGACGTGACCCGCGATATGTCCACCCTGGTCCGCCAGGAGATACAGCTCGCCAAGGTGGAACTGCGCGAGGAGGCCACGCAGGCCGGTAAGGCCGGTGCCATGTTCGGCGTCGCGGCGCTGGCCGGTTTCCTCGTGGTGCTGTTCCTCTCGTACGCGGCCTGGTGGGGTTTGTCCAACGTGATGGACCAGGGTTGGGCCGCACTGATCGTGGCGGGCTTCTGGGCGGTCGTCACCGCCATCACGGCCGTCGTGGGGCGGTCGAAGATGCGCCAGGTCGGTGGGTTGCTACCGCGGACGCAACAGACCGCACGGCAGGTGCCGGACGCGTTGCGCGGCCGATGACCGGCCGGGAGGGAGCAGGTGATGTCGACCGATCCGGATCGGATCCGGCAAGAGATCGAGTACACCCGGCGAGATCTGAGCAGTAGCGTCGACGCGTTGGCCGACAAGGTCAGCCCGCGGCGGATCGCCGGTGACCGCGTCGGGGAGGCACGTGGTGCGCTCACCCGGATGAAGGAGAAGGTGATGGGTACCTCGGCACACATGGGCGATGCGGCCGGACAGCGCATGTCGTCCGCCAGAGGCACAGCGCAACACATGGGCCAGCAGGCCGGCCAGACCGCGTCGTCCGCCGCCGGCTCGGTCCAGCACGTGGGTCAGCAGTCCCGGGAGCAGATGCACGGCAACCCGTTGGCGGCCGGTCTGATCGCCTTCGGCGCGGGCCTGCTGGTGTCCGCCCTGCTTCCGCCGAGCCGTCGCGAACGGCAGCTCGCCGGTCAGGCCAAGGGGATGGTCAGCCAGCAGGTCGGCCAGCACTCGGGTGAACTGCGGGAGCAGGCCAGCATGTTCGGTCACCGGCTCCGCGACAGCATGCGGCAGCCGGCGTCCCAGGCGGCTCGGTCCGTAGGGTCCACCGCCATCAAGGGCGCAGCCGAGATACGCCAGCAGGGCCGGTCGGCCGCCCACCAGATGCGTGGGCAGACGCAAGAGGCCGTCGGTGAGCTCCGCCGTTGAGCCGGTGCGGGCGGTGGGGCGGGCTCCGCTGATGCGGGTCCGCTCCGCCTCCGCTGCGGCACCGGGCCGGGACGTGAACGAGGACGTCGTGTTCCGGTTCGGTCCGCTCGTCGGGGTCCTCGACGGTGCCACCGTCCCCGAGGGCTTCGACACCGGCTGCGTACACGGGCCGGAGTGGTACGTCCGGCACCTGGCCGCCCGGATCGGGCTGGCCGAGGCGGCGCGCCCCACCGCGTCGCTGATGAGCAACCTCGCCGCGGCCATCCTCGCGGTACGCGCCGACCACGACGGCAAGTGCGACCTCGACCATCCCGGTACCCCGTCCAGCACCGTCTGCCTGCTTCGTGAGGGCGGCGACCAGGTGGACTACCTGGTGCTGTGTGACAGCCCCCTGGTGCTGGACGCCGGCGGCCGGGTCAGCGTCGTCTCCGACGACCGGCTGGACCGGGCGATGACCGAGCTGCGCGAAACCGTCGCCATGGTGCCGGCGGGCGCGGCGGCGGACCGGGCGACCCGGTTCCGGCAGGCGGTCGGCCTGCAGCGCGAACGCATGAACCGGACGCACGGTTACTGGGTGGCCGCCGCCGATCCGGACGCGGCGTACCACGCGCTGACCGGCACGGTGCCGCTGCGCGGGCCGGGCGCGTTGCGGCGGGCGGCGCTGCTCAGCGACGGTGCGTCCAGCGCCGTGGAGCAGTTCGGCCTTCTCGACTGGCCGGGTCTGCTCGATCTGGTGGCCGCCGAGGGCCCGGGCGCGTTGATCGACCGGGTCCGGACCGCCGAGCGGGACCTTTCCGACCGGTTGCGCCGGCACAAGCGTGTCGACGACGCCTCTGTGGTGCTCTGCGAGTTCGGTCCGGATCGATAGCGGAGCGTGAGGTGCCTCCGATGCCGTCCGACCGGCCGAACCCTCTCGACGGACCGTCAGTAGCGGCTCAACGGGGTGGACTTATGCCGGTGGGGGCGGCAAACTGCGCGACGTGACGGGTGCGGTCCGGTTGGAGCCGGTGAACGAGCAGAACCTCGAGCCGTTGCTCTCCGTAGCGGCCGCCGAGGCGGAACCGGGCGAGGTGATGCCGCCGGTGGAGGCACCGGCCGGCTGGTCGCTCGCCCGCCGGGACGCCTTCCGCGAATTCCACCGCGCCAGCTTCGCCGGGCTCACCGGCCCGACCCGTACCCAGATGTACGCGATCCTGGCCGGCGGCGAGGTGGTCGGGATGGTCCGGATGACCCGCCGCGACGAGCCCGGCACGGTCGAGACCGGCATGTGGCTGGGCCGGTCGGCGCGCGGCCAGGGACTCGGTGTGGCAGCCCTGCGGGAGTTGCTCAACGAGGCCGCCGCAGCCGGCATGCGTACGGTCGTCGCGGAAACGACTCCGGACAACATCGAGGCATTGAAGGTGCTCGGAAAATGCGGTGCGAAATTGCGTGAGGACGGCGGCAAGGTGCATGCCGAAATCTGCCTGGATTCGACCCCGCCGGCTCTCTGATCCCGTTCTTGCGATAGCTCCGCTAGTGATTGCTCCGCACCCTTGAGCTGCCTCTCCGTGTCTCTCCGTCCGTTTTGACGGTTTACTGCACCGCTTTTCGAATTCGTTTCCCAGGCGCCCGCCGAAATTGCCTGCGCGGTTTCGCGATCTGGCCGTGGGGTACTGCCCGCCGGGTCCGCCAAAACGGGACGCCTGATGAGAGGTCCCGCTCACGTCGATCAGCGGGCCCCTTTCGGCCCCCGAAGGCAGCAGGCGTCCGAACAGCGGGGAGCGAAGGAGAATTGATGAACAGCGGAACAAGAATCGGACTAGCGGTGGGTCTCGGCTACCTGGTCGGTCGCCGCCGCAAACTGCGTACCGCCCTCGCCCTCGCCGCGGCCGTCGCGGCCGGCCGGGCGACGATGCATCCGGGCGGGCTGTTGAAACGGGGCGCCGACCTGTTGAACTCCTCCCCCCACCTGGGCAACCTCGGCCGCCTCGGCGGCCCGCTCGCC
The DNA here is from genome assembly GCF_900156065.1 of Micromonospora avicenniae. Lineage (GTDB taxonomy): Bacteria > Actinomycetota > Actinomycetes > Mycobacteriales > Micromonosporaceae > Micromonospora > Micromonospora avicenniae. The sequence goes on along the minus strand of NZ_FTNF01000001.1, from coordinate 501,202 downwards.
GTGGCCGGCAAAGCGGCGGCGACCGCCGCCGCCGGCAGCGGTGTGGACGCGCTCAGCGACAAGCTGCACAGCTCGGCCGACGCGTTGCGCCGCCGCACCGCCTCGGTCACCGGTGCGTCGGCTGGCGGCGAGCAGAAGTCGGAACGTGACGCCGATCCCTCGGCGGACGAGTCCGAGCCCGCCGGCCAGCGGCGGGGGCGGTGAACATGGCACCGAACCCGAGCAGCGGCGGACTGGGCGGCAAGGTTCGCGGCCAACTCGCCGACGAGGTGCGGAACCTGGCCGAAGCGCTCGGTGAGCGGGCCGCGTCCGCGGTCACCGAGAAGGTCACCGGCGCGACGCATCGGCTCAGCGAGTACGCCAAGCAGGGCGGCGGTCCGGGCCTGATCGCGGCCGCCACCGGGGCGCAGCGGATGGCCGCGGGGGATTCCCCGATGAAGGCGATGATCCACGCCGGGATGGCCGGCGGTAAGGAGAAGGTGATGTCGGCGCTCGGCCGGCGTAAGGAGCGCACCGGCGGCGGGAGCCGCAAGATCAAGGTGACGAACATCGTCGAGACGGTCGACGTCGGCGTGCCGGTGCGGGTCGCGTACGACCAGTGGACCCAGTTCGGCGACTTCCCGAGCTTCATGAAGAAGGTCGAGAACGTCGACACCGAGTCCGACGAGAAGCTCATGTGGAAGGCACAGGTCTTCTGGTCGCACCGGACGTGGGAGTCGACCATCGTCCGGCAGGTCCCGGACCGGCTCATCCACTGGCGCTCGAAGGGTGAGAAGGGCTCGGTCGACGGGACGGTGAGCTTCCACGAGCTGACTCCCGACCTGACCCGCATCCTCGTCGTGCTCGAGTACCACCCGCAGGGGCTCTTCGAACACACCGGGAACCTGTGGCGCGCCCAGGGACGCCGCGTGCGGCTGGAGCTGAAGCACTTCGTCCGGCACGTGATGACGCGGACCGTGCTCGACCCGGACTCGGTGTCGGGCTGGCGCGGCGAGATCCGGGACTCCCAGGTGGTCAAGGACCACGACGCGGCCGTCCGCGAGGAGCAGGAACACGAGCAGCGGATCGAGGAGGGGCAGGAGCAGCCGGAAGAGGAGCACGCCGAGGAGCGGCCACGCCGTGCCCGCCCCGCGGCGGGGGCACGTCGCCGGCCGGCGCGGCGTCGTCCGGCCGATGAAGAGTACGAGGACGAGTACGAAGACGAGTACGACGAGGACCACGAGGAGTACGAGGACGAACCGGAGGAGCCCGAGCCGCCGCGACCGGTGCGCCGGCGCGCGCCGCAACGAGTCCGCCGGACGCGTCCGCCTGAGGAGCCGGAGCCCGGTGCGGAGCCACGCCCCCGACGCGCGCCCACGCCGCCCCGCCGCCCCGCGGTCCGTCGTCGACGGGAGGTGTCGGACGAATGACTGTCGCGACAACTGACGGCCAGTCCGGTAGCGCGCTGCAGCGGAGCGGATCGTCGTCGAGCCTGGCGGACGTCGTGGAGACCGTGCTCGACAAGGGCGTGGTGATCGACGCCCAGGTCTCCGTCGCCGTGGTCGGCATCCAACTGTTGGAGATCAACGCCCGGGTGGTGGTGGCGAGCGTCGAGACGTACCTGCGGTTCGCGCAGGCGGTGGACCGGCTCGACATCACTCCGCGCAACCAGAAGGGGCTGCCCGACCTGGTCGAGGGGGCCTCCGGAGCGGTCGGTGCCGGCAAGGCGGCCGCCGGACTGAGCAGGACCGTCGGGAAGATCGGCGGTGCGGTCCGCGAGGCGGTCGGCGAGCTCGGCCCGGACCGGGATCGGGACCACGACCGTGAGCGGCCCCGGCGTCGCCGCCGCGACGAGGAGTACGACGATGAGTGATCAGCGCGGACTGTTCATCTACGGCATCGTGCCGTCCGACGTGGAGCCGTCGCCGGACGTGCCGGGCGTCGGCGACCCGCCGGGCTCGGTGACAGTGGTGCGGCACGGCCCGGTAGCGGTACTGGTGAGCGAGGTGGCACCGGACGCGGCGCTCGGCCGCCCGGCGGACCTCACGACGTACCAGATGCTGCTGGACGGGACGGCCGCGGTGGCCCCGGTGCTGCCGGTCCGCTTCGGCACGGTGGTCGCCGGGCCCGACGCGGCCATCGAGCTGCTCGACGCGCACGCCGACCGGTTCGCCGCGGTCCTCGACGAGTTCGAGGGGCGGATCCAGTACGTCGTGCACGGCCGCTACGAGGAATCGGCGCTGATCCGGCGGGTGCTGGACGACAATCCGGCCGCCGCGGAGCTGGCCGACCAGGTGCGCGGGCGACCGGAGGAGGTGACCCGGGAGCAGCGGATCCGGCTCGGTGAGTTCATCGGCAGGGCGGTGGAGCTGCGGCGGGAGGCGGAGAGCCGGCAACTGATCGACCTGCTCGCAACGCTGGCGGTGTCGACCGCCAACCGGCCGCCGAGCCACGAGCTGGACGCGGTGAACGTGGCGTTCCTCGTCGACGCCGACCGGGAGGACGAATTCGTCGACGCCGTCGAGGAGTTCGCCGAGCAGCGGCGGGACCTGGTCCGGATGCGGTTGCTCGGCCCGCTCGCCCCGTACGACTTCGCGAGCGCGCACCAGGTGACGGGGTGAGGTGTGGACATCCTCTGGACGCTGCTGACCCTGCCGTACGCGCCGATGCGTGGCCTGACCGCGGTGGTGAAGGTGATCGCCCGGGAGGCGGAGGCACAGCGGTACGACCCGGCCAACATCCGGCGGGAGCTGGAGGAACTGGACGCGGCCGTCGCCACCGGTGAGCTGAGCCCGGCCGAACGGGACGTGCGGCAGCAACAGGTCCTGGAGCGGCTCACCGGCGGAGGCCCCGCCCCGTTCCCCGCCGGCCGGCGCGAATCCGCGCCGGCCCGGCGGGCGGGCGGGCCCCGGCGCGACGCGCCCGTCGTGCGGCGGAGCGGGTCGCGGCGCGGCGGTCCCCGGCCGGTCGCCGAGCGGGCGCGGCGGACGGACGCGGAGCGGCGGCGAGACGGCGGAGGAGGTGTACGAGATGGAGCGGATTCGTGGCGACGGCGGCCGAACCCGCCGGCGTGAGCCGGAACCGGAGGACGAGTGGGTCGGCGACGAGGAGTACGTCGAGCCGCTGTCGGCCGCCGAGGCCGCCCGCGAGGGGCTGCGGCAGGTCGTGGAGCTGACCGGCCGGGAACCGGTGGGGACCACGTCGTTGAAGGCGGTGCGGGACGGCTGGCTGGTCGGGGTGGAGGTGATCGAGGATCGCCGCATCCCCGCGTCGACGGACCTGCTCGGCCTCTACGAGGTGGAGCTCGACATCGACGGCACCCTGCTCGGCTACCGCCGGGTGCGGCGCTACCAGCGGGGGAAGGGCGAGGTGGGCTGAGATGAGCAGTACGCCATCGGTGGTGCAGAACTCCGGCCAGGTCCTGCCGGCCGGGCACGAGCCGGCCAACCTCGGCGACATCCTCGAGCGGGTCCTCGACCGGGGCATCGTGATCGCCGGCGACATCCGGGTCAGCCTGCTCGACATCGAGTTGCTGACGCTGAAGCTGCGGCTGGTCATCGCCTCGGTCGACACCGCGCGCCAGATCGGCATCGACTGGTGGGAACACGACCCCTGGCTCAGCTCGCGGGCCCGCCCGCCCGTCGAGCCGGGCCCACGTGATCCCGAAGAGGTGGAGGCCGAACGCCGGCCCCGGGCCGCGGCCCGGGCCCGGCGGCGGGGGGTCCGACGGGAGGAGTGGGATGAGCTCGACGGTTGATTCCCGATCCGGTGCCGCGGGCGCCGGCCGCTGGTTGCACGGCGTCGTCCGGGAGGCGGATCTGGGGTTGCTGAGCACGGTGCCGGGGATGACGGGCGAACCGGTCCGCCCGGTCCGCGCCGACGGTCTGGTGGCGGTGGTGAGCACCGTGCCGCTGACCGAGTACGGCGAGGAGGCGCTGCGTCGCAACCTGGAGGACCTCGGCTGGCTGGAACAGGCGGCCCGGGCGCACCACCGGGTGGTCGACGCGCTGGCCGGAACCGGAGCCGTCGTACCGGCCCGGCTGGCGACCGTGCACCGCGACGACGACGCGGTCACCGCGTCGCTCACCGGCCGGCGCAGCGAACTGGTCGCCCTGCTCGACGGCCTCGCCGGCCGCGGTGAGTGGGGCGTCAAGGGGTACCTGGTGCCGGGCGTCGCGTCCCGGGCCGCGGAGACCGCCGGGCCGGGCGGGGTCGGTACGGCGTACCTGCGGCGGCGGCGGGCTCAGCTCGCTGCCCGGGAGGACGCGCAGCGGGACGCCGCACACGTCGCCGCGACCGTGCACGAGGCGCTCGCGCGGCGTGCGGTGGTCGCCCGACGGCATCCGCCGCAGGACCGGCGGCTCTCGGGTGTGGCGGCCACCATGGCGCTCAACGGTGCGTACCTCGTGGACGTCGGAGCGCAGGCCGATTTCGCCCGGCTGGTGGAGGCGCTCGCCGAGCGCCATCCGGAGCTGCGGCTGGAACTCACCGGCCCGTGGCCGCCGTACTCCTTCGTGACGGAACGGCCGGTGGCGGCCGGCGACGACGCGCCGCTCGGTGATGTGGACGCGCCCGCCGTGCTCCGCGAGCCGGCACCGGCGGGCGAGTCGACGTCGGAGGCCGCGTCGGACCGCGATGCGGCGGTGGTTCGGGAGTCGCCGTCGGACCTCGACGCGGCGGTGGTTCGGAAGTCGCCGTCGGACCTCGACGCGGCGGTGGTTCGGGAGTCGGCGTCGGACCCGGGCGCCGCTGTGGTTCGGGGGCCGGCATGGTGACCACCTCGCTCGCGCCGAACAGTGCCGACGACCCCCTGGCGTACCGGCCGGTCGCCCTGGTCGACCTGCTGGACCGGGTCCTGGCCACCGGTGTGGTGGTGAGTGGTGACATCACCCTCGCCATCGCCGACGTGGATCTGGTCCGCATCTCGTTGCGTGCCCTGATCGCGTCGGTCGGTGCGCTCGCCCCGCCCGAGCCGGCCGCGTGGCCGCCCGCCGACACGGGCGCCGGAATCGCCGCCTCCGACGCCGCCGGTCTGGCGCCTGGGGCCGCTGCTGCTGGTGCCGCCGGTCTGGCGCCTGGGGCCGCTGCTGCTGGTGCCGCCGGTCTGGTGCCTGGGGCCGCCTCCGGCCGCGGGGCCGACGTCGGCGATGTGTTCGGGGCCGGGGAATGACCGGGCGCGACGAGGCGGCCGAACTGGCCGCCGCACTGGACGCGCCACAGTGGCGACCGCCCCGGGTGACCCCGCTGGACCGGCGACTCGCCGTGGACCGGGACTCCGTCGAGCGGGGACTGGCCAGCCTCGTGCTCACCGTGATCGAGCTGCTCCGGCAGCTGATGGAGCGGCAGGCGCTGCGCCGGGTGGAGCTGGGCGATCTCGACGAGGAGCAGATCGAGCGGATCGGGGTGACGCTGATGGCGCTGGAGGAGCAGATGGTCGGCCTGCGCGAGCACTTCGGCCTGGCCCCCGAGGACCTGAACCTCGACCTGGGCCCCCTCGGCCCCCTCCTCCCCACCGACTAACCCCCTGCCCCCCCACCCCCTGACCGCCCCCACCCCCTGACCGCCCCCACCCCCTGACCGGTTGATCAAGAGGTTTGCGTCAAGTTCCTGCCCGAACTTGACGCAAACCTCTTGATCAACCGGTCAGGGTTGGGGTCAGGAGTGGGTTTTGGCGTAGGTGGAGAGGCGGGCTACCTGGGTGGGGTCCAGGGAGGGGCGGACCCGCCTCCGGGCGGCCGCGACGTGCGCGGCGGTGACCGTGGAGGCGCTCAACGACTCCCGCATCGCGGCCAGCGCCGCCTCGCGTACCAGCGCCGCGCAGTCCGCCGCCGAGAACCCGTCCAACTCGTCGGCGAGCGCGGCGAGGTCCACGTCCGGTGCGAGGGGGACGTTGCGGGCGGCGGCGCGCAGGATCTCCTTCCGGGCCGGCCCGTCCGGTGGTGGCACGTAGACCAGGCGCTCCAGCCGGCCGGGGCGTAGCAGCGCCGGGTCGATCAGGTCGGGCCGGTTGGTCGCGCCCACCACCACCACGTTGCGCAGCGTCTCCACCCCGTCCAGTTCGGTGAGGAGAGCGGCCACCACGCGGTCGGTCGTACCGCCGTCGCTGGCCTGCCCGCGGACCGGGGCGAGCGCGTCCACCTCGTCGAGGAAGATCAGGGTCGGCGCGGCCTCGCGGGCCCGCCGGAACAGTTCGCGGACCGCCCGTTCGCTCTCGCCGACCCACTTGGAGAGCAGTTCGGCACCCTTCACCGAGAGCACGTTCGCGCGGCCCGATCCGGCCAGCGCGGTCACCAGGTACGTCTTGCCGCAGCCCGGCGGGCCGTAGAGCAGCACGCCGCGTGGCGGCTGCACGCCGAGCCGGGCGAACGTGTCCGGGTACGTCAGCGGCCAGAGCACCGACTCGGTGAGCATCTGCTTCACCTCGACCAGGTCGCCCACGTCGTCGAGCGTCACGGTGGCCAGCTCCAGGGTGGACGCGGCCATCGTGGTCGGCCGGACCACCTCCAACGCGGCGACGAAGTCCGCCATCGCCACCGTCGGCGTCTGGGCCGACTTCTGCCGTAGTGCCGCCCGCACGCCGGCCTCGCGGACCAGCGCGGCCAGGTCGGCGGCGACGAACCCGGGGGTCCGGCCGGCGATCTCGTCCAGCCGGACGTCGTCGGCGAGGGGCACCTGGCGGGTGAGCACGGTGAGTTGCTCCCGGCGCAACGCCGGATCGGGCAGTGGGATGCCGATCCGCAGGGAGAGCAGGTCCGGGGCGCGCAGCGCCGGGTCGACCGCCTCCGGGCGGCCGGTGGTGCAGACGACCGCCGACCCGGCCCGTACCGTCTCGGCGAGCACCTGGCGGAACACGGTGGCCACCGGGCCGGGTTCGTCGGCCGGGGCGAGTGCCTCCACGTCGGTGATCAGCAGCACGGCCGGCCCGTCGGCCCGGACCGCGGCTCCGGCGGCGCGCAGCCGCTCGGCGGCGGCCTGGTTGGTCAGTGCGGCGACCTCGGGTGCCCAGAGCGGGAAGACCCGGGCCCCGACCTGCGCCGCCACCGCGTGGACCAGCGCCGACTTGCCCGAGCCGGCCGGGCCGCTGACCAGGACGCCGAGCGACACGTCGGTGCCCAGCTGGTTCAGCACCTCCCGGTGGTGGAAGCCGAGGTCGAGCAGCTCGGTCAGCTCCTCGGCCTGAGCGCGCAGCCCGGGCAGCTCGTCGACCGTCGGTGCGTCGGCCGGTGCCACCGCCTCGACCTGGCGGGCGTCGCCGGCCGGCTCACCCGCGGCCCGTACGTCGACGGCGTGCGCCGTCGACGCGCCGCCCGCGCCCGGCCCGCCCGGCGCGACGCCACCGGTGGCCGCGCGGCCGCCGGGCGCTCCGACGGCCGCGGAGCCGTGGGTGACCGGCCCGTGTTCCCAGCCGACCAGGGTCTCCATGGTCACCAGCGCGCTGTCGGCCGGCTCGGTGCCGACCACGGTGAGCAGCGTGCTGGTCCACGCGTAGCCGACGGTGTTGGCCAGGCTGTGCCGGGCCGCGGCGACCAGGCTGCGGACCGAGGCGTCCGGCAGCACGTCCTGGGGCAGCAGCGACACGTCGTCCCCGGCGGTGACCATCTTGCCGAGCAGCGCCAGGCGGAGCATCTCGGGGCTCACCGCGGCGACGATCTCCACCGGCCCGGCCAGGGTGACCCGGCTGGCGGCGGTCACCGGGAGCGGGGTCACCGTCACCTGGCCGCCGTCGCGGATCCCGAGGTTTCCCAGCGTCAGGTCGTCGGCGTAGAGCAGGGATCTGCTCACGTCCGCGGCTGCCGCCGCCACGATCCCTGCCGTGATCCGCCGGCCGGCGAGCCGGACCGGGGAGCCCGGGCGCAGGTCCAGCGCCGTCAGGATCTCCGGGTGCAGCCGTACGATGCCGCGCCGCGCGTCCAGTGCCGCCGGGCGCAGACTCGCGGTCAGGATCAGGTCAGGTTGCGCCATCGCCCGACCCTAGCCGCCACGGGCAGCCGGCGTCGGCTGCGACGGGGTACGGAGATCTCAGCCAACCCTCAGGGATCGGCCCGTACCGTGTGCCGCATGACATCGCGGTTGTCGATCCCTCGGATCCGGCGTGCCCTTCCCACCGGTCGTCGGGCGATCGTCGCGGCGGTGGTCGCCGTGCTGCTGGCCGTCGCCGTCGGCTGGGCGGTCCGGCCGCGCGACCCCGAGGTGCGTACCGAGGCCGCCATGCTGACCGTGCGGTCCGGACCGGACGGGCAGCAGCCGGTCGACCTGGACACCACGTTCTACCTGCCCGAGGACGCCTCGGCCCGGCACAAGGTGCCCGCGGTGCTGCTGGCGCACGGCTTCGGCGGCACCAAGGAGTCGGTACGCGACGACGCCGAGGAGTTCGCCGAGCGTGGGTACGCCGTACTCACCTGGACGGCGCGCGGCTTCGGTCGCAGCGGTGGCGAGATCCACCTGGACAGCCCCGACTACGAGGTACGCGACGCGCAGCGGCTGCTGGACTGGCTCGCCGCCCGTCCGGAGGTCCGCACCGACGCGACCGGGGATCCCCGGGTCGGCGTGGTCGGCGGCTCGTACGGCGGCGCGCTCGCCCTGCTGCTCGCCGCACAGGACCGACGGGTGGACGGGATCGTCCCGATGATCACCTGGAACGACCTGGCTCGGAGCCTCCTGCCGGACAGCGCGGGCGGATCCGCCACGGCGGGCGTGTTCAAGAAGGGCTGGGCGGGCCTCTTCTTCGGTGGTGGCGGCAGCGTCGGCTCGGGGCCGGCCGGGTTCTCCGGCAACATCGCGGCCCAGCCGCAGGGGGCGCCCGCGTCGGCCGGGCCGCCCAGCCCCGACCCCGGTGCGGGTCCGGGCAGCGGCCCGGGGCACGCCCCGGGTGCCGCGGCCGACCCGTCCTGCGGGCGGTTCGCGGCCGACGTCTGCGCCGCGTACCTGCGGATGGCCACCTCCGGCCGGGCCGACCAGGCGGCGGTGGACCTGCTGCACCGGTCCAGCCCGGCCGGGGTGCTGGACCGGATCACCGCCCCCACCCTGCTCGTGCAGGGCGAGGCGGACAGCCTCTTCCCGCTCGCTGAGGCGGACGCCAACGCCCGAGGGCTCGCGGCCAACGGCATCCCCGTCCGGGTGGCCTGGTTCACCGGCGGGCACGACGGCGGTGACGGGCCGAAGACGGACTCCGACCGGGTGCGCTTCCTGACCCTCCAGTGGCTGGACCACTACGTGCGGGGTGCGGGCGAGGCGCCCGGGAACGACTTCACCTGGTCCCGGATCGCCGGCTTCGATGCGCTGGACCGTGGCCTGGTCGCCACCGGCTACCGCACCACCGACTACCCCGGCACGGGCGGGCAGCGTCGTACCGAGGTGGCGCTGACCGGCCCCGAGCAGCGGATCGCCAACCCGCCGAACGGCAATCCGGCCGCCATCTCCTCGGTGCCCTTCGCGGGCGGTCTCTCCGCCCTGCTGGACGGGGTGGCCGGGGACGTGCCGGGTCAGCACGCCCGGTTCGAGTCGGCGCCGCTGGCCGAGGCGGTGGACGTGGTCGGTGCGCCGACGGTCTCGATCCGGGCCGCGTCTCCGACCGGTGAGGCGGTGCTCTTCGTGAAGCTCTACGACGTGGACCCGAACGGCGCAGCCACCCTGCCCAACGGGTTGATCGCCCCGGTCCGGCTCACCGGCCTGCCGGAGCGGGTCGCCGAAGCCCGCCCGGTCACCGTGACCCTGCCGGCGATCGTCCGCCGGTTCGAGGCCGGGCACCGGCTCCGGGTGGTGGTCGCGACGTCCGACCAGGCGTACGCGAGCCCGGCGGAGCCGAACGTCTACACGGTCGCGGCGGGCGACGCGCCGCTCGCCCTTCCCGAAGTGGCGGGCGACCCGATCCCGACGGCGGCCACCATCTGGCGCTGGGTGCTGGTCGGGCTGCTGGCCGCGATCGTGGTCGGGCTCGTCGTGGTCGTCGCCTTGGTGCGCCGCCGGCAGCGCCACCACGACAGCTCGGTGCATCCGGAGTACGCGCAGGTGCCGCTCGCCGTACGCCAACTGCGCAAGGAGTACGCGGACGGCTTCGTCGCCGTGTCCAACGTGGACTTCGAGGTGCGCCCCGGCCAGGTGGTCGGCCTGCTCGGGCCGAACGGCGCCGGCAAGACCACCACCCTGCGGGTGCTGATGGGGCTCACCCAGCCGACGGCGGGCGAGATCTACGTGTTCGGCCACCGGCTGGTGCCCGGTTCCCCGGTGCTCTCGCGGATCGGCGCGCTGGTCGAGGGGCCCGGTTTCCTGCCGCACCTGTCCGGCCTGGAGAACCTGCGGGCGTACTGGCGGGCGACCGGGCGCCCGGAGTCGGACGCGCACTTCGACCAGGCGCTGGAGATCGCCGGCCTCGGCGACTCCGTGCACCGCAGGATCAAGACGTACAGCCACGGGATGCGGCAGCGGCTCGCCATCGCGCAGGCCATGCTCGGCCTGCCCGAGCTGCTGGTGCTCGACGAGCCGACCGACGGGTTGGACCCGCCGCAGATCGCCGAGATGCGCCGGGTGCTCCAGCGCTACGCCACGGACGGCCGGGCGGTGCTGGTCTCCAGCCACCTGCTCGCCGAGGTCGAGCAGACCTGTACGCACGCCGTGGTGGTCAACAAGGGCCGGATCGTGGCGTCCGGCCCGGTCGAGGAGATCGTCGGCGAGTCACCCAGCGTGCTGATCGACGTGACCGATCCGGCCGCGGCGCGGGCCGTCCTGGACCGCCTCGACGGGGTCCGGGTACTGCCCGAGAGCGACGGGCAACTGGTGGTGGACACCAACGGCACCGCGCGTAGCGACGTGGTGGCGGAGCTGGTGCGGGCCGGCATCGGAGTGGACCGGGTGGTGCCTCGGCGCCGCCTGGAGGACGCGTTCCTCGCCCTCGTGGGGGAGAGTTCGCGGGGAAGCGGGGACCGCTGATGAGTACGTCCACGGTGGGGGCCGCCCCCGGCTACCGGCCTTCGGCCACACTGCCGTTCGTCGCGGAGTTCCGCCGCCAGGCGGCCCGACGGCGTACCCAGCTGGCGCTCGGGTTCATGGTGCTGCTGCCGCTGATCATCCTGATCGCGTTCCAGTTCGACTCCGGCGACGACGACAACGGTGGGGGCGAGTTCGCCAGCCTCGTCTCGTTCGCCACCTCGGGCGGGCTGAACTTCACGCTCTTCACCATCTTCGTCTCGGCGTCGTTCCTGCTGGTCGTGGTGGTGGCGCTCTTCTTCGGCGACACGGTGGCCAGCGAGGCGAGCTGGGGAAGCCTGCGGTACCTGCTCGCCGTGCCGGTGCCGCGCGCCCGGCTGCTCACGGTGAAGCTGCTGGTCGCGGCCGCCTACTCGGGGTTGGCGCTGCTGCTGCTCGCCGGCACCGCCCTTGCCGCCGGCACACTCCGCTACGGCTGGTCGCCGCTGCGCAGCATGGTCGCGGCGGAACTGCCGCCGGGGCAGGGGCTGCTGCGGCTGCTGGCGGTGCTCGGCTACCTGGCCGTCGTACTGCTGGTGGTGGCCGGCCTGGCGTTCCTGCTGTCGGTGAGCACGGACGCCGCGCTCGGCGCGGTCGGCGGCGCAGTGCTGCTCTGGATCCTCTCCAGCATCCTGGACCAGATCACCGCGCTCGGCGGGCTGCGTGCCTTCCTGCCGACCCACTTCAGCACCGCGTGGCTCGGGTTGCTCTCCACGCCGGTACAGACGGACGACGTGGTACGCGGCGCCGTCTCGTCGATCAGCTACGCGACGCTGTTCTGGGCGCTGGCGTACTGGCGTTTCACGCGCAAGGACGTCACCTCGTAGCGGCGCTCACAGCCGGCTGTCCGGGGTCACCGCCATCGAGGGAGCGCCGCTGGGCTGTGACGGCGCCGGCGGTGCGGCGGGAGTCGTCGGCTCCGCCTCCTTCCAGGCGCTGACGCCGATCCGGCCGGTGTTGCCCAGATCGATCGGGCCGTCCGGGTCGACGGCCTGGGCGGGCCGGCCGGCGTCCGGCGCGACGTCCAGGTACGCGCCGGTGGTCGCCTCGACCGTCGTCTCGGTGACCGTGTTGCGCCAGAGCACGGCGGCAGTGGCCCGACCGCCGGGGCTCAGCGTGATCGGAACGGGCGGGGCGTCGAACCCGCTGGTGATCTCCTTGGCGCCCTTGATCACCGTGACCCGGATCTGCTGGTGCTGTTCGTCCTGCACGGTGAGCGCGGGGTAGCCGTTGAGCCGGTACGGAGCGGTGCCGCAGTTGATCAGCTCCAGGCCGAGCGCGCGCAGGCCCATGGCGGCGTCCGAGCCGGTCGACCGGATGAGCACACCCGACTCCGGGCACGCGCCGGTCGGATCGTCGCCGGGCGCGGTGGGCCCTGCCCCGGGCCTCTCGCCTGCCGAAGGACTGTCTCCGGCCGTACCGGCGTGGTCGGCGGTGCAGGCACCGAGCAGCAGGGCGCCGGCGAGCGGCAATCCGGTGAGCAGGAGCTGCCGGCGGGCCTGTCGAGGCGTCATTGGGGCATCCTTTCACCGAGTTCGACTCACCTCCGTCTCGGGCGAGAGCGGGCGGCACGCCGATGGCTCGCGCGAACGGTGTGATGACACGCCTGGACGTGAGCGCCCCCGTCCGAATGACTGGGGGTCGCGCGCTGTCGAGCTGCCCCAGAAATGGGGCGCGGCTCCACACCCGCGAGCTGCCGCAGCCAGCGCCGGCGCCGGGCATGTCCAGCTGGATTCTCCTTCAGCCTCGCGGGCCGTGGGTCCGGGGCGGCTCGGGGAGGCGACCCTGCCCGGTCCGCTGGACCGTCCGGTTCCTCTCCGCCCGTTCACAACGTGGGAACCCCGCTGGGGCCGTCCCCGGCCGACGCCTAGACTCGGCCGTACAACTGAACACCTCATCCAGAGGGGCTTAGGGATACGGCCCGATGACGCCCCGGCAACCACCCCACGCGCTCACCGTCGAGCGCCGGCGGGCAGGTGCCAATTCCGTCCCCGCCGCAGAGTGCGATGCGGGGGAAGATGAGAGGAATTCTCGACATGACGTCGACGATCGCTCCGTCCGGCATCGACACCACCGCCAGCCCCGCCCGCGCCCTGGTCTGCCGTGCCTGTCAGGCCCGCTACCCGCTCGCCGCGCAGCACGCCTGCTACGAGTGTTTCGGCCCGCTCGAGGTCGACTACGACGCCGCCGCGCTGGCCACCGTGACCCGGGAGCAGATCGAGGCCGGCCCGCGCAACCTCTGGCGGTACGCGGCGCTGCTTCCCGCCGGCCAGGATCCGGCCACCCGGGTCACCCTCGACCCCGGCCTCACCCCGCTGGTCGCCGCCCCGAACCTCGCTGCGGAGCTGGGCATCACGGCCCCGCTCTGGGTCAAGGACGACAGCGCCAACCCGACCCACTCGTTCAAGGACCGGGTCGTCTCCGTGGCGCTGACCGCCGCCCGGGCGCTCGGCTTCACCCGCTTCGCCTGTGCGTCGACCGGCAACCTCGCGAACTCGGTCGCCGCCCACGCCGCCCGGGCGGGCGCGCCGTCGGTGGTGTTCATCCCGAGCGACCTGGAGCAGGGCAAGGTCGTCACGACCGCCGTCTACGGGGGTGAGCTCGTCGCCATCGACGGCTCGTACGACGACGTGAACCGGCTTTGCGGCGAACTGGTGGAGACCGACGAGTTCGAGGACACCGCGTTCGTCAACGTCAACGTCCGTCCGTACTACGCCGAGGGGTCGAAGACGCTCGGTTACGAGGTGGCGGAGCAGCTCGGCTGGCGGATCCCGGCGCAGGTGGTGATCCCGATGGCCTCCGGCGAACTGCTCACGAAGATCGACAAGGCGTTCACCGAGCTGATCGAGATCGGACTGGTCGAGGCGCCGGCCGGTGGTTGGAAGGTCTTCGGCGCGCAGTCGGCCGGCTGCAATCCGATCGCCACCGCGCTGCACCGCGGCAGCGACGAGATCGTCCCGGTCAAGCCGACCGGCATCGCCAAGTCGCTGAACATCGGCGACCCGGCGGCCGGCCTCTACGCCCTGGAGGCGGTCCGTCGCACCGGTGGCTGGATGGAGTACGCCGACGACGACGAGATCCGCGCCGCCATCCGCCTGCTGGCCCGCACCACCGGCGTCTTCGCCGAGACCGCCGGCGGCGTCACGGTGGCGGTGCTGCGCAAGCTCGTCGAGTCCGGCAAGCTCGACCCGGCCGCCGAGACGGTCGTGTTCAACACGGGCGAGGGGTTGAAGACGATCGACGCCGTCGCCGGCCAGGTAGGCCCCACCCACCACATCCGTCCGTCGCTGCGCGCCGCGCGCGACGCCGGTCTACTCGGCTGACCGGCCGCGATCGTCCGACTGAAGGCCGTGCGGCATCCACGCGGCGGACGGCCCGGCGTTCGGGGAGCCGGGCGGATCATCTGCGGATCGCCCGATCGGGGGATCAGGCCGATCCGCCGGGTAACCGGCTTTTCGCTCTGGGTGCGAGAAACCCGCCCCTAAGGACTTGACGGCAGGAACCGGACGGCGCAAGATGCTCCGTGCGGGAGGGCGTATCGCCGAAGACTTTCAGTTCTTTCGACCCAACGCCGGAGGCGTTGCGCGATCGTCCCTCCCGACCAACGTCCGAACGGGCCAGCGATTAAATCGCTGGCCCGTTCGTCCATGCGGCGGGCACGCTCGCGGGCATGAGCATCACAATCACGTCGTTCGACGCCACCGATACCGCCGCGATCGAGGCGGCGTACCAGGTCGGGGCCGCGGCCAACGACGCGGACGTGCCCGACTACCCCCCGTTCTGCCGTCGCCGCTTCGACGCGAAGCTGCGTCATCCCTTCCCGGGCATCGTCACGCTCTGGGCGTTGGCCCGGCTGGACGGCGTACCCGCCGGTTTCCTGGCGCTGGACCTGCCGCAGCTCGACAACACCGACAACGCCACTGTCGAGCTCGCCGTCGATCCGGCGTACCGGCGTCACGGCGTCGGCCGGGCGTTGCACGAGCACTGCCTGCGGCTGCTGCGGGAACACGGCCGCAAGCGGGTCATCGGGATGGCCGTCTCGGCGCTGCCGGACGGGCCGGCGCGATCCGGGGCGGGCGGCGCGTTCGCCGCCGCGATGGGCGCCCGGCCGGCCCTCGCCGAGGTCCGCCGCCGGCTCGACCCCACCGGAGTCGACCAGGTCGCGCTGGACGCGCTGCTGGCCGATGCCCGCGCCCACACGGAGGGCTACCGCACCGTCCGGTGGCACGGTCTCGTGCCCGACGAGCACGTCGCCGACATCGCCTACCTCGACGGCCGGTTGAGCACCGACGCGCCGATGGGTGACCTGGAGTGGGAGGCGGAGAAGGTCGACGCCGAGCGGATCCGGGACACCGAGCGGGCGCTGGCCGCGCGGGGCCGGCGGCAGTACCACGTCGCGGCCCAGCACGTGGCGTCCGGACGGCTGGTCGCGTGGACCGTGCTCGATGTCGGCCCGTCGGCCGACTGGCACGCGTTCCAGCAGATCACCCTCGTCGACCCGGAGCACCGCGGGCATCGGCTGGGCCTGCTCGTCAAGGTCGAGAACCTGCGTCACCTGCTCGCGCACGAGCCGTCCGTACGCGCGATCGACGCCTTCAACGCCGCGAGCAACAGCCACATGATCGCGATCAACGAGCAGCTCGGCTTCCGTCCGGTGGACGGCTGGACGGACTGGCAGTTGACGATTTGAGTTGTGACACAGGTCTACTGATCGCGACCCCTTCTGTTGCATCATGACGGGCATGACGGACACCCCGCACCCCCTCTACGACCGGCACGTCGACACCCTCACCCGTGCGCTGACCGCGATCACTGAGCGCGGATACTGGTCCGCCTACCCGGAATCGCCCAGCCCCCGGGTGTACGGCGAGACCGCCGCAGCCGACGGCAAGGCCGCCTTCGAGGCGTACCTGAACGGCGACTTCCCGCTCGACCAGCCGGGCGCCGGCGACCGGGTCGCCACCGAGGCGAGCCCGTTCGGGGTGGAGCTGGGTGTGCGCTACCCGCACGCCGGGGTCGACGAGCTGGTCGCCGCCGCGAGCGCCGCCCTGCCCGCCTGGCGTGACGCCGGCCCGCAGACCCGGATCGGCGTCTGCCTGGAGATCCTCGACCGGCTGCACAAGAACGTCTTCGAGCTGGCCAACGCGGTGCAGTTCACCAGCGGCCAGGCCTTCGTGATGGCCTTCCAGGCCGGCGGGACGCACGCGCTGGACCGCGCGCTGGAGTCGCTCGCCTACGCGTACGCCGAGATGACCCGGCACCCGGGGCAGGCCGGCTGGGAGAAGGCCGCAGGCAAGGGTGACCCGCTGCGGATGACCAAGACGTTCCACGTGGTGCCGCGTGGCGTGGCCCTGGTCGTCGGCTGCAACACCTTCCCGACGTGGAACTCGTACCCGGGGCTCTTCGCCTCGCTGGCCACCGGCAACCCGGTGATCGTCAAGCCGCACCCCCGTGCCGTGCTGCCCCTGGCCATCACGGTCAAGTACGCCCGGGAGGTCCTGGCCGAGGCCGGGTTCGACCCGAACCTGCTGCTGCTCGCCACCGAGGCGCCGGGCGAGAAGCTCGCCTCCTCGCTGGCCCTGCACCCAGCCGTGAAGATCGTCGACTTCACCGGCTCCACGGAGTACGGCGACTGGCTGGAGGCCAACGCCCGGCAGGCGTCCGTCTACACCGAGAAGGCGGGCCTCAACACGGTGGTCATCGACTCCACCGACGACTTCGCGGGCATGTGCCGCAACCTGGGCTTCACGCTCACCCTCTACAGCGGCCAGATGTGCACCACCTCGCAGAACATCCTGATCCCCGCGGACGGCATCGAGACCGACCAGGGGCACAAGAGCTTCGACGAGGTGGCCGGCGGGATCGCCGCGGCGGTCGCCAAGCTCACCGCCGACGCGGCCCGCGGGGTCGAGCTCACCGGGGCGATCGTCAACGACGGGGTGCTGGAGCGGCTCGACGAGGTCACCAAGGTCGGTGCGCCGGTGCTGGAGTCGCGCACGGTCGAGCACCCCTCCTTCCCGGGCGCCGTAGTCCGTACGCCGACGGTGGTCAAGGTTGCCGCGAACGACACCGCGACCTACGGCCGGGAGTGGTTCGGGCCGATCTCGTTCGTCATCCCCACCGAGTCCACCGCGCACAGCCTGGAGATCATGCGTGGCACGGTGGGCGAGAAGGGTGCACTCACCGCCGGCGTCTACTCGACCGATGAGGCGGTGCTCGACGCGACCGAGGCGGTGGCCATCGAGGTCGGGGTGCACCTGTCCTGCAACCTGACCGGCGGGGTGTTCGTGAACCAGTCGGCGGCGTTCTCCGACTTCCACGGCAGCGGTGCCAACGCGGCCGCCAACGCCGCGCTCACCGACGGGGCGTACGTCGCCAACCGCTTCCGCGTCGTCCAGTCCCGCCGGCACGTCTGAGCAGCAGGGCCCCGGCCGATCCGCTCTGCCGGGGCCCTCGTCGACGCCGGCCAGCGGGCTCGCCGCTCAGGCGGCGCGGCGCATCTGGAGTTCGGTCATCGCCGGGATGGTCGGGTGCGGCACGCGGACGCCGGTGTCCGTGAAGCCGAGCCGCTGGTACGCCCGGTAGGCGCGGTCGTTGCCGACCACGACCTCCATCATCAACTCGGGTCGTCCGCACGCCCGTGACCAGGCCGCCACCGCCTCGACAAGGTCGGCGAGCAACCCGCTGCCCCGCCAGAGCGGGGTGACGTAGACGGCGTAGACGACGGTCAGCCCGGGCTCGGACGGGATCACCGTGCCGCCGGCGTGCCCGACCAACCGGCCGCCGGGGTCGGCGACGAACTGCGCGGTCTGCGGCCCGGTGGAGGTCGACGCGATCCGGACGGCGTACTCGGCGTGTGGCCGGGCCGCCGCGTCGGCGACGGTCTCCAGGAAGGCCAGCGGGGCGTCGGCGAGCATCTCCAGCCGTAGCGCTCGCATCCGGGCCGCATCTCCCGGCCGGACCCGGCGGACCTCCGGCCGGCTGCCTCCGACATCGTCCGGAGCGCTCGTCACACCCGCATACCTACCACAGCGACAGCCACCGATGACTCCCCGGCAGTCATCGGCGAATTATGCCCTGTTTTGTGGTCGTGCGCCGCCGTCACGCCTCGTGTAGCGTGCGATTTCGGTCACCGTTTTCCCGTCCGTCGCCGATAGCGGAAACGGTGGTTTCCGAGCGCCCGGCCGTGCCCGGGCGCTCGGGGTAGGGAACGCCGGGCAGAGTGAGGAAGTGCACCGTGGCACAGGGCACCGTGAAGTGGTTCAACGCCGAAAAGGGCTACGGCTTCATCGCCGTCGACGGCGGTCAGGACGTGTTCGTCCACTTCTCCGCGATCGAGATGGACGGCTACAAGGCGCTGGACGACGGCCAACGGGTGGAGTTCGAGATCGCCCAGGGGCAGAAGGGTCCGCAGGCGGAGCGGGTGCGCGTCGTCGGCTGACGCAGCCCGTCCCGCACGGGTTCCGGGCGTCACCTGGACCGGGTTCGCGCGCAACGCGGCATCACCCGGTCCGGGCCTCGGTCCGCGGATCAGCGCAGCCGGTTGCGTCAAGCGCGTGACCCGATTCGCGGCCCGAGCGTGAGTGATCGACTCGCCGTCCTTGATGTCGGGCTGTCCCGGATCGGGCGACCCCCCGACATCAAGGAAGTCGAGACATCGAGGAACTCGAGTCGATCAAGCGTTCGCCGGGCGGTTGATTACGGTTCGGGCATCCGCCTGGGCGGGGCTGCGCACGGGGCACACCAGCAAGGAAGATCATGGGCCGGTCCAGCTGTTGCTAGGAGGGTTCATGTCCGACCTGCCGCCCCCGGCCACCCCACCCCCGGGTCAGCCCGGCCCGCAGCCCGGTTACCCGGGTACGCAGCCCGGCCAGCCCGGTTACCCGGGCGCGCAACCCGGCCCGCAGCCCGGTTACCCGGGCGCGCAGCCCGGCCAGCCCGGTTACCCGGGCGCGCAACCCGGCTACCCGGGTACCCAGCCCGGCTGGGATCCGGCCGGTACGGGCGGCCCGGGCACGCAGCCCGGCTGGGACCCGAACCCGTCGACCCCCTGGGGACCTCCCGGCGGCTACCCGCCTGTACCGCCGTCCGGTGGCTATCCGCCCGCCGCGGCGCCATACCCCGGTCAGACCTGGTACGGGGGGCCCGTCACCGGTTGGTATCCGCCCGGCGTCGACCCGAACGACCCGCTGGTGACGCCGCCCGGGGTCGGCCTCGGCGGCTGGTGGGAGCGCTGCCTCGGCGCGGTGCGACGCGGTTGGCGCGTACTGCTTCCGCTCCTGCTGCTGACCCAGGTCCTGCCGGCGGTGGTGTTGTCGGTGATCAGTGTCGGGGTGGATCCGAGCGCGCGATGGGACGCCTCGATCGCTCAGGACCCCACCAGCTTGCCGGACACCTTCGTAGGCGACGTGACCACCCTGCTCCTGGTGACCATCGTCGGAAGCGTGCTGGTCGGGCTGGTGCAGTGCCTGGGTTGGGCGGCCGGTACGTGGGTGATCGCCCGCCAGGGGGCCGGTGAGCCGGTCGACCTGGGTACCGCCCTGCGCTACGGCGCGCGCCGGATGCTCGGGCTCTGGGGCTGGACGCTGCTGACCGGTCTGATCATCGCGGTGGGCCTCTGTTTCTGCGCCCTGCCCGGGATCTATCTCGCCGCCGCGCTGAGCCTGTTCGGTCCGGTCTACCTCTTCGAGCGGGAGAACCCGCTGGGCCGGGCGTGGGGGATGTTCCACAAGCGGCTCGGGATGGTGCTCGGGCGGGTGCTGCTGGTGGTGGCGCTGGTGATCGTCGTCAGCATCGTGGCGGGTGTCGTGCAGGCGGCCGGGAGCGCGCCGTTCGGCCTCGATCCGTTCGGTTCCGCCGGTACGGCGATCGGTGTGATCTCGGTGCTGGTGGTCACCGGGGTGCTGGCCCTTCCCGCGCAGCTCATGCAACTGGTGGGGCTGGTGGTGACGTACGCCGAACAGCGCGCCCAGGAAGGCCCGGTGAACAGCGCGAGGCTGGCTGCGGAACTCGGCTGACAAACTGGTGCTGCTTGCACTCGGCATGGGAGAGTGCTAAACAAGGTATTGGCACTCGCACACTGTGAGTGCCAAAGGTCGGGGCGGTGGGGCTGCGGCCACACCGGCGGGACAAGCCGCTGGTGGGGCACGTGGCCGGTCGTCGCGGGCTATCCGGCCCGGCCGAGGAGGCGTCGTCGTCACCTGATGGCGACGTTCCAAGGTGCGTACACCAGGCGGCCCATCCGGGACACACACTCGGGTGGCCCGTGAGTGTCCAGGAGGACAACGCCGTATGGCCAAGATGATCGCGTTCGACGAAGAGGCGCGCCGCGGCCTCGAGCGGGGCATGAACCAGCTCGCCGACGCCGTTAAGGTGACCCTCGGCCCCAAGGGCCGCAACGTCGTGCTCGAGAAGAAGTGGGGTGCCCCCACCATCACCAACGATGGTGTGAGCATCGCCAAGGAGATCGAGCTCGAGGACCCGTACGAGAAGATCGGCGCCGAGCTGGTCAAGGAGGTCGCGAAGAAGACCGACGACGTTGCCGGTGACGGCACGACGACGGCGACCGTCCTGGCCCAGGCCCTGGTCCGTGAGGGCCTGCGCAACGTGGCCGCCGGTGCCAACCCGATGGCCCTGAAGCGGGGCATCGAGGCCGCCGTGGCCAGCGTCTCGGAGGAGCTGCTGAAGCTCGCCAAGGACGTGGAGACCAAGGAGCAGATCGCCTCCACCGCCTCCATCTCGGCTGCTGACACCAGCGTCGGCGAGATCATCGCCGAGTCGATGGACAAGGTCGGCAAGGAAGGCGTCATCACCGTCGAGGAGAGCAACACCTTCGGCCTGGAGCTGGAGCTCACCGAGGGTATGCGCTTCGACAAGGGCTACATCTCCGCGTACTTCATGACCGACCCGGAGCGTATGGAGGCCGTCTTCGACGACCCGTACATCCTGATCGCGAACAGCAAGATCTCGTCGGTGAAGGACCTGCTCCCGATCCTCGAGAAGGTCATGCAGGGTGGCAAGCCGCTGCTGATCATCGCCGAGGACCTGGAGGGCGAGGCCCTCGCCACCCTGGTGGTCAACAAGGTCCGTGGCACCTTCAAGTCGGTCGCCGTCAAGGCGCCGGGCTTCGGTGACCGCCGCAAGGCCATGCTGACCGACATCGCCATCCTCACCGGTGGCCAGGTCATCAGCGAGGAGGTCGGCCTCAAGCTCGACGCCGCCGGCCTCGACATGCTGGGCCGCGCCCGCAAGGTCGTGGTGACCAAGGACGAGACCACCATCGTCGACGGCGCCGGTGACGCCGAGCAGATCCAGGGCCGGGTCAACCAGATCCGGGCCGAGATCGAGAAGAGCGACTCCGACTACGACCGCGAGAAGCTGCAGGAGCGCCTGGCCAAGCTGGCCGGCGGTGTTGCGGTGATCAAGGTCGGCGCGGCCACCGAGGTCGAGCTGAAGGAGCGCAAGCACCGCATCGAGGACGCCGTCCGCAACGCGAAGGCCGCCGTCGAGGAGGGCGTCGTCCCGGGTGGTGGCGTCGCGCTGGTGCAGGCCGGCAAGACCGCCTTCGACAAGCTGGACCTGACCGGCGACGAGGCGACCGGCGCGCAGATCGTCAAGATCGCGCTGGACGCCCCGCTGCGGCAGATCGCCGTCAACGCCGGCCTCGAGGGTGGCGTGGTCGTCGAGCGCGTCCGCAACCTGGAGCCGGGCCACGGCCTCAACGCCGCCACCGGCGAGTACGTGGACCTGCTGGCCGCGGGCATCATCGACCCGGCCAAGGTGACCCGTTCGGCGCTGCAGAACGCGTCGTCGATCGCGGCGCTCTTCCTCACCACCGAGGCCGTCGTGGCGGACAAGCCGGAGAAGACCCCGGCCGCCCCGGCTGGCCCGGGTGGCGGAGAGATGGACTTCTGAGTCCTGAAGTTCCGGTCGAAAACGGGGCGGGTCGCGTCAGCGGCCCGCCCCGTTCGCCGTCAGTGGGCCCTTCTCACAACCTCCCCCGCCGCCCGCCGGGAAACCGAGTCGGGACACGGTGGCGCTCACCGCGGTTCAGGTTGAGAGGGCTCGGTGGCCGGGCTGTCGTCAGGTCGGCAGCGGTCGTTGGTTGCGCCGCTTGTGCGCCCGGTCGTACGGGGCGCGCACCTTGATCGGCGCGTCCACCATCTCCAGCGGCTCCTCGGTCACCGGTTCGTCGGTGTCGGTCATCTCCGCGAGCTGCTCGGCGTCGCCGTAGTCCAGCCGGTCGATCGGGAGATGGCCGGGGAGATCGCCGACCGGCGTCCAGGTGACGGGCGCGATGTCGTCGCTCTCTTCGTCCGTGGTCATGGCTGCCTCCTCTACCGAAACGGTAGGGGGCGGCGCTGGTCGGTGAGGGCGAATGGCATTATCTGGGTCTATATCCCATTCGCCCTTTTATCAATCCTCGATCTGCTTCCGATACAGGAAGAAGACGCGCTCGATCCGGGCGCCCGCGCTGCGCGAATAGAACGGTACGGGCCCGACCCAGCCGATCTGCGCCGAATCGTGCCCCGCCGCCCGCTGGTCGCGCAGGCACCGCCGTAGCAGCACCCCACCGATTCCCGAGCCCTCGGCCGCCGGAGTGGTGCCCATCGGGCCGAACCAACTCGGTCGGGACGAGCCGTAAGCCGCGAAGGCGATCACCTCACCATCCCGTTCGGCCAGGTGGCAGCCGGCACCGGAGCGGCCCACCGAGCCGGCCAGCTCGGCGTCCCAGGTCCCACCGAAGGTGGTGCGGGCGAGCTCGGTCAACGCCGGCAGGTCCGTCGGCTCCGCCTCGCGTACCGTCACACCCTGACCGGCGAGGCGGCGCTCCGCGGCATCCGTGGAACGCAACGCCGGCGAGTCGTCGTACGACAGGTCGGCCGTCATGTTCCACGCGGTCCGGTCCTGCTGGTAGCCGAGCGCGAGCGCGGCGCAGACCGCCGGGGTGTACCGGACGTCGATGCCCGGCCAGGCGTAGTACGGCGGATTGCCGGCGAGCAGCACCTCCGCCGCGCCCAGCCCGGCGAGGCGCCGTTCCGCGCCGGCCAGCAGCGCCCGGGCGGCACCCCGGCGGCGGTGCTCCGGTGCGACCGCGACCAGGTCGACGTGCCCGAGTCGCTGGTCGGCCGCCGGCATCGAGCCGATCAGCACCCCGACCAGCTCCGGCCCGCGGTACGCCCCCAGGGCGAAGACGGGCCGGTCGCCCGCCGCCCGGGACCAGAGCGCGTCCACGATGACGGCTGCCTCGGCCGCGTCCTCCGGCAGGTCCAGTGCCCCTTCGCAGAGCCGTACGACAGCCGGTGCCAGCTCAGGGGTCAGCTCGACGACGATGATCTCTGCGTCCATGGTCGCCGACCCTAGAGCACGGGGTACGGGTCAGCGCAAGAGCGCCGGCCCCTCGCCTCAGGAGCCGGTCACCGGGCCGCACGCACGGCGGCGTACGCGTCGACCAGCCCGGCGCCGGTGATGTTGGCGTCCCCGCCGCACGCGTCCGACGGGTTGCGGGACCGGTAGGTCGGCTGGGCCGGTGTGGCGGTGTCCCGAAGCAGTTGCCGGGTCCGGGCCACGTCACCGATCAGCGCCGGGTTCGCCGACCACATCAACGCCACCACGCCGGCCACCTGCGGGGTCGCCATCGAGGTGCCGTCGAGGGTGCCGTACCCGCCGCCGGGCATCGCCGATCGCACCCCGACGCCCGGGGCCACCACGTCGGGTTTCGCGGCACCGCCGGGCGCCGGCCCGCGCGAGGAGAACTCCGCCACCCGGTCCCGGTCGTCCACCGCCCCCACCGTCAGCACGTCCGGGTACGGCGCGGGCGGGTCGTCGACCGAGCCGCACCAAGGGCCGGTGTTGCCGGCCGCGGCGGCCACGAAGATTCCGGCGGCGTCGAGTGCGGCGGTCGCCGGCCGGAGAACGCCCAGGTCGCAGCCCTCGATCCCGGGGCAGCCCCACGAGTTGGTGAGGATGTCCGGTGCCCGTTCGGGACGCCCGGCGGTGAACGGGTCACCACCGGCCGGGAACGGGGCGAGCATGAACTGGAGACAGTCGAGGTAGTGGGCGGGGCTGCCCAGGTTGCGAGCAAGATTCACGCACCCCACCCACTGGGCGCCCGGAGCCACCCCGATGCCGCCGCGGCCGACGGCGCTGCCGAGGGTGTGCGTGCCGTGCCCACCGGAGTCGGTGGGGGAGCGGGTGCCGTCCCACGGGTCGAACCAGGAGTCGTCGCCGCCCCGGAAGCCCTCGGTCAGGGCCGGGTGACGACCGTCCACCCCGGAGTCCGAAGTGCCGACGACCACGCCGACGCCGGTCACCCCGAGCTGCGTCCAGACCCGGTCGGCGCCGATCCGCCGGATGTTCCATTCCGGGCCGCTCGGGGCGGGGTCGGTTCCCCGGGTGATGCCGGCCGGCGCGGGCAACGGGCGCAGCCGCTGGCTCACCAGCACTCGGCCCACCTCGGGCCGGCCGGACAGCCACGCCCGCGCCACCGGTCCGCCGTCGACCTCGATCGCGTTCACCAGGTAGTACGACTTCGGGCGCAGGTGCAGGCGGGTCAGCTCCCGGCGCAGGCCCGCCTGGGACCGGTCGGCCGTGTCGACCAGCCGCCGGTACACCTCGCGAGCCCGGGCGTCGCGGCCGGCCCGGCCCGGTGCGGCGGCGGGAAGGTCGCTCAGGTCGGCCTGCTGGCGCAGCACCACGAGCAGGCGTTCGCCGTACAGCCCGGGCTGCCCCGGGCCGAGGTCCACCGCGACGAGCGCCACCAGCAGCGCCGCGACGGTGATCGCAGCCGTCCGCCGGCTCGGGGTACGCGCGCGGCGGCGGGCGAGCAGCACCCCGTACCCGGCGGCGAGGAGCAGCGCAACGGCGAGCCCGGCACCCGCGGTGACCGCCACCCAGTACGGCACGTCCCGGGTACCGACCAGCAGCAGCGTGATCTCCTCCGGGTCGGCGAAGGCCAGCGGTCCGAACGCGGCGAGCCCGACGAGCCACCGGGTCGGAGCGGCGGACACCACGCCGGCGGGCGCCCGACGGCGGGCGGCGGCATGCAGAGCGGCCAACGCGAAACCGGTAGGGGGGAGGGTGAGCAGGGCCGGCAGTTGTGCGCCCGACTGGCCGGCGCCGGCGGCGAGCAGCAGCAGTGCCACGCCGGCGACCAAGCCGCCGACCAGCACCAGGCGGGCCGGCCGGGGCGGCTCGCCGACCGCGAACCGGGACCAGAAACCGGCGTCGAGGAGCGCCCCGGCCACCGCGCCGAGCGCGGCGGCCGCCAGCGCGGCGAGCACCGTCTCCAGCAGCCCGCCGAGCGCACCCAGCCAGGTCCAGGGCAGCAGCAGCGTGAGTCCGCCGGCGATCGCGAGCAACGTGACCGGCGCGGGCCGCAGCCCACCGAGCAACCCGCGGCGCGGCGCGGCGCCGCCCGGGTCGGCCCCACCCGCCGGCACGACCCCCGGCCGGCGGCGAGCGAGCCGGCCCAGGACGAGCGCGGCCAGCGCGGCGGTGACGGCGAGCCCGGCGAGGTACGCCTCCTGATGCACCGGTGGGACGGCCCGCAGCAGCGTGAACGAGCCGAGCACGACCGCGCCGGCCAGCCAGACCCGGCCGGTGGCGCGGACCACGCCCGAGCGAGGCAGCAGGGCGAGCAGCAGCGCGGGCGTACCGACCAGCAGCACGGTCAGCAGGCCCGCCACCGGCCAGAGCCAGCCGACCCGGTCCCGCCCGAAGCCGAGCAGCACCTGGTCGACCAGCCAGCCGCCGATCTGGGTCGGCCCGGTCACCGCGACGCTCCAGCAGCCGACCAGGACGGCCCCGACCACCGGCCAGGGCGAGGAACTGTTCGGCGCGCGGGCGTCGGCCCACGGCGGGGGAAGGGGCATTGAGAAACAGTACGACGGGCCGCCGCCCGCGGACCGGTACGGCCGCGGGTGACCCCGGGCGCGCACCGGTCGGGCCGGCGGGGCGAGCCCCTGCGACGTGCCGCCGGATGTTCTCGGCGGTTACGGTGGACGGGTGCGCGACCCGAACGTCTCCCGATCCGTCGCCGGCCGGCTGTCGCCCGACCGTCGCAGCAGCGACCTGCGCAAACTTCGGGCGGAGCGGTTCGATGTGTTGGTGATCGGCGGTGGGGTGACCGGCGCGGGCGCTGCCCTGGACGCCGCCTCCCGAGGGCTGAAGGTGGCCCTGGTCGAGGCGCGTGATCTCGCCGCAGGCACCTCCAGCCGCTCCAGCAAGCTGATCCACGGCGGGCTGCGCTACCTGGAGCAGTTGGAGTTCCACCTGGTCCACGAGGCGCTAACCGAGCGTGGGCTGCTGGCCACCCGGCTGGCGCCGCACCTGGTCCGGCCGGTGCCGTTCCTGGTGCCGCTCCCCGCCGGCCGAGGCGTTCGCGACCTGCCGGGACGGGTCTTCCGCCGCTCCTACTACGGCACCGGGGTGGCCACGTACGACGCGTTCGCCGGGATCTTCGGCACCGGCCGCGGCATGCCGCTGCACCGGCACCTGACCCGGGAGGGGGCCCGCCGGATCTTCCCGAGTCTGCGCGCCGACGTGCTCGCCGGGGCGATCCGCTACTACGACGGCCAGGTCGACGACGCCCGGTTGGTGGTGACCCTGGCCCGCACCGCGGCCAGCCTCGGTGCCACCGTGGTGAGCAGCGCCCGCGCCGTCGGCCTGATCCGGCAGGCGCGGGAGGTCACCGGGGTCCGGGTACGGGACATGGAGGCGCCGGCCGGCTCGCCGGACGCCGAGTTCGAGGTGCGGGCCCGTACCGTCATCGCCGCCACCGGCGTGTGGAGCGACGACATGGCGCGGATGTTGAACGACGTCGGGCTGCGGCCCGGGCTGCGCGTACGGGCCTCCAAGGGTGTGCACCTGGTGGTGCCCCGTTCGGCGATCACGGGCGAGGCCGGCCTGATCCTGCGTACGGCCAGGAGCGTCCTCTTCGTCATCCCGTGGGGCGGTCACTGGATCATCGGCACCACCGACACGGACTGGCAGTTGGACCGCTCCCATCCGGCCGCGACCGCGAGCGACATCGACTACCTGCTCGATCAGGTCAACACGGTGCTGGACCGGCCGCTCACCACGGCGGACATCGAGGGGGTGTACGCGGGGCTGCGTCCGCTGCTGGCGGGTGAGGCGGACTCCACCTCGAAGCTCTCCCGTGAGCACGCGGTCGTCGAGCCGATGCTCGGGCTGCTGCTGGTGGCCGGCGGCAAGTACACGACGTACCGCGTGATGGCCTCGGACGTGGTGAACCGGGCCGCGCGGCGCCTCGGTGGGGTGCGTCCGTCGCGCACCGCCGACCTGCCGTTGCTGGGCGCGGACGGGTACACCGCGATGTGGCGGGACCGGGCCGACCTGGCGCGGCGACACGGCGTGCCGGTCGGCGTGGTGGAGCACCTGCTGGAGCGGTACGGCACCCTCACCCTGGACGTCCTCGCGCTGATCGACGCCGAGCCGCTGCTCGGCGTCCCGCTGGCCGGAGCGCCGGAGTACCTGGCCGCCGAGGTCACGTACGCGGCCCGGGCCGAGGGGGCGCTGCACCTGGAGGACGTGCTCACCCGGCGTACCCGGATCTCGATCGAGACCAGTCACCGGGGCGTCGAGTCGGCGGAGCACGCGGCGGAACTGATGGGCGCGGTGCTCGGCTGGGACGCGGCGCGCCGGGCCCGCGAGGTGGAGCACTACCGGGCCCGGGTCGAGGCGGAGCGGGAGTCCCAGCTGATGCCGGACGACGTCGCGGCCGACGCGGTCCGGCTCGGCGCGCCGGACGTGCGCGGTTACGCCGCCGATCGGGGCGGCGACGGCGACCCGGCGAAGCTGCCCTCCAGCTGACCGCTGCCGGCGACGGGTGCTCGCCGTAAGCTACCGAGCTGTAGGGCTACCAGGCACAACCGGCGGTGCTGTAGCTTCCGGCGAGTGTCACGCCGTTCCCGTTCCCGTCTGCTCGGCCCTCTCCTCAGCGCGGTGCTGGTCGCCACGATGACCGGCTGCGCCCTGGTCCACGCGTCCACAGAGGAGCCGGTGCCCGCGCCGAACGATCCGGCCAGCGCGCTACCGGAGCCGGGTGCCCCGACGACCGTCGGGGATGGCCAGGTGAGCCTCTTCCAGAAGCTCGGCGAGTACGGCCCGCTGCGCACCCTCCAGGTCGAGCGGGACGGCGTCTGGAAGTGCCTCGACTGCGCCGGGGACGGGGTGAACTCCACCGGCAGCCTCGCCCCGGAGCAGGTGAACCGGTTGCAGCAACTGCTCACCGACCCGGCGCTCGCCACGGAGACCGACCAGGCACGGCACTACCGGTCGACCTGCATCGACGCGCTGACCTCCAGCCTGCTCACCGCCGTCGGGTCGATCACCACCGAGGACTGCCCCGGGGTGGAGGATCCCCGGATCGCCGGCGAGATCCTGCTGCTGCTCACCCAGGCCACGCCCGCCGAGCTGAAGGGCTGAACGGCGCCACCTCGCCACCGGGCCGGCCCGCACGCCGGTCGGGTCCGGCAGTGGTGCCGGTGCCCGGCGAACGCGCCGGCCCGCCGGCCGGTCCGGCTCACCGCGGCCCGGAGGCTCAGAGCACCTTGCCGGGGTTCAGCAGCCCGGCCGGGTCCAGCGCCGCCTTGATCGCCTGGTGCACGCGTACGCCCACCGGTCCGATCTCGCGGGCCAGCCAATCCCGCTTGAGCAGGCCCACCCCGTGTTCCCCGGTGCAGGTGCCGCCGAGTTCCAGCCCCAGCCGCATGATCTCGTCGAAGGCCCGCCGGCCGCGTTCCAGGCTGGCCGGGTCGGCGCGGTCCACCACGATGTTCGGGTGCATGTTGCCGTCCCCGGCGTGCCCCACGACGCCGATCGGCACGTCGCACTCCGTCGCGATCCGGGACAGCCCGTCGAGCAGCGCGGCGAGCGAGCCGCGGGGCACCGCCACGTCGTCGATGACCAGGCCGCCGTTGCCGCCCGGGTACGCGTCCGCGGCGAACTTCTCCATCGCGGGGTGAGCGAGCCGGCGGGCCTGGAGCAGGGCGGCCGCCTCGACCGCGTCGGTGGCCGCGTAGACCTCGTCGGCACCGGCCGCCTCGCACACCTCCGCCAGCGCGGCCAGGTCGTCCGCGGCCCGGGTGCCGGTGTCGGCAGCGGCCAGCAGCAGCGCCTGGGCGTCGGTACGCAGGCCCATCGGCCGGTACGCCTCGATGGCCCGCAGGTGGGTCTGGTCCAGCAGTTCCAGCAGGCTCGGGCTGAGCCCGCAGGCGGCGATCTCGGCCACCGCCGTGCCCGCGGTCGCAGTGGTGGGGAAGACCGCGACCAGGGTGAGCGACTCCGCCGGCGCCGGGCGCAGCGCGACCGTCACCTCGGTGACCACGCCGAGGGTGCCCTCCGAGCCGACGAAGAGCCTGGTGAGGTCGTACCCGGCCACGCCCTTCGCCGTCCGCCGGCCGGTACGCAGCACCTCGCCGGAGGCGAGCACCACCTCCAGGCCGAGCACGTACTCCGTGGTCACGCCGTACTTCACGCAGCACATGCCGCCGGCGTTGGTGGCGACGTTGCCGCCGATGGTGGAGGACTCCCAGGAGCCGGGGTCCGGTGGGTACCAGAGCCCCTGCTTCGCCACCGCGGCGGCCAGCGTCGCGTTCACCACGCCCGGCTGCACCACCGCGATCCGGCTCACCGGGTCGATCTCCCGGATCTCGTTCATCGCGACGGTGCTGAGCACCACCGCACCGTCGACCGCGTTCGCGGCGCCCGCGAGGCCGGTACGGGCTCCCTGCGGCACCACCGGTACGCCGTGCCGGGCCGCGGCCCGGACCACGGCCACCACCTCCTCGGTGCTGCGCGGGCGGGTGACGACCAACGGGGTGCCGGCGGCGCAGAGGTCGGCTTCGTCGCGTTCGTGCGTCCGGAGCAGGTCCGGATCGGTCAGCACGGCGCTCTCGCCGAGGGCGGCACGCAGTTCGTCGATGAGGGGGGATCCGGCCATGCAGGAGAGGCTAGGTGCCCGTACGCCGTTCATCAACATGATCCACTGCGGTGCGTGGCAAGCGTGGCATCCAGGATCGTGCACCGGGCCACGCCGGATCGTCGCCCGGCCCTCGCCGCGACGCCGCCGACGGTCCCGGGCACCGCGCTAGGTTTACGGCCATGCTCTACCTGGATCGGCCCGCCTGGCCGTCGCGCGGCCGGCTCTGGTCCCATCTGATCAGCGACGTCTCCTACGCGGAACTGCACGCGTTCGCCGAGGCGCTCGGTGCGCCTCGGCGCGGCTTCGACCGGGACCACTACGACATCCCGGCCGACCGGTTCCCGGTGGCCGTCTGGCTCGGTGCGCGGGTGGTGCCCAGCCGCGAGCTGGTCCGGCTGCTCCGCGGCGCCGGGCTGCGCCGGCCGAAGCACCTGGTACGGGCGGCGCAAGCCGGCGGTTCCGCTACGCCGGAGCGGGTCCCGGGGTGGCCAGGGCCGCCAGTTCGCGGCGCAGGTTCGCCCGTGCCGGCCGCTCCCAACGGCGGGCCAGCGGAGGTGACCGGAACAGCGCGGGCAGGCCGAGCAGCGCGCTGAGCACCCGGGCCCTGCCGATCCGGAAGTCCGGTTCGGGCACGTGTGCGTACTCGCGCCGCACCGCCGCCGCGTACCGTTCGTACGCCGCAGGCGGCGCGGCCAGCACCGCGAGGTCGGCGTCGCAGAGCAGGGCACCATCGGCGTCCCCGGCGTCGACCTGGTGCCCGGCCGTGAGCAGCACCAGCCGGCGGACCTCCGTCACCGCGTCGGCCGGCAGCCCGAGGCCGGTGAGCAGGCGGACGGCCAGCTCGGCGCTGGCCTGTTCGTTCGCGTCACCGCCGGCGCGTGGGTCGTAGACCGCGTCGTGGCACCAGGCGGCCAGCCGGACCAGATCCGGTCGTCCGGCCAGCTCCGCGTGCCGATCGACCACG
Source organism: Micromonospora avicenniae (assembly GCF_900156065.1). Taxonomy (GTDB): domain Bacteria; phylum Actinomycetota; class Actinomycetes; order Mycobacteriales; family Micromonosporaceae; genus Micromonospora; species Micromonospora avicenniae. Next base: position 470,351 of record NZ_FTNF01000001.1, on the reverse strand, counting down.
TCGAGCACCGCGCGCAGGTGGTCGACGGTGTGGTAGTGCCGGTGCGGCTCCCGCCACCGGTGTATCAACTCTTCCCCGGCGTCGGTCAGCCCGGCCGGGCCGGTCGCCCCGGCGCCCCGGGCCGCCGCCCGCCACCGTTCGAGTAGGTCGGCCACGCGACGAGTCTGCCCCAGCCGGGGAACGGTGCGGAAGCGAGGATTCACCCGGCACACCTCGGGTAGTAGCGGACATGGCGACCCGGGAGCGTGGACGGATCAGGCGAGTGCGCCCTCGGGAGCTGGTCGCCGACGTCGACAGTGCGCGTATCGCCGACGCGATGGAGCAGGTCCGCCACCTCAGCAAGGCGACCCTGCACGATCGGCTGCACCGGGTCCGGATGGCCGCCGGGCTGGCCGTGCAGGCCGGGCTGGCGGCTTTGCTGGCGTACCTGGTGTCGCACCGCCTGCTCGGCAACCCGCAGCCGGTTTTCGCTCCCATCTCGGCGGTCGGCACCCTGGCTGCCTCCGTCGGCCAGCGGTTCCGGCGCACGGTGGAGCTGATCGTCGGGGTGGCGATCGGGGTGGCGATCGGCGACGGCCTGATCTACGTCCTCGGCACCGGGGCCTGGCAACTCGGCCTCGTGGTCACCGCGGCCATCCTGCTGACGATCTTCGCGGGCGCGAGCGTGGCGATCGTGATCCAGGCGGCGGCCACCGCCGTACTGATCGTGACGCTGAGCCCCTCCACGATGAACCTGGAGATACCTCGGTTCGTCGACGCCTTCCTCGGCGGCGGGGTCGCGTTGCTGGTGACCGCGATCCTGCTGCCGCTCAACCCGCTCCGGGTGCTCAACCGGGCCGCCCGGCCGGCGCTCGATCTGCTCGCCACGCAGCTCGACGCCACCGCGGAGGGGCTGCGCACCCGGGATCGCGCCCGGGTGCAGCGGGCGCTGGACCGGCTCCGTAACAACAAGTCGGAGCTGGACACCTTCGTCGAGGCGATCGATGGGGCCAAGGAGACCGCGACCCTGTCACCGGCGCGGTGGCACCGCCGCAACGAGCTGACCCACTACGCGGAGGCGGCCGAGCCCATCGACCGGGCGATGCGCAACAGCGGCACACTCATCCGCCGCGCGGTGACCCTGATCGAGGACGAGGAGCCGGTCCCCGAGCCGATGCCGGACGCGGTCGATCACCTCGCGGAAGCGGTGCGCCTGCTCAGACACGAGTTCGCCGTCGGCGACGAGCCGCAGCAGGCCCGGGAACGGTCGCTGCGCGCGGTCAGCGAGGCCGGCCGGGCGTACGACGAGGGGGTGGGTTTCTCCGGCAGCGTGGTCGTGGCCCAGGTGCGGACCGCGGCGAGTGACCTGCTGGTGGCCTCCGGCATCGATCAGGAGGAGGCGAACCGGTTGATCCGGCAGTCCTTCGGCAACCACAACGCGCCCCCGGGCGGCCGCCCCGAACCGGACGGCGGACGGCCGAAACCCCCGATAGCGCCTCCGGTCGGCTGACCTGCCGCCCGGCCGGCCGGGCACGCGGTGTGCCCGCCGACCGGGCGGGCCGTGCCCGTGGGCCGGGCGGCGGTCCGCCGCCGGGCGCTCAGGCGAACGTGGCGAGGGCCGCGAGCAGCCGGTCGATGTGCTCCTCCGTGCTGCCCAGCCCGATGCTGGCCCGCAACGCGGTCGGCGGCAGGTCCCGCCGTCCGGCGCGCGTGGCCGCCTCGATGAGCAGTCGCTGGGCGAGCGGATGGGCGCAGAACAATCCGTCGCGTACCCCGATGGCGTGCTCCCGGGCCAGCTCGGCAGCCACGTCGGAGGAGTCCCGCCCCGCCACCACGAAGGAGACGATGCCCACCCGGGGCGCGTCTGGACCGAAGGTGCGCAGCTCCACGACGTGCGGCAGCGCCGCGATTCCGTCCCGCAGCCGGCCGAGCAGGCGCTGCTCCCGGTCGTGCAGCGCGGCGCGGTCCGCGTCCGCGAGGGCGTCGCAGACGGCGGCCAGCGCGACCGCGCCGAGCAGATTCGGGGTTCCTCCCTCGTGCCGCGCCGGCCCGACCGCCCAGGTGACCTCGTGGGTGGCCGCCCCGACCCGGGCCGTGGCGCCGCCGCCGGCCAGGTACGGCTGCGCCGCGTCGAGCCAGTCCGCCCGGCCGACCAGCGCTCCGGCCCCGAACGGGGCGTAGAGCTTGTGGCCGGAGACGGCGAGATAGTCGACGTCCAGCGCCAGCAGGTCGACCGGTGCGTGTGGGGCGAGCTGCGCGGCGTCCACTGCGATCCGGGCCCCATGGCGCCGGGCCACCCGGGCCAGCTCGGCCACCGGCCAGCGTTCGCCTGTCACGTTGCTCGCCCCGGTTACCGCCACCAGCACCGGCAGCCCGGGCTGCGCCGCCCGGCGTAGCTCGGCGAGCGCGGCGTCCAGGGCACGTACCGCCCCGGCCGGGTCCGCGGGCACGGGCAGCCGGACCGAGCCACGCGGCCAGGGCAGCAGGTTCGCGTGGTGCTCGCCGCCGAAGGTGACCACGGTGGTGCCGGGGGGCAACGCCCGGGCCAGCAGGTTCAGCGCGTCGGTGGTGTTGCGGGTGAAGATCACATGGTCTTCGGCCCGGGCGCCGAAGAAGTCACCGACCGTCTGCCGGGCCCGCTCGTAGGCGAGCGTGCAGCGGCGGGAGAGGGCCCCGGCGCCGCGGTGCACACTCGCGTACCACGGAAGCAGCGCGGCCACCGCGTCGGCCGCGACCCGCGCGCACGGCGCGGTGGCCGCGTAGTCGAGATTGATCTCACCCGGTACGCCGAGCACGCTGAGCGGCTCGCTGCCGGCCGGAGCGGCCGACAGGGTGTCGATCGGGGATACGAGGGTGACGGACACGCCGGAACCTCCCGGGCCAGGGACCCCGGGGCTACGTCGGGACGGGGTCCGCGCTTGCCCGGCACGCGGATCGGGCCGGGCCCGGTCATCACCCGGGGCACCCCACCGCGAACTCGACGAGGGTTGCCGGCCAGCAAGCCGGGGCTTGACGCTGGCGCTCGTGACCTGTCGGCAGCATAGCGGCTGCCGATGCGCCAGGACCACCCGCCCGGCGGTGGCTAGGCTGACCGCATGGCCGACACCCCGCCCGGCAGCGCGCCGCCGTCGCCGTCCGTTCCGCCCGGTCCGGGTGCCGTGCTCCGGATGCCGCTGCGCCGGCTGGGCTGGCGGCGGTTCCTGGTGCTCGCCGGGCTGGTGCTCCTCATCGCGGCGTGCGCGGTCTTCATGGTCTACACGATCGGCGAGAACATCGGCGTGCAGGCGCTGCTGATCGGCACGGTGGCCGCCATCCTGCCGGTGCCCGTGCTGGTCGCCTGCTTCCTCTGGCTCGACCGGTACGAACCCGAGCCGCTGAAGTACCTGATCTTCTGTTTCGCCTGGGGCGCGTTCGTCGCCACCGCCGCCTCGCTGACGGTGAACGACTTCGCGGCCGGCCAGATCGCCCACGCGAAACTGCCGGCCGCGCTCACCGGAGTGCTCGTCGCACCCTTCGTCGAGGAGTCGACCAAGGCACTCGGGCCGATCCTGCTGCTGGTGTTCCGGCGACGGGAGTGGTCCGGGATCACCGACGGGCTGGTCTACTGCGGGCTCTCGGCGGTCGGCTTCGCGATGGTGGAGAACATCCTCTACCTCGGCGGGTACGGCTTCGCGACAGGTGTGGACCGGTACGGGCCGGCGACCGGGGCGCAGCAGGTCATCGCCATCTTCATCGTCCGGATCCTGCTGTTCGGGTTCGCCCATCCGCTCTTCACCTCGATGACCGGTGTGGGGCTGGGCATCGCCGCCCGTACGGCCGACCGCCGGGTCCGGGTGCTCGCCCCCGTCGCCGGGCTGCTGGTGGCCATGATGCTGCACGGCACGTGGAACCTGCTGCCGACACTCAGCCAGGCCACCAACCAGCCGCTGATCATGCTGTACGGCTTCATCGGCCTGATGGTGCCGATCTTCTTCGGCATGGTCGGGCTGGCTGTCTGGCTACGGGCCTGGGAGGGGCGGCTCACCGAGCGCAGGCTGCCGGACTACGTCCGGGCCGGCTGGCTGAGCCCACCCGAGGTGGCGGCGCTGAGCAGCCTCGGCCGCCGGCACGCGGCCCGCGCCTGGGCGCGACGGGTGGGCGGGGACGCCGGGGTGAGGGCGATGCGCGGCTACCAGTTCGCGGCCACCCGGCTGGCGTTGTTGCGCGACGGTTCGCTACGCGGCCTGGACCGGAAGGCGGCGGATCGGGAGCGTACCGCCCGGGAAGAGCGGGAGCTGCTGGAGGCGATCACGGCGTACCGCTCGTTCTTCGTCGGCCGGGACCCGCAGGCGCCCGCCGGGGTGTGGGACGGCGACCGCTACCACCTGCGATTCCCGGACGGCTCCCAGCGGACCGTGAACGCGCCGGACGAGCCGGTGGTGCCGATTCCGGTGGTGCTGGGCGGGCCACCACCCGCGCCCGCGCCGCCGGGCTGGCACGCGCCGCGGCCCGGCCCGCCTTGGCACGCCTGACCGGGCGGCGCCGGAGTGCGAGCCGGTGCCGACCGGTGCGGGTGCTCGGGCGGACCGGCGCGGGTCGCCGGCCGGGTCAGGTCATCAGGCTGGTGAGGAAGTCACCGAGCCCCTGGAACATGGCCACCAGACCCGCCCCGATCGCCTTGAAGATGTTCGCCGCACCGTCCGGCCGGAACGCCATGAAGTAGATCAGGAACGCGATGAAGCCCCAGAACAGCAGCTTCCTGATCCATTCGGGCATCGTCCCTCCCCAGGGCCGGTGGTCCGGCTGGCTTCCCGGCGGGGAGCGGTGCAAACGGTGTCCGTGCGGTCGGGGACGGGGAAGTCGGCACCGTTCGGTGCCGACCACGGGGGGGCTAGAGGTAGAGCCCGGTGGCGTCGACCTCCACCCGCTCGGCGGCGACGGCGTGCACGTCCCGCTCGCGCAGCAGCACGTAGCCCCGGCCGTGCAGCTCGACCTCCGACCGGTCGTCGGGGTCGAAGAGGACCCGGTCGCCGGAGACGATGGAGCGGACGTTCGGACCCACCCCGACGGCGGTGGCCCAGGCCAGACGCTTGCCCACCGCCGCGGTCGCCGGGATCACGATGCCGGCGCTGGAGCGGCGCTCGCCCTCGCTCCCCTCCAACTTGACCAGCACGCGGTCGTGCAGCAGGCGGATGGGCAGGCCGGAGTCGAGATCCTTGTCGGCGGTCACGTCGCAGACGCTACCGTGTCGCCCCCGCCCCTCGACCGGTGGTTACCGTCACGGTGGCCAGGGCAATGTTGCGGATGAGGCCTATGGTGGCGAAGGCTGGCGTATGCTGTCCGACCTGTCACCGTGGGCGGACCGGCCGTCTTGCCAGGAGGTGCGCTTGAGCCGCTTCGAGCGGGTACGCGACCGGTTCCGTCGTGCGTACGAGACGGTGCGGTCGTCCAGACGATCCGCGCGGGCCACCTCCAGCGACGTTCCCGCCGACGCCGGCGTGGCCGCGCCGGCGTCGCCGGGCCCGGTGGCGCCACCGCCGCCGACGATGGTCGACGAGGAACTGCCGCCGCCCCCGCCGCCGAGCACCACCAGCCGGGACGACGCCGAGGTGCCGCACGCGCTGCGCATCGCCGCCGCCTGGTCGTGGCGTCTGATCGTGATCGGCCTGGTCGCCTGGGCGTTGCTGCGGATCGTCGGCACGATCCGCATCGTCATCATTCCGCTCGCCATCGCGCTGCTGCTGTCGGCGCTGCTGGCGCCCGCGGTGGGTTGGTTGTTGCGGGTCCGCTTCCCCCGGTCGCTGGCGACCGGGGTGGTGCTGGTCGCCGGTCTGGCCGCGGTGGTCGGCACGCTGACCCTGGTGGTGAACGAGTTCATCAAGGGCGTGCCGGAGCTGAGCGAGAAGTCCACTCAGGGTGTCCGGCAGATCCAGGAGTGGCTGAAGACCGGCCCGCTGCACGTCTCCGACAGCCAGCTGGATCGCTACATCGAGGAGGGCCAGAAGTGGGTCAGTGAGAACACCGGCCGGTTCACGGATGCGGCCACCACCATCTCGGGCACCCTCGCCGAGGTGGTCACCGGCCTGCTGCTGGTGCTCTTCGCCACGTTCTTCTTCCTGCGCGACGGCAGTCGGATCTGGCGCTTCCTGGTCCGGCTGCTGCCCGTGGCCGCCCGCTGGCGGGTGGACGACGCCGGCCGCGCCGCCTGGGGGACGCTGGTCGCCTACGTACGGGCCACCGTGCTTGTCGCCTTCATCGACGCCGTCGGCATCGGCATCTTCCTGGTCATCTTCGACATTCCGTTCGCCTTCCCGCTCGCCGCGCTGGTCTTCCTGGGGGCGTTCATCCCGATCGTCGGGGCGGCGCTCTCCGGCGGGGTCGCCGTGCTGGTCGCGCTCGTCGACAGCGGGCCGGTGACCGCGCTGATCATCCTCGGCGTGGTGATCGGCGTCCAGCAGGTGGAGGGGCACGTGCTCCAGCCACTGATCATGGGGCGCGCGGTGGCCATCCACCCGCTCGCGGTGATCATCGGTATCGCCGCCGGGGTGGTGCTCGCCGGGATCACCGGCGCGCTGGTCGCCGTACCGCTGATCGCGGTCCTGAACACGGCGATCCGCCGGCTCGCCGCCCGTACGGTGCCGGCGACTCCGCCGGACGCCGTGGTGGTCGCCTCGCAGACCCCCTGACGGCCCCGCCGTCCACGACGGACCGCGACGGTCCGGTCAGGACGCGGCGAGGCGCTTCAGCGCGCCCTGGACGACGTCCCGCCGGGTGGTGTACCAGAACGGCGGCAGTGAGCGGCGCAGGAACGGGCCGTAGCCGCGAGCGGTCTCCAACCGTGAGTCGAGCACAGCGACGACTCCCTTGTCGCCGGTCGCCCGGATGAGCCGTCCCACTCCCTGCGCCAGCCGGATGGCGGCGATCGGCACGCTGACCGCGGCGAAACCCGAGCCGCCGCCGGCGTCCACCGCGGCCGCCCTGGCCGCCGCGAGCGGCTCGTCCGGCCGGGGGAAGGGCAGCCGGTCGATCACCACCAGCTGGCAGGAGTCGCCGGGCACGTCCACCCCCTGCCAGAGCGACATCACCCCGAACAGGCAGGTCTCGCGCTGCTCGCGGAACCGGCGGACCAACAGGGGCAGCGCGTCCTCGCCCTGCAGCAGCACCGGCAGGTCGGTCCGCGCCCGGACCAGCTCCGCCGCCTGCTGCGCGGCCCGCCGCGAGGAGAAGAGCCCGAGGGTACGACCACCGAGTGTCTGGACCAGGTCCAGCAGCTCCTCACCGGCCGCGTCGGGCAGGCCCGAGACACTCGGTCTGGGCAGGTGGGCGGCGACGTACAGGATGCCCTGCCGGGCGTAGTCGAACGGCGAACCGACGTCCAGTGACCGCCAGCCCGGCCCGCTCGTGGGCGCAGCCCCCGCCTCGCGCTCCGCACCCGCCTCGCCTCGGCGGCCGCCGCTGCTGGTACCCGTGCGGCCACTCCTGTCGGTGGAAGCGGCCAGGGCGGCGGCCGCCGGGGAGGGCGGCGAAGCGGCCGGGGCCTCCAGCCCCAGCGCCCGGGCCACCGTGTCGAACCGGCCGCCGAGGGTCAGGGTGGCCGAGGTGGCCACCACGGTGCGGTCCTCGTAGAGGTGGGTGGCGAGGGTGCCGGCGACCGACAGCGGGGCCACCACCAGCGCCCGGCGGCTACCGTTGTCGGGCTTCTCGACCCAGGCGACGTCGTGTTCGTTCTCCTCCAGCAGCCGCTGCGCCGTGGTCGACAGCTCGTCCAGCACGGCCCGGGCCTGCTGCTTGCGTACCGGGTCGGGATCGTCGGACTTGACGTCCCCGATCGCGTCGAGCGCGGCCCGGGTGGCCGCGTCGAGCAGGGTGCACGCCTCGCGCAACGCCGGGGGCAGGCCGGCGGTGAGTCGCCCGGCCGGCGCCTCGGCGAGCCCCACCGCGAGCGCGTCGCCGGCGGCGGTCAGCGCCTCCGCGGTCTCCGGCTTCAGCAGCGGCCGGGCCCGACGGGTGGACCGGTCGATCAGCTCCGGTACCAGCTCGGCCTGTGCGGCCGAGGAGACCCGGTCGGCCAGTTCGTGCGCCTCGTCGACGATGAGCAGCTTGTGCGGCGGCACGATCTGCCGCCCGGCGAGCATGTCCACCGCGAGGAGGCTGTGGTTGGTGACGACGATGTCCGCCTCGCGTGCCCGGGCCCGGGACGCCTCGGCGAAGCACTCCGCGCCGAACGGGCAGCGGGTCGCCCCCACGCACTCCCGGGCCGGCATGGAGACCAGGCGCCAGGCCTGGTCGTCGACGCCCGGATCCAGCTCATCCCGGTCCCCGGTCGCGGTATCCATGGCCCAGTCCCGTAGCCGCTGAACCTGCTTGCCCAGCCGGCCGGCCTCGCCGAGCCACTTGCCGCCGGCCGGGCCGGAGGACGGTGCGTCGAAGAGGCCGTCGGTCGGCTCCTCCTCGGTCGAGTTGTCGAGCCGGGCAAGGCAGAGGTAATGGTGTCGGCCCTTCAGCACGGCGAAGGTGGGGCGGCGGCCGAGCAGCGGCTCGACCGCGTCGGCCAGCCGGGGCAGGTCGTGGTCGACGAGCTGGGACTGGAGCGCGAGGGTGGCGGTGGAGACGACGACCGGCCCCTCGACGGTGAGCGCCGGAGCGAGGTAACCCAGGGACTTCCCGGTGCCCGTGCCGGCCTGCACGAGCAGGTGCTCGCGGGCGGTCACGCACTCCTCGATCGCGGCCGTCATCTGCTGCTGGCCGGGGCGGGCGGTGCCACCGGGGACGGCCCCCACGGCGGCGGCGAGCAGCTTCTCGCCGCTCGGCCGGGTGCCGCGCCGCCGCCCCGTACGGGCCGACGGGGTGCTGGAACCGGTGGCGGCGCGGGGCAGGGTCACCGTGCGACGGTACCCGCCGCCGCCGACACCGGGCGCGCCCCTCCGCCGCGTGGCGGCCCGTCGGGTTCAGCCCGTTACATCGGCGCTACGACGAGTGGGCGATATCGGTTAGGGTGCGACTCATGCCGAGCGACGTGGTCCGCGTGATCTACCGCAAGTACGACGGCAGCGCCCACCGCGACTACCCGGCCCGTCGGCTCGCAGAGGACGACCTCGGGGTTTGGCTCGGCGTACCGGTCGGCACGAAGTCGATCTACCACGGGCGGCCGTCGGTGGAGCAGATTCCGTTCGTGCTCCTGGTGCCCCACCAGGCGTGGTGGACCGGCATGTTCAACCCGCCGCCCCGCACCAGCGAGGTCTACTGCGACATCGCCAGCCCGGCCCGTTGGGAATCCGACGACACCGTCCACCTCTACGACCTCGACCTGGACGTGGTCCGCCGACGTGCGACAGGCGTCGTGGAGTTGCGTGACGAGGACGAGTTCGCCGAGCACCGGGTGCGCTTCGGCTATCCGGAGGAGCTGGTGGCCGAGGCGGAGGCGGCGGCGCGGTGGCTCCTGACCGCGCTCGGCGACGGCACCGAGCCCTTCGCCACCGCGTACCGCAAGTGGCTCGCCCTCGTTCTCTGACCCCCACCGCGTGCGCCCGCCGATCATGAGGTTGACGGCGGCTTCGATCATCGGATCCCCGCCAACCTCATGATCATCGGGGGCGGTCGGCGCGCGGGTTCGGCGTCGACGGGTGATGATCCGAGGGTGGCACCTCGTGAGACGGAAGTCGTAGCGCCGGTCGACGGGCCCCTGCGGTGGCTGCTGAGGGCGACGGCGCCGGTCGACCTCGGCACGGTCGACCCGCGGTCCACACCGGGCCTGCCGGGCGAGACGGTGACCGGTGAGCGCCGGAAGGCCTGGGCCCGGGCCCAGGTGCGGCTGATCGGAGCCGAGCTGGGCCGGCAGCAGGAGATGCTCTACGCGGAGGCGAAGGTCGCCGATCCCGACCCGGGTCCCGTGGACGGTCCCGGGTCCCTCGGCGGGTCCAGCCGGCCGGGCGGGTCGGGACCGGCGCGGCGGGTGCTGCTGGTGCTCCAGGCGATGGACTGCGGCGGCAAGGACGGCACGATCAAGCGGGTCGCCGGTGCCATGGATCCGCTGGGGCTGCACATCCGCTCCTTCGGTCCGCCGACCCCCGAAGAGCTGCGGCACGACTTCCTGTGGCGGATCCGGCGGGCGCTGCCGGCCGCCGGCTACCTGGGGGTCTTCAACCGTTCCCACTACGAGGACGTGCTGGTGGCCCGGGTCGAGGCACTGGTGCCTGCGGCCACCTGGCGGGCCCGGTACGACGAGATCAACGCCTTCGAGCGCGAGCTGACCGAGAGCGGCGTGACCCTGATCAAGGTCATGTTGCACATCTCGTACGCGGAACAGGGCGAGCGCCTGCTCGAACGGCTCGACGACCCGCGCAAGTACTGGAAGTACAACCCGGCGGACGTGGCCGCCCGGGCCCGCTGGAACGACTATCAGGCCGCGTACGCCGAGGCACTGGGCCGGTGCGGCACGGACGCCGCGCCCTGGTTCGTGGTGCCCGCCGATCGCAAGTGGTACCGGGACTGGGCGGTGGCCCACCTGCTCCGAGAGACCTTCGACACCCTCGACCTGGAGTATCCGCCCGCGGGTTTCGATCCGGCACGGGAGCGGGAGCGGCTGCGAACTGGGGTCGTCGAGGCGCGAGGGACGCCAGAGGTGAACGGCAGGTGAACGAGCGATGAATGTGGCTTGGCCTGGGGTGGGCCGGGAATTTCCCGGCATCGGCGTTCCCTAGCATTCCCAGGGCAGGCGTCCTGGCGGCGTCCGCCACCCTTCCACCGACACGACGAGGTCCGTGCTGTGAAGTTTTCCTTCCGCCCCACCGAGGGGGCCTTCTACGAGCTCTTCACCAGGGCCGCGCAGAACCTGGTTCGGGGCACCGAGCTGCTCAACGAGCTGGCTCTGCCCGGTGTCGAGGTGCAGTCGGTCAGCGAGCGGTTGACCGAGGTGGAGCACGACAGCGACCAGATCACCCACGAGCTGTACAAGAAGATCAACTCTACCTTCATCACCCCGTTCGACCGGGAGGACATCTACCGGCTCGGGTCGCTGCTCGACGACGTGATGGACCACCTGGAGGCGGTGGGGAACCTCCTCTACCTGTACGGCCTGACGAAGCTGCCGTCGCTGCCCCGGGAGATGCACGAGCTGGTCAACGTGCTCGACCAGCAGGCGAAGCTGACCGCCGAGGCGATGCCCCGGCTCAAGTCGATGAAGGATCTCGAGGACTACTGGATCGAGTGCAACCGGCTGGAGAACGACGGTGACCAGGCGTACCGGATGCTGCTCGTCCGCCTCTTCTCCGGCGAGTACGACGCGTTGACCGTGCTGAAGATGAAGGAGGTCGCCGACGAGCTCGAAGCCGCGTGCGACGCCTTCGAGCACGTGGCCAACACAGTCGAGACCATCGCGGTCAAGGAGTCCTGATCCTGTGACCCCCGAACTCATCGCCGTTCTGGCGGTGATCGCGGCTGCCCTGGTGTTCGACTACACCAACGGCTTCCACGACGCCGCCAACGCGATCGCGACGAGCGTCTCCACCCGGGCGCTGACACCCCGGGTCGCCCTCCTGCTGGCCGCCGTCGGAAACTTCGTCGGAGCGCACTTCGGCGCAGGCGTGGCGAAGACGGTCGGCGACGGCCTGGTCACGCTACCCACCGGGGTGGGCAGCCTCGGTGTCGTCTTCGCCGGAGTGCTCGGCGCGATCTGCTGGAACCTCATCACCTGGTACTTCGGCCTGCCGTCGTCGTCCTCGCACGCCCTGTTCGGTGGCCTGGTCGGCGCCACGCTCCTCGCCACCGGCGGTGTGGTCCAGTGGGTGAACATCGTCGAGAAGGTCATCCTGCCGATGGTGCTCTCGCCGATCGTCGGCCTCACGCTGGGCTACCTGGTGATGCTCGCGATCCTCTGGCTGTTCCGGAAGGGGCAGCCGGGCAAGCTGAACCGGGGCTTCCGCTGGGCGCAGACCGCGTCGGCGGCAGCCATGTCGGTCGGCCACGGCATGCAGGACGCGGCGAAGACCATGGGCATCGTGGTCCTCGCGCTCTACACGGGCGGCTTCCAGGAGAGCAAGACCCACATCCCGGGCTGGGTCTTCTGGACCTCCGCGACCATGCTGGCGCTCGGCACCTACGCGGGCGGCTGGCGGATCATCCGCACCCTCGGCCGCAAGATCATCGACCTGGGCCCGCCGGAGGGCTTCGCCGCCGAGACGGTGGCCAGCGCGGTGCTCTACTTCAACGCCCTGGTGCTCAAGGCCCCCATCTCCACCACCCACACGATCACCTCGGCGATCATGGGCGTGGGCGCGACGAAGCGGCTCTCCGCGGTCCGCTGGAACGTCGCGGGCAACATCGTGCTCGCCTGGATCATCACGTTCCCCGCCGCGGCGCTGATCTCCTGCATCGCGTACCTGGTGGTGCGCCCGCTCTTCGGCTGAGCCACCGCTCGCCGGGCCATGCCGGAGCGAGCCCGGATCGGACAGGGGCCCCGGTCGTCGTGGAAGCGACGACCGGGGCCCCTGTTTCACATCCGATCGACGCTCACGCGTAGTCGACGCCGATCTGGCCGCGGATCGTGTCGAGCAGGCTCATCACCTCGAGGGTGGTGGAGTGCGGCACCAGCGGGCTCTCGAGCAGGCCCTCCGCCAGGCAGCGCTGCACCTCGATCGCCTCGTACTGGTAGCCCCCGCCGGGCACGTCCAGCGAGACGGTCTCCGGCTCGGCGCCGGCCCGGTGCAGGGTCAGCGAGTCGGGCCGGAAGAACGGCGCCGGCAGGTCGATCCGGCCGGCGGTGCCGGTGATCGAGGCGACCAGCGGGGTGGCCCCGATGATGCCGCAGCTGAGCGTCGCGACCGCGCCCGAGTCGTAGCCGAGGACCACACCGGTGTTCTCGTCCACGCCCTCCGGGCCGATCTTGGCCCACGAGCGGACGTGCTGGGGTACCCCGAGCAGCAGGTGCGCCAGGCTGATCGGGTAGATGCCCAGGTCGAGCAGGGCGCCGCCGCCCAGCACCCGGGCACGCATCCGGTGCTCGGGCGGGAACGGCCCGGGTACGCCGAAGTCGGCCTGCACGCTGGTCACGGTGCCGATCGCGCCGTCGGCGATCAGCTCGACCAGGCGCAGGATCACCGGGTTGGTCCGCATCCACATGGCCTCCATGAGGAAGACCCCGGCGGCGCGGGCGGTGTCGATGAGTTCCTTGCTGGTCGCCACGTCGAGCGTGAACGGCTTCTCCAGCAGCACCGCCCGCCCGGCCGAGAGGCAGGTCATGGCGGCGGCGTGGTGGGCGGAGTGCGGCGTCGCCACGTACACGGCGTCGACCTCCGGGTCGGCGGCCAGCTCCGCCCACGAGCCGTACGCGCGCGGCACGTCGTGCTTCTGGGCGAAGAGCTTCGCGCTCTCCGGTGTACGCGAACCGACGGCGACCAGCTCCGCGTCCGGCACCAGCCGGAGATCCTCGGCGAAGCGCGCGGCGATGTGGCCGGTGGCCAGGATGCCCCAACGAGTCATGGCGGCAACGCTAGTCCAGCCAGGTGAACGGGCGATCATGCGCTCCCGGGGGCGCGACTAGGCTCACGGCATGACGATCGACCCCGACGGCTTCCCCGCGCCGCCGGCTCTGGTGGAGCACGCCCGGCGGTTCCGTGCCGAGGGCGGGGTGCCGGCGGTGCCCCGGGTGGCCGCCACCGTGCTGCTGCTCCGTCCGGCCGGCCCCGGCTTCGAGGTGTACCTGATCCGTCGCGTCGCCGCGATGACCTTCGGTGGGATGTACGCCTTCCCGGGCGGTGGGGTGGACCGGTCGGATTCCGAGACCCACCTGGACTGGGCCGGTCCGACGCCGGCCGAGTGGGGCGAACGGCTCCGGCTCGCGCCGGACGCCGCGCAGGCGGTGGTCTGTGCGGCCGCCCGGGAGGTCTTCGAGGAGGCCGGCGTGCTGCTCGCCGGCGCGGACGCGGCGAGCGTTGTCGGCGACGTGAGCGGGGACGACTGGGAGGCCGCCCGGGTCGCGCTGGAGCAGCGCGAGGTCGGCTTCGCGGGCCTGCTCGCCGAGCGGGGACTCACTCTCCGCTCCGACCTGCTGCTGCCGTGGAGCCGCTGGATCACGCCGGAGTTCGAGCCGCGCCGCTTCGACACGTACTTCTTCGTGGCCCTGCTGCCCGAGGGTCAGCGGCCCCGGCACGTGTCGCGAGAGGCCGATCGCACGCTCTGGCTCCCGCCGGCGGACGCCCGGGCGAAGGCGGAGGCGGGCGAACTGAACATGCTGCCGCCGACCCTGGTGACGCTGGCGCAGGTGGCCGCGGCCGGCGACCTGAGCGGTGTCGTGCGAGCCGCCACCACCCGCGACGCGGCTACCCCCGTAACCCCCCACCTGGACGACCCCGACAACGACACCCCCCACTTCCGCCTCCACTGACCCCCCGCTCCCGCCCGCCCCCCTCCCCAGAGAAGCGCGCACTTTCACGGAAAGAGTGGCCATCCCCCGTGGAATGGCCACTCTTTCCGTGAAAGTGCGCCGCCGGAGGGGCGGGGTGGGGCGGGTCAGCCGAAGCGGCCGGTGATGTAGTCCTCGGTCTTCTTCTGGGTCGGGTTGCTGAAGATCTTCTGGGTGTTGTCGTACTCGATGAGGCGGCCGGGGTCGCCGGTCTTCTCGATCGAGAAGAAGGCCGTACGGTCCGAGACCCGGGCGGCCTGCTGCATGTTGTGCGTGACGATGATGATCGTGAACTTGTCCTTGAGCTGGAACATCAGGTCCTCGATGGCCAGCGTGGAGATCGGGTCGAGCGCCGAGCAGGGCTCGTCCATCAGGACCACCTGCGGCTCGACGGCGATCGTCCGGGCGATGCAGAGCCGCTGCTGCTGACCGCCGGAGAGACCCGCACCCGGCTTACCGAGCCGGTCCTTGACCTCGTCCCAGAGGTTCGCCGCGCGCAGCGCCTTCTCCGCGGCCTCGTCGAGGATCGACTTCTTCCGTACGCCGTTGAGGCGCAGCCCGGCCACCGCGTTCTCGTAGATGCTCATGGTGGGGAACGGGTTGGGCCGCTGGAAGACCATGCCGATCATGCGGCGGACGGCGGTGACGTCGACGTCCCGGTCGTAGATGTCCTGGTCGTCGATGGTGAGGCTGCCCTCGACCCGGGCACCGGGGAGCACCTCGTGCATCCGGTTGATCGAGCGGAGGAAGGTCGACTTGCCGCAGCCGGACGGGCCGATCAGGGCGGTGACGGTCTTCGGCTCGACGGTGAGGTTGATGTTCTCGATCGCCTTGAAGCCGCCGTAGTAGGCGGTGACGTTCGAGGCTTCGATGCGCTTGGCCATGGTGGTGGTACCTCCGAAGTTCATCGGCCGAGCCGGTTACGACGGGCCAGCAGCTTCGCCGCGATCGTCAGGATCAGGACGAGGGCTACCAGGGTGAGAGCCGCGGTCCACGCCCGGGCGGGGGAGAACCGCGACGCGTCGCCGGCCTGCTGGTACACGAAGAGCGACAGCGACGACTGGTTGTTCTCGAACGGGTTGAAGTTGATCGCCGCGCCGCCGCCGGCGACGAGCAGCACCGGCGCCGTCTCGCCGGCCGCGCGGGCGATGGCGAGCATGACGCCGGTCACGATGCCCGGCAGCGCCGTCGGCAGCACGACCCGCAGGATGGTCTTCCACTTGGGCACGCCCAGGGCGTACGCGCCTTCGCGCAGCGGCGCCGGGACGAGCCGGAGCATCTCCTCCGTGGAGCGGACCACCGTGGGGAGCATCAGCACGCTCAGCGCGAGCGCGGCGGCGAACCCGGAGAAGCTGGGCCGGCCGTCGTTGAACCACGGGGAGACGATCAGCACCCAGAAGGCCAGTACGAAGAGGCCGGAGACGATCGACGGGATACCGGTCATGACGTCGACGAAGAACCGGATCGCGAACGCGAACTTGCCCCGGCCGTACTCGACGATGTAGACGGCGCAGAGGATGCCGAGCGGGACGGTGATCAGGGTAGCGATGCCGACCTGCTCCAGCGTGCCGATGATCGCGTGGTACGCCCCACCGTTCGCGTCCCTGGCCCCGATGTTGTTCATCGAGGTGAGGAAGAAGTCGCCGTCGAGCCGCTCGACGCCCTTGCTGAGCAGCGTCCAGACCACCGACGCGAGCGGCAGTACGGCGAGCACGAACGCCGAGTGGATCAGTGCGCTCCAGGTGCGGTTGCGGGCCGAGCGCGCCCCCTCCACGGCCTTCGCCGCGAGGTAGAGCCCGATCAGGTAGAGCAACGCGCCGAGGACCACGACGAGCACCCAGTTGCCGATGCCGGCGCCGAGCACCACCGCCGCCGCGACCAGCAGGGCGGCGAGCGCGATGGCCGGCGCGGCGTACCGCGGCAGTCGCTTCGTGCGCAGGGTGTCCGGCGTGGTGGCCGGGCGGGGGCGGTGGCTGGTGACGGTGGTGGTCATGCGGCCGACTCCGTGAACTCCCGGCGGCGGTAGATGATCACCCGCGCGGTGATGTTGACGATCAGCGTGATCGCGAAGAGCACCAGGCCGGAGGCGATCAGCGCGCCCCGTCCGGTCTCGTTCGCCTCGCCGAACGCGTTGGCGATGTTCGCGGCGATCGTGTTGCCGCCGTTCTGGATCAGGTTGAACGAGATGCCGAAGGTGATGCCGAGGGTCATCGCGAGGGCGATCGTCTCGCCGAGCGCCCGGCCCAGGCCGAGCATGACCGCGGCGATGATGCCGGGGCGGCCGTACGGCAGCACCGCCGTGCGGATCATCTCCCAGCGGGTGGCGCCCAGGGCGAGGGCGGCCTCCTCGTTGGCGGTCGGGGTCTGCAGGAACACCTCGCGGGAGAGCGAGGTGACGATCGGCAGCACCATGATCGCGAGGACCAGCGCGCCGAGCAGGATGGACTTGCCGAAGGGCCCCTCGCCCCCGAAGAGCGGGATCCAGCTGAAGTACTTGTTCAGCCAGACCGAGAAGTCCCGGACGGGGTTGATGAAGATTTCCCGGCCCCACAGGCCGAAGACGACGCTCGGCACCGCGGCGAGCAGGTCGATCAGGAAACCGAGCGTGGTGCCGACGCGGCGCGGCGCGTAGTGGGAGAGGTAGAGCGCGATGCCCAGTGCCACGGGGACCGCGATCAGCAGGCCCAGTGCCGCGCTGAGCACGGTACCGAACGCGAGCGTGCCGATGCCGAACTTCGGCTGCGCCTCGTTGGGCGACCAGCCCTCGTAGGTCCAGAAGTTCGCGGTGTCGGCGCGCAGCGCCGGTACCGCCTTGGCGACCAGGAAGACCGCGATCGCCGCGATGATGACCAGGACGGCGGTGCCGGCAGCCAGGGTGAGGCCGCGGAAGGCCCGCTCGGCGCCGAATGCCCGGGCCCGGGGCAGCGCGCCGCCGCCGCCCAGCCCGGTGCCGCCCGGGGTACGGGTGCTGACTGGTGCCTCGGCCACACGCGCCGAGGCACCGGCGGGCCACTCGTGACTTTCGGTCACGCGAGTCCCGCCGGTGCCGGCGTCGGCCGAGCGGTGGGGGGTTTCACCCATCTGCTCGCTCGATTCGATTGCGGAGGTGTGGGGTCAGGTCAGGAGATGTTCTTGACCGCGGCCTCGACCTTGGTGCGGACGCTCTCCGGCAGCGGCGCGTAGCCCAGCTCGGTCAAGGAGTTCTGGCCCTCGGTGCTGGCCGCGTAGCCGAGCAGGCCCTTGACCAGCGGCAGCTTGTCGGCGGCGAGGCCCTTGCCGCAGACGATCTCGTACGTCGCCAGGACGATCGGGTAGGCCCCGGCCTCCTTGGTGTTGTAGTCGATCGACAGCTTCAGGTCGTCGCCCTGGCCCTCGATGGTGGCTCCGGCGATGGTCTTGCCGGCGTTCTCGGCGGTCAGCTCGGCGAACTCGCCGGCGCCGTTACCGATCTTGGCCATCTTGAGGCCGGCGTTCTCGGCGAAGGACCACTCCATGTAGCCGATCGAGCCGTCCGCGCCCTTGACCGAGGTGGCCACACCGTCCGAACCCTTGGAGCCGGTGCCGCCCGGGGCCTTCCAGGCCTTGGCCTTGCCGAAGGTCCAGTCCGCCTCGGCGGTCTTGCTCAGGTAGTTGGTGAAGTTGTCGGTGGTGCCGGACTCGTCCGAGCGGTGCACCGTCTGGATGGTGGTCGACGGCAGGGTGGCGCTCGGGTTGTCGGCCTTGATGGCCGGGTCGTCCCACTTGGTGACCTTGCCGGCGAAGATCTTCGCCAGGGTGGCCGGCTTGAGCTGGAGGTTGTCCACACCGCTCACGTTGTAGGCGACGGCCACCGGACCGATGACCATCGGCAGGTGGATGGCGGTGCCGCCGGCGCACTTGGCGTCGGCCTGCGGCTGCTCCTCCGGCTTGAGTGCGGAGTCGGAGCCGGCGAAGTCGGCGGTGCCGGCGATGAAGGCCTGGATGCCCGCGCCGGAGCCGGTCGGCTCGTAGTTGATGGTGCTGCCCTGGCACTTCTGCTGGTACGCCTTGATCCACTCGGCCATGGCGTTCTTCTGGGCCGAGGAACCCTGGGCGTTGACCGTGCCGGTGGCGCAGTCGACCGCGGCGGCCGAGCCGGAGGCGCTGGCGCCGGTCGCGGGCTCGTTGTTGTCCGAGCCGCATGCACTGAGAGCGAGCGCCGCAGTAACAGCGAGGCAGGCGATCGTGCCATACCGCTGGAGCTTCACCTGAGGGGTTTCCCTTCACGTCTGACTTGGCGCCCCGGTAGTCGCCCGGGGGAACCGGTAGTGACCGGCCGATTCCACAAGCTAGGAGCGCCAGGTGACCGGCTTGCCGGTCGTAAGTGAACGAAGGGTGAACAGGTTCGGCAGACGAGGTGACCGATCACTGAGGGTGGGTTGTCCGTTAAGTGAACTCGCGGGCGCGTGTCGGAAGTATGGGTATTTTTCCGGTGCTGCGTTATCTCACCGAGGCGCCCCCGTTATCCGCCGGAGACGCCAACGGCGCCTCCGGCGTCGGGTCGGTGGAGAGGCTCGGCGGGCCCCGCCTCCGCGTTCGTCCGGCCGGGCGGAATGCGCCGCTCGATTCAGCCCAGGTGGTAGTTGACGTGCGCCGACCAGCGCAGGAACCCGAGCCGCTCGTAGAGGGCGACGGCCGGGCTGTTCGACTCGTCGACGTAGAGCATCACCCGGTCCAGCCCGCGCCGGTCACGCAGGTACGCGAGCCCGGCCGCGGTCAGCGCCCGGCCCAGCCCGCCGCGGTGCGCCGCCGGGTCCACCCCCAGCACGTACACCTCACCGATGCGGGCCGATCCCGGGCGCTCGTGCACCTTGGTCCAGTGGAACCCGAGCAGTTGGCCGGTCGACTCCTCCACGGCGAGCAGGAAACCGGCCGGGTCGAACCAGGGTTCCGCCAGCCGTACGCGCAGGTCTTCGGCCGTCCACCGGCCCTGCTCGGGATGTTCGGCGAAGGCCCGGGCGTTGAGCGCCAGCCAGGAGTCGTCGTCGACCCCCGGCTGGAAGGCGCGCAGCGTGACCCCGTCGGGCAGGCGGGGCTCGGTCACCGGGGCGGTGAGCGAGCGGCGCAGCTGCCAGAGCACCCGGGCCCGGGTGAACCCGAGGTCGACCGCGAGCGCGGCGGCGGAGGGGTGGTCGCCGTGCGCCCAGGCGCGCAGCGGGCCGGTGGCCGCGGCCACCGCGCCCCGGGCCAGCGCCCGCCCGACGCCGTTCCGCCGGCGCGCGGGATGCGTCACCAGCTCGACTCCGACACCGGCGGCAGGGTCGGTGGTGTCCAGGTGGGCGTACCCGCTCAGCGTGCCGTCGCCGGCCCGGGCGATCAGGTGCACTGCGGGCGCCTCGGGGTCGCGCAGGCGCAGCAGGGTGTGCTCGTCGAAGGGGTCGGCTCCGTCGGTGTCGCCGGCGGCCCGGGCCAGGGCCAGCACGTCGGCGATCTCCGTGGGGGAGAGCCGGTCGGCACGGGTCACCTGGTCGACGGTGGGCTCGGCGCTGCTCATCCGTTCACCGTAGCCCGGTCCGTTCCGGCGGTCGCCGGCCCCCGGTGCGATCGGCTCACGTCCGATCGGTGGGCAGGGCCTCCAGGTCGAACCGCGCGGTCAGTTCCGGAAGGAGCTGCCAGAGGGCCTCCACGGTGCCCTGCCGGTTCCCGCCGGCATCGTGCATCAGCACCACGGAACCGGGTTCGACCTGGGAGGAAACGGTCGTGGCGATCTTCGCGGCCCCCGGTGCCTCCCAGTCCGACGGGTCCACGGTCCAGTGCAGCGGTGTCATTCCCAGCGCGTGCGCCACGGAGACGACCGGGTAGGTCCAGGCGCCGCCGGGCTGGCGGTACCAGACGATCGGCGCGTTGGGGGCAGCGGCCCGGATGGCCTGGTTGGTGCGGAGCAGGTCGGCGCGGATCGCGTCCGGGGACCGGTTGCCGAGCGTGACGTCGTGGTTCCAGGAGTGGTTGCAGAGGGTGTGTCCGTCGGCCACGATCGCCCGGACCAGGTCGGGGTGGCTCTCGGCCATCTCGCCCACCAGGCAGAACGTGGCCCGGACGCCGAACTCCCGCAGTGCGGCGAGGACCTGCGGGGTGTACTGCGGATCCGGGCCGTCGTCGAAGGTCAGGGCGACCCGGTCGTCGCCGGTGGTGGCGTGCGCCCCGAAGAGGTTGTTCCCGGTGGCGTCGCGCGACGAGCCGTCCTGTCCGGCCTCGGTCGGCTTGGGCGGTTCGGTGCCGTCCTGCTCGGCCTGCTCGCTGACGGTGGGCTCGGCCGGGGGCTGGTCGGCGTAGTTGCCGCCGTTCAGGTCGCTGGTGACCCCGGCGGCGCCGTGCCGCGGCCGCTCCGGGATGAGGCTCCGGCCCAACACGTACGCCGAACCGAGCAGCGCGGCCACCACCAGGACGACGATCGCGGCCGCGCGTCCGGTTGAGCCGGGCCGCAACAGCGCTCGTACCCGGCCGCTCAGCCGGCTGCCGCCCCCCGTGTTCATCGCGCGTACCGCCGTCCCTTTTCGCTGACAAACTCGCAGTCAGAATAAAACCGGCGAGCTGCGCAAAAAGGGCATATGGGAAAGCCCGGAGGAACCCGGATCAGGCCGGTAGCGGCGCGGGCTCCGACTCGGGCAGCGGGCGGGACGGCGGCACCACGAACTTGTAGCCCACCTGGCGCACCGTGCCGATCATCGACTCGTACTCCGAGCCGAGCTTGGCCCGCAGTCGCCGGACGTGCACGTCCACCGTGCGGGTGCCGCCGAAGTAGTCGTATCCCCAGACCTCACGCAGAAGCTGGTCACGGGTGAACACCCGGCCCGGGTGCTGGGCGAGGAACTTCAGCAGCTCGAACTCCTTGTACGTGAGGTCGAGCGGACGTCCCTTGAGCTTCGCGGCGTAGGTGTCCGGGTCGATCGTCAGCTCCCCGGCCCGGATCGAGCCACCCGTGCCGGCGACCGCGTTGTTGTGCCGCCCCACGGCGAGCCGCAAGCGAGCCTCCACCTCGGCCGGGCCGGCCGACGCGAGGATGACGTCGTCGACGCCCCAGTCGGCGTTCAGCGCGATCAGCCCGGCCTCGGTGACCACCGCGACCAGCGGTACGCCGAGGCCGGTGGCGTGCAGCATCCGGCAGGTCGCCCGGGCCTCGGTCAGCTCGGAGCGGGCGTCCACCAGGACCGCGTCCGGGCTCGGACCGGCGACCAGCGTGCGTACGTCGCGCGGCGCGGTGCGTACCGAGTGCGGCAAGAGGTCGAGTGCCGGCAACACGGCGGACGGCTCACCTGCGCGTGCGCCCACGAGCAGCAGGATCTCCACGATCACCTCCGTCCCGGCGGCCTCGTGGCCGCGCGCGACCAGCGACACTCCGGCCGACGGGTGTGCTGAGAACTAGCGTGGGTCCCGGCGTCTCTGACGGGCGGGGTAACGGCACGAGCCTAACCGATCGGTCTTCCCGCACCCTCTGGAAAGTTTTCCGTTTGTTCGGTTTGCCCGCGTTAGGGGCTTAGGTTTTAACGTTGCCGAAACCGTGACCGCCGTACCCCGGGCGGGGCCTCGGCTCCGCGCGGCCGGTCTGGCACGATCGGGACGTGTTTCCCTCCACCTCGCCCGAGACCGGCCGTGACTCGTGGTCCGACGGGCCCCGGCCCGGGTCGCCCTACGGTCCGCCGCCGGAGCCGCGTAGCGCGCCGGACGTCGACGGCGGTGAGCGCCGCGAGCGCCGTGGCCCCCGCCGGATCCGCCGCGGCGGTGAGCCGGCCCGGAGACCGGACGACGCGACGGTCGAGCCGGACGAGGAGGAGCTGCCGCCGGTCGAGGTCCGGCGGCCGCTCTCGCTCGCCACCGCTGGCTTCTCGCTGCTACTCGGGATCGGCCTGGTGCTCGGGGCGCAGACCTCCGGGCCGGGGCACCGGCTGCCCTTCGCGATCATCATTCTCGGCGTCCAGCTGCTCTTCGTGCTGGCCTGGACGATGGCCATGCGGCCGCCCGCGCTGCTGCTGGTCGCCCTGGTCAGTGTCGGGGTCGCGGTGGCGGCCGACGCCGCGGCGGTGCAGTCCGGGGTCGCCGGGCTGGCGCCGCTCGGCTACGTCGCGGCCGGCGGTTTCATCCTCGGCGTGCTCGGCCAGTTGGTGCGCCGGGTCGATCGGGTGCGGGTCACCGACTCGCTCGGCAGCACCCTGCTGATCGTGGTCGGCGTGGTCGCCTTCGGCACGCTGATCGTCCTGAGCCGGGTCCCGGCGGGCACCCAGGCCATCACCGTCTGCCTGACCGCCAGCGGCGTCGCGCTCACCGTCGCCCGGGCCGTCGACGCGGTGGCGCCCTGGCCCCGGCTCGCCCCGCAGGTGCCCAGGGGCGCCGCCGGCGTGGTCGGCGGCGCGATGGTCGGTACGCTGGTAAGCGCGGTGCTCGGCAGCTACCTCGTCACCCCCTTCACGCCGACCAAGGCCGCGATCATCGGCCTGGTCGCGGCCGTCGCCGCGGTGCTGGCCGACCTCGCCGTGGGTTACGCGGAAGCGGGCCGGCTGATGGCCGGTGAGGCGCCGACGATGTGGGTCGCCCGGCACATGCAGGGCCCGTTGGGCGGCTTCGCGTTGGCCGCCCCGGCCGCGTACGCGATGTGCATGCTCTTCCTCTGAACGTACGGTTGAGTTCGATGCCGCCCGGGTACCAAGCGGGCGCCGCGGCGCGGCACCGGTGACGACGAGCCGTCGCGACTTCGCGGGCGTGACAGGACGAGCCGCGAAGCGGCGTACCGACAGGAGGCGGCGTGGCCCAGGCCCAACCGGCGTATGTGGAACGTCCCCGGCGACGGGGTCGCCGGGCGCTCGTCGTGCTCGTCGTCCTGCTCCTGCTGCTGGTCGGGATCCTGGTGGTCGCCGACCGGGTGGCCGTCGGGGTGGCCGAGCGCGCCATCACCGATCAGGTCCGCCAGGAGGTGGCCAAGCAGGGCGCCCAGTCCGCGCCGCCGGAGGTGGAGGTCGGCGGCTTCCCGTTCCTCACCCAGGTGCTGAACGGCCGGTACGAGCGCATCTCGATCGTGCTGCGCGAGGTCCGCGGCTCGGTGCAGGGCGACGCGATCAGCCTGCCGAAGCTCGACGTGGACGCCCGTCAGGTCAGCGCCTCGCTGGACACCATCCGCTCCGGGCAGGGTGAGGTGGTCGCCGAGACGGTGCACGGCACCGCCACCGTCAGCTACGACAGCCTGGCCGCCCTGCTCGACCGGCCCGGGCTCAAGCTCAGCGAGAAGGGCGGGAAGCTGGGCGTCACCGCGCCGGTGGACGTCCTCGGCCAGCAGCTCACCGTCACCGGCACCGCCGACGTGGCGATCAGCGAGCAGGGCAAGGTCAGCCTCCGCTTCAACGACCTGAACGCCGAGGGGCTGCCGAACGTCCCGGTGGCGCGTACGTTGCTGAACAACTACGCCCGCAGCATCTCGATCGACGTGCCCCTGCCCGAGCTGCCGTTCCAGCTTGCCGTTCGCGAGGTCCGGCCGACGCCGGACGGGCTGGCGGTCACCGCCGACGCGACAAACGTGCCCATCAACTCCGCGGGCTGACCCCGCGGGACGTGCACGGCGGCCGGTTCCCGGATGCTGGTCGGTGCCCTGGCGTCCGGAAAGATGGCTGATAGGCTCGCTGTCCATGGGGACTCTCCTCACCAAACGGCGCGCGGTCGACCTGTGCCGCGTGGCCACCTGCCTGTGTCGTCCCGTCATCTGACGGCGGGGCTGTCCTCGGCCGCCTGACGCGGCCATCGGCCCGCAGGGTCCGCGTACCCTCCGGTGCTCCCACCCCATCCGCCCGGCAGCGGCGCCGTCGCACGAACCCGTGATCCGTCCTAACCGTGGGTCCCGCGCGTGGTGCGACATCGACAACCTTCGCTCTTCGCGCTGGCTCACCACCCATCCTCACCAGGGAGTGATCTGATGAGTCGCGACACCGCACTCGTGTCGGCCGATTGGGCCGAGAAGAACCTCGACACCCCGGGAGTCGTCTTCGTCGAGGTCGACGAGGACACCTCCGCCTACGACACCGGCCACCTCGCCGGGGCGATCAAGCTGGACTGGAAGACCGACCTGCAGGATCCGGTACGCCGGGACTTCGTGAACAAGAACCAGTTCGAAGCGCTGCTCTCCGAGCGTGGGATCGGAAACGACGACATCGTCGTGCTGTACGGCGGCAACAACAACTGGTTCGCCGCGTACGCCTACTGGTACTTCAAGCTCTACGGTCACCGCGAGGTCAAGCTGCTCGACGGTGGTCGCAAGAAGTGGGAACTGGACGCCCGCCCGCTGGTCAAGGACGTGGCGACCCGTCCCGCCACCCGGTACGTCGCGCAGGAGCCGGACACCTCGATCCGCGCCTTCCGCGACGAGGTGGTCGCCGCCATCGGCACCAAGAACCTGGTCGACGTGCGGTCCCCCGACGAGTACGCGGGCCGGCTGCTCGCCCCCGCCCACCTGCCGCAGGAGCAGGCGCAGCGGGCCGGGCACATCCCGACCGCGCTCAGCGTGCCGTGGTCGAAGGCGGCCAACGAGGACGGCACCTTCAAGTCGGACGACGAACTGCGCAAGATCTACGCCGACGCGGGGCTGGACGACGGCAAGGAGACCATCGCGTACTGCCGGATCGGCGAGCGCTCCTCGCACACCTGGTTCGTGCTGCAGGAGCTGCTCGGGCATCGCAACGTGAAGAACTACGACGGCTCCTGGACCGAGTACGGCTCGCTGGTCGGCGTGCCGGTCGCGCTCGGCGACGAGCCGGGGGAGGTGTGAGACGTGACTGCTCCTGTTGCTTCCACCGCTGCGGGCTGCGCCGCACCCGACCAGGCCGCGCCCCTGCCGGCCAACCTGGACCTGGAGAAGGAGACCGTGATCAGCGGCGTCGTCCGCGCCGCCGAGGGTGAGGTCGTGCCCGGCGCGTACGTCCGGCTGCTCGACTCGACCGGCGAGTTCACCGCCGAGGTGGTGACCTCGGCGGCCGGGCAGTTCCGCTTCTTCGCGGCGCCGGGCACCTGGACCCTGCGTGCGCTCTCCCGGCACGGCAACGGTGACACCACCGTGACCGTCGGCCGGGGCATCACCGAGGTGTCCGTCGCCGTCGCCTCCTGACCCGCGCTCTGATCGTCCGGGGCCGGTCACCCACGCGGGTGGCCGGCCCCGGCCGTACCCGGGCCACTACCGGCCGCCGGGCGGTCCCACCATCGACGCGGGTCCGGATCGTCGGGCACCGCGTGACACGATGGCTCGGTGAGCGGTGCTGTCCAGACGGGGTACGCCCCGCCGACCGGTCCTGACGCGCCGGCCCCCAATCGTCGCCGCTGGCTGCTGGCGGCGACCGTCGCGTGGGCGCTGCTGCTCGCCGCGCTCGCTTGGACGTCGGTGCACGACGACCCGCCGACGGTGCGCGAACAGCGCACCCTCTCCGAGGCGGGCGCACTGGTCGACCGGGTCGTGGGTGAGCTGGTCGCGGCCGCCGGCGCCAACGTGCTGGAGCTGGCGCCGCCGCAGGTCGAGCGGGGCTGCCGGGTCACCCCGTTGGCCGAAGGCGCGACCCTGACCCGGAGCGTGTCGGTGGCCGCGACCGAAGGTGACGAGCGGCAGCTGCTGGAGGGGATCGCCGATCGCCTGCCGGCCGGCTGGCGGGCCGGGGTGCGGACGACGCCGGACGGGCTGCGGCTGCGCGCCGATGCCGGCGAGTTCGTCGCCGTCACGGGACGCGCCGCGGGCGAGCGGCGGTTCCAGCTGACCGTCGACACCGGCTGCCGGTTGGTCGGTGCCGGATACCCGCCCACCGGGGGCGACGCCGGCGAGGCGAGCACCACGACGCCCGGGGCCGAGGTGGCCGCGCTCGCCGACGCTCAGCGCGCCCTCAATGGCTCCGTCGAGGCGGCCCCCGAGCTGGTGACCGCGCCCTGCCCCGGCGGTGGCCTCGCCCGTACCGCCCGCTCCGCCGGCGAGCCCGGCCCGGCGGTCCCGGCCACCGCACTCGCCCCGCTCGCCACGGGCGGCCCGATGCTCGAAACCGTGGAGGCGTACGCCTACCGCACGGGCCGGACCGTCGTCCTGGCCGACGCCGCAGCCGACGACCCGCATCTGGCCGCCACCACCGGCTGCCCCTGACCCTCCCGTCGGCTGCCGGGTGACCACGAGTTCGTCGCCCAGGTGGCGGTGCCTCCCGGTCGACGGGCGAGTCGCCCGGCGAACGAGGTCAGGGACGGCGGCCGTCCAGCGGGGTGCGACTACGACCGAGGGCGTCGACCGTGCCCCAGCGCCCCGGGATGTCGAGCAGCTCGATGCGGCCCATGCCCTCCGGAACGGCCGGGTCGATCACGAGATGCTCGCCCTGCGGTTCGAGGCCGAGCATGACCCGCAGCAGCAACAGCGGCGTGCCGGTCGACCAGGCCTGCGGGCTGGACGCGGTCGGGTACCGCACCGGGAAGTCGGTGAGGCTGCGCTCGTACCCGGCGAACGCCTCGGGCAGCCGGCCGTTGAAGTAGCGGGAGGCGGCGAGCATCGCGTCGCAGATCCGACCTGCCTCCTCCCGGTAGCCGTACCGGTGCAGTCCCCAAGCGATGATCGAGTTGTCGAACGGCCAGACCGTGCCCACGTGGTAGCCGATGGGGTTGTAACGCCCCTGGTCGTCGGCGAGGGTACGGACGCCCCAGCCGGAGAAGAGCCGCGGCCCGAGCAGGTGGTCGACGATCCGCCCGGCTCGCGTCTCGTCCACGATGCCGCTCCAGAGCAGGTGGCCGATGTTGGAGGAGAGGGCGTCCACCTGGCGGCCGTCGCCGTCGAGCGCGAGCGCGAAGTACTCCTTCTCCGGGATCCAGAAGTCACGGTTGAACCGCTCCTTGAGCTGCGCCGCCTCGCGTTCGAGCCGGTCGGCGTACTCCGGGTCGTTCCAGAACTTGCGGGCGAGCCGGGCTCCCCGCATCTTCGCGTCGTAGGCGTAGCCCTGGAGCTCGCAGGTGGCCCGGGGGAAGCCGGGCAGCCGCCCGTCCGAGAACGAGATCGAGTCCGGGGAGTCCTTCCAGCACTGGTTCTGCAAACCGGTCTGCGGGTTGCGGGTCTGGAACCAGATGTAGCCGGTGCCGAGCAGGTCGCCGTAGGTGTCGATCCAGCCCAACGCCGCCCGGGCCGCCGATTCGAGCAGCAGCACGAGCTGGCTGTCGCCGGTCCACCGTTCGTACTCGTCGAGCAGGATGACGAAGAGCGGCGTGGCGTCGGCGGAACCGTAGTACGGGGAGTGGGGCTGCTCCTCGAAGCCGGCCGACTCGCCGTACCGGAGCTCGTGCAGGATCTTCCCCGGCTCCTCGTCCCGGAAATCGTCCACCCGATGCCCCTGTAGACCGGCCAGGATCTGGAGGGTGGGCGGGACCAGCTCGGGCAGGAACGGCAGCACCTGGAGCGAGGTGAACATGCTGTCCCGGCCGAAGAGGGTCATGAACCAGGGCAGCCCGGCGGCGAGCAGGCGGACGCCGAGAGCGATCGACTCGTAGCGCAGGGCGGCGAGGTCGTCGAGGCTCTGCCGGTACGCGGTGGCGAGCGGCTCGCAGTCGCAGCCGAGTTTCGGTGCCCGTTCGATGAGCTCGCTCTGTTCGGCCTCGATGGCGGCCATGTCCCGGCTGCCGCCGTACCGCAGGCTGGCCCGAATGTCCTCGCCGCGTGCGCCGTACACGACGGTCGCCACGTGCAGCCGCGTGGTCCACTCGCCGTGCCGGTCGACGCGGACGTGGAAGGTCATGCCGGCCACGTCGATGTCGGCCGGTTCGCTGGTGGTGATCACTGTTTCCCGGTGGAACGCCTCGCGGCGATAGATCAGGCGGAGTTCGTCGCCGTTCACCATCGCCGTCGCCCGGCCCTTCTTCTGCCGGGGACTCTTGACCTCGAAGAGGTCGGCGAAGTCGGCGCCGATGTCGAGCCGCAGCCGGAACTCGACCTGCTCTCCCGAGTGGTTGAGCACTGTCAGTTCCTCGTTGAAGCTGCCACCGATGGCACGGCTGCGGATCACCGACACCTTGGCGTCCAGGTAGTGGGTCGGCTCGCCGGGGGCCAGGAAGAACCGGGTGCGGTAGGACCGGGCGTCGTCGATCGAGAGTGGGTGCAGGCGTTCCCCGTCGAGGGTGAGCAGCCAGGTGGAGAGGAAGCGGGTGTCGAACGAGAACAGGCCGGTGGGGAAGTCGAAGGAGGGTTCGACGTCGCCGCGCTGGTCAGTCACCAGGAAGGTGTTGCCGTCCAGGATGCTGACCAGGTCGTTCACGCCGGCCGCCCAGCCTGCTGCCGAGCCACCTCGCGGGGGTCACGGGTGCCCGGGGGGTCGGGGAAGAACCTGCGGAAGACGAGGAAGAGCACGACGTTCCCGCTGAACGTGCTCTCGTTGCGCAGCACCGCGGCGATGCCCTGTGCCTGCCCCCGCACCATCCGCTCGAAGAGGTCCGCGCTGCTGTACCAGATGGCGTCGGCCGGGCCGCGCTGGCGGCTCACCATCACCGCGCCGGGCCGCATCATGACCAGCCAGTGTTCGGTCACGCCTCCGGTCACGGAGAGATCGATCTGGAGGGTGCCGCTCACCAGCCCGCGCAGGATCTCGGGAGCGCGCGCCGGCAGCGATTCGAAGAACCGCTCGATGGCCTCGCTCACAGCAGAAGCGTAGGCAGCAACCCGGCATTTCGGGCGGGTATCAGATCTGGTCACCGAGCCGGTGACGGGAGAACGGTCTTGCGGGGCGCGGTCAGTAGACGAGCGCCTGCGCGCCCTCCGCCATCGCCTCCTCGACGAAGACCGCCGCGCCGGCGATCCGTACGCCCGGCAGCACGTCGTCGGGGCCGATCTCCCGCCGGGCGGCGCACTGGGTGCAGGCGGTCACCGTGCCGGTGGTGAGCACCACGTGCAGCAGTTCGGCCAGCGGGGCCGAGTGCGGCAGCTCGAACTCCTCGGCGCGGCCGGGCAGCGCGAACCAGGTCGATTCGCCGGTCAGCCAGAGCGAGACCTCCACCCCGGACGCGGCAGCCGCGGCAGCGACCGTGAACGCCTGGGCGCACCGCTCCGGCGCGTCCGCACCCGCGGTGGCCTTGACGACGAGAGTACGGGCCATGGGGCCCAGCATAGGATGGCCGCGATGGTTACCGAGATCGGGTTCGTCAGCCTGCTGGTCGCCGGCCTGGGCGCGCTCGCCGGTGGCCTCATCTACTTGGCCGTACGCATTTCGAGAGGTAACTGGTGAGCGCGAGGAGTGAGCCGGGTTTGCGAGCCCCGCAGTCGCGAGCGAAGGAGATCCGGTGAGCGCGAACCCGTCGGACGACAACCCGCTGGCGCCGCCGCCGTGGCTGAACGCGCCGCCGGTCGACCCGTACCCGTACGAGGAGAGCCACGACCTGCGGGTCGGCCCGAAGCTGCACCCGACGCTGGACGGCCTGCTGCCGTACATCGGGGTGTGGCGGGGCCGCGGGCGGGGCGGTTACCCCACCATCGAGGACTTCGACTTCGCGCAGGAGATCCGGATCAGCCACGACGGGCGTCCGTTCCTGTTCTACGAGTCGCGCGCGTGGGTCCTCGACGAGCAGAGCCGCCCGGTGCGCCCGGCCGGCCGGGAGGTGGGCTGGTGGCGCCCGGTGCTCGACGGTGAGCGGGCCACCGACGAGCTCGAGGTGCTGATGACGAACCCGACCGGGGTGATGGAGCTGTACCTCGGGCGGCGTAACGGGACCCAGGTCGAGCTGGTCACCGACGCGGTGGTGCGGACGTCGACCGCCAAGGAGGTCACCGCCGGTCACCGCCTCTTCGGCATCGTCGAGGGCGCGCTGCTCTACGCCCAGGAGATGGCGGCCGTCGGCCAGGGGCTCAACCCGCACCTCTCCGCCCGTCTCGTCCGCGTCGGCGGCTGACCCCCACCTCCGTCGATCACGAGGGTGACGGGCCCGCCGGCAGCGGAGGCGCCCGTCAACCTCGTGATCACGTCTGCTCGACGGGGAATCCCAGGAGTTCCTGGAGGGCGCGCGTGTTCGGGGACGGGGGACGGGGGTTGCCGTCCAGCGCGGTCACCTCGACGAGGCCGCGTACCGACGAGGTGAACCAGACGCCGTCGGCGGCGTGCAGCTCGGCCGGGGTGACCAGCCGTTCGTCGGCGGTGAGATCCAGGTCGGCCGCGTGCGCCAGCAGCCAGCCGGCGGTGGTGCCGGGCAGGATGCCGGTGCTGGCGGCCGGCACCGTGCGGAGAGTGCGGCCGACCAGCCACACCAGGTTCGCGGTCGGTCCCTCCAGGGCGTACCCGTCGGAGGAGATCCAGAGAACGTCCTGCACACCGGCCCGGCGCGCCCAGCGCCGGGCGGCCGTGCTCGCCGCGAACGACGTCGACTTGATGCCCGCGGGCAGCCAGTCCAGCGCGGTACGGGATGCCGCGGGCACGCCGAGCGGCAGGCTGGCCACCGTGATTCCGGTCACCCGGGCGCGGCGGGCCGCCGCCGGGACCTCGGTGAGCGTGGCGTACACGGTCGGCGGACCGCCGCTTTCCGGACCCCGGGTGCAGACCAGCCGCAGTGCGCCCTCCACCCCGGCCGGCCAGCCCGCCCGGACCGCGTCGAGCAGCCCGACCAGGACGGCCCGAGGCGGCAGCGTCAACTCGACGGCCGAGGCGGCCCGGAACATCCGGTGCAGGTGCTCGTCCCGCAGCCACGGCATCCCGTCGCGGAGGTGCATCGTCTCGAAGAGCCCGTCGCCGTGCAGCACGCCCAGGTCGTCGCCGCGCAGTACCGGATCATCGACGGACATGGCGTTGCGCCCCAGCACCGCGATCCTGGATGCCACCATGACCGCCGAGCGTAGCGGCGGAACAGGTGAGCCGGGATCGGCCTGACGGCGAACTATGATCGGACGGTGTCCGAGTCCTCCCTCGCGGAAATGCTCCGCTCCCGCGGCCTGCGGCTGACGGCGCAGCGGCAGCTCGTCCTGCAGGCGGTGCTGGACCTCGGGCACGCCACGCCGGAGCAGGTGCACACCGCGGTCCGCGAGGTGGCCGCGGGGGTGAACATCACCACCATCTACCGCACGCTGGAGCTGCTGGAACGGCTCGGCCTGGTGACCCACACGCACCTCTCGCACGGCTCGCCGACCTACCACACGGCTGGTGAGCACCAGCACGTCCACCTCGTCTGCCGCAACTGCGGCGGGATCGACGAGTTCGACCCCGAGTTGATCCGGCCGCTCGCCGACCAACTCGCCAGGCAACGTGGTTTTCGGGTGGACATCGGGCACGTGTCACTCTTCGGTGTCTGCGGCAGCTGCGAGAACGGGGACCAGGGATGATCGACATCGCGGGCGCGGTGGCCGTCGAGAGCATCGACGAGGCCAGCCGCGACCAGCCCGAGCCGGCGCACGCCGCGGCCGGGGTGCGCGGGGTCGCCGCGCACTACGGCGATCCGATGCGGGAGCAACGTGCGCTGGACACCGCCGTGGGCCTGGTGGACCGGTCGCATCGCGGGGTGATCGCGGTGCCCGGCGAGGAGCGGGCGAGCTGGCTGCACACGCTGACCTCGCAGCACCTAGCCGACCTCGCCGCCGGTGAGGGGACGGAACTGCTGGTGCTCTCCCCGCACGGGCACATCGAGCAGCACGCCCTGGTCGCCGAGGACGGTGTGACCACCTGGCTGGACACCGAGCCCGGCGCCACCACCGGGCTGCTGTCGTACCTGGAGCGGATGCGCTTCTTCAGCAAGGTCGAGCCGCGTGACGCGACAGCGGATCACGCGCTGCTCTCCCTGGTCGGGCCGGAGGCGTCCGGGGCGCTCGAGACGCTCGGCGTGACCGGACTGGCGGCACCCGACGCGGTCGCGGTACCCGGTCCGAAGTTCCGTCGCGGCGAGGTGCCTCCACGGCCCACCGCACGGTACGCGGTGCGGCCGCTGCCCGCCGGTGGCTGGGCCCGCCGGGTGCCGCTCGGGGTGGACCTGCTCGTACCTCGGGAGACGATGGACCAGGTGGTCGCCGAGCTGCGTGGAGCGGGCGTGCCGGTCGCCGGGCTGTGGGCGTACGAGGCGATCCGGGTGGCCGCCCGGCGGCCCCGGGTCGGGGTGGACACCGACCACCGGACGATTCCCGCCGAGGTGAACCTGATCGGCCCGGCGGTGCACCTGGACAAGGGCTGCTACCGGGGCCAGGAGACGGTGGCCCGGGTACACAACCTGGGGCGGCCGCCGCGTCGCCTCGTCCTGCTGCATCTGGACGGGGTGAGCACCGACCAGCCGCCGGCCGCCGGCACCCCGGTGACGCTCGACGACCGTGCGGTCGGCTTCGTCGGCACCGCCGTGCACCACTACGAGCTGGGTCAGATCGCCCTCGCGGTGGTCAAGCGCAACGTCCCCGAGGATGCCCGCCTCATGATCGGAAACATCGCGACCGCCATCGACCCGGACTGACCTCGGCGTCTACGATCCCGGCATGACCACAGGGACGTTGATCACGGTTGCCCCGACCGGCGCGGAGTCGGCCAAGGCGGAGGTTCCGGCGCTGCCGGTGACTCTCGACGAGTTGCTGCTCACCGCGAAGGAGTGCGAGGCGCTCGGGGCCGCCGTGATCCACGTCCACATCCGGGACGGCGAGGCGAAGCCGACCCTCGACCTGGGCCGGCTGCGCGACACGGTGGCGGCGCTGCGGGAGCGCACCGATCTGATCGTCCAGCTCTCCTCCGGTGGCGCGGTCACCGACCCGGAGTCGGACCGGCTCGCGGTGCTCGACGCCGCACCCGACATGGCCTCCTGCACGATGGGCACCGTCAACTTCGGTGACGACGTCTTCCTCAACCGCTGGGAGTTCATCGTCGACCTGCACACCCGCATGCAGGAGCGCGGCATCGTGCCGGAGTACGAGATCTTCGATCTCGGCCACCTGACCGCGCTCCAGCGCCTGCTCGGCAAGTACGGCCTGCCGCACGGCGGGCACGTGCACGTCGACTTCGTGATGGGCGTGCCCGGGGGGATGCCGGGCAACACCGAGACGCTGGTCGCCGCGCGGCAGATGCTGCGGGACCTGCCGGAGGGCACCACCTTCTCGGCCACCGGCATCGGTCGCAGCACCCTCCCGGTCCTGCTCGCCTCGCTCTCCGCTGGTGGGCACCTGCGCGTCGGCATGGAGGACACGGTCACGTACGCCAAGGGGCGGCCGGTGGAGTCCAACATGCAGCTGGTCGCCCGGGCGGTCGGCTTCGCGCAGCTCGCCCAGCGCCCGCCGCTCACCACCGTCGAGGCCCGCGAGCTACTCGGCCTGTAAGGCCAGCCCCGTTCGGCACTCCTGTCACAGATTGCCGGACGACCTGGTCACCCGGGCGTCGGAGGCCACCGTCGCGTCGGTACCGTCCACAGCGTGGCAAAGACGTACGAGGGCGGCGCGCCGCTCGCCGAGGTGATCCGGTCGGAGTTCGTTGAGGGGGTGCACCGCGGGTCGGTCGTGGTGCTCGACGCGTCGGGGGCGACAGTCGCCGCCGCCGGGGACGTCACCTCGGCGATCTTCCCCCGCTCCTCCAGCAAGCCCATGCAGGCGATCGGAATGCTCCGCGCCGGTCTGTCGCTGAGTGACCCCGCCGATCTGGCGCTCGTCTCGGCGAGCCACGCGGGTGAGGAGTTCCACCTGGAGCGGGTCGGCGCGTTGCTAGCCCGGGCCGGGCTGGACGAGTCGGCGCTGCACTGTCCGCCCGACCTGCCGGTCGGGGAGGCGGCCCGGGAGGCGGTGCTACGCGCCGGGGGCGGGCCCACCCGGATCCAGATGAACTGCTCCGGCAAGCACAGCGGGATGCTGCTCACCTGCCTCGCCGCGGGATGGCCGCTGGACGGTTACTGGCGGCCGGAGCATCCGCTCCAGCAGCGGCTGCGGGAGTCGATCGAGGAGTTCACCGGCGAGGAGGTGGCGGCCGTCGGCGTCGACGGGTGCGGCGCGCCGGTGCTCGCGGTCTCGCTGACCGGACTGGCCGGGGCGTTCCTCCGGGTCGTCTCTGCCGAGGTCGGCTCGCTGCCGCGCACGGTGGCCGACGCCATGCGGGCGTACCCGGAGATCGTCGGCGGTACGCAGGCCGACGACACCCGGCTGATGCGTGGCATCCCGGGTCTGCTCGCCAAGGTCGGCGCGGAGGGCGTGATCGCCGCGGCGCTTCCCGGCGTGGGTGCGGTCGCCCTGAAGATCGACGACGGTGCCGCCCGCGCCCGAATGCCGGTGCTGGTCTCCGCGCTGCGCCGGCTCGGCGTCGACGCGCCGGTGCTCACCGAGTACGCCGAGGTGCCGCTCTTCGGCGGGGGCGTGCCGGTCGGTGCGGTCCGTCCGGTCTGGTAGCACCGGAAACCGCAGGCCACACTCCGGCTCGGCGCGGTTTCGATGGGCTCCGCGTTGTTCGGCGAGCCCGGCCCGGCCTGGCCCGCCCTGGCTCGGCCTGGCCTGGCTCGGCCTGGCCTGGCTCGGCCTGGCCTGGCTCGGCCTGGCCTGGCTCGGCCCGGCTCGGCTCGGCTCCGCCTGGCCTGGCTCGGCTCGGCTCGGCCCGGCTCGACTCGGCCCGGCCCGGCTCGGCCTGGCCCGCTCGGCGCGGACCCGCTTGACCCGGCTTGGCTTGACCGGCCCCCACTTGGCCCGGCACGGCTTGGCCAGGTTCGGCTCGGCCCGACACACATACATAGGTCCGTGAAAGCGTGATACCCGAGAGGCATATTTATGCCTCTCGGGTATCACGCTCGACTGCTATCTGGCCTGCCTTCCCCCGCCGTGCCGTGCCGGCCCCGCCGTGCCGTGCCGGCCGTGCCGTGCCGCGCTGGGCCGGCCGTGCCGTGCCGGCCGTGCCCTGCCGGCCGTGCCGTGCCGGCCGTGCCGGGCCGCGCCGTGCCGTGCCGCGCTGGGCCGGCCGCGTCGCGCTGGGCCGTCCGGGCCACGTCCGTGCTGGGCGTTGCGCGCCGTGCCGAGCCGTGCTGGGCGTTGCGCGCAGCGTCGGCCGGGCCGGGCGAGCGGTGTTGCTCGCTCTGAGCCGGGGTGCTCACCGGCCGGGGGTGCTGGCGTCACCGGGACTGGCGTGCCCTGACCGCGTACCGGTCGAGGGGCGCGGTGCCGGCGTGTGCGCGCGTCAGGCCAGGAAGTCGAGCAACGCCTTGTTGATCGGCTCCGGACGCTCCAGTGGGGCCAGGTGGGCGGCGTCCGGCACGTCCGGCATCCGTACGCCCTGCGGTGCCTCGGCGGCGATGCGGTCGGCGAGCCGGCGGAGGTCCGCGACGTCATGGGTGCCGGTGCCGACCAGCACGGGTACGGCCAGCTCGGCGAACCGGTCGATCGCCGGTGGGTCCAGCTCGCCCACCTCGACGGCGCTGAGCGCCTGTTCGGCCGCGAGGGCGCGCTGGTCCATCTCCTCGGCGAAACGGATCAGCTCGGGGTCGACGTCCTCCGGTCGGCGGGTCGGGCCCACCACCCAGAACCGCACCTCGCCGGCGGCGGTGGCCGCGAAGTCCTCCGGGTCGACGTCGCCGACCAGGTCCTCCCAGAGCTGCTCGGTCTCCTCGGACCATTCGTTGCCGGAGACGGGCGCGCCGAAGAGTGCCAGCGCGGAGACCCGGTCGGGGTGGGCGAGCGCGGTGTCCACGGCGACCCGGCCGCCGAACGAGCAGCCGACGAGCGCGGCGCGGGGCAGGCCGAGCGCGTCCAGCAGGCCCGCCACGTCGTCGTGGTGGGCGAACGGCGCCGGCGGCAACTCGGACTCGCCGTAGCCGCGCAGGTCCACGGCCAGCACCCGGTACCGGGTGGACAGCGCGTCGATCTGCGCCCGCCACATCCGCCGATCCGCGATGCCGGCGTGCAGCAGCACCACCGGGTTGCCGGCGCCCGCGTCGTCGTACGCCAGCATGGCGCCGTTCACTTCGATCTTGGTCATCGGAGCACCGTAGGCAGGAGGCGGTCGATCAGGCAAGCTGATTGCTGAGATGCCGCTAACTTCGGCAAGCGTTTTGCTTGCAGTAGCTAGCACTCCGGGCTACCGTCGGGTCATGGCCACCGGCAAGGACCTTCCCGACATCGGCGGGTTCATTCGCGACCTGCGGCGCAACGCGAAGATCTCGCTGCGTCAGCTCGCCGAGCAGGCGGGAGTCAGCAACCCGTACCTCAGCCAGATCGAACGCGGCCTGCGCAAGCCGAGTGCCGAGGTGCTGCAGCAGCTCGCCAGCGCCCTGCGGGTCTCGACCCCGGCGATGTACCTGCGGGCCGGGCTGTTGGACGACAAGGAGGGGCACGGTGTGCTCGCCGCCATCGCCGTGGACCCCGACCTGACGATGGCTCAGAAGCAGTCCCTCAGCCAGATCTACGAAACCTTCCGCCGGGAGAACGTCCGCCTCGCCGAGGCGACCGCCGCCGCGGCCAACGAGCCACCCCCCGCCGCGGGGCAGCCGGCCACCCCGACGGAGTCGGCGGCACTGGTCAACCCCGCCGCCACCGGACCCACCACATCGGAGGGCACCCCTACCGAGGCTGTCCTCGAGTCGGTCACGGTCACCGAGGCCGGTCCCGCACCCGCCCCGCCGAGCATCCCCGAGAAGAAGGCCGCGGAGTCGGCCGAGGAGGAGACGTCATGACAGAGCCGAAGACCAACCGCATTCCGGCCCCGATCTACGCCGCCGCCGGTGCGGGCGAGCTGGCGCTCCAGCACCTGCGCAAGCTGCCCACCGTGGTGAGCGACCTCGGCACCCGGGTCGTCGCCGATCTCGGCGGCAAGGCCGTCGTCACCGGGTTCGAGCTGCGCGAGAAAGCCAACGAGACGCTGCGTACCGCCAGCGCCCTCCGGGAGAAGGCCGCCGCGGGCGACCTCGACCTGAACCGGCTGCGTGAGGTGGCCGACCTGGAGAAGCTGCGTGCGGTGGCCGACCTGGAGAAGCTGCGTGCGGCGGTCGACCCGGACAAGCTGCGTGCGGCGGCCACCCGCAACGCGGCAGCCGTCCTGGCCGGCGCGCAGGTCGCGCAGGAGCGGGCGCTCGCCGCGTACGGCGCGCTGGTCGCCCGAGGTGAGCGCGTGGTAGGCGCCGGCGTGCTGGAGGCCGCCGAGACGGTCAACGCCGACATCGAGGCGACCGAGTCCGACACCGAGCCGGCCCGGGTCGCCGCAAGGCCCGCCGAGGCGAACTCCACCGAGGTCACCGCCCCGGCCGAGGTGCCCAGCCCGGCCGACGTGGCGAAGATCGTCGAGGGTGAGCCGGCCGCCGTCGAGACCGAGGCCAAGGGCGCTCCGGTCAGGAAGCCCCGGGCCACCAAGGCGGCGAAGCCGGCCGAGACGCCGTCGGCGAAGCTGCCCCGGGCCACCAAGCGGACCCGCCCGGCCGCCGAGTAATCCACTGCGCCGGCGACCCCGGAGGCGTCCTTGTCGGACGTATCCGGGGTCGCCGACATAAGCTTGCCGTCATGGCCTACGCCGCGCCGATCTTCGCCTTCGAAGTCCGCACCGTGATCGAGCTCGTTCTGCTCGTCTTCGCGCTGATCATTCAAGGCGTCGCCCTGGTGCACGCCATCACCCAGCGGTCCGACGCCTTCAACGCCATCGGCACGCTGCCCAAGGGCGGCTGGATCGCGATCCTGGCGGTCTGTCTGGTGCTCACCCTGCTCGGCTTCGGTCCGATCAGCCTCTTCGGACTGATCGGCATCGCGGCCGCGCTCATCTACCTGCTCGACGTACGGGGCGGGCTGCGTGACATCAGCGACGGCAGAGGGTCTTGGTGAGAGGTTTCCGCTGGCCCCCGCCACCGGACGGCGGCCCGCGCACGTGGGGCCCCGGTCCCGGTGCTCCGCGGACCGGCCGTCCCGCCCTGCCCGAACCGGACACCGAACTGGTCGCCACGCCGCACGGCGTACGGCTGGAGCGGCTGGTCACCGGCGCCGGTGATCCGGTCACCGTGTTCGCGCACGGGCTGGGCAACGGCATCGCCACCACCAGGCCGTTCGGCAGCGGAGTCACCGGCCGCAAGGTCTTCTTCCAGTTCCGCGGGCACGGCCGTTCGGACGCGCCGCCCGGGACGTGGAGTTACGCCGACCTGGCCCGGGACGTCCGGGCGATCGCCGATCTCAGTGGCGCCACCCGCGCCTTCGGTGCCAGCCTCGGCGCCGGCGCGCTCTGCCGGTTGCTCTCGCAGAGCCCGGAGCGCTTCGAGCGGCTGGTGTTCTTCCTGCCCGCCGTGCTCGACCGTCCGCGCGGCGAGGTGGCCCGGCAGCGGCTCACCGCGTTGCTCGACGCGGTCGAGAGCGGGGACGCCTCGGCGGTCGCGGAGGCGGTCAGCGTCGAGCTGCCGGCCGCGATCCGTAACACGCCTGCCGGGTGGGCGTACCTGCGTCAGCGGCTGGACCAGCTGCTCCGCGACGGGCTCGCTCCCGGGCTGGCGAGCCTCCCGGAGCAGGTCGCCCTGCCTGACGCTGCGGTCCTGTCGGCGGTCGCCGCGCCCGCGTTGGTGATCGCCTGCGCAGGCGACGACCTGCACCCGGTGGAGGTCGCCGAGCAGCTCGCGGCCGCGCTCCCGCAGGCCACCCTGCACGTGTACGACCGGCCGAACATTCTCTGGACCGAACGCGCCGATCTGCGTGAGCGGATCTCCGGCTTTCTCAACGGGTAACCTGCCCTGGCATGGGTGTCACACATCACGGCCGGACGCACCGGCTGGACCTCGCCGACCCGACCCTGCGCGAGTGGGAGTGCACGGTGCTGCACGCCGACCCGGAGCAGGGCATCGTGCTCGACCGCTCGGCCTTCTACCCCGGCGGAGGTGGTCAGCCGCCCGACCACGGAGTGCTGCTCTGGCAGGGCGTACAGACCCGGATCGTCGGGACCCGCAAGGGCGACGACCTCTGGCTGATCCCCGCCGAGGGTGATCCGCTGCCGCCGGTGGGCAGCACGGTCACCGGCGCGGTGGAGGACGAGCGGCGTACCCGGCTGATGCGCACCCACTCCGGCCTGCACGTGCTCTGCGGTGTGGTGTTCCGAGACTTCGGCGCGCTGGTCACCGGCGGCAACATGGAACCCGGCGAGGCCCGGATGGACTTCAACCTTCCCGAGGTGCCGGCGGACTTCAAGGCGCGGATCGAGGAACTGGTCAACGCCGAGGTGGCCGCCGACCGGTCGGTGGTCGTCCGGGTGCTGCCCCGGGTGGAGGCGCTGGCGCTGCCGGACATCATCCGTACCCAGTCCAACCTCATTCCGCCGGACGAGCAGGAGGTGCGGATCGTGGACATCGTCGGGTTGGACGTGCAGGCCGACGGCGGCACCCACGTCGCCTCCACCGGGCACATCGGGAAGGTGCAAGTGGTCAAGGTGGAGAGCAAGGGCCGGGCGAACCGGCGCGTACGCATCCGGCTCGTCGACTGACCTGGTCCTTCGGGCGTTCAGTCGGCGGCGCGGCGGGCGCGCAGTGACCTGACCTTGTGGCGGTTGCCGCAGCGTTCCATCGAGCACCAGCGACGCTGGCCGGGGCGCGAGGTGTCCACGAAGACGAGGTAGCAGTTGTGGGCGCCGCACTCGCGGATCCGCCCGGCGTGCGGGCCGGTGAAGAGGTCGATCGCGTCCCGGGCGATGGTGGCGAGGGCCTGCCCGCCCCGCGCCGGGAGCGACCACTGCCGGGACCCTCCGGCGGTCAGTTCGGGGGCGAGGGGCGCCCCGGCCGCGACCTGGTTGAGCGTGGCCAGGTCGGCGGGGGTGGCGGCGAAGTCGGCGGGGTCGTCGGTCGGTGGCCCGCCGCCGGTACGCGCGCACACCAGGCGCCACAGCGCGTCCCGTAGCCGGCGGGCCGTGCTCAGCTCCTCGGGGTCGATCTCCAGCCGGTCGGGGTCGAGGCGAAGCCGGGACAGCGCGAGCCAGCCGGCCAGGTCGCCGGGGAGGTGCAGGGCCTCGTAGCGGCGGCCCACCGGGCCGGGCCCGCCGGTCGTGAGGAACTCCAGGCAGAGCGCACCCGGGTCGAAGCGGTAGCGGGTGCCGTTCCAGGAGACGAGGGTGAGTCCGCTTGTGTCGTCCGTCACGTAACCACTATAAAGGGTTACGTGGACGATCCGCGCTGGGCGGGTCGCCGAGCGGAGGTGCGGACGCGATGGCCCTGAACTGGAAGCTCGTCATCGACTGCGCGGACCCGATCGCGCTGGCCCGGTTCTGGGCGGCGGCGCTCGACTACGAACTGGAGGACAACAGCGTCCTCGTCGACCGGTTGGTCGAGACCGGTGCGATAGGCCCCGAGACGTACGTCGAGATCGACGGACGGCGTGCCTTTCGTCAGCTCGCCGCCGTGCGCCACCCGGACGACCCGGTCGACCCGGCCAGCGGCACCGGGCTCGGCCGCCGGCTGTTGTTCCAGGCCGTGCCGGAGCCCAAGCAGACGAAGAACCGGCTGCACATCGACCTGCACGCCGGCCCGGCCGACCGTGAGGTGACGGTGAAACGGCTGACCGCGCTCGGTGCGACAGTGCTGCGCGAGGTCGACGAGTACGGCAGCCGGCACACCACCATGGCCGACCCCGAGGGCAACGAGTTCGACGTGCAGTGACCCGGCACGCCGTGGCGTCAGCGCGGCAGGTGGGCGGCGCGGACGTCGAGCAGCCAACGCTCCACGGTCGCCTCGTCGGGACGGTCCGGCAGCGGGGTGCGGACGCGGGCGAAGTCCTGCTCGGCCTCGGCGAGCAGCGCCCGGGCCGCGTCCAGCTCGCCACCGGCGACCCGTTCACCGAACGTCCGGAACCACTGCGGGTCCTCGAGCCGGATCTCCAGCACGCCGCTCGCGTAGAGCTTCCGCCCCTGGTGCACCAGCCGGGCCAGGTGGCGGGCGTGCTTGGCGGTCCTGCGGCGCACCTCGGCGGAGGACGTGCCGTCGCCGCGTGCCTCCAACTTCCGGAACTGCTGGGACGCGTACCCGAGGTAGGCGTCGCGGACCCGGGGCGCGCTGAGGAACGCCGACCGGATGGAGACGAGCCGCTCGCCGAACCCGGTACGCGTCTCGTAGCACTCCTCGGGCAGCCAGGCCAGCTCGGTGGCGGTCGGGTTGGCGCTCAGGGCGAGGCGGCACCACTTCCGGGCCTCGTGCAGCGTCACGTCGGGATCGGTGGTGACCACCGAATCGCGCGGCGGGTGCAGGCCGTGGAAGGCGACAGTGGGCGCGGCGAAGATCCCGATCCGGTCGGTGTCCGAGCCCGGCCCGGCCAGCCCGTACGCGACCGAGCCGACGATGCCGGAGAGCAGCAGGTGCATGCGGGGATCATGACGGACGGCAGCCGATCGGAAAACCGGACTTTTGCTGTCAGGTATCGGTGACAGTCTCGCCGTATGACGAAACCGCTGACAGGAAAGGTCGCTCTCGTGGCCGGGGCGACCCGCGGAGCAGGCCGGCAGATCGCCGTCCAGCTCGGCGCGGCCGGGGCCACCGTCTACGCCACCGGTCGCAGCAGCAGGGCCGGCCGATCGGAGATGGACCGCCCGGAGACGATCGAGGAGACCGCCGAACTGGTCACCGCCGCCGGCGGCGAGGGCATCGCCGTGGTGGTCGACCATCTGGTCCCCGAGCAGGTGCGGGACCTGGCCGCCCGGATCGACGCCGAGCAGGGCCGCCTCGACGTGCTGGTCAACGACATCTGGGGCGGTGACCCATTCGTCACCTGGCACGAGCCGGTCTGGAAGCAGCCGCTGGAGACCGGTCTGCGTACGCTGCGGCTCGCCGTCGACACCCACATCATCACCAGCCACTTCGTGCTGCCACTGTTGATCCGCCGGCCCGGCGGGCTGGTGGTCGAGATCGGCGACGGGACGAAGGCGTACAACGACGAGAACTACCGGCTCTCGGTCTTCTACGACCTGGCGAAGGTCTCGGTGAACCGGCTCGCCTTCGTCTGGTCCCACGAGTTGAAGCCCCACGGCGGCACCGCTGTCGCGCTCACGCCCGGCTGGATCCGTTCGGAGTCCATGCTTGAGCACTTCGGGGTCACCGAGGAGAACTGGCGCGACGGGGCGGCCAAGGATCCGCACTTCCTCATCTCGGAGACGCCGGCGTTCGTCGGTCGCGCGGTGGCCGCCCTGGCCGCTGACGAGGACAGGGTCCGCTGGAGCGGCCGGTCCCTCTCCGCCGGCGAGCTGTCCCAGGTGTACGGCTTCACCGACGTCGACGGCAGCCGGCCGGACGCCTTCCGCTACATCAGTGAGGTGGTCGACGCCGGCAGGCCCGCCGACGTCACCGGCTACCGCTGACCGGCTGAACGGCGACGTCCCCGGCTAACGCCGACCGGCGACGCCCCGGCTACCGCCGACCGTCCGCGCTCGGCGGGGCCGGGTCCGGATCGGTGTAGAGCCGGCTCATCTGCTCGGCGGCCCCGGCCATCCGGGTGCGCAGCTCCGGCGGGTCGAGCACCTCCACCTCCGGGCCGAGTGCGAGCAGTTGGGCGTACGCCACCTCGACGGACTCGACGGGCAGCCGCAGCACCACCCGGCCCTGCCCGTCGGGGCCGTCGGCGGCGGCGACGGCCTCGTCGTACACGAAGGGAGCGTCGACGAGGTGCCGGAGCGCGCGCAGGCCGGCGGCGCTCAACCGCACGGTTACCTCGGCCCGGAGCATGCTCCGCAGGAACGCCTCGGCCTGCTCCCGCCAGTACGCGGCCAGGTCGAAGCTCTCGTCCCGGTCGAACGTCCCGGTGTCGACCTCGACGTCGGTGACCCGATCGACCCGGTACGTCCGGTGGTCGTCGCCGGCCCGGCCGACCAGATACCAGGTGCCGCTCTTGAGCACCAGGCCGTACGGGGCCAGCTGCCGGACGACCTCCCGGTCGCCGCGCCGGTAGCGCAGCCGGACCGTGCGGTCCTGCCAGACGGCTCCCGCCAGCTCGGTGAGCCACGGCGGTGGGCCGGCCTCCCGGAACCAGCCCGGCACGTCCAGGTGGAATCGCTGCCCGGTGCGGGCGGGTGCGTCGCGCAGGCTCGCCGGGAGCGCGGCGAGCAGCTTCAGCTCGGCGGACGCGACCGCGTCGGCGAGCCCCATGTCGCCGGCCGGCCCGGGCAGCCCGGCGAGGAAGAGCGCCTCCGCCTCGCCCCGGGTCAGCCCGGTAAGCCGGGTCCGGTAGCCGCCGAGCAGGCGGTAGCCGCCGGCCCGGCCCCGGTCGGCGTAGACCGGCACCCCGGCGGCCGAGAGCGCCAGCACGTCCCGGTAGACGGTCCGCTCGGAGACCTCCAGTTCCCTGGCCAGCTCGGCCGCCGTCATCGTCTCCCGTGCCTGTAGCAGCAGTACCAGGGAGATCAACCGGGACGCGCGCACCCGTCCATCCTGCCCCGGTGGCCTCACCGACCGCCGGGGGTGAGCAGGCCCCGGTCGTACGCGGCCGCCACCGCGGCGGCCCGGTCGTTGACGCCGAGCTTGGCGTAGACGTGCAGCAGATGGGTCTTGACCGTCGCCTCGCTGATGAACAGCTGGGCCGCGGCCTCCCGATTGGACGAGCCACGGGCCACCAGGGTGAGCACCTCCAGCTCGCGCTGGCTGAGCGGCTCCTCGGCCGGGGCCCGTAGCCGTCCCATCAGCCGACCCGCCACGGCGGGTGAGAGCACGGATTCGCCCCGGGCGGCCGCGCGTACCGCACGGACCAGTTCTTCCCGGGGTGCGTCCTTGAGCAGGTAGCCGGTCGCGCCGGCCTCGACCGCGGGCAGCACGTCGGCGTCGGTGTCGTAGGTGGTCAGCACGAGGACCTTGGCGGCGCTGCCGGAGCGGGCAAGCCGACCGATCGCCGTCACCCCGTCCATGCCGGGCATCCGCAGGTCCATCAGCACCACGTCCGGAGTCAGGTTGGCGGCCAGCGCGAG
The DNA here is from genome assembly GCF_900156065.1 of Micromonospora avicenniae. GTDB lineage: Bacteria > Actinomycetota > Actinomycetes > Mycobacteriales > Micromonosporaceae > Micromonospora > Micromonospora avicenniae. Next base: position 426,209 of record NZ_FTNF01000001.1, on the reverse strand, counting down.
CGCCTCCGCGCCGTCACCGGCCTCGCCGACCACCTCGAAGCCCGGGTCGCCGGTGAACATGCCGCGCAGCCCGTCCCGCACCACCGGGTGGTCGTCGACGATGAGCAGTCGTACCGGGACGGTCAACCGGCACCTCCGGGAAGCGCGGGCACGGACGCCGAGACGGCGGTACCGCCGCCCGGCTCGGACTCGACTGTCAGCTCGCCGCCGACCCCGGTCACCCGCTGTCGCATCGCGGTGAGGCCGTACCCGCCGTCCGGCTGCCGAGGCGCGGGTCGGGCGTCCGGGTCGAAGCCGATCCCGTCGTCCCGGACGTCCAGGGTGACCACGTCCGCCATGTACGACAGGGTCAGCCCGACCCGGGTCGCGGCCGCGTGCCGGGCCACGTTCGCCAGTGCCTCCTGCGCGGCGCGCAGCAGCGTCACCTCGACCTCGGGATGCAGCGGCTGGGCGTGGCCGGTGATGCTCACCTCGGTGCGCACCTCGTTGATCGCCGACCACCGCCGGGTCAGCTCGCCGAGCGCGTCGGGCAGCCGGGCGGACTCCAGCGCCTCGGGGCGCACCGCCTGCACCGAACGCCGCGCCTCGCTGAGGCTCTCTCGGGCCAGGCCGATCGCGGTGTCGACGTGCCGCTGCCAGTCGGTCCGCCGGTCGCGGGCCTGCCCGGCCGCCTCCAGCTGGGTGATGATGCCGGTGAGGCCCTGTGCCAGCGTGTCGTGGATCTCCCGGGCCATCCGCTGCCGCTCGTCGGTGACCCCGGCCTCGCGGGCCTGGGTGAGTAGTTGGGCGTGCAGGCCCTCGTTCTCCCGCATCGTCTCGGCCAACCGGCGGTTCGTCTCGGCCAGCTCGTCGACGAGGCGCTTGCGGTTGGCGTGCTGCCGCTCGGCGATGCTGCTGAACCAGACCATCGCACCGGCCGCGCCCAGGTTGAACAGCACCAGCACGCACCAGAGCAGCAAGTGCGACAGGGAGGCCGGCATGCCGCCGCCCTGCGCGGTGGCCGCCAGGACAGCCGAGAGGGCCACCCCGACGAACCGCCATATGCCGGGCAGCAACAACGAGTGCAGGAAGCCGGCCCAGCTGAAGAAGCCGTACCAGGGACTGATCAGCACCAGCACGGCGCTGAGTACGAGCAGCCCGACGTAGTAGACGAACATCAGCGTGCGGCGGGCTGCCCAACCGGGGTGCAGGTTGACGAACCAGGCGATCCAGCACGCGGCGATCGCGGCGACGAGCAGGTGCGGGGCGAGTGGGAGGCCCAGCGGTGCCGGCGCGGCCGTGGTGAGCAGCGCCCCGACGGCCAGCCCGACGTACGGGAGTACCCGGTGTAGGCGCGCCTCCCGGGCCTCCCAGGCCGACAGCCGGTCGACCTGCTCGGCGGTGCTGGTCATCGGGCCCTCGCTCACTCCCAGCGGAACAGCTTCGCCGCGGTGGCGCCTGCGATCACGGCGATCACCGTCATTATCGCGAGGTGCAGCGGTTGTGGTGCATCGGCGGTCCAGGCGTCGAGGAGCGCCTGCACGCCGGGTGGGGTGTAGTCACCGATCCGGACCAGGAAGTCCGGCAGCAGGAACCGAGGCAGATAGACCCCGCCGAAGAACATGGTCACCATGAACACCGGCACGGCCATGCCCTGCGCCGCCTTTGCCGTGCGGGCGACCGCCGCCACCAGCAGCCCCAGCGCGAGCAGGGCCGCCGTGCCGAGGACGAGGGCCAACGTGAAGCCCAGCGGGTGCCGGGGCAGCGGCACGTCGAAGGCGAGCCAGCCGACGCCGATGAGCAGCACGGCGCCGACCAGGATGGTGGCGAGCGAGATGACCAGCTGGGCGGCGAGCAGCGCGGCCGGACTGGCCGGCGTGGTGGCCAGTCGACGCAGCACGCCGCGTTCCCGGTAGGTGGCCAGCACGACGGGCAGGATGTTCACCGCCGCCATGGCGAGCGTGATCACCAGCAGCGAGGGAGCGAAGTACTCGATGAAGGCCCGGTCGCCGAACTGCGGATTCCGCTCGCGCCCGGCCGGGATCAACCCGAACACCACCAGCAGCGCGAGCGGCAACGCGATGGTGATCAGCGGCGAGGCGAAGTCCCGTAGGTAGAGTCTCGTTTCGATCTTGAGGATCTGTCCGAAGGCGTGCATGTCGGTTCTCCCTCAGTCGGCGGGCCGCTGCCCGGTCAGCTCGACGAAGGCGTCGTCGAGGGTGGACTGTTCGAGCCGCAGGTCGGCGGCGACGATCTGGTTGCGGGCCAGGACAGCCGTGACCGCGTGCAGCAGGTCGCCGGTGCCGGTCACCACCAGCTGGCCGCCGCTGCGGGTCACCGAGCTCACCTCCGGCAGGTCGGTGAAGACGTGATCCTCCACCGGGCTCGACGGCCGGAACCGGATCCGCTGCTCGGGTACGACGCGCGACACGAGGCCGCCTGGGCTGTCCAACGCGACGACGCGGCCGCCGTCGATGACGGCCACCCGGTCGCAGAGCCGCTCGGCCTCCTCCATGAAGTGGGTGACCAGCACGATCGTCACGCCGCGCTCCCGGACGCGTTCGATGAGCCCCCACGTGTCCCGTCGGGCCTGCGGATCGAGCCCGGTGGTCAGCTCGTCGAGGACGGCGATCTCCGGGTTGCCGACGAGTGCCAGCGCGACGGAGAGTCGCTGCTTCTGGCCGCCGGACAGCTTCTTGTACGGCGTGTTCCGCTTGCCGCCGAGCCCCAGGTCGTCGATCAGCCGGGCCGGGTCGGCCGGGTTCCGGTAGAACGAGGCGTAGAGTTCCAGCGCCTCGGCCACCCGCAGCCGGTCCGGCAACTGACTCTCCTGGAGCTGCACTCCGAGTCGTTGGCGGAGGCGGGCCCCGTCCCGACGGGGGTCGAGCCCGAGGACCGACACCCCGCCCCCGTCCGGGGTGCGCAGCCCGGCCACGCACTCCACCGTGGTGGTCTTGCCGGCGCCGTTCGGTCCGAGCACGCCGAAGATCTCTCCGGCCTCGACCGTGAACGACACGTCCCGCACCGCCACCAGATCGCCGTACCGCTTGTGCAGGTTGGTCACCTCGATGACCGGCATCGCACCGCCCTTCTCCGTGTTCTCGCACCTCCCAGGGTCGTGGCGTGGGCCCGGCGGGGCATCGACCGGCCGGGGACGATCAGGAGCGGCGGAGGATGACCTTCCCGGTCCACCAACCGGTTGATGTGCCGGTGGCCGATTAGGCTCTGCGTTCGTGGACGTGATCAGCATCGCCCGCCCGGTGACCGGGGCCGCCAGCCGCTTCTTCTCCGGGGCGGGGCTGCTGCTGCGAGGTGTCGGCCTCTACGTACGCAGCCCGAAGCTGATGCTTCTCGGCATCGTGCCGGCGCTGATCTCCGGCGTGCTCTACCTCGCCGCGTTCGCCGCCCTCGTCTGGTTCGTCGACGACCTCGCCGCGCTGGTCACCCCGTTCGCCGACGACTGGTCGTCAGCCTGGCGCAACGTGTTGCGGGTGGTTGCCGGGGCGGCGATCCTCGGGCTCGGTGGCCTGCTCGGCGTGGTCACCTTCACGGCGGTCACCCTCGTCATCGGCGACCCCTTCTACGAGGCGATCTCCGAGCGGGTGGAGGCCGGGCTCGGCGGCACGCCGGGCGCGGTGGAGGTGTCCTTCTGGTCGTCGCTGCGCCGCAGCCTCGCCGACTCCGTACGCCTGATGGCGTTCTCCGCCGTCGTCGGCGTCCCGCTGTTCGTCGCCGGCTTCATTCCGCTGGTCGGTCAGACCGTGGTCCCGGTCGTCGGGGCCGCGGTCGGTGGTTGGCTCCTCGCCGTCGAGCTGGTCGGCGCGGCCTTCTACCGGCGCGGCATGCGGCTGCCCGAGCGCCGGGCGCTGCTGAAGGCGGACCGGCCCACCGCGCTCGGTTTCGGGGTGGCGGTCTTCCTCTGCTTCCTGATCCCACTCGGCGCGGTGCTCGTCATGCCGGCCGCCGTGGCCGGTGCCACGCTGCTGGCCCGGCGCTCGCTCGGGCAGTCCACAGAGAGGGGATGAAGTGCGGCTCACCCTGGTCCAGGGAGACATCACCGCCCAGCAGGTCGACGCGATCGTCAACGCCGCCAACTCGTCGCTGCTCGGCGGCGGTGGCGTCGACGGCGCCATCCACCGCAAGGGCGGACCGGAGATCCTGGCGGAGTGCCGGGCGCTGCGCGCGTCCCGCTATGGCCGGGGGCTACCCACCGGCCGGGCGGTTGCCACCACGGCCGGGCGGTTGCCGGCCCGCTGGGTGATCCACACCGTGGGCCCGGTCTGGTCGGCGAGCGAGGACCGCTCGTCGCTGCTGCGTGACTGCTACACCAACAGCCTCGCTGTCGCCGACGAACTGGGCGCGGCCACCGTCGCGTACCCGCTGATCTCCGCGGGCGTCTACGGCTGGCCCGTCGAGGACGCGGTCCGGCAGGCGTTGACCGTGCTGCGCGGGGCCACTCCGGCGCGGGTCACCGAGGCCCGGCTGGTTCTCTTCGATGCGGGCACGTACGCGACCGCCGAGCGGGTCGCCGCGTCGGGCTGAGCCCCGGCCCGCGCCGCGCCAGGGCGGCACGGGCGGGCCGAGGGGCGTGCGTCACCAGGTGATGCGCAGGTTCATTGCTGTCCTCCTCTCGGTCGGTCACCCACGCTAGGTCCGGCCTATTGTTAGGGCAATCCTATTTTTAGGTCCGTGCCATGTATGCTTCCGGCGTGAGTACCGACGGCAGCCTTCGCGAACGCAAGAAGCAGCAGACCCGGCAGTCCATCTCGGACGTGGCGACCCGGCTGTTCCTGGAGCGCGGCTACGACCGGGTGACCATCGCGGAGATCGCGGCGGCGTCCGGCGTGGCGAAGATGACGGTGACGAACTACTTCCCCCGCAAGGAGGACCTGGTCCTCGACATCGCCGACGAGTTCGTCGCGCTGCTGGCCCGTACCGCCGCCGACCGGCCCACCGGGGAACCGGTGCCGGACGCGCTCCGCCGGCGTTACCAGGACGCGGTGGCGCGGCGTGAGGCGGTGGTCGGCTTCGCCGGCGCACCCTTCGTCCAGCTGGTGGAGGAGAGCCCAGCGCTCACCGCTCGCCTGCGCGAACTGTTCGAACTGCGCGAACGGGCGCTCGCCGCGCAGCTCGCCGGCGAGCCGGCGACGGCCGGGGACGACCTGACGGCACGGCTGCTCGCCGCGCAGCTCGCCGGGGCGTACCGGGTGCTCTTCCACGAGGCGTTCCGGTTGGTTCGCGGCGGGCACGACGAGGGACACCTGGCCGAGGCCCTCGCCCAGGCCGGGTCGCGCGCCTTCGACCTGCTCGCCTCGGGGGTGAAGTGACATGGCGGAATCCCTGCGACTGATGGCCGTGCACGCCCACCCCGACGACGAGTCCAGCAAGGGCGCCGCGACCCTCGCCCGGTACGCGGCGGAGGGGGTCGACGTACTGGTGGTGACCTGCACCGGCGGCGAACGCGGCGACGTGCTCAACCCCGCGATGGACCGGCCGGAGGTACGCGCCGACCTGGGTCGGGTCCGCCGGGAGGAGATGGCCCGGGCGGCGGCGCTGCTCGGCGTACGGCAGCGGTTCCTCGGTTTCGTCGACTCCGGGTTGCCCGCCGACGGCGCCGACCTACCGGTCGACGCGTTCGCCCGGCTGCCGGTCGCCGACGCGGCGGCTCCGCTGGTCGCGGAGATCCGCGAGTTCCGGCCACAGGTCATGGTGACGTACGACCCGACCGGCGGATATCCGCATCCCGACCACGTGATGGCCCACCGGATCGCGCGGTACGCCTTCGACGCGGCGGCCGACCCGACCACCCACCCCGGAGCGGGCCCGGCCTGGGCCGTGGCGAAGCTCTACTACCTGGTGTCCTTCAGCCGGGCCTGGTTCCAGGCGCTGCACGACGCGACCCGGGCCGCGGGTCTGCCCTCCGCGATGGACGAGGTGCTGCGGGAACTGCCCGACGAGCTGCCGGAGCCCCGGGTGACCACCCGGGTCCGGTGCGCCGACCAGTTCGCCACCCGCGATCAGGCACTGCTCGCGCACGCCACTCAGACCGACCCGGCCCATCCCTTCTTCGCGCATTCACGTGACGTCGAGCGGCGCGTCTGGCCGACCGAGGACTACGAACTGGCCGAGGCGCGGATCCGGGTGAGCCTGCCCGAGGACGACCTGTTCGCCGGCCTCAGGTCAACTCGCGCAGGCAGGACCACTGGGCGGCCACCGGCCGGTAGCCGAGCCGGGCGTTGACCGCCAGCATCGGCGCGTTCGCCTCGTCGTTCGAGGTGTACGCGACCCGTACCCCACCGGCCGCGGCCCGATGCAGGGCCGCCTGCTTGGTCAGCCGGGCCAGCCCGCGCCCACGGTGGCTCGGCACGGTCGCGGTGTAGTCCGACCACATCCGGTCTCCGTCCCGCTTGACCAGGCTCAACGCCACCACCTCGCCGTCAGACTCGGCGGCCGTGCTCGCCGCCTTGTCCAGGCCGAGGTTCTCCCACACGTCCCAGAGCCAGTACTCGTAGGTGAACGCGTCGGAGGACACGTCGCCCGGCTCGTCCGCGGCCGCAGCGACCTCGGCCGCGTACACGAGCCTCGGGTCCAGGTCGGCCAGCGCCCGCCACCGCACGCCCGGTGGCGCCACCGGCATCGCCGGTGCCGGACGCAGCTCGAGCGCCGAGTAGCGCAGCTCGCGACTCGGCGTGAAGCCGTGCCGGCGGGCGAAGGGAAGGGCCTCCGGCTGCGCCCAGGTGCGGACCTGGCGTACGCCGAGCGGGCGGAGGTGACCCAGCGCCGCGTCCAGCAGGGCGGTGCCGATGCCTCGACGGCGTTGCTCGGGATGCGTGTGCAGCAGGGACAGCTCACCGAAGTCGGGCTCGGACGTCCGGATGTTCCGGAACGCCGACACCCAGCCGACCACCTGGTCGTCGACCTCGGCGACGAAGGCCGTCCAGTCCTCGCCCGCCGGGGGCTCGGAGAGCATCTTCCGGGTCGACGCCTCCCCGCGTACCAGGTACGGGTGGACGAGGGCACGTAGCGCCACCACGGCCGGCGCGTCATCGGCAGTGGCGTGGCGGATCTGGAAGTCAGCCATGGTGACGCACCGCCGCGGTGAAGATCAGCCGGGCCGGTGGTTCGACGGCGGCCGCGTAGGCGTGCTCGGCGACGTCGGAGAGGCCAGAGCCGGGGATCAGGCGTAGGGGTCCGGTCACCCGGGCAGGCTACCGGCGAGCCGCCTGACCCTCGACTCATTAACCGTGCGGCCGGAGGTCAGCTGACCCGCAGGCCCTCCAGCAGGCCACGGTCGCCTGTCACGTCCAGGGTGTCGAAGCTGACCCGGCCCCAGAGGGCGAGCAGCAGATCGCTGGCGGTGCCGCTGACCAGCGCCCGCGCACGGTGATCGTCGTGGTCGAGGATGGTGTCGGTGTCCAGCAGTGCCACACCTTCACCGCGCAGCCGCAGGTACCACTGCTGTGCGGCGTCGGCCGCGACCAGCTGAACCACGCCGTGCCACTGTCCAGGGGTACGCCGCTTGCCCGCCGGTAGCCAGGTGTCCAGCACCTCGCTCACCCCGTCGGCCGCGAGCTTCGCCTCGACCGGCTCACCGGCGGCGATGGCGAGCTGGGCGTCCCAACGGTGCACCGCGGTCTCGTGCGCCGCCCGGCGCGGCCAGAAACCGGCCCGCTTCGGCTGCGGCGCCCAGTTCCACGCCGGGGCCTCCGGGTCCAGCCCTTCGAGAACGGCCACCAGCTTGTCGTACCCCTGCCGCCAATACTCCAGCGCGGTGACGCCCGGGTCCGGCGCGCCCTGCGCCGGGCGCTCCGCCGGAGCGCTGGTGACCCCGGAGCCGGCGAACGAGGAGACCCAGTGGTAGAAGGCGCCGACGTGCAGCGTCAGGTCGGCGACGGTCCAGCCGGGGCAGGAGAGCACGGGTGTCTCCGGCGGCGCCTCGGCCACCGCCGCGGCGAAGGCCGGTCCCTCCATCCGGAGAGCGCCGATCCAGAAATCCTTCGTGCCATGCAGTCTGCTCATCGCCATCCTCCCGGGGGTGACCCGGCTACCAGTGAGTGCCGCGGCTACCCCTCAGCCTAGGGTGAAGGGTGTGTCAGACGTCTACGCCCAGCCGACGACCGGAGTCGACGCGACCGACATGAATGCCCTGGCCGGCTACACCACCCTGCGCATGGGCGGGCCGGCCGGCCGGATCGTGCCGGGCAACAGCGCCGAGGAGATAGTACGAGCCGTACGCGAGGCCGGCATCCGGGACGAGCCGGTGCTGATCCTCGCGGGTGGCAGCAACGTCGTCATCGGCGACGCGGGCTTCCCCGGCACGGTGGTGCTCGTCCGATCGCGTGGGCTGCGGGTGGTCGCCGAGGACACCGACACCGTGACCGTACGGGTCGAGGCCGGCGAGCCGTGGGACGAACTGGTCGCCGCCACCGTGGCGAACGGCTGGTCCGGCCTGGAGTGCCTCTCCGGCGTGCCCGGGTCCACCGGCGCCACACCTATCCAGAACGTCGGCGCGTACGGCCAGGAGGTCGCGGAGACGATCACAGGCGTCGAGGTCTACGACCGGACGGACGGCACCGTCGGCCGGATCGACGCCGCCGATTGCGGTTTCGCGTACCGGGGCAGCATCTTCAAGTACAGCGACCGCTGGCTGGTGCTCTCGGTCGACTTCCGGCTCGCCCGCTCGCCGCTCTCGGGTCCGGTGCGCTACGCCGAGTTGGCGCGCGCGCTCGGCGTCGAGGTGGGGGACCAGGTGCCGCTGGCCGACGCCCGGGCGACGGTGCTGCGCCTGCGCGCCGGCAAGGGCATGGTGCTGGACGCCGCGGACCCCGACACCCGCTCGGTGGGCTCGTTCTTCACGAACCCGGTGCTGGACCGGGCGGCGTACGAGCTGTTCCGTGAGCGCGCCGCGGACCTGGGCGAGGCGCCCTCCTGGCCCTGCCCCGGCGACATGGTCAAGCTGAGCGCGGCCTGGCTTATCGACAAGGCCGGATTCGGCAAGAGCCACCCGGGGCCGGGCGGGGTCGCCATCTCCAGCAAGCACACGCTGGCGCTGACCAACCGCAGCGGCCGGGCCGCCACCGCCGACCTGGTCGCCCTCGCCCGGCAGATCCGCGACGGCGTACACACCCGCTTCGGCGTCACCCTGCACCCCGAGCCGGTCCTGATCAACTGCACGATCTGACCATCACCTGCACGATCTGACCATCACCTGCGCGGCGGAGCGATCGTGACGGTCGGTGACGAACGCGCCGCCAGGACCCTGGGCTGGTCCAGGGTCCTGGCGGCCTGGCAGAAGATCGCTGTCGGGCGGCAGTGTGATCACTTGCCGCCCAGCGGCGCGAGGGCCTCACTCCACGCCACGACCTGGTCGAGGGTCGTGTTCAGCGCGTCCCGCTGGAAAACGTTGGGCCTGAAGGTGCTGAAGTTCTCGAAGTCGGTGAAGAGCGACAGGGCGACCTGAGAGCGTACGTCGGCCATCTGGAGCTCGCCGGCGATCAGCCGCAGGTGCTCCACCGCCCGGGCGCCACCCACTGAGCCGTAGCTGACGAACCCGACGGCCTTGTTGTTCCACTCCTTGTAGAGGAAGTCGATCGCGTTCTTCAGGGCGCCGGACGTCGAGTGGTTGTACTCCGGAGTGACGATGACGAACCCGTCGAACGAGGCGATCTTGTCCGCCCACTCCAGCGTGTGCGGCTGCTGGTACTGACCCATGGACGGCGGGTAGACCTCGTCCAGGTGCGGCAGCTTGTAGTCGAGCAGGTCGACGAGTTCGAACTCGACGTCGGTGCGTTGCTTGGCGATCTCGTACACCCACTGCGCCACGGCTGCGCCGTTTCGTCCGGGCCGGGTGCTGCCGATGATGATTCCGATCCTGGTCATCTTCGTCTCCTCCGCTGGCGGACCCCCGGTGGAGTCCTTGCTTGGCGAAGCAACTATACGAAGTGCAATTGCTTCGTCAAGCAAGTAAACTGGAGCATGTCCAGCGTCACATCCAATCCCGCAGCCCCTCCTGAACGGGTCGAACCACTGAATCCGGGCGAAGAGGCCGTCGTGCGTGCCCTTCACCGCCTGATCCACGCACTACCTCGGGCCATCGACGCGGAACTGGTCCGCGAGCAGGGGCTTCCCCTCGTCGAATACCTGACCTTGATGAACCTCTCCGAAGCGCCAGGCCGGCGACTGCGTATGAGCGAACTGGCCACGGCCTGCGAGATGTCGCTCAGCGGCATGAGTCGCGTCGTGCAGAAGCTCGAAGCGCAGGGATTCGTCCAACGGATCAGGTGCGAACAGGACGGCCGCGGCTGGAACGCGGTGCTCACCGACGCCGGGCTCGCCCGCCTGGAGCAGGCCTGGCCCACCAACCTGGCCGCCACACGCAGGCACTTCCTCGACCACCTCGCGGGTCTGGATCTCGAAGAGCTCGCCGCGGCGATGCGAAAGATCGCAACGTGAGGCGATGGTCCACTGGCGGCGCCTCGGAGAGCGGTGGCCACGACGGCCCGAACCGGTACCTGCCTAGGCCGGGGCGACGACGGACCACGGAACGGTGAGCTCGCCGAGGCGCCAGCGCGCGGGGCGGTCCAGCAGCGGCCAGCCCGCATCCTTCAACGACTGGACGGCGTGCAACCAGCGCTGCCGCGGGCCGTACGGGGCGTAGCCGGCAGCCGTACGCCACGCGTCGTCCAGCGCCCGGATCAGGTCGTGCACCCGCTCACCCGGCACGTTGCGGTGGATCAGCGCCTTCGGCAGCCGCTCGGCCAACTCGGCGGGAGTCTCCAGGGTGGCGAGCCGGGCGGCCAGCGTCAGTGAGCGCGGGCCGTCGGCGTCGATCAGCAGCCAGCCACCCAGTCGACCCAGTTCATCGCAGGTGCCCTCCACGAGCATCCCGCCCGGCGCGAGCGCCGCGGTGATCGTCTGCCACGCCCCGGGCACCGCGCTCTCGTCGTACTGGCGCAGCACGTTCAGCGCGCGTACCAGCACCGGACGCAGACCGGCCAGCTCGAAGCCGCCCCGGGCGAAGGTGAGCCCCGGTGGGTCGGCGGCCGGCTCGGCCGCGGCCACCCGCTCCGGATCGATCTCCAGACCGACCAGCCGAACGTCAGGTCGTACGCCGGCGGCCAGCCGAGCGCGCAGCTCCACGGCGGTCACCGGGGTCGCGCCGTAGCCGAGGTCGACCACCAGCGGGTCGGCCGCATCACGGAGCAGGTCACCGCAGGTCGCCACGATCCAGTTGTCCACCCGGCGCAACCGATTCGGATTGGTGGTGCCCCGGGTGATCACGCCGTACGGGCGGCGCGGCCGCGCCCCCGTCATCCCCCCTGGCCGACCCGGTGCACCTTGTGCTGGGCGGCCTGGGCGAGCGGGCGGACCACCAAACGGTCCACATTGACGTGGTGCGGGCGGGTGGCACACCACGCGACGCAGTCCGCCACGTCCTCGGCCACCAGCGGCTCGGGGACTCCGGCGTAGACCGCCGCCGCCCGTTCCGCGTCGCCGCCGAACCGGACCAGGCTGAACTCCTCGGTCTTCACCATCCCCGGGTCGATCTCGATGACCCGCACCGGTCGGCCGCTGAGCTCCAGCCGTAGCGTGCCGGCAATCGCCGTCTGCGCGTGCTTGGCCGCGGTGTAGCCGCCGCCACCCTCGTACACGGTGAATCCGGCCGTCGAGGAGACGACCACGATGGTCCCGGCCCCGGACGCCTCCAGCGCCGGCAGCAGGGCCTGGGTGACGCGGAGCGTGCCGAGCACGTTGACGTCGTACATCCACTGCCAGTCGTCGACCGAGCCGGACTCGACCGGATCCAGCCCGCGCGCGCCGCCGGCGTTGTTCACCAGCAGGGTGACCGGCCCCGGCGCGGCCTGGGCCGCCTCCGCCAGGGCGGCGACCGACTCGTCCGAGGTGACGTCGCAGGCGACGGCGGTGGCCCGGCCGCCGGCGGCCTCGATCTCGGCGACCAGCTCGGTCAACCGGTCGGTACGCCGGGCCGCGGCCAGCACGTGGAACCCCTCGGCGGCGAGCCGCCGGGCCGTTGCCGCGCCGATCCCGCTCGACGCTCCGGTGACGATGGCGACAGAGGTCATCCGGACATTGTGACCTCCGGCGGCGGGTGCGATGCGCCCGGACGTGTCCGCGCTCACCATGAGGTCCGTCACGCCGGCGGGCCGTCCGCGCGCATTTCCCTCGTTCGATCGGGAAGATGGCATCCGGCGTACAGGTTGACCCAAGCGCCGGTCGGGCGAGACGGCATCAACCGTGAGCAGGGGAGCGGACGTGGCGGAACTTCGCACCGGCGTCGGGCGTCAACGACGGGCACAGACCTGGATGCGGCCCCGGCGGATCGCCACGCTCTCGGTGCACACCTCGCCGATGCACCAGCCGGGCACGGGCGACGCCGGCGGTATGAACGTCTACATCCTCGAGGTCGCTCGTCGGCTCGCCGAGGCGAACGTCGAGGTGGAGATCTTCACCCGGGCCACCTCCGGGGACCTGCCCCCGGTCGTCGAGATGGCGCCGGGCGTGACGGTCCGGCACATCATGGCCGGTCCGCTGGAAGGGCTCACCAAGGAGGAGCTGCCCGGTCAGCTCTGCGCGTTCACCGCCGGGGTGCTCCGAGCCGAGGCGGCCCGTCCGCCGGGCCACTACGACCTGATCCACTCGCACTACTGGCTCTCCGGACAGGTCGGCTGGTTGGCCAAGGAGCGTTGGGGCGTACCGCTGGTACACACCGCGCACACGCTCGCGAAGGTCAAGAACGCGCAGATCGCGGCGGGGGACCGTCCGGAACCCAAGGCGCGGGTGATCGGCGAGGAGCAGGTGGTCGCCGAGGCCGACCGGCTGGTGGCGAACACGCGGGTCGAGGCCCACGACCTGATCGAGCGGTACGCGGCCGACCCGGCGCGGGTCGCCGTGGTGCAGCCCGGCGTCGACCTGAACCGGTTCCGTCCGGCCGTCGGGGACCGGGACGCGGTCGTCGCCGCCGCCCGGCGCCGGCTCGGCCTGCCCGCCCGCGGCTACCTGGTGGCGTTCGTTGGCCGGATCCAGCCGTTGAAGGCACCGGACGTGCTGGTACGCGCCGCCGCCGCGCTGCGCGAGCGGGATCCCGCGCTGGCCGAGCAGCTGACCGTCGTGATCTGTGGCGGCCCGAGCGGGAGCGGACTGGACCGTCCGACCGCCCTGATCGAGCTCGCCGCCTCGCTCGGCATCGCCGACCGGATCCACTTCCTGCCGCCGCAGACCGGTGACGACCTGCCCGCCCTCTACCGGGCGGCGGACCTCGTCGCGGTGCCGTCGCACAACGAGTCGTTCGGCCTGGTCGCACTGGAGGCTCAGGCGTGCGGTACGCCGGTGCTGGCCGCTGCGGTCGGTGGCCTGGTGACCGCGGTCCGGGACCAGGTCAGCGGGGTGCTCATCGACGGGCACGACCCGGCCGACTGGGCCCGGGCGCTCGCCCGGCTGCTGCCCGACGAGGTGCGGCGGCGAACCCTCGCGCGCGGCGCCGAGCGGCAGGCGAGTCAGTTCTCCTGGGACCGCACGGTCACCAACCTGCTCCAGGTGTACGGCGACGCGGTCGCCGGGCACCGGCAACGCCTCGCCGCGCAGCTCGCCGACGATTCGGCCTTCTCCTGCTCCTGGTGAGGCCGCCGATCCCGGCGTAGCGAGGCGGGTGCGGCGGCCGGCCCGACCGTAGAGTGGGTCCGGTGAGCGGGAAGAGCGATCTTGCGGCACTGATCGAGTCGGTCTGTGACGAGCGGGAGCTCGACTGGGAGCCGACCGGGCCACACTCGTACGTGGTGACCCTGCCCGGCACCCACAAGCTCAGGACGGTCTGCAACCTGATCGTCGGCGAACACGCGTTGCGGATCGAGGCGTTCGTGATGCGGCAGCCCGATGAGCGGCGGGAAGAGCTGTGGGCGTGGCTGCTCCAGCGCAACGCCCGGATGTACGGGGTCTCCTTCTCGATCGACGCGGTAGGCGACGTCTACCTGACGGGACGGGTCAACCCGGCGGGCGTCGACGCCGAGGAACTCGACCGGCTGCTCGGGTCCGTGCTGACGTACGCCGACGAGTCCTTCGACACCATGTTGGAGATCGGCTTCGGCAGCTCGATCCGCCGGGAATGGGAGTGGCGGGTCAAGCGCGGCGAATCCACCGCGAACCTCGCCGCGTTCGCTCACCTCTTCGAACCGTCCGGAGGTTCGGAGCCGTCCTGACGGGTATGCCGCCCCGCGCGGTGCGGCAGGTTGGGACACGCCGCGCGCCGAGGACCATCTGTCGAGGAGCGTGAGCGTCTCATGGCTCAGCGGAACAGCTCGGGTCGCGGCGGGACTGCGACCAGGACCAGGCAACGGGCGGGGAACAAGACCCCGAACACACCGTCGATCTCCGAGTCGGAGATCTCCCGGATGCGGGTGGACGACATTCGTGGTCGGCTCCGCAAGTACGGCGTCTCGGGCATCAGCGCGCTGCGCAAGCCGGAACTGGTGAAGGAGCTCGCGCGGGCGATGCGCAGTGGTGGCGGGGCCGCGCGCAAGGCCACCGGGCCGGCCGGCCGGGCCGCCGGGACCCGCGCCGCGGGGCGCGCCTCGGCCACGAAGAAGGCGGCCACCGCGCGGGCGGCCAAGGCGGCTCCGGGTCGGGCCAGGGCGGTACCGGCGAACAAGAGCGCGCCGGCGAAGAAGGCCGCCGCGAAGAGGACGGCGGCGAAGAAGACGACGGCCGCGAAGAAGACGACGGCGGCGAAGAGGACGACGGCGGCGAAGAGGACGACCGCGGCGAAGAAGACGACGGCCGCGAAGAGGGCCGTGCCGGCACGGAAGACGGCGGCCGCGACGAGGACCGCGCCAGGGAAGAAGGCGGCACCGGCGCGCAAGACGGCCGCTGCCAGGAAGACCGCGCCGGCGCGGAAGAGCACGAGCCCCGGTGGTACGGCTGCGAAGGCGGTGAGCGGCCTCCGTACGGGACGCGCAACCGCCCGGTCGGCGCGCTCCTCGCAGGTCATCTCGTCACTGGCGGACCGGCCGGAGCGACCGGGCCGCAGCCTGGTGACCAGCAACCACGAGGTGATCATGCGCTGGGCCCGGGAGCGTGGGGCGAAGCCGGCCACCATCGCGGGCACCGAGCGGGAAGGTCGGGTGTCGGTGCTGACGTTCAACATCCCGGGTTACCGGGAAAGCAGCCGGATCCGCGAGATCACCTGGGACGACTGGTTCCACACGTTCGATCTACGGCGGCTCAACCTGATCTATCAGGAGCAGATGCGCGACGGCCGGCAGAGCAACTTCTTCCGTACCGAGTCGCCTGATCGCGAGGACGCTTGACGGTTTGCGGGAATGCCGCACGGGTATCCGCCGTTGGCACACAGCGTGGCCCGGAGCAGGGACAACTCACGCGCTGTGACCGGCGAGACAGCCGATCTGGGTTGAAACCGTAATCCGGGCGAATTAACTTTATTGTGCCGCGCCACGCTTGGAAACGTTCGGGGGAGCGGCGGATCGATCAGATCCGCGCACCAGGCGAGGCGCGAGGGGACGGGTGGTTCAACCGTTGGGGGACGGTGCCCACCTGTTTGGACCGGCGGCGCGAGCGGGCGACGCTTACGGGGGTGAGTGTTGCCCGCCGCCGCCGGCCCCACCAGTGCGCGAGTGCCCACCGCTGCCAGAGGGCGTGGTGGGCACTCTGCGTCTGCTGTGACATCAGTGACCGGCGTCAGGTCCTGACCGGGTCGGTGGCCACCTCCGGTCCGCCGGCCGGCATCGGCCCGCTTGCCGAAGTAGCCGGCCGTCCGTTTCTCGTGCCCCGCAGCAGTGCTGCGACGCGGCGTTCCCGGGCTGGTCCGGCGAGGAGATGGCCGACGGCGGCGAGCAGGCCGAGCCCGCCGACGACGAGCCAGTGGGCGGAACCCAGGTACTGCAGACTCACCCCGCCCAGTGTGGGCGCGACGAACGACGCGGCGGGGAAGGTCAGGTAGAAGACCGACTGATAGCGGGCGCGCAGTTCGGGCGGGGCCAGATCGGCGTTGATCTGCGCGTTCGGTGGGGCCGCGAGCATCGAGCCGACCGTCCAGATCACGGCGGCGCCCAGGTAGACCGCCAGTTCGTCGGCGACGGCCAGCGCGCCGAACCCGACCGCCATCAGCCCGGTGGAGGTCGCGAGGACGAAGCCCTTCCGGCGGCGGTCGATCAGCCTGGGTACGAAGAGTTGGCCGAGCACGATCAGCGCGCCGCCGAGCGCCACCACCAGGCCGTACGCAGATGGTTCGAGCCCGTCCGCGCGCATGGCCAACGGCATGATCGTCGACGTCTGCATGGTCAGTACGGCCAGCACGAAGGTGAGCCCGACGAAGGTCAGGAAGATCCGGTCGGTGAGCGCGGTGAGCAGGCCGGGGCGTCGGGCGCTGCGGGCCGTCGAACCGATCCGGGGAACGCCCCGAGGCGTCCGGGCGGGCCGGCGTAGCGTCTCGGGCACCTTCCATGCGATCACCAGGGCGGTGGCGAGCGTGGCCCCGGCGTCGACCAGGAACAGCGCCAGGTAGCTCGCCTCGGCGAGTACGCCGGCCAGGAGTGAGGCGACGGCCATGCCGAGGTTGAACGCCCAGAACTGAAGGTTGAACGCGCGTGACCGGCGCTGCTCCGGGACCATGTCGACGATCGACGCCACGAACGCCGGGCTGGGCATCGAGTGCACCACGCCGACCAGCGCGGAGAGCACCGCGATGAGCAGCAGGTGCCGGCTCAGGGCCAGCGCGACCATCAGGCCGGCGGTGACCAGGTGGGCGGTGAGCAGGGTGGCGCGTCGCCCCCAGCGGTCGGCCAGGACCCCGCCGAGCAGCACGCCGACCGCCCCGCCCGCGCCGTACGCCCCGACCACCGCGCCGGCGAGCGCCTCGCTGGCACCCCGCGCCTCGGTGAGGTAGAGCGACAGGAAGAGCATCGCGAACGCGCCGGCCCGGTTGATCAGGATGCCGGCCCAGAGGTACCAGAAGGTGGCGGGGAGATCGCCCGCGGTGTCGTGCCACCAGCGCCGCAGGGCGCGCACCCGTCCTCCAGACAGTTCGGTTTGTTAACCGTTCCTGCCTGACCGTATCGGAACACCGACAGTCGTCCCGACGCGCGTCCCGGCGGCAGCTCGGACCCGCGGTCGGCCCGGTTACCCCGGGCCGCGGAGCCGGCCGGACGACGCTCGGCGGGTCGTCCGCTCCGGCCGGCCCGGGCCGATCAGTTCGCGGCGGCCGGAGCGACCGCGGGGGCGACCTGCGGTGTCGCCGGTTCGGTGATCGCCGGCGCGGCGGTGCGCCGCAGCGCGACGGCGCGCCGTTCCCGGGCCGGGCCGGAGAGCAGGTGGGCCACGGCCATCACCCCGCCGAGGACCGCGCAGCCGACCCAGAGTGCGCTGTTGCCGGCGTGCTCGCGGACCAGGCCGCCGAAGATCGGCGCGGCGGCACCGGCGATCTGCCAGGAGAGCGAGAAGACGCCCTGGTAGCGACCGCGGAGTTCGGCGGGGGACAGCTCGGCGATGAGGGTCGCGTTGGACGGGGAGTTGAGCATCTCGCCGAGCGTCCAGATCAGCACGGTGAGCCCGTAGAACCAGGCGGCGTGGGCGAACGCGGTGAGGCCGAAGCCGACGCCGGTCACCAGGGCGGCCAGTGCGAGTACGTGGGACCGGCTCCGTCCTCGGATCAGCCGTGGCACGAAGAGCTGGCCCACCACGATCAGCACGCCGTTGAGCGCGATCACCGAGCCGTACGTCGCGGGGCTCAGGCCGGAGTCGCCCATCGCGATCGGCAGCATCGAGATGTGCTGGAGGAAGATCAGCGCGGCGAAGAGGTTCAACGCCACGAAGCCGAGGAAGATCCGGTCGCTGAGGATGGTGCGCAGCGCGCCCGCCGGAGCGGCCGCGCCCTTGCTGACCGGACGGGCCCGCCGGGTCTCGCCCACCCGGGTGAAGATGATCAATGCGGTGATCAGCGTGGTCGCCGCGTCGATCACGAAGAGCAGCAGGTAACCGGCCTGTGCGGCGAAACCGGCCAGCACGGCCGCGCAGGCGAAGCCGAGGTTGATCGCCCAGTAGTTCAGGGAGAAGGCCCGCAACCGGTCCTTCTCCGGCACCACGTCGATCATCATGGCGCCGAACGCGGGGCGGGCCGCCTCGGCGAACGCGCCGAGCAGCAGGGCGCCCAGCGCGACCGCCCAGAGCGGCCGGGCCAGGCCGAGTCCCACCATCATGACCGCCCCGCCGAGCTGGGCGGTGAGCAGAGTGGGCCGCCGGCCCCAGCGGTCGGCGAGCGTGCCGCCGATGGTGGTGCCGACCGCGCCGCCGACGCCCCAGAGGCCGATGACCAGGCCCGCCTGGGAGGCCGAGAAGCCTCGCTCCTGGGTGAGGTAGATCGCGAGGAACACCAGCACGAACGAGCCGAGCCGGTTGATCAGGGTGCCGGTCCAGAGGTACCAGAACCGCGCCGGCAGTCCGCCTGCCGTGTCCCGAAACCAGCTCTGCACCGTCCGCATCCGCGACCGCCCCCGTTTTGTAATGACCGGTGTATCTGAAGCGCCTTACAAACTAGTCGGCGTCCGAAGGGTCGGTCACCAGCTTTTCCACGTGGTGGTCGTCACGACGGGTCGCGGCATGTCCGGCCACGACGTACGGCAGGATGATCCGCATGACTGCGAGTGAGGGGCCCACCGTCGGGACGCTGGTCCTGTTGCGGCACGGCGAGAGCGACTGGAACGCCAAGAACCTCTTCACCGGCTGGGTGGACGTCGATCTGACCGCCAAGGGGGAGGCCGAGGCGCGGCGCGGCGGTGAGCTGCTCCGCGAACACAACCTGCTGCCGGACGTGGTGCACACGAGCGTGCTGCGGCGCGCGATCCGCACCGCGGAGCTGGCGCTGAGCGCCGCCGACCGGCACTGGATCGCGGTGCGCCGGTCGTGGCGGCTCAACGAGCGGCATTACGGTGCCCTGCAGGGCAAGAACAAGAAGCAGACCCTCGACGAGTACGGCGAGGAGCAGTTCATGCTCTGGCGGCGCTCGTACGACACCCCGCCGCCGCCCATCGACGACAACGACGAGTGGTCCCAGGGCGGCGACCCCCGGTACGCGCTGCTGCCCACCGAGCTGATGCCGCGTACCGAGTGCCTCAAGGACGTGGTGGAGCGGATGCTCCCCTACTGGTACGACTCGATCGTGCCGGACATCCTCGCCGGCCGTACGGTGCTGGTGGCCGCGCACGGGAACTCGCTGCGTGCCTTGGTCAAGCACCTCGACCAGATCTCCGACGAGGCGATCGCCAAGCTGAACATCCCGACCGGCATCCCGCTGCGTTACGACCTGGACCCGAGCCTGCGTCCGCAGGTCCTCGGCGGGACGTACCTCGACCCGGAGGCTGCCAAGGCGGCTGCCGCCGCGGTCGCCAACCAGGGCCGCTGAGCCACTTCCCGGCGCCGCGCAGGGCCCCCGCTGCGCAAGCGGCGAGGGCCCTGCGGAGTTCAGGCGCGCGGCTCAGCCGGCCGTCGGCGCCTGTTCGCCGGTGATCAGGTAGACCACGTGCTCGCCGGCGTTCACCGCGTGGTCGGCGAAGCGCTCGTAGAAGCGGCCCAGGAGGGTGGCGTCGATCGCGGTCTCCACCCCGTACGGCCAGTCCTCGCCGAGCAGCACGCCGAAGAGGTGCTTGTGCAGCTCGTCCATCGCGTCGTCGTCGCGGTCGAGCTCGGCGGCGATGTCGGCGTCGGGCTTGGCCAGCACCGAGGCGATCTTCTCGGCCATCCGGTCGGCGATCGCGGCCATGTCGGTGAAGATCTGGCGCAGCTCGGCCGGCACGGCGGGCGAGGGGTGCCTGCGCAGCGCGGTCTTCGCCACGTGGTCGGCCAGGTCGCCCATCCGCTCGAGGTCCGCCGCGACGTGCAGGGCGGTGATCATGGCACGCAGGTCGGAGGCGACCGGCGCCTGCCGCGCCAGCAGGTCGCAGACCCGCTCCTCGACGTGCCGGTAGAGGTCGTCGATCTCGGCGTCCCGCTCGATGACCGTCTCGGCGGCCTGCCGGTCGGCGGTGAGCAGGGCCCGAGTAGCCTGCCGCATGGCGGACCGGACTCCCTCGGCCATGTCCACCAGCAGTTGGCTCACAAGGTGTAGATCGGCCCGGAACTCGTCGCGCATTGTCACGTCCTGTTGGGGGTCGTGGCCGGCCGGAGCCGGCGCAGGATTGAGCGGTGTGCCGACCACGGTAGGGCGCACGGGCGGACCCGAAATGAATCACGGTGAACGACGCCCGACGGTTACGTTAATTTTGCGGGAAGCGAGCCGGTTTCATCCCTTTCTGGGCGGTAGCCAGGTTAACAATGACCCTACGATCGCCAGGTGGAATGGGCGGTGGCGGTCGCAGTGGCCGTGGCGCTGGTGGCCGGATTGGTCGCCGGGATCCTGCTACCCGGAATCCGGTCGAGGTGGGCCCGCCGTGACAAGTCGACGGGGAGCGGCAGTTCCCACGTGAACAGGGGGAGGCCCGCCATAGCCGAGGATCCGCAGGCTGGGCTCGGCCGCCGTACGATCGACTCCCTCCGAGCCGGCGTCGTCGTGCTGGATCCGGACGACGTTCCCGTCCTGGTCAATCCCGCCGCCCGGGCGATGGGTCTGCTGCGCACCGGTGCTAGCCCGGGCTCGATAGCGGCGCACCCGCTGATCCGTACCCTCGCCGGTCAGGTGCGGCGCACGGGCATCCGGCGCGAGATCGAGCTGGACCTGCCCCGGGGCCGCGACAACGCCGGGGACAATCCGCTCGGCGTGCACCTGAGGGCGATGGGCGTGGGTGCCGGCTACATCGCCGTGGAAGCCGCCGACGTGACCGAGTCGCACCGGCTCGCCCGGGTGCGGCGCGACTTCGTGGCAAATGTGAGCCACGAGCTGAAGACGCCGATCGGTGCCCTGCAACTGCTGGCCGAAGCGCTGCTGGACGCCACGGAGCCGGCCACCGACGCCGCGCCGGACCTGTCCGAGGACATGGTCGCCGCCCGTCGTTTCGCCGAGCGCATACAGCACGAATCCACCCGGCTGGGCCGGCTGGTGCAGGAACTGCTCGAACTGACCCGCCTGCAGGGGGCCGAGCCGCAACCGGCTCCCGAGCCGGTCTCGGTGGACTGGGTGGTCGCCGAGGTGGTCGACCGTACGCGCACCACGGCTTCCGCCCGCGAGATCGAGGTGGTGGTCGAGGGGCAGCGTGGCCTGACCGTCTACGGCAGTGACAGTCAGCTCGCCACCGCCGTGGCCAACCTGGTCGAGAATGCCGTCAACTACTCGGCCGATGGCACGAAGGTACGGATCACCGCCCGTAGTGGCGAGGAGCACGTCGAGATCGCGGTCACCGATCAGGGCATCGGCATCGCCCCCACCGACGTCGACCGGATCTTCGAGCGGTTCTACCGAGCCGACCAGGCGCGTTCCCGATCCACCGGGGGTACGGGGTTGGGGCTGGCCATCGTGAAACACATCGCGAGCAACCATGGCGGACGGGTCGATGTGTCGAGCACTCTTGGTGGTGGGTCGACGTTCACCCTCCGGTTGCCCGCTCGCCCCCCGGAAGACCTCCTGACGACACTGCCAGGCGCTGGGATCGAGCCCGGTTCAGCCGAGCTTCGGCAGGTCTGACAGCAATGGAAAGGAAAACCCGTTGAGCCGCGTTCTGGTGGTCGAGGACGAGGAGTCGTTCTCCGACGCCCTGTCGTACATGCTCCGCAAGGAGGGTTTCGAGGTCTCGGTCGCCGCGACGGGTCCGTCGGCCCTGACCGAGTTCGACCGGACCGGGGCTGACATCGTGCTGCTCGACCTGATGCTGCCCGAAATGTCGGGTACCGAGGTCTGCCGTCAGCTCCGGCAACGTTCACACGTGCCGATCATCATGGTGACCGCGCGGGACAGTGAGATCGACAAGGTCGTCGGCCTGGAGATCGGGGCTGACGACTACGTCACGAAGCCGTACTCGCCGCGCGAGCTGGTGGCCCGGATCCGCGCCGTGCTGCGCCGGCAGACTCCCGAGGCGGCCGAGTCGGGTACCCCGACGCTGGCGGCCGGCCCGGTCCGGATGGACATCGAGCGTCACGTGGTGACCGTCGACGGCGGCGCCGTGCAGCTTCCGCTCAAGGAGTTCGAGCTGCTGGAGCTGCTGCTGCGCAACGCCGGACGGGTGCTCACCCGGGGCCAGCTCATCGACCGGGTCTGGGGCGCCGACTACGTCGGCGACACCAAGACCCTGGACGTGCACGTCAAGCGGCTCCGCTCCAAGGTCGAGCCGGAGCCGTCCGCGCCGCGCTACATCGTCACCGTGCGCGGCCTGGGCTACAAGTTCGAGCCGTGATCGGGCGGCCGGCGACTGGTGTGACCGGCGATCGGTGACCGGCGGGCGGCGGGGGTGCGGGCGGCGGCTCGCCCGCCTGCGGGCCATCACGTTCAGTAAGTGAGGCTCCGGGTCGCCCGGCGTGACCGTGTGTGTCGGGCCGGCGGGCCTCCCTGTGCCGTTCAATGTCCTTTGCTCTGCACCCATATACGCACCACCGCCCTGAGCTGGCGCTCAGTGCTTTCCCCGGTCACGCCGAACGCCCGAAGCGGATGCGGAGCGTGAGTGGCGCGTATAGGTATGCAGAGCAAAGGATGGCGGAGAAGGTGGAACCGGTGGCCTGACGAATCACGCCTCGTGAGGGGTGCGGCCACCGTGCGGGGTGCGGCTACGGCCCCGGCGGGGCACCGGGGTGATCAGGACTGGTCGGCCGGGTGCGGGGCGACCAGACCCTGGCGGGACCGGGTCGCGCAGAGTTCGGCCAGCTTCGCGTACGCCGGGGCGCCGATCAGCGCGGTGAGTTCCGGCCCGTAGGAGACGTACATCGGGTCGGTGCCGACGTGCGCGTCCGTCGAGGAGGTGCACCACCAGTCCAGGTCGTGCCCGCCGGCGCCCCAGCCGCGCCGGTCGAACTCCGACAGGGTGGACACCAGCACCTTCGTGTTGTCCGGCCGCTTGACCCAGTCCTGGTCCCGGCGGATCGGAAGTTGCCAGCACACGTCCGGCTTGTACTCCAACGGGTGCACCCCGTCGCGCAGCGCCTGGGCGTGGAGTGCACAGCCGCCTCCGCCCGGGAAGTCCGGGTCGTTGAGGAAGACGCAGGGCGCGTCCGTGTCGCGGGTGGCGGTCCGACGGGCCGGGGTCTTGCCGTCGACAGTGTCGTTCTCGGTCCACTTCTTGAACCCGCGACGGAAGTACTGCCAGGTCTCCGGCGTGAGCCGCTTGACCGCCGCGCGTACCCGCGTCTCGTCGTCGGAGTCGGTGAAGAAGGCGCCGTGCGAGCAGCAGCCGTCGGCGGCCCGACCGGCGATGATGCCGTGACAGCCCTGGCCGAAGATGCAGGTCCAGCGGGAGAGCAGCCAGGTGAGGTCGGCCCGGATCAGGTGGCTCTCGTCGGCGGGGTCGGCGAACTCGATCCATTCCCGGGGGAAGTCCAGCGGCACCTCGCGGCTGCGCGGGTCGCCCGGGTCGTCCACCAGTACGCGGAGCTCCATCGTCACCCGGACCAGCGTACGCGTGGTCAGGCGTCCGGGCCCGGGAGCCGCGTAAACCTCTTGCCCTAGGGTCGAACCATGCGACTGGGGGTCCTCGACGTCGGTTCCAACACGGTCCACCTGCTGGTGGTGGACGCGCACCATGGCGCGCACCCCTGGCCGGCGCACTCCGAGAAGGTGGTGCTGCGGCTGGCCGAGCAGATCGGGCCCGACGGCGCGCTGACCGAGGTCGGCGCCGACATGCTGATCAGGGCGGTGAGCATGGCCAAGGCGGCCGCCGCCGGCCTGAACACCGACGACCTGATCGCGTTCGCCACCTCCGCCGTGCGGGACGCCACCAACGCGGCCGAGGTGCTGGCCCGGGTCCGTGACGAGACCGGCGTACGCCTGGAGGTGCTCCCCGGCGCCGACGAGGCGCGGATGACGTTCCTCGCGGTCCGACGCTGGTTCGGCTGGTCGGCGGGGCGGCTGCTGCTGTTGGACATCGGCGGCGGGTCGCTGGAGATCGCCGCCGGGATCGACGAGGACCCGACGGCCGCGGTCTCGCTGCCGCTGGGCGCGGGCCGGCTGACCCGGGAGCGGCTGCGGTTGTCGCCGGAGGACCTGGCGCCGCCGTCGGCCCAGGCGGTGGAGGAGCTGCGGGAGTACGTCGACGGTCAGCTTGACCCCGTGGTCAAGGAGATCGTCGACGTGGGTTGGGAACGGCCGGTCGGTACGTCGAAGACGTTCCGCACACTGGCCCGGCTGGCCGGAGCGGCGCCCTCCGGAGCGGGCGTCTGGACGAAGCGCAGCCTCACCCGTACCGGGCTGCGCCAGGTGATCGGCTTCATCCGGCACATCCCGCCCGGGCAGCTCGCCGAACTGGAAGGGGTGAGCATCGGCCGGGCGCACCAGCTGCTCGCCGGCGCGGTCGTGGCCGAGACGGTGATGCGCAAGCTGGACGTCGAGAAGCTGACGATCTGCCCGTGGGCGCTGCGGGAGGGGGTCATCCTGCGCCGGCTCGACCAGCTCGGTCCGCACTGAGCGCCACCCGGACCCGTACGGCCGCTTTGTGCTCGCTCGTCACCATGTGTCGCGCGCGCCGCGGGGCTACCCTGGCTGAGTGACGTCCCGAGTCCCGGTGCTCCTCTCCAGCTCCTCGGTCTTCCCGGAGCGGACGGCGGCGGCCTTCCAGATGGCCGCGGCCCTCGGCTACGACGGGATCGAGGTGATGGTCTGGACTGACGCCGTCAGCCAGGACTCCGGCGCCTTGCGCGGCCTCGCCCAGCACTACGGGGTGCCGGTGCTCTCCGTGCACGCCCCCTGCCTGCTGGTGACCCAGCGGGTGTGGAGCCCCGACCCGTGGGAGCGGCTGCGCCGGTCGGCCGAGCTGGCCGAGGCGCTGGAGGCGCCGACGGTGGTGGTGCATCCGCCCTTCACCTGGCAGCGCGACTACGCCCGCAACTTCCGCGACGGGCTCGGCGAGATCGCCGACCGCTATCCGGATCTGCGCTTCGCGTTGGAGAACATGTACCCGGTCCGGATGGCCGGCCGGCAGTTCGTTCCGTACGTGCCGGGCTGGGATCCGACGGAGACCGGCTACCCCGCGTACACCCTCGACCTGTCGCACTGCGCCGCGTCACACACCGACTCGTTGGAGATGGCCGACCGGATGGGCGACGCGCTGGCGCACGTGCACCTCGGCGACGGCACCGGCGAGGGGCGCGACGAGCACCTGGTACCGGGGCGGGGCACCCAGCCCTGCGCCGAGGTGCTGCGGTCACTGGCGGGGCGGGGCTTCACCGGCTCGGTGGCGGTGGAGGTGTCGACCCGCGGGGCGCGCAGCAGGGCGGTACGCGAGGCCGACCTGCGCGCCGCGTTGGACTTCGCCCGTCAGCACCTGATCACGCCGTCCCCGGTCGACGCCTGACCCGTCCGCGCGGGGCACCGTCGGCGACGCTGCGCCCGGGCGGACGGCGGTGACGTCAGCTGACGGGCGTCAGTGAGTCGGCCGGTACCGGCTGAGCGGCGACGGTGGTCTGCTCGCCGATCGCGGCCCGCTTGCGGGCCCGGTGCGCGGCCACGTGTGAACGGGTGGCGCAGCGCTCGGAGCAGAACCGCCGGCAGCAGTTCGACGAGGTGTCCAGGTAGACATTGCCGCAGCGCTGGTCGGCGCAGACCCCGAATCGCGCGCTGCCGTACTCGCACAGCCAGACCGACAGACCCCAGACCGCGCCGGCCAGGTACTCGGAACTCACCGAGGCGCCCCGGCTGGTCACGTGCATGTGCCAGTCGCTGGAGTCGTGGCCCGAGATGCGTGGTTGCACGGGGAAGGCCTCGAGCAGTGCGTTGAGTTCGGCCACGGCGTCGGTGTCCCGCCCGGAGGTGCCGTAGTCGAAGACGTCACGTAGGCGCTTCTGCGCCCGTCGGAAGATCGCCAGGTCCCGTTCCGCGACCTCTTCGCGCATCCATGCGCTGGTCTCGGGGAAGAGGGCCCGCAGGTCGTCGAGGTCGTCCAGGCGGGCGTTGACGAGGTCAACGCCGGTCCGGGCGTACGCGTCGAAGTTCACGCCCACAACGGTAGACGACTCAGACGCCACGTGGCGCGTCGATGTAGTGCGGCAGAAGGGGGTGGTGGCCGGCACTCCACCGTCCCGCCCCCGGCCGCCAGGGGCCGGGCTGGTCGGCGCGGCACGTCGACGTGCGGCCCCCTGCCGGCCTGCGGGGCCGCCCCTCCGCGTCGGGCTTCGGCCGGGCGATACGCTCGCCTCATGCTCCGTTCCGTCATCCTCGCCGCCTCCCGGTCATCCCAGGTCGAGCGGCTCGTCGCGACGGCCCCGTTCACCCGGGACGTCGTGCGCCGGTTCGTGGCCGGCGCCAAGACCGATGACGCGCTGCACGCCACCCGTGCGCTCGTCAACGACGGTCTCGCGGTCACCCTCGACAACCTCGGCGAGGACACCGTCACCCCCGAACAGGCCAACGCCACCCGGGACGAGTACCTGGCGCTGCTGCGGCTGCTCGGCGCGGCGGGACTCACCCCGGCGGCCGAGGTCAGCGTGAAGCTCTCCGCGCTCGGGCAGATGTTCGACGAGCAGCTCGCGTACGACAACGCGCAGGCGATCTGCGCGGCGGCCGACGCGGCGGGCACGACGGTCACCCTGGACATGGAGGACCACACCACCACTGATTCGACGCTGGAGATCCTGGCCAAGCTGCGCAAGGACTACCCGTCGACCGGGGCGGTGCTCCAGGCGTACCTGCGGCGGACCGAGTCGGACTGCCGGGAGCTGGCCACTACGGGCTCCCGGGTACGCCTCTGCAAGGGGGCCTACAAGGAGCCGGAATCGGTGGCGTACCAGTCCGCCCACGAGGTGGACAAGTCGTATGTCCGGTGCATGAACATCCTGATGTCGGGCGACGGATACCCCATGCTGGCCACGCACGACCCGCGACTGATCGCGATCGGCGAGGACCGGGCCCGGTGGTTCGACCGGGGGCCGGAGCGGTTCGAGTTCCAGATGCTCTACGGCATCCGGCCGGAGGAGCAGACCCGGCTGGTCGGCGAGGGCTACACCGTGCGCACGTACGTGCCGTACGGCGACCAGTGGTACGGCTACCTGATGCGCCGCCTCGCGGAGCGCCCGGCCAACCTGGCCTTCTTCGCCCGCGCGCTCATGTCGAAGAAGTAGGTCGGCAGGCTCACCGGTTCGACCAGCCCCGGGTGCTGAGCACCAGGCGGTAGCCGTCCGGATCGGTCAGCGCCACACCCCAGCGGTCCCAGTACGGGCCGGCGGAGACTCGTGTCCCGCCGGCCCGTTCCAGTTCCCGTAGCAGGTCCTCGTCGATCGGTCCGTCGAGGTAGAGCACGAGCAGGTCCTCCTCGGTGGGGGTCGGAGCGGGTACGCCGGCGACCAGTTCCAGGTGCCACTGGGCGTCCGGCCAGCCCAGCATCAGCAGATCGTGCTCGTCCGGTCCGTCGGCGGTGGAGCGCCAGAGCACGTCGAGGGTGAGGCCGCCGACCCAGAAGCGTTCTGCTGCGGCGAGGTCGCGGGTCGGGCGGGCGATGCGCAGGTGCGGTACGGCACTTCGAACGTTCGGCATGCGATCGATCGTGCGACTTCAAGCCGAGGTGAGGTCAAGCCCTTGACGACGGAGGCTAATGCAATTAGCTTCTGAGTTATGAGCGTTAGTTACGTTGAGCGGCCCGACGGGCGCATCGCCTACGAGGTGCTGGGGGCAGGCCCGCTCGTCGTCCTCTCGCACGGCATGGGGGAGAACCGAGCGTCCTGGCGGCACCTGGTCCCGCTGCTCGTCGCGGCCGGCTACCGGGTGGCCGCCGTGGACGTCCGGGGACACGGCGAGTCCACCGTCGGTTGGCCCACGTACGCGCCGGCGGAGGTCGGTGGCGACCTGCTGGCCGTGGTCGACGAACTCGGCGGACCAGCCGTACTGGTCGGCAGCTCGTCCAGCGCCGCCGCGGTCGTCTTCGCCGCCGCCGAAGGGCCCGAGCGGGTCGCCGGAATCGTGCTGATCGGCGCGTTCGTCGAGCCGCCCAAGGCGAACCCGGCGATGCGGCTCGCCCAGGCACTGGTGCTGCGCAGTCCACGGCTGTTCGGGATGTTCCACCGGACGCTCTTCCCGGTGACCCGCCCGGCCGACGACGCCGCATACCGGCGGGCGATGGTCGCCAACCTGCGCGAGCACGGCCGGATGGCCGCGGTACGCGGGGTGATCGACCAGGTCGAGCCGCACTGGACCGCCCGGGCGCGCGAGGTCCGGCAACCGGTCCTGGTCCTCATGGGCACCCGCGATCCGGACTTCCGCGATCCCGGTGCCGAGGCGCGCGCCGCCCGGCGGCTCTTCGGCACCGCGGAGGCGCGCATGATCGACGACTCCGGTCACTACCCGCACGCCGACCAGCCGGAGCGCACGGCAGAGCAGCTCAGCGCGTTCCTGAAGGTGAGTACCGGTGCCTAGGGCCGGGCTCAATCAGCAGATCGTCGTACGCGAGGCGGCCCGGCTCGTCGACGAGGTCGGCCGGGAGCAGCTCACCCTCGCCGCAGTGGCCGCGCGGCTCGGCGTGGCACTGCCCAGCCTCTACAAGCACGTTCGGGGAGCGGACGCCCTGGCGCAGAAGCTCTCCGCGTTCGCCACCGCAGAGCTGGCCGACGAGCTCATGACGGCCGCCGTCGGGCGGGCCGGCGTCGACGCGCTGCGCGCGGTAGCGGCCGCCTACCGGTCGTACGCGCGTCGCCACCCCGGCAGGTACCCGGCCACCCAGCGGGTGCCGGATCCGGCCGACCCGGACCATGTGGCCGCAGGCGAGCGGGCGGTCGGCGCCGTCTACGCGGTACTGAACGGCTACGGGATCACCGGCGACGCCGCGGTCGACGCCGCCCGGACGCTGCGCAGCGCGCTGCACGGGTTCGTCTCGTTGGAGGTGGCCGGCGGCTTCGGCCTTCCTCGCGACCTCGACCGCTCCTACGACGAGATGATCGCGTCGCTCGACGCCGCGCTCCGGGGGTGGGGCAGCGGGCGGACAAGTTGATCCGGGCGCTCGGGTTCGCCTTGGTGATCGTCTGGGCGGCGACCGCCGCCCTGATCCGGTTCACCGATCGCGCCGGACGCTCTGTGACGCCAGCCCGGCGTCCGTCCGCAGTGACCGGTGACGCCGGCCTCGCCGGATCCACCGATCGGTGGCTACCCTTCGCCGGGTGACTGACGGTCTGGACGAAGCCGCGCCGCGCCGGATCCGACCCCTGTGGACGGTGCTCACCCTGGTCGTGCTGCTGCTGTTCACCTGCGGGGTCCCAGCGGCGCTGCTGACAGCGGCGATCAGGGAGCCCGACGGACGGGCGGTGGTGCAGCGGGCCGGCTCTCCGGCGGGCGACCCGGCGACCCGAGCCGCGCGTGACCTCGCCGCCCGGATCGCCGCGGCGCTGGAACGGCAGTCCGCCGCCCTGCTCGCGGGCGATCAGGCCGGCTTCCTCGCCGTGGCCGAGCCGACCGCGCACGCCGACCTGCGCCGCCGGTTCAACGCGTTGCGGGCGCTGCAGGTGAGCACCTGGCGGGCCGAGGTGACCGGCCTGCCCACCGCGCTGCCCGACCGGCCCGGCGAGTGGCGGATGCTGGTGCGGTTCCAGTACTGCTTCGCTGCGCCCGGGTGCCGTCCCAGCCCGGTACTGGCCGGCACCCGGTGGCGCGACGCCGGGCAGCAGCCCCGGCTCGTCGCCGTCGAGGAGTCCAAGTCCGCGGAGACCGGCACGCGGCCGTGGGAGGTCGACGAACTGGTCGTGTCAACCGGCGCGCGAACCACCGTGGCGACGACGCCCGCGCTGCGCGGGAAGCTGCCGGCCCTGCTGGCCCAGGCCGAGGCGGCGGCGAAGGTCGCCGACCGGTACGCGGTGGCCGGCTCGCCGCCGGACCGTTACCGGATCTATTACGCCGGCCGTGCCGAGTGGGAACGCTGGTACGGGGGTGGCCGCCCGAAATGGACCGGCGGGTACGCGGTCAACGTCGGCGGCGGCCACCACGAGGTGGTGATCAACGCGGACGGGACGACAGCCGCCGGCCTGGACGACCTGCTCCGGCACGAGCTGACCCACGCCGCCTCGCTGCCCGAGCAGGGCTATCCGGGCAAGGCGACCTGGTGGCTGGTGGAAGGGCTGGCCGAGTACGCCGGCTCCGATGGTCAGCCGGTGAGCCGCTACCAGGGCCTGGCCCAGGTGCGCGAACTGGTCCGGGGCGGGTGGAACGGCCGGCTGGACGGCCTCGCGCCGGACGACGACGCACCCGCCGCGCGGGTCGCCGGCAGCTACGGCCTCGGCTACCTGGCCGTCCGGCACCTCGTCGACCGGTTCGGTGAGCAGCGCCTGCTCGCCTTCGTCGCGGCCGTGCTGCACGACCGTACGCCGCCGGAGCAGGCCGCCGAGCAGGTCTTCGGCGAGGCCTGGTCGGCCCTGCACAGCCAGTGCGTCGCCTACATCCGCACGCTGGCCGCCTGACCGCCACCGCCCATCCCTGCGGACGATGCGGTCGCTCCCGGTCGTGCCACCCCCTACTTCATGATCCACCGGTGTCGGGTGGTTCCGACGTACCTGCGACACTGGTCCCGCTCCCAGCGCGGAGCCCCGGTGCCGCGTCCGGAAGCGGCCCGGGGCACCCGCCCGGTGGCTCCGGTGGCGCCACCGGAGCCACCGGGCGCCTTCCGCCCTTCGGCTGCGCTCCGTGGCGGAGCGAGTTCGGCGCGCTCAGGTCCCGGCGATGGGACGCCCGGCTCGGCAGGGCGGATATCGCCTGGTCGGAACGGGTGAACCCGAGGCCGTAATCATGATCAGTTGCACGAAGGGATCGCGCCGGTCACAGCGGCCCCGCTACCGTACTGGTAACACGCGCGTCGCCGGTCCGTGCGGGAGCATTCCGCCGGCACTGGCGCGTGCTGGGCATGGGATGGGGACGGGTGAGCCATGACCGGGTCGCAGTCCGACGGTCGACTGTCGGAGGTCAAGTTCCTGACCGTCGCCGAGGTGGCGACGGTCATGCGGGTGTCGAAGATGACTGTCTACCGCCTGGTGCACAGCGGTGAACTCACCGCCGTGCGGGTCGGCCGGTCGTTCCGGGTGCCCGAGCACGCGGTGCACGAGTATCTCCGCGGTGCCTTCCAGGAAACCGCCTGATCAGCCGGGGCGGCCCGGGCATCCGGGCCTGACCGGCCACGGCGGGCGCGAGGGATGAGCCGACGGGCCCATGGGTGCGTACGGAAGGGCGTTTCGGGAAGCTTCACGCGGGTCGCCGGGCGTCGCGGTCGGGACCACGACCCGGCTCCGGCGGGCACATCGACGGGGCCGCGTTGGTCCTGCTGATGCTCTCCCGCTACCCTGGAGCCCGACCGTGACCGCACCCCGGTGCGCCCTGACGCCCGAGCTGGTCCGGTCCGTTGTCCGCAAGCGGTCGCCGACGCCCACCCGCGTGGTGGTGGCAGCCGGTCCGCCCCGCACGTTGCATCGAAAGGCTTTCGTATGGGCTCGGTGGTCAAGAAGCGCCGCAAGCGCATGGCTAAGAAGAAGCACCGCAAGCTGCTGCGCAAGACCCGCGTCCAGCGTCGCCGTCTCGGCAAGTGACCGTTGCCGGGCCGTCGGCCCGGCAACGGCGTCACTTGCCATCTGTCGACCCTCGGAGGCTCAGGTGATCAGGCCGTGGTCGTCCCGGCTCGATCCCGCCTGTCGAGGGAGGTGCGGAGGATGACCCCCGGTGGCACCCGTGGTGCTCCGGGGGTTGTCGTCGTCACCGGGGTGGGTCGCTACCTCGGCGCACACGTCGCCGCCCGGCTCGCCGCCGACCAGCGGATCGAGCGGGTGATCGGCATCGATCCGCCCGAGTCCGGTGGGGAGTCCACCGATCTGCCCGACGGGGTGGAGCGGCTCCGGGTCGACGGCGGCTCGCTCGGCAGCCTCCTCGCCGACCTGGACGTCGACGCGGTGGTACACCTCGCGCTCGTCACCGCCCCCGATCCGCAGCACGGCGGCCGCGGGGCGATGAAGGAGCAGAACGTCATCGGCACGATGCAACTGCTCGCCGCCTGTCAGCGGGCACCCCGACTCCGCAAGCTCGTGGTCCGCTCCTCGACGGCGGCGTACGGGGCGTCGTTCCGGGACCCGGCGGTGTTCACCGAGGAGACCGAGCCCCGCGAGGTGCCGCGCGGCGGTTTCGGCCGCGACATCCTGGACATCGAGGGGTACGTCCGCGGCTTCCGTCGTCGCCGCCCCGACGTCACGGCGACGGTCCTGCGCTTCGCTCCGTTCATCGGCTCGACCGCCGACACGACGCTGACCCGCTACTTCTCCCAGCCGCTGGTGCCAACTGTCCTCGGCCGGGATCCCCGGCTGCAATTCCTGCACTTCGACGACGCCCTCGAAGTGCTGCACCGGTCCGTCGTCGAGGACCATCCCGGCACCTACAACGTGGCCGGGCCGGGTGTGCTCTCCCTGACGCAGGCGATCCGGCGGGCCGGCCGGGTGGCCGTACCGGTGTTGGAGCCCGGTCTCTCCAACGCCGCCGCGCTCGCGCGTACCCTCGGCTTCGGTCGTATCGGTCTGGACCAGGTCGACCTCTTCGTACACGGCCGGGTGGTGGACACCAGCCGGCTGGAGCGCGAGTACGCCTTCACGCCGCGCTCCACCGCCGCCGCCTTCGACGACTTCATCCGCGCCCACCACGGTCGGGCGGTGCTGACCCGCGAGCAGTTGGCCGCCGCCGAACAGGCCGTGCTGGACGGGATCCGGCAGGTGCGGGCCGCCGTCCGGGAGCGATCGTGACCGGGGCGGGGCAGGGGCACGACGATGCCGCGGCGGGCGGTCGGTTCGACGTACCGATGAACGCCCCGGACCCGGCCGCCGACCCGGCGCGACGCAACGGACACCGGCGCAGCGAGCCGGCCGCCGAGCCGGCCGAGTCGACTCGGCCGGCCGGGTCGGCGGTGGCCGATGTGCCCGGAGATCCCTGGGACCGCAAGGTGGCGAGCGGTCTGGCGTTCCTGCGCCGGCGGCTCTCCGGCGACTACGAGGTCGACGAGTTCGGCTTCGACCCGGAGCTGACCGAGCGGGTCCTGCACCCGCTGGTGCGGGTGCTCTACCGGGACTGGTTCCGCACCGAGGTGACCGGGATCGAGAACGTCCCCGCCGACGGGGCCGGCCTGGTGGTGGGGAACCACTCCGGGACGGTGGCGCTGGACGCCCTGATCCTGGCGACCGCCCTGCACGACCGGCACCCCCGGCGCCGGTTCCTCCGTCTGCTCGGCGCCGACCTGGTGTTCCGGATGCCGGTCGTCTCCGAGCTGGCGCGCAAGTCGGGCGGTACGGTTGCCTGCAACCCCGACGCCGAACGGCTGCTCGGCGGGGGTGAGTTGGTAGGCGTCTTCCCGGAAGGCTTCAAGGGCATCGGCAAGCTCTACGCCGACCGGTACAAGCTGCAACGCTTCGGTCGGGGTGGCTTCGTCTCGGCCGCGCTGCGTACCGGCACGCCTATCGTGCCGGTGGCGATCGTCGGCGGCGAGGAGATCTACCCGATGCTCGCCGACATCAAGCCGCTGGCCCGGCTGCTGAAGCTGCCCTACTTCCCGGTCACGCCGACCTTCCCCTGGCTCGGGCCGCTGGGTATGGTTCCGCTACCGAGCAAGTGGCTGATCGAGTTCTGCCCGCCGATCCCGACGGCACACCTGACCGACTCCGCCGACGATCCGCTGGTGGTCTTCAACCTCGCCGACCAGGTGCGGGAGACCATTCAGCAGACCTTGCACAAGCTGCTCGAGCGCCGCCCGGACCCGTTCGGCCCGTGAGCGGCCGGGCCCGGCCGGTCGACCCGCCCGGTCAGCCGGGTCGGCGGCGCCGGTGCAGCGCCATGCCGGCGCTGACCGCGCCGGCCAGGATGCCGGCAGCGGCGGTGGACGGTACGGCGATCTTGACGGCCCGGCGGCCGGTCCGGAAGTCGCACACCTCCCAGCCGTACTCCCGCGCGCGGCGCAGCAGCGCACCGTCCGGGTTCACCGCCACCGGTCGGCCGACGGCGGAGAGCAGCGGCAGGTCGTTGGCGGAATCGCTGTAGGCGGCGCAGCGGGCGAGGTCGAGTCCTTCCACGGCGGCGAGTTGCCGCACCGCCTCGGCCTTTGCCGGCCCGTGCATCAGGTCGCCGGCCAAGCGGCCGGTGTACGCGCCGTCGACGATCTCGGCGACCGTGCCGATCGCCCCGGTCAGTCCGAGCCGGGATGCGATCACTCGGCCGATCTCCACCGGAGCGGCACTCACCAGCCAGACCCGTTCACCGGCGTCGAGATGGCGTTGGGCGAGCTGGCGGGTACCCGCCCAGATGCGGGGCGCCATCATCTCGTCGAAGATCTCCTGGGCGAGCCGCTCCATGTCGTCCACCCGCCAACCCTCGATGAAGGCGAGCGCGGCATCCCTGGCCTGCGACATGTCGCCGGCGTGTTCCCGAGCGAGCATCCGGAACCGGAGCTGCTGCCAGGCGAACCGGGCCAGGTCGGTGGTGGTGAAGTAGTTGCGGGCGGCGAGCCCACGGGCGAACCAGTAGATCGACGCGCCCTGCATCATCGTGTTGTCCACGTCGAAGAAGGCTGCCGCGGTCGGATCCGGTACGGAGGG
Organism: Micromonospora avicenniae; assembly: GCF_900156065.1. Lineage (GTDB taxonomy): Bacteria > Actinomycetota > Actinomycetes > Mycobacteriales > Micromonosporaceae > Micromonospora > Micromonospora avicenniae. The sequence goes on along the minus strand of NZ_FTNF01000001.1, from coordinate 391,559 downwards.
CGGCGGGGCCGGCTCGGCCTCCGCCCAGCCGGCGGTGTGACCGTCGACGTCGGTGCTGACCGTCACCTTCCGGCCGTGAACCACTCGACCTCCCTCCCTGAACCGGTACGCCTCCAGCGAGCGTAGCCGGACCGGGGACGGCGGGCAGAGGTCTGCCGGTGCCCGCCGGTCAGCGGTCAGCGGGGCAGACGTCGGGCGCGGGGCCGAGGCTGTCACTGGCCACCGGCGCGGGGATACCGCAGCCGAGCGCGGCGCGCAGCGCGTCGGAGCGCTCACGGACGCTGTCGAGCAGTTCCAGCGACTCGCGGGTGCGGCCCCGGTTGGTGCGGTTGGCCCCGTCGAGCAGGTCGCTGACCGCGCGTCGCTGTTCGGTCACGAACGTGTTGACCGTGTCCAGGCTCGCCGCGTCGGCGCGCTGCACGGCGGCGGCGGTCAGCAGCCGTACGCCTTGGCGGGTGTCGGCGTCCATGTCGTCGAGCACGGTGCTGAAGCCGACGTGGTCGCCGCGCAGCTCGGCGGCCTCGCCGAGACGGGTGCGGGCGAAGTCGAGGAAGAGCTGGCCGCGGCTGACGTCGGAGCTGGCCAGGGCGAGCTGAGCGCGTTCCGTCCCGCGCTTCATGCCGTACAGCGCGTCACCCGGCACCGCGTTCTCGCTGGCGGCCGAGATGCCGGAGACGGCGATCGCGCCGGCCGCCACGCCGACCAGGATGGCGCCGCGGGCCCGGGCCCGGCGCGCCGTGACCGAGGGCAGCAGGGAATTACGAGCACCCGCGGTGGCGCGCTCGCGGGCCGGATCGGCGGCCGCGGTGGCCGGTGTGCCCAGCCCTTCGCGCTCGGCGGTGGCCAGCAGCATGGCGCGCAGGCCGGTGCGGAACTCCGGATCCACGTCGACCTTCGGGCGCTCGGCGACGAGCCGCTGGCCGACCGCCACGAGTGGGGCGAGCTCGTCGTCGACCCGGGACCGGACATGATGCCGTCGGGCGCCGTTGGCCTCGTCGAGAAGCTGGGCGAAGCGCTCGGCGCGCCGGCGGGAGAAGAAGGCGTTGTCCACCGCGGGCACCTCCTCTCGCTGGTCACGGCCGGTCGGCCGCCGTATGGGCGACGACCGGCGGCAGCGTGACACCGCGAGATGAGGTCGTGGGCAGGTGCGCCCGCCGACCTCGGAGTGCCCGGGGGGATACCGGGGCAACCACCGGTCGCACCCGGAGAAACGGAGTGTGCCGGGCACGGGTTACGGGCCCGGCGGGGCGGAAATGGCGGAAAGTGACCGGAATCACCTTGTGAAAGCGGCTCTCTACTGCGCGATCGGTGATCGCGCCACACCGGTTCCGTCGGTCGGACTACGCCTGGAAGCCGTCGGGCAGGAGGCGGGCCAGGGCGCGCACCGCGCGGTACTGCAACGCCTTGATCGCGCCCTCGTTCTTGCCCATCGCCCGGGCCGTCTCGGCCACGGAGAAGCCCTGGAGGAACCGGAGCACGATGCACTCCTGCTGCTCCGGGTTGAGCTGCTTGACCGCGCTGAGCAGGGCGACGTTCGTGATGTGCTCGACCACCGCCGCCTCCGGGCTCCCCTCCGGGCCGCGATCCTCGCGGTCGGCGTCGAGCACGTCGCCCGTGGTGACCTCCAGCCGGTAACGACCGGACTTGAAATGGTCGGCGACCAGGTTTCGGGCGATGGTGACGAGCCAGGCGCCCAGGTCGCGGCCCTGCCAGGTGAAGCTGCCGATCCGCTTGAGCGCGCGCAGGAAGGTGTCGGAGGTCAGGTCCTCGGCCAGTTGCCGGTTGCCGACCCGGAAGTAGACGAAGCGGAAGACCGTGTCGACGTACCGGTCGTAGATGAGGCCGAACGCCTCGGACTCACCGGCCTGCGCCCGTTCGACCAGGGCCCACACCTCGGTCGCCGGGTCGGACGGGTCGGGACGGCTCGGGAATCCGGTGGTGCTGTTGCCGGTGCCGGTGGGCGCGGGGGCCGCCGGCACCGCGGGCAGCACGGCCGTCTCACCCGCGGACGGGTCGGCCACGGCGGGGGCGTCGTCGACGCGACGGCTCTGCACGGGCATCGTGGGCCGGGGGGGTGCGGCGACCCGGCCACCGGTCGGCATGGCGTTCCCGCCGGGCACCGCCGGCCGGGCCGGCGGCTCGTTGTGCGGCCGGTTACGCAGCCGCTTGGCGGTGCCCTCGCCCTGCACGGCGAGCGCGGCGCTGTCGTCGTGGCCGCCCTGCCGGGCGGCGGCTCGTTCGTTCACCGTGCTGCGGGTGGCCTGACCGGTCAGGCCGACCGGGCGTTCCGTGTAGCCGAAGGTGCTCATCGCGCGCCTCCCGTCCAGCCGGCCATCGGCCGTGCCGGTCGTACCGCTCGGCCGCGCCCGGCGGGCACGCCGGGGGCGGACATGGCGGTTCCGGGGTGTGCCGGCGGGCGGCAGTTCCCCTTGAGGTGCTGGTCCAATGCACTGACGGGCACAGGGGCCTCCTCGGGCTGAGGGGTGTCGACTCACGGCAAATGGGGTGAGCCGACCCGAGTGATGATAGGGGCCAACGTCACCCGCGCGTGGCAAGTCCGTTACACAGGGCCGAAGTATTTACCGCCGTGTCGCACCCATGGCGGACCGGTTGTCCGTCGTGTGCGGTTGACTTTGGGTGGTTCCGGTGGTCTGGAGTGGAACCCCTGATCAGCGTGGTCATATAGGACGCCGCTCGGGCGTGTCGGTCGGGTTGGCCGGCGCGCCGGCGACGGGACGGCCACGGCGCGGTCCGGCGTCCCATCGACGGGACGCGATTGGGCCACCGATGGCACAGCCTCCAGTCCCGTCCACGGGACCGTCATGGCGGCGGTGCACATCCGGGCCATGGCCGCCGACCGGCCGCTGTGCGAGACTCAGCCACCGTGCAGGACGCAGTGAACAGAGCCGTCCCGAACCTCGCCGACCGGGTACGCCGGGCGGCCGTCGCCCACGGTGACCGACCCGCGTTGCGCTGGCGGGACCGGACGATCAGCTGGTCCGAACTGGACGCCTCGGTCACCGCGGTGGCCCACGCGCTCGTCGCCGCCGTCGCACCGGACCCGGCCGGGCAGCCGCCCCGAGTCGCCGTCGCCCTGCCCAACACACCGGACTTCGTGGTCAGCTACCTCGGCATCCTGCGCGCCGGGCTCGTCGCCGTGCCGGTCAACGCCGGCCTCACCGGACCGGAACTGCGGCACGTGCTAGCGGACTCCGGCGCGGCGGTGCTCATCGCCACCGAACGGGTCCGCGGCCTCGTCGCCCCGTACGCCGGGGAACTGCCGGGACTCACCGCGGTGCACGCCAGTCCGCCGGCGAGCAGCGCCGACGACGCCGCCGCCCTTCCCGTGCGCGGCGGCGACGATCTCGCGGTGCTGCTCTACACCTCCGGCACCGAGGGTCGGCCCAAGGGGGCGATGCTGTCGCACGGCGCGCTGCTGGCCAACCTGGAGCAGGTGAGCCGCATCGAGCCACCGGTGGTCGGGCCGGAGGACACAGTGCTGCTGGCGCTGCCGCTGTTCCACGCCTACGGGCTCAACTCCGGGCTCGGCGCGGTGATCCACCACGGCGCGACAGGTGTGCTGGTGGACGATCTCGGCCCGGACACGGCGCTCGCCGAGATCACCCGGCACCGGGTCACCGTGCTGGTCGGCGTACCGTCGATGGTGCTGGCCTGGTCCAGGGCGGACGCCGACGCGCTGGCCGCGGCGATGGCGTCGGTGCGGCTCGTGGTCTGCGGCGCGGCACCGCTGGAGCCGGCCGTGGCCGCCCGCTTCACCTCCGCCGCCGGATGCCCGGTGCACATCGGGTACGGCCTCACCGAGACCGCCCCGGTGCTCACCTCCACCCTGGTCGGACGCGGCCCCAAGTCCGGCTCGATCGGCCGGCCGCTGCCCGGTGTCGAGCTGCGCCTGGTGGGGGCCGACGGCACCGAACTCTGGTACGACGGGGTGCCCACGCCGGACGACGACCCCGACGGGCCGGACCTCTCCGACGCCGCGCCGGGCACCGACCCCGGCCAGATCGTGGTGCGGGGCGCGAACGTGTTCGCCGGTTACTGGCCGGACGGGCGGGATGGCCCGGATGCGGCCGGCTGGTGGTGCACCGGTGACGTCGCGTACGCCGACGAGGACGGTGACCTCTTCCTGGTCGACCGGCTCGGCGAGCTGATCCTGGTCAACGGCTTCAACGTCTACCCGTGCGAGGTGGAGTCGGTGCTCGACGGGCACCCGGGGGTGGCCGAGTCGGCGGTACTGGGTGTGCCGCACCCGCGGACCGGCGAGACTGTCCGGGCGTACGTGGTCCGGGCACCCGGAGTCCCGGTGACGGTGGAGGATCTGCTCGGCCACTGCGCACGGAACCTGGCCCGGTTCAAGTGCCCGACCGGCGTCGAGTTCGTCGACGCCCTGCCGCACTCGGTGATCGGTAAGGTCCGTAAGACCCAGCTTCGGTCGGCGACCGCCGCGGCCGCCTCGGTGCCGTCCCCGGCGGTGCCGGTCGACGACCCGTCGGTTCCGGCCGACCCGCGTACGGAGGTGCCCGATGGCCACTGACGCCAGGCTCACCCTGATCACCCGACCCGACTGCCACCTCTGCGAGGAGGCGCGCGCCGCGTTGGGACGGGTGGTCGCGGTCACCGGCGACCGGTGGATCGAGTGGGACGTCACCGAAGACCTGGAGCTGGAACGCGACTACGGCGACCGGCTGCCGGTGGTGCTGCTCGACGGCAAGGAGCACGGCTACTGGCGGGTGGAGGAGGATCGGCTGCTGCGGGACCTCACCACCCCCCAGCTGTGAGCGGCGCCGGGTAGCCTTCCGCGGCATGACCCCTGCACGCCCCCATCTGGTCTGGGACTGGAACGGCACCCTGCTCAACGACCTCAGCCTGGTGGTCGCCGCCACCAACGCCGCGTTCGCCAGCGTCGGCGGCCCGAGCGTGACGGCGGACGAGCACCGGGTGCGGTTCCGCCGGCCGGTCGCCGAGTACTACGCCGACGTGCTCGGCCAGGCGGTCGACGACGAGGCGTTCGGGCGGCTGGACCGGATCTTCCACGACGCGTACCGCAGCGGGCTGACCACCTGCGAGCTGGCCGCCGACGCCCGGACCGCGATGCGGACGTGGCCCGGCAGCCAGTCGCTGCTCTCCATGTGGTTCCACGACGAGCTGGTGCCGGCGGTGCACGGCTTCGGGCTGACCGGGAACTTCCTGCGGGTGGACGGGTTCCGCGGCGGGCTCGGCGGCGACCGCAAGGCCGAGTCGCTCCAGAAGCACCTCGCCGAGCTGGGCCTTCAGGGGAGTTCGGTGGTGCTGGTCGGCGACTCGATCGACGACGCGGACGCCGCCGTCGCCGTGGGCGCCGGCGTGGTGCTGTACACCGGCGGCTTCACCGACCCGGCCCGGCTGCGCGCCTCCGGCCATCCGGTCGCCGACACCCTGACCGAGGCGGCGAAGCTGGCCGGGACCCTGCCCTGACACACGCCGCCCTAGTTGCGCAGGTAGGCCAGGACGGCCAGGACGCGGCGGTGCTGCTCGGTGTCGGGCGGCAGGTTGAGCTTGGTGAAGATGTTGCGTACGTGCTTCTCCACCGCTCCGTCGCTCACCACGAGGGTGCGCGCGATCGCCGTGTTGGACCTTCCCTCGGCCATCAACCCGAGCACCTCCCGCTCGCGCGGGGTCAACTCGCGTAGCGGGTCGTCGCGGCGGCGCCGGGCGAACAGCTGGCCGACGACCTCCGGGTCGAGCACCGTACCGCCGGCCGCCACCCGCCGCAGCCCGTCGAGGAACTCGTCGATCGCGGCCACCCGATCCTTGAGCAGGTAGCCGATCCCGCCGCCGCCGGCGCCGCCGGTGGTGGCCAGCAGGTCGTCGGCGTACGACACCTCCACGTACTGGGAGAGGACCAGGACCGGGCTGCGCGGCACCAGCTGGCGGGCCTGCACCGCCGCCCGCAGCCCCTCGTCGGTGTGCGTGGGCGGCATCCGCACGTCGACGATCGACACGTCCGGCCGGTGCTTCACCACCGCCTCGACCAGGGCGTCTCCGTCACCCACGACGGCCACCACCTCGTGCCCGGTCTCGGTCAGCAGCCGCACCAGTCCCTCGCGGAGCAGGACGGCATCGTCGGCGATCACCACGCGCATGGTGCTGTTGTCTATCACGTCGGCCTCACAGCGGTAGGTCGGCGCGGACCTCGGTGGGTCCGCCGGGCGGGCTGACCACCACCAGTTCGCCGCCCGCGGCCCGGACCCGGTCGGCGATGCCGGCCAGCCCGTGGCCCTTCGCCACGTGCGCTCCGCCCTGGCCGTCGTCGCCCACGCTCACCGTGAGCCGCCGGCCCGACCGCTGCACGCTCACCTGGCACTCGGTCGCCCGGCTGTGCTTGGCGACGTTGGTGAGCGACTCGGCCACCACGAAGTACGCGGTGTTCTCCAGGGCCGGGTCGAGCCGGCCGGTCGGGGTGCCGAGTTCCGGGTCGACCCGCAGCTCGATCGGGATCAGCCCGCGCCCGGCGAGCGCCGCCAAAGCGCTGGGCAGGCCGCGGTCGACCAGGATCGGCGGCGCGATGCCCCGGGAGAGAGCCCGCAGTTCGGCCAGCGTGTCGCGGGTCTGCGCGACGGCCTCGTCCAGGGTCCGCCCGGCCGCCTCCGGGTCGGAGGCGAGTTGCTGCCGGGCCCGGCTGAGATCCATCGCCAACCGGACCAGCCGCTGCTGGGGGCCGTCGTGGATGTCCCGTTCCAGCCGACGCAGGGCGGTCGCCTCGGCGGAGGCGGCGGCCCGCTTCTGCTCCTCGAGCACGATGATCCGGTCGCGCATCTCCGCCACCCCGGTGAGCATCGCCCGGGAGAAGCTGGCCTGTAACAGGGCGCAGCCGCGGACCACGATCGGCAGGGTGATCAGGAAGAAGACGCCGACGGCGGTGTAGAGGCCGACGCGGCTGAGCGTGGAGCTTCCCAGGCCGAGCAGTTCGGCCAGGTCGGTTTCGTCGGGACTGCGTGGCAGCGCCCAGTCGTACACCCAGTAGAGCGTGCCGCCGACGGCTCCCGCCCACCACACCACTGTCACCACGAAGGTGCTCACCGTGACGATCAACTTGAAGATGCCGTGCGCCAGATCGAGCCAGGACTGGGCGTCGGCGATCGGTACGAAGATCCGCCGCCAGGCGCTCGCGCCCGGCTCCGCCGCCCGGTAGTGGGGACGTACCCGGGGCTGGTGCAGTACGGACGGCAGCCGTAGCCGTTCGATGTCGGCCAGGCCCCGGGCGGCGTACAGGGTCCCCGCGAGGACGGGCAGGCCGATCACCGTCACCATCAGGCCGATGCCGAGCGCCGTGCCGGCCAGGAGTACGACGAAGCTGGCCAGCGCCAGCGGCAGGCCGAGCAGCACGTAGCCGGAGTCGAGCAGGAGTTGACGGGTGACGGTCGGCGCCAGTTTCGACTGGTTGGCGGCGACGGTGACGGTGGTCATGTCAAAAGGCTAGGCAGCGCGCCGTCCCCGGCCCATCCCGTAACCCGCCCTCTGCGCCGTAGGGCTTGCCCTACCTCCGGCTTTTCGATCAGTGGCGGTCGCCGTTTCGGCCGGAAAGTGTTGGATCGAGCGGATTCAACGGGCGAATGGTGGGCGGCAACGGCGCGGGATTGGTCAGAGAAGTCGGGATTGAGCAATAATCGCCGGGCGGTTCCGGCAGCTGCGCCGGATCGATCTTGCGGAATGGAGGGCCAGGTGGAGCCGCATCGCGAGCTGACAAGATCGCGATTTGTGCACCTCTTCACAAGCGCCTACTCTGTAATTTCGACGCGCCCTGCTAGCACAGCCGGCACCCTCGGTCGCCAGCGGGAGTCCCGAAGCGGCCGACCGCCGGAGTTGGCCGAGGATCGCACCGCACGGAGTCTCATGAGTCAGCACCGTCACCCTGGCGCGCCCGGTAGCGCCGGTGCCGTACCGGCGCTCCCGGACCTGCCCGAGGCGACCGTCGCGCGGCTCCCGGAGTATCTCCGCGCCCTGCACAACCTCGCCGACAGCGGCGACGAGACCGTCTCCAGCGAGGGGCTGGCCGCCGCCGCCGGGGTCAACTCCGCCAAGCTCCGCAAGGACCTCTCCCACCTCGGCTCGTACGGCACCCGCGGGGTCGGCTACGACGTGGCGCTGCTGATCGGGCAGATCGAGTCCGTGCTCGGGCTCACCCAACGCCGGGCGGTCGCCCTGGTCGGTGTGGGTAATCTCGGTCACGCCCTGGCCGGCTACGACGGGTTCGCCAGCCGGGGCTTCCGGATCGCCGCGCTCTTCGACGCCGACCCGGCCCGGGTGGGCGAGGAGATAAATGGCCTGGTCGTACAGCATGTCGACGAGTTGTCCCGGGTTGCCGCGGAGGAGTCGATAGCGATAGGCGTGATAGCCACGCCGGCCGCCGCCGCTCAGCCGGTGGCCGATCAACTGGTCGCGGTCGGCGTGACGAGCATCCTCAACTTCGCACCGTGCGTACTCTCGGTCCCGGAGGGCGTGGACGTACGCAAGGTCGACCTCGCCATCGAGCTGCAGATTCTGTCGTTCCACGAGCACCGCAAGGCGTCGCTGACCGCGCTGCCCGCCGCCGGCGGGTCCGCCCTCACCGCACTGCCGGGTGGGCTCGCGGCCAGCGACTCCCAGGAGGCGATAGGTACGTGAAACTCCTCGCCGTAGGCGCGTCCTACCGCACCGCCCCGGTCGCCACGCTGGAGCGGCTGGCGGCGCCGCCCGCCGAGTTCGTTCGCATCCTGGACCGGCTGGTCGCCCAGCCGTACGTGAGCGAGGCGGTGCTGGTCTCCACCTGCAACCGGGTGGAGGTGTACGCCGCCGTGTCCGGTTTCCATGGTGGTCTCGGTGACATCTGCGCCGTCCTCGCCGAGCAGGCCGACTGCTCGCCGACGGCGCTCGCCAACCACCTCTACGTCCACTACGACGCCGCGGCGGTGAACCACGTCTTCCGGGTCGCCACCGGGCTGGACTCGATGGTGGTCGGCGAGGCGCAGATCCTCGGTCAACTCCGGGACGCGTACCACTGGGCCACCGACGCCGACTCGGCCGGCCGCCTGCTGCACGAGCTGATGCAGCAGGCGCTGCGGGTCGGCAAGCGCGCGCACGCCGAGACCGGCATCGACCGCGCCGGGCAGAGCGTGGTCACCGCCGCGCTGGAGCTGGCCGCCGCTCACCTCGACGGTGACCTCGCCGGCCGCCCGGCCATGGTGGTCGGGGCCGGTGCGATGGGCTCGCTGGGCATGGCGACGCTCGCTCGGCTCGGTGCGGGGCCGCTCACCGTCACGAACCGGGGGGCCGACCGTGCCGTCCGGCTGGCCGAGTCGTACGGAGCGACGGCCGTCCCGATGGCCGAGCTGACCGCCGCGCTTTCCACAGTGGACATCGTAGTGGCCGCCACGGCGGCCATCGAACCGGTCCTCACCCGGTCGGTGGTGGCTCGGGCGCTGGCCGACCGGGACCCCGCGCGGGGGCCGCTGGTCCTGCTCGACCTCGCCGTACCGCGTGACGTCGAGGTCGGGGTGGCCGAGCTGCCCGGGGTCGAGGTGATCGACATCGAGCGGATGGCAGCCCTGCTCGCCGAGGGTCCCGCCGCCAGTGACGCGCTGGCCGTGGAGCAGATCGTCACCACCGAGGTCGACAGCTTCCTCAACTGGCTCCGCGGCTCGGACGTCGCACCCACCGTCGCCGCGCTGCGCGGGCGGGCCGACGACGTGGTCAGCGCGGAGCTGCGCCGGCTGGCCCAGCGGCGGCCGGACTTCACCGACGACCAGCGCGCCGAGGTGGCCCGGACGGTGCACCGGGTGGTGCAGCGGCTGCTGCACCAGCCGACCGTCCGCGTCCGGCAGTTGGCCTCGGAGCCCGGAGGCGACCAGTACGCGGCCCTGCTCCGCGAGCTGTTCGACCTCGAGGTGCCGCAGACCTCCCCGGTCGACACCGTCCCTGACGTCATGGAGCCCGACCCCGCCCCGTCCACCGGAGGTGAACGATGATCACCCCCCTGCGCCTCGGCACCCGGGGCAGCGCCCTGGCCATGGCCCAGTCCGGCCACGTCGCCGAGGCACTCACCGCGGCCACCGGCCGCCCGGTCGAGCTGGTCGAGGTGGTCACCGCCGGCGACCGCTCGAAGGCGCCGGTGCGCCGGCTCGGCGTCGGCGTCTTCGTCTCCGCGCTGCGGGACGCCCTGGCCGCGCGCACCATCGACCTCGCGGTGCACTCCTACAAGGACCTGCCCACCGCGACCGCCCCCGGGCTGCACATCGCGGCGGTGCCGCTCCGGGAGGACCCGCGCGACGCGCTGGTCGCCCGGGACGGCCGTACGCTCGCCGAGCTGCCACCGGGGGCCACGGTCGGCACCGGCTCGCTGCGTCGCATGGCCCAGCTGCACGCCTTGGGGATGCAGCTGGAGGTCACCCCGATTCGAGGCAACGTCGACACGCGCCTGGGCCGGGTGCTCGGCTCGGACGCCGACCTCGACGCGGTCGTGCTGGCCCGGGCCGGTCTCAGCCGACTCGGGCGGGCCGGCGAGATCACCGAGACGCTCGACCCGATGCTGATGCTGCCCGCGCCCGCCCAGGGTGCGTTGGCGGTGGAGTGCCGGGCCGACGACCCGGACCTGATCGAGCTGCTCGCCGTACTCGACCATGCACCGTCCCGCGCCGCGGTCACCGCGGAACGGGCGTTGCTGGCGACCCTCGAGGCCGGGTGCAGCGCACCCGTCGCCGCCTACGCCGAACTCGCCGAGGGCGACGCCGGCGAGGAGATCTATCTGCGCGGGGCGGTGATCAGCCCGGACGGCACCCGTGAGATCCGGCTGTCCCGCACCGGAACGCCCGCCGATGCGGCGGAGATCGGCAAGGCACTCGCCGCCGAACTCCTCGACCTCGGCGCCGACACGATCCTCGGCCACGAAGGACACACCGGCCCGGGGACCCAGCAAATTGGGAGCACAGAATGACCCGCACCCGTAAGCCCGTAGGCCGCATCGCGTTCGTCGGGGCCGGTCCCGGCGACCCGGGCCTGCTGACCCGCCGGGCGCACGACGCCCTGGTCGACGCCGACCAGGTGGTGTACGACCGGGGAGTACCCGAGTCGCTGCTCGCCGCCGTACGCGCCGACGCGCGTGCGGACGCGGAGTTCACCCCGGCGGAAGGCGCGCCGGGAGACGTGGCCAAGGTGCTGATCTCCGCGGCCCGTGCCGGGCAGAACGCGGTTCACCTGGTCGCCGGCGACCCGTTCGGCCACGACTCGGTGGTCAAGGAGGTGCAGGCCGTGGCCCGCACCGCCGCCCACTTCGAGGTGGTACCGGGTGTGGGCCAGGCGGAGGGTGTCGCCGCGTACGCGGGTGTGCCGCTGCCGGGCGTACGCACCGCGGCCGACATCGAGGACGTCAGCGCGCTGGACTTCGAGGCGCTGGCCGCGGCGGTGACCCGCGGCTCGGTCGCGCTCGCCGTGGACGCGGGTGACCTGGCCGCGGTCCGGGACGGCCTGCTCTCGGCAGGGGTGGACGGCACCACTGCGGTCGGCGTGACCGGCGACGGCACCGGGGAGACGCAGTACACGACGACCTCGACGGTGGACAGCTTCGTCGCGGCCGCGCTCGGCTTCACCGGCCGGGTGGTGCTCACCCTCGGCGAGGGCGTCGGTGAGCGGGACAAGCTCAGCTGGTGGGAGAACCGGCCGCTGTACGGCTGGAAGGTGCTCGTGCCCCGTACGAAGGAGCAGGCCGGTGTGATGAGCGCCCGGCTGCGCGCGTACGGGGCGATCCCGTGCGAGGTGCCGACCATCGCGGTCGAGCCCCCGCGTACCCCGGCCCAGATGGAGCGGGCGGTCAAGGGCCTGGTCGACGGCCGGTACGCCTGGGTGGTCTTCACCTCGGTGAACGCGGTCCGCGCGGTCTGGGAGAAGTTCGCCGAGCACGGCCTCGACGCCCGGCACTTCGGTGGCGTGAAGATCGCCTGCATCGGCGAGGCGACCGCGGAGGCCGTGCGCGCGTTCGGCATCCAGCCGGAGCTGCTCCCGTCCGGGGAGCAGTCGTCCGAGGGCCTGCTGGCCGAGTTCTCGCCGCACGACGAGGTGCTCGACCCGGTCGGCCGGGTGCTGCTGCCGCGTGCCGACATCGCCACCGAGACGCTCGCCGCCGGGCTCACCGAGCGCGGCTGGGAGGTCGACGACGTGACCGCGTACCGGACGGTCCGGGCGGCGCCGCCACCGGCCGACATCCGCGACGCGATCAAGTCCGGCGGTTTCGATGCGGTGCTCTTCACCTCGTCCTCGACCGTCCGGAACCTGGTCGGCATCGCCGGAAAGCCGCACGCGCGTACCGTTGTCGCTGTGATCGGGCCGAAGACGGCGGAGACGGCCACGGAGTTCGGCCTGCGGGTCGACGTCCAGCCGCAGCACGCCTCGGTTCCCGATCTGGTGGAGGCGCTCGCCGCCTACGCCGTCGAGCTGCGGGAGAAGCTCGCCGCGATGCCGGCCAAGCAGCGCCGCGGCTCGAAGGTGCAGGGTCCGACCGCCCTGAGGTTCCGGTAGTCGTCAGGAGTAACCCATGTCGTACCCCGAGGTCCGGCCCCGCCGGTTGCGCCGCACCGCCGCGATGCGCCGGCTGGTGTCCGAGACGCGCGTGGACCCCGCCGAGCTGATCCTGCCGATGTTCGTCAAGGAGGGGTTGACCGGTCCCCGGGCGATCACCTCGCTCCCGGGAGTGCTCCAGCACTCCCGGGACTCGCTCCGGAAGGCCGCCGTGGAGGCGGTCCAGGCCGGGGTTGGCGGGATCATGCTCTTCGGCATTCCGGAGCAGCGCGATCCGTCCGGCTCCGGCGGTGCCGACCCGGACGGCATCCTCAACGTGGCGATCCGGGACGTGATCGCCGAGGTCGGTGACGCCACCGTGGTGATGAGCGACCTCTGCCTGGACGAGTTCACCTCGCACGGGCACTGCGGCCTGCTCACCCCCGACGGTGACGTGGACAACGACGCCACCCTGGCCGCGTACGCCGAGATGGCGATCGCCCAGGCCGAGGCCGGGGTCCACGTGGTCGGGCCGTCCGGGATGATGGACGGCCAGGTCGGGGTGATCCGACGGGCGCTCGACGCCGCCGGGCACCAGGACGTGACGGTGCTGGCGTACGCCGCGAAGTACGCGTCGGCGTTCTTCGGCCCGTTCCGGGAGGCGGTGGAGTCGGCGCTGGAGGGGGACCGCCGCGCCTACCAGCAGGATCCGGCCAACCTCCGGGAGTCGCTGCGCGAGGTGGCGCTCGACGTCGCCGAGGGCGCCGACATGGTGATGGTGAAGCCGGCGCTGCCGTACCTGGACGTGCTTTCGGCGGTTCGCGACGCGGTAGACGTGCCGGTCGCCGCGTACCAGGTCTCGGGCGAGTACGCGATGGTCGAGGCGGCCGCGGCGAACGGCTGGATCGACCGGGAGCGGGCGATCCTGGAGACGCTCACCTCGATCCGTCGAGCCGGCGCCCAGATCATCCTCACCTACTGGGCGGTCGAGGCCGCCCGGCTGCTCCGCGAGCGTTACTGACACGGCGCTCCCGTCGCGGTTCGGCGGGGGCGGGTTCGAGCGATCGCGGCGGCCGCACCAACAGGACAGGGTTGTCTCGGAGTGGGTGCCGGGACGGCCTCGGCAGCGCTGGATTCCGTCGCGGGGAGTAGCCACCTGGCCCTCCGCCCCGTATCTCGCTCAGATGCTTTGCTCTGCACCCCTATACGCGCCACTCACGCACAGCGACCGGTGCGTATGAGGGTGCAGAGCAAAGGCGGCGGAGGGGTGTTCCTCGGGTCGCCGACCTCCACGGGAAAGTTCCTGCTCAGGGTGGTTGAGTTGCGGGCGGGGTGGGCTGACCGTCGGTTCAGCGATCACGCAGGCGTCACAATGGGTGATGTTTGCGCGTCAGTGGCCGTTCGCTACTAAGCGTTAACCTGCCGTCGGTCGTTGCCGGGTGGAGGAGCGCCGAAGGGAACCGCGCCGGAGACCGGCGAGGGCGAGCGTTGTCCACAGGGCCCGACGTTGTCCACAGGCGGCGTGGACGGGATTGCGGGACGCGACGCCGACCGGGAGGGTGGGCGTATGAGCGACGCCCCGACGGAACCCACCGGTGAGGCGGGCGACGCCCCGACGGAACCCACCAGCGAGGCGGGCGACGCCGCCGCGCCCTGGCCGGTGGTGGGCATCGTGCGGGCGATCCGCCGCCGAGCCGACCTGAGTCAGCGCGAGCTGGCGCGCCGAGCGGGTGTGCACCACGCGACCGTGGGACGGATAGAGGCCGGCCGGCTCGCGCCGAGCATCGAACTGCTCTGCCGCATCATCGGCGTCGCGGGTCACCGGCTCGCCGTCGTGGACGAGTCCGGGCGGGTGCGCAGGCCGATGCGGGACTGGGCGGACACGCGCGACGGGGCGGAACACCGCTACCCCTCGCACCTGGACGCGATCCTCGACCCCGAGCCAGGGGAGTGGTGGGCGGACATCACGGGTGACGCCTCGCCTCGGTCGTCTCAGCGCGACGCGTCGAGACGGTGCACCAACTCGGCCACGTCGACGCTGTATTCGCACCAGTCGCGGTCGGGCCGGTAGCCCAGCTCGGCGTTGACCTTCAGCATCGCCTCGTTGGCCTGGGCGTTCCAGGTTTGCACCTCGGTCAGCTCGGGTGCGGCCGAGCGCAGCTCCAGCAGCATTCGTGCCTTGATCGCCCGGTCGATGCCGTAGCCGCGGTGGTCCTGCGCCACGATCGTGTCGTACTGGTCGGCGCGGGTCGGGTGCTGGGCCGGCACCACCACCTCAGTCAGGCCGGCCACCTCGCCGGTCTGTTCGTGCAGGGCCAGCACGATGTACGGCCGCATGCCACGTCGATGCAGGCAGTCCAGGCTGTCCCGCAGCCGCTGCGCGTCGTAGGAACTGGGGCGGAGTTCGCCGTCCTCGACGTCCCGCACCTCGGCCTTCGCCCGTGCGTACGCCTCGATCAGCTCGTCCGGCGGCCCGTCCGGGTGGAACTCCAGGTGGTATCCGGCGCCCACGCCGCCGGCCATCTCGGCCAGGTCCGTCCAGTCCACCGTCGAGAGGTCGAGCACGCTGCGGGTTTCGACGTACTCCCGGGTGAAGCCGAGTGACTCGTAGAAGTCGACGGCGGGCGTGTCGCCGACCACCTCGGCGCCGATCGAGGAGAAGCCCTCCTGGTAGACCCGATGGGCCGCGACCCGGACCAGTTCACGGCCGAGGCCGGTGCGCCGCACGGCCGGATGCACCAGCACCTCCAGCACGCCGATGTCGCCGAGCAGCAGCACGTGCACCTGACCCAGGACCGCGTCCGACGAGCCACCGGCCGCCGACTCCGGCTGCGCGACCCAGGAGATCCGCCGCTGACCCGGCATCACCTCGGTGAGGTACTCCCGCAGCGAACCGTTGCGCCACGGCGGATCCTGTGGCATGTCGGCCGCGAGGACCGCGTTCAGCGTGTCCAGCAGCGACGCGATCTCGGCAGACGACGCGGTCCGGGCGTCCCACTCGCGCACCATCACCCGTCTAGCTTGCCGCTAATGGCAGCCTGGGGGAAGTGTCCAGTTCTCCAAATGTATGCAGACGATCACTTCACGTACGGCTGGCCTGTCCGTACTGGTTCGCGGTGTCGAACACCTTCTGCACGTAGGGGCGGACGTCGTTGTACGAGAGGATCGCGTTCCACCAGTCGGTGGGGATGCTCAGATTGCGGCCGTTGCGGCACAGGTAGTTGCCGGCCGCCAGGGCCGCATCGTCGATGTCGTGCGGGTCCACCTTGCCGTCGTTGTCCGCGTCCACGCCCACCTCCTTCCAGGTGGTCGGGATGAACTGCATCGGCCCGATCGCACGGTCGTAGGCGGTGTCCTTGTCGAGCTCCCCACGGTCGGTGTCGACGATGCGCATCCGGCCGCCCTGCCCGTCCAACGGCAGGCCGATGATCTCCGGTGTGGCTCGCCCGTTCTTATCGAGGCTGGCGCCGTTGGCCTGCCCGTGCGAGGACTCGACGAACCCGATGGCGGCCAGTGTGGTCCAGTTCAGCGCGCAGCTCCGGTTCGTCTGGGCGAGCACCAGCTCCGCGTAGCCGTACGCCTCCATCGCGGTCGGTGAGATCCCGACCTTGGGTCCGATCGTCTTGGCCCAGTTGGCCAGGGCGTCCGCGGGGCGGCCCCCGACCGCGGGCCCGGTCGGCTGCACCCCCGGGGCAGCGGTGGTGGGCAGCCCACCCGGCAGACCCCCGGGCAGCCCGGTCGGTGAGGTCCCGGGTAGCGGCGCGGTGGTGTCAGCGGTGGCGTCGACCGCGACCGGGCGCGGCGCGTGCACCGCCGCCGGGACGACCAGCGCCCCCGCGGCCGCCGTCGCCGCCACCAGCACCAGGAGGAACAATCCCGGCAGTGCGAGCCGGCCACTCGGCCGCCGCGACCAGGCCCGGGTCGCCCGGGCGGCGGCGGCCGCGACCCGACGGGGACGCAGGCGTACGGCGTGCGCGAACGGCACCCGGTGCCGGCTGGACCGCGCGGCGAGCGGGTCACCCTCCTTGGTGGCGGCGTTGGCGGCTGCCCCGGTCGAGTCTTCCGGCTTCGGGCCGCTGCCCGTCTCGTCGGCGGCCACCGCCGGGCCGCCGTCGGACTCCGGCTCGGAGCCGGCCTTCGGCGTACCGTCCGGCTTCGTGGTGGCGTCGGTCTTCGGGCCGTCGGCCTGCGGCTCGTCGGTCTTCGCGCCGGTGCCCGCAGCCGCCTCGACCGGCGAGCCCGGTGTCGTCCCGTCGGCGTCGGTCGGGGCGCTGCCCTCGGTCTTCGGCCCGTCGGAGGCGGTTACCGCGGTCGGCGCACCGTCCGGTGCGGTCGGCCCGGTAGAACCGGTGCCTGCGGCCGGCGTCGGGTCGTCCTTCGGCCGGGGTGAGCCGGCACTGTCCGTCGGCACGGGCTCGTCCGGAGCGTGCGACTTCAGCCAGGGGCGTCGGGGACGAGGCACCTGCTGCGGCACCGGATCCGGTGCCGCGCCGGACTCGGCGATCGCCCCGTCGGGCGGTGCGGCCGGTCGCAGGGGCCGAAGGTTCGATCTGTCCTCGCCGTCCACCACCCGTCGAGTATCACCCATCCCCCGCGACACGTCAGGCCCCACGTACCCTGAATGCATGCCCCGGTACGACTTCCGCTGCCGCGCCTGCGGCGCAACCTTCGAGGTCAATCGCCCGATGGTCCAGGCCGGTGAGCCGGCTGCGTGCCCGGAGGGACATGTGGACACTGTGAAGCTGCTCTCCACCGTCGCGGTCACCGGCCGCAGCGGTGGTACCTCCGGTGGCGCCCCGGCTCCCGCCGGGGGCGGCTGCTGTGGCGGCGCCTGCGGCTGCTGAGCGGGGCGAGCGCGGCTCCTACGGTTCGTGCTCTTCCCGCTCCTCCCGGCGGGCGGCCTGCACACCGGCCTGAAACCGGGTACGGGCGCCGAGTGAGGCCATCAGCGTCGCGATGTGTCGCTGCGCGGTGCGGTAGCCGACGCCGAGCTGGCGCGCGATCGCCTCGTCGGTGAGCCCGGAGAGCAGCAGCGCGATGAGCCGTCGGTGCTCGACCGGAGGGCGGTGGCTCGGTGGCGCGACCGCAGCGGGTTGCAGTGGCAGGGCGGACCGCCACAGCCCTTCGAAGAGGTGCCCCAGGGCGTCGAGAAGCGCGCAGGGCCGGAGCAGCACGGCGCTCCCACCGTCGTCGTCGGGCCGGCGGATGAGCAGGCCGTACCGGCCGTCGGCGAGGTAGAGCTTCAGCGGCAGGGTCGGCAGTACCCGCGCCTGCTGGCCGGCGGCGACGAGCTGTTCGAGCCCGTGCAGGGCGCCCGGCTGCTCGAGGGACGAACGCTCGTAGATGGTGCGGGAGCGTACGCCTCGCCGGAGCAGCTCGATCCCACCGCTCGTCGTGCCGGCGCCGTCGAGGTACGGGGGCTTGTCCAGGCAGAGGATCTCCGTCTCGGCCGTACGCCGGAGGCGGTGGAGTCGTTCCAGCACCGCCTCCCGCCCGCTGACCACCTCGAGCACGGCGGTCGAGTCGGTGAGGCTGCGGTCCGCGCGGTGGACCGCGGCCAGGCGGTGGAGGTGCTCGCGGGCTGCCTGCAGCCGCCGCTCGTACGCGCGGATCGGTGCGTCGAGGGCGACCTCGGGGTCGACGGCCGTGTAGGTGGTCGGGTCGTCGTCGCCCGCCACGACGAGCCCGGCGGCGACCAGCGCGCCGAGTGCGTCACGCAGCGGCTCGGAGCGGATCCAGGACCGGTCGAGGTCGACCGCCGTGGCACCCGGCTGCGCGACGACCAGTTCGTACGCCGCGGACTCGACCGCGGTCAGACCGGCCGCGTCGAGGTCGCCCTCCGGATGCGTCGGCACTGTCAGACCACGCCTCCGGACGTGGTTATCCAGCCGCGGCGGATGGCCTGGTAGCCGGCTTGGAACCGGCTGGCCGCCCCCAACCGCCGCAGCATCGCGCTGATCCGGCGACGCACCGTGCGTTCGGTGCAGCCCTGCTGGGCGGCGATCGCCGCGTCGGTCAGCCCGGCCGCGAGCAGCGGTAGCAGCTCCCCCTCGATCGGCGACGGCGCGTCGCCGACCTCCACGAGCTGCGGGTGGCCGTCGCGTACCCGCAACGGGACGCCCTGCTCCCAGGTGATCTCGAACAGCCCGCCGAGCATCTCGATCAGGGTCGGGTCGCGGACGAGCATGGCGGACTCGACGTTCCCGGGGTGGACCGGGAGCAGCGCCAGCGGGTGGTCACTGAGCACCAGCTTGATCGGCACGGTGGAGACGCGGATCTCCTCCCCGACGGAGAGCCCCTGTGCGAAGTCGGCGAGCCGGCTGGGATCGTCGAGCCCCCGCCGGTCGTAGATCACCCGATAGTGGATGCCCTGGCGCAGCAGCTCCAGCTCCACCGGCTCGTTCAGGGGCGGGACGTCCACGTAGGGCGGAGCGTCGAAGACCCGTACCTCATGACGGGCGCTGAGCTGGACGTCGATGAACGCTTGCTTGATCGCCTGCTTGCCGTGCAGGATCTCGACGAGACCTCCGGCGTCGTGCGGGTGCTGACCGGCGCGGAAGACCGCCGCCAGCCGGGCGCGCCGGGCCCGGGCGCGGGACAGGGCGCGTTCACCGGCGAGCGCCAGCACATCGGCGACCTCGTCCGGTGCCACCGCCTGGAACCGCGCCGGGCTCCCGGGGAGTCGCAGCGCCAGCCCCAACTCTTCGAGCCGGGCGAGCAGCGGACGGGCCTGGCCTCGCCACGGCTGGTCGGCGGCCGACCGGTCGAGCGTCTCAAGGCGAACCGCCGGGCGTTCGAGCAACCATTCGTAGAGCGCCTGCTCGGCCGCCGTGACCCCCAAGATCCGCAGCACCCGTTCATCGTGCGGCAACCTCGGGTTGATGTCCATCCTGTTCCCGCCGGTGGCGTGAACCGGACGTCACAACTGCCTTCTGCCGAATCGGCAGTGGTGGCATCGTCGGCAGGCGCGCTCGCCAGGAAACCTGTGCCGGTGCCGGATGCGCTCGCGACAATGGCCGATCGGCTCAGCCGGCGGGCGCGGTCGTGAGTCGACTCGCCGGAGGAGAGTGCGGAGCGTGTCATCCAGAGCAGTACCCCTGAACATGACAGGGCGGCAGATGCTGCCGCCCGAACCGGTGCCCTCGTGCGCCGGCCCGGCCGTTGCCGGGCTCCGGCCGGGAGGTGCCCGATGAGCGCCGGCCGGGCCGCCCGGCGGGCCCGGTGGTCGCAGGTTCTCAGCCTGGTCGCGGCGCTCGGCCTGGTGGCGGGCGTGGCGTCCGTGACCGGCGGGCCGGGCGAGCCCGCCGCCGCAGCACCGGAGAAGATCCAGCCGGAGTTGCGGGCGAGCATGAAGACCCTTCCGGCGCAGCCGTTCTGGGTACGCCTGGACGCCCGCGCCGACCTGTCCGCGGCGTCGGCCATCAAGGACTGGGACGAGCGTGGCGCGGCGGTCGTCGAGGCGCTGCGGAAGACGGCTGAGAAGAGCCAGGCCGACGTCGTCCGCCGGCTGAAGGCGGAGGGCGTCGAGTACCACACCTTCTACGCCTCCAACACCGTGTACGTCGCCCGTGGCACCCTCGACCTGGCCGAGACCCTGGCCAAGGAGACCGAGGTCAGCGCCATCCAGGCGCACCGCATGTACGAACTGCCGGAGCCGCTGAAGGCGCAGCAGGTCGCCGACGTCGACGAGGTGGAGTGGGGCGTCCACGCCATCGGCGCCGACCGGGTGTGGGCGGACGGCACGCGCGGCGAGGGCATCGTCGTGGGCAGCATCGACAGCGGCGTGCAGTACGACCACCCGGCCCTGGTGAAGTCGTACCGGGGCAACATGGGCGAGGCCGGCTTCTCGCACGACTACAACTGGTACGACCCGGCCCAGGTCTGCGGCTCGCCGTCGCTCGCACCCTGTGACAACAACGAGCACGGTACGCACACGATGGGCACGATGGTCGGCGACGGCGGTCCCGGCAACCACATCGGCGTCGCGCCCGGGGCCCGCTGGATCGCCGCCAAGGGCTGCGAGGAGCGGGGCTGCTCCGACTTCGCGCTGCTCGCCTCGGCGGAGTGGATGCTGGCGCCGACGAACCTGGCCGGCCAGGATCCGCGGCCGGACCTGCGCCCGCACATCGTGAACAATTCCTGGGGCAGCGACAACGGCTCCGCCAGCGACCCGTGGTTCGCCGACGTCGTCGCGGACTGGCGGGCCGCCGGCATCTTCCCGATGTTCGCCAACGGCAACGCGGGCGAGGGCGGCTGCGACACCTCGGGCACCCCGGGGGACTACGCGTCCACCTACAGTGCCGGCGCGTTCGACGTGAACGGCAAGATCGGGTACTTCTCCAGCCGGGGTCCGGGCGCGGATGGCATCACCAAGCCGAACATCGCCGCCCCGGGAGTGGACGTCCGCTCCAGCGTTCCGGGCGGCGGCTACGGCGTGCTCAGCGGCACGTCGATGGCGACCCCGCACGTGTCCGGCGCGATCGCCCTGCTCTGGTCGGCCGCACCCGGTCTCATCGGTGACATCGCCGGCACCACGACCGTGCTGGACCAGGTAGCGGTCGACGTCAACGACACCAGCTGCGGTGGCACGCCGACCAACAACAACGTCTGGGGTCAGGGCAAGCTGGACATCTACGCCGCGATGGCGGAGGCCCCGCGCGGCGAGACCGGCCGGTTGACCGGCAAGGTCACCGACGTGAAGACCGGCGAACCGCTCAGCGGTGCCGAGGTCAAGATCAGCGGGCCGATCCACCGTACGGTCACCACCGGCGCGGACGGCGGTTACACCGCCACGCTGTCGGCCGGCGAGTACGACGTGACGGCCTCCGCCTACGGGTACGGCGACGGCAGCGCGTCCGCGACGGTCACCGCCAACGCCACCGCCACCCGGGACCTCAGCCTCCAGCGGACCGCCGAGGTGAAGATCAGCGGAACGGTTGCCGACGGCTCCGCGCACGGCTGGCCCCTGTACGCGCGGATCAGCGCGCCCGGTCTGCCGGTGGGGCCGTGGTTCACGGACCCGGAGACCGGTCGGTACGAGCTGAGCCTGCCCGCCGACTCGACGTACCACCTGATCGTTACCCCGGTCTATCCCGGCTACCAGACCAGTGCGGTGGACGTCCCGGTGGGTAAGGGAGACGTGGTCCGCGACGTCCGGACGCAGATCGTCGAGACGTCCTGCCTGGCCCCTGGCTACGCGTACCCCTTGCGGACGGACTTCGAAGGCTGGACGGACCCGGACAAGCGCGCGGGCTGGACGGTCGAGGACAACCTCGGCGGCGGGCACGCCTGGCAGTTCGACACGCCTGGTGGTCTGGACAACGTCACCGGGGGCACCGGTGGCTTCGCCAGCGCCAACTCGTGGCACAACGACCTCGCCGAGGAGGACACCAATCTCGTCTCGCCGGTGATCGACCTGTCAGGCCAGAGCGCGCCGCAACTCGCGTTCAAGACGCTCTACCTGGGTGAGGGCGGGACCGCGCGGGCGGGCATCGACCTGAGCGTGGATGGCGGCTCGACCTGGACCACCGTCTGGCAGAAGAGCACCGAGAACGCCGGCGGTCCGGTGAGCGTCCCGCTGCCGCAGGCCGCCGGTCAGGCGCGGACCCGGCTGCGTTTCCACTACGCCGGCAGCGGTATCGCCCTGTGGCAGGTGGACGACGTCAGCGTCGGCTCCTGCGGCCCGATCCCCGGCGGCCTGGTCACCGGCGTGGTGACCGACGACAACACCGGTGACCCGGTCAACGGTGCGAAGGTGGTCGACAAGGCGAGCGGGAGCGAGCTCGCGGTCAGCGCCGCGACGCCGCTCGACCCGAACCTGCCGGACGGCTTCTACTGGCTGTTCACCTCGCAGGCGAAGCCGACGTTCACGGTCAGCTACCCCCGGTACGCCACCGGAGAGGCAACCACCACCGTGTCGCCGGACCGGGTGACCAAGAAGGACTGGCGGCTGCGCGCCGGACGGCTGAAGGTCAGCGAAGGGACCCTCGACCTCACCACCCGGCTCGGGAAGTCGGCCACCCGCAGCCTCACCTTCACCAATGACGGCACCCAGCCGCTGCACGTCAAGCTGGGCGAGCAGGCCGTCACTCCGACCGGCCCGGCGGCCAACCGGGTCGCCGAGGAGACCGGTGCGCCGCTGCGGCGCGTGAAGACGGATCCGCCGAAGCCGGGGCCGCTGCCGAAGACGCCGGCGGGCCAACCGGTCCAGCCGGCGGAGCCGACCGCCCAGGGGGAGGCGACGCCGGACGTCGGGCCATGGACCAAGATCGCGAACTACCCGACCCGGATCCTGTACAACACCGCGGGCTACCACGCGGGCAAGCTCTACTCCGTGGGTGGCACCACCACCGGCTTCCGGGAGGGAATGACTCGCAAGGGGTACGTCTACGACCCGGTGACCCTCGAATGGAGTCCGATCGCCGACACCCCGGATGCGGTCGCGAGCGCCGCGGGCATCTTCCTCGACGACAAGATGTACGTCGTCGGCGGCACGAGCACGCAGGGCGCGTTGCTCAAGACCGTGTACGTCTACGATCCCGTCCACGATTCCTGGGGACGGGCGGCGGACCTGCCGCAGGGCCTCAGCGCCCCCGCGATCGCGGCGCTCGACGGCCGTCTCTACGTCGTCGGCGGCTGTGTCTCGTCGTGTCCGGAGCAGGCCGCCACGGTCTACCGGTACGACCCGAGTGGGGACTCGTGGACCCGCCTCGCCGACTACCCCGTCGGGGTGGGTGCCCCCGGCTGCGCCGGGGTCGCCGAACGCGTCGTCTGCGCCGGCGGATACGACGGTGACTTCGCGGTCGCGTCCACCTTCCTGTTCGACCCGGCCACCGGCGCGTGGACCCGGGGCGCGGACGCGCCGTACGGCGTCTTCGCCATGGGGGCCAGTGGCGCCTACGACAAGCTGCAGCTCTTCAGTGGCATGCAGAACGGCTCCATGCTGACCAACGAGGCGGTCGAGTACGACCCGGTCTCGGACAGCTGGGGCCGGCTGCCCAACGTGAACTACCCGAGCACGGACGCCGCCACGGCCTGTGGCGCGTACCGGGTCGGTGGTTCGGTGACGCTGTGGGCCCCGTCGGCCAGCGCCGAGATGCTGCCGGGGTACGACTACTGCGGCGGTACGGCGGACGTGCCGTGGCTGTCGGTTGACAAGCCGGAGTTCGACGTCGCTCCGGGCCGGTCGGTCCAGGTGACCGTCCGGGTCGACGGCGACGCGGTCACCCAGCCGGGTGAGCTGGCCGCGCGGCTGGTCACGCTCTCCGACGCCCCGTCCCAGGGGAGCAACGTGGCGGTGACCGGTCACTTCGAGGCGCCGCCGAACTGGGCGACGCTGAGCGGGACGGTGACCGACGCCGCCACCGGTGGTGCGGTCGCAGGCGCGACAGTGACCGTCTGCGGCGACCACCAGGCCGACGGGCAGGGTCAGCAGGGCTGCGGGCCGGTCAGCTACACCGTCGTGACCGACGCGCACGGCCACTACCAGCTGCGGCTGGCGAAGAACCAGAAGGTCCAGGTCACCGCGGCCGCGCCCGGATTCCAGCCGGCGTCGACGGTGGCCACGATCCGGGCGGCGAAGAACACCGTCAACATCGCCCTGCGTACCGGCTGAGGCCGGTACCAGCCCCACGGGCCAGTCCCGCCGGAACCGGTCAGCCGGTCCCCGGCGGGGCTGGCCCGCCCCGTGAGCGGGCAGGATCGTTGGCCGGGGCCTGCCGGCCCGAGCCCCCGGGAGCGCCGGACGACCACCGAGCGGAGGGCGGACCTTGCCCTGGGCGGGGCCGAGTGGCACCTTGAGTCCGAGCCCGGCCGGGCCGTTCTCACGATGTGTGACCGCTCGGCTTCGGGCAGCATGAACCCGACGTCACGGGCGGAGGTTCGACGCATGGCGGAACGGATCCAGCTCCCGACCGGGTGGGTGACCTTCGTGTTCACCGACATCGAGGGCTCGACCCGGCTCGCGCAACTACTCGGCCCGGACTACCGACCGGTGCTGCGCGAGCACCGCCGGTTGCTGCGCCGGACACTGGCCGGCACCGGCGGCGCGGAGCTGTTGACCGAGGGCGACTCGTTCTTCCTCGCGTTCACCGACGCGACCGCCGCGCTGACCGCCTGCCTCACCGCCCAGCGGGCCCTGACCAGCCACGACTGGCCCACCCCCGAGGCCGCGCCGAGGGTGCGGATGGGTCTGCACACCGGCTACGCCGAACCACGCGACGGCGAGTACGCCAGCCCCGAGGTGCACCGCGCGGCCCGGATCGCCGCCGCCGCGCACGGCGGCCAGGTGCTCTGCTCGGCGTCCACCGCCCGCCGGGCCGACCCGCTGCCCGCCGGCGCCTCGCTGCTCGACCTCGGCCTGCACCGGCTGCGCGGATTCGACGACCGGGAGCGCCTCTTCCAACTGGTCGCTCCCGGCCTGGAGCGGCAGTTCCCGCGACCGCGTACCGCCGATGCGGTGGCGCACAACCTGCCGACCCAGGTCACCTCGTTCGTCGGCCGCGAGCCGGAGCGCGCCGAGCTTCGCCGGCTCGTGCAGGAGCACCGCCTGGTCACCGTGCTCGGAGCGGGCGGCGCGGGGAAGACCCGGCTCGCGGTCGAGTTGGCCGCCGGCGTGGTCGAGACGTACCCGGACGGCGTGTGGTTCGTCGACATCGCCGCGGTGACCGATCCCGGGCTGGTGGCCTTCGAGATCGCCGCGGTGCTCGGGCTGCGTCCGGAGCCGGGCCGCCCGATGGTGGACACCCTGGTGGAGTACGCCGCCGCGCGCCGGATGCTGGTGCTGCTGGACACCTGCGACGCCCAGCCCGCCGCCTCCGCCGAGGTGATCTCCCGGCTGCTCGCCGGCGGCCGTGGCGTGCGGGTGCTGGCCACCAGCCGCGAGTCGTTCGGGCTGCCCGGCGAGGTGGTGTGGCGGATCCCGCCGCTCTCGGTCGAGCCCCAGCCGGACGGCGCGGAGAGCGACGCCGTGGCCCTGCTGCTGGACCGGACGGCGGCGGCCCGCGGTGGCCGCCCGCCGGACCAGGCCGAGTCGGCCGACCTGCGCCGGGTGGTGCAGCGGCTGGACGGGCTGCCGCTCGCCATCGAACTCGCCGCCGCCCGGCTGCGGGTGCTGTCGGTCGGCCAGCTCGCCGAGCGCCTCGACGACATGCTCGGCACCTTGGACGCCGGCCGGGAGGATCCGGAGCCGCCACCGCTGGACCGGGGCTGGATGGGTAACCAGCAGGACACCGTGGACCTGGTGGCCGCCGCGGCCGGGGCGTCGCCGCCGACCCCGGCGACGCGGGCCGTGCAGCGCTCCGCGACGGAACGGCACCTCACCATGCAGGCCACCGTCACGTGGTCGTACCGGACGCTCGGGCCGCGCGCCGCGCGACTACTGCGCTGGCTCGCCGTCTTCACCGGCCCGGTCGACCTGGCGACGGTGGAGTGGCTGCTCGGCGACGACCCGCTCGACCCGCTCTCGGTGCTGGTGGACAAGTCGATGGTGCTGGCCGAGCCGCACGCCTCGGGGTGCACCTACCGGATGCTCGACCCGATCCGGGCGTACGCGGCCAGACGGCTCGCCGAGGCGGGCGAGGAGCAGGCCGCCCGGGACCGGCACGTGGCCTGGTCGGCGCACGCCCTGGAGCAGGCGCATCTGGGCCCGGACGCCCGCCCGGTCACCCTTTCCCTGTACACGCTCGATCCGCTCGCCGGTGAGCTGCGGGCCGCGCTGCGCTGGTGCGCGACCGGTGGCAGCGCGGCGGCGGGGCTGCGGCTCGCGGGCGGCCTCGACCAGTGGTGGCGGGAGCGCGGGCTCGCCCGTGAGGGGCGGCTCTGGCTGTTCCGGCTCTACGGGCGGATCGCCGAGACCGGTGAGCGGATCCCAGAGTCCGAGCTGGCTGCCGCGTACCACATGCATTCGCTGCACGCCGGCGCGGACGGCGAGTTCGCCGAGGAGCTGCGCTACTCGCAGCGGGCCGAGGCGGCCGCTCGGCAGGCCGGTGACGCGGGGCTGCTGGCCCGGGTGCTGGCCGGGCGGGCCGCGCCGCTGGTCGACATGGGACAGCTCGCCGAGGCCGAGCGGGTGTGCCGGGAGGTCATCGACTGGGCGCACAGCCAGGATGTGCTCGGCGACGCGCTGCTCGCCGTCTACAGCCTGGCCGAGCTGCTCTGGCGACGCGGCGCGCTCGACGAGGCGGCGGAGTTGCTCGGGGCGGCCCGGCCGGTGGAGGCGGCCCGCCCGCTGGAGCGCGGCCGACGTTCGGTCGACATGCTGCTCGGCATGGTCGCGCTGGCCCGCGGCGACCTGGTCGCGGCGCACGAACATCTGCTGGTCGCGCTCCGGTCACGGATGAGCCACGGCTTCCACGGCCGGGCCTGCGATACGTTGAACGCGATCGCGGTGCGCTGCGCGGGCGGAGGTGAGCTGCTCGTCGCCGCGCGGCTCTTCGGTGCGGCCCAGGCGACCGGGGCCGACCTGCGTTGCGCGTCCGGCGTCTACGCCGGGTACTGGGCCGAGCAGCAGGCGGCGCTGCGCGAGCGGCTGGGTGACGCGGCTTTCGACGACGCGTACGGCGAGGGAGCCGAGTTGAGCCTGGAGGAGGCGGCGGCGCTGGCACTCGACGTGGAGCACCCCGATCTGGCGGCCGACTCGACCCGGTTCAGCGCGACGGCGGTCCGCCCCGCGCCACGCCAGGCCACCGCACCCGAGCCGGACCGCCGCCCGGCCGGCCGGAGCGAGCGGGCCTGACCCCCTGGTGGCTCTGCTCGCGGCGGGCCCGCGCCGGCGGTCTCGCGACGGCGCGGGCTCTGGGCTGCGGTGCGCCGGACGGACCCGGCGGCTCGGTTCGGGTCAGGCGCGCAGGCCGGCGCGACGCTCGGCGTCGGCCTTCATCTTCGCGGCGCGTTCGATGTCGGCCGGGTCCACCGCGGCGGGCGAGCCGAAGATGCTGACCGCCTGGTAGTAGGTCCAGGCCAGGCTGAGGCAGGCCGGTCGGACGATTGCGTCGTAGGTGGCGCACACCCGCTTGAGGTCGGCGTAGAAGGCGCTGTCCAGGCGTGACTTGTTGGCCGGGAACTGGCCCATCGCCTTGTAGTTGCGGTAGCCGAAGTCGTGCCGGTAGCAGGAGAGCTCGAAGCGGAACCCGAGCGGATTGTCCGGGCTCGACGAGCAGTAGTCGGTGGACCAGTCGAAGGCGTACTCGGCCCAGGGAGCCTTGTTCAGCCGGGCCGAGTTCCACGAGTTGTAGCTGCTGGCACTGGTCTGCGTCCAACTGGAGAGGACGGAGAGCTTCTGCGCCGGGGTGACGGCGGCGCTGGCCGGGGCGGCGACTCCCAGCGCGACGATCAGCGCGAGCGCGGCCGAGGCGAGGAGGGTGGTGAGTCGTCTGGGCACTGGTACCTCCGCGGGGGTGTGCGGGTGGGACGTAAGTTACCGGCGGGTTACCGGGTGCCGATCAGTCTCGATCAATCGATGGGCGCAGATGTTGCGTCGGCTCCGACTATTGGTGACATCCGTCGAAACAGACGAATGCCCCGGGTGCGCGGGCGCCCGGGGCATTCGATCGGCGAGGAGTCAGCGCAGTACGAACGCCGGGGGACTGGCCGGGCTCTCGTTCGCCAGCCGGTCGAGCGCGGTCACGTAGTAGGTGTACCGCTCGCCGGGCTGGGCCGTGGTGTCCACCCAGGACTGGACTCCGTCGCCGGTAGCCCGGACGGTGTCCACCAGGTGCGCGGCGTCGGCGAGGTCGCAGGTGCCCGCCACCTTCACCCCGTCGAACCGGTAGATCGCGTACGAGGTGGCCGTGCCGAACGGCCCGACTCCGTCGGCGGGCTGCCGCCAGCTCAGCCGGACCCCGTCGTCCTGCCGGACCGACCGGCTGACCACCGGCATCAGCAGTGGCTTCGACGGCAGGTGCGACATGGTCGGGATCAGTGCCGGCCGGGAGTAGTGCTCGGACGCGTAGATGTCGGTGGCGCCGAGCCGGTTCGCCCGTACCTGCACCGCCGAGAAGTGCACGTTGCCCTGGACCTCCGGGTAGGACCGGTTGAGCAGCAGATGGTCGGAGAGCTCACGCGGGTTCATCCAGAACGTGCCGTACGCCGGGTCGCCGCTCTTGTAGTCGGCCTGCCCGATGTAGAGCTGCACCCGGGTGCCCCGGACGGTCTCCGCCCACCACGGCACCAGTCGCGCGTAGTCCGCGGCCGGGTACTGGCCGATGTACCAGTAGAGCTGCGGTACGACGTAGTCGATCCATTCCTCCTTGACCCACTTCCGGGTGTCGGCGGAGATGATGTCGTACGACTGGCTGCCGGTGGTGTCCGAGCCGTTCGGGTCGGCGGAGGCGTTCCGCCAGATGCCGAACGGGCTGACCCCGAACTTCACCCACGGCTTTACTGCCTTGATCTTGGCGTTCATCTCCTGGATCAGCAGGTTGATGTTGTCCCGCCGCCAGTCCGCCTTGTCGGTGAAGCCCCGGTTGTACGCCGCGAACGTGGCGTCGTCGGGCACCTGGTACGTGCCGCTCGGGTACGGGTAGAAGTAGTCGTCGAAGTGCACGCCGTCGATGTCGTACCGCTCGACGGCGTCCATCATCGCGGTCTGGACGAACTCGCGGACCTCCGGGACGCCCGGGTCGTAGTAGAGCCGGCTGCCGGCCACCCCGGCGGGCGGGTAGGCGAACGTCCAGTCCGGATGCTGGCGCGCCGGGTGGCCGGGGGCGAGTCGGTCGAGGTCGGCTCCGGCGCCGCCCGGAGCCGGCATGGAGACCCGGTACGGGTTGAACCAGGCGTGGAACTCGAGGTTGCGCCGGTGCGACTCGGCGACCAGGAAGGCGAGCGGGTCCCAGCCCGGGTCCTGGCCCCGGACGCCGGTGAGGTACTCCGACCAGGGCTCGTACGGCGACGGCCAGAACGCGTCCGCCGTGGGCCGGACCTGGACGACAACGGCGTTGTGGTTCAGCCGTTCGGCCAGGTCGAGCCATTCCAGGTACTCGGCCTTCTGCCGGGCGACCTGGTCCGGAGCGGTCTGCGATGCCTTGCTGGGCCAGTCGATGTTGGTGACGGACGCGATCCACATGGCCCGGAACTGCCGCTTGGGCGTGGCCGGGTCGGTCACGCAGCTGGTGGTGGTGCTCGCCGCGTCGGGCGCGGCGGTCGCGGGTGCACCGGCGACGAGCGCGCCGAGCAGTGCCGCGGCCAGTCCGGCTGCGCCGAGCCGAGTTGCCTTCATGGGTGTAGTCCCTTCGTTGGGGCTCCCGTTCCGGTTTCGTCGCGGCGACCTCGGCAACATCCGCCGTCGGCTATATGCCGCTGGTAGGAAATTTTCATACCCGCGCACACCTGCGCAAGGGTCTGCCCAGGATCTGCCCGTACGTCCGAATACCTGCCTCAGCATGGGTGATCGTCCCGATCCGGTCGGGGGTCTTGCCGGGGCTCGGTGGGCAGCATCGACCGGTGCCCGAAGCGTGGTGGTTGACGACGATGCGTGCTGGGTAGCAACGCCGGTCACCGGCCGCCGCGGGGCGGTCGCACGTGGGAGGGGTGAGCGCCGGTGTCCGTGCTGCGTACGAAACCGATCAAGGACGTTCTCGCGCAGGGTGACGCGGACGGCGGCGACGGCCGGCCCGGGCTGAAACGGCGCCTCGGCGCGCTCGACCTCACCGGCTTCGGCATCGGCATCGTGATCGGCACCGGCATCTTCACACTCACCGGTATCGAGGCGCGGGACAACGCGGGACCGGGCGTGGTGATCTCCTTCGCCATCGCCGGCGTGGTCGCCCTGCTCGCCGCCTTCTGCTACGCCGAGCTGGCCTCCAGCGTTCCGACCGCCGGCAGCGCCTACACCTACGCGTACGCCACGATGGGCGAGATCGTCGCCTGGATCATCGGCTGGGACCTGCTGCTGGAGTTCGCCCTCGGCGCGGCCGTGGTGGCCCGGGGCTGGTCCGGCTACCTCGCCGAACTCCTCAACCTCCCCGCCACCTGGTTCGGTGAGGAGGGAAGCATCGTCAACGTCGGCGCGGTCGCCGTCGTGCTGATCCTCGGCGTGGTCGGCATCGTCGGCATCCGCGAGTCCGCCCGGGTGACCAACCTGCTGGTCATGGTCAAGGTGGCGATCTGCGTCTTCGTGGTGGTCGCCGGCCTCTTCTTCGTCAAGGCCGCGAACCTCACCCCGTTCATCCCGCCCACCGAGCCGGCCTCCGACGGGGAGGGCGGTATCAAGCAGCCCGTCACCCAGGCCATCTTCGGCCTGGAACCGTCGGTCTTCGGGTTCGTCGGGGTGCTCAGCGCGGCGGCGGTGGTCTTCTTCGCCTACACCGGCTTCGAGGCGGTGGCCAACCTCGGCGAGGAGACGCGCAAACCGCGCCGGGACCTGCCGTTGGGTCTGCTCGGCACCCTGCTGATCTCGACGGTGCTCTACATCGGCGTCTCGCTGGTGGTCGTCGGCATGGTGCCGTACACCGAGATCGACCGGGCTGCCCCGATCGCCTCGGCCTTCGAGTCGGTCGGGGCCGGCTGGGCGGCGACCCTCGTCTCGATCGCCGCCGTCGCCGGCCTGACCAGCGTGATCCTGGTCGACCTGGTGGCCATGGGCCGGATCGGTTTCGCCATCTCCCGCGACGGGCTGATCCCACCGTCGATCGCCAAGGTGCACCCGCGCTGGGGTACTCCGTACCGGATCTCGGCGATCATGACGGTCGGGGTCGCGCTGCTGGCCGGCCTGCTGCCTCTCTCCGCGCTCGCCGACCTGGTGAGCATCGGCGCGCTCTGCGCGTTCGTGCTGGTGTCGGTCGCCGTGCCGATCCTGCGCCGGACCCGCCCGGACCTGGAGCGGCCCTTCCGCGTGCCGTTCTCACCGGTGTTGCCGATCGTCTCGGCCCTCGCCTGCCTCTACCTGATGCTCAACCTCTCGGTCGAGACCTGGCTGCGCTTCCTGGCCTGGATGCTCCTCGGCGCGCTGATCTACTTCGGCTACGGCTACCGCAAGAACCGCCTGGCCCGCCGCGAGGCGAGCACCGCCCCGCACCCACCCACCCCCACTCCCACCCGCTAACCCCCCACCCCCGATCTGTCGGGGCCTCGTTCACGGAAAGAGTGGCTATCCGAAGCCGGATAGCCACTCTTTCCGTGAAAGTGCGCGCGAGGGGTGGGTGGGGTTAGGGGGTGCGGGTCGGGGTCTGGGTGGGGCCCTGCACTACGGGCTTGCCGTTTTGCCAGACGACCTCGTTCAGCCAGGTCTGGCGGCCGGGGTCGACGCTGCCCTCCTGGCCGGGCGGCCAGGCGTGGTAGAGCAGCCAGGTGCGCCCGTCCTTGACGACCATCGAGGCGTGCCCCGGCCCGGAGGCCACCTCGTTGCTCTTCAGGATCGGGTTCTCCGGGGCCTTCACGCACGGCCCGCTCGGCGACTCGCAGATCGCGTACCCCTCGGCGTACTCCGCCTTGTCGTACGCGTTCGCCGCGAAGAAGAGGTACAGCTTCCCCTCCTGGCGGTGGAAGAACGGTCCCTCGATGAGGTCGCCCTCCCACGGCTCGGTCTGCTTGAGCAGCTTCGTCGGCTCACCGACCAGGCTCAACCCGTCGTCCGAGAGGCGCTGGGAGAAGATCCAGGTGTCCACCCCGATGGCATTGCCGTCGTTCTTCCACAGCAGCCACAGGCTGCCGTCGGTGTCCCGGAACGGGCTCGCGTCGATCGCCCCGCCCAGCTCGGCCTGGCAGATCAGCGGACCGGCCGAGTCGTCCCGGTACGGGCCCTCCGGCGTGGTCGCCACGGCTCGCCCGACGCACTGCCGCCCCGACTCCCGGCCGGCGACGGTGTAGTAGAGCACGAACGACTCCGGCCCGAGCTGGATGGCCTCCGGGGCCCAGGTCTTCCCGGGGTCCGCCCACTCCGGCAGCACCGGCAGGGCATCCCCGGCCGGCGTCCAGTCGGTCAGGTTCGCGGAGGTGTGCACCGGCACGTTCCGGCCGCCGGTGTTGGTGTGGAACAGGTACCAGGTGTCGCCGACCCGGATCGCCTGCGGGTCGGGGGAGTCGGTGCGGATGACGGGGTTGGTGAACATGCTCGGGTCGCTCCCCGTACTCGTGGGTGTGGGTTCGTCGGTGTCACCGCAGCCGGACACGAGCAGTGTGGCGGCGAGAATCGCCGCCACACCGCCTCGCCGGCGCCTTCCGCGCGTCATCCCTTCAGGCCGCTGCGGGACACGCCCTGGATGATGTGCCGCTGGGCGAGCACGAAGAGGATCAGCACCGGCACGCTGGCCAGCACCGCACCCGCCATGATCACCGGGTAGTCGGTCACGTACGAGCCCTGGAGCAGTCCCAGGCCGGGCGGAAGGGTCAACTTCTCCGGGCTGAACAACACGAAGATCGGCCAGAGGAAGTCGTTCCAGTTGGTCAGGAACGACAACACCGCCAGGGTGGCCAGCGCGGGCTTCGAGAGCGGTAGCACCACCCGGTAGAAAATTTGCCACTGGTTCGCGCCGTCCAGCACCGCGGCCTCCTCCAGCTCCTTGGGCAGGGAGAGGAAGAACTGGCGTAGGAAGAACACCCCGAACGCGCTCGCCGCGCCCGGTACGACCACCACGGCGAGGGTGTCGATCCAGTTCAGCGAGTCGACGATCAGGAAGTTCGGGACGATCAGCGAGGTCGGCGGGATGAAGAGCGTCCCGACGATCAGCGCGAAGGTCACGCCGCGACCGCGGAACCGCATCCGGGCCAGGGCGTACGCGGCCATCGAGGCGGTCACCAGCACCAGCAGCGAGTGCAGCGTGGCGGCCAGCATGCTGTTGAGGAACCAGCGCAGTACCGGGTTGGCGGAGTTGGTGAGGATCTGCTGGTAGCCGTACCCGGACAGCGGGTCGGGCAGCCAGTCCGGCGGGATCCGCTGGGCGCCGTCGTAGGTCTTCAGCGAGGTGATGACCATCCAGACCAGCGGGATCAGGAAGACCAGGGCCAGCGCTACGAGGATGGCGTAGAGCCCGACCCGGCGTAGCGGGTGGGTGGGAGCGGTACGCGTGGGCGTCGTCATGGCGGTTCCCTCAGTCTTCCCGGTAGCGGAAGAGGCGGAAGTTGGCGAGGCTCACCACGGCCAGCATCAGCGCGAAGACGATGCTCATCGCGGCCGCGCGCCCAGCGTCGTTGTTCCGGAGCCCCTGCTCGACGATGTACCAGACAACGGTGCGGGTCTCCGTGCCGGGCGCGCCCTGGGTGATCAGGAACGACTGGCCGAACACGTTCGCCGAGGCGAGCACGGTGGTGGTCATCACGAAGAGCAGCACCGGACGCAGCCCGGGGAGCGTGACGTGCCGGAACCGTTCCCAGGCCGTCGCGCCGTCCACCCTCGCCGCCTCGTACAGCTCGG
This sequence comes from Micromonospora avicenniae, assembly GCF_900156065.1. GTDB lineage: Bacteria > Actinomycetota > Actinomycetes > Mycobacteriales > Micromonosporaceae > Micromonospora > Micromonospora avicenniae. Next base: position 357,691 of record NZ_FTNF01000001.1, on the reverse strand, counting down.
GCGAGATGTCCTGCAGACCGGCCAGGTAGATCACGGCGTTGAACCCGGAGGTCCACCAGACCGTCACCCCGACCAGCGAGACCCACGCCCACGGCACGTCGGTGACCCAGGGGGTGTCCGCCGGCAGGCCGACGACGCCGAGCAGCCGGTTGACCAGGCCCAGGTTCGCGTCGAGCAGGAACCGCCAGAGCAGGCCGATCACCGCCACGCCCAGCACGTACGGCGCGAAGTAGACAGCCCGGAAGAAGGTGCGGCCGGGGAACGAGCGGTTCAGCAGCAGCGCCAGCCCCAGCGGGACCACCATCAGCAGCGGCACCGAGATGACCGTGAAGATGGCGGTCGCGCGGACGCTCTGCCACCAGTCCCCGAAGACCGCCGAGTCGCTGGAGAAGAGCTCCTTGTAGTTGTCCAGGCCGACGAACGGCCGGTTGGGCAGTTGGAAGTCCCACTGGTGCACGCTGAGATAGATGCCGAGCACGATCGGCAGCAGGCCGAACACCGTGAACAGGACCAGATACGGGGCGAGGAACAGATACGGCGTCGCCCGACCGACCCGGTTCGCCGATTTGGCGCCCCGGCGGGCAGCACTGGCCGCCGGGGGCGGCGCGTCACCGCGCGCCGCCCCGACCTCGATCATGTCCGCCACGGAGAATCAGCTCCCGTACTTCTTGCGGTTGTCCTCGAGCTGCTTGTTCGCCTTCGCCACCCCGTCGTCGAGCGCCTGCTTGGGCGACTTCTTGCCCAGCGCCGCCTCGTTGAACGAGTTGTAGAAGGTGGTGATGACCTCGCCGAGGCCCGGGGTGGCCGGTGGGAAGGCCGCGTAGTCCAGCTCGGGGGCGAGTGCGCTCACCTCGGTCAGCGCCTTGAACTCGGCGCTCTCCCGGACGGCCTTGCGGGCCGGCACCTGGCCGCCCTTGGCCCAGTCGAGGGAGTGCTGGCTCAGCCAGTTGATGAAGACCTTCGACGCCGCGACCTTGTTGGCGTTGTTGGCGCGCTGCTTGACGATGGTGAAGTTGTGCGAGTTGGCCCAGGCCGCCGGCTTGCTGCCGATCTGCGGCAGGGGTGCGACGCCCCACTGGACGCCGGGGCTCTTCTTCAGATCGTTGATCTGCCAGATGCCGTTGAAGGTGAAGGCGTTCTTGCCGCTCTTCAGGGCCAGGTACTCGGCGTCCTGTCCGACGTTCGCCGGCGAGTGCCCCTGCTTGATCATGTCGACCATCCAGGTGCACGCCTCGATCGCCGGGTCGGCGTTGAAGGTGGCCTTGTTGACCTCGGCGTCGAAGAGGCTGCCGCCGAACTGGTAGATCAGCGAGTAGAAGGACATCCCGCCGGTGAACTGGAACGGGCTGATCCAGAAGCCCTGTACGCCGGACTTCTTCAGCTCGGTGAGCGCGGCGGTGAAGTCGTCGCGGGTGGTCGGCGGCTTGTTCGGGTCCAGCCCGGCCTTCTCCATCACCGACTTGTTGTAGTAGAAGCCCAGCGGGTGCATGTCCAGCGGGATGCCGTACCGCTTGTTGTTGTAGATCCCGCCCTGCCAGACCGTCGGCGCGAAGTCCGCCTCGGTCAGCTGGAGCGTCTTGGCCACGTCGTCCAGCTCGCTGATCACGCCGCGGGCGGCGAACGTGGCGAGCTGGTCCATGTGCATGACCGCGATGTCGGGCCCGTTGCCGCTGGAGGCCGCGCTGGGCAGCTTGTTGTAGTAGTCCTCCCACTGGTACGTGGCGACCGAGACCGCGATGTTCTGGTGCTCGGAGTTGAACTGGTTCACCAGCGTCTTGAAGATCTCACCGTCGCCGCCGGTGAAGCCGTTCCACAGCTTCAGGTCCACCTTCGGGCCGGTGTAGTCCTTGCCGCCGTTGCCACCGGCCGCCGGGCCGGACGAGTCGCCACCGCCGCAGCCGGCCAGCGTCAGCGTCGCCGCGGCACCGAGCCCGAGGCCGAGGCCGAGGAGCCGGCGCCGGCTCATTTCGTTGTGGATCATGCCGTATCTCTCCTTGGGGGACGGTATGAAGTGTGCCCTGCTCAGAGCGGGTTTCCGAAGCGCAGCACGTTCCAGGAGACGGCCGGCAGGCGCACGGAGCACCGGCCGCCGTCGATGGTGGGGGTGTTCAACTCCCGGGGCGTCACCCTGTCCGGTTCGGCCTCGGTGTTCGTCGCCTCCGGGTCGTCGCCGGCGGCGAGGCTTACGTGGGACAGCGCGGACATACCGGGCAGGCCGCGCAGGTCGAGATCCAGCGCGAGGTCCGTGTCACCGCGGTTCACGGCGAAGACGGTCAGCTCGCCGGTCTCCTCGTCGTGCACGGCGACGGTGTCCAGCACCGGCACGTCCCCGTACTTCTTCGTCTCGTAGCTGGGCGAGACGGGCTCGGTACGCAGCACGGTGCCGCGCGCGTACCGGGCGGTCAGGGCGAACGGGTGGAAGATGCTCTGCCGCCAGGCCGGTCCGCCGTTGCGGGTGCGGATCGGGGCGATCACGTTCGCCAGCTGCGCCTGGGCGGCCACGCCGACCCGGTCCGCGTGCCGGAGCAGGGTGATCAGCAGGTCGCCGACCACCACCGCGTCGACCGCGGTGAAGTCGTCCTCGATCAGCGCCGGCGCCTCGACCCAGCCGCGCCGGTCCAGGTCGGCCTGGAGGCGGGACTCGTACCAGACGTTCCACTCGTCGAAGGAGATCTTCAGCTTCCGCTTGTGGCGCTGCTTCGCGGCCACGTGGTCCGCGGTGGCGACCACCTCGGAGATGAAGTTGTCCATGTCGACGGCCGAGGCCAGGATGCTGGCCCGGTCCCCGTCGGAGGGGTCGTAGTAGGTGTGCGCGGAGATGTAGTCGACGTGCTCGTAGGTGTGCTCGAGCACTGTCGCCTCCCAGGAGGCGAAGGTGGGCATCCGCCGGTTGGAGCTGCCGCACGCGACGAGGCTGATCGACGGGTCGACCATCTTCATGGCGCGGGCGGTCTCGGCGGCCAGTCGGCCGTACTCGTCCGCGGTCTTGTGCCCGACCTGCCAGGGGCCGTCCAGCTCGTTGCCGAGGCACCAGAGGCGTACGCCGAACGGCTCCTCCGCGCCGTTCTTGCGGCGCAGGTCGGACAGGTGCGTGCCGCCCGGGTGGTTCGTGTACTCCAGCAGGTCGAGCGCCTCCTGGACGCCCCGGGTGCCGAGGTTGACCGCCATCATCGGCTCGACTCCGGCCTCGTCGGCCCAGGTCATGAACTCGTGCAGGCCGAAGGCGTTGGTCTCGATGGTCTTCCAGGCCAGGTCGAGCCGGCGGGGGCGGTCGCCGACCGGGCCGACGCCGTCCTCCCAGCGGTAGCCGGAGACGAAGTTGCCGCCTGGGTAGCGGACCACCGACACGCCCAGTTCCCGGGTCAGGTCCAGCACGTCACGCCGGAGCCCGCGCTCGTCGGCGTTGGGGTGGCCGGGCTCGTAGATCCCGCCGTACACGCACCGCCCCATGTGCTCGACGAAGGAGCCGAAGAGTCGTCGATCGGCCGGCCCGATCGCGAATGCGGGGTCGATCGTGAGCTTCGCGGTCCGCACGAATGTCACCTTTCGTCATTTCTGCTGCCCGGTGACCGTAGTCACCGACCACCCGGTTCCCTGGTTTCTACAACGTTGTAGTCAACGTTGTAAAGAGCTGACGACGAGGTAAAGTGCCGGTTGTTACATAGGGGAGGGGTCGAATGCGGCACAGGCTCAAGGACGTCGCCGAACGGGCCGGGGTGTCGGTGAAGACCGTCTCCAACGTGGTGAACGGCTACGCGCACGTCCGGCCCGACACCCGGGCCCGGGTCGAGGAGGCCATCGCGGCGCTCAACTACCGGCCCAACCTCTCCGCCCGAAACCTCCGCAAGGGGCGTACGGGCATCATCGCGCTCGCCGTACCCGAGCTCGACATCCCCTACTTCGCCGAGCTCGCCCGGCACGTGGTCAGCGCCGCCGCCGAACTCGGCTGGACGGTGCTGATCGATCAGACCGGCGGCGGCCGCGAGCAGGAGCGGGTCGTCGCGTCCGGCATCACCGACCACCTCATCGACGGGCTGATCTTCAGCCCGCTCGCGCTCACCGCCGACGACCTGGTCAACCTCGACGGCACGCCGATGGTGCTGCTCGGCGAACGGGTCGACCGCGGTCCCGCCGACCACGTCGTGATCGACAACGTGGCCGCCGCCCGGGAGATCACCAACCACCTGGTCGGGCTCGGCCGCCGCCGCATCGCGGCCATCGGTTCCCAGCGCACGCCGGAAGGCGCCAGCGCCCGGCTCCGCCTCGACGGCTACCGGAGCGCGCTGGCGGAGGCCGGCCTCGGCTACGACGAGGCCCTGGTCGCGCCCGCGCCGGTCTGGCACCGCGCCGACGGCGCGGCCGCCATGCGCCACCTGCTCTCCTCGGGGGTACGCCCCGACGCCGTCTTCTGCTTCAACGACACCCTCGCGCTCGGCGCGCTACGGGCCCTGCACGAGACGGGTCTGCGCGTGCCCGAGGACGTCGCGGTGGCCGGCTTCGACGGCATCGAGGACGGGCGGTTCTCGGTGCCGACCCTGACCACCATCGCCCCCGACAAGGAGCGGATCGCCCGGCTCGCGGTCGAGCTGCTGGCCAACCGGATCGAGGGCGACCGCAGCGCCCCACCCCGCGAACTGGCCGCCCCCTACCGCCTGGAACCCCGAGAATCCACCCAAGGCCGCCACCCCTAACCCCACCCCACCCCCCGCCACCCCTAACCCCACCCCACCCCCCGCCACCCCTAACCCCACCCCCACCCCGGGTTGATCAAGAGGTTCACGTCAGAAAACGGCTCGACGATGACGCCAACCTCTTGATCAACCGGCGCGGGCGGGTAACCGGCGAGGGCGGGTAACCGGCGCGGGCAGGCAACCGGCGCGGGCGGGTAACCGGCGCGGGTGCCGGAGCGCCGTGGAGGGTGCGGGGCGGGGTCAGTCGAAGAAGCGGGCCAGGTGGGATTTGGTGGGTGGTTCGGCGTCGGGTGGGACGGGGGTGAGGTCGGCGAAGATCGAGGCGCCGTCGCAGCCCGCGTGCAGCGGGTACCAGCGCGGGGTACCCGGCGGACGCTGAAGACAGATCCCCTTGAACGTCTGCACGTCGAGCAGCCGTACATGGGTCGGGTCGGCCACCGCGTTGACGTGCCCCCACCACGGGCTCATCACGTGCAGTACGCCACCCGGCCGGAGCACCCGATGGCACTCGTCGAGCAGCGGCAGGAAATCGATCAGATGCTCCAGGATGTGCACCGTGAAGAACACGTCGACCGAGTCGTCGGCCAGCGGCAGCGAACCCGAGAGGTCCGCCACCGCGTCCACCCCCTTGGCCGGGAAGATGTCCAGTCCCAGGTTGCCCGGCCACTGCTTGTTCGGGCCGCAGCCGAGGTCCACCACCACCGGATCCCGCCCGGCGATCCGCACCTTGCACCAGACGCCCAGCACCCCGGCCAACTGGCCGATCCGATCCCGGGCCAGTCGGAGCTGCTCCGGATCGGCGACCTCGCCGGTCACGTGGGCGACCCCCCGGTCGAAACGCACCTCTACGGCGAGGTCGCGCAGCCGGTCGTCGTGTGCCTTCCGATCCGCCCACGCCTCGGCCAGGAAGCCGTCGATCGCCCGTAGGCGATCGCCCGACGGCGGGGTCTGTGCCAACGCGACCATGTCCACCTCCGGCCGCCCGTTACCCGCATCGGCGTCCGGTATGCCTGCCGCGACGAGCACTCCTGCGGCTGAGCACCGAGCGACGCGGCGGCGGGCCCGGGCCTCGTCGAGGTCAGCCCGGCGGCACGCTCGTTGCTCCAGCCGGCGGTGGCGGCGACGTCGGGGACCATCGCTGCGCCGTCCGCGCGCAGGTCAGCCGGTGGCGGTACGCCGCGGCCGGCCGCCGACCCGCATCCGCTGCCGCGGCGGGGGCGTCGCCGGCCTGGGTCGCTTGAGGTGGTAGCGGTGCAGCTCGTTGTTGCCGGGCATGGACGGGTCCTCGCTCATCGCGACCAACTCCCAGCCCTGGTCACCCGCCCGGTTCAGGTGGGCCAGCGCGGTGTCCCCGTACGGGGTGACATCGACCATCGAGCCGTCCGGGCCGTACCAGACGAAGGTGACCTCCCAGCCGAGGTCGCTGGTCGCCGCCTGACGCCGGCGGACCAGCAGCGCGTACTCCCACTTGAGCATGGGGTCATTCTCACCCCGGACGGCGCCGCCGGCACGGCATCAATCCTCGGCGATCCGCCCCGCGTCCACGCGCAGCCGCCGGTTGGTCGCCACCGCGCCGAGCATCCGCCGGTCGTGGGTGACCAGCAGCAGCGTCCCCGGGTAGCCGGCCAGCGCCGATTCCAGCTGCTCGATGGCGGGCAGGTCCAGGTGGTTCGTGGGTTCGTCGAGCACCAACAGGTTCACCCCGCGCCCCTGCAGCAGCGCCAGCGCGGCCCGCGTCCGCTCGCCGGGGGAGAGCGTCGCGGCCGGTCGCAGCACGTGCCCGGCGCGCAGGCCGAACTTGGCGAGCAGTGTCCGCGCGTCCGCCGGCGACATCTCCGGTACGGCGGTCCGGAACGCGTCGATGAGCGGTACGTCGCCGAGGAAGAATCCCCGGGCCTGGTCGACCTCGCCGACCACCACGCCCGGGCCGAGCGCGGCGTGGCCGGCGTCGAGCGGCAGCCGACCCAGCAGGGCGGCCAGGAGCGTGGACTTGCCGGAGCCGTTCGCGCCGGTCACCGCCACCCGGTCGGCCCAGTCGATCTGGAGGTTCACCGGTCCGAGCGTGAAGCTGCCGCGGCGTACCACGGCGTCGCGGAGCGAGGCCACGACGGCACCGGCGCGGGGCGCAGCGGCGATCTCCATCCGCAGCTCCCACTCCTTGCGCGGCTCCTCGACCACGTCCAACCGCTCGATCAGCCGCTCGGTCTGGCGGGCCTTCGCCGCCTGCTTCTCCGTCGCCTCGGCGCGGAACTTCCGCCCGATCTTGTCGTTGTCGGTGGCCTTGCGCCGGGCGTTCTTGACACCCTTCTCCATCCAGGCGCGCTGCGCCCGGGCGCGGGCCTCCAGGGCGGCGCGGGTGTCGGCGTACTCCTCGTAGTCGGCGCGGGCGTGCCGGCGAGCCACCTCCCGCTCCTCCAGGTAGGCCGCGTAGCCTCCGCCGAAGTGGTTGACCTGCTGCTGCGGCAGGTCCAGCTCCAGCACCCGGGTCACCGTCCGGGTCAGGAACTCCCGGTCGTGGCTGACCAGCACCGTGCCGGCGCGCAGTCCCGTCACGAACTCCTCGAGCCGCTCCAGCCCCGCCAGGTCCAGGTCGTTGGTGGGCTCGTCGAGCAGGAACACGTCGTACCGGCTGAGCAGCAGCGAGGCCAGCCCGGCCCGGGCCGCCTGGCCGCCGGAGAGACCGGTCATCTCCTGCTCCAGGTCCACCGCGAGACCCAGCTCGGCGGCGACCTGCTCGGCCCGTTCGTCCAGGTCCGCGCCGCCGAGTGCCAGCCATCGCTCCAGCGCCTCGGCGTACGCGTCGTCGGCGCCGGCCCGACCGGCCGTGAGCGCCTCCGTGGCGGCGTCCAGGGCGACCTGCGCCGCGGCCACCCCGGTGCGGCGGGCCAGGAAGGCGCGCACCGTCTCGCCCGGGCGCCGCTCCGGCTCCTGCGGCAGGTGCCCGACACTCGCGGTGGGCGGGTTGAGCGTGACGCTGCCGGCCTCCACCGGCAGCAACCCGGCGAGCGTACGCAGCAGCGTCGACTTCCCGGCGCCGTTCGGGCCGACCAGGCCGACGACGTCGCCGGGTGCGACGACCAGGTCCAGTCCGGTGAAGAGCGGCTTGTCGCCGTGCCCGGCGGAGAGGTTCTTGACGATCAACGTGGCGCTCATGAGGAGGCGAGCCTATCCGGCCCGGCGTACGTGACCCGCCCGGAAGGTGCAGACTCGGCGGAGTGGTGACCACACTGGCGATCGACTGCGGTGGCGGGGGCATCAAGGCCTCGGTCCTCGACGAGGCGGGCACGATGCGGACCCGCCCGCTCCGGGTGCCCACGCCGTACCCGCTGCCCACCTCGCTCTTCGTCAAGACCCTGCTCGACCTGGGCGCCCAGCTGCCCCCGGCGGACCGGGTGACCGTCGGGCTGCCCGGCATGCTGCGGCACGGTGTGGTGGTGGCCACACCGCACTACGTCACCCGGGCCGGGCCGCGTACGAAGGTGGATCCGGACCTGCTCGCCGAGTGGTCCGGCTGGGACGTGCGGTCGGCGCTGGCCGACGCGTTCGGGGTGCCCGCGCTGGTTCTCAACGACGCCGAGGTGCACGGCGCCGGGGTGGTGGCCGGCACGGGGCTGGAGCTGGTGCTCACCCTCGGCACCGGGCTGGGCTCCGCCCTCTTCGACGGCGGGGTGCTCGCGCCGCACCTGGAGCTGTCGCACGCGCCGGTGCGCTGGGGAATGACGTACGACACGTACATCGGCGAACCGGAACGGCGGCGGCTCGGCGATGCGTTCTGGTCACGTCGGGTACGGGGTGTGGTCGAGGGGCTCCGACCCGTGTTCCGCTGGGACCGGCTCTACCTGGGCGGGGGCAACTCGCGGCTGGTCCGGCCGGACCAGCTGGCCCGGATGGGCGACGACGTGGTGGTGGTGCCGAACACGGCCGGGATCGTCGGCGGCGTACGCGCGTGGGACCTGGCCGCCGCCCGCCCCGCCTGACCGTGCGGAGGCTTTGCCGTACTCCCGCCCACTCAGGAACAGCTGAGGCCCGGGCGGCGTTACGTGAGTGTCAGGTGAGTGACCGACGCGAGACGAGGGGTGGTAATGGATCTTCTGGCCGACTACCGGCGGGCGACCTTGTTCTTCGAGATCGGTGACGCCACCGAAGCCGCCCGGCTGCTCGAGCCGATCGTCGAGGCGGAGCCGAACAACGCCTCGGTGCGGCAGCTGCTGGCCCGTGCGTACTTCAAGTCCGCCCAGCTCAACCGGGCCGAGGAGCACCTGCAGGAGCTGGTCGATCGGGACCCGAGCGACCACTACGCGCACCACGTGCTGGGCCGTACGCTCGAGCGGCTGAACCGGTACCCGGACGCGCTCCGGCACCTGCGGATCGCCGCCGCCATGCACAGCGACAACCACGACTACCGCACCGCGGTCTCCCGGGTGGAGAACCGGGTCAGCGGCGGTCGCTGACGTCGAAGCGAACGGACAGGGCAGCCCATCCGGGCTGCCCTTCGCCGTCTCCGGGCCCCGGCCCGCCGGACCTAGGATGAACTGGTGAAGCTCAAGCTCGATCTCCACGACATCTACAACAAGGGTCACGACATCGACCGCGCGCTGCGGGCGATCATGGACGAGGCGGTCGCCAAGAAGGCCACTCTCGTGGAGATCATTCCGGGGAAGGGCTCCGGTCAGCTCAAGAAGCGGGTGCTGCGCTTCCTCGACCAGAAGGACGTCAAGCAGCTCTACCACCGGGTGGAGAAGGACTCCAAGAACTTCGGCCGCCTCTTCGTGCACTTCCGCTGGAAGTAGGGGCGCCGAGCGCCGGCTACGCGGTCATCGTCGGGCCGGCGCTGCCATCAGCGCATCGATCTCTGCGAAGCCCAGTGATCCGTCGAGGGCCTGGTAGGTCCCGGCGGTCAGCAGTTCGCGGGTGGCGCGCCGCGCTGCCGCGTACGCGGTGAGGGCGATCGCCGGGCCGAGGCTGATCCGGGCGACGCCCAGGGCAGCGAGCTCACCGATCGAGGGTGAGCCCGGCCTGGCCATCACGTTCAACGGCACCGTGAGCTCGGCCGCGAGCACCGCGATGGTTTCGGCGTCGGCCACGCCGGGCACGAAGATGCCGTCCGCGCCAGCGGTGACGTAGGCCGCCGCCCGATCCAGCGTGTCCCGCAGCCGGGTGGCCGGATCTCCGAGGGAGAGCAGGTAGGTGTCGATCCGGGCGTTGATGAACAGCGCCGCACCTGCGCATTTCCGCGCGGCCGCGATCCGGTCGACGTGTTCGGCGGCCGGCCGCGGACCTTCTTCCAGGTTGACCCCTACCGCTCCGGCGTCGAGCACCCCGCGGATCGTCTCGGCGACTCCGTCGGCGTCCTCCGCGTACCCGCCTTCGATGTCGGCGGTGACCGGCACGCTGACCGCGGACGCCACGCGGGCGATCAGGTCGAGCGCGCGGTCACGGCCCATCGTCTCGCCGTCGCCCGCGCCTACGCTCCAGGCCACCCCGGCGCTGGTGGTCGCGACGGCGGCTGCGCCGGCCTCCTCGATCAGCCGGGCGCTCGCGGCGTCCCAGGCGTTGGGGAGCACCAGCGGCTGACCGGGACGGTGCAGGGTGCGCAAGTGCAGGGCGCGTTCGTGCTGCGAGTTGGTCATGGACCTGAGCAAAGCACCAACAGCGCAGCGGTTCTGGCGGGTATCGGACCAGACCGTGACGGCGCCCTGGGCGTCGAGCGCCGCAGAGCTTCCCCTTCTACCCGCCGGTGCACCTGGCAAGGATGGCCGCCGGATGTGGCTAGGCTGTTTCGTCGGCCGCACCGACGATGGCCGGCCGGCCCTCTGGGTCTGAGTGGGGAGCGTGCCCGGATGGTGGACAGAAGCGACGTCGAGGCGGCCGCCGCCCTCATCGACGGCCGGGTACGGCAGACGCCGGTGCTCACCCTCGCCGGTGGCGAGCTCGGCGTACCGGGGCGGCTCAGCCTGAAACTGGAACTGTTTCAGCACGCGGGCTCCTTCAAGCCGCGTGGCGCCTTCAACCGGATGCTCCAGAGCCCGTTGCCGGAGGCGGGCGTGCTCGCCGCGTCCGGCGGCAACCACGGGCTCGCGGTCGCGTACGCGGCCCGGGCGCTGGGCGTACCGGCCGAGGTCTTCGTGCCCGTCACCGCCTCGCCGGTCAAGGTGGAGCGGCTGGCCTCGCTCGGCGCCCAGGTGCGGCAGGTCGGCCAGCACTACGCGGAGGCGCTGGCGGCGAGCACCCGCCGGGCCGAGGAGACGGGCGCACTCGTCGTGCACGCGTACGACCAGCCGGAGGTGGTGGCCGGCCAGGGCACGGTCGGCCGTGAACTCGAACGGCAACTGGACGGGATCGACACCGTGGTGGTCGCGGTCGGGGGTGGCGGCCTGGTGTCAGGGATCGCGACCTGGTTCGACGGCGGGGTGCGGGTGGTGGCCGTCGAGCCGGAGCAGATTCCCACCCTGCACACCGCGCTCAAGGTCGGCCGCCCGGTGGACGTCGAGGTGGGCGGCATCGCCACCGACTCGTTGGGGGCCCAGCGGATCGGTGGGATCGCCTTCGACACCGCCCGCCGTACCGGTGTGGTCTCCGTGCTGGTTCGCGACGAGGACCTGGTCCGGGCCCGCCGGCTGCTCTGGTCGGAGTTGCGGGTCGCCGCGGAGCTGGGTGGCGCCGCGGCGCTGGCCGCGTTGATCGGCCGGGCGTACGTGCCGCGCGAGGGTGAGCGGGTGGCGCTCATCGTCTGCGGCGGCAACACCGATCCGAGTGACCTGGCCGCCCGCCCGCACTGAACCCGCCGGTGCACGCCCGGCGGACCGGTCCAGGGTCCGGTCCGCCGTCAGACCGGATAGGTGCGGGCCACGGCGAGCATCTCCGAGCTGTGCGAGCCGACGATCCCGACGTCCGGCGGGCGAGGCCGGAAGCTGGGCAGCTCGGCCAGGCCGTCGCTCGCGTCCATCGCCCGCAGATCCACCCGATCGCCCTTCGGGGCGACGGTGAGTGTCACCTCGAAGCCCTCCGTCGGCGGGGCGTGCAGGACCACCCCGAAGCCCCAACGGCCGGAGCGGGGTGTGACCGGCACTGGGCGGCCGGCGACCTCGGCGCGCAACACCGTGGCCGTCGTCGTGTCGACGTGCAGGCTGGCCAGGCGGACCGGGCGCTGCGGGGTGACCCGTACCCGCAGGGTGCGTTCGCCGCCCGCGCTGCTGTCGGCCAGGATCTCGACCTTCGGGGCGGGCAGGTTCACCGGCTCCGCAGGGCCGCCGCGGAAGGGGTGATCGCCGAGCGCCGGGAAGTCCGCGACCGAAGTCGGACCGTCGACGTACCGGCTGGTCCACGGTTGCGGATCGGTCTCGTCGGTGAGCCACCGGGCCGAGTTGGCGCCGGCGTCCAGGGCGTACATCAGATGGGTGGGTGCGGGATGCGCGGCGTCGAAGCGGTCGACGCGGAGCCCCACCCCGGCGCAGACCACCGCCGCGACCGCGCCGGCCAGCGCGGGCAGCGCACCGAGCCGCCGGGCCCGTAGCGCCACCAGGCCGCGCTGCCCGCCGGCCTGGGGATGCACCAGATCCACCACCGGCAGTACGGCCAGCCCGAGCAGCACGGTGACCACTGCGGCAACCCCGCCCATCGCCATGCCGAGCGCCGGGAAGAGCAGCACCACAGTGGGCAGCAGGATGACCACGGCCACCGCGCCGCCTGCGGTGACGGCGACCACCGGCCACGGCCCGTCGATCCGGGCGCCGAGCGCGACCAGGCCGGCGAGCGCGCCGGCCAGCGCCGGCAGGGAGGCGAGGTACGCCCCACCCGGCACCAGCACCGCGAGCACCACCCCGAGCAGGGCCAGCCAGGCCAGCCCGCCGACGGCCAGCGCGGCCGGGCCGATCCGGCGGCGGGTCAACGCGTACCAGGTGCAGACGACCGCGGCGGCGAGCGCCAGCACGGCGAGCCGGTACCAGGTCGGCCGGTACGGGTCGAGCAGCTCGGCGTAGCCCGGCCGGATCGTGGTGATCAGGGCCCAGAACGCCTGCGCGGCGAGCGGGGCGGCCACGATCGGCACCAGCGCCAGGCCGAGACCGGCGGCCAGCCGGCGACCGTCGGCACGGCCCCGCCGACGGGCCAGCCAGCCCAGCGCGACGACCGCGGCCAGCGCGAGCAGCGCGAGCGGGAGGGTCAGTTGGCCCGGGTAGCGGACCAGTCCTCCGGGCACCGGGAAGTAGGTGTCGTCCCCGTCGGCGGTCAGGTCGGTGAGGTCGATCCGGCCGAATTCACGGGCCATCCCGAGCGCGTTGTCGCCGTGCTGCTGAAGGCTGGCTCGGTCCAACGCCGCGGCGATGTCCAGCGGGGTGTGGTAGATGGCCCCGCCGTCGATGTACGCGGAGTTGAGGCCGACGAAGCCATGTGCCATGAACGCGGTGAAGTCGGTGTCGTTGGGCAGTGCCCGGTAGATCTCCACGGCGAACGAGGTGCCGACGGGGTGCGGCGCGGCCCGGGCGAAGACGTCCACCAGCTTCGCGTTCCGTGGCGACGTCTCGAACATGATCACCGGCCCGGTCGAGCCGCGGGCCTCCAGGTTGAGCACCACCCCGCCGTCGGCGGCGAGGGGGTGGCCGGCGGCGAACCCGGACGCTCCGCAGAGACACGCCTCCTCGGCGTCGGTCAGCACGAAGACGATGTCGTTGCGGGGTCGCGGTCCGGCGGCCAGCGCCCGGGCCACCTCCAGGACGGCGGAGGTGCCGGCGGCGTCGTCGTTGCCACCCGGGCCGGACTGCACCGAGTCGTAGTGGGCGACCAGGAAGACCCGGCCGGTCGGATCGGTCCCGGGCAGCCGGGCGACCACGTTGCGGACCCGGGCCAGCGTGGCACCTCCGGCCGCCCCACTGAGTTGCCCGGCCTCCGGTGCGACGGCGTCCTGCACCTGCGTCTCCAGGCCGAGCCCCCGCAGTACCTGCTCGACGTGCGCGCGGACCTCGTCGTTCGCGGCGCTGCCGGCCGGGTGCGGGCGCGCGGCGATGACCTCGACGTTCCGGAAGGCCCGGTCGGCACTGAACTCGCCCGGCGGCGCGTCGGCCGGTCGCGGCGCCGGGGGCCGCAGGTCGACGAGGCTGACGGCGCCGACGGCGACCAGTGCGGTGACGGCCGCCACGGCGGCGACCAGCCGACGCCGGGGCCTCGCGAGTGACCGGTCGGCGCCGGGTACGCCCGGGATCGGGTGGGCGGGTGCGCGGTCCGGGGCCGGGGTGGGAGGTGCGCCCACGGGAAACTCCTCGGGGACGGGGCCAGGGGTGGAATCATCCTGCACCGCGTCGGCCGGGGATGGACGCCCGCCCGTCGGCGACTTCGGCGCCGTCCGGCCACTGCCCGGCCGGCGGGTTCCGGGCGGAGGTCGACCGTCCGGTCGACGGGACGCTATCTGTCTGCTTTGCCCGCCTATCGGGTAGTGATTCGGCCCATGCCCGGCCCCACCGAGTCCGTCGTGTTGTGTGCGACCGTTGTCTAATACAGGATCAGCAGGGCACTCGGAAGGAGCCCGACATCACCAGCGAACTCCCGCGTCTCGCGGCGGTGACCCGGCCCAACCGGGGGACCGGTCTGGCCGGTTCCTCCGTGGTGCCGTACCCGCACGGCGGCCTGGGACGGCACGCTCACCTGCCGCCCGGCGAGCGGCTGCGGGTGCTGCTGGTCGAGGACGACGAGGGTGACGCCTTCCTCGTCGGCGAGCTGCTGGCCGAGACCAACTCGATGATCGACCTGCTGGTCGCGACGAGCCTCAGCGAGGCACGCCAACGGGTGACGGGCGTGGACTGCGTCCTGCTCGACCTGGGCCTGCCGGACGCCCAGGGCCTCGACGGGCTGCGCCAGGTGCTGGAGATGGCCAGCGGTGCGGCGGTCTGCGTGCTGACCGGGCGCAGCGACGAGCACCTCGGCATCGTGGCGGTGGCCGAGGGCGCCCAGGACTACCTGGTCAAGGGTCAGGTCGACGGCGTCCTGCTGACCCGGGCGCTGCGCTACGCGGTCGAACGTAAGCGCGCCGACGAGAACGCCCGCCGGCTGCGCGAGGTCGAGCTGCGCCAGGCCGAGTCGGCTCGCCTCGAACGGGGCCTGCTGCCGCAGCCGCTGATGACGACCGACCAGGTCGCGGTGCACACGTTCTACCGGCCCGGACGACACGCCGCGCTGATCGGCGGCGACTTCTACGACGTGGTGCAGACCCGTCCCGACCGGGTGGACCTGATCGTCGGCGACGTCTGCGGGCACGGGGTCGACGAGGCGGCGCTCGGCGTCGAGCTCCGGGTCGCCTGGCGTGCCCTGGTGCTCGCCGGGGTGCCCGACGACGAGGTGCTGCCCGCGCTGGAGCAGGTGCTGATGAGCGAACGCCGGCTTCAGGAGATCTTCGCGACCGTCGCGACGGCCCGACTCGACCTGAACCAGAACCGGGCCGTCGTACGGTTGGCCGGTCACCCGCCGCCACTGCTGCTCGCCGGCGGTGAGGTGGCACCGGTGCCCGCCCCCGGCAGCCTGTTGCTCGGCGTCCGGCCCCGTCGGCCGGTCGCCTACGACCTGGAGTTCGACACCGAGGACTGGTCCCTGTTGATGTACACCGACGGCCTGATCGAGGGACGCGTGGGCGACAGCGACGATCGGCTCGACGTGCCCGGGCTCAACGAGCTGCTGGAGGAACCGGCCAGCCGGGGGGTACCCCTGCCCGAGCTGCCGGCCTGGCTCGTCGGGCGGGCCGAGCAGATCAACGGTGGTCCGCTCGCCGACGACGTCGCCATGCTGCTGGTTTCCCGGGGAGGTGGCCGGTGATCGCCGGTGTGCGCGAGTGGAGCCTGCGCCAGCGGGTGGTCGCGCTGCTCGCGGTCGTCGGGGTGCTGCTGGTCGGGTTGGCGGTGACGGAGGCGTCCCTGGCCGAGCGGAGCCGCAACCAGGTCGACGCGCTGCTCAACAAGACCAGCCCGCTACGGGTGCAGTCGCAGGAGTTGCTCAACGCCCTGCTCGACCAGGAGACCTCGGTCCGTGGCTTCGCCGTCAGCGGCGACCGGGCCGACCTCGGCCCGTACGACGCCGGGGTGCGGCAGGAGCAGGACATCGTCTCGTCGATGCGGCGACTCCTGGCCGACTACCCGCAGATCGAGGGAGAGCTGCGCCAGGTCGAGACCCGGGCCGACCAGTGGCGGCAGTCGGTCGCGGAGCCCGTGATCACCACGACCGAGCAGCGTGGCACCGCCGCCGGTCAGGCCCTCGTCACCGAATCGGCCCGGCAGCAGTTCGACGGCGTCCGGGTCGCCGTGGACGACCTTCAGGCCGAGATCCTCAACGCCCGGGAGAGCAACGCCCGCGAGGTACGCCGTACCGGCAACCTCCTGGCCGTCCTGCTGATCGTCGCCGCCCTGGTGGTGGTGGTCGCCGGGGCACTGCTGCTGCTCTCGCTGGACCAGACGGTGGTGCGTCCGCTCACCGGTCTCGCCGACCAGGTCCGGGAGGTCGCCGAGGGCGATTTCGCCCACGTGATCTCCGGTACCGGCCCGCCCGAGTTCGTGCAGCTCGCGGAAGACGTGGACGCGATGCGCCGCAGGATCGCGGCGGACCTGGCCGAGGTGCGGGAGGCCCGGGAGCGGATCGAGTGGGTCAACACCCAGCTCCAGAAGCAGGCCGAGGAGCTGACCCGGTCCAACCGTGACCTGGAGCAGTTCGCGTACGTCGCGTCGCACGACCTCCAGGAGCCGCTGCGTAAGGTCGCGAGCTTCTGCCAGCTGCTCCAGCGCCGCTACGCCGGCCAGCTGGACGAGCGGGCCGACCAGTACATCGCGTTCGCGGTCGACGGCGCGCAGCGGATGCAGCGCCTGATCAACGATCTGCTGGCGTTCTCCCGGATCGGCCGGCTGACCACCGGTTTCACCGAGGTCGACCTCAACAAGGTGATGGGGGACGTGGCCGGCCAGACCGAGGCGGCCCGGCAGTACGCGGACGCCGAGCTGACCTGGTCGGAACTGCCGGTGATCCGGGGCGAGGAGCCGCTGCTCACCAACCTGCTCGCCAATCTCGTCAGCAACTCGATCAAGTTCCGTCGGCTGGACGTGCCCGCGAAGGTGCACGTCTCCGCCCGGCTGGTCGGCGAGGAGTGGGAGATCACCTGCCGCGACAACGGCATCGGCATCGAGCCGGAGTTCGCCGACAAGATCTTCGTCATCTTCCAGCGGCTGCACCCGAAGGACGCCTACCCGGGCACCGGGATCGGGCTGGCGATCGTCAAGAAGATCGTGGAGTACCACGGCGGTCGGGTCTGGGTGGACACCGACGTCGCCGAGGGCACCGCGATCCGGTTCACGCTGCCCGCGCTGCCGGAGGATCTTCCCGCGACGGGGGAGGGCCCGGACGAGACGGCGGCTACCGTCGCGGACGCGGACGCGGAGGCGGGTACGACGGCCGGCGGTGCGAACAGCGCGCCGGAGCAGCCCGCCGGGGCGGAGCGTACGGAGCAGGCGCCGGCAGGCGATAGGACGGGCGGCATGAGGGAGACGGTGGGATGACCGTACCGGCGGACGGCAGGAGCCCGATCGAGGTTCTGCTGGTCGAGGACGACCCGGGCGACGTGTTGATGACCCAGGAGGCGTTCGAGGAGCACAAGCTGCGTAACCGGCTGACCGTCGTCTCCGACGGGGCCGAGGCGCTGGCCTACCTGCGCCGTGAGGGCCGGTACGCGGACGCGGCGACCCCGGACCTGATCCTGCTCGATCTCAACCTGCCGCGCCGGGACGGCCGTGAGGTGCTCGCGGAGATCAAGAAGGACGAGCAGCTCCGCCGGATCCCGGTGGTGGTGCTCACCACCTCCCAGACCGACGAGGACATCCTGCGCAGCTACCAACTGCACGCCAACGCGTACGTGACCAAGCCGGTGGACTTCGATCGGTTCATCGCCGTGGTCCGCCAGATCGACGAGTTCTTCGTCAGCGTGGTCAAGCTGCCGCCGCGTGGCTGACACCCTGATCGACGACGTGGGTGGGCTGCTCCGGCAGGCAGCCGACCAGGTCGTCGTACCCCTGTTCCGGAAGCTCGACGACTCCGACGTCGCGGAGAAGGCGCCGGGTGACATCGTCACCGTGGCCGACCGCCGGGCCGAGGAGATGATCTCGGCGGCGCTGCGCGAGCTGCGTCCCGGCTCGGTGGTGGTGGGTGAGGAGGCCGTCGCCGAGGACCGGGGGCTGCTGCGGCACCTGCGTGACGGCGGGGACGTCTGGATCGTCGATCCGATCGACGGCACCGCCAACTTCGCCGCCGGCCGCCGGCCGTTCGCGCTGATGGTGGCGCTGTTGAGCGAGGGCCGGCCGGCCGCCGCCTGGGTGCTCGACCCGCTCGCCGACACGCTCGCCACCTCCCGCGCCGGTGAGGGGACGTACGTCGACAGGCACAGGGTCCGTACCGACGAGTCGACGCCGGAGTTCGGCCACCTGCGCGGCATGGCGATGACCCGGTTCCTCCCGACCGCCACCCGCGACCGGGTGAACGCCGGCGGTGACCGCCTGGGCGAGCTGCTTCCCGGGCAGCACTGTGCGGGACGGGAGTACCTGGACATCCTCGTCGGTCGGCAGCAGTTCGCGCTCTTCTGGCGCACCCTGCCCTGGGACCACGCCCCCGGCACCCTGCTGGTCGAGTGCGCGGGCGGTGTCGCCCGCCGGTTCGACGGCGCCGACTACCACCCCGCCGACGAGGGCCACGGCCTGCTGGTCGCGGCGAGCGAGCAGATCTGGAACGACGTCAGCGCGGCCCTGCTCGGCGGCTGATCCCCGCGCTCGGCGACCGTCCCGACACCGTACGTCGACGCGGTGCGCCCTCCGCCGTCACGGGACTGGCCGGCGCCGCTCGGTCCGGTATCGTGACCGGCGGTCACCGCCAGCAGGCCGCCGACCGGGGCCGGCGGGACCGCCGCCGCGCAGGTTGCACCGGGGGGCCGGCGGTCGACGGAAGGACGCTGTCGTGCCCAGGATCATGCCCAGCCGGCGTCGCGCCCGCGGCCCGCTGAGAGACCGACGGTCTCTGATCGCCCTGCTCGCAGCCGTCGCGCTGATGCTCGGCAGCGGCGCGGTGCCCGCGTACGCGGAGCCGAACGAGGGTGGCACCAAGAAGCTGCGCGACGCGCTGACCGCCACCGCGCGGGCGCACATCGAGGCGAAGCAGAAGCTGGACAACTCCAAGCGCCGGCAGAAGCAGCTGACCGACCAGCTGACCGGGCTCCAGGTCCGGGTCGACGACCTGAGCGCACAGGTCGGCGAGGTGGCCGCACGTTCATACCGGATGGGCCGGCTCACCCCGGCGTCGATGCTGCTGGGCAGTGCCTCCCCTGACGCGTTCCTGGAGCGGGCGGCCAACCTCGACCTGATGGCGCAGCGGGACGGCAAGCGACTGCGCGAGCTGACGGAGACCCGCGAGCAGGCGCGGCGGGCCAAGCTCGCCATCGACGCCGAGGTGCGGCAGCAGGCGAAGCAGCTCGCCGTGATGGCGAAGAAGAAGAAGGAAGCGGAGGCGGCGTTGGCCGCGGTCAGCTCCGGCGGCAGCGGTGGCTTCGGCGGCGCCAGTTCGACCTCGGCGAAACCCGCACCGCGCAACTCGGACGGCTCCTGGCCGTCGGAGTCCTGCTCGGTGAACGACCCGACCACCTCCGGTTGCATCACCCCCCGCACCCTCAACGCCCTCCAGCAGACCAAGGCGGCCGGTTACCAGCGCTACGTCTCCTGCTACCGCAGCGGCGGCGACGGCGAGCATCCCAAGGGCCGGGCCTGCGACTTCTCGGCCGCCGCGGGAGGCTTCAAGGACCAGAACGCCACCGGTGGCGACAAGGCGTACGGCGACAGCCTGGCCGCCTGGCACGTGCGCAACGCCGATCGGCTCGGTGTGCTCTACGTGATCTGGTACCGGCAGATCTGGCACCCCGGCACCGGCTGGCGCTCCTACAGCGGCAGCGGCAGCCCGGCGGCCAGCCATACAAATCATGTTCATCTCTCGATGTACTGACCCGCGCGGACGGGTGGGCTGCGTACCATCGCGACGATGAATCTCTCACCGTCCGACGTCGCGGACCCACCCGCGCCACCTGCGCCGGTCGCCGGGCGGGCCCTGCCCAACGGGCTCGCCGCCTTCCTCGTCTTCTTCTCCAGCGGAGCCGTCCTGGTGCTGGAGACGGTCGCGCTGCGCCTGGTCGGCCCGTACGTCGGGGTCACTCTCCAGGTGACCAGCTCGGTGATCGGCGTCGCGCTCGCCGCGATCGCGTACGGCGCGTGGACCGGCGGCCGGCTAGCCGACCGGCGTGACCCGCGTCCGCTGCTGGCGCCCGCTCTCGTGCTCGCCGGCATCGCCACCGCCGTCACGCTGCCGGTCGTCAGGTACGCCGGGGAGGTGCTGCGCGGCGGCGCGGCCAGCGCCATCCTGCTCCTGGTGGCCCTGGCCGTCTTCGTGCCGGCGCTGCTGCTGTCCGCAGTCACCCCGCTGGTCGTCAAGCTCCAGCTCGCCGACCTGCGACGCACCGGCCAGGTGGTCGGCCGGCTGTCGAGCATCGGGACGCTGGGCGGCATCACGGCCACCCTGCTCACCGGGTTCGTGCTGGTCGCCGCGTTGTCGAGCACGGTGATCCTGCTGGCGTTGGCGGTGTCGCTCGGCGTCGCCGGCCTGGTCCTCGGCTGGTACCTGCGCCGGCAGGGGGCCGCGGAACTGCCCGGTCCGGGGCGGGCCAAGGCGGTACTGGCCGTGCTCGGCCTGGTCGGTGCCGGGTTGAGCACCGTCGCGCCGAACCCGTGCGACATCGAGACGGCGTACCACTGCGCGAAGGTGGAGGCCGACCCGTCCCGGTCGAGCGGTCGCACGCTGCTGCTCAACTCGGCGCAGCACTCGTACGTGGACCTGGCCGACCCCCGCCACCTGGAGTACGCGTACACGAAGTGGTTCGGCGCGGTCGCCGACGTGATCGCGCCGACCGGGCAGCGACTGGACGCGCTGCACCTGGGCGGGGGCGGCTTCACCGTGCCCCGGTATCTGACCGCCACCCGTCCCGGCACCGACAACCTGGTCTTCGAGATCGACGGTGGGCTGATCGAGCTGGGCGAGCGGGAACTCGGCGTACACCAGGGACCGGACCTGCGGGCGGTGGCCGGCGACGCGCGGCTGCTGGTCGCCGCCGAGTCGCCGGAGAGCCGCGACCTGGTGGTGGGCGACGCGTTCGGGCACCTGGTGGTGCCCTGGCACCTGGCCACCCGGGAGATGATCGCCGAGGTGCGCCGGGTGCTGCGCCCGAGCGGCGCCTACGTGCAGAACGTCATCGACTACCCGCCGTTGCGGTTCATCCGCAGTGAACTGGCCACTGTCGCCGCCGAGTTCCAGCATGTCGCACTGATCGCCCCGCCGGAGGCGATCGCCGGCGAGCAGGGCTCCAACTTCGTCCTCGTCGCCTCCGACGCGCCGCTCCCGCTGGCGGCGATCGGCGAACGGCTGATCGAGGTGGACCCCCGGGCGAGCCTGGTCGCCGATGCCGAACTCGACGAGTTCGTCGGTGAGGCGTTGGTGCTCACCGACGACTACGCGCCGGTGGACCAGCTGCTCGCCACCGCCTGATCAGGTGAGTTTCTGACCGATTTCGACTGCTGAGGTGTAGCCGGGGCGGGTCCGGGCAACAACCCCCACCATGGGTGGAGGGGACCGGTTCGGTGTGCGGCCGCTCGGTGGGCGGTACCGGCTCATCGAGCAGCTCGGCGCGGGTGGCATGTCCGTGGTCTGGCGCGGCTACGACGAGGTGCTCGGGCGCCAGGTCGCGGTCAAGGTGCTGGCGTCCCGGCTGGCGAGCGACCGTGCGTTCCGGCACCGGATCCGGATCGAGGCGCAGGCCGCCGCGCGACTGTGCCACCCCAACATCACCAACGTGTACGACTACGGTGAGGCCGAGCATGACGGCGTGACCACGCCGTACGTGGTGATGGAGCTGGTCGACGGCCAACCGCTCAGCAGCCGGCTCGGCCGGGAGCGGCAGCTGCCCTGGCGGGACGCGCTGACGATCGCCGCCGAGGTCGCCTCGGCGCTGGCCACCGCGCACGTCCGTGGGGTGGTGCACCGGGACGTCACCCCGGGCAACGTGATGCTGACCGCCACCGGGGTGAAGGTTGTCGACTTCGGCATCTCCGCCCTGGTCGGGGAGAGCGAGAAGGGCAGGGACGGCGCCCTGCTCGGCACCCCTGCGTACCTCGCGCCGGAGCGCCTCGACAACGGCCAGGTCTCGCCCGCCACCGACGTGTACGCCGTGGGTCTGCTGCTCTACCGGATGCTCACCGGTCGGCTGCCTTGGCAGGCCAGCACCACCACCGAGATGTTGCGGGCGCACCTGTACAACGACCCGGAGCCGATGCCCACGGTGCCGGCGCTGCCCCACGAGGTGGCCGACCTGGTGCACCGCTGCCTGGCGAAACGCCCCGAGGAACGGCCGCCCACGGCGGAACTCGCCCGCACGCTGGCCGACGCGGCCGGCTTGCTCACCGCGGTGCCCGTGTCGCCGGCCGCCGGCCCGGTGGGCCCGGGCACCCTGGCGGACGCCGGCACGACGATCCTGCCCTGGTCCGCCGAGACGGACGCCCTGCCGCTGCCCACCCGGCGTCGGCGGGCCGTGGCCCGCCGACGGCGCGTCGAGGTCGGGGTGGCGGCGGCCGGCGTGGTGGCGGTCACCGCGGCGCTCTGGGGAGTGACCGGGCGGAGCCCGGCGAACGGCGATGCCGAGCCGCCGACCGAGGCCCGGATGGGGCTGGAGCGAGCCCCCGCCTGCCAGGTGGCGTACGTGCTGCGCAGTGACTCCGGCAAGGACTTCGCCGCCGAGCTGACCCTGACCAACACGGGTGACCGCGAGTTGCGTGACTGGGCGATGAACTTCGCCTTCCCCGCCCAGCAGACCGTGACCCGGGCGACCCCGGCGTCCGCCAGTCAGCAGGGGCGGGCGGTGGTGGTCCGCCCGCCGGCGGCGCGGCCCGCCCTGGCGCCGGGCGCCGCGGAGAAGGTGAGTCTCACCGGCCGCTACACCGGCGCGAACCCGCTGCCGGTCGCGTTCAGCATCGGCGGTGAGAGCTGCGGGGTGCAGGTGTCCGGGGTGGCCGGTCGGGCCCCCACCCCGGCGGTGCCGAAGTCCCCGCCGGCCAAGACCACCACCTCGAAGACCACCACCAAATCGCGTGCCGCCGGCTTGGGTGCCCCCGGCGGCAAAGGTGGCCCCGGCGGCCCCGCCCCCAAACCCGACAAACCCAAAAAACCCAAACCCCCCAAAAAGTAACCCCCACCCCCGCCTCACGGCGCGAGCAATTTCCCGGAAAGAGTGGTTGTCCGGGCGCGAACAGCCACTCCTTCCGTGAAAGTGCGCTCCACGGGGGTGGGGAGGGGGTCAGGTGAGGTCGGCGAAGTGTTGGAGTTGGTTCAGGGTGCCCTCGACCACCAGGATGCCCTCCGGTCTGAGCACGGTGGAGTCCGATGCGTACTCGAACGGCTCGCCGGGAAGCTTGGCGCCGAGTATGCGTACGCCGTACTGGTCGATCGGCCGTACCTGCGACAGGGACTTTCCGGCCAGCGCCTCCGGCACGCGTACCTTCGCGATGGCGAAGTCGTCGCCGAACTCGATGAAGTCGAGCATCCGGGTGACGATCAGGTGCGCCACCCGCTCGCCGGTCTCCGCCTCGGGAAAGATCACGTGGTGCGCGCCGACCGCGGCGAGGATCTTCGCGTGCTTCTCCGAGGTGGCCCGGGCCCAGACCTGTGCAACGCCGAGTTCCACCATGGCCAGCACGGTGAGCACGCTCGCCTCGACCGACGCGCCGATCGCCACCACGACGCGCCGGAAGTCGCTGATGCCGACCTGGCGCAGCGCGTCCTCGTCGGTGGCGTCGGCCTGTACGACCCGGTCGAGCTGGTCCGACCAGCGTTGGACGAGGTCGGCGTTGCGGTCGATGGCCAGGACCTCGTGGCCGAGCCGGATCAGCGCCCCGGCCAGCTGACCTCCGAAGCGTCCCAACCCGACCACCGCGACGCCGCCTGCTTCGCTCTCCCTATCCGACAATGGGTTGCTCCTCCGGATAGCGGTAGAGCCTCCGCCGGGTGTTCAGTGCGATCGCGGACCCGAGGGTGAGCGGTCCGACCCGGCCGATGTACATCAGGACGACGAGAGCGAGCTGGCCGCTCTCGGGAAGCGCGGGAGCGAGCCCGACGGAGAGCCCGGTGGTGGTGAACGCGGAGGTCACCTCGAACAGCGTCTGGACGGCCCCGGTGTTCTCCGTCATCAGGATCAACGTCACCGTGCCGATGACCACCAGTGTGACGCTGATCAGGGCCAGCGTGACCGCCTGCCGCTGGCTGGCGTTCGCGACCCGGCGTCGGCCGATGGTCACATCCGGCTCACCTCGTAGCTCGGCCCAGATGACGAAGGCGAGCAGGAAGAAGGTCGCCACCTTGATGCCGCCGGCGGTGCTGGCGCTGCCGCCGCCGATGAACATCAGCGCGATCATCAACGGGTACGTCGCCTCGTCGAGGGCGTCGATTGCGAAGACGTTGAACCCGCCGGTACGGATGAACGCGTCCTGGGCGAACGCGGCGAGCAGCTTGTCGGGCCAAGCAAAGCTGCCGATGGTGCGGGGGTTGGCCCACTCGGCCAGAAGCAGGCCGAGGAAGCCGACCAGGAGCAGCGCGGCGCTGCCCCAGACGGTGAGCTTGGTGGCGATGGCCCAGCGGGAGGGTTGACGCCACTCCCGTGCCGCTTCGAAGAGTGCCGGGAAGCCGAGGCCGCCGATGATCGCGCCGAGGGCCAGCGGCAGGGTGATCCACCCGTCCCTGGCGAAGCCCGCCAGGTTGTCCGAGTAGAGCGCGAACCCGCCGTTGTTGAAGCCCTGGACGGCGTGGAAGACACCGTGCCAGAGCGCTCGCCCGAGCGGGTAGTCGTAGCTGACGTGGAAGCGGACGGTGAGGATGGCGGTGATCACCGACTCGCAGATCAGCGCGGTGGCGGCGATTCGCCGCAGCAGCCGTCGTACGTCTCCGAAGCCGAACTCCTGGGTCTCGGCCTGCACGAGCAGCCGGTTCCGCAGCCCGAGTTGCCGGGCTACGAGAAGGATGACCACGGTGGCGCCGGTGACGATGCCGATCCCGCCGATCTGGGTGAGCACCGTGATCATGACCAGGCCGAACGGGTTCCAGTAATCCGGGGTGCCGACCACCGCCATGCCGGTCACGGACACCGCGGAGGTGGCGGTGAACAGTGCGGTGACGAACGGGGTGGTCTGGTGTTGGCTGGTCGCCCAGGGCAGCATCAGCAGGCCGGTGCCGAGCAGGATCGCCGCCAGGAATCCGAACGGCACCAGCCGCACGGGGTGACGGAGAAGCCGGCGCACCAGACAATCTTCCTTTTCCCCACGAGGCGGGGAGGCCGAACCAGTGATCCGGCGGCGCAGCCACCGGCCGGCCGATGACCAAGGTACGGCTCGCGCAGCTGCTCGACGTCGCCAGCCGCCCGTACGACCTCACCGTCGCCGGGGACGCGCGCACCTACCACGACCTGGCGGGCCCGGCCGGACTGAAGTGGATCGCCCGGTACGCGGACGGACGAACAAGAACCTCGTCGTGCCCCGGAACGCGGCGGGCAACCTGCTCGCCCCGACCGGCCTCTGCGGCAGGCACATCAGGAGGAGCCGCGCATGCCTGGACGTTCCGGGCCGAGAACCAGTTCCTGCCAGCGGACTTCCGGACTGGCGCCGCCCCGAATGCTCGCGGCCACATCGTCGCCGAGTACGAGCTCTTCTTGCGATTCGGTCTGGACGTGTCTTCGCCGATTAGCGGGACACCGCCGTCGCCGCCCGCGCCGGTCTCGCCTGACGTACGCCCAGCGCGTCGGCCGCCACCCAGCCCGGCGCGTCCCGCTGGCCCGCCGCCCGAGACCCGGACGGCGGGCCAGCCGCGTTCTTGCTGAGGGCAGCGCGTTGCGAGCTTCGAGCTATGGAGAAATCGACACCGACACGCCGCGCGACACTTCCCATGCGTACGGTTGTTCGACACGATTGGCCTCTCGATCGAGAGGGGACGCCCATGGCAGATCGGAGCGCTATCGAGTGGACGGAAGCGACGTGGAATCCTACGACTGGCTGCGACCGGATCTCGGCCGGCTGCGACAACTGCTATGCCATGACCTTGGCAAAGCGGCTGAAGGCCATGGGTTCGTCGAAGTACCAGGTAGACGGTGACCCTCGAACCTCCGGGCCGGGTTTCGGAGTGACGCTGCATCCCGAGTCCCTCGACATTCCCCGCCGCTGGCGTGAGCCACGCATCGTCTTCGTTGACTCGATGTCAGATCTCTTCCACGCTCGGGTGCCGCTCAGTTACGTGCAGCAGGTGTTCGAGGTGATGCGCGAAACGCCGCGCCATACCTACCAGGTCCTGACCAAACGAGGAACTCGGCTCGCCAAAGTCGCACCCCGGCTTAGTTGGCCCCACAACGTGTGGATGGGGATCAGCGTCGAGGATGGCAGCCAGCGGGAACGCATCGATCACCTTCGGGAGGTGCCCGCAGCAGTGCGCTTCATCTCCGCCGAGCCACTGTTGGGACCGCTGCCGGATCTGGACCTCACCGGAATCGACTGGCTGATCGCCGGCGGCGAATCCGGTCGAGGCTGTCGACCGATGGAGAGATCGTGGGCCACCGATCTTCGTGACCAATGTGCGGCGACCGGCACAGCCTTCTTTTTCAAGCAGTGGGGAGGCCGTACGCCCAAGGCAGGGGGTCGGACGCTGGATGGTCGCACTTGGGACGAGATGCCCACGCCGAGAGCCCTAATCGCAGCCTGACGGAAGGAGTCATGGCCGGCGGAGGAGTCCGTTCCAAAAATTGCCGGTGCCGAAGTTGATGACGATGCCTTCCGAATGCAGCTCCCGGATGGCGGCACCGACGTGTATGGCTGTCGCTTGGCCCAGCACCTTCCCGTAGACCTCCGGCACCCGATCCGCCGGTCGAAACTGCTGGTACTGGTCGAGAAGGCTGCTTAGGTTTTCCTTGATCTCACGGATCCAGATCGCGGCATGGTTGCGGGAGTACGCTGCCGGATCGAAGGCCGGCACACCGAACAAGGTCGGCTCGTCCGTGTCGCCGCGATGCCACAGGTCTTCCTGCCATGCCTGGGTCCATTCGGCTCCAGCCTTGCCCAACGCGTCCGCGAAGTGCCATGCACCCTCGCTGTGCGTTGTGAACAGTGCGAGAACGTACTTCGGTGCCAAGTCGGGACGCGGCCGGACAGGCATCCGGATGGCCCGATACCGAGTGCCCGAAGTCAGCTTCTCCTCGTACTCCTGCCACACCCGTAGGGCCACGTCGGTGGCGCTGACGTCATCTGTGTCGTCGGCGATCGTCGCGAAGTGTCGTTGCCACCATCCTCCGCCGAGGAAGCGGTCGAGCTTGTCGGCGTTCTTCTGGTCGGGCGCGGACAGATCGCCGTACCTTCGTTGGGCCTTGTGGACCGCGCTGCCCATCCTCGCGACCGAGGAGACGCTGAAGTGGAGCAACACCTCGGTCGGCGGCCACTTATCTCGGCCCAGTAACTGTGTCTTGATCAGGTCGAAATCGAGCGCCGGGCCGAAGGGGTCCAGGAAGGCGAAGAGTGAGGCGCCCTTCGCAAGGGTGAGCAAGTCGGGCAGGTGGCGAGCGAGGCTGCCTTGTCGAAGTTCGTAGTGCATGGTCCCTCCCTCCTCGGCGAGCACCTGTTCAAGGTTGTGGAACGTGTCGGCGTCCTGCTCGACGAAGAACCCCCGCACGTCTCGGTAGTTCTTGACAAAGTCAGCGCACTGAGTGAGCAGCAGCGGTGATCCAGGCTGTCCGTCCTCGTACCTGCCGCGGCCGGCGTAGCCGTCGAGGAAGACGACTGGATTACCCTGGCCGGTCTTCGAGGCGAAGACCACGGGATAGCGCTTGAGGATGCCGTGTTTGAGGACGGCCGCTGCTTTGCGGGACTTGAAAAACTCTTCGTTGGCCGACATAGCGCCTCCCGCCGCGCGAATCACCAAGAGTGATGCGAAGGTAGCGCTATGCGTCTGCCCGTGTCCGCCCCGAGTCTGTTCGCCCTTCAGCTTGGTTGGTCTCGTCGGCCCGTGACCAGGCTTGTTGCGGATGCTGGCCCAGCAACTTCGGTTCGAGTTGTCCTTGATCCGACATCTCGGATGCCGTCTGGGGTTCACCGAGATAGGCGTGGCCATCGGCTCGCGCTCGAAGTCCTCACCTGGAGGGCGGCCGATCCGGGCACAAGTCCAGGGAAATGAAGCACCGACGCGGCTGGAAGCCTATTACTTCCCGACTCGTGCCGATGGCGTCGGATTTGTCGGGGGCATCGGGTGCGGGCCGGCGGAGACGGGGTCGTGCTGCAGCGGAATGGGCATCTCGCAGTGTGTGGAGATGACTACTGATCGGATCGGTCGGCTACGTAGGTGCCCCGACCGGGCTGGCCGGTGATCAGTTCGCGATCGTGCAGGAGCGACAGCGCGCGGGAGACGGTGTTCATGTGAACGTCGTAGGCCTCTGCCAGCTCGCGTGTCGACGGCAACTTGTCGCCTGGCTTCAGTTCTCCACTCTTGATTTTCGCCGCGATCTCGTTGGCGATTCGGCGGTACGGCGCTTCTGCTGTTGGCATGGGGACTCCGGTCGGTTCGGCGTACCCGATCATGCCGCCCTGCACCAGCATCTGCAACAAGCTGTCGCATCGCCGTGGCGGAGGGTCGACCTCCACAAGTAACTGGTGTAGGTTTTGGTTGTCCGGCTCCGGTTGGTTCGGCAAACCTCGGAGTCCGGACCTCAGTTGGGCTCCGTGGTCGTACCGGCGATCCGGCCTGCCGCCGGAGAGCCTGCGGCCCGGTCCGCGTTCCCGTCGGGGGAACGGGCCGTCTCCACAGTGCTGGGAAGGGTGCCGATGGACGGCGAATCTGGGTCGGCAACGCGTCGGGTGACCATCCGAGCGCGAGCCGGAGTGCTGCGGTGAGGAAGGAACGTTTCGTGGTGCACCTACCGGTGTCCGCCACGGATCTCCCCGCCGCGAAACGGCTCGCCCGGGCGATCACGCGGGCGCTGGGCTTCCTGCCCGACGTCGATCCGGGCGAGATGACGGTCTCCGAGGAGGACGCTCAGTTCGTGCGTCATCGGGTGTTCTGCGACACCCGGCTCGATGGCGGCCGGCGCTGTCGGCGACTGGCCGACCACGACGGCCCCTGCACCGCAGCGGTCTCACGATGAACGTGATCTCCGCGTGCCGGTGCCGGGGCGGTGGTCGATGGGCGGTGCCGACACATGCGGTACGGCGAAACCGGCTTCCGCCGCTACCGTGAGGCGGCGACCGGGTGGGTGTGGACGGCCCGTTGTAAGGCCCGGCCACCCCGCTCCGGTTACTTGTGTGTATCGACCACATAGCTCGTGGGTGACGTCACTTCTAGCGTGAGCCGACAATGAGTTCCCTCCCTCCGAGTCCTCACGTGGAGTCGCAATGACGGTCCGGACGACGCGGCGGGTGTTCCTCTCCGCCGCCACCATGATGGCCGCGGCCCTGGCCGCCACGGCCTGTGGCAGCCCGCAGGACACCGCCTCCGGTGGCGGCGACAGCGCCGCTCCGGTCAAGGTCGGCCTGGTGTACTCCCAGTCGGGTGCCCTGGCCAGCTACGGCAAGCAGTACATCGAGGGTTTCAAGGCCGGTCTCGACTACGCCACCAAGGGCACCAACAAGGTCGGCGACCGGGCCATCGAGGTCACCGAGGTCGACGACGCCGGCGACCCGGCGAAGGCGGTCTCCGCGGCGAAGGACCTGATCGGCAAGGGCACCAAGATCATTGCCGGCTCCACCGCCTCCGGCGTGGCGCTCCAGGTCGCCCCGATCGCGGCGCAGAACAAGGTTCTCTTCATCTCCGGGCCGGCGGCCACCGACGCCGTTACCGGCGCGAACAAGTACACGTTCCGCTCCGGACGGCAGTCGTACCAGGACGTGGTGACCGCGAAGTCGTTCATCGGCGACCCGACCGGCAAGAAGGTCGTGGTGTTCGCCCAGGACGGCGCGTTCGGCGACGCCAACGAGGCGGCCGTGAAGACCGTCATCGGCGGTGCCGGCGCGACCGTCAGCAGCGTCCGCGCCCCGGCCAGCGCCACCGAGTTCACCCCGTTCGCCAGCCAGATCAAGGCCGCCAAGCCGGACCTGCTCTTCGTCGCCTGGGCCGGCACCACCGCCCCCGCGATGTGGCAGACCCTCGACCAGCAGGGCGTCCTGTCGTCCACCACGGTCGTCACCGGCCTGGACATCCGCGCTTCCTGGCCCACCTTCGGCGCGGCCGGCAGCAAGATCTCCTTCCTGTCGCACTACTTCGACGGGGCCAGCGACACCGAGGCCGCCAAGGCGCTGAAGGCCAAGGTCGGCACGGTCGACCTGTTCCACCCGGACGGTTTCGCCGCCGCCCAGATGGTGGTCCGGGCCGTGCAGGAGGGCGGGGACGACGTCGACAAGATGGTGGCGGCCCTGGAGGACTGGAGCTTCGACGGGATCAAGGGCAGGATGACGATCCGCGCCGCGGACCACGCCCTGCTCCAGCCGATGTACCAGGCGAAGCTGACCGGCAGCGGCACCGAGTTCACGGCGTCCGCCCAGAAGAGCCTCACCGGTGACGAGACCGCGCCGCCGGCCGTGGCGATGAAGGGCTGACCTGATGCTCGCCACCCGCGGTCTGACCTGGCGGATCGGCGAGGTCGCCATCGTCGACGGCGTCTACCTCGACCTGGCGCCCGGGGAGTTCCTCGGCGTCATCGGGCCGAACGGCGCCGGCAAGACCTCGCTGTTCAACCTGATCACCGGCCTGCGCCGGGCCACGGACGGTCGGGTCCTCCTGGACGGGAAGGACATCACCGATCTTCCGCCGCACCGCCGTGCCCGGCTCGGACTCGGGCGTACCTTCCAGGCGTCGTCGGTCTTCGGCTCGCTCAGCGTGCGGGAGAACGTCCGGCTCGCCGTGCAGGCGCACCGCGGTGGCTCGATGAGGTTGTGGCGGCGGGCGGCGGCCGACCGGGAGGTGGCCGCGGCCGCCGATGCGGCGCTCGATCGGGTCGGCCTGGCCCACCGGGGTACGGCGCTCGCCGGCACCCTGGCGCACGGAGAGAAGCGCAAGCTGGAGATCGCGCTGCTGCTCGCCGGCGAACCCCGGGTGATGCTGCTCGACGAGCCGATGGCCGGGGTCAGCGCCGAGGACGTACCGGAACTGGTCGCGGTGATCCGGTCGCTCACCGGGGCGAGCGGCCGGTCCGTGCTCATGGTGGAGCACCACATGGACGTGATCCTGGAGCTGGCGGACCGGATCGCCGTCATGCATCACGGGGCTCTGCTCGCCTGCGACACCCCGGAGACGGTGATGGCCAACGCCACCGTCCAGGAGGCGTACCTGGGGGAGTCGCTGTGACCGCCATGACCGAGCCGGTCCTCACGGTGGACGGCCTGTCGGTCCGGATCGCCGGGCTGCACATCCTCCAGGGGGTGTCCTTCACGGTCGCCCCGACCGGCGTGACAGTGCTGCTCGGCCGCAACGGCGTCGGCAAGACCACCACGCTGCGCGCGGTCGTCGGGTTGACCCCGCGCAACGGTGAGGTGCGCGGCACGATCCGGATGGGGGCGCAGAGCCTGCTCGCCCGCCCCACCTACCGGCTGGTCCGTGGCGGGCTCGGCTACGTGCCGGAGGACCGCTGCGTGTTCGCCGGACTGACCGTGGCGGAGAACCTGCGGCTGGCCGAACGGCGGGGCATCACCCCGGCGTACGACCAGGTCTTCGCGCTCTTCCCCGAGTTGGAACGGCGCGCGCGGCAGCGGGCCGGTTCGCTCTCCGGCGGGCAGCAGCAGATGCTCGCGATCGGTCGGGTGCTGCTCAACGACAACCGCCTGCTGCTGGTCGACGAGCCGACCAAGGGGCTGGCGCCGAAGGTGGTCACCGAGGTGACCGAGGTGCTGGAACGGGTCGCCGAGTCGGTGCCCGTGCTGCTCGTCGAGCAGAACCTCGCAGTGGTCCGGCGGCTCGCGAAGGACGCCGTGGTGCTCGCCGCCGGCCAGGTCGCCTGGACCGGCGACGCGCACGAGCTGCTGCTGGAGACGGCGCTGACCAGGTCGCTGCTGGGGGTGGGCACCGGCGAGTCGCACCGCGGACCGGAGCAGGCCGTCGCGCCGGGAAAGGACGGGCACTGATGAGCACCGTGATCCTGCTGGCGCTGACCGGCCTCGGCCTGGCGGCGCTGTACTTCCTGGTCGCCTCCGGGCTCTCCCTGGTCTTCGGCCTCGCCGACGTGCTCAACTTCGCGCACGGGCTCTTCCTCGGCGTCGGCGCGTACGCGACCTGGTGGGCGGCGGGTAACCTGCCCGGCGCCGGGCCGGACGGGTTCGGCTTCGTGCTCGCGGTCGCCTTCGGGGTGGCCGCCGGCACGCTGGTGGCGATCCTCGTCGAGTTGGTGCTGATCCGCCCGCTCTACTCGCGCACCATCGAGCAGGTCCTCGTCACCGTCGGCCTCTCGCTGGCCGGCGTGGCGCTGCTCCAGGCCACCTGGGGCGCCGACGCCCGCCCGTTCCCGCGTCCCGAGTGGACGCGCGGGGTGACCGGGATCCTCGGCGCCCAGGTGCCCAACGGCGGCCTGCTGCTGATCATCGCCGCGGCGCTGGTGCTCGGCGCGCTGCTCGCCTTCCTCCAGTGGACCCGCTACGGCCTCGTGATCCGGGCCGGGGTGGAGAACCGGGAGATGGTCACCGCTCTCGGCATCGACGTGCGCAAGGCGTTCACCCTGGTCTTCGCCATCGGCGGGGCGGCGGCGGCACTGGCCGGCGCGCTCGGCGGGGTCTACTTCGGCACCGTCTCGCCCGGGCAGGGCAGCTCACTGCTGATCTTCGCGTTCATCGTGGTGGTCATCGGCGGCATGGGTTCGGTGCTCGGCTCCGCGTACGCGGCGGTCGCGGTCGGTCTGCTGCAACAGTTCGTCAACTACTACGGCACGTCCGGCCTCGGCGACATCTGCGTGGTCGGCCTGCTCGCCGCGGTGCTGCTGCTGCGCCCGCAGGGCATCGCCGGAAAGGTGGCAACGGCATGACCGAGGTGAAGAGCCCCGAGGTTCCCGCGCCCCCCGCGGCGGTGCCCGCTGAACTGGATCCGCGGCCGGGCCGGTGGCACCGGGTACGTCCGTACCTGCCGCTGGTCGCGCTGCTGGTCGCGGCGATCCTGCCGTACTCGACGCTGCAACTGCCCGGCATCTTCGAAGGGCCGGTAAACTCGCCCGGCACCCTGCAACTGCTCGCCATCTGCCTGATCTTCGGCGGGCTGGCCGCCGGGTACGACCTGCTCTTCGGCCGGACCGGCATGCTCTCCTTCGGGCACGCGCTCTACTTCGCGGCCGGGGTCTACGGCACCGACATCCTGGTCACCAAGGCCGGGCTGCCGCTCTGGCAGGCCGCGCTGCTCACCATCACCGGTGGGACCATCCTCGCCGCGCTGCTCGGCGCGGTGGCACTGCGTACGGCCGGTATCGCGTTCGCCATGGTGACGCTGGCCTTCGCGCAGGTCGGGGCGATCCTGGTGGCCCGGGACTTCGGCGGGCTCACCGGCGGCGAGGAGGGCCTGCCGTTGGACGTGTCCGGGCTGCCCGAGGCGCTGGTCGGGGTGACCAACACGGTGAACCTCTACTGGTTGGCGCTGGCGTACCTGGCCCTGGTGGTGTTCGTGGTGCATCGGGTGAGCGGGTCGCCGACGGGTCGGGTACTGGCCGGGCTGCGCGACGACGAGCGGCGCATCGGCGTGCTCGGCCTCGATCCGTACCGCTACAAGCTGGTGGCGTTCACGCTGGCCGGCGGGCTCGCGGCGGCCGGGGGCGTGGTCTACTGCCTGATCGTCGGCGGCGCGTCGCCGCACATCACATCCTCCGAGCTGACCCTGTCGCTGCTGGTCATGGTGGTGCTCGGTGGGCCGGGCACCCGCTGGGGGCCGGTGCTGGGCGGCGTCCTCTACATGTACCTGGACCACCGGCTCACCGCCTTCGGCACCTCCGAGGCGGTGGACTCGTTGCCCGCGGTGCTCAGCCGTCCGCTCTCCCAGCCGCTCTTCGTGCTCGGCACGATCTTCATCCTGGCCGTCTACTTCTTCCCCGGCGGCCTGGCCGGCCTGGCGTCCCGCCTGACCCTGCTCCGCCGGTCCCTCCGTCTGCTCTCCCGAACCCCCTGACCCCGCTCTCCGCTACCCACCGGGATCCCCGTCGATCATGAAGTCATTGCCATGGCGCGCCGTGCCGGTGGACGATAACTTCATGATCGACAACGGGTCGGCGGCGAGGGAGCGCGTGATGGGCGAGCGGTTGGCTGTGGTCAGCGGGGGCGGGACCGGGATCGGGGCGGCGACCGCTCGTGCGTTCGCGCTGGACGGGTACGACGTGGTGATCGTCGGACGGCGCGCGGAGGTGCTCGACGCCACGGCCGCACGGGTGGACGCCGAGTGCGGCCGGCCCGGAGCGGTCCGGCCGGTGACCGCCGACCTCACCGACCCCGACCAGGTCGACCGCGTCGTCGAGTCCCTCGACGGTCGTACGGTCGACGTGCTCGTCAACAACGCCGGCGGCTACCTGGCCCGGCAGGCCGAGACGCTCGCCGGTGCCGCCGTGTTCTGGCGGTCCAACTTCGACGCGAACGTGCTCACGGCCGTACTGCTCACCGAGGCGCTGCGGCCCGCACTGCGCCGTCCGGGTGGCCGCGTCATCCTGGTCAGCTCGATCGCCGCCCAGCGCGGCGGGGCCGGGCCGTACTCGGCGGCGAAGGCGGCGCTGCACGGCTGGGCGTACGACCTCGCGGCGCAGCTCGGCCCGGAGCAGATCACGGCCAACGTGGTCAGCCCCGGTTACGTCGCGGACACCGAGTTCTTCGGCGACACGATGACGCCGGAAGGCCACGCACGGCGGGTCGCCGCCACCCTGGTCGGGCGGGCGGGCGAGCCGGCCGAGATCGCCGAGGCGGTCCGTTACCTCGCGAGCCCCGAGGCCGGCTACATCACCGGCCAGGTGCTCGGGGTCAACGGCGGGTCGGTGCTGGGTCGCTGACCGTGGACACGACGCAGGGGAGGTGACCCGGCCCCCCGTGTGGCCGCGTCGCCTCCCCTGCGTCGTGATCGGTCAGCCGTTCAGCAGCTCGTACGCGGCCGCCGGCGCGTCCTGCGCTCCGCTGCCCGCCGGCGCCGTGACCTTCGGCGCGGTCCCGTAGTCGCGGTACTGCACGAGGTACTCGTACGCCTTCCGCCCGCCGGCGGCCGGCACCTGGAGAGCGAGCGAGGCGAGGTTGCCGTCCGGGCCGACCTCGGCGGTGAACGGCACCGCCGCGGCCTTCTCGCCGAGCGCGCTCATCTCCTCGGCGTCGAGCACCTTCGCCGCCTCGCCGGAGGTGAGGTCGATCGTGCCGGCGTACTTACCGGCACCCTGCTCCTCGACCGTCGTGGCCGCCTCGATCAGCGGGCCGGCGTTGCCCACGTCCGCGCCCTCGTAGGCCGGCGCGTTCTCGGCGTCGGCGATCCGGCTGCGGTCCAGCTTGAGCCACCGGTCCGGCAGCTTCGGGAAACCGGTCAGGCCCTTCGTGTTGCTGAACTTCACCTTCATCCAAGCCTGGTCGCCGACGACCCGGAACGAGAGCGTCGTGGTGAAGCCCAGGTCGGCGTCCTTGATCGCGGTGGTCAGCTCGGTGCCCTTCGCGGTCGGGTCGACCACACCGGACATGGTGCTGGACGAATCCCGGCCGGAGAAGCGGATTGTCCCTTCCGTACCGTCCGGCACGGCGGCGAGCAGCGCCTCCTTCGGTGTGGGGGCGGCGCTGGGCTGCGCCGGCTCGGCCGCCCCGTCGCTCCCCGTGCCCGAGCCGCATCCGGCGGCGAGGGCCGCCACGGCCAAGGCCGCGCTCGTGACGACGGCCCGACGGAGGAGTCCGGCGGTACGGGTGCGCTGTGTCATCGCGGTTCTCTTTCTCGCAGTTCCGGCGGTTGCCGATGACGATGCTGGGGGCCGCCACTGCCGAGCGGCTGCCGCTATGCTGCGGACCGACTGCCATGGCTGCAGTCCGACTGCCGTGCGTCTGCCGCCGGCGACAGGCGGGGGTGTCAGGAGCGGAAGATTCGCATGTCAGGAACGGTGCGTTTCGAGATTCTCGGTCCCCAGCGAGCCTGGTACGACGAGCGGGAACTCGATCTCGGTCCGGGCAAGCAGCGTGCGGTGCTGGCGGTCCTGCTGCTCACCCCCGGCCGTCCGGTGCCGACCGCGCAGATCGTCGACGCGGTGTGGCCTGACGACCCGCCCGCGAACGGGTCCAACGTCGTCCAGAAGTACGTCGCCGGGCTGCGCCGGGTGCTGGAGCCGGAACGCTCCCCGCGATCCCCCGGTCAGGTGCTGACCCTGACCGACGCCGGCTACGTGCTGCGGGTGCCCCCGGAGTCGGTGGACGCGGTCCGGTTCGAACGTACGGTCCGACGCGCCCGGCGACTGCGTTCCGAGGGGCAGGTCGCCGACGCGGTCGCCGCGCTGCGTTCGGCGCTGGACCTGTGGCGCGGCGAACCGCTCGCCGGCCTGCCGGGGTCGTTCGTCGACTCCGCGCGGCATCGGCTCGTGGAGCTGCGGGCGGCCGCACTGGAGACCCGGGCCGAACTGGAGCTGGAGCAGGGCCGGCACCGTGAGCTGGTCGGCGAGCTGGTGGAGATGGTGGCCGAGTTCCCGCTCCGCGAAGGCCTGCGGTACCAGCTCATGCTGGCGTTGCACCGCAGCGGCCGGCAGGCCGAGGCGCTGGCCGCCTACCGGGAGTACGGTGGCCTGCTCCGGGAGGAGTTCGGCATCGAGCCGGGCGAGGAGCTCCAGGACCTGCACCGGCGGATGCTCCGC
Organism: Micromonospora avicenniae; assembly: GCF_900156065.1. Lineage (GTDB taxonomy): Bacteria > Actinomycetota > Actinomycetes > Mycobacteriales > Micromonosporaceae > Micromonospora > Micromonospora avicenniae. The sequence continues at coordinate 321,082 of NZ_FTNF01000001.1, read as the reverse complement.
GCCGACCCGGCGCTGATGTCGCCGGCCTCCGCCGAATCCTCCGCGACCATCGCGGCCCCCGACGGGGGTCCCGCAGCCGACGCCTCGGTTCCGCCGGCTTCCGGCCCTGCGGCGCCCGCCCCGGCGGCTGCCTCGCCGCCGGCCTCCGTCGCGCCGGATCCGGTTCCAGTGGCCGCCGGTCCGGCGGTCCCCGTGCCCGCTGCGGCGGCACCGGTCCCGCCGGCCGCCGCTACGGCAGTGCCGACTCGACTGCCGCCGACCGGACCGGCCGAGTCGGCGATCGGCGCGCCGGCTCCACCACCAGTCGGGTACGCCTCGACCCCGCCGGGCGCGACCTGGCCGGCCGCCGTACCCCTGCCGCCACCGGTGGCCGGGCTCACGGCCGGGCCGCCGCCGAGCCCGCACACGGGCGGGGCCGGCTACCCGCCGCCGGTTCCGTTCCCGGCGGGGACGCGTCCAGCCCGGCCCGGCCGGCCGCAGTCGGTGCCGCGCTGGATCAGCGTCGGCGCCACGATCATCGGCGCGCTGACCGCGATGCTCTCCTTCGGGCTCCTCACCTGGGTGGTCGTGCTGGTCTACGCCGCCTGGCGCAGGAGCTGGCGCAACGGGCTCGCGGCCCCCGCCTACCTGTTGTTCGCCGTCACGTTCGTCCTGGTGCTGGGCAGCGGGGACCCGGACGACGTGAGCGACGCCGAGGGTTTCCTGATCGTGGCCTGGCTGGGTGGCTGGGTGCTCGGCATCGTGCACACGATCCTGCTCAACGGGAGGATCTGGTCGGCGCTCACCGCGCGGGCCGGGGGAGCGGCCGCCCCCGTTCCGGACGAACGGCGGATTCGCCGAGAGCACGCCCGCCACCTGCTGCACCACTACCCGCCGGCCCGGGACGAGCTGCGCATCGGCCGGCCCGACCTGCCCCGCACGTTCGACGACGGTGGGCTGATCGACGTCAACGCGGTACCGGAGCAGGTGCTGGCCGCCCTGCCCGGCCTCACCGCCGACCAGTGCCGGCACATCGCGGTCGACCGCTGGCTGCGTGGCCCGTACGCCTCGCTGGAGGACCTGGCCGTTCGCTGCATGCTGCCGCCGAACCTCACAGAACCCCTCCGCGACCTGCTGCTCTTCCTGCCTCCTGCGCCGGCCCGCTGACCCCGACATCGACTCCGACATCGCCCGGCGATGGCGCACCCTGGGTCCTGAGCGCCGGCGCGAGATGGGGAGGCGTCCGCCGTGGCTGGTAGAAATGCCGGATGAGCCAGGATCGGGCGGCGGTACGGGAGCGGGCCGAGGCGGTGCTGCGGCGGTTGGCCGGCGAGCACGCCCGGCTCCGCGAGGACCAGTGGCGGGCCATCGAGGCGCTGGTGGTCGACCGGCGGCGGGTGCTCTGCGTCCAGCGCACCGGTTGGGGCAAGTCGGCGGTCTACTTCGTCGCCACCGCGCTGCTGCGCGAGCGTGACCGGGCGGCCGCGGGCGCCACCCCGAGCGGCGCGCCGGCCGGGGGTGGCACCCCGGGCGACACCGTGGGGCCGACGGTGATCGTGTCGCCCCTGCTGGCGCTCATGCGTAACCAGGTGGAGTCCGCGGCGCGGGCCGGAATCCGCGCCCGCACCATCAACTCCGCCAACCTCGACGAGTGGGACGAGATCACCACCGAGATCCACGCGGGCACGGTGGACGTGTTGCTGATCAGCCCCGAGCGGCTGAACAATCCGGACTTCCGGGACGGCGTGCTGCCGAAGCTGGCCGCCACCACGGGACTGCTGGTGGTGGACGAGGCGCACTGCGTCTCGGACTGGGGGCACGACTTCCGGCCGGACTACCGCCGGTTGCGCACCTTCCTCGGCAACCTCCCGACGGGCACGCCGGTGCTGGCGACCACCGCGACCGCCAACGCCCGGGTGACGGCGGACGTCGCCGAGCAGCTCGGCACCGAGCTGACCGTCGAGTCGGGGAGCGGCTCCGCGGGCGGGTCGGCGGGGCAGCGGGCCGACGTCCTCGTGCTGCGCGGTTCCCTGGACCGGGAGTCGCTGCGCCTGGGCGTGCTCGACCTGCCCAGCCCGGCGCACCGGCTCGCCTGGCTCGCCGACCACCTCGACCGGCTGCCCGGCTCGGGCATCGTCTACACGCTGACCGTGGCGGCGGCGGGGGAGGCCGCCGAGTTCCTCCGCTCCCGGGGCTATCCGGTCGCCGCGTACACCGGGCAGTCCGACGACGCGGACCGCCGGGCCGCCGAGCAGGACCTGCTCGACAACAAGATCAAGGCGTTGATCGCCACGAGCGCGCTGGGCATGGGCTTCGACAAGCCCGACCTCGGCTTCGTGGTGCACCTCGGCGCGCCGCCCTCTCCGATCGCGTACTACCAGCAGGTCGGCCGGGCCGGCCGGGCGGTGGAGCACGCCGAGGTGCTGCTGCTGCCGGGCGCCGAGGATGCGGCCATCTGGCGCTACTTCGCCTCGCTCGCCTTTCCCGCCGAGGAGCAGGTGCGGGCCGTGCTGGCCGCCCTGCACACCGACCGGCCGCTCTCCACCCAGGCCCTGGAGCCACTGGTCGACCTGCGCCGCGCACGGCTGGAGCTGATGCTCAAGGTGCTCGACGTGGACGGCGCGGTCCGCCGGGTCCGCGGCGGTTGGCTCGCCACCGGCGAGCCCTGGGTCTACGACGAGGCCCGGTTGCGGCGCGTCGCCGCCGCCCGCACCGCCGAGCAGCAGGCCATGCGGGAGTACGCGGCCACGCCCGGCTGCCGGATGCGGTACCTGCGGGAGTGCCTCGACGACGCCGGGGCTACCGACTGCGGCCGGTGTGACCGGTGCGCCGAGCCGCTGTTCGGCACCGAGGTCTCGCCGGCCGCGCTGAGCGCCGCCGAGACGTTCCTCGGTCGGCCCGGGGTGGAGGTCCCGCCGAAGAAGCTCTGGCCCACCGGGATGGACGCGGTCGGCGTACCGCTCAAGGGGCGGATCGCGCCCGCGGAGCAGGCGTTGGCGGGTCGGGCCGTGGGCCGCCTATCCGACCTCGGCTGGGGCGGCCGGCTGCGCGAGCTGGTCGGCCCGGAGGCGGCTGACGGCCCGGTGCCGGACGACGTGACCGCCGCCGTGGTCGAGGTGTTGAAGGCGTGGGCGCGCGGCGACGACCCCTGGCCGCGCCGGCCGGTCGCCGTGGTCGCGGCGGGTTCACGCAGCCGGGCCCGGCTGGTGGGCTCGCTCGCCGAGCGGATCGCCACGGTGGGCCGGCTACCGCTGCTCGGCCAGCTGCCACCGCCCGCGTCGCCGTCCGGCGCGGCCCGGGGCAACAGCGCCCAGCGGGTACGCGCGCTGCATGACGCCTTCACCGTGCCCGACGACCTGGCCGCCGCGCTGGCCGGCCTGGACGGCCCGGTGCTCCTCGTCGACGACCTGATCGACTCGGGCTGGACCATGACGCTGCTGGCGCGCGCTCTGCGTCGCGCGGGTGCCCCCGACGTGCTGCCGCTCGCCCTGGCGGTCGCCGGCTGATCGTCCGCGGCCGAGGACATCGGAGAAAGTTCCCGGGAGCGCGAAGTTGGGACGGTTGCCACGCCATCGGAACACCGGCCGGTCCTGCTCCTGCGCAGCGGTACCGTGGGCGCCATGGATCAGCAGGCTGTCACGCGTACGTATGCCGTCACCGGCATGACCTGCGAGCACTGCGTCCGGGCGGTCACCGACGAGCTCGCGGCGCTGCCGGGGGTCCGTGAGGTCCGGGTCGATCTGGCCAGCGGCACCGCCACCGTCAGCAGCGCCGAGCCACTGCCCGACGAGATGGTTCGGGCGGCCGTCGACGAGGCCGGCTACGAGTTGGGCTCGGGCGTTGCCTGACCAGGTCTCCGCGGCACCCGACCGCGGCACTGTCCGGCTCGCGCTGTCGGTCGGCGGGCTGGTGCTCGCCGTCCTGCTCGGCTTCGGTCTGGGCCGGCTCAACTCCGGCAGCGCCCCCACCGCGGTCGGCCTGGAGACCGCCGACCACACGCACCCGCCGGGAACCGCGCCGCACGACCACGGCAGTGTCTCCGGGACCGGTCAGGGCGCGGACGCCGAGGCCGGTGGCCTGGCGGTCAGCGCGGGCGGGTACACGTTCGCCCCGCTCGTCACCGGGTTCACTCCCGGACGGGAGGCGCAGTTCCGGTTCCAGATCCGGGACGCACAAGGCGAACCCGTCAACCGGTTCGCGATCGTGCACGACAAACCGCTGCACCTCATCGTGGTACGCCGTGACCTCACCGGGTTCCAGCACCTGCATCCGACGATGGCTCCGGACGGCACCTGGTCCGTGCCGCTCACCCTGCCTCAGGCGGGCACCTGGCGGGCGTACGCCGACTTCACCGCGGTGGCCGACAACGGCGCGCAGACGGCGGTGACCCTCGGCGTCGACCTGGCCGTGGCCGGCGGCTACGAGCCGCGTCCGCTGCCGGCCGCCGCCACCTCGGCGACGGTCGGCGGCTTCACCATCGACTACCAGGGCACGCCGCAGGTGGGCGCCACCGTGCCGCTGACGTTCCGGGTCGCCGCCGACGGCACCACCGCCGCATTGGAGCGCTACCTCGGGGCGTACGGCCACCTGGTGGCGCTGCGCGAGGGGGACCTCGGCTACCTGCACGTGCATCCCGAACCGCAACTGGTCGACGGGACCGTACGGTTCTGGCTGACCACGCCCGGCCCGGGCCGGTACCGGCTCTACCTGGACTTCCAGGTGGCGGGTGTGGTGCGTACCGCGGAGTTCACCGTAGTGGTGCCGTGACGGGTGCCCGTGCGGGTCGCGGGACGCGGCTCGGCACGATGTCCCGGCGGCGTCTCGGGACCGGCGTCCTGAGTCGGCCCCGCGTCGCCCGGATGGATGGTCAGCCGGCCCGGCGGACCGGGCGGCGCGCCAGGTAGCGCAGCAGGTCCCGGATGTGGTGCTTCTCCTCCAGTGGCACGGCCGGGTCGGCGAGCCGGTCCAGGATCACGCGGACGTCCGCCTCGACCGGACCTTCGTCGCCGCGGCGACGCGGGGTGGGGTTGGCATCGGGCAGGCCGAGGGCGCGGAACGCCGCGGCGACCGGGAGGTCCAGCGCGGCGCAGAAGCCACGGACCTTGGCCAGCTCGGGGTAGTCCTGCCAGTCGCCGGCGAGCCAGCGGAAGACGGTGGAGCGGCCGACGCCGGTGTGGGCGGCCAACTCGGTGACCGTCCAGCCCCGTTCGTCGCGAGCGTCATCGATGGCGCGTCGCACGAAGCGTGCGAAGGCCATCTGCGGTGAAACCTCTGCGGAACGCATCCCTGCGGGTCTTCCCTCTCGAGGCGGGACACCGGAGTTCGCATCCGAGAGTAGTACCGGAGGAGCTCGAAACAATTGACTGACCGCACAAAAGGTCCCGTCCACGGGACCTTTTGTGCGTCGCATCCGGACGAAAGCGGACAGAGGTGGTGATCGTTTCCTTCCGATCACCCGAGATCGACAGTCGTTCCCGGCGGTGCCGGCTAGCGAGGGCCGGACTGAGCGGTCGTGAACGGGGTCTCCGGACCGTCCGCAGTGGCCAGTAGGGTCTCCAGCCGCGGGGCAACCTGCCACTGATCGACAAGTTCCCGGTAGTCCCGGCGCTGCTCGTCGGTCGGTACGGCCCCGGTACGGCGGGCACGGATGAGCAGGTTCCGCGGGGTGTGCCGGGAATCGACGAACTCCACCACCTCGGCGCGGTAGCCGTGCAGCCGGAGCAGGCCGGCCCGCAGCGCGTCGGTGAGCACGTCCGCGAATCGTTCGCGCAGGATGCCCTGCCGCGTCAACAGCTCGTACGGGCTCGGAGCCGGTCGAGCCCGCAACTGCGCGGCGACGTCGTGATGGCAGCACGGCGCGGCGAGCACCCAGCGGGCGCCCCAGCGCACCGCCCGGGCCAGCGCCTCGTCGGTGGCGGTGTCGCAGGCGTGCAGGGCGAGTACCAGGTCCGGCGCCGGCTCGACCACCGCGTCGGCGATCGTGCCGGCCACGAAGCGGACCCCGTCGCCCCAGCCCAGTCGCTCGGCCAGCTCGGTGTTCCGGCGCCGCTGGTCCTCCCGGACGTCTACCCCGACCAGCTCCACGTCGAGCCCGCGCCCCGACAGGTACCGGTACGCGGCGAACGTGAGGTACGCGTTGCCGCAGCCGAGGTCCACCACGCGTAGCGGACCGGTCAGCTCCTCCGGCAGGGTCGCCGCGAGAGCCCGGAGGAACGCGTCGACCTGGCGACGCTTCGCGGCCGAGCCGCCGATCTCGGCGAAGATCGGGTCGCCCGGGTCGAGCAGGTACTCCTTCTCGCGGTCGTTGCCGGCGGGCGTGCCGGTCGGCCGGGTCGCCCTCGCCCGGTGCACCTGGGCATCCCCGGACTTGGTCACCCGCAGCTGGAGCGTCATGTCCGTGGTTTCCACATGCCAGTTGCCGAACGGCTCGGCGAGCAACGCGTCGATCGCGTCGGCCGTGTCCTGCCCGGGGGCGACGTTGCGGGTGAACGGGCGGGCGCCGTCAGAGGTGGCGATCTGCAGGCGGGGGCCCGCCTTCAGCGTCACCGGGCGCAGCTCCGCCCGTACGACCGAAGGGCGCAGCCCGCGGCGTCGCCCGGCGGCGACGGCCCGGGTCAGCGCGGAGTCGAGCAGCAGCGCCCGCACCTCGCCCAGCGCCCCATCCAACGATTCACCCATCCCCAAATCCCCTCTCCCGTCCCCAACCCACCCCCACCCCCCACCCCCACCCCGCGCTCCGGTGGGCCTCGTTCACGGAAAGAGTGGCTATCCGGCACGGAAAAGCCGCTCTTTCCGTGAAAGTGCGCCCAGGGAACCGGCGGGGTGAGGGGTGGGTGGAGGAGACAGGACGTCCCCCGGCCCGGTGGGCGGGGGACGTCCTGTCTAGGTCATGCTCAGTCGGCGGTGGTCGCCTCGGCCGGGGCGGCCCCTGCGGCGCTGCCACCGGGGCGTCGACGCCGACGCCGGCGTGGCTTCGGCGCCGCCGCCTCACCCTCCGCGCCGGACGAGACCGGCTCGGCGGTACCGCTGTTGGTGATCACCGCGGTCGGCTCGCCCTCGGTGACCACCTCGCCCGCGCGGCGGCGACGCCGGCGGCGCGGGGTCCTGCCGCCCTCGTCGCCGTCGCCTTCGACGGCCGCAGCCGTGTCCGGCTCCGACGACTCGCCGCGGCCACCGCGGCGACCCCCGCTGCGGCGACCTCGGCCGCCGCCGTCACCGCGACGCGAGCGGCTACCGCCCAGGTCCTCCTCGACCTCGGCCGAGAGCCCGGCCCGGGTCCGCTCGGCGGTCGGCAGGGTGCCGCTCACCTCCGGGGAGATGTGCAGGTCGGTGTAGAGGTGCGGCGACGTGTGGTACGTCTCCGGCGGCTCCGGCATGTCGAGCCCGAGCGTCTTGTCGATGATCCGCCAGCGCGGCATGTCGTCCCAGTCGACGAAGGTCACCGCGACACCGGTGGCTCCGGCCCGGCCGGTACGACCGATCCGGTGGGTGTACGTGTCCTGGTCCTCGGGGCAGTCGTAGTTGATGACATGGGTGACGCCGCTGACGTCGATGCCCCGGGCGGCCACGTCGGTGGCGACCAGAGTGTCGATCTTGCCGGCCCGGAACGCCCGCAGTGCCCGCTCACGCGCGCCCTGCCCGAGGTCACCGTGCACGGCGGCCACCGCGAAGCCGCGGAAGTCGAGGTCCTCGGCGACCCGGTCGGCGGCCCGCTTGGTACGCGTGAAGATCATCGTGAGCCCGCGCCCCTCCGCCTGGAGGATCCGCGCCACGATCTCGACCTTGTTGAGCGAGTGGGTGCGGTAGACCAGCTGTTCGGTCTGCGGCGACGGCCCGGTCTCGGCGGTGTGCCCGGCGTGGATGGTCACGGGGTGGCGCAGGAAGCGCCGGGAGAGCGTGACGATCGGATCCGGCATGGTGGCCGAGAAGAGCATGGTCTGCCGGTCGTCGGGAAGCATCGCGAGGATCTTCTCGACGTCGTCGAGGAAACCGAGGTCGAGCATCCGGTCGGCCTCGTCGAGCACCAGCGCGCGTACCCGGTCGAGTCGCAGCTGCTTCTGCTTGGCCAGGTCGAGCAGGCGGCCCGGCGTGCCGACGAGGATCTCGACGCCCTTGCGCAGCGCCTCGACCTGCGGCTCGTACGCCACGCCGCCGTAGATCGGCAGGACCCGGACGCCCCGGGTGCTGCCCGCGGTGGCGAGGTCCTTGGCGACCTGGAGACCCAGTTCGCGGGTGGGGACGACGACCAGCGCCTGCGGCGTGCCGTCGCCGCCCTCGCTCGGCGCCAAGACCCGCTCGAGCAGCGGGACGCCGAAGCCGAGGGTCTTACCGGTGCCGGTGGGCGCCTGGCCGATCAGGTCGGTGCCGCGCATCGCGATCGGCAGCGCGTACTGCTGAATGGCGAAGGCGTGGGTGATGCCGGCTCCGGCCAGCGCGTCAACGGTCTCCTGACGCGCGCCCAGCTCGGCGAAGGTCGGTGCTTCCGGTCGTGCCGGTGTGGTGGGGGCCGAAATCTGGCCCCCGGTGTTGTCCTGCGTCAATTCGCTCATCTGGATGTGGGGGTGCCCTCTCGTGGGTGCGCCCCGTCATCTCCGCAGGGCGCGTTCGGTCTGGCGCGGGCCACACGGTCGGGGGCATTTCGCCGAGCCGGACCGGGCCGCACGCGCGCCGGGGGGCCTGATTCAGATCAGATCGGCGCCCGCGGCAACTGTTCCATACTACCTGAACCGGCAGGGTGGCGTCCTGATTCCGGGTCGGGGGTGATCCACCGGGTGGTTGATCTGTGATGCAGCTCACATTTGGTGACCCGCCGAGCGTCCGCATCCGGGCGGGCCGTTGCCGCCCCTGTCGCCCCGTCACGGGGCCGCGCACCGGTGCCCCGAGCGGTAACCTGCGCTCGTGTCCGCCCCGACCACCCCCGGCGCCGCCGTCGCCGACCTGCTCGGCCTGGTCGCCCTCGGCGAGCTGCTCGCCTTCGAGCGGATGGCCGGCGACGCCCGGCTCGCTCCCGATCTGCGTCGCCGGGCCGCGTTGGGCGAGATGGCCGCCGCGGAGATCGCCAACTACCGCCGCCTCGCCGACCGGATCACGGCACTGGGCGTGGCACCGCAGGAGGCGATGGCGCCGTACGTGGCGGCGTTGCAGGCGTACCACGATTCGACCGAGCCGCGGGACTGGGCGGAGGCGGTGACCAAGGCGTACGTCGGCGACGCGATCACCGACGACTTCATCCGGCAGATCGCCGCTGCGCTGGACGAGGCGGACCGGCAACTCGTGCTCGACGTGCTGCACGAGTCGCGATACGCCGAGTTCGCCGCCGCGGAGATCCGGATCGCCATCGACGCCGACCCACGGGTGGCGCACCGGCTCTCGATGTGGGCCCGGCGGTTGGTCGGCGAGGCGCTCTCCCAGGCCAGCCGGGTCGCCACCGCCGATCGAGGGGCGCTCACCACACTGATCGCACAGGGGGAGCGGGTGAATGTCGAGGCGCTCTTCCGGCAACTGACCGCCGCGCACACCGAGCGGATGACCGCCGCCGGCCTGAACAACTGAGCCCCGGGCCAGAACGGCCCGGGGCTCACGGTTCCGGTGTCCGCGACGGGCGAGCCGCCGCGGACGCCGCGTGCGCCTATCGGACGGTGAACCCGACCGCTCGGGGGGACGCCTCGGCGATCTCGACGTAGGCGACCTTGTCGACCGGCACGATCACGCGCCGGCCCTTCTCGTCGGTCAGGGACAGCGTGCCGGAGTTCTTGGCGATGGCGTCGGTCACGATCTGCTCGATCTCGGCCGGCGCCTGCGCGCTCTCCAGAACCAGCTCGCGCGGCGCGTACTGCACGCCGATCTTGACCTCCACACGTGCCTCCTCAACTGGGGCGAAAGAGCCGCCGTGGGAAGGCTATCCGATCTCGGCCGTGACGGTCAGGCTGACTCACCTTGCCGGGTGACGCCGGACGGGTCCGCACGCTCCGGGACCGTTCAGGCCGACTCGTCCTTGAGCGGGAAGCTGGCGATGCCCCGCCAGGAGAGAGCGGCCACCAACGCCTCGGCCTCCGCCTTCGGCACCTGCCGCCCGCCGGCCAGCCAGAACTGTGCCGCGGTCTCGGCAGCGCCGACCAGGCCGGACGCGAGCAGTTCGGCGTGCGCACGGCTCACCCCGGTGTCGGAGATGATCGTGTCGGTGATCGCCGCGATGCAGCCCTGCTCGACCCGCTCGACGCGTTGCCGCACGGCCGGGTCGTTACGCAGGTCCGACTCGAAGACCAGGCGGAACGCCTCGCTCTCGTGGTCGACGAAGTCGAAGTACGCCCGTACGGAGGCGCCTACCCGCTCCTTGTTGTCGTCGGTGCCCCGCATCGCCTCCTGCACCTTGGCGACGATCGTGTCGCAGTGCGTGTCGAGCAGCGCCAGGTAGAGCTCCATCTTGCCGGGGAAGTGCTGGTAGAGCACCGGCTTGGAGACCCCTGCCCGCTCGGCGATGTCGTCCATCGCGGCGGCGTGGTAGCCCTGGGCGACGAACACCTCCTGGGCGGCGGCGAGCAGCTGCTTACGACGCGCGGAGCGCGGCAGCCGGGTGGGCCGGCCAGCGGTCTGCGCACCGTTCCCCACAGCGGTCATGGGAACCTCCGAGTTTCTTCGTACGAGCCGGCAGCATTACCCGAACCGGTCGGGCTCGATCGCCCGTCGCGGAATTGGCCCGCCGCTGTAACTTATCGCCACTGTCACCACACGGTAGCCTCAGCGGGGGCGACCAAGGAGCGCGCGGTGAGTGAAGCAGGGCAACCCGGTGCGGCCACCCCGGGAGAGCACGATGACGGGACGGGCCAGCAGCACGATCCTTCCCGCTCCGCCGGCGGATGGGCGCCCCCGGCGGCCGCCTGGCCCCCCGTCGGCGATCCAGGCCGGTCCGGCGAACCGGCGGCGCGCTGGGCGCCCGACCCGTCCTCCGGCTGGGCCACCTCCTCGCCCCGGCACGGTGATCTGCCGGCGCCGGTGGCCGGTCTGTCCGGTGACACCGAGCCCCCGAGCAGAGTGAACGGGCACCACGCCAACGGCGTGACCTATGCGGCCGACGAAGCGTCCCTGGGCCGGCCCGCTCCGGTCAGCGCCCCACCCGGCACCGGAGCCGACGAACGACGCGACCCTGGCAGCGAGCGGCTGGTGGTGCCCGCCCAGCGACCCGCCCCAGCGGCGGAGCAGACCTACGGTCCGAACGAGCCGGAGCCGGGCCCCGCACGGCACGTGTCCGATGAGCCGCCGGGCACCCGGCCACGCTGGGCCGAGCCGGGGTTGCCGACGTCGGCACCGCCCGCCGTCCAGGTTCCGCCGGTCGGTACGGCCCCGTCGGGGTTCGAGGTGCCACCGGGTTTCCAGGCACCCACCGCCGCGCCGTCCGCGGTCGAGGGCCACCCCCCGACCGAGCAGCACGGCCGGCCCGAGGCGTATCCGCCGGCCGGTGAGCAGGGCAGCCCGGCACAGTCGTGGGCGCCCACCGAGCCGTCGGCGGGCGAGCCCGACTGGTCGGGTCCGAGCTGGAACCGGCCGAGCTGGGGTTCGGCCTGGGCCCCGGCGTGGTCGCGATCCGGCGAGGAGCAGGCCCGCCAGGGGCGGGAGAGCGACGAGTTCCCCGGCCACCGGGCCGGGGAGCCGGTCGCGCCGTCGGGGCGCCGGTCGGCCGAGGCCGGCGAGCCGGTCGGCCGCCACGAGACCGATCCGCCGGCCGGACAGGAGCGCGAGTCCGACGAGCCGGCTCCGCACCAGGACCGGGACGCCGACGAGCTGACCGGGCGCCGGGCGCGCGAGGAGAGCAGGCCGGCCTGGGCGGGCGAGCCACACCAGCCGTACGAGCAGGTCCGGGCGGAATCGAGCCACCCGTACCAGCCGGTCCGCGCCGAGCCGATGCGGCCCTACGAGGCGACCCGTGCCGAGTCCGAGCCGAGCCCGGTGGACCGGCCGGCCTGGGCGGCGGGGCGGACGCCGCTCGCGCCGGCCGAGGCGTCGTCGGAGCCGAGTCCGCCGCCGATGGACCGGCCGTCGTGGGCCGCTGAGCGGCCGCTGCCCGGGTCCGAGCCGCCGGGTCCTGCGGTGGCGCCTGAGCGGCCGTCGTGGGCCGCTGAGCGGCAGCTGCCCGGGTCCGAGCCGTCCGATCCTGCGGTCGAGCGCCGTTCCTGGGAATCCGGGTCCGAGCCGACCAGCGTGCCGCCGGTGGGCTCCGCCGGCACCCCGGCCGGGCCGGCCGCTGTCGGCGGTCGGCCGTCCTGGGCCGGCGGATCGGGAGCGTCCTCGGCCGAGCGGCCGTCCTGGGCGGGCAGCCGACCGACGACGGTGCCGCCGGTCGTACGTGAAGCGAACCCGGCCGACCGCCCGGAGCCGACGCCGCGCCGTGCTGCCGAGGCCTTCCGTCGCCGCCCGGCCGAGGTGGATGTGGCGAACCGGATGGCGTCGGAGGCAGCCACCCCAGCCGCGATCACCGGCCGCCACGACCCTGACCCGGCGTCGGGCGTGAGCCGTGAAGCAGAGACCCGGACGGGTCCCGCGCCGGCCTCCGCCACGAGCGGAGCCGATCGCCATGACCACACCACCGCCGCGCCCGCCTCGGCGAGCGCGCCTGGATACGCGGCCCGTCGATCCGCGCCCGAGCCGGCACCCACGGCCGACCAGTCCGTCGGCCGGCAGCCGGAACCGGCGTCGGCGGTGCTGCCGCAGCGCGTCCCAGCCGAGCCGGACGTGCCAGTCGTGCCGGAGCCGCCAGCCGTGGAGCCACCCGCCGAAACGCCGCAACTCGCTCGCATCGCCACCCACCTGCGTCGTGACGACGAGCCCGCGCCGCCGCAGGAGCGGCCCGAGGGGTTCGACGTCAATGCGATCCTCGGCGCGGTACGGGAGGTCGCTGGCGTCCGTGACGCGTCGCTGCGGCGTACCCCGGCGGGTGCGCACAGCCTCCGCCTCGACCTGGCCGACGGCGCCGACCCGGCCGACGTGAGCCGGCAGGTCGCCCGTCTGCTGCAGGAGCGGATGGGGCTCGCCGCCGCCCCGCAGAACCTGCCCGGTCCGCCGGCCGCGCCCCCGGCGCCGGTCCGCCGCCGCAACGCCGCACGCGCCCCGGAGGCCACTCGTGCTGCCAGTGCGGCACGCGCCCCGGAGGCCACTCGTGCTGCCAGTGCGACACGCGCCCCGGAGGCCACTCGTGCTGCCAGTGCGGCACGCGCCCCGGAGGCCGCTCGTGCTGCCGATGTCGCTCGGGAGGTCCGCGAGGGCCGGTCCACCGGGATCGAGGGACGGGCGGCCGCCGAGGCGGCCGGCGGCGCTCCGCGTACCGAGCCGGATCCGCTGCGCCGGCGCCGCCCGATCGCTCCACCGCGTGGTCGGGCGACGGTGGACGAGGCGACGCCCGGCGCGGCCACCGGGAGCCCGGTGAACCTCGGCGCCTCGTACTCCGGCGCGCAGCTGACGACTACGGAGAGCGCGCCGTCGCGACCGTTGGACACCGGCGGACGCCCCGGCCCCCGCGTGGTGATCGATCACGTCCAGGTGAGCACGTTCGGTCTCGACGCCAATGTGGAGGTACGTCTCATCGCCGCCGGCGAGACCGCCTCCGGCTACGCCACCGGCCCGGCCGTCGACGGATACGTCCTGCGGCTCTGCGCGGTGGCGGCCGCGTCGGCCGTGGACGAGCTGCTGCGCCGCCCGGTCCTCTCCGAGGGTGGGCGTTGCTTCGTCGAGCATGTCGCGGTCGTGCCGTTCGGCAACTGCGAGGTGGCGACCGTGGTGGTGCTGCTGGTCTGCGACGGTTGGGTCGAGCAACTGGCCGGGTCGGCGCTCGTCGCGGGTGACCCGCGGCAGGCGGTGGTGCGGGCCACCCTGGCTGCGGTGAACCGTCGGCTGGAGGCGCTGCTCACCTGACGCTCGCCGAGCCGCCCTTTCCCGGCGACGCGCTGCCGCCGTGCGGTTGCGGGGGCAGACTGAGGCGGTGAAGCGCGCCACCCTCTGCCCGGAGCACCTGCTCCCGGAGCACGGGGTTCCGCCACCATGGCCGGGCCGGGAGGTCCGGCTCGACGGCATGGTCAGCTACGTCCGGGACACCCCGGCCACCGCCCCGGGCGCGGAGCAGGCCCTGTACGTGCACGGCTTGGGCGGCTCGTCCCAGAACTGGACCGACCTGGCCGGCCTGCTCGCCGTCCGGTTGCACGGCCAGGCGATCGACCTGCCCGGCTTCGGACGCAGCGAGCCCGGCCACCGTTACACGGTGCCGGCGTTCGCCGAGCGGCTGATCCGGTACATCGAGCATTCCGACCGGGGTGCCGTGCACCTCTTCGGGAACTCGCTCGGCGGGGCGGTCGCCGTGCAGGTCGCCGCGCTCCGTCCCGACCTGGTACGCACGCTGACCCTGATCTCTCCGGCGCTGCCGTTCCTCGATTTCCGGCGCTCGTTGCAGGGTCGGCTGCTGCCGCTGCTCGCGCTGCCCCAGGCGGAGCGGATGGCGGCGCGGCGGCTGACCGAGCTGGCGCCGGAGGCGCTGGTCGAGCAGTTGCTGGAGGCGTGTGTGGCCGACCTGAGCCGGATCTGCGAGCAACGCCGGCGGGAGGCACTGGAGGAGATCCAGCTGCGCTATCAGTCTGAGCACTACGCCGGCGTGTACGTCCGGACCTTCCGGGGGCTCGTCTCCAGCTTTCTGCGGTCGTACCTGCCCGGGCCGGGCTCGCTCTGGCGGCTGGCCCGGTCGGTGCGGGCGCCCACCCTGGTCGTGGGGGGCGGGCGTGACCGGCTGGTGGACGTCCGCGTCGCCCCGCAGGCGGCCCGGGTGATCCCCGACAGCCGACTGCTGATGTTGGGCCAGGTGGGGCATGTGGCGCAGATCGAGGCAGCCCGGCTGGTCGCCCGGGCGGTGCTGGGACTACTCACCGAAACGGGGGAGGGTGCAGAGCGTCACGATCTGGCACGCTGAGCCGGATGCCCAGCTCCGCGCCCCGCTCCGCCGGCGACCCGATGGTCCCGGCCGGTCGGTGCCCGGCCGATTCGCCAGGGTCCGCGCCGGGCCTGGCCGGCGGGGCGGCGGAATCCGGTCCGCGGAGTGGCGCGAACGGTACCCGCGGCCGGAGCGCCGTCGGGGCGCAGCTCCGCGGCCGGCGGTTCCAGGTGATCGCCCAGCTGTCGGTGGTGCTGCTCGCGATCGGGGCGGCGGTCACCGTGATCGTGCGGCACCAGGGTGTCGGTTCCCGGCCGGTACCGGCCGGTGCGGCGACGCGGCCGGTTGCCGCAGCGCCGCTGCCGTTGCTCGGTACGTCTCCGGCGACTCCGTCGCCGTCCACTTCGGCGTCTCCGGTGTTCCGGCTGCCGGGGCCCGTGCCCTCGGCCGGCACCGGCCGGTTCGGTTATGACGACCGCACCGGGCCGATCATGGGCGAGGCCGGCCGGGTGCAGCGCTACCGGGTCGCGGTCGAGTCGGGGAGCGGGGAGGACTCGGGCGGGTTCGCCCGGGCGGTGCAGGTCGCGTTCACCGGGCCGGGCAGTTGGGTGGACAGCGGCCGGTTGCGGCTGCGGCAGGTGGCCGGCAAGGCGGACGCCGACTTCACCGTGTACCTGGCGACGGCCCGCACGGCGGCACGGATGTGCGCGCAGGGCGGGGTGGACATCCGGATCGGCGGGCGTCCGTACACGTCCTGCCGAACGTCGGGGAAGGTCGTCATCAACCTCGACCGGTGGCGGCGCTCCGTTCCGCACTTCGTGGCGGCGAAGGTGCCGTTGTCGATCTACCGGCTGTATGTGATCAACCATGAGGTGGGGCACCAACTGGGCAATCGCCATGAGCGCTGCCCCGGCAAGGGCAGGGCGGCGCCGGTGATGATGCAGCAGACTCTCGCCCTCAAGGGGTGCCTCGCCAACCCGTGGCCGTACCGCGACGGCCGCCGGTACGCCGGGCCGCCGCTTTGACGCCGGCATCGGGAGCGGATGGCATAGCTTGTCCTGCAAAGATGCATTTTGTGTTTTTTGTCGACTTGACCCGGTAATCGGTTCGAGGCGGCATTAGCCTTGAACGTCACGTAATGGGTGATCGATCTGGCACCCTGAGGGCATGACGGCGTCCTCCTACGACACACCTGCTCCGTCTCGACGGCCGGAGAACGCGCGGCGCTCGGCGCGCCTGCGGTTGTACCGGCGTCGCCGCCGCAGCGTCCTGCTCGGGGTGGCGCTGCTCGTCGCGACCGCCGCCGGCATCGCCGTGACCCGCGCCGGTACGCCGCCGGCGCCCTCGCCGGTAGCGGATCCGCTGCCTCAGAGCGGCGGGGCCGGGGCGCACGAGGCGCCACGCGAGGTTCCGCACGTCGTGCCCTCGTACGGCGCAGGCCGGTTCGTCACCGCCACCGGTGGCACCCCGGTGCGGGGCGAGGGCGGTCCGTTGCGCCGCTACCACGTCGCGGTGGAGGAGGGCGGCGGTCAGGACGCCGACGCGTTCGCGGCGAGCGTGGACGAGACACTCGCCGACCCGCGCAGTTGGATCGCCTCGGGCGAACTGCGGGTGCAGCGGGTGGCGGAAGCGGCGGAGGCCGACTTCACCGTCTACCTCGCCACCCCGGTCACCTCCGAACAGATGTGCGCCGAGGGTGGGTTGAGCACCGAGGCGTACACCTCCTGCCGCCTGCCCGGGCAGGTCATCATCAACCTGGCCCGTTGGATGGAGGCGGTACCCGACTACGGCGCGCCGCTGTCTGTCTACCGGACCTACGTGATCAACCACGAGGTCGGGCACGAGTTCGGGCAGGCGCACGAGTCCTGCCCCGAGCCGGGCAGCCCGGCACCGGTCATGCAGCAGCAGACGTACGGGCTGGAAGGCTGCCTCGCCAACGCCTGGCCGTACCTGGACGGCCTCCGGTACCGGGGCGAGATCGTCCCGTAGCCGACGCCCCGGGTGGCGGAGCCCGGCAAACCGCCCATCGGCGGGCGGGGCGCGGCGACCTGCCGCGTTATTCCCCTCCCGAATGACGGGCGGCGTGTCCTCCCTCATGGCCGACCCGTCCGGTGCCGAGTGACAATGGCCGGGTTCGCACCGCCGATCCCGGGGAGTCCATCGTGTCGTTGCCCCCGCTCGTCGAGCCCGCCGCCGAGCTGACAGTTGACGAGATCCGCCGCTACTCGCGCCACCTGATCATCCCCGACGTCGGCGTCGAGGGGCAGAAGCGGTTGAAGAACGCCCGGGTGCTCTGCGTGGGCGCCGGCGGTCTCGGCTCACCGGCCCTCATGTACCTCGCCGCCGCCGGCGTCGGCACGCTGGGCATCATCGACTTCGACACCGTCGACGAATCCAACCTCCAGCGCCAGATCATCCACGGCGTCTCCGACGTCGGCCGGTCCAAGGCCGAGTCGGCCGCCGCGAGCATCCGCGAGATCAACCCGCTGGTCAAGGTGGAGATCCACAACACCGCGCTCGACCGGGACAACGTCCGGGAGATCTTCTCCCAGTACGACCTGATCGTCGACGGCACCGACAACTTCGCCACCCGCTACATGGTCAACGACGCGGCGGTGCTGCTCGGCAAGCCGTACGTCTGGGGCTCGATCTACCGCTTCGACGGCCAGGCGTCGGTCTTCTGGGCCGAACACGGCCCCTGCTACCGCTGCCTCTACCCGGAGCCCCCGCCACCCGGCATGGTGCCCTCCTGCGCAGAGGGCGGCGTGCTGGGTGTCCTCTGCGCGTCGATCGGCTCGATCCAGGTCAACGAGGCGATCAAACTGCTCGCCGGCATCGGTGAGCCGCTGGTCGGCGGCCTGATGGTCTACGACGCCCTGGAGATGTCGTACCGCAAGATCAAGGTCCGCAAGGACCCGGACTGTGTGCTCTGCGGCGAGAACCCGACCGTCACCGACCTGCTGGAGGACTACGAGGACTTCTGCGGCGCCGTGTCGGTGGAGGCCCAGGAGGCGGTGGTCGACTCGACCATCACCGCACTGGAGCTCAAGGAGTGGCAGGACGCCGGCAAGGACATCTTCCTGGTCGACGTCCGGGAGCCGGCCGAGTACGAGATCGTCCGCATTCCCGGCGCGACCCTGATCCCCAAGGGCGAGATCATCTCCGGCGAGGCGCTCTCGCGCCTCCCGCAGGACCGGCAGATCGTGCTGCACTGCAAGTCCGGCGTCCGCTCCGCCGAGGCGCTCGCCGCGCTCAAGGCCGCCGGATTCCGGGACGCGGTGCACGTCCAGGGCGGCGTGCTCTCCTGGATCAAGCAGATCGATCCGGCGCTGCCCGCGTACTGACCGACCGGCCGGGTCGGGGCGGGCTGTGACCGCCCCGACCTCGGCCGATCCTCCGAGGCGGAATCGCGTTTACGCAGGTAGCGTGTCCGCCGTGGTCGATTTGGATGCCGCCATCGGGTTCGTGGTGGCGCACGGGGACGCGGTGGAACGCGCCCGCCTCTCCCGGCTGCGCACCGGAGCGCCGGTGCCGGTCGAGCTGATCGAGCGGGCCGAGTTCGGGCAGACGCCGGACGGAGGTTGGCCGGCGATCCTCGACGGCCCGATCGGTTCGGTCGACGCCACCTGCTTCCGCCTCGCCGAGCTGGACGATCTGGGCGGGCTCGGTCGACCGGCGGCCCGGCACGCCCTGGACTGGCTCGCCACCCGGCAGTTGGCCGACGGTGGTTGGGAGGAGGACCCGGCGCTGGCCGACGTCGCGCCGGAGTGGGCCCGACCCGGTGACCCGGAGGCCCGTCTCTACCTCACCGCCAACGCCGGCTTCTGGCTGACCGTCGCCGGGCTCGACGCCCGGTCCGCCGGCCCACTCGATCACCGGGTCGGCGGGGCGTACGCCGGGGTGGTGCAGGCGGCCGCACAGGCCGTCGCCGAGCGGGTCGGCCCCGACGGGAGTTGGCCGTCGTTCCTGCCGACCGGCTGGCTGAGCGCCGCGGTGCTGCACCGCCAGGGCATGTACGACGAGTCGGCCCGGATCCAGACGGTGCTGGCCGAGCGGATCCCGCAGATGTCCCCGGCGGACACCGCCTGGCTCGCCGCGACACTCCGCCGCGTCGAGATCGGCGAGGAGCAGTGGCTTCTCGTGTCCGCCCGGCGCCGGCTCGCCGAGACCCAACGCAGCGACGGCGGCTGGGACAGCGACGACGGTCACCAGTTCGACGTGCACACGACGCTGCGGGCCATCCGCGCCTGCATCACCCCGCCCACCGGTGCGGCGACCGTGACGACGGAGGCGGCCGCCGCCGCGGAGTGAGCGCGGCGGCCGTCGCGGCGTCGTCCCCGCCGACTTCTCTCCCGTCCGCCGATCAGCCGCGCAGGTGGCCGTCGCCGGTCACGACGTACTTGGTGCTGGTCAGCTCCGGCAGCCCCATCGGGCCGCGCGCGTGCAGCTTCTGCGTGGAGATGCCGATCTCCGCGCCGAAGCCGAACTCGCCGCCGTCGGTGAACCGGGTGGAGGCGTTCACCATCACCGCCGCCGCGTCCACCCGGGCCACGAACTCGCGGGCCGCCGTGGTCGAGTCGGTGACGATCGCCTCGGTGTGCCCGGTGCCGTAGCGCCGGATGTGCGCGACCGCGGCGTCGAGGGTGTCGACGACGGCCACCGAGATGTCCGCGGAGAGGTACTCGGTGGCGAAGTCCTCCTCGGTCGCCGTCACCACGGCGGTCGAGTGCGCGGCGACTCGCTCGTCGCCGTGCACGGTCACCCCCGCCTCGGCGAACGCGGCCAGCATCGGGGGCAGGAAGGCGTCCGCGACCGCCGCGTGCACGAGCAGCGACTCGGCGGTGTTGCAGGTGGAGAGCCGCTGCGTCTTCGCGTTCAAGGTGATCGCCACGGCCTTCGACACGTCGGCGGCGGCATCGACGTACACGTGGCAGTTGCCGACCCCGGTCTCGATCACCGGGACGGTCGACTCCTCGACCACGGTGCGGATCAGCGACGCGCCACCGCGCGGGATCAGCACGTCGACCAGGCCGCGGGCCCGCATCAACTCCTTCACCGAGTCGCGGGAGGCGGCGTCGAGCAACTGCACGGCGTCGGCCGGCAGCCCTGCTCCGGCGACAGCGTCGCGCAGCACCGCGACCAGTGCCGCGTTGGAGTTGGCGGCGGAGGAGGAGCCACGCAGCAGCGCCGCGTTGCCCGACTTCAGGCAGATCCCGGCGGCGTCGACTGTCACGTTCGGGCGGGCCTCGTAGATGATCCCGACCACCCCGAACGGCACCCGGATCTGCCGCAGTTCCAAGCCGTTGGGCAGGGTCGAGCCGCGTACCACCTCGCCGACCGGGTCGGGCAGCGCGGCCATCTGCCGCAGCGCGTCGGCGATGCCGGCCACCCGATCCTCGTCGAGGGCGAGCCGGTCGAGCACGGCCGCGCTCAGCCCGGCCTCCCGCCCCGCCGCCAGGTCCGCCTCGTTCGCGGCGAGGATCTCGGGCGTACGCGCCACCAGCGCGTCGGCCATCGCGTGCAGCGTGGCGTCCTTTGTCGTACGCGTCGCGACGGCCAGCGCCTCCGCCGCCACCCGCGCCCGACGGGCCTGCTCGGTCACGCTCATCCCACCACTCCGCTTCGCTCCGTGCCGTCCTGAGTCACTCTTGCCCTGTGTCGATGATTCGCTCGCTGCCGAGTTCACAGCAAAACCAGGTCGTCGCGGTGTACGACCTCGCGTTCGTACGCCGGGCCGAGCGCCGCGGCGAGTTCCGGAGTGGAGCGACCCAGCAGCCCGGGCAACTCCACCGCGTCGTAGTTGACCAGCCCCCGGGCCACCGGTGCCCCCTGGGAGTCCACCAGGTCCACCGGGTCTCCCGCGGTGAACGCCCCGTCGACCGCCGTGATGCCGGCCGGCAGCAGCGACTTGCGCCGCCCGACCACTGCGGCGACCGCACCCTCGTCCAGATGCAGCCGACCTCGGGGCGACGTCGCGTGCGCGAGCCAGAACAGCCGTGCCGCGGGCCGCTGGCGCCTCGGGTGGAAGAAGGTGCCGACCGCCTCGCCGGCCAGCGCCGGGGCGGCCAGCGGTGCGGCGGTGAGCACGACGGGGATGCCGAAACCGGTGGCGATCCGGGCCGCCTCGACCTTCGTCACCATGCCGCCGGTGCCGACTCCGGCGCGGCCGGTGCCGCCGATCGTGACGCCCGTCAGGTCCTCCTCGCTGCGCACCTCGCTGATCCGGGTGGAGTCGGGTCGGCTGGGGTCGCCGGTCCAGAGCGCGTCGACGTCGGAGAGCAGCACCAGCAGGTCGGCCTGGACGAGCGCGGCGACCAGCGCGGCCAGCCGGTCGTTGTCGCCGAACCGGATCTCCTCGGTGGCCACCGTGTCGTTCTCGTTGACGATCGGCACCGCCCGCAGGTCGAGCAGCTTGCGCAGGGTCCGGTACGCGTTGCGGTAGTGCGCCCGGCGGGTGACGTCGTCGACGGTGAGCAGCACCTGCCCCACCGTCCGGTGGTGCCGGGCGAAGCCGGCCGCGTACCGGCCGATCAGAAGGCCCTGCCCGACGCTGGCCGCGGCCTGCTGGGTGGCCAGGTCGCGCGGGCGGCGGGACAGCCCCAGCGGGGCCAGACCGGCTGCGATCGCGCCGGAGGAGACCAGCACGACCTCCCGGCCGTCGGCCGTGAGCGCCCCGAGGGCGTCGACCAGCGCGTCGACCCGCTCACCGGCCAGGCCGCCGGTCGCCGTGGTCAACGAGGAAGACCCGATCTTGACGACGACCCGCCGGGCCCCCGTTACCGCTTCACGCACAACGACCATTCTGCGTGGTCAAGGCGGCGTCGCCCCGCCGCGTTCCCATAGTGTGGCGCGCTGTGACACCTGACGAGTACGTCGAAGCGGTGCTGGATCTGGTCGAGCGGATCCCACCGGGCCGGGTGATGTCGTACGGGGCGGTGGCCGATGCGCTCGCGGAGCGGTCCGGTCGGTCCTCGGCCCGGCTGGTGGGCAACATAATGGCTCGTCACGGCGGCGCGGTGCCCTGGCATCGGGTGGTCAACTCGGCGGGGCGACTGCCGCCGGGGCACGAGCGGGAGGCCCGGGCCCGGTTGCGTGCGGAGGGGACGCCGCTGCGCGGCGTCGGGGTGGACATGACGGCGGCCAGTTGGTCGCCGGGGTCGGCCGGCACCGGCGAGGGCCCGTAGCGGCCGGAGAGCGGATGTGACCGACGCCATAATGTGAGTAGCATTCGGCGCCATGGACGCGCCGCCGGCCGGCCCGGCCTCCGTCCCGGGCGCACTGCCGCGCCGGGTGCACCTCGGCTACGCGCTCGGCTCGCTCGCCACCGGTGCCTTCGGCACCGTGCCCGGTCTGCTGCTGCTGCCGTACCTCACCGACACGCTCGGAGTGGCCGCCGGGCTGGCCGCGCTGCTGGTGCTCGGGCCGAAGGCGTGGGACGTGCTGGTGAACCCGGTGGCCGGTCGCATCTCCGACCGCACCGGGTCGCGCTGGGGTCCCCGCCGCCCGTACCTGCTGCTCGCCGGTCTCGCGCTCGCCCTGCTCTTCGCCGGCATCTTCGCCGCGCCGTTCGGGACGGAGCGCGCGGCCGGGGCGTACGTGGCGGCGGCCTTCCTCGCCACGGCCACCGCGTTCGCCTTCTTCCAGGTGCCGTACGTGGCGATGCCGGCCGAGCTGACCGAGGACTACGCCGAGCGCACCCGGCTGATGACCTGGCGGATCGCCGTGCTGGCCCTCGCCATCCTGGTCTCCGGGGCGGTCGCCCCGATCGTGGTGACCGCGGGCGGCGAAGGGCTCGCTGGGCACCGGTGGATGGGCCTCTTCGTCGCGTCGCTGATCGCGGTCGGCGCGGTCGGCGCGTTCGCCGGCACCCGGGCGGCGCCGACCGGGCAGGTACGCGGGAGCGAGCCCACGCTCCGCGCCCAGTTGGCGGTCGCCGGCCGGAACCGTGCGTTCCGGGCACTGCTG
This sequence comes from Micromonospora avicenniae, assembly GCF_900156065.1. Classification (GTDB taxonomy): domain Bacteria; phylum Actinomycetota; class Actinomycetes; order Mycobacteriales; family Micromonosporaceae; genus Micromonospora; species Micromonospora avicenniae. Next base: position 298,233 of record NZ_FTNF01000001.1, on the reverse strand, counting down.
GTCTGCTTCGTGGTCCAGTCCGCCGGCGTCGCCACCATCCTGGCCGGGGTCAACTACTTCGCCGACCAGATCCTGCGGGACCCGCAGACCGGGGCGACCCTGCTGTTCGCCTGTTTCGTCGGGCCGGCGCTGCTGGTGATGCCGCTCTGGACCCGGATCGGCGCCCGGGTCGGCAAACTCCGTGCCCTGGTCGCGGCGTCCCTGCTGCTCGTGGTGGGCGTGGCCGCGCTGGCGGCCGCGCCGCTGGTGCCGGCGGCCGCGGTCTACCCGGTGGTCGCCCTGGTCGGTGCCGGGTACGCGGGCCAGCAGGTCTTCGCGCTCGCGATGCTGCCCGACTGCATCAGCTGGGACGAGGCGCGCACCGGCCGGCGGCAGGCCGGCGTCTTCACCGGGATCTGGACGGCGGGGGAGACCCTCGGGCTGGCGCTCGGACCGGGCATCTACGGGCTGGTGCTGCAGCTCTCCGGCTACGTCTCCTCCGACACCGGAACGGCAGCGGCGCAGTCCGGCACCGCCCGCCTCGGCATCCTGCTCGGCTTCACGGTGATCCCCGCTCTGCTGGTGGCCGCACCGCTGATCCTCCTGCGCCACTACGACCTACCCGCCGCGCCGGACACCGGCGCCGATCAGCCAGTCGTGGCGGGAACGAGAACCCACGAGCCACCCGGAAGGGGCGTCACCACCTCATGACCGACGAGCGGACCGACGCAAGCGCGCTGCCGGAGCACGGAATCCCCGCCGAGCGGGTGCTCGACGAGATCCGTCTGCTGCGTGCGCAGGATCGACCGACGCACGGTGGGCAGCTCTTCGCGTACGTCTACGACCCGGCCGTGCCCGGCCTGGACGAGTTGGCCGCCACGGCGCACGCGGCCGGCGCGCACGTCAACGGGCTTGATCCGACCGCGTTCCCGTCCCTGCTGGCCATGGAGAACGCCCTGGTCGGTGCGGCGGCCGGCCTGCTCGGTGGTGGACCCGGCAGCACCGCGCCGGACGTGGTCGGCAGCGTCACCAGCGGCGGCACCGAGTCGCTGATCCTGGCGGTCAAGGCGGCCCGGGACGCCCACCCGGAGATCACCACGCCCCGGCTCGTGGTGCCGGCGAGCGGGCACGCGGCCTTCGCCAAGGCGGCCCACTACCTGCGGGTGGCGCTCGACGTGGTGCCGGTCGACCCGAAGACGCTGCGCCCCGACCCGGCCGAGACTGCCGCCGCTCTCGGGCCGGACACCGTGCTGGTGGCCTGCTCCGCACCGTCGTACGCGCACGGCGTGATCGATCCGGTCGCCGAGATCGCCGCAGCGGCCTCGGCGGCGGGGGTGCGCTGCCACGTGGACGCCTGCTTCGGTGGCTGGACACTGCCGTACCTGCGTCGGCTCGGTGCGCCCGTACCGGCGTTCGACTTCGGGGTGCCCGGGGTCACCTCGATCTCGGTCGACCTGCACAAGTACGCGTACGCGCCGAAGGGCGTCTCCGTGCTGCTGCACCGTGATCCGGCACTGCGCGCCCCGCAGTACTTCGCGTACGCCGACTGGCCCGGCTACACGATGATCAACCCGACGATCGCCTCGACGCGTTCGGGCGGCCCCATCGCCGCGGCGTACGCCACCCTGCGGCACCTCGGCGACGACGGCTACCTGCGCCTGGCGGCAGCGACCCGGAAGGCGGTGGCCGAGTTGACCGAAGCCGTACGCGGCGTACCCGGGCTGCGACTGATGGCCGAGCCGGAGTCCACTGTCGTCTGTTTCACCGCCACCGACCCGGAACTCGATTTGTTCGTGCTGGTCGACGAGCTGACCGCCCGGGGCTGGCACACCCAGCCGCAGCTGTCGTACGCCGGGCTGCCGGCCAGCGTGCACCTCACGGTGACCGCGGCGGTGGCCCCCCGGGTGGGCGAGTTCGGCCCGGCGCTGGCCGAGGCGGCGAAAGCCGCCCGGGCAGCCGGCCCGGTCGTGCTGCCCGAGGAGCTGCTCACCCTCGCCGGCACGCTCACCCCGGAGGCGCTCACCCCCGAACTGGTGGGTGGGCTCGCCACCGGCCTGGGCCTGGCGGGCTCCGCCGGTGCCCTGCCCGGACGGATGGCGCTGGTGAACACGCTGCTCGACGCCGCGCCCCCGGCCCTGCGGGAGCGGCTGCTGGTGGAGTTCGTCGGCCTGCTCCAGCGGCCCAGCTGGTGACCGGCGACGCTCCGCCTACCCGTGGGATCACCGGGTGACCCGCCGCCGGCCGTCCGGGGTGGCCGGCGGCTGTGGTTGACTGGGCCGAAGGTTCGGGAAGGGGGCGTTCGTGCAGCTGCCGGCAGTGCTCGGCGAGCCGATCCGGTTCGTGCTGAACTGGGGCCGCCGCTACTCGCTCTGGGTCTTCAACTTCGGCCTGGCCTGCTGCGCGATCGAGTTCATCGCGACGAGCATGAGCCGGCACGACTTCATGCGGCTCGGGGTGATCCCATTCGCGCACGGTCCCCGTCAGGCTGACCTCATGGTGGTCTCCGGGACGGTGACGGACAAGATGGCCCCGGCGATCAAGCGGCTCTACGACCAGATGCCCGAGCCGAAGTACGTCATCTCGTTCGGCGCCTGCTCAAACTGCGGCGGCCCCTACTGGGACTCGTACTCGGTCACCAAGGGCGTCGACCAGCTCATTCCGGTCGACGTCTACGTGCCCGGCTGCCCACCCCGGCCGGAGGCGCTGCTGCACGGCATCCTGCGTCTGCAGGAGAAGATCGCCGCCGAGCAGTCCGGCCCCGGCGGAGTGTCCCGCCCCGACCTGCTCGCCGCCCCGGTCGACGCCGCGCCGAGCGACGGCGCCGTCCCGCGCTCGGTGGCGTCGCTCACCGCCCCGCCGGTACGCCCACCCGCGGGCTGACCGCCGCCCCGCCGGCCGTTCCGGCGGTCCCCGCCCAGGCCGAGCGCCCGGCCGGACCGAGCAGTTGGCGGAGGGGGACTAGCCTGCGCACATGAGCAGCTCAGGGCAGCGTCGCGCCGCCCACATCATCGACGTGTTGATCGCGGAGTTCGGGGCGTCGATGGCGCTCGACCCCGCCGCCTTCCGCCGCAAGTTCCGCAAGATGGCCGCCTCTCCGTTCGCCTTCTACCGGGGCAGCGCCGCGCTCTTCTACGCCGACCAGCGCGGCGACTTCGCCGACGACCGGTTCCTCGACGAGCGCACCAGCCGGGTGTGGATCCACGGTGACCTGCACGCCGAGAACTTCGGCACCTACATGAACGCCTCCGGGCAGCTGGTGTTCAACGTCAACGACTTCGACGAGGCGTACGTGGGGCCGTTCACGTGGGATCTGAAGCGCTTCGCGGCCAGTGTGGCGCTGCTCGGCTACGCCAAGGCGCTCTCCGACCGGGCGATCACCGAACTGGTCACCGGGTTCGCCCGCTCGTACCTCACCGAGTTGCGCGCGATCGCCGCGGGCGGCGACGACGCGATCGGCTCGATCACGCTCGACAACGCCGACGGTGTGCTGCGCCAGGTGCTTCAGCAGGCCCGGCTCTACACCCGCGTCGACCTGCTCGCCACGCAGACCACCATCGACAACTACGAGCGGCGGTTCTCCCTCGGCGACGGTGTGTACGAGGTCGACGACGGCACCCGGGAGGCGGTCGGCGCCGCCTTCGAGGCTTACCTCGGCACGCTGCCCGTCTCCTCGGCCCGGCTGCGTCCGGTCGAGACCCGGATCAAGGACGTGGTGCTGCGCAAGGGCGTGGGCATCGGCTCGGCCGGGTTGCCGTCGTACAACCTGCTGCTGGAGGGGCACACCCAGGCGCTGGAGAACGACGTCGTCATCTACATTAAGCAGGCCCAGGTGCCCGCGGTGGCGCGGCACATCCCCGACGAGTCGATCCGCGCCTACTTCCAGCACCAGGGGCACCGGACGGCCGAGTCGCAGCGGGCGTTGCAGGCGCACGCCGACCCGTGGCTGGGCTTCACCGAGCTGGGCGGGGTCGGCCAGCTGGTCGCCGAGGTCTCGCCGTACGCCGCTGACCTGGACTGGGCGGATGTCAACGAACCGGATGAGCTGGCCGGGGTGCTGTCCGACCTGGGCCGGGCGGTGGCCCGGATGCACTCCGTCGCTGACGACGAGTCCAGCCATGATCTGGTCGACTACTCCACGGAGGAGGCGATCATCACGGCGGTGGACCGGGACGAGTCGAGTTTCGTGAGCCACCTGGTGGAGTTCGCCCACGCGTACGGGCTGCGCGCCCGGGAGGACCACCAGCTCTTCGTGGACCTGTTCCGCAACGGCCGGCTGCCCGGCATCTGAGCCGGACGCCCGGCATCTCAGCGGGCCGGCCGGCTTCTGAGCCGGCTGCCCGGGGCGCGGGTCAGACCGCGAACTCCAGCACCACCTTGATGTCGTCCGGCCCGTTCGTGTACGCGTCGGCGTACCCCGACACGGGCACCCGGCGGCTGATCAGGGAACTGAGCCACAGCGGGTCGGCCCGGCGGAGCGCGTCCGCGGCCAGTTCCCAGTGCCGCCGGTTGGCGTTCACCGAGCCGAAGACGACGTTGTTCTCCAGCACCAGCGACCGGTTGAGCGCACCGGCGTCGAAGTCGATGGTGCGCCCGCCGCTGGAGACCCCGGCCAGGCAGACGATGCCGTTCGGCGCGGCCTTGCACATCACCTCGAGCACCACGGTCGGCGCCCCGGTGCACTCCAGCACGACGTCCGGCTCGAAGTCCAGTTCGTGGACCGGCACCGAATGGTAGGTAGCACCCAGCGCGTGAACCAGTTCCGGCTTCGGGCCGCTGGTGGCGAGGTCGAGCACGTGCACGGAGAACCCGCGCTGGGCGGCGAGCAGGGCGGCGAGCAGGCCGATCGGGCCGGCGCCCGTGACCAGGACGATCTTCGGCTGCCAGACGGCCCGCTGGCCGATCCGTTCGATGTGGTCCCACGCCTTCGCGACGACGCTGGTCGGTTCGAGCAGCATGCCGACCTGGCCGAGCGCCCGGTCCAACGGGACGGCGTACGGGGGCTGTACCCGCCAGCGGTCCCGGGCGAATCCGGGCAGCGCCTTGATGCCGTGCTCCGTGTAGCGGCCGTTGCGGCACATGTCCCACTCGCCGACCGCGCAGTTCGGGCAGGGCACCGGGTCCGGATGCCGGACGATCCCGGCCACCAGGTCGCCCGGCTGAAGGGTGCCGGTCGGGTCCTCCAGCACCCGGCCCAGCGACTCGTGCCCGATCACCAGGCGCCGTTCGCCCGGGGGCGCCTCGCCGTACTCGCCGGCGATGATCTCGTGATCAGTGCCGCAGATGCCGATGGCCAGGGACTCGACCAGGATCGATCCCTCCTCGGGGGCCGGTTCCGGGTAGTCCTCGATCAACTCCAGCGAGTTGGCGGTCCCGGGGGCCACAGTCACAGCGCGCACGTCTGTCATCTTCGCCCCTCCGCCGACCTCCCGAAGGGCAAAGCGGCAGATCATTGCTTGGGCGTATCCGGACGAACCCGCCCTGCCGGACCGCCGCCTGGTGCTCGGCTCGCTCGGGCGGGCCTCATGAAGCAGGCCCTAGGATCAGCGCATGACTCCGGAAGAGGTCGGCAGCCGGATGGCCACGCTGCTCGCGCCGGCCGAGACCACCCCCTCGGTCTCCGGTGGTGCCAGGCATGCCCGCGCCACGGTGGACGTGCCGCTGGCCAGCTGGCGGGACGCCGTCCGTACCGCCCGCGACGACGCGGAGCTGAACTGCGACTTCTTCGACTGGCTCTCGGCCGTGGACGAGCTTGCCGGGGGGTTCGACGTGGTGGCGCACCTCTGGTCGACCCGGCATCGGCACGGCCTGTTGCTGCGTACCCGGGTCCCGCGCGAGGCGTCCACGGTCGCCTCGGTGGTCGACCTCTACCCAGGAGCGGACTGGCACGAGCGGGAGACGCACGAGATGTTCGGCATCGACTTCGCCGGTCACGCCGGGCTGCGTCCGCTGCTGCTGCCGCCGGAGTTCGAGGGGCATCCGCTGCGCAAGGAGTTCGTGCTGGCCTCCCGGGTGGCCAAACCGTGGCCGGGAGCCAAGGAGCCGGGCGAGTCCGAGGCGGGCGGCGGCCGACGACCGATCCGCCCGCCGGGTGTGCCCGCGCCCGGGGAGTGGGGTACCACGCCCACCCCGGCCGGCGCCGGCGGTGCGGGCGAGGGGCGGCGTGGCGGCACGCCGGCTCGCCCGGCCGGTGACCGGCCCGCGCGACCGGCCCCGGGGGCCCGTGCCGGGCGTACCGGCCGACCGGCCCCGACCGACGGCGGCCCGGCGGCCCGCCGCGGTTCGGCCACGACGCCTGACCTCCCCGGAGCGACCGACGGCGGCCCGGCGGCCCGCCGCGGTTCGGCCACGACGCCTGACCTCCCCGGAGCGACCGACGGCGGCCCGGCGGCCCGCCGCGGTTCGGCCACGACGCCTGACCTCCCCGGAGCGACCGACGGCGGCCCGGAGGCCGCCGGAGGCCCGGCGGCGTCCGGCGGATCGGGTGGGGCGACCGCCGCCGAGGGGTCGAGCCCGACGGCTGGTGGTCCGGCAGCGGACCACGCGGCGCGCCCGACGACCCCGCCCGGTGAGGTCGGCCGCACCGGCGACGACAGGGACGCATCCTGATGCCGATCTGGTTGGAGCTGCTGATCCGGGTCGCAGCGGTGCTGGTCGCCTTCCTCGTCCTGCCGCTGCTGGTCGGACAGGCCGAGCACAAGGTGATGGCGCACATGCAGGGCCGGCTCGGCCCGATGTACGCGGGCGCGTTCCACGGCTGGGCGCAGCTCGTCGCCGACGGGCTCAAGTTCGTGCAGAAGGAGGACGTCACTCCGCGCGACGCGGACCGGTCCGTCTTCCGCCTGGCGCCGGTGGTCGCGCTGGTGCCGTACCTGCTCGTGCTGCTGGTGATCCCGCTCGGCCCGAACGACCTGGTCGGGCAGCCGCTGGACGTCGGGCTCTTCTTCGTGCTCGCGGTGGTGGGTGTCGGGGTGCTGGCCGTGCTGATGTCGGCCTGGGCCTCGGCCAACAAGTACAGCCTGCTCGGCGGGTTGCGCGGGGCCGCGCAGCTGCTCGGCTACGAGCTGCCGTTGGTGCTGGCCGCGGCATCGGTGGCGATGGCGGCGGGGACGCTCAGCCTGTCGGGCATCGTCGAGGCGTGGCGGCCCTGGTGGCTGCTCTGGCAGGCGCCCGCGATGATCGTCTTCTTCATGGCCGGGCTCGCCGAGATCCGCCGTCCGCCGTTCGACATGCCGGTCGCCGACTCCGAGCTGGTCTTCGGCTACATGACGGAGTACACCGGGCTGCGCTTCGCGTTCTTCCTGCTGGCCGAGTACGTCGGCATCGTGGTGATCGCGGCGCTGACCACCGTGCTCTTCCTCGGTGGCTGGCACGGGCCGTTCGCCGACGACCAACTCGGCTGGCTCTGGACCCTGCTCAAGGTGTTCGCCGTCGCCTTCGTGATCATTTGGCTCCGGGTGTCGTACCCGCGGCTGCGGGAGGACCAGCTCCAGCGTCTCTGCTGGCTGGTCCTCGTTCCGGCGTCCCTGGCGCAGCTGGTCCTCACCGCCGCGGTCCGCGTCGCCCTGTGAGCCACCCCCCGCACGTCGGCGTACCGGCAGATTGAAGCCCCTCCGCGAGGGAGGGGCTTCACCGGCGAGCCTGCTCAGCGCAGCGGGGTGTGCGCGGGGTCGACCGGCTCCGCGGGCGGCGGAGGCGGGGTGCCGTCACCGAACGGACGGCCGCCGAGCGCCTCCCGGCCGTGCGGCGTGAGCCAGTTGGCCAGGTCGGGCCCGAGCGGCACGATGCCGGTCGGGTTGATGTCCCGGTGCACCTCGTAGTAGTGCCGCTTGATCTGGTCGAAGTCGACCGTGTCCCCGAAGCCGGGGGTCTGGAACAGGTCCCGGGCGTACGCCCACAGCACCGGCATCTCGGTGAGCTTCTGCCGGTTGCACTTGAAGTGGCCGTGGTAGACCGGGTCGAAACGCACAAGCGTGGTGAACAGCCGCACGTCGGCCTCGGTGATGGTGTCCCCGACCAGGTAGCGCTGGCCGGTCAGCCGCTCGCTCAACCAGTCCAGCCGGTCGAAGAGCCGGCGGTACGCCTTCTCGTACGCCTCCTGGCTGCCGGCGAACCCGCAGCGGTAGACGCCGTTGTTGACGTCCTTGAACACCAGCTTGTTGACCTCGTCGATCTCGCCACGCAGCCGCTCCGGGTAGAGGTCCGGCGCGCCCTCGCGGTGGTAGGCCGTCCACTCGGTGGAGAGGTCGAGACTCATCTGCGCGTAGTCGTTGGTCACCACCTGACCGGTCGGCACGTCCACCATCGCCGGCACGGTGATGCCCCGGTCGTAGCCGGGGAACCGCTTGAAGTAGGCGTCGGCCAGCCGCTCGATGCCGAGCACCGGGTCCCGCCCACCCGGGTCGAGGTCGAACGTCCAGCTGCGCTTGTCGTGCGTCGGGCCGGCCATCGCCATCGAGATGGCATCCTCCAGGCCCAGCAGCCGGCGGACGATGACCAGGCGGCTCGCCCAGGGGCAGGCCCGGCTGATCGCGAGCCGGTAGCGTCCCGGTTCCACCGGGTAGCCGTCCCGCCCGTCGGCGGTGATCCGGGTCGCGATGTACCGCTGGTCGCGGGTGAACTCACCACCCGGCTCCACGTACTTGCCGCCGGTGCGCAGCAGCACCTCCTCGTCGGTCTCGGTCCTGCCGCCCTCGCTGCTCGTACCCACGCCGCCCCTCCGATCCTGTCGCCTCGTCCCATTCTGGCGGCTCGACCGGCCGCCTGCGGGGCGACCGTCGCGAGCGGCGGCCGTTCCGCGCGGGCCGGCGCTACGCTGCCTCCTGTGATCGACACGGAGGCGGCGGCGCGGCGGTTCATCGCCGACGTGTGGAACGCCGGGCGCGAGGAGTCGGCGTACGAGCTGATCGCCCCTGACTGCCCGGGTCTGGGCGGCACCGGCCCGGAGGCGACCCTGGCCTGGCACCGGGACCGGCGGGCGGCGTTCCCCGATCTCCGTTACAAGATCGTCGACCTGGTCGCCGCCGGGGACCGGGTGGCCGTGCACTGGCGGGCGGCCGGCACCCAGGTGGGCCCGTTCGGGCCGGTGCCGCCGACGGGCCGGGTGGTCAGCTACTCCGGCGCGACGTTCCTGCGCTTCGACACCGCCGGTCGGATCGCCGACGTGTGGAGCGTCAACGAGCTGTTCCAGGTGCTCCAGCAGCTCGGCGTCGAGATGATCCCGCCACCGGGGTTCAGCGGCTCCGTGGCGTGATCCGGCTGATCGGCAGGTTGATCGGGAACGGCTCACCGGTGTCGACGAACTTCGTCCACCGGCCGGTCTCTGTGTAGACCTCGTTCACCGCGTCGACTCGATAGGTGACGATCTCCAGCGTGCCGTCCTCCGTCTCGACACGCCAATAGAACGGGATGCCGGCCTGGGCGTAGAGAGCCGGCTTCAGCACCCGGTCTATCGAGCGGGTACTCGGGGAGACGATCTCGATGGCGAGGACGACCTCATGCGGCTCGTACCGCGAAGGTTCGCGTGCCGCCGCAGCCGACGTGGTCACCAGTACGTCCGGAATGAAGGAGCGGGTGCGATTTATCCGAACCTCGACTCCCTGGGTGACGTCGTAGTCGTCGGGGCACTCGGCCTCGAGAGCGACGCCGAGACGCATCGCGATGGTTTGGTGAGTGCGGGTGGGGGAGGGAGACATCAGCAGCACTCCATCGAGCAGTTCCCGGCGGCGGCCATCCTCGGGCAGCGCATCCAGGTCGTCCGTCGTCCACCCGCCCTCGGGCGGATAGTCGCTCTGCAGCGCGGCGGTCATGACGGTTCCTTCCAGGCAGTCGTTCTCCCCGGGTCCACCGTACCGCCGGCCGGGCTCGGGGGGCGGTCGCGCACGCCGGGGCCACAGGGCAGGATGTTCGGCATGAGCGACCGCAGCGAGCGCATGCCGGACGACGTCGCCGGTGACCGCAGTCTGCCCGGTGCGGGTCTGGTCAAGGGGCTGGCGGTCACGCTGAAGACGATGACCCGGCGCTCCACCACCCAGCAGTACCCGGACGTGGCCCCAGAGCTGCCGCCCCGCTCGCGCGGCGTGATCGCGCTGCTCGAGGAGAACTGCACGGTCTGCATGCTCTGCGCCCGCGAGTGTCCGGACTGGTGCATCTACATCGACTCGCACAAGGAGGAGGTGGCGGTGCCCGGCGCCGCCCGCCCCCGCCAGCGCAACGTGCTCGACCGGTTCGACATCGACTTCTCGCTCTGCATGTACTGCGGGATCTGCGTCGAGGTCTGCCCGTTCGACGCGCTCTACTGGTCGCCCGAGTTCGAGTACGCCGAGTACGACATCAAGGACCTGCTGCACGACAAGGACCACCTCGGCGAGTGGATGGGCACCGTGCCGCCGCCGCCAGCGCACGACCCGAACGGCGAGCCGGCCAAGGAGGAGACCAGCGCCGCCCGCAAGGCGGCGGTCCCCGCCGCCCGGCCCACCACCCCGGCCGCACCCGAGCCCGGCTCGTCCGGCGAGGCGACGACATGACCGGTGCGGACGTGCTGCTGCTCGCCCTCGGCGCGGTGGCGGTCGGCTCGGGCGTGCTGGTGGTCACCACGAAGCACCTGGTCCGGGCGGGCCTCTACCTGGTCGTCTGCCTGGGCGCGCTGGCCGCCGACTACCTGGTGCTCACCGCGGAGCTGGTGGCCTGGGTCCAGGTGCTCATCTACGTGGGCGCCGTGGTGGTGCTGCTGCTCTTCGCGGTGATGCTCACCCGGGCGCCGATCGGGGCCTCGGACGACCTGGACCGGCCCGGCTGGCCGGCCGCGCTGATCGGCGGCGGCGTCGGGCTGGGACTGACCGCGCTGCTCGTCGACGCGTACCGGTGGACGACCGTGCGGCTGCCCGACGCGGGCACGGCCGAGCGGATCGGCGGGGAGATCTTCCGCAGCTGGGTGCTTCCGTTCGAGGTGCTCTCGGTGCTGCTGCTCGCCGCACTGGTCGGCGCGGTGGTGCTCTCCCGGCCGGACATCGGGCGGCCGGGAGCGGGGCAGCCGGGGCGTACGGAGGCGGGCCGGTGAGGCCGGTCATCCCGTACGTCACCGCGGCGCTGCTGTTCGGGCTCGGCACGTACGGCGTGCTGCGCCGCCGCAACGCGGTGCTGGTCCTGATGGCGGTCGAGCTGATGCTCAACGCGGTCAACCTGATCCTCGTCACCGCCGACACCACGGTGCGGGCCGCGCTGCCGCACAGCGGTCAGGTCTTCGCCCTCTTCGTCATCGTGCTGGCCGCCGCCGAGATCGGGGTGGGGCTGGCGATCGTGCTCCAGCTCTACCGGCTGCGGGCCACCGTGGCCGTCGACGAGGTTCCGCTGACCGAGCCGTCGCCGACGGTGGACGCGGACGCACGGGAGGCGCGGTGAACGGCACCACGGTGCTCGGTGTGCTGCTGCCGGTCGTACCGCTGGTGGCCGGCCTGCTCGGGCTGCTCCTGCCGCCCTCGCCGCGCGGGCTGACCGCGCACGGCCGGGACGCGGCGGCCGGCGAGACGTGGGCCCGGCGGGTGGCGATCGCCCTCGGCGTGACCGGTGCGGCCGGTGCGTTGGCGCTCGCGGTCGCCCTGCTGGCCACGTCGGACTCCCCGACCGAGGCGAGCACCACCTGGGTGCGGCTGGGCGGACTGGACGTCAGCCTCGGCGTCCGGCTGGACGGTGCCGCCGCGCTGGTCGCGGTGGCGGTCGGTGCGGTCGCGCTGGCCGTGCAGGTCTACTCGATCGGCTACCTGAAACGCGGTCCGCACGACGACGTCGACGTGGACCACCGCTACCCGCCGTACGCCGCCCAGATCAGCCTCTTCACGGCGGCCATGCTGCTCGTGGTGGTGTCGGGGGACCTGCTCCTGCTGCTGGTCGGCTGGGAGGTGATGGGCATCTGCTCGTACCTGCTCATCGCGCACGACCGCCGGCTGCCCGAGGCCCCCGCCGCCGCGGTGAAGGCGTTCCTGGTCACCCGGGTGGGCGACGTCGGTTTCCTGCTCGGCATCGCGCTGCTCGGCGTCTCCGCCGGTAGTTTCCGGATCGCCGACGTGCTGGCCGCCGACCACTCCGCCGGCACGCTCACCGCCGCCTGCCTGCTGCTACTCGCCGGCGTGGCCGGCAAGAGCGCGCAGTTCCCGCTGCACACCTGGCTGCCCGACGCGATGGCCGGCCCGACCCCGATCAGCGCGCTCATCCACGCCGCCACGATGGTCGCGGCCGGCGTGTACGCGGTCACCCGGCTCTACCCCCTCTTCGTGGCCGCGCCTGTGGCACTGACCGTGCTCGGGGTGCTCGCCTCGGTCACCCTGCTGCTCGGCGCGCTCGCGGCGACCGCCCAGGACGACATCAAACGGGTGCTCGCCTGGTCGACGGTGTCCCAGATCGGCTACATGACCGGCGCGCTCGCCGTCGGCTCACCTGGCGCGGCGCTGTTCCACCTGCTCACCCACGCCGCGTTCAAGGCGCTGCTCTTCCTCGCCGCCGGCGCGGTGATCCACGCCGTCGGCACCACCCTGATGTCGAAGATGGGCGGGCTGCGCCGCGCCATGCCTGTCACCTTCTGGTGCACGGTGATCGGCCTGGGCGCGCTGGCCGGGCTGCCGCCGCTCGCCGGCTTCTGGAGCAAGGACGGCGTGCTCGCCGCGGCGCAGGAGGCCGCGTTGGACGGCGCGGGACCGACACCGTCCTGGGTGGGCTGGCTGGTCTGGCTCTCGGGGCTGGCCGGCGTCGCGATCACCGCCTGGTACGCCACCCGGCTGTTGCTGCGCGCCTTCCTCGGCGAGACCCGGGCCCCGCTCGCCCACCCGCACGACCCGCCCGGCACGCTGCGCTGGCCGGTGCTGCTGCTCGCCGTACCGGCGGCGCTGCTCGGGTTCGCCGGGTTCGCCGGCCCGTTCGCCGACCGCCTCCAGCCGTCCGCGCCGGCCACCGCGGAACGCCCGTCGGATCTCCTGCCGCCGGAGCCGCTGGTGCACCTCGCGCCGTCCGTACTGCTGCCGCTGGCGCTGCTGCTGCTCGGCGCCGGCCTGGCCTGGGCCCGCTGGCGCCGCGACCCGGCCGCCGATCCGGCGGCCGCGTTGGGCCCACTGCGGCCGGTCTTCGCGGCGGCGTTCCGGCTCGACGACGTCCAGCACGCCCTAGTGGTACGTCCCTACCGGGCGCTCGCCCGGATGGTGCGTGCCGGTGACGAGCGGGTGGTGGACGGCGCGGTGGAGGGCAGCGGCCGGGCCGCCTCCAGCCTCGGTGCCGGGCTGGCCGCGCTGCACCGCGCCGCGCTGCCCCGGGCCGCCGCCGGGGTGCTGGCCGGCGCGCTGCTGATCGGGCTGGCCGCCGCGCTGATCGGAGCGAACGCATGACCTTCGGGCAGTTCCTGCTGGTCGCCGTCCTGGCGGTGCCGGCGCTCGGCGCGGTCGCGGTGGCGGCCACCCCGGCGGACCGGGCGGCCCGGCTGGTCGGCACGGTGGCCGCGGGGCTCACGCTGCTCGCCGCGCTGCCGCTCGCCGCCGGCGACCGGGGCTGGTTCGCCTGGTCGGCGACCGCACCCGCCGTACGCCCGTGGCACCAACTCGACCTGCCCTGGGTGCCCGGGCTCGAACTGCGCTTCCACCTCGGCGTGGACGGCATCTCCTACCCGCTGGTGGTGCTGACCGCGCTGCTCACCCTGCTCTGCTGCCTCTACAGCCTGCACCAGGTGCCGGCCGGCGGCAGCGGCCGGACGCTGGTCGCCCTGCTGCTGGTGATCGAGGTCGGCATCCTCGGCACGTTCCTCGCCCTGGACCTGGTCCTGTTCTTCCTCTTCTTCGAGGTCGTCCTGCTCCCCATGTACGCGGTCATCGCCGGCTGGGGCGGCGACGACCGGCGTCGGGCGGCCCGCAAGTTCGTCCTCTACACGCTCTTCGGCTCGGTGCTCCTGCTGGTCGGCGTGTACGTGGTGGTGTCCGCCGCCGGCACCGCCGACATCGTGGCGCTCACCGGTGGCGGCGGACTCTCCCGGGGCACCCAACTCTTCGCGTTCACCCTGCTCGCCCTCGCCTTCGCGGTGAAGAGCCCGCTCTGGCCGCTGCACTCCTGGCTGCCGGACGCACACACCCAGGCGCCCACGGTGGGCAGCGTGGTGCTCGCCGGGGTGCTGCTGAAGATGGGCACGTACGGGCTGATCCGGGTAGCGGTCGGGGTGGCCCCGGAGGGAGCCCGCTGGGCCGCGCCGGTGCTCGGCGTACTCGCCGTCGCGGCGATCCTCGTCGGCGCGCTGGTCTGCCTGGCCCAGACCGAGCTGAAGCGGCTGATCGCGTACTCCAGCGTCGGACACATGGGCTTCGTGCTGCTCGGCGTCGCCACGCTCACCAGCACCGGCATCCAGGCGGCGCTGATCGGCAACGTCGCCCACGGGGTGATCACCGGCCTGCTGTTCTTCCTCGCCGGGGCGGTCAAGGACCGTACCCACACCGGGGCGCTCGCCGAACTGTCCGGGCTGCGGGAGACCGCGCCCCGGCTCGCCGGCCTGCTCGGCTTCGCCGCGATCGCCTCGCTCGGCCTGCCCGGGCTGGCCGGGTTCTGGGGCGAGGCGTTCGCCGTGATCGCCGCGATCGAGGTGGGTGGGCCGCTCTGGACCACCGTCGGGGTGCTGGCCGCGGTCGGCGGGGCGCTCACCGCCGCGTACTTCCTGCGTCTGCTGCGTCAGGTCACCCACGGCCGGCCGAGCCCGGCGGTGGGCCGGCTCGCCCCGACGCTGGCCGGCGGGGAGCTGACCGCCTGGGCGCCGCTGGTGCTGCTCGCGCTGGCCATCGGGCTGGCCCCGGCGCTGGTGCTCGGCATCGCCGAGGCCCCCGTGAACGCCCTGGTGGAGGTCCTCCCATGAGCGCGAGGAGAAGCCGGTGAACCAGAACGTGGTGCAGAGCGTCGACCACGTGGCGCTGCTGCCGGCGTACCTGGCCGCCGGCACCGCCGTGCTGGTGCTGGTCACCGAGCTGGTGCTGGCCCGTTCGCGGGCCACCCTCGCCGTGGCGGCGCTGGGCGCGCTCGCCACCGCTGTCGGCGCGGCAGTGGTCGGCGCGGGCGACGAGCGACGTACTTTCTGCGCCGCCGCCGACTGCTCGTACGTCTTCGGCGGTCGGGCGGCCCTGGTCGGGGCGCTCTTCGCCCTGCTGACCCTCGGGGTGCTCGGGCTCTCCGGCGGGCACCTGCGGGCCGGTCGGGCACCGGTGGGGGAGTACTGCTTCCTGCTCGCCTGCTCGATGACCGGTGGGGTGGTGCTCGGTGCGGCGGGCGACCTGATCACCCTGATCGTGGCGCTGGAGACGCTCACCCTGCCGCTCTACGTGCTGGTCGGCCTGCGCCGGGGCAGCCTCGCCAGCGCCGAGGCGGCGGTCACCTTCTTCGTGGTCAGCGTGGTGGCCACCACGCTGAGCCTGCTCGGCGCCGCGCTGCTGTACGCGGTGACCGGCGAGTTGCACCTGGGACGGCTCGGCACGCTGCTCGCCCAGCGGCAGGAACTCCACGACCTGCCGTTGACCGCTGCGGCGGGCGCGCTGCTGCTGCTCGGACTGGCGTTCAAGGTCGCCGCCGTGCCGTTCCACGCCTGGGCGCCGGCCACGTACGACGGCGCGCCGCTGCCGGTGGCCGCGTACCTCTCGACGGCGTCGAAGCTCGGCGGCGTGGTGGCGCTGCTCGCGGTGGTGTCCGCGGCGCTCCCGGCCGACCTGACCGGCCCGGTGCTCGCCCTGCTCGCGGTGCTCACGATGACCGTCGGCAACCTGGTGGCGCTGCGCCAGCGGCGCACGGTCCGGCTGCTCGCCTGGTCGTCGGTGGCCCAGGCCGGCTACATCCTGGCCCCGCTCGGCGCGTTGGCGCTGGCGGCCGGACGCACCGGCGAGGCACGGGCCGGCGCGTACGCCGCCGCCCTCGCGTACGCCGTCTTCTTCGTGCTGCTGGAGCTCGCGGCGTTCGCCGGGGTGACCGCCCTGCGCCCGGCGGACGCCGACGGCGGCACCCTGGCCGAACTGCGCGGCGCCGCCCGCCGCCACCCCTGGCTCGGCGCGGGTCTCGGGCTGGCCCTGATCGGCCTCGCCGGGCTGCCACCGGGCCTGGCCGGTCTCTTCGCCAAGGTGACAGTGGTCCGCTCGCTGCTGGGCGGAGGCAGCGGGTGGCTCGCGCTCGTCGTGGCGGTGAACGCGGTGATCGGCCTGGCCTACTACCTGCGGCTGGCCGCGAGCCTCTACACCGTCCCCGCCCCGGGGACTCCGGCGCCCGCCGCCGGCGCGGCCCGGGCGGTGGCCGTGGTGCTGGCGGTGGCGACGGTGGCCGCCGTGGTGGTGGGGTTCGCCCCGCAGTTCGTGCTCGACCTCGCGGCGCGCTGACGCCGGGCCGCGCCGGGAAACCGCGCTCCCAGCCAACTCACAGCCATATCGCGGATGGTTGACGGGTATCGCAGTGTTGAACCGGTCGACGGGTCCCGGCGATCCGTACACCGAAGGAGTGACTGTGCACCACAACCGTCTCAAGACCGCCGCGCTGCTCGGCCTGCTCACCGCGCTGATCCTTGGGGTGGGTTACTGGTTCGGCGGCAGTGGTGGTCTGGTCATCGCCGTCATCATCTCGCTGCTGATGAACGGCATCAGCTACTTCTACTCCGACAAGCTCGCCCTGCGGGCGATGGGGGCGCAACCGGTCAGCGAGGCCCAATTCCCCGAGCTGTATCGGATGGTGCGTGAGCTGGCCACCGCGGCACAACAGCCGATGCCCCGCCTGTACGTCAGCCCCACGGCACAGCCCAACGCCTTCGCCACCGGACGTAACCCGCAGCACGCCGCGGTCTGCGTGACCCAGGGCATCACCGAGGTCCTCGACTACCGTGAGCTGCGCGGTGTGATCGGGCACGAGTTGTCCCACGTCTACAACCGGGACATTCTGATCTCCAGCGTGGCCGCCGGTCTGGCCGGCATCATCACCACGCTGGCGAACATCGCCTGGTTCATCCCGCTGACCAGCGGTGACGACGACGACGCGCCGAACCCGGCCGTACTGCTGCTCACCATCATCCTGGGCCCGATCGCCGCGACGATCATCCAGTTGGCGATCAGCCGAAGCCGCGAGTTCCAGGCGGACGCCTCCGGCGCCCGGCTGACCAACGACCCGCTGGCCCTCGCCAACGCGCTGCGCAAGATCGACGCAGTGGCCCGGCAGCGGCCGCTGCCGGCTCAGGGCAACCTGACCAGCGCCGCCCACCTGATGATCGCCAACCCGTTCCGCGGCGGCGGCATCGCGGCGCTCTTCTCCACCCACCCCAAGATGGAGGAGCGCGTCGCACGGCTGGAGCAGATGGCCCGCAGCGCCGGCCCGGTGCAGTACGTGCGCTGACCCGTAGCACCCGCACCGCGCCCGCACTCGGCAACCGCCGGTGCGGGCGCGATGCTGCGTGCGCGGGATATCCGCTTCATCCGGTCGACCCGCGGCGTTAGGGTCGGAAGGTTTCCCACCCATTACATCCCTGGAGGTTCGCGTGGCTGCTCTGCGCCAGTATCTGGGCGTCTGGCGGATCCCCGGCGCGCCGATGCTGCTGATCACCGGCATCATCGGCCGGCTCGGGATCGGCATGACACCGCTGGCGCTGCTGCTGGTCGTCGAGCAGGTGACCGGCCGGTACTCGCTGGCGGCCGTCGCCGGCGGGATCTACGCCGTGGCAGGTGCCGCGTTGAGCCCCGTCGCCGGCCGGATCGCCGACCGGATCGGGCCCAGCCCGGTGCTGATCGCCACCGCCGTCGCACATCCGCTGGCCCTCATCGGCCTGCTGGTGGCGAGCCGGTCCGGGGCCGACGGGCTCGTCGCGATCTACGTGGCCGCCGGGGTGGCCGGCGCCACGTACCCGCCGCTGACCGCAGCCATTCGCGGCGCCTGGAACGACCTCACCTCGCCCACCTCCGGGCGGTACCACCTCCGCAACACGGCGCTGGCCGCGGAGACATCGCTGTTCGAGATCGTCTTCGTGCTCGGCCCACTGCTGGTGGCCGGCTTCGTCCTGGTCGCCGACGCGACGGCCGCGCTGGTCGGTGCCGCGGTGGTCACCCTCGTCGGCACCACCGCGGTGGCCCTCGGCCGGGTGATGCGTGGCTGGCAACCACACCCGCAGGAGCACCACGCCCGCGGGCTCGGCCCGCTGCGGGTCGCCGGCTTCCCGGCCCTGCTGGTCTGCGTGGCCAGCCTCGGCATCGCGTTCGGCGCCGCCGGGGTGATCGTGCCGGCCTTCGCCGGCAACTACAGCGCCGGCGACGCGGAGAGCCTGGCCGGCGTACTGCTCGCTGTGTGGGGCATCGGCAGCGCCATCGGCGGATTCTGGTTCGGGGTACGCAAACCGGCGTTGAACATGACCCGCCAGTTCGCCGGCCTGCTCGGCGCGCTGGCCGGCAGTTTCGTGATCTTCGCGCTGATGCCCACTCCGCTGGCCCTGGGCATCGCCCTGGTCGTCGGCGGAGCCACCATCGCGCCCGCGCTGACCCTGGAGAACACCCTGGTCGGCCGGATCGCCCCGGCGGGCATGCTGAACGAGGCGTACACCTGGGTGGTCACCATGTCGGTCGCGGCGAGCGCGGCCGGTGGCGCGGTGGCCGGACTGATCGTCGACCACGCCGGTGGGGTGCCCTGGGCGTTCCTGTTCGCGGGGGCCGCGGTCGCCGTCGGGGCCGGGGTCGCGGCCCTGCCCGCCGGGCCGATCCGCCGTGCGGAGATCGATTCGGTACGCGTCGAGCAGCCGGTTCCCGCCTGAACCGGCTCCGCCGTTGGTCTGATCAACCAGGTCAGACCAACGGCGGGGCCGGACGGCGTGCCCCAACACCTTCACGTTCCGGATACCGACGGCGATCGACGGGCTGCACCCGTGGCCCTTCCGGCTGTCGTACTGCTGCGTCACGCCCGAGGTCCGGCGGCCGGCCCGGGGTGCCCGGGTAGGCCGTCGACCTTGGCACCAAGGTGCTCAACGCCTCGAAGTTCGCCGTCGGACTGGGGTGTGGCCGAGGCGGAGAGAGCGACGCTCAGCAGGTCACGGCGCAACGCGGAAGCCTTGGCGCCAGGTGGGGTGTGCCGGGTGCCAGCCCAGTTCGCGCTTGGCCTTCGCGTTGGATGCGCCGCGCAGTTCGGTCATGAGCACGACGCCGGCCTCTCCCGCAGCCAGCCGCCCGACGAACCGCGGCACGCGCATCGGCTTCTTGGCGCCCAGCAGCGCCGCCAGTTCCGGTAGCCACTCGGCGACCGGGGCGGGATCGTCATCGACGATGTTGTAGACACCGCGGCGGCCGTTCGCCACCGCCGCGACCGTGGCCTCGGCGGCGTCGCTGATGTGGACGAACGACCACACCCCGCCGCCGTCGCCGACGATCGGGAACTTGCGCTCACGGATCATCTCGAGCTGCTTCGAACCGGGCGCCATGGAGGTGCCGGGACCGTAGAACGCGCCGTAACGCAGCACGATCCCTTCGGTCCAGGCGGCGCCGAGCACGGCCTGCTCCAAGTGCTCGACCGCGGCGATCATCGAGGCCATCTGGCCGACGGGTGAGCGATCCAGAGGGTCCTGTTCATTCTTGACCGGCCCGCCGGTCCGCGCGTAGGTGAACGCTCCGTTGCTCTGGGCGACGAACCGGCGTACTCCGATGGCGCGTGCGGCCGCGAGCAGGTTGTCGGTGCCCTCGATCCGCAGCCGGTCGGTGGCGGCGAAGCTGCGTTCGAAGTGGCGAGTGTCGACGTGACCGATGGCGGTCAGCTGGTGAACGATCACCTCCGGGGCGGCCTCGCGTACGGCCGCCTCGACCTGGGCGCGATCCAGCGCATCGGCGATGACCGGTACCGCGCCCAGCTGTTCTGCCCTGGCCCTGCTGGACTCGCCGCGGATCATGGCGAACACCTCGTGTCCCGCCTCGACCAGACGTGGCACGAGTTCCTTGCCCATCGCTCCGGTCGCCCCTGCCACCAGCACCCTCATCGTCGGCTCCCTTGCTGTCCGGTTCGGATTCACCTTTTGAACCGGGCAGCCCGCCGTTTCCTGACAAGGGCCGAGGGTGAGCGGCGTCACATCACGAGCAGTGGCTCCCCGTGGTCGGCTGCCGCCCATTGCTCGGTCGCGCGTACGAGCTTGTCGGGGTTCGCCTGGGTGCGGCAGGCGCTGATGCCCTCGGCGGTGACCTCCAGACACATGATGGCGACGACCCGGCCGTCCACGACGGCGACAACGGCGGGCTCGCCGTTGGCGGTCCAGGCGTACAACTCGGGTGTGCCGCCGACGATGGCGCGCTTGGCCTCGGCGGGCTTGAACATGCCCCACACGAACTTCGCGACCGCGACGGCTCCCTCGAACGCCCTGGTGCGTGCCGGAACCTTCCCTCCGCCGTCGCCGATGGAGATGGCGTCCTCGGTGAGCAGGCGGACGAGCCCATCGGTCCGGCCACTGGTGGCGGCCGCGAGGAACTCCTCGACGATCCGCTTGGCTGCGGCCCGGTCGATCTCGCTGCGGGCCCTGCCGCACGCGACATGCTTCCTGGCGCGGTGAAAGACCTGCTGGCTGGCGGCCTCGGTGATGTCGAGGATCTCGGCGATCTCCCGGTGCGGGTAGTCGAAGGCCTCCCGCAGCACGTACACGGCCCGCTCGTTGGGGGAGAGGCGCTCCATCAGGACGAGGACCGCGTACGAGACAGATTCGCGCTGCTCAACGGTATCGGCCGGGCCGAGCATCGGGTCCCCCGCGAGCAGCGGCTCGGGGAGCCACCGGCCCACGTAGGTCTCGCGGCGTGCCCGCGCGGAGGTGAGCTGGTTGAGGCACAGGTTGGTGAGTACCTTCGTCAGCCAAGCCTCGGGGACCTCGACGCGGTCGACGTCGGCGGCCTGCCAGCGCAAGAACGTCTCCTGCACGACGTCCTCCGCCTCGTCCGCGGAACCGAGGAGACGGTAGGCGATGGCAGCCAGACGGGGCCTCGATCGCTCGAATCGGTCGATGTCATCCACCGTCAAAGGCATGGGCCTGATCATATTTCCGCAACGTCTCCGGCCGATCACGGCGCCTCTCGTGGATCGAGGCCACCCGGACGGCTGGGGAACGTGATCACCAGTGGCGCTGAATGCCGCTACCAACGCCGGGCGGCGCGGATCCGGCGGGCAGCCTGCCGGGCCGTCGGCAGCCCATCGTGAGCCACCGACGACGACTACCGGTGACGATGTCCGCGCAGGTAGCCCGGCGTAGCCCGACCGAGTGGCCGGGCCCTCCGAGGCCCGCTCACCTGTAGTTGGTGAACTGGAGCGCCACGCCGAAGTCCTCGCCCTTGAGCATCGCGATGATGGCCTGGAGATCGTCCTTCTTCTTGCCGGTGACCCGGAGCTGGTCGCCCTGAATCTGCGCCTGGACGCCCTTCGGGCCCTCGTCGCGGATCTTCTTGCTGATCGCCTTGGCCTTCTCCGAGTCGATGCCCTGGATGATCTTGCCGTCGATCTTGAACACCTTGCCCGACGGGCGCGGGTCGCCGGCGTCCAGCGACTTCAACGAGATGTTCCGCTTGACCAGCTTCTCCCTGAAGACCTCCAGCGCGGCCCGAACCCGCTCCTCGGTCTCGGCCTGCAGGGAGATCGCCTCCTCGCCCGACCAGGAGATCTCGGCACCCGTCCCCCGGAAGTCGAACCGGGTCGCAAGCTCCTTCTCCGCCTGGCGGAGGGCGTTGTCGACCTCCTGGCGGTCGACCTTGCTCACGATGTCGAACGACGGGTTCGCTGCCATGCTTCTGCTCCTGCTGTCCGGCGGTCCACTGGCGGTCGTACCGCTGACCAGCGGTACGACCCTCTGACGGTACCCGGTTGCGCCGGTGCCCGGGGGAGCCGCTATCCTTGCTTCCGTCGCCGCGTCCTGACGTGGTGACGCGCCCTGGCGGGTTGCCCGAGCGGCCAATGGGAGCGGACTGTAAATCCGTCGCGAAAGCTACAGAGGTTCGAATCCTCTACCCGCCACCAGGCAACGGCAAGGCCCCTGAACTGCGGAAACGCAAGGCAGGGGCCTTCCTCGTTCCGTGGCGATCATTGCCACCGTTGGCCCTCGTCTACCGCCCGATCGGGCACGCAACGGGCACGGAGGATGCCATGGCGTTTGTAAGCGGGGGCGAGGTTGTGGCGCTCGTGGGCGCCGTCCTCGGTACTGCGCTGAGCTACTGGTCCTTCAGGTCAGGGCGCCGCGCGTCGGATGAAGCCGAATCGGCGCTGAGTGCGGCTAAGTCGTACGAAGTGTCCCTGAACGCCGTAGCTGCGTTGTCCACGGTGACGTCCACCTCACCTACGAGCCGCAGGCCATCGATTCGCGGGTTGATCGACTAGTCGCCTCGCTCAGAGAGTCCGACCATCTGGTACAGGAGCTCCAGGCGGAGCTGCAGACACGGAAGGCGGCCGTCGATCGGCTTCGGGCAGAGGAGGAGGAGAGCCGTCGGCTGGCGTCGCTGCGCACAGAGGAGGCAGCAGCCGTGCGAGCGTTGATCGACAGCACGATTGCTGCCGCTCACGCCGAGCTGCAGAAGCTCTTCCTGGAGGAGCAGCAGGTGCTGCGGGACAAGCTGGGGGCGTTGCAGGAAGAGCTCGATCTCGTCCGCCGCAAGGGGCGGCGCGAACAGTTCATGTTCTTCGCCTCGGGTGCCCTGATCCCGGTACCTATTGGCTTCTTGGTGAACTACTTTTCGTAGTTGTTGCGTCGTCCTGGAACGGAGCAGATCTCCTCGTCGGGCAGTCACCAGGCCGTCCAGCCTTCCCGCAGGGGGACAAGGTGGAGCGCCCTGCCGGACGAAACGACGTTAGGCCCGTCCGGGGAGGCTGGTAGCCCTTGTGGTGTCCGGCGAGGTGTTGAGGTCTTCTGGTCGTGTAGTCCCCAAGCGGCAGCAACAAGATCGGGATAATCCTCAGACGCGACAAGAGCGAGCCTGGGGGGGGCTATTACGTATAAACTGCCTACCCTCTTCCCGTATAGCTATGTGAAGGAGCACGTTGCGCCCTGCATCGAGCTTCGACTTTGGATTGACCGGCTTTGCCGAGCGCTTTCACCAGGACTGGCGGCACGACGGTTCGGCTGTGAACCTTCTCGCCAGTCTGCTTGGTCCGGATACCGATCCGCGTGAGGTGGAGGCACTTCGATCTGATGCGCTCTTGATGCGGCGGGGCCTGACCGGCGAGAAGATCGAGACACTGTGGGGTGCGGGCACCGGAGGCACGTTCTGGTTCGGCCCGGACGGCCTGTGGCCGTCTGGGCCGAGCTGGCTCGAAGTTGTCGTCGAACGATGTGATCAGTGGCTCCGGACCTATGGCGCGCCGGAGCCGGAGCCCGAACCGGCACGGGAACTAGCTGACACGGTCGCCGCCGAGATCCGAACCATGACGGCGGCCGTACCCGAGCGGCTCGACCCCGGCCACGCGGTGGCCGACGCCCTCCTTCGATGCGTCCAGGTGTCCCCGGACCTGGCCTTCCGTTGGTCCCTGCGCATCGCACGGCAGCGTGGCTGGCCGCTGGAACGGAGCCAATACGAGCGCCTCGTCGCGCTCGGTGAGCAGTTCGAGTATGGCGAGTTCATCGTGTCCGACGCCGAGTACCTGACGGAGTAGCCCTTTCCTCCATCGGGCCTGGCCTCACGTAGCGAGAGGGAGCCTTCGTCGCTGTTGCGTGGGCGGCGCACTCGCGCAGGATTTTCGGTTCTTCATCCCGGCCAGGATGTGTTCGACCCGGCTTCGGATGATGTCGTACGGCTCCGTTGCATTGAGCGTTGGCAAGATCGAGGCAGGCTTGAGCAGTGACGTCAGTGGCTCGTCCTGGCCCAGAGCCAGAGCAAAGTCAGTTGATCATAGCCGGGATGCGTTGAGCAGGGCGGGGACGAGCATCTCGTCGGCGTGGTGAGATGCAATGGCCTGCTTGATCCTGGGGTGTCTGGCAAGCCGGATCAGGGCGATGGCGAGGTTGCGTAGCGTCGCCATGGCGTGGGCGACGTTGCCGAGCCTCCTTCGTTCAGCTGCTCATGGCTGTGGTGTCGCCGACCAGGCGCCGAGCTTCGGCGATGACATCGGCGTCGAGGTCCTCGGTCGCGGTGCTGGTGTGGGGGTGCCCGTCGTGAACTGCATCTACGTATTCGTAGGTGTTGTCAAGGCCGATCAGCTCGGCTGCCATGGGAGTGCCATCCCAGGTGATGAACCGGAATGCCCAGGACGTGAGGTCGCGAGGCGTGATGGTCCCCGCGAGCAGTCGGCGGGCCATGATCCGGAGCGCTTCCTCTTCGCCCTCTCGGCTGCCTTCCGGGTAGTAGGCCAGCGAGAGTTCTGCGAGCGCGCCTTCAAGCCAACGCCGCAGCTCGTCACTTTCGCTGCCCTTCACCGGCGAGATGCCGGCGAGGATCCGGAGGGTCGGACTGTCTGCATCTGCTACGAGACAGTCGCAGGCAGCGTCGATTACGTCGGCCGCTGTACCCGATCCGACGCTCCAAAGGATGGCGGCGTCCTGGAGGCGGGCGAGTGCGTCCTTGCTGACCATCGCTACATGGTCCGCCGCCAGGCCGGCCTTGTCTCCGAGATATTCGTCCGCCGACTGCGCCACGGCCGGCCGATTAAGCCGAGCTGTCTCTGCCGATGCCTGTGGCACGCTGGTCCGATGCACACGGCAGGCGGCGGCGTTCGTACTTATGACGAGGTCTTCGCGAGCTTGGCAGCTGTCTCGTTGGAGGACTCTTGGGTCCTGAGCCTCGATGCGTCACTAACCGAGCTGAGCTTTGTCCTGGACCTGGCCCTCACCCCGGCTCACTCTGCCTACATCGCATTTGCCAGAGGTCAGGCTTGTTGCTTCGCAAGGGGCACACTTCGGATCGAGAGCGAGTCTGCGGTACTCGTCCGTCGCTCGTCGCTGCCGCCAGCCACGGATGCTGCCGGCGAGCTCGACTACGGCCATATCGATGCCTTCCAGCAGGTGAGTTCGGGTGACGCGATGTGGGCGCTGACCGGTGACTGGGGCGAGGCCCTGGTGCGTGAGCCGCGAGTGGTGCTCGAACTAGACGACATTGCTCGGCGTTAGGCGAACTGAACTCTCAGTTGTCGATGCTGCTGGGTCCGCCGAGCGCGTGGGGCGTGGGCATATGGTGGGCAGTCGGGCGCGGGCGGGCGTCCGGCGACGGAGAAAAGGCAGGTCAGGGCGCATTGCTGGAGCAAGATCGCGGACGCCCTGTCAATCCGTGGCGGAAGCTACAGAGGTTCGAACCCTCTACCCGCCACCAGTTCCCTGCCGCCCGGCGGCCTCTCGCGGACAAGACGCGGACCGGCGTCGGCCACTGGCGCCCTACCTGCGCCGTCGTACCGGCGCTGTCACGTCCTGTCGCAGAGCCCGCATCAGAGCTTTGTGTCGATTGGTGCCACCACGTGGCATGAGTCGACGGGTGTACAGGGCTAGCAGCCCAGCCCACACGCTGGCCACCCCGATAAACACGGTCCCGAGCGCGATGACGAACGGGACGAAGACCAGCGGCGGCTTCAGGGCCCAAAGGGCGACTACGCCGATGGCCACACCCATCACTACCGCCCCGAGCGGCAGGCAGCGGTATCCGATGACCAGCAGCCGATACGCCCCAGTCACCCGGATCCGTTCGACCGCCTTGTCGACCTCTGTCATTCAGTGATCTTCTCGGGTCGCCGCAACTGATGAGACTCTGCGCTCCTGGCCAGCACGGCCTCGATCCGGCGGCGGGCGGCTTCCTCGTGCCTGTAGACGCACTTCGCGTAGACCGGCGATGCGGGCCAGAGCGAGCAGGTCGAGCAGGTCCTTCTCGGCGTTTCACACGGCCAGGGTCGGCACGCCGATTCGCGCGGGCAGCGCGGACAGTTCGGCTTCGAGGTCGTCGACGGTCTCGGCCGACCCTCATCAACTTGGTTGAGCCCGGATCAGGCGGCTGGCCCAGCTGGTTCGTACGTAGTAGACATCGCGTCCCTGCCGGTGCCGGCTGAGTAGCCCGGATCGCAGCAGGACGCCGAGATGATGCGAGACAGTGGCGGGGCTGAGGTGGTGGCGTTGCGCGAGCGCGGACGTGGTTGCCGGCACGGCCAGATCGGCCAGGAGTGCGGCGCGGGTGGCGCCCAGCAGGTCGGCGAGGGCGTGGATGGGACGCTCCACCGGCCGCCACAGTCGTGCGGTGTCGCCGGCGGGGTAGGTCAGCCGCAGTCCCCGTTCGCCGTGTCGGGTCAGGCCGGTGCGTGCCGTACCGAACACCGACGGCGTGAGAAGGAGACCATCGACCGTCGGAAAATCCTCGTGGTACGGCTTGTCGATCAGCATCGTCCACCCGTCGAAGGCGACCGTGTGGTGCAGGGTGGCGAGCATGTCGTCTGATCCATGTCGCACGGTGCGCCGGGCGCGTTGGTCCAGGTCGCGTTCCAGTCCGTCGCGGACCGTGCGCCATACCGGGCGTACGGCAGCCTGCCAGTACCTGTGCAACGCCGCCGCGGTGGCCTGCACCAGGACGTCCTCGCCGCGATCGAGTAGCGCCCGGACCGAAGGTGGGACTCGTCGGCCCGGCATGCCGACGGCCGGGTTGCCCTCGATCACCAGGGCGACGTCGCCGGCAGCACGGCCCACCGCGCACTCGATCATCCGATCCAGCTCGTCCGCGAAGTGTGCCTCGACCCCGTCGATCGGCGGCGGATCGAGAAAGGCCGGGGTAGCCCCCGTCGGCGGGACGAGGAAGCGCAGCAGTTGGGCGTCAGCCGGCCGGCCGTGCAGCTCCGCCAGCGCGAAGCGCTGCCAGTGACGCTGACCGGGCAGCCCGGCGGCCTCGCCGAGAAAGCGGAGGCTCGCCAGCGCCTCGGTCAGCGGCGAGTACCAGAACCGCAGGTTGCGGATGGCGTGATCGCCCAGGCCAAGGCGGAACATGAGGTCCATGCTGGCAGCGTGCGGTCACGACGTGGTCACGGTACGCGCCGTTTCGATCGTCCTCGAATCGCTGTCGTCTCGAGGACGAGAAGCGGTGAGGTGGGCGAGCGGGGATTCCCCGTCAAGTGTCTAGGAGGAACCTCATGCGTCGAACGGTAGTCGTCACTGTGCTCAGTGCAGCACTGGCGGCCGGCCTGCCAGCCGCCGCCCAGCCCGCCCAGTCCGCTCAACCCACCCGCGACGCGAGCAGTCACGCGCCGAGGCGGCAGTCCTTCGAGGCGGCGGTGGCCGCACACCTGCGTGCCATCGTGCAGCGGGACCCTCCCGGGTACGCAGCGACGCTCGCGCCACAGGTGCAACTCGTGCTCCCGGACGCGAGCGTGGTCTCCGGAAAGGATGCGGTTGTCGAGGTCAATCGGGAGTTCTTCGCCGACCGGACGTGGCGGCTGGAGGCGACCGAGATGTCCCGGGGGCTCGGGGACCGGGCGGGTACGGTCGTCTATCAATTCACATTCATCTACTCGCTGCCGGACGGTTCCAGCTTGCGCGGGACCAGTGTCGTCGGCCTGACGTTCGTGTGGCAGCGGGGCCGGTGGCTACTCCTGCACGACCAGAACACGAGAGCCCTGCCGACTCCCGAGCAGACCGTGCCGGCTCTCCGGAGTCGTGCGGGGTTCGGGGCTTGAGAGTGGCGCTCTAAATCCGTCACGAAAGCTGCAGAGGTTCGGATCCGCTACCCGCCACCAGGTGCACCAGCGGCCCTGACCAGCAGAGATGCTGGTCAGGGCCGACCTGGTGCCTGCGGTCCTGGCCGGGTGAAGATCTACTGGCCGAGCGTGCATCTGTCGCGGGTTCGCTTGTCGGGCAACCTTCGGCGGCGTCGGTCGGGTAGTAGCCGGTGACTCGTCTTCTAAGGAGAGCCGGTGGCATCGAGCGATACGTTCGCCGAGTTCGTGGCGACACGATCACCCCGTCTGCAACGCACCGCCTATCTGCTCACCCATGACTGGGCGCAGGCCGAGGATCTGCTGCAGATGGCTCTGGTGCGCGCCTGGGGCGCGTGGGGGCGGATCGACGGGGACCCCGAGCCGTACGTGCGCAAGGTTCTGGTGAACGTCTACGCCTCGTGGTGGCGGCGCAGGTGGCGTCACGTCGAGCAGCCGATGTCGCAGCTGCCGGAGCCTCCCACGGTCGACCACATCTCCCGCGTCGACCGGCGGGACGAGGTGTGGCAGGCGCTGGGCAGGCTGCCCCGACGGCAGCGGGCGGTGTTGGTGCTGCGCTACTTCGAAGACATGACCGAGGCGCAGATCGCGGACGCGATGAGCATCTCGGTGGGCACGGTCAAGAGTCAGGCCAAGAAGGCATTGGAGAAGCTGCGACTGGACGAGTCGCTGACGTTGGAGGCGGCGTACCGATGATCGATCTCAGGGAGCTCATGGATGAGCGGTCGGCTCACGGGGTGCCGGTCGGTGGACGTCTGGAGAAGGTCCAACGGGCAATCGCGGTACGGCGGCGTCGGCGCACCATGGCCGGAGCTGCGGCCATGGTGGCGACGCTGGCAGTGGTGGGTGCCTCGACCGTCGCCCTCAGCGGGAAGCCGGCTCAGTTCGCTCCTGGATCGGCGACCCTGCCGGCCGGGGAGCCGACCGTCAGCCCGTCGGCCGGGGAGCCGACCGTCAGCCCATCAGCCACCGCGAAACCGGTGGCGGGCCGCAAGATCGGTCCCTTCGCCGAATACTCCCGCAGCTATCGCGTGGTTGCCGTCGGCACGGCGCCGGTAAGCGCCAGGAAGGTGACCCTCACCTGGGCGGTCAACTCGACGGACGTCCGGTTCCTCAGCTACTGCCCGGGCCTGCCCAGCAAGCACCTCTCGCTCGACGCCGAGATCGCGATCAACGGCGAGCCCGCGGCCATCTCCATGAACTGTCTTTCGGAGCTGCACCAGGACCCGACGGGATCGGAGTCGGGCGTGGGAGTGAGCGTCGGCGACACGGTAACGGTGACGTACACGGTCACCGGCGCGCAGGACATGAAGGGGGCCGGCCGCCGGCTCCCGACGATCCCGACGCAGGGCACCGTGCACTTCGCCGTGGCCGAGAAGGTGCCGTTCACCCAGTACCCCCTGCCGGCCCGGCCGGCCCGACTGGAGCCGCCGAAGCCGGACGGCATGGCGGGCGAGCCCGGTACCAGGGTCGTACACAGCGATCGGGCAGACCCCAACAAGGCCGTCAGCATCACCATGCCCTGGCACCGAGGCTACGACTTCACAGTTGTCCCGCAGACGCCGGGCATCTACGGCGTATCCGTGAACGGCGTCGCTGTGCTCACGGGAGAGGTCTACGACTATTCCGGCAACGGCCCCAACGCGAGCTGCCAGGTCAAGCGGAACGATCAAGGGTTCTGCGTACCGGAACTGCAGTCCGTGCGAGACGGCGACGAGGTCACGGTCACCGTCACCGCACAGCACGCCACCGGCCCCTGGCTGGCCGAGCTCCGCTCGCAATGGCAGGACTGATCAGCCCGACGTCGGCGCGGCGACACATCTCCGAGGCCGAGCCGCTCCAGCTCAGCCCGGCCGGCACCGGTCGGGGACAGCGGACGGCCCCGAGGTCGCTCGGTACCCGGCCGTCCAGGGGCGTGCTGTGCGACACGGCGGTGCGTCAGCGCCGGGACGGCCGTACATGATCGGATCGGACCGCAGCGATCGGGTGCGGCCGGGGGTTCCCCGGCCAGGCTTGACGTCGAAGGGAGGCCTCGTGATCTCAGCACTCAACCGGCTCGTCGATTTTATCGAAGCGCACCTCACCGAGGAGTTCGACGTCAACGGACTGGCCAGGACCCTCGGCACGACCGAGTACCACCTGCGCCGGATGTTCTCGTCGTTGGCCGGCATGCCGCTGTCGGAGTATGTGCGCCGGCGGCGCATGACCGTCGCGGCTGCCGACGTCGTCCGCGGCGAGGACGACCTGCTGAGCATCGCCGTCCGGCACGGGTACGGCTCGACCGAGGCGTTCGGACGCGCGTTCCGGGCGGTCCACGGTGCCGGCCCCGGTGACGTTCGCCGCGACGGAGGCCCCCTTCGCACTCAACCGCAGCTCAGGTTCCGCCTGACCGTCGAAGGGAGCATCCCCATGGACACCCGCATCGTCGACCGCCCCGCGTTCCGGCTCGTCGGACACGCCGCCCGGGTTCCGCTGATCCACCACGGCATCAACCCGTACATCCAGCAGCACATCACCTCACTGCCGCAGGAGGCGCATGTCCGGTTGAAGGCCCTCAGCAACACCGAGCCGGGTGGCCTGCTGCAGGTCTCCGACGACGTCGACCCCGACAGCACCGAGGGCAGCGAACTGACCTACCTGCACGGGGTCGCCGTCTCCCGGGACACGGCGACCCCCGACGATCTCGACGCCATCGAGGTGCCGGCCGGCATGTGGGCGGTCTTCCGTACCGCCGGACCCCACCCGCAGGCACTGCAGACCGTCTGGGCCGCGACCGCGACCGAATGGTTCCCCGCCAACCCGTGGCGGCTGCGGCCGGGGCCCTCGATCGTCGCGATCCTCGAACGGGCGGACGACTTCAGCACCGCGACCTGCGAGCTGTGGTTGCCCATCGAACCGGTCTGACGTAGTGGCTGGTGTCGCCGGGCAGCCCCGCCGTCGTCTCCGTCACGGCACACGTGGCGCGGTCGACGCGCGGCTGCCCGGCGTCCGGCCCACCACCGCGGGCACGTCTCCGGCAGCCGACGACGCGGACTTCCGCGACCGGCCCCACAGTCCCCGCGCACCCAGGTAGAGGAACGGCAGCAACAGCAGTACGTCGGCGACGTGCGCGATCGACACCTCGCGGGTGATCCGGCTCATCGGGAAGGCGATCGCGCCCAGGCAGAGCAGTACGCCGACCGCCGGCGGCGCGGTGCGGGTCCAGCCGAGCGCCACGCCCAGCGCGAACAGGGTGAGCGGGAAGAGCGGGCCGGCGATCCAGAACAGGGTCGTGGCGAAGGGGTACTGGTTGAGCAGGTCGATCGTCTGGGCATGCGAGACGTCGAACAGGCCCTCGTGGATGCTCTGTACGCCGAACGCCACCCCGCCGACGGTCGCGAAGACCGTGACGGGCAGTGCGACGGCCACGTACCGGGGCGCCGTGGCGCGTAGCCGGTCGTACAGTCCGATCAGACCGACGAGCCAGCAGAAGCAGGAGAGCGCGACGAGCGTACCGGCGGTCACGC
Organism: Micromonospora avicenniae; assembly: GCF_900156065.1. GTDB lineage: Bacteria > Actinomycetota > Actinomycetes > Mycobacteriales > Micromonosporaceae > Micromonospora > Micromonospora avicenniae. The sequence continues at coordinate 267,115 of NZ_FTNF01000001.1, read as the reverse complement.
CCTGCGAGTCGGGCCCCCAGAAGAAGGAGGCGAGCAGGTTCAGGGTTGATCCCAGGATGAGAAACATGGACCAGACGCTATGGCTGGCGGGGCGGCGCGGAATCCGCTCCACGTGGGTGCCGGCCTAGCGCGGTCGTCGTACCCCGGCCAGCCCGCCGCGGTAGGCGAAGACCACGAGCTGGGCCCGGTCCCGGGCGCCGAGCTTGGCCATCGCCCGGTTGGCGTGGGTCTTCGCGGTGGCGGTGCTCATGCCGAGCCGTGCGCCGATCTCCGCGTTCGAGAGCCCGTCCGCGACGAGTGTCACCACCTCGCGTTCCCGCACGGTCAAGGCATGCAGGCCGGGCACCTCCGGACCGCTGGCGTACGCCGCTATCAGCCGCCGGGTGACTTCCGGCGCCAGCAGCGCGTCGCCGGCGGCGACCACCCGGACGGCCCTGCGCAGCTCGTCCGGTTCCAGGTTCTTCAGCAGGAAACCGCTCGCGCCGGCGTGCAGCGCCGCGTAGACGTACTCGTCCAGTTCGAAGGTGGTCAGCACGACCACCCGCACCCCGGGCAGCCGGTCGTCGGTGAGGATCCGCCGGGTCGCGGTCAGCCCGTCGGTGCCGGGCATTCGGATGTCCATCAGTACGACGTCCGGCCGGTGGGCACGGGTCAGTGCGATCGCCTCGTCGCCGTCGGAGGCCTCGGCGACGACCTCGATGTCCGGCGCCCGCTCCAGTAGTACCCGGAAACCGGCCCGGACCAGCGTCTGGTCATCGGCCAGCAGAACTCGGACCGTCATCCCGGTAGCCACCCCCGCACCTGGAAGCCGCCGCCCTCGGCCGGGCCGGCCCGCAGCCAACCGCCCAGGCCGGTGGCGCGTTCCGCCATGCCGCGCAGCCCGTTGCCCGGTGGGCCGCCGGCGCCGCGGCCGTCGTCCTGGATGGTCAGCGTCAGCCCGTCCGGACGGTAGCCGAGCCGTACCTCTATCCGGTGGGCGTCGGCGTGTCGTACCGCGTTCGCCACCGCTTCCTGGACGATCCGGTAGGCCGTCGCCTCCACCGCCCGAGGCATGGGCCGGGGCTCGCCGTCGTGGAGCAGCACGGCCCCGGTCGCGGCGGTCAGTTCGGGGAGCCGATCGAGCGCGGGCGCCGGCGGTGCGGGGCTCGGCTCGCCCGCCGGGTCGCGGAGGTCGCCAAGCGTCCCGTCGAGGCCGGCCGGTCGGTGATCGCCGGGCGCCGGTTCGCGACGGCCGTCCCGGAGTGCGCCGACGGCGGCGCGCAGCTCCACCATCGCCTCCCGGCTCGCCTGCCGGACCACGTCGAGCGCGGCGCGTGCCTGGTCCGGATCGTCCTCCAGCACCTCGGCGGCGACCCCGGCCTGCACACCGACCACCGCCAGGGTGTGCGCCGTGACGTCGTGCAGCTCCCGGGCGATCCGGATCCGCTCCTCGATGACCCGCTGCTCCGCCGCGCGGTCCCGCTCGGCGGCCGACAACGTCAGCCGGATCCGCCGGCTCCGGACCGCCTCGCCGAGCAGCAGCGCCGCCCCGAAGACCACTGTGGAGCTGTCCAGGGTCGCGTCCAGGGGGCCCACGTCCTCCACCATCATCCGGCCGTGCAGGTCCAGCAGAAGGAACACCGCGGCCACCGCCAGACCGGACCGCCGCCGCGGCGCGACCGCCACCGAGTACATCGCCACCCACAGCGGCGCGGCTGGGGCACCGCCGGGATAGCGGGACATGTGGTACGTCAGGAACAGGGCACCCACCGTGGCCAGCGTCGCGGCCGGCCAGCGGCGTCGGGCCAGCAAGGCCAGCGCCATCGCCAGCCCGAGGCCGTACGCCCAGCCGTCCGGCGCGCGGTCGGCGGGCGCCACGCCTGCCACCGCGATCCGATACACCGTCACTGTGCCGGCAACCGCCACGACGCCGGCCTCGGCCATCCACCGCCGCACACCGCAACAGTACGTATCCGACCGGGCGATGACGTACCACGAATGCGGTAGCCGGTGACGGCAACGAAGGATCGTCGCGGCCCATGCCGGGGATCTCGGCACTGCGGACGGCGCTGGCCTTGAACGTCGTGCGGACGGCAATCCCCGCGGCGACCGGCGTCGCTGTGAAAATAGTCGTAAGGACCAGGTCAGCGTCTGGGCCGGTGGTCGGTTCTGGGGAATGACGGAATTTTCCGTGATGCGCAGTTGCCCAGCCCGAGTATGGTGGTCGATGTCTGAGCGGCTGGCGCGTCGTGGCGGCGGGGACGGGATTTGGGGGGGCGCCACCATGGCGGACAGTGGCCAGGCGGGATGCGTCGGGGCTGCTCTGAATCGCCGAGGCGAAATGTGCTGAAGGTCGTAACCGACGTCAACCGAATCGGCTGGGGACGTGCCTCAGGGCTCTGATCTGGCGCGCCGTGCTCTGGCCGGGCGGTACGAACGGAGCTACTGGCCCGACCGGGCGGCCCCGGGGGCCGCTCGCCGCTTTCCTGTGCGCGGAGGGTATGGCACGATCGTGGAACCTTCACCCCCTTGACCACCATGCCGACAGGAGTTTCAGATGTCTGGTCGGAAGTTTGGCCGGCTGTGGGCCGTGTCGCTGGCAGTTGCTGCCCTCGCTGCGGTCGCTCTTGGCGTCATCGGCACCGAGGTGCAGGCCGTCGGAATCGAGTGGGGCGCTCCGGCAAGTCACAGCGTTCCCGTTTCGAGATGAACACGGCCGGCCCTCGGCCGGTGATGTCTGCGCCGCTGCGGCTCCGGTAACGGAGTGGCGCGGTGTTGAGGAAACAGGTCCCTCGGCGGACCACGGGGCACGCCTGGTTGATCACGGCTCCGATGGCCGGGGTCGCGCTGCTGGGTTGTCTGGTCCTCGCGCTGTCCGTGGACATTCGGCCTGCTCACTGGCCGATAGCCGTGGTCCTGCTCGGGGTCATGATCGCGGCGGCGATTCCGACGCTCAGCTTCGTGGTCCGCCGTCAGGCCGTGGTGGTGACCCTGACGGAGATCCCACTCGTCCTGGCGCTGTACCGGCTGCCGCCACTGCTCGTGGTGCTGGTGGCTACCACGGCTGGGGTGGCCACCCAGATACACCGCGGCTACGCGCCGCCGAAGTTCTGGTTCAACGTCGCGCACGCGGCTGCCGGGGCCTCGGTCGCCGGGTTGGTCGTGGCCGCCGCCTCACCGCTGGAAGGCGTCGGGCCGGCCACCTGGGGCGTCCTCTTCGCCGCCCTCATGGCCAACTCGCTCATCAGTCTGGTCGCCGTGGTAGGTGTGATCAGCCTTCTCCAGGGATGGCAGGGCACCCGCGAGACGGCGAGCATGGGCGTCCAGGTCTTCCTGACGACCGCACTGAACGTCGCGATCGGGATGCTCATCCTCATCGCGCTGGTGACCACGCTGTGGTCCACCCTGCTCCTGCTCGCGCTGACGGTGGCCGGTGTCCTGCTCTACCGGTCGTACGCGCAGTTCCTGCGCCAGCACCGGACGCTGGGCGACATGTACGACCTGACCCGTGCGATGACGGAGGCCGGGCAGGAGGGCAATCTCGCGGATGCTCTCCTTGGCCGCATCCGCTCCCTCATGCAGGCCGAGTACGCCACGCTCTGGCTGCCCGCGCAGGGCCGCCACCCGGAGGTGCTGCTCACGGCCCGGCTCGACGACCGGGGGCTGCTGGACGTGGCGCAGACCCCGGCCATGCTGCGGGAGCACACCCGCGAGTCGGGGCAGACGATCGCCCTGGGTCGGACGCTGCGCGGTGACCCGGAACTCCGGCGCGCGCTGGCCGACTCGAAGGTCAAGGACGTCATCTCGGTGCCGCTGCGGTCGGGCCAGGCGGTGATCGGCACCCTCGAGGTGGTCAACCGCCTCAGCGACCTCGGCCACTTCGCCCCGGGCGACATTCCGATCTTCGAGACGGTCGCCGCGCACGCCGCCGTCGCGCTGGAGAATTCCCGGCTGGTCGACCGGCTGCGGCACGACGCGTACCACGACGCGCTGACCAAGCTGCCCAACCGGCGGCGGATCAACGGCGCCCTGGCGGAGTCCGTCAAGATCCGGGCGCCCGGCGAGGTGGTGGCTCTGCTCCTCTTCGACGTCGACGGGCTGCGCCAGGTCAACGAGTCGCTCGGGCATGCGGCCGGCGACAAGGTCCTCGCCGAGGTGGCCGCCCGGCTGCGTGCCTCGGCGCCGTCGTCGGCGCTTGTCGGCCGGGCGGGGGGGCGACGAGTTCCTGGTGACGATGCGGCTGGAGAGCGTCGAGGCGGCGCTGGCGATCGCTGCCCAGCTGCGCGAGCAGATCCGTGACGAGATGATCTTCGATGCGCTCACTCTGGACGTGGACACCGCGGTCGGGGTCGCCGTGCACCCGGATCACGGCAGTGACGCGGCGACCCTGCTGCAACGGGTCGACCTGGCCGCCAACGCGGCGAAGGCGGTCCCGGGCAGCGTCCAACTGTTCAACCCGGCGCTGGAGTCCCGGTCGCTGCGCCGGCTGGGCCTCGCCGGCGACCTGCGCCGCGCGCTGGACGAGGGGAAGCTGGAGGTCTACTTCCAGCCCAAGGTGACCCTCCGGGACCGGCGTCTGGTCGGGGTCGAGTGCCTGGCCCGGTGGGAGCATCCGACGCACGGCACGGTCGCCCCGGAGGACTTCGTCGCAGTCGCGGAGCACACCGGCCAGCTCAGCCGCCTCACCGAGCTGGTGCTCCGGGAGGGGCTGCGGCGTAGCCGGAACTGGGCCCAGGCCGACCAGCCGCTCTCCGTGGCGGTCAACATCTCCCCGCGTACGCTCACCGACCAGCACTTCCCCGACCGGGTCAGGGAGCTGCTCGACGAGTACGGGGTGCCGCCGCAGCGGCTCACCCTGGAGATCACCGAGGCAGGGGTGCTCGACGGCACCGAACGCCCCATTCCGACCCTCCGCCGGCTCCGCGATCTGGGCGTCCGGCTGTCGGTGGACGACTTCGGCACGGGCGACTCGTCCCTCGCGCACCTGCGCCGGCTGCCGGTGCACGAGGTGAAGGTGGACCGCTCGTTCGTGCAGGGCATGGCGACCGACCCGGGGGACCTGGCGATCGTCAACGCGGTGGTCACCCTCTCGCAGCAGTTCGGCCTGGCGGTGGTGGCCGAGGGCGTGGAGAGCGAGTTGACCTTGGAGCTGCTGCAGGACATCGGGTGTGAGATCGGGCAGGGCTTCCTGTTCAGCCGCCCGCTGCCGTACGAGCGGCTGGAGGCGTGGTTCGGGGCGCAGGTCGACCCGGAGACGATCACCAGCGGCGAGCTTCCCCGGCTGCGTGCCGTGCCCTGACCTGCGGAAACTTCGCCCGGGGGGATCCGATTTCCCGTGTCGGGTCGGGCCGTGTAGTCTTACCTCTGCGCGGCCCCACGGGGAGATCGCGCAGGCCCCCTTAGCTCAGTCGGCAGAGCGTCTCCATGGTAAGGAGAAGGTCTACGGTTCGATTCCGTAAGGGGGCTCTGGGGTCGCTTGACCCACCGCGGCGGTGTAGCTCAGATGGCAGAGCAAGCGGCTCATAATCGCTGTGTCGCCGGTTCAAGTCCGGCCACCGCTACTCTCGTCCTCCGGGCGTGTTCCCGGTGGTCAGTGAGAAGGGCGCCACAGGCGCCCGCTTTGCATGTCCGCGTCAGCAGCGCGTACGCTGTTGCGTCGTAGTTGTAACCGTAGCGAGGAAGGCACTCCGCCGTGGCGAAGGCGACCGATGTCCGGCCGAAGATCACTTTGGCGTGTGTGGAGTGCAAGGAGCGCAACTACATCACGCGCAAGAACCGCCGTAACGACCCGGACCGCATCGAGCTGAAGAAGTTCTGCCCCCGGGACGGTCGGCACACGGTCCACCGCGAGACCCGCTGACCTAGGGCCGGCTCCGTCCGGCCGCTTGAAGCTCCACCCGATCGCCGATCTGACCGGCCGGCGCGGCATCTGCCGTCGCTGACCGCTCGGGTCGGCGATCGGGCTTTACGTGTAGGTTCGCGGCATGTCCCTGGACCCGTCCTACGTCGGCCGTACGTACCCGCCGACCGCCCCCTACCAGGTGGGCCGAGAGAAGATCCGCGAGTTCGCCACGGCCATCGGTGCGACCGACCCGGCCCATCACGACCCCGAGGCTGCTCGTGCGCTCGGCCACCCCGACGTGGTGGCCCCGCCCACCTTTCCCTTCGTTGTGACGATGGCCGCCACCCAGCAGATCGTCGAGGACCCTGCGGTGGGCGTCGACTACAGCCGCGTCGTGCACGGCGATCAGAGGTTCGCGTACACCCGGCCGGTGGTGGCCGGAGACGAGCTGATCTGTGTGAGCACCATCGAGGACATCACCAACCGCGGCGGGCACGGCTTTCTGACCACCCGCACCGACATCACCACCGTCGCCGGCGAGCCGGTCGTCGCGGTCTGGTCCAAGCTCGTCGTACGTGGGGAGGCCTGACATGGAGCTGCCAGCCAGGACGTTCCGGGTGACCCGCGCGGACCTGGTCCGCTACGCCGGCGCCTCGGGCGACTTCAACCCGATCCACTGGAGCGACCGGATCGCCACCAAGGTCGGGCTGCCCGGCGTCATCGCGCACGGCATGTTCACCATGGCCCTGGTCGGCCGGGCCGTGGCGGAGTGGGCCGGTGCGGCGGACGCGGTGGTCGACTACGGGGTCCGGTTCACCCGGCCCGTCGTGGTGCCCGACGACGACGAGGGCACCGAGATCGAGGTGACGGCCGTGGTACGCGAGGTCACCGAGGACGGGCTTACCCGGCTGGACATCACGGCCACCTGTCTCGGCGACAAGGTTCTCTCCCAGGCCCGGGCGACCGTCCGGACGTCCCGCTGACCCGGCGTTCACAGGGCGCCGACCTGGGGCGCGGACGCGCGATGGGTGGACCGGTTGGGAAAGTCGGCCACCTACCCGTACACTGGTCCGCCGTGGGGCAAGTGACCCCTGCTCGACCCGTCCTGGGCCGAGTGGGGTGAGCGTTGCCGCACAGGGGTGTAGCTCAATTGGCAGAGCAGCGGTCTCCAAAACCGCAGGCTGCAGGTTCAAGTCCTGTCACCCCTGCGCCTCAGGCCTGACCGTTCCCGTGGGTCGCGCCGCCGTGTGAAGGCGGCGTCCGGCCCGTGGTGGTGGCATCGGCGGGGTGGTTCGGAGGCATCGGGCCACCGGTCGATCCGCCGGCCGCGGCCCGTCGCGGGACGGTTGGGCCCAGCCGGCGTGACCAGCGCCGCGCACGCCGCCCGGCGTGCGAACCCGAGATCCCGCGGAGGGCGAAGTGGCCGAGAGCAAGCGGCGCGGCGAGGATGCCGGCGACGATCGTCTGAACGACGAGACCGTCGACGACGTTGCCGGCGACGACGCCACCGACGCGGACGAGCCGGTTTCCCGCGGCGGCACCGCGACGCGGTCCCGCGCGAAGGCCGAGTCGGCCGACAGCCGGCCGAAGACCCGGACCGAGACCGACCGGGTGGGCCTGTTCGGCCGCATCGCCCGGTTCTTCCGCGAGGTCGTGGCCGAACTGCGTAAGGTCATCTGGCCGACCCGCAAGGAGTTGCTGACCTACACGGCCGTCGTTGTCACCTTCGTCGCGGTGATGTTGACGATCGTGGGTGTCCTGGACTACGGCTTCGCCAAGGGCGTGCTGTGGGTCTTCGGCAACCCCAGCTGACCGGCTGTACCAGCCGATAGTGACGGAAGTGAGCGAGCGTGCCTGAGTACGACGAGACCGCCGGTCCCGCGGACGAGCAGTCCACGGTGGCGACGGCGGCGAACGACGAGTCGGTCGAGGCCGCCAGCGAGCCGGAAATCCCGACCACCGAGGCGCCGTCGGACGAGGAGTTCGACCCGGTCGCCGAGCTGCGCCAGAAGCTGCGCTACGCGCCGGGCGACTGGTACGTGGTGCACTCCTACGCCGGCTACGAGAACAAGGTCAAGACCAACCTCGAGACCCGGATCACCAGCCTCGACATGGAGGACTTCATCTACCAGGTCGAGGTGCCGACCCGGGAAGAGGTCGAGGTCAAGAACGGCAAGCGGTCCCAGGTTCAGGCGAAGGTCTTCCCGGGCTACATCCTGGTTCGGATGGAGCTGACCGCCGAGTCGTACTCGTGCGTGCGCAACACGCCCGGGGTGACCGGTTTCGTCGGTGCCACCGACCGGGCCGACCGGCCGGCGCCGCTCTCCCTCGACGAGGTGCTCAAGTGGCTGGCTCCGGCGGTCGAGACCGAGCAGAAGAAGGCGAAGCCCGAGATCAAGGTTCTCGACTTCGAGGTCGGCGACTCCGTCACCGTCACCGACGGCGCCTTCGCGTCGCTGCCGGCGACGATCAGTGAGATCAACGCCGACCAGCAGAAGCTCAAGGTGCTGGTGTCGATCTTCGGCCGGGAGACGCCGGTCGAGCTGAACTTCAACCAGGTCGCCAAGATCTGATTCCGGTTGCCGGCGGTGGGAAGCGTCCCGCCGCCGGCGTGGCCGTTCCTGCTCGACCTCGCCGTACGGCTGGAGCAGGGGCTGCGCTACCCTTGAATGTCGCTGCCTCGCGCCGCGCTGACCGTGCGCGCCCGCAGGGCGGTGCCGATGAGCACCAATCCCAGTCAAGCCCCAGGAAGAGACATGCCTCCGAAGAAGAAGCTCGTCAAGACGTTCACGCTTCAGCTGCCGGCGGGCCAGGCCACCCCGGCGCCGCCGGTCGGCCCCGCGCTCGGCCAGCACGGCGTGAACATCATGGAGTTCTGCAAGTCCTACAACGCGCAGACCGAGTCGCAGCGGGGCGACATCGTCCCCGCCGAGATCAGCGTGTACGAGGACCGGTCCTTCACCTTCGTGCTGAAGACCCCGCCCGCCGCCCGGCTGCTGATCAAGGCCGCCGGTGTGCAGAAGGGCTCGGGCGTCCCGCACACGCAGAAGGTCGGCTCGGTCAGCCGCGCCCAGGTGCGCGAGATCGCCGAGCGGAAGATGGCCGACCTCAACGCGAACGACCTCGACCACGCCGAGCGGATCATCGCCGGTACCGCCCGCTCCATGGGCATCACCGTCAGCGACTGATCTCGCCAGCACCGACCCGTACGGATCGTGGGAGGGCGCGCGGAAGCGGCCCGCCAGAGACCACAGGAGTAACCAGAACATGCAGCGCAGCAAGAGCTACCGCAAGGCCGCCGAGGTCATCGACCGGTCCAAGCTCTACACCCCCGCCGAGGCCGTGAAGCTGGCCAAGGACACCACCAACGTCAAGTTCGACGCCACGGTCGAGGTCGCGATGCGCCTCGGCGTCGACCCCCGCAAGGCGGACCAGATGGTCCGTGGCACGGTCAACCTGCCGCACGGCACCGGTAAGACCGCCCGCGTGATCGTCTTCGCTGCCGGCGCGAAGGCCGAGGAGGCCGCCGCGGCGGGTGCCGACGAGGTGGGCACCGACGAGCTGGTCGCCCGGATTCAGGAGGGCTGGCTCGACTTCGACGCGGCGATCGCCACGCCGGACCAGATGGCCAAGATCGGTCGGATCGCGCGGATCCTGGGCCCGCGCGGCCTCATGCCGAACCCGAAGACCGGCACGGTGACGATGGACGTCACCAAGGCGGTCCAGGACATCAAGGGCGGCAAGATCACGTTCCGGGTGGACAAGCACTCGAACCTGCACCTGATCATCGGCAAGGCCTCGTTCAGCGAGGCGCAGCTGGTCGACAACTACGCGGCGGTGCTGGACGAGGTGCTGCGGGCCAAGCCGTCCGCGGCCAAGGGCAAGTACCTCAAGAAGGTCGTCCTCACCACCACGATGGGTCCGGGTGTCCCGGTCGACCCGAACGTGGTGAAGAACCTCCAGGAGGGCTCGGCCGAGGCCTGAGTCCACCGACCGTAAGGGGCGTCGCCACGAATGTGGCGGCGCCCCTTCGCGTTTCCGATGTGGCAGGCTCGTCGACATGCGACTGGAGAACGTCTGGCTCCGGTACCACCGGCGGGGGCCATGGGTGTTGCGGGGCGCCGACGTGGCCGTCGACGCGGGGGAGGCGGCGGTCGTGCAGGGCCGCAACGGGGTCGGCAAGTCGACCCTCCTCCAGGTGGCGGCCGGCGTGCTGCGTCCGGGGCGGGGGCGGGTCGTCGAGCGTCCGACCCGAGTGGGCTGGGTTCCGGAACGCTTCCCCGCCGACCAGCCGTTCAACGTCGAGCACTACCTGGCCGCGATGGGCACGATGGCCGGCCTGACGAAGGCCGAGGCGAGGCGCGCGGTGGACGACTGGACCGAGCGTCTCGGTCTCACCCGGTTCCGCCAGGTCCGGCTGCCTGAGCTGTCGAAGGGGACGGCCCAGAAGGTCGGCCTGGCCCAGGCCATGCTCCGCCGGCCGGGGCTGCTCGTGCTCGACGAGCCCTGGGAGGGGCTGGACGCCGCCTCCCGCGAACTGGTCCCCGAGGTGATCGACGAGGTGCTTACCGGTGGGGGATCGGTGCTGGTCAGCGACCACCGCGGGGAGACCGTCCGGCTGCCCGGCGCGCGCCGATGGGTGGTCGCCGACGGGGTGGTGAGCGAGGAGACGCCGACAGAGAGCCAGGCGTACGCGGTGGTCGAGATCGCGGTGCCCGCCGCGCGGGTCGCCGGCACCGTCGCCCGGCTGCGGGCCGAGGGCCATCAGGTGCGCGCCGTACGCTCCGAGGTCCGTTCCGGCTCCGAGCACCCGCCCGGGGCGTCCGATCGGTTCGGGATCGCCGGCGGAGTGTCGTCGTCGGGCCCGGAGCAGCCGGACGCCGCCGAGCCGGAGCCGATCGCCGCCCCGGTCGGGTCGGCCGACCCGGACGGGCAGGTCGCCCGATGACCGCGCTGGTCCGGCTCCGGCTGGCCGGCTTCCTGCGTACCGGGCGGGCGGTGGCGCCGCTGCTCGCCGGTCTCGTGGCCCTCGGCATCCTCTACGGCGGCGGCCGGGCCCAGCCGGCGGAGGCGTACGGCGTCTCGGCGGTGGTCCTCTTCCCGCTGCTGGCATGGCAGACCAAACTGTTGCTGGACGTGGAGCCGGACGGGCAGCGCCGCCTCGCGCAGGTGGTGGTCGGGGTGCCGCGGGAGCGGTTGGCCGGGTTGCTCGCCGCCGTCGTGGCGGGGCTCGGCACGGTCGTCGTCGCCCTGGCCTTCCCGTGGCTGGTCGGCGGGGTCACCACGGTGGTCGAGCCGGGTGGGCCGTCCGTGGGTCTCGGCGTCGCCCTGGGGCTCTGGGCGCACCTGCTGGCCGTACCCCCGGCGGTGCTGCTCGGTGCGCTCGCCAGCCGGGCCTGTACGGGCAGCGCCGGGTACGGCGTCGCCGTGCTGGTCCTCGGCGGGGTCGGCACGATCGTGCTCGGCCTGAGCGGCTCGGCGGTGCCCTGGCTGATGCCGCCGATCATGGCCACCGCCCGGGCCACGACCGGAGCGGTCGCGGCGCCGACGATTACGCTGCTCACCTGCTGGGCGGTGGTTTGGAGCGCCGTCGCCCTGGCCGGCTACCTGTGGTGGCGCCGGTCGCGGGCCTGAACGGTGGCTGTGCGCCGGCGCCGGCAGGGACGGTACCGGCGCGATCGGGTTTCCACCGGGCGAGGACGTGACCTGGCACACATGTGCCGGGTGATTTGCTGCTCGCGCCGCGTGTCGCGTAACCTTGCGACGAAGTTCCACCCAGAGACCGCTGGTCACCGTGCCTCGGCACGGTCGAAGGTCCCGCGATGACGGGCGACCCGCGTAGGGCGGCAAGCGAAAGACGGCAGTGCAGCACGGCCCGCCGACCGTGCCCGCGTTCGCCGGCCCTCGCCCCGTGCGCCCTGCGCCGGGGCTTTTCTCGTTGTCGCGTTTCCTGAGCCGCCGTCGCGAGCACCTGCTCCCGACGGCGACCAGCCTCGAGCAACGAGAGAGGAGGGACATGGCGGACAAGCCGATCCGGGCCGACAAGGCCACGGCCGTCGCCGAGCTGACCGAGAGCTTCCGCAACGCGGGTGCCACGGTGCTGACCGAGTACCGCGGTCTGACGGTTTCCCAGCTCACCCAGCTGCGGCGCTCGCTCGGCAAGGAGACCAGCTACACGGTCGCGAAGAACACGCTGGCCAAGCGTGCCGCGGCCGACGCGGGTATCTCCGGGCTCGACGAGCTGTTCACCGGTCCTACCGCGCTGACTTTCGTTTCGGGCGACGTCGTCGAGGCGGCGAAGGGGCTTCGCGATTTCGCGAAGGCCAACCCGAAGCTCGTCATCAAGGGCGGCGTCTTCGAGGGCAAGGCCATTTCCGCGGCCGAGGTCACGAAGCTCGCCGACCTGGAGTCCCGTGAGGTGCTGCTGGCGAAGCTGGCTGGCGCGATGAAGGGCAACCTGAGCAAGGCCGCGGCCCTGTTCCAGGCCCCGCTCGCCCAGACTGCGCGTCTGGCGGCCGCCCTGCAGGACAAGCGCGAGAAGGAAGGCGCCGAGGCGGCCTGAGGCCTCCCGGCGCACCACGTCTTCAGATAAAACTTTCAGGAAAGGACGCCAGACATGGCGAAGCTCAGCACCGACGAGCTGCTCGACGCGTTCAAGGAGATGACGCTGATCGAGCTCTCCGAGTTCGTGAAGCAGTTCGAGGAGACCTTCGAGGTCACCGCCGCCGCTCCGGTCGCGATGGCCGCTGGTGTGCCGGCCCAGGGCGGCGCCGCCGCCGAGGCCGAGCCGGAGAAGGACGAGTTCGACGTCATCCTCGACGCCGACGGTGGCAAGAAGATCCAGGTCATCAAGGTCGTGCGTGAGCTGACCGGCCTGGGCCTCAAGGAGGCCAAGGACCTGGTCGAGGGCGCGCCGAAGCCGGTCCTGGAGAAGGTCAACAAGGAGACCGCCGAGAAGGCCAAGGCCAAGCTCGAGGGTGAGGGCGCCAAGGTCACCCTCAAGTGACCTGAGCACCACCTCGCGCGTCCGGTTCACGTGAGCCGGGGCACATATCGCGCAGCGGCGGGCGGCGATCCGACATCGGGTCGCCGCCCGTCGCGTTGGTCGCCCCGCCACCAGCGGGTTGAGCAGGGCGTCCGTCCGTACGGTGTGGCGCGGTGGTGGCGGGCTGCTCCGGCGGGCCGGCGGGAAAGACACGGCGAGCCGGAGGGCGGCCCCTTGACGCGGCCCCGGGCCGCCAGGCACGCTGACACCAGCAAGACCTTCCGCGCTTGCGACGGCCACCAGTCGGGTAACGAAGCGGCAGCATCATCGGCCGCGGCACCCGAGCGGCCCGGCAGGGACATTGCGTTCCGAGCGGCCCGGTTCACCCGGTTTCCGGGGGTCCCGGAGCACGTTCCGCAATGACCTGCCGGAGTGGGCTGGACAGCGGTTAGCCTCTCGGCTACACTGCTAGTTTGCGCTGCCTTCCGACTTGACCCCTGCTCGGAAATGTCCGTTTGCGGATATTTCTGGTGGGGTCATTGGAGTGCACGCGTATCAGCCGTTCTGCAGCACCGGTCCTCGGAAGGACGCATCTTGGCAGCTTCCCGCCCTGCGAAGACCAGTCGTACGTCGAGCGCATTCGCTCCCCGCCGAGTTTCGTTCGGCAGGATCACCGAACACCTCGAGGTCCCCAACCTCCTCGCCATCCAGACCGAGTCCTTCGACTGGCTGGTCGGCAACGAGGCTTGGCAGGGCCGGTCGTCGGACGACCCGCACGCACGCTCGGGTCTCGCGGAGATCCTCGACGAGATCAGTCCCATTGAGGACTTCTCCGGCACCATGTCGCTCTCCTTCTCCGCTCCGCGCTTCGACGAGGTCAAGGCCTCGATCGAGGAGTGCAAGGAGAAGGACCTCACCTACTGCGCCCCGCTCTTCGTGACGGCGGAGTTCACCAACAACACCACTGGCGAGATCAAGAGCCAGACGGTGTTCATGGGTGACTTCCCGATGATGACGCCGAAGGGCACCTTCATCATCAACGGCACCGAGCGTGTCGTGGTGAGCCAGCTCGTCCGGTCCCCGGGCGTGTACTTCGACAAGCAGCCGGACAAGACCTCCGACCGCGACCTCTCCAGCGTCAAGGTCATCCCGAGCCGGGGTGCCTGGCTGGAGTTCGACATCGACAAGCGCGACACGGTCGGCGTCCGTATCGACCGTAAGCGCCGGCAGGCCGTCACGGTCCTGCTCAAGGCCATCGGATGGTCGAACGAGCAGATCCGTGAGCGGTTCGGCTGGTCCGAGCTGATGATGACCACGCTCGAGAAGGACCACATCGCCAGCCAGGACGAGGCGCTGCTCGACATCTACCGCAAGCTCCGCCCTGGCGAGCCGCCGACGCGTGAGAACGCGCAGACGCTGCTCGACAACCTCTTCTTCAACCCGAAGCGGTACGACCTGGCCAAGGTCGGGCGGTACAAGTTCAACAAGAAGCTCGAGATCGACGTGCCGATCACCACCGGCACGCTGACCGAGGACGACATCGTCGCCACCGTGGAGTACCTCTGCCGGCTGCACGCCGGTGAGGACAGCTACGAGGCCGACGACATCGACCACTTCGGCAACCGGCGTCTGCGTACGGTCGGCGAGCTGATCCAGAACCAGGTTCGGGTCGGCCTGTCCCGCATGGAGCGGGTCGTCCGCGAGCGGATGACCACCCAGGACGTCGAGGCGATCACGCCGCAGACCCTGATCAACATCCGCCCGGTCGTGGCGGCGATCAAGGAGTTCTTCGGTACGTCGCAGCTGTCCCAGTTCATGGACCAGACCAACCCGCTGGCGGGCCTGACCCACCGGCGCCGGCTGAGCGCGCTCGGCCCGGGTGGTCTGTCCCGGGAGCGGGCCGGCTTCGAGGTCCGTGACGTGCACCCGTCCCACTACGGCCGGATGTGCCCGATCGAGACGCCGGAAGGCCCGAACATCGGTCTGATCGGCGCGCTCTCCACCTTCGCCCGGGTCAACCCGTTCGGCTTCATCGAGACGCCGTACCGGAAGGTCGTCGACGGTCGGGTCACCGACCAGGTCGACTACCTGACCGCGGACGAGGAGGACCGGTACGTCAAGGCGCAGGCCAACGCGCCGCTGAAGGCCGACGGTTCCTTCGCCGAGGACCGCGTCCTGGTTCGCCGTAAGGGCGGCGAGACCGAGGACGTCGCGCCGGGCGCCGTGGACTACATGGACGTCTCGCCGCGGCAGATGGTCTCGGTCGCGACGGCGATGATCCCGTTCCTCGAGCACGACGACGCCAACCGCGCGCTCATGGGCGCGAACATGCAGCGCCAGGCGGTGCCGCTGGTCAAGGCCGAGTCGCCGCTGGTCGGTACGGGCATGGAGTACCGGGCCGCCGTCGACGCCGGTGACGTGGTGGTCGCCGAGGTCGGTGGCGTGATCGAGGACCTCTGCGCCGACTACATCACCGTCCACCAGGACGACGGCCACCGCCGGACGTACCTGCTGCACAAGTTCCGCCGCTCCAACGCCGGCTCCTGCGTGAACCAGAAGCCGGTGGTCTTCGAGGGCGACCGCGTCGAGGCCGGCCAGGTCATCGCCGACGGTCCGTGCACCGACGAGGGCGAGATGGCGCTCGGGCGCAACCTGCTCGTGGCGTTCATGACCTGGGAGGGCCACAACTACGAGGACGCGATCATCCTGTCGCAGCGTCTCGTGCAGCAGGACGTGCTCACCTCGATCCACATCGAGGAGCACGAGGTCGACGCCCGGGACACCAAGCTCGGCCCGGAGGAGATCACCCGCGACATCCCGAACGTCAGCGAGGAGATGCTCGCCGACCTCGACGAGCGCGGCATCATCCGGATCGGCGCCGAGGTCGTCCCCGGCGACATCCTGGTCGGCAAGGTCACTCCGAAGGGTGAGACCGAGCTGACCCCGGAGGAGCGGCTGCTCCGCGCGATCTTCGGTGAGAAGGCGCGTGAGGTTCGGGACACCTCGCTGAAGGTGCCGCACGGTGAGACCGGCACGGTCATCGGCGTGCGTACCTTCTCCCGGGAGGACGGCGACGAGCTGCCCCCGGGCGTCAACGAGCTGGTCCGGGTCTACGTCGCCCAGAAGCGGAAGATCCAGGACGGCGACAAGCTCGCCGGCCGTCACGGCAACAAGGGCGTCATCTCCAAGATCCTCCCGATCGAGGACATGCCGTTCCTCGAGGACGGCACCCCGGTCGACATCGTGCTCAACCCGCTCGGTGTGCCGAGCCGGATGAACATCGGCCAGGTGCTGGAGACGCACCTCGGCTGGGTGGCCAAGACCGGCTGGAAGGTCGAGGGCGAGGACGAGGAGTGGAAGCGCCAGCTCAAGGCGATCGGCGCTGACGAGTCCGAGCCGGACACCAACGTGGCCACCCCGGTCTTCGACGGTGCCCGCGAGGAGGAGATCTCCGGTCTGCTCGAGTCGACCCTGCCCAACCGGGACGGCAAGCAGCTGATCGGCCGCAGCGGCAAGGCGCGGCTCTTCGACGGTCGTTCCGGCGAGCCGATCCCGGACGCGATCGCGGTCGGCTACGTCTACATCCTGAAGCTCAACCACCTGGTCGACGACAAGATCCACGCTCGGTCGACCGGTCCGTACTCGATGATCACGCAGCAGCCGCTGGGTGGTAAGGCGCAGTTCGGTGGCCAGCGCTTCGGTGAGATGGAGTGCTGGGCGATGCAGGCCTACGGTGCCGCGTACGCCCTGCAGGAGCTGCTGACGATCAAGTCCGACGACGTTCTCGGCCGGGTGAAGGTCTACGAGGCCATCGTCAAGGGCGAGAACATCCCGGAGCCGGGCATCCCGGAGTCGTTCAAGGTGCTGCTCAAGGAGCTGCAGTCGCTCTGCCTCAATGTCGAGGTGCTCTCCAGCGACGGCGTGGCCCTGGAGATGCGCGAGACCGACGACGAGGTGTTCCGGGCCGCTGAGGAGCTGGGCATCGACCTGTCCCGGCGCGAGCCGAGTTCCGTCGAGGAAGTGTGACGTCGAGGTCCCGGGGGCGGGCGACCGCCCCCGGGACCCGACCCCGGTGAGCTGCTGGCGCAACAAGCGACGTGTGAGGGATATATAACGTGCTCGACGTCAACTTTTTCGACGAGTTGCGAATTGGGCTGGCGACTGCCGACGACATCCGTCAGTGGTCGCACGGCGAGGTCAAGAAGCCGGAGACGATCAACTACCGCACCCTGAAGCCGGAGAAGGACGGGCTCTTCTGCGAGAAGATCTTCGGTCCGCAGCGGGACTGGGAGTGCTACTGCGGTAAGTACAAGCGGGTCCGGTTCAAGGGCATCATCTGCGAGCGCTGCGGCGTCGAGGTGACCCGGTCCAAGGTTCGCCGTGAGCGGATGGGCCACATCGAGCTGGCCGCTCCGGTCACTCACATCTGGTACTTCAAGGGCGTGCCGAGCCGGCTGGGCTACCTGCTGGACCTCGCCCCCAAGGATCTCGAGAAGATCATCTACTTCGCCTCGTACGTCGTGACGAGCGTGGACACCGAGGCGCGTCACCGTGACCTCTCGACGATCGAGAACGAGATCCTGGCCGAGAAGCGGCAGTCCGAGAACAGCCGTGACTCGGAGATCGAGAAGCGGGCCGCCAAGCTCGAGGCCGACCTGGCCGAGCTGGAGGCCGAGGGTGCCAAGGCGGACGTCCGGCGCAAGGTCAAGGAGGGCGGAGAGCGCGAGATGCGCCAGATCCGCGACCGGGCCCAGCGCGAGATCGACCGCCTCGACGAGGTGCTGGACACCTTCCGCAAGCTCGAGCCGAAGCAGCTGGTCACCGACGAGCTGCTCTACCGCGAGCTGCGGGACCGGTTCGGCGAGTACTTCACGGGTGCCATGGGCGCCGAGGCGATCAAGGCCCTGGTGCAGAACATGGACCTCGACGCCGAGGCGGAGAACCTCCGCGAGACCATCCGTACCGGCAAGGGCCAGCGGAAGATCCGGGCGCTCAAGCGACTCAAGGTCGTTTCGGCGTTCCTGAACACCCGCAACTCGCCGCTCGGCATGGTGCTGGACTGCGTGCCGGTCATCCCGCCGGACCTGCGTCCGATGGTGCAGCTGGACGGTGGCCGCTTCGCGACCTCCGACCTGAACGACCTGTACCGCCGGGTGATCAACCGGAACAACCGCCTCAAGCGGCTGATCGACCTCGGCGCGCCCGAGATCATCGTCAACAACGAGAAGCGGATGCTGCAGGAGGCCGTCGACGCGCTGTTCGACAACGGCCGCCGCGGCCGGCCGGTCACCGGCCCGGGTAACCGCCCGCTGAAGTCGCTGTCCGACATGCTCAAGGGCAAGCAGGGCCGGTTCCGCCAGAACCTGCTGGGCAAGCGCGTCGACTACTCCGGCCGTTCGGTCATCGTGGTCGGCCCGAAGCTCAAGTTGCACCAGTGCGGTCTGCCCAAGCAGATGGCCCTGGAGCTGTTCAAGCCGTTCGTGATGAAGCGGCTGGTGGACCTCAACCACGCGCAGAACATCAAGTCCGCCAAGCGGATGGTCGAGCGGCAGCGCCCGGTCGTGTGGGACGTGCTGGAAGAGGTCATCGGCGAGCACCCGGTGCTGCTCAACCGGGCGCCCACCCTGCACCGGCTGGGCATCCAGGCCTTCGAGCCGCAGCTGGTCGAGGGTAAGGCCATCCAGATCCACCCGCTGGTCTGCACCGCGTTCAACGCCGACTTCGACGGTGACCAGATGGCGGTCCACGTGCCGCTGTCCGCCGAGGCCCAGGCCGAGGCGCGGATCCTCATGCTGTCGTCGAACAACATCCTCAAGCCGGCCGACGGCAAGCCGGTCACCATGCCCACCCAGGACATGGTCATCGGTCTCTACCACCTCACCCACCTCACCACCGATGAGAAGGGTGCGGGCCGGGCATTCAGCTCGGACGCCGAGGCGCGGATGGCGTACGACAACGGCGAGCTGCACCTGCAGGCTCCGGTGAAGATCCGGCTGCGGGGCATCGTCGGGGTCGACAACGGCGCCGGCGCCGAGCCGTGGGTCGCGCCCGAGGGCTGGTCCGAGGGCGAGACCGTGACCGTGGAGACCACGCTCGGCCGGGTCCTGTTCAACGAGACGCTGCCCCCGGGCTACCGCTTCGTGAACTACGAGATCCGCAAGGGCCAGCTCTCCGCGATCGTCAACGACCTCGCCGAGCGCTTCCCGAAGGTGGCCCTCGCGGCCACCCTCGACGGGCTCAAGGAGGCCGGTTTCCACTGGGCCACCTGGTCCGGCGTGACGATCGGCATGGAGGACGTCATCGCTCCGCCGCGCAAGGCGGAGATCCTGGAGCGGTACGAGAAGGAAGCCGACCGGATCGACAAGCAGTACCAGCGTGGTCTGATGACCGCCGAGGAGCGTCGCGGCGAGCTCATCGAGATCTGGACCAAGGCGACCAACGAGGTCGCCAAGGAGATGGACACCGCGCTGCCGCAGGAGAACCCGCTGTGGAAGATGATCAACTCGGGTGCTCGCGGTAACCTGCTCCAGCTCCGGCAGATCGCGGCGATCCGTGGTCTGGTGGCCAACCCGAAGGGTGAGATCATCCCGCGACCCATCAAGGCGTCGTACCGGGAGGGTCTCTCCGTGCTGGAGTACTTCATCTCCACGCACGGTGCCCGTAAGGGTCTCGCCGACACCGCGCTGCGTACCGCCGACTCGGGTTACCTGACCCGTCGTCTGGTGGACGTGTCGCAGGACGTCATCATCCGCGAGGAGGACTGCGGCACCGACCGGGCCATCCCGATGCAGATCGGCGAGCGGATCGACGGCAAGCTGGTCGTGCACACGCACGCCGAGACCAGCGTGCACGCCCGTACCCTCGCCGACGACATCAAGGGGCCGGACGGCACCGTCGTCGCCGAGCGGGGTCAGGACATCAACTCGATCGGCGTCGACAAGATCGTCGCGGCCGGGGTGGAGACGGTGCGGGTGCGCAGCGTGCTCACCTGCGAGTCGAAGCTGGGCGTCTGCGCGGCCTGCTACGGCCGCTCGCTGCCGACCGGTAAGTCGGTCGACATCGGTGAGGCCGTCGGCATCATCGCCGCCCAGTCCATCGGTGAGCCGGGTACGCAGCTGACGATGCGTACCTTCCACACCGGTGGTGTCGCGGGTGAGGACATCACCCAGGGTCTGCCCCGTGTCCAGGAGATCTTCGAGGCTCGGGTCCCGAAGGGTAAGGCGCCCATCGCCGACACCCCGGGCCGGATCCGGATCGAGGACGGCGAGCGGTCGCGGAAGATCATCGTGATCCCGGACGACGGCAGCGACGAGATCGTGTACGACAAGATCTCGAAGCGGGTCAAGCTGCGGGCCCACGACGGCGACCACGTCGAGGTCGGCGAGAAGCTCACCGAGGGCACCATCGACCCGCACGAGCTGCTGCGCATCCTCGGCCCGCGCGCGGTCCAGGTCCACCTGACCCAGGAGGTCCAGGAGGTCTACCGCTCGCAGGGTGTGCTCATCCACGACAAGCACATCGAGATCATCATCCGCCAGATGCTCAAGCGGGTGACGGTCATCGACTCAGGCTCGACCGAGTTCCTGCCGGGTGTGCTGGTCGACCGGGCGCTCTTCGAGTCGGAGAACCGCCGGCTCGTCGGCGAGGGTGGCGAGCCCGCCGCCGGTCGCCCGGTGCTGATGGGTATCACCAAGGCCTCGCTGGCCACTGACTCCTGGCTGTCGGCGGCCTCCTTCCAGGAGACCACCCGGGTGCTGACGGACGCGGCGATCCACGCCCGCAGCGACTCGCTGATCGGCCTCAAGGAGAACGTGATCATCGGTAAGCTCATCCCGGCCGGTACGGGCATCAGCAAGTACCGCAACGTCCGGGTCGAGCCGACCGAGGAGGCGAAGGCCAAGGTCTACTCGATGACCGGCTACCCGGAGACCGACTACGGATTCGGGCCGGCCAGCGGGCAGGCCGTGCCGCTGGACGACTTCGACTTCGGGTCGTACCGCTAAACAGCACGCACGACGAGGCCCCCGGCATCCGCCGGGGGCCTCGTCGTTTTCTGGTGGTGCCCCCCTGACAGCCACCCAAGCCGGCGAGCTGATCGGGGAGAGCGCGACGGCCTGTTCCTTCCACCTCCGCCGGCTCGCCCGCTACGGCTTCATGGAGGACGCCGGTGGGGGACGCGGGCGGGCCCGGCCCTGGCGGCCGACCCGGCGTGGTTGGTCCGCCCCCACCTACCCACCCCAGGGGTATGCGGCGGGCACCGGCCGGCGCACCTCTTCCAGCTCACTGCGGCGGAACTGACCGAGTTCGTCACCGCCTACCAAGATCTCGTCGCCAATCGCCCTGCTCACCCTGCTGCAGCGCACCACACCCTCCGATGTGCAGGGCCGGCCGGAACTGCCGGGCCGGCGGCTGGGGTCACGGTGCCGTGCCGACCGGGGCATGATGGGGACCATGACCACCGCGCCGGGGCAGGTGCCCGTCGCCCAACAGGGGCCGCGCCATCCGCTCGACCCTGAGCCGGTCCGCGCCACGAAGACCCGGGCGGTGTTCGCGCTCGGACTGATCGCCGCGCTGACCGGCCTCTTCATCGGCGGGATCGTGCCGGCCACCGTGGCGCTGCAACTCTCCCGGCAGGCGCGCCGTGAGGCGTACGCCTCGGGTGGGTTCCTCACCGGCGCCACGTGGCTGCGGCGGGGGGAGCGGTTGGCCTGGACCGGGCTGCTGCTCGCGGCGGTCGCCCTGGTGGCACTGGTGGTGATCGCGGTGGTCCGGCTGGCCCACTCGCCGATCGGGCACGACTACCCGTCGAACGTCGACTGATCCGGGGGAGGGGTCCGCGCTCGGGGGCGGTCGGTGCCAGCCCCGGCGGTAGCCTGGCTCCTGTCCGTCGCGTCGGTGACGGCCGAAGCGAAGGAGGAGGCACTCGTGACGGAACCGGCGCGGCCCCCGTCGGATGACCATCCGCAGCCGTCCGACCGCCCGGACGATGCCGATGCGTCCGGGCACGCCGGATCCGTGGCACCATCGGCCGACTCGCCGCAGACTCCCGCCGCGTCCCCCTGGGCTTCGGGTCCGCCGGCCGCGCAGCCCGGTTGGGGTGCGCCCCCGTCGCAGGGTCAGCCCGCGCAACCGGGCTGGGGTGCACCCGTCTCGCCATGTCAGGGTGGTGCGTCCGGGCCCCCCGGTTGGGGTGCGCCTGCGCCCGGTTGGGGTTCTGCGGGTGCGCCCGGTCGAGGGCTGCCCCCGTGGGGTGCGCCGGTTTCGCCCGGCCCGGGCGTCCCGCCCGGTCCCGCCGCCTGGGGTGCGCCGACACATGCCGGGCCCGGCCCGTGGGGTGCGCCGGGAGGGCCGAGCGGGGCCGCGCCAGGAGCGCCGAGCTGGGGTGCTCCGCCGGTTCCGCGCGTGCCACCGCCCACCGATGCCCAGCCGCTGGCCCCGAAGCGGGTGGAGCCGGTGGCCGGCACCCCGTTCGGGGTGGTGCACCTGGGGGTACCGCCGGTCACCTCCGGGCTGGCGGTCGGTGCGCTGGTGGCGGGCATCGCCTCGATCCTGGTGTCGGTCCTGGTCATCTGCTTCGGGGTGACCGGGGGCAGCTGGACGGGCGTCTGGGCGGCCGGTGCGTTCGCCCTGCTCGGCGTGCTCACCGGGGCCGGTGCGATCGCTGCCGGGATGCTCGCGCTGCGGCAGATCCGCCGGCCGCTACCGCCGCCGGCCGTACGGTTCACCGGCCGGGGGCTGGCCGTCTCCGGGGCCAGTTGTGGCGGGGCGGGACTGGTGCTCTCTCTGATCGGGCTGGGGCTGGCGCTGCTGTTCTCGCTGAGCTGACGCTGGGGAGAACCTGGCTCTTCGCCAGGGCCGGGAACGGCGGCGGACCGGGAGCCCACCCGAGGCGGATTCGTTCCGCACTGCGGGTGACCCGTGTCACCGCTTGGACCGGGTCGAGCCGGACGGCGGTGCACAGACGCGGGGGTGAGCGGCGGGGGAAGCCGACCGGATGTGCTGGCCGTGCCGCGACCGGCACGGCTGTCCGGATCGGGATGACCGGTGACGGTGGGGTGATGGTGGGCTCACGGGGCTGGCGGGCCGTACGCCTGGGAAGCCGGTACACTTGTGTGCGTTAGGTGCCCATCAGGGGTGCACAGGCGGGACGGACCCCGACGGCCGCGGTGGCGTGGTTCGACGGACCACTCCGTTTTGACCTGGGCGGCTGTGGTAGGTACCCTTTCCTCTTGTGCCCGGGCTAGCCCGGGCAACTCGTGCGTGCGCTGGAGCCGGTGTTCCGGAGATCGAGCGGTGGCACGGAACAAGCCAAAGAGCCGGCTCGGGGCGACCCGCGTGCCGGTGACAGACCCGGTAGCGCGCGAGCGCCGGACGCCGGGACCGCGACCCGGGCGACACGCCCGACCGCGGGTGCTGGGACCCCGCCAGGTGGCCCCGGTTGGAAGGTAGGAGAGCCGTCCATCAGGCCGGCTAACGAGCAGACGGCGCGGTCGCCTCGCAGCGGCCGAAGGGAGCGGAGAAACCCGGTGCCCACCATTCAGCAGTTGGTCCGAAAGGGCCGCCAGGCCAAGACGACCAAGACGAAGACCCCTGCGCTGAAGGGGTCCCCCCAGCGGCGCGGCGTGTGCACCCGCGTGTACACCACCACCCCGAAGAAGCCGAACTCGGCGCTGCGCAAGGTCGCTCGTGTCAAGCTCAGCAGCCAGATCGAGGTGACCGCCTACATCCCGGGCGTCGGGCACAACCTCCAGGAGCACTCGATCGTGCTCGTCCGTGGCGGTCGTGTGAAGGACCTCCCCGGCGTGCGTTACAAGATCGTCCGCGGCTCGCTGGACACCCAGGGCGTTCGTAACCGTAAGCAGGCGCGTAGCCGTTACGGCGCGAAGAAGGAGAAGAGCTGACATGCCGCGTAAGGGACCCGCTCCGCGGCGGCCGCTGGTCGCTGACCCGGTGTACAACTCGCCGCTGGTCACCCAGCTGGTGAACAAGATTCTGCTGCGCGGCAAGCGTCAGCTCGCCGAGAGCATCGTGTACGCGGCCCTGGAGGGCTGCCGCGAGAAGTCCGGCACCGACCCCGTCGTGACGCTCAAGCGGGCGATGGACAACGTGAAGCCGACCCTCGAGGTCCGCAGCCGCCGTGTCGGTGGCGCGACCTACCAGGTTCCGGTCGAGGTCCGGCCCGCCCGTGCGACCACCCTCGGTCTGCGCTGGCTGGTGACCTACTCGCGCGCCCGCCGTGAGAAGACCATGGTCGAGCGGCTGATGAACGAGCTGCTGGACGCGAGCAACGGCCTCGGTGCCGCCGTCAAGCGGCGCGAGGACACGCACAAGATGGCCGAGTCCAACAAGGCCTTCGCGCACTACCGCTGGTAACACCCTGGTTCCGGCGCCCACCGGGCGCCGGAACCGCCACCAGTTGAGTCGAGACGACGATAAGTAGGGATTGAAGTGGCCGCCGCAGACGCGCTCGCCAACGTACGCAACATCGGCATCATGGCGCACATCGATGCCGGTAAGACCACTACCACCGAGCGAATCCTGTTCTACACCGGTATCACGTACAAGATCGGTGAGGTCCACGAGGGCGCTGCCGTCATGGACTGGATGGAGCAGGAGCAGGAGCGCGGTATCACCATCACTTCCGCCGCCACCAAGGCGGAGTGGAAGGGCCACACGATCCAGATCATCGACACGCCCGGCCACGTCGACTTCACGGTCGAGGTGGAGCGGTCGCTGCGGGTGCTGGACGGTGCGGTCGCCGTGTACGACGGCGTCGCCGGCGTGGAGCCGCAGACCGAGAACGTCTGGCGTCAGGCGGACAAGTACAACGTCCCGCGGATGTGCTTCGTCAACAAGCTCGACCGGACCGGTGCCGACTTCTTCCGCTGCGTGCAGATGATGATCGACCGGCTGAACGCCACCCCGCTGGTGCTCCAGATCCCGATCGGGACCGAGGCCGAGCACATCGGCGTCGTCGACCTGATCGGCATGCGCGCCCTCACCTGGCGCGGGGAGACCAAGAAGGGCGAGGACTACGCGGTCGAGGAGATCCCGGCCGAGCTGGCGGACGCCGCTGCCGAGTGGCGCGAGAAGCTGATGGAGACCCTGGCCGACGTCGACGACGCGGTGATGGAGCGGTACCTGGAGGGCGAGGAGATCTCCGTCGAGGAGATCAAGGCCGCCATCCGGCGGGCCACCATCGCCGGCAAGGCCAACCCGGTGCTCTGCGGCTCGGCGTTCAAGAACAAGGGCATCCAGCCGATGCTGGACGCCGTGGTCGACTACCTGCCGTCGCCGCTGGACGTTCCGGCGATCGAGGGCACCGCGACCGACGGTGAGACCCCGATGCAGCGGAAGCCCTCCACCTCGGAGCCGTTCTCCGCGCTGGCGTTCAAGATCCAGACCGACAAGCACCTCGGCAAGCTGACCTACGTCCGGGTCTACTCCGGTGTGGTCGAGTCCGGCGCTCAGGTGGTCAACTCCACGAAGGACCGCAAGGAGCGGATCGGCAAGATCTACCAGATGCACGCCAACAAGCGGGAGGAGCGCAGCTCCGCCAAGGCTGGCGACATCATCGCGGTCCAGGGTCTGAAGCAGACCACCACTGGTGACACCCTCTGCGACCCGGCGAACCCGGTCATCCTCGAGTCGATGACCTTCCCGGAGCCGGTCATCGAGGTCGCCATCGAGCCGAAGACCAAGGCCGACCAGGAGAAGCTCAGCACCGCCATCCAGCGGCTGGCCGAGGAGGACCCGACCTTCCGCGTCAAGCTGGACGAGGAGACCGGTCAGACGGTCATCTCCGGCATGGGTGAGCTGCACCTGGACATCCTGGTCGACCGGATGCGCCGCGAGTTCAACGTCGAGGCGAACATCGGTAAGCCGCAGGTGGCGTACCGCGAGACCATCCGCCGCACGGTGGAGAAGGTCGAGTACACCCACAAGAAGCAGACCGGTGGTTCCGGCCAGTACGCCCGGGTCATCATCAGCCTGGAGCCGCTGCCGCTGGACAACGACTCGCCGACCTACGAGTTCGCGAACGCCGTCACCGGTGGCCGCATCCCCCGGGAGTTCATCCCCTCGGTGGACGCGGGTGCGCAGGACGCGATGCAGTACGGCATCCTCGCCGGCTTCCCGCTGGTGGGTGTCAAGCTGACGCTGGTGGACGGTCAGTACCACGAGGTCGACTCGTCCGAGATGGCGTTCAAGATCGCTGGTTCGATGGCGCTCAAGGAGGCGGCTCGCAAGGCCGACCCGGCGCTGCTCGAGCCGATGATGGCCGTTGAAGTCACCACTCCTGAGGAGAACATGGGTGACGTCATCGGCGACCTCAACTCCCGCCGCGGCATCATCCAGGCGATGGAGGAGCGCGGCGGTGCCCGCGTCGTCCGCGCCCTGGTGCCGTTGTCGGAGATGTTCGGCTACGTCGGCGACCTGCGGTCGAAGACCCAGGGCCGGGCTAGCTACAGCATGCAGTTCGACTCCTACGCCGAGGTTCCGACCAACGTGGCCAAGGAGATCATCGCCAAGGCGACGGGTGAGTGACGCTCACCTGAGCTGATGACCGTGTGTGGTCGCGGGAGGGTTCTCCCCGCCCGCGACCACCACGGTAGGGCTGCGTGAGACCGGGCCTGTAGGCTTCATCGCCGCAGAACCCACGAAAAGCTCTCCGGCCGAAAGGCCGGAAAGGCTGTCGACAGAGTCCTAAGCGCCGAACGGCGCGCCGGGCGTACGAACCAAACAGTCCACAGGAGGACACCAGTGGCGAAGGCGAAGTTCGAGCGGACTAAGCCGCACGTCAACATCGGCACCATTGGTCACATCGACCACGGTAAGACGACGCTGACGGCGGCCATCACCAAGGTCCTGCACGACCAGTACCCGGACCTGAACCCGTACACGCCGTTCGACGAGATCGACAAGGCGCCGGAGGAGAAGGCCCGCGGCATCACGATCTCGATCGCGCACGTCGAGTACCAGACCGAGGCGCGTCACTACGCGCACGTCGACTGCCCCGGTCACGCCGACTACATCAAGAACATGATCACCGGTGCCGCGCAGATGGACGGCGCGATCCTGGTGGTCGCGGCGACCGACGGCCCGATGCCGCAGACCCGCGAGCACGTGCTGCTGGCCCGCCAGGTCGGCGTGCCGTACATCGTCGTGGCGCTCAACAAGAGCGACATGGTCGACGACGAGGAGCTCCTGGAGCTCGTCGAGCTCGAGGTTCGTGAGCTGCTCTCCTCGCAGGAGTACCCGGGTGACGACCTGCCGGTCGTCCGGGTCTCGGCGCTGAAGGCCCTCGAGGGCGACCCCGAGTGGACCCAGAAGCTCCTGGACCTGATGACCGCGGTCGACACCGCGATCCCGCAGCCGGAGCGCGAGACCGACAAGCCGTTCCTGATGCCGATCGAGGACGTCTTCACGATCACCGGTCGTGGCACCGTCGTCACCGGTCGCGCGGAGCGCGGCGTGCTCAAGCCGAACGAGGAGGTGGAGATCGTCGGTATCCGCGAGAAGTCGCAGCGGACGGTCTGCACCGGTATCGAGATGTTCCGCAAGCTGCTCGACGAGGCCCGCGCGGGTGAGAACGTCGGTCTGCTGCTGCGTGGCATCAAGCGCGAGGACGTCGAGCGCGGCATGGTGGTCGTCAAGCCGGGCACGACGACCCCGCACACGGAGTTCGAGGCGACCGTCTACATCCTCTCCAAGGAGGAGGGTGGCCGGCACACCCCGTTCTTCCAGAACTACCGTCCGCAGTTCTACTTCCGGACCACGGACGTCACCGGTGTCGTCACGCTCCCCGAGGGCACCGAGATGGTCATGCCGGGTGACAACACCACCATGGCGGTGAAGCTGATCCAGCCCATCGCCATGGAGGAGAACCTCAAGTTCGCGATCCGCGAGGGTGGCCGCACCGTCGGCGCCGGGTTCGTCACCAAGATCATCAAGTGAACTAGGTAACCCCGATTAGACCGCCCGCTGGTCGTGCGGCATACTAGTCAGGTTGCGTAACGGCAGTTGGCCGTCCGTGTTCAGCTGAACTGAACCTCCGGACGGCGAGACAGTCGAGCGCGGGGTGGTTGGCGGTCCGCCGCCAGCCACCCTCGCACGGCGTTCAGGTCGCGATATCGCGATCGGCGCCTTGACCCACCGCGTGGTCGGAACGCCCCGGAGCCCGGGGCGGAGCCTGGCCCGAGGGCGCGACACGCCCGACCGCGGGGGTCGGCGAAGTGGACCTGTACCAGCCGGTACAGGTGCCCGCAACACAGCGGCATCGAGAGAAGGAACAGAAGCCACCATGGCGGGACAGAAGATCCGCATCCGGCTCAAGGCCTATGACCACGAGGTCGTCGACTCCTCGGCTCGGAAGATCGTCGAGACGGTGACGCGTACCGGGGCGCAGGTCGCTGGCCCGGTGCCGCTGCCCACGGAGATCAACCGTTTCTGCGTCATCCGCTCGCCGCACAAGTACAAGGACTCGCGCGAGCACTTCGAGATGCGTACGCACAAGCGGCTGATCGACATCATCGACCCGACCCCCAAGACGGTCGACTCGCTCATGCGCCTCGACCTGCCGGCTGGCGTCGACATCGAGATCAAGCTGTAGGGACCGGACAAATGGACAGGCAAGTTAAGGGGATCCTGGGCGCAAAGCTCGGCATGACCCAGGTCTGGGACAACAACCGCGTTGTGCCCGTGACCGTGGTCGAGGCCGGCCCGTGCGTCATCAGCCAGATTCGTGACGCCGGCAAGGACGGTTACTCGGCGGTCCAGCTGGCTTACGGCACGATCGACCCGCGCAAGGTGAAGAAGCCGATCAGCGGGCACTACGCCAAGGCGGACATCGCGCCGCGCCGGCACATCGTGGAGCTGCGCACCAGCGACGCCGCCGACTACTCGCTCGGCCAGGAGGTCACGGTCGAGGAGTTCCCGGCGGGCATGTCGATCGACGTGACCGGCCGGACCAAGGGCAAGGGTTACGCCGGCCCGATGAAGCGGCACGGCTTCCACGGTCTGCGCGCCAGCCACGGTGTCGAGCGCAAGCACCGCTCGCCCGGCTCGATCGGCGCCTGCGCCACCCCGGGTCGTGTCTTCAAGGGCACCCGGATGGCGGGCCGGATGGGTGGCGTGCGCTACACCGTCCAGAACCTGACCGTCCAGGCGGTCGACACCGAGAACAACCTGCTGCTCGTCCGTGGCGCCATCCCCGGTCCCAAGGGCGCGGTGGTTCTGGTCCGCACGGCGGCCAAGACCAAGGCGAAGAAGGGCGGTGTGGCCAAGTGAGCACCGTTGACGTCCTCAACGTCGAAGGGGCGAAGAGCGGCTCGGTCGAGCTGCCGGCCGACATCTTCGACGTGCAGGCCAACGTCGCGCTGATGCACCAGGTCGTGGTGGCGCAGCTGGCGGCGGCCCGGCAGGGCACGCACAAGGCCAAGACCCGCGGCGAGGTCGCCGGTGGCGGCAAGAAGCCCTACAAGCAGAAGGGCACCGGTCGCGCCCGCCAGGGCTCGATCCGCGCGCCGCAGTTCGCCGGCGGTGGCGTCGTGCACGGCCCCGTGCCGCGCGACTACAGCCAGCGGACCCCGAAGAAGATGAAGGCCGCCGCGCTGCGTGGCGCCCTCTCCGACCGGGCGCGCGCCGGGCAGGTGCACGTCGTCGAGGCGTTCGTCTCGGGCGAGAAGCCGTCGACCAAGGCGGCCCTGGCCACCCTGGCGAAGCTGACCGAGGCCCGTCGGGTCCTGGTCGTGCTGAGCAGCACCGACGAGCTGAACTGGGTGTCGCTGCGCAACGAGCCGCGGGTGCACCTGATCGAGGCCGGCCAGCTGAACACGTACGACGTGTTGGTGGCCGACGACGTGGTCTTCACCAAGGACGCGCTGGACGAGTTCCTGGGCGTTCCCGCCGAGACCACCGAGGAGGGTGGCAAGTGAGCACGATCGCCGACCCGCGCGACATCATCGTGGCGCCGGTCGTCTCGGAGAAGAGCTACAGCGAGCTGAACCGCAACTGGTACACCTTCCTGGTGCACCCGGACGCGAACAAGACCGAGATCAAGATCGCTATCCAGCAGATCTTCAACGTCCGTGTCCTGACGGTCAACACGCTCAACCGCGAGGGCAAGCGCAAGCGCACCCGTACCGGGTTCGGTAAGCGCAAGGACACCAAGCGGGCGATGGTGAAGCTGGCTGACGGTGACCGTATCGAGGCCTTCGGCGGCCCGGTCAGCTGAGGGGTGTAGACAATGGCTATCCGTAAGTACAAGCCGACGACGCCGGGCCGGCGTGGCTCCAGCGTCGCCGACTTCGCCGAGATCACCCGATCGACGCCCGAGAAGTCGCTGCTGGCTCCGCTGCCGAAGAAGGGCGGACGCAACGCCCACGGCCGGATCACCACGCGGCACCACGGTGGCGGGCACAAGCGCCAGTACCGTCTGATCGACTTCAAGCGGGTCGACAAGGACGGCGTGCCGGCGAAGGTCGCCCACATCGAGTACGACCCGAACCGCACCGCGCGTATCGCGCTGCTGCACTACGCCGACGGCGAGAAGCGCTACATCATCGCGCCGAAGGACCTGAAGCAGGGCGACACCGTGGAGTCGGGTCCGAGCGCCGACATCAAGCCGGGCAACAACCTGCCGCTGCGCAACATCCCGGTCGGTACGACCGTGCACAACGTGGAGCTGCGTCCGGGTGGCGGCGCCAAGCTGGCCCGCTCGGCCGGCGTCGGCATCCAGCTGCTCGGCCGGGAGGGCGCGTACGCGACCCTGCGCATGCCGTCCGGTGAGATCCGGCGGGTCGACGTGCGCTGCCGCGCGAGCGTGGGCGAGATCGGCAACGCCGACCAGTCGAACATCAACTGGGGTAAGGCCGGCCGTATGCGGTGGAAGGGCAAGCGCCCGACCGTCCGTGGTGTCGCCATGAACCCCGTCGACCACCCGCATGGTGGTGGTGAGGGTAAGACCTCCGGTGGTCGCCACCCGGTCAACCCGCAGGGTAAGCCCGAGGGCCGCACCCGCCGTAAGGGCCAGCCGAGTGACCGGCTGATCGTCCGCCGTCGCTACGCCACCCGCAAGCGCGGCTAACAGGAGAGCTGACTTATGCCTCGCAGCCTGAAGAAGGGCCCGTTCGTAGACGACCACCTGATGAAGAAGGTGGAGACGCAGAACGACAAGGGCACCAAGAACGTCATCAAGACCTGGTCGCGGCGCTCGATGATCATCCCGGAGATGCTCGGGCACACGATCGCCGTGCACGACGGGCGCAAGCACGTCCCGGTGTTCGTAACCGAGGCGATGGTCGGGCACAAGCTCGGCGAGTTCGCTTTGACCCGTACGTTCAAGGGTCACGAGAAGGACGACCGGAAGAGCCGTCGGCGCTGACGCCGCGGGCATACGGATAGAGGATCAAGGGGTTACAGCGATGCCAGGAAAGGGCGACGCTCCGGTGCTTCCGGGCGCGCGGGCGGTTGCGCGGCACGTGCGCATCTCGCCGATGAAGGCGCGCCGGGTGGTCAACCTCGTCCGCGGCCTGCCCGCGAAGGAGGCGCTCACGGTGCTGCAGTTCGCGCCGCAGGCTGCGAGCGAGCAGGTGTACAAGGTGCTCGCGAGCGCGATCGCCAACGCGGAGAACAACGAGCGGCTGGACCCCGACGCGCTGCTCGTCAGCGAGGCGTTCGTGGACGAGGGCCCGACCATGAAGCGGTTCCAGCCGCGGGCGCAGGGCCGGGCGTACCGGATCCGCAAGCGCACCTGCCACATCACGGTGGCGGTCGAGGCCGTCGCGCCGGCCGCACCGCGTAAGGCCGCGAAGAAGACGGCTCCGGCGAAGAAGGCCGCGCCGGCCGAGGCGCAGAGCAACACGGAGGGCGCGGAGTAATGGGTCAGAAGGTTCACCCGCACGGGTTCCGGCTCGGTATCTCGACCGACTGGAAGTCCCGCTGGTTCGCGGACAAGCTCTACAAGGACTACATCGGCGAGGACGTCAAGATCCGCCGGATGATGTCCCAGGGCCTCGAGCGCGCCGGGATCTCCAAGGTCGACATCGAGCGCACCCGGGACCGGGTCCGCGTCGACATCCACACCGCCCGGCCGGGCATCGTCATCGGCCGTAAGGGTGCGGAGGCCGACAAGATCCGCGGCCGGCTCGAGAAGCTGACCGGCAAGCAGGTCCAGCTCAACATCATCGAGGTGAAGAACCCCGAGTCGGACGCGCAGCTCGTCGCGCAGGGCGTGGCCGAGCAGCTGTCCAGCCGGGTCAGCTTCCGCCGGGCGATGCGCAAGGCGATGCAGTCGGCCATGAAGAACCCGGTCTGCAAGGGCATTCGGGTTCAGGTCTCGGGTCGCCTCGGCGGCGCCGAGATGAGCCGGACGGAGTTCTACCGCGAGGGCCGGGTTCCGCTGCACACGCTGCGGGCCAACATCGAGTACGGCTTCTTCGAGGCCCGTACCACCTTCGGCCGGATCGGTGTGAAGGTCTGGATCTACAAGGGCGACGCGGTCCCGGGCCGGGAGGCTCCGGCCGAGACCGGTCCGTCCCGCCCGCGCCGTGACCGTGGCGACCGGCCCGAGCGGCCGCGCCGTGGTCGGTCGGGTTCGTCCGGCACGACCGCCGGCGGTACCGAGGCCGGCCGGGCTGCCGCGACCACGCTCGCGCAGCAGGCCGAGACGCCGAGTGGTGACGCGGTGGATCCCGCCGCCGTCGCCGCCGCGGCAGAAACGCAGCAGGAGGGCTGACAGATGCTGATGCCGCGCAAGCCCCCGAAGGGCTTCCGCAAGCCGCACCACCCGGACCGCCACGGCGCGTCCAAGGGCGGCAACCGGGTGGTGTTCGGCGAGTTCGGGATCCAGGCTCTCGAGCCGGCGTACGTGACCAACCGGCAGATCGAGTCGGCGCGTATCGCGATGACCCGTCACATCAAGCGTGGCGGCAAGGTCTGGATCACGATCTTCCCGGACCAGGCCCTCACCAAGAAGCCGGCGGAAACCCGAATGGGTTCCGGTAAGGGCTCGCCCGAGTGGTGGGTCTCCAACGTCAAGCCGGGGCGGATTCTCTTCGAGATGTCCTTCCCGAACGAGCAGATCGCGCGAGAGGCGATGCGTCGCGCGATCCACAAGCTCCCGATGAAGTGCCGCATTGTGACGCGCGAAGTGGGTGAGTCCTGATGGCAGCGGGCGTTAAGGCCTCCGAGCTGCGTGAGCTCTCCGAGGAGGAGCTGGTCACGAAGCTGCGGGAGGCCAAGGCGGAGCTGTTCAACCTCCGCGTGCAGGCCGCAACCGGTCAGCTGGACAACAACCGGCGGCTGCAGGTCATCCGTCGGGAGATCGCCCGGATCTACACGATCATGCGCGAGCGCGAGCTGGGGCTCTCGGCCGCGCCGACTGAGGTGACTGCAGGATGAGCGAGAACACCACGACCGCCACCACCACGCGTGGCCGCCGCAAGGTCCGCGAGGGCCTGGTGGTCAGCGACAAGATGGACAAGACCGTCGTCGTCGAGGTCGAGGACCGGGTCAAGCACGCGCTGTACGGCAAGATCATGCGCCGTACCAGCAAGCTCAAGGTGCACGACGAGCAGAACAGCGCCGGCATCGGCGACCGGGTCCTGATCATGGAGACCCGGCCGCTCTCCGCCACCAAGCGCTGGCGGCTCGTGGAGATCCTGGAAAAGGCCAAGTAGCGAAGGCTTCGAGCTCGCCCGGCGTCGAGTCGGGCGCAGGTTCCGCCAGGCTCCGGCCGCTACGGCGGCCGGAGAACCGGCAGACATAGGAGATAGACGTGATTCAGCAGGAGTCGCGACTGCGCGTCGCCGACAACACGGGTGCCCGGGAGATCCTGTGCATCCGGGTTCTCGGTGGCTCCGGTCGGCGCTACGCGAGCATCGGCGACGTCATCGTGGCCACCGTCAAGGACGCGATCCCGGGTGCCGGTGTGAAGAAGGGCGACGTCGTCAAGGCCGTCGTCGTTCGCACCGCCAAGGAGAAGCGGCGTCCGGACGGGTCGTACATCCGCTTCGACGAGAACGCCGCCGTCATCATCAAGGACGGTGGCGACCCGCGCGGTACCCGTATCTTCGGCCCGGTCGGTCGGGAGCTGCGGGACAAGCGGTTCATGAAGATTATTTCCCTCGCGCCGGAGGTGTTGTGACCGTGAAGGTCAAGAAGGGCGACACGGTCGTCGTCATCGCCGGCAAGGACAAGGGTGCCAAGGGCAAGGTCATCGCGGCCTACCCGCGGCAGGACAAGGTCCTGGTCGAGGGCGTGAACCGGGTCAAGAAGCACACCCGCATCAGCACCACCCAGCGCGGCGCCAAGACCGGTGGCATCGTCACTCAGGAGGCCCCGATCCACATCTCGAATGTGATGGTCCTGGACTCCGACGGCAAGCCGACCCGTGTCGGTTACCGGATCGACGACAACGGCCAGAAGGTCCGCATCGCGCGTAGCACCGGTAAGGACCTGTGATGACCACGGCTACCGAAACCAAGACCACGCCGCGCCTCAAGGAGCGGTACCGCAACGAGATCGTGGCCAAGCTGCGCGAGCAGTACGACTACGGCAACGCGATGCAGGTGCCGCGGTTGGTCAAGATCGTCGTCAACATGGGTGTCGGCGAGGCCGCCCGTGACGCCAAGCTGATCGACGGCGCCGTCCGCGACCTGGCCACGATCACCGGCCAGAAGCCGCAGGTGCGGCGGGCGACCAAGTCCATCGCCCAGTTCAAGCTCCGTGAGGGCATGCCGATCGGCGCGAAGGTGACCCTGCGCGGCGACCGGATGTGGGAGTTCCTGGACCGGCTGCTGTCCATCGCGCTGCCGCGTATCCGCGACTTCCGCGGTCTCGACGGCCGCAAGCTCGACGGGCACGGCAACTACACGTTCGGCCTGACCGAGCAGTCGGTGTTCCACGAGATCGACCAGGACAAGATCGATCGCCAGCGGGGCATGGACATCACGGTGGTTACCACCGCCACGACCGACGACGAGGGCCGGGCGCTGCTCAAGCTCCTGGGCTTCCCGTTCAAGGAGAACTGAGATGGCCAAGAAGGCGCTGATCCTGAAGGCGGCCGCGAAGCCGAAGTTCTCGGTTCGCGCGTACACGCGCTGCCAGCGGTGCGGGCGTCCGAAGGCGGTCTACCGCAAGTTCGGTCTCTGCCGGGTGTGCATCCGGGAGATGGCCCACCGCGGTGAGCTGCCCGGCGTGTCCAAGGCTTCCTGGTAATAGCCCGGCGCGCTCCGCGCGTCAGCTGCACTGTCTCTTCGCCGTAGGCCTGCGGGCGAACGCGGGAACCCCGGCGAGAAAGGTTGACGAAATCCATGACGATGACCGACCCGATCGCAGACATGCTCACGCGTCTGCGTAACGCCAACCAGGCGTACCACGACCGGGTGACGATGCCCTACTCCAAGATCAAGGCGAACATCGCCGAGGTCTTGAAGGCCGAGGGTTACATCGCCACCTGGTCGGTCGAGGAGCCCGAGGAGGGCGCCGTCGGCAAGCGACTGGTCGTCGAGCTGAAGTACGGCCAGAACCGGGAGCGGAGCCTGGCCGGCGTCAAGCGCGTGTCCAAGCCCGGTCTCCGGGTGTACGCCAAGTCGGACGGGCTCCCCCGGGTGCTCGGTGGGCTGGGCGTGGCGATCATTTCGACGTCCCAGGGGCTGCTCACCGACCGGCAGGCCCGCAAGCGGAGCGTTGGCGGGGAAGTCCTCGCCTTCGTCTGGTAACGGGAGACAGGTAGAAATGTCGCGTATTGGACGTAAGTCGATCCCGGTGCCATCCGGCGTCGACATCACGATCGACGGCCGGACCGTCAAGGTCAAGGGCCCTAAGGGCGAGCTGTCGCACACCCTGGCCGAGCCGATCAGCATCGAGCGGAGCGAGGACGGCCAGCTGTCCGTCAACCGCCCGGACGATGAGCGCAAGTCGAAGGAACTGCACGGCCTCAGCCGGACCCTGGTCGCCAACATGATCGTCGGCGTCACCGAGGGCTACCGGAAGAGCCTGGAGATCGCGGGCACCGGTTACCGGGTCACCGCCAAGGGCAAGGACCTGGAGTTCGCGCTCGGCTTCTCGCACCCGGTCACTGTGGCCGCGCCGGAGGGCATCACCTTCACGGTGGAGCGCCCGACGCTGTTCCACATCGCCGGCATCGACAAGCAGCAGGTCGGCGAGATCGCCGCCAACATCCGGAAGATCCGCCCGCCGGAGCCCTACAAGGGCAAGGGCATCAAGTACCAGGGCGAGGTCATCCGCCGCAAGGCCGGAAAGGCAGGTAAGAAGTGAGCGCCACGCTGCTCAAGCGCCGCCGCGGCGTCGCCGCCAAGCGCGCCGTCGGGCGTGCGCGTCGGCACTTCCGGGTCCGCAAGAACGTCAGTGGCACCGCCGAGCGTCCGCGCCTGGTCGTCACCCGTTCGCTGCGGCACATCGTCGCCCAGGTCGTCGACGACACCAAGGGTCACACCGTGGCGTCGGCGTCGACCATGGACGCCTCGCTGCGCGGTGCCGAGGGCGACAAGAGCGCCCTCGCCGGCAAGGTGGGCGCCCTGCTCGCCGAGCGGGCCAAGGCCGCCGGCGTCTCCAAGGTCGTCTTCGACCGTGGTGGCAACCGGTACGCGGGGCGGGTCGCCGCGCTTGCCGATGCCGCCCGCGAAGCCGGGCTCGAGTTCTAGTAACCCCGTCACGAGAGAGAAGGAAGGCTGCTGATGCCAGGTCAACAGCGCCGTGGCGGCGGGTCCGGTGGCAACGAGGGTGGTCGCCGCGACAACCGCCGTGAGGGCGGCCGCGGAAACGCGCCCGTCGAGAAGACCCCGCACCTTGAGCGGGTCGTCGCGATCAACCGCGTCGCCAAGGTCGTGAAGGGTGGTCGTCGCTTCAGCTTCACCGCCCTGGTGATCGTGGGCGACGGCGACGGCACGGTCGGCGTGGGCTACGGAAAGGCCAAGGAGGTGCCCGCGGCGATCGCCAAGGGCGTCGAGGAGGCCAAGAAGCACTTCTTCAAGGTGCCGCGGATCGGCCAGTCGATCCCGCACCCGGTTCAGGGCGAGGACGCCGCAGGCGTCGTGCTGCTCAAGCCGGCCTCGGCCGGTACGGGTGTCATCGCCGGTGGACCGGTGCGTGCCGTGCTGGAGTGCGCGGGTATCCACGATGTGCTCTCCAAGAGCCTCGGTTCGTCGAACCCGATCAACATCGTGCACGCCACCGTGGCGGCTCTGAAGTCGCTGGAGTCGCCGGAGGCCGTGGCCGCCCGTCGTGGTCTGCCGGTCGAGGACGTCGCGCCGGCCGCCATGCTGGCGACGCGGGCGGGGGTGGCTTCCTGATGGCGCGTCTGAAGGTCACCCAGGTCCGGTCCGAGATCGGGACCAAGCAGAACCAGCGTGATTCGCTGCGTTCGCTCGGTCTCAAGCGGATCAACGACGTGGTGGTCAAGGAGGACCGGCCCGAGATCCGCGGCATGATCTTCACTGTGAACCACCTCGTGAAGGTCGAGGAGGTCGAGTAATGACGATCAAGGTCCACCACCTGCGCCCGGCGCCGGGGTCCAAGACCGCGAAGACCCGGGTGGGTCGCGGTGAGGGTTCCAAGGGCAAGACCGCTGGCCGCGGTACCAAGGGTTCCAAGGCCCGGAAGAACATCTCGGCGGCGTTCGAGGGTGGGCAGATGCCCATCCACATGCGCCTGCCGAAGCTGAAGGGCTTCAAGAACAAGTTCAAGGTGACGTTCCAGGTGGTCAACCTGGACCGGCTCGCCGAGCTCTTCCCGAACGGCGGCCAGGTCGGCCCGCAGGAGATGGTCGACGCCGGTGCGGTCCGCAAGGGCCAGCCGGTGAAGGTCCTCGGTACCGGAGAACTCGGTGGGGTGAACCTCCAGGTGTCGGCGCACGCGTTCAGCGCGTCGGCCAAGGAGAAGATCACCGCCGCCGGTGGCTCGGTCACCGAGCTGTAAGGCGTATGACCCATGGCGCCCGTCCAGTTGTGACCAACTGGCGGGCGCCATGGTCTACCTGGGACGTTCACGCCAAGTAATATCGGATTCGGTTTATGTAGCCGGGCACGTCTGCCCGGACCGGGATCGGGCTGTTAGAGTCCCTTCCCAGCCATGGATATCGGGCACTCGCCCGGCACCCACCCCGAACCGCCAGGGACAACCGGCGGCCCGCCTCGCGCAGGAGGAAGAAGTTGCTGTCCGCCTTTCTCAGTGCGTTCCGAACGCCTGACCTGCGCAAGAAGCTGCTGTTCACAGTCGGCATCATCGCGATCTACCGGCTCGGCGCCACCCTGCCCAGCCCAGGCGTTTCGTACGGCAACGTGCAGAAGTGCCTCGACTCCATCCAGGGTGACACCACCGGCGTGCTGAACCTGCTCAACCTGTTCTCGGGCGGGGCGCTGCTGCAGCTGTCAGTCTTCGCGCTGGGCATCATGCCCTACATCACGGCGTCCATCATCCTGCAACTGCTGACCGTGGTGATCCCGCGGCTGGAGCAGCTCCGTAAGGAGGGCCAGGCCGGCCAGGCGAAGATCACCCAGTACACCCGCTACCTGACCCTCGGCCTCGGTGTCCTGCAGGCCTCGGCGTTCGTGGCGCTGGCCCGGTCCGGTCAGCTCTTCCAGAACCGCTGCGACCAGTTCCCGATCATCCCCGACGGTGTCGGCATCCCCGACTGGCTGACGCTGAGCGTCCTGGTCATGACGATGACCGCCGGCACCGGTGTGGTCATGTGGCTCGGTGAGCTGATCACCGACCGCGGCGTCGGCAACGGCATGTCCGTCCTGATCTTCACCTCGATCGCGGCTCGCCTCCCCAGCGAGGGTTGGCAGATCAAGACCTCCCAGGGCTGGTGGAAGTTCTTCCTCGTCATCGCTCTGGTCCTGGTCGTCATCACCGCGGTCACCTTCATCGAGCAGGCGCAGCGCCGGATCCCGGTGCAGTACGCCAAGCGGATGATCGGCCGGCGGATGTACGGCGGCACCTCGACCTACATCCCGCTGAAGGTCAACCAGGCTGGTGTCATCCCCGTCATCTTCGGTTCGTCGCTGCTCTACCTGCCGCAGCTGGCGCTGCAGTTCTTCGACCAGACGAACCCGGGCAAGACCCAGGCGTGGATCCAGAACAACCTGGTGGCGCCGGACAGCCCGATCTACATCTCGGTCTACTTCCTGCTGATCATCTTCTTCACGTACTTCTACGTCTCGATCACGTTCAACCCGACCGAGGTCGCGGACAACATGAAGAAGTACGGCGGGTTCGTACCGGGCATCCGCCCCGGCAAGCCGACGGCCGACTACCTCGACTTCATCCTCAGCCGGATCACCCTTCCGGGCGCGCTGTACCTGGGCATCGTCTCGATCCTGCCGAACTTCTTCTTCATCTGGCTCGACAACCAGCAGTACCAGAACTTCCCGTTCGGTGGTACCGCTGTGCTGATCATGGTCGGCGTCGGCCTGGAGACCGTGAAGCAGATCGAGAGCCAACTGATGCAGCGGAACTACGAAGGGTTCCTGCGGTAGATGAGACTCGTCTTGGTTGGCCCGCCGGGAGCGGGTAAGGGCACACAGGCCGAGTTCATCGCCGCCCATCTCGCGGTGCCGAAGATCTCGACGGGCGACATCTTCCGGTCGAACGTGTCCCAGGGCACCCCGTTGGGCATCGAGGCGAAGCGGTACATGGACGCCGGCGAGCTGGTGCCGGACGAGGTGACCATCAACATGGTCCGGGACCGGCTGGCCGAACCGGACGCGAGCGAGGGCTTCCTGCTCGACGGCTTTCCCCGTACGACCCCGCAGGCCGCCGCGCTGGACAAGCTCCTCGCGGACCTGGGCACCGCCCTGGACGTGGTGCTCGAACTGGTCGTCGACGACGACGAGGTGATCCGGCGGCTCTCCGGCCGCCGGACCTGCCGGGGCTGCGGCAAGATCTGGCACGTCGAGTTCGACGCCACCACTCGCGAGGGCATCTGCGACAGGTGCGGCGGCGAGCTCTTCCAGCGCGACGACGACAAGCCGGAGACCATCGCCACCCGGCTCCGGGAGTACGCCGAGAAGACCGCGCCGCTGGTCGACTACTACGGCGCCCAGGGCAAGCTGGTCGGAATCGACGCCACGGGACCGGTGGAAGACGTCACCGTCCGTGCCATCGACGCGTTGCGGTCGTACGGCGGCTGAGGTTCCGCCGGATCGCCGGTGGATAGAGTGCGAACAGCGGGGTACGTCCGGCGTGCCCCGCTGTTTCGGCAACGAAAGGTAATTGCTCCATGCGCCGTCCCCAGCTGGACATCCAGCTGAAGACCCCCGAGCAGATCGAGAAGATGCGGGCCGCCGGACTGGTGGTCGCCGAAGCGCTGCGTCGGATGCGGGAGGCGGTGGCTCCCGGGGTCAGCACGGCCGACCTGGATGCCATCGCCGAGTCGACGATCCGCGGGGCGGGGGCCGTCCCGTCGTTCAAGGGCTACCACGGCTATCCGGCCTCGATCTGCTCCTCCGTCAACGAGCAGGTGGTGCACGCCATCCCGGCGCCCGCCCAGGTGCTCCGCGACGGCGATCTCATCTCCATCGACTGCGGTGCCGTGCTCGACGGCTGGCACGGCGACTCAGCGATCACCGTCGGGGTCGGGGACGTGGACCCGGCGCTGCTCAAGATGGCCGCAGTGGCCGAGGACGCGATGTGGGCCGGGATCGCCGCTGCCGCCCGCGGCGCGGCCAGTGGTCGGGGGCGACTCACCGACATCTCGCACGCGGTGGAGGACGCGGTCCGCCGGGGTGGCCGGTACGGCATCGTCGACGGCTACGGCGGCCACGGGATCGGCACCGAGATGCACCAGGACCCGCACGTGCTCAACCACGGGCGGCCGGGCAAGGGCCCACGGCTGGTGACCGGGATGGCGCTGGCGATCGAACCGATGATCACCATGGGCTCGCCCCGTACCGCGGAACTGTCGGACGGCTGGACCGTCGTGACCCGCGACGGATCGATTGCCGCGCACGTCGAGCACACGATGGCGCTGCTGCCCGACGGGGTGTGGGTGCTGACCGCCGAGGACGGCGGCCGCGCCCGCCTGGGCGACCTCGTCACGGCCCGGCAGCCTGCCCCCACCGCCTGAACCGACCTGCCCCGGGTGCGGGGTCACCGCACCGGCCGGCTGTCTGATGCGGTTACCGGACGGGCGTATGTGACAGGTTGGGCGTTTCGGATGCATCCTTCTGCCCGAACCCGCTGATCGGCGGGCGCGGGGCTTTCGGGCCTCGTGCGGCTGGCGCGCAAGTGGCATGCTCGCGGGCGTGGAGCGGCGGAACGAGATGCGGGCCGCGGACGCCGACCGTCAGGCGGTGGCCGAGCAGCTGCGGGTGGCGCTGGACGAGGGCCGGCTGGATCTGCACGAGTACGACGAGCGCCTGCGGCGGGCCTACGCCGCCCGGACGTACGGGGAGCTCGACGCGCTGCTTACCGACCTTCCCGGTGTCACGCCCCCGGCGGCCGCGCGACCGGCGGTGCCCGAGGGGCGGCCGGTGGTGCCCGGGGCGCTGCCGGCTGACCGCCCGGCGACCGCCCGCTGGCTGCTCCGGGTCTGGCTGCCGTACCTCCAGGTGGTGCCGATCGTGCTGGCGGTGTGGGCGATCGCGTCCGCGTCCGCCGGCGAACTGCTCTACTTCTGGCCCGGCTGGGTGGCCGGTCCGTGGGGAGCGCTCCTGCTGGTCCGCACGATCGGTGGTCTCGCAGGTGCAGAGCCGCAGCGGTGGACCGGGAAGCGGGAGCGGCGGCGCCAGCGCAAGCGGGCGAAGCGGGACCGGAGACGGTAGTCGGGCGACCCGGGCCAGGCAGCCGGGCGCCGGCTTTCATCCGTACGCGGAATCCGCTGGTGGTCGGTTTGGCGGCCGGACGTAGACGGGCGTACACTGTTTGATCGGCGCACAGCGTCCACTCCGGCATGCCCATCAGCGCTTCGATGGGTGCTGGAGCCGCGGCTGGCGCGGGCTGCCTGATCTTGATCAGTCACCCGTGTAAGGCGTTGTGAGCCGTCCGGAGCAACCGACGTCAGGACAGCGGAGGACATGCCGAAAAAAGACGGAGCCATCGAGATCGAAGGTCGGGTCATCGAGCCCCTGCCGAACGCCATGTTCCGCGTAGAGCTCGCGAACGGCCACAAGGTGCTGGCTCACATCAGCGGCAAGATGCGGCAGCACTACATCCGCATCCTGCCGGAGGATCGGGTCGTCGTCGAACTCTCGCCGTACGACCTGACCCGCGGGCGCATCGTCTACCGCTACAAGTAGTCCTGACGACGGCCGGGTTGTTCCCTGTCCGTCTTCGACGTCCGTGGTCGCGCGTGGCGCGTCACCGGGCCTGATGGGAAGTAAGGCAACCGTGAAGGTCAACCCGAGCGTCAAGAGGATCTGCAACAAGTGCCGGGTGATCCGTCGGCACGGCCGGGTCATGGTCATCTGCAGCGACCCGCGCCACAAGCAGCGCCAGGGCTGAGCCCCTCCGCCGGTCACGTCGACCGGTGAGGACGGCCCGGGCGGCAGGTCCCGAACACACAGCAAATGCTCGTCCCAGCCGCGAGCGGTACGCGTCAGGCGTACTCCTTCGTGGCCGACCCCCGGTCGGAGGCCGGGGCCCGCTCGGGCAGCGACCGACTCCCGGTCGCCGGCGCACAGCGCGTCGGAGGCAGGAGCCAGTCGTGAGCGGGACGGGACGGGTGCAGACCTCCGTCACAACATCACGAGGAGCACGCCCGCACATGGCACGTCTAGTCGGCGTCGACCTCCCCCGCGAGAAGCGGATGGAGATCGCGCTCACCTACATCTTCGGCGTGGGCCGTACCCGCGCTCTGGAGACGCTCGCCGCCACCGGCATCTCGCCGGACAAGCGCGCCCGGGACCTCACGGATGAGGAGCTGGTCCAGCTCCGCAACCACATCGAGGGCAACTACAAGGTTGAAGGCGACCTGCGCCGCGAGGTCGCCGCTGACATCCGCCGCAAGGTCGAGATCGGCTCGTACGCGGGTATCCGGCACCGCCGGGGCCTGCCCGTGCGTGGCCAGCGGACCAAGACCAACGCGCGGACCCGGAAGGGCCCGAAGCGGACTGTCGCCGGCAAGAAGAAGCCCGGCAAGAAGTAATTCTTTAACCGGAATTCTGGTCGTTCTCCGCCGAGGTAGGCCGGGCTCCAACCGGAACCGGTGTCTACGTAATCAACGGGGCGACAAGCCAGAACCCATTCAGGAGCGCACAGACTTATGCCACCGAAGGCTCGTGCCGGAGCCGCAGTCAAGAAGGTCCGGCGCAAGGAACGCAAGAACGTCGCCCACGGGCAGGCGCACATCAAGAGCACCTTCAACAACACCATCGTCTCCATCACGGACCCGACTGGTGCGGTCATCTCCTGGGCCTCCGCCGGCCAGGTTGGCTTCAAGGGCTCCCGCAAGTCGACCCCGTTCGCCGCGCAGCTGGCCGCCGAGGCCGCCGCGCGTCGTGCGATGGACCACGGCATGCGCAAGGTCGACGTGTTCGTAAAGGGCCCCGGCTCCGGCCGGGAGACCGCCATCCGTTCGCTGCAGGCCGTCGGGCTGGAGGTCGGGCAGATCTCCGACGTCACCCCGCAGCCGCACAACGGGTGCCGTCCGCCGAAGCGTCGTCGGGTCTGAGAGGTAGAGAGAGATGGCTCGTTACACCGGTGCTGACTGCCGCCGTTGCCGGCGGGAGAAGATGAAGCTGTTCCTCAAGGGCAGCAAGTGCGATGGCCCGAAGTGCCCGTTCGAGTCCCGGCCGTTCCCGCCCGGGCAGCACGGCCGCGGCCGCACCAAGGAGACGGAGTACCTGCTCCAGCTCCGCGAGAAGCAGAAGGCCCGCCGCGTCTACGGCGTGCTGGAGAAGCAGTTCCGCGGTTACTACGAGGAAGCCGTCGGCAAGCAGGCCAAGACCGGTGAGGTCCTCCTGCAGATCCTCGAGTCGCGGCTGGACAACGTGGTCTACCGGGCCGGCTACGCCAAGTCTCGCGACATGGCCCGCCAGCTGGTCAAGCACGGCCACTTCACCGTGAACGGCAAGAAGGTCGACATCCCGTCGGCCCGCGTCAAGGAGCACGACATCATCGAGGTCCGGGGCAAGAGCAAGGAGCTCACCCCGTTCATCGTGGCGCAGGCCGAGGCCGGCTCGAAGTCGGTGCCGGCGTGGCTGGAGGCGATCCCCAGCCAGATGAAGATCCTCGTGCACTCGCTCCCGAGCCGCCAGGTGATCGACACCCAGGTGCAGGAGCAGCTGATCGTCGAGCTCTACTCCAAGTAAGGGCTCGTTGCGGTGGTCCGCCCCTGCGGGGGCGGACCACCGGAACAGTTTGTGTCGTGGGCGTCAAATAGCGGGCGCCCCGGAAGAGAAGAGAAGACATGCTCATCAGCCAGCGACCGACCCTCTCCGAGGAGTCGATCAACGAGACCCGGTCCCGGTTCACCATCGAGCCGCTGGAGCCGGGCTTCGGCTACACCCTGGGCAACTCCCTGCGGCGTACGCTGCTGTCGTCGATCCCCGGCGCGGCCGTGACCTCGATCAAGATCGAC
Organism: Micromonospora avicenniae; assembly: GCF_900156065.1. Lineage (GTDB taxonomy): Bacteria > Actinomycetota > Actinomycetes > Mycobacteriales > Micromonosporaceae > Micromonospora > Micromonospora avicenniae. The sequence continues at coordinate 222,766 of NZ_FTNF01000001.1, read as the reverse complement.
GGTGTGCTGCACGAGTTCACCACGATCCCCGGTGTCAAGGAGGACGTGGTCGAGCTCGTCATGAACATCAAGGAGCTCTGCGTGAGCTCCGAGCACGACGAGCCGGTCAGCATGTACCTGCGTAAGCAGGGCCCGGGCGACGTGACGGCGGGGGACATCCAGCCGCCGGCCGGCGTCTCGGTGCACAACCCGGACCTGAAGCTCGCCACCCTGAACGGCAAGGGCCGGCTCGACATGGAGCTGACCGTCGAGCGGGGTCGGGGCTACGTCACGGCGGCGCAGAACAAGCAGGCGGGCGCCGAGATCGGCCGGATCCCGGTCGACTCGATCTACTCGCCGGTCCTGAAGGTCACCTACCGCGTCGAGGCGACCCGTGTCGAGCAGCGGACCGACTTCGACCGGCTGATCATCGACGTCGAGACCAAGCCGTCGATGGGCCCGCGCACCGCGCTGGCCTCCGCCGGGTCCACGCTGGTGGAGCTGTTCGGGCTGGCCCGGGAGCTGGACGAGACCGCCGAGGGCATCGACATCGGCCCGTCGCCGCAGGACGCCCAGCTGGCGGCGGACCTGGCCCTGCCGATCGAGGAGCTGGACCTCACCGTCCGCTCCTACAACTGCCTCAAGCGCGAGGGCATCAACACCGTTGGTGAGCTCATCGGGCGTACCGAGGCCGACCTCCTCGACATCCGTAACTTCGGCCAGAAGTCGATCGACGAGGTCAAGATGAAGCTCGCCGGGATGGGTCTGGGGCTGAAGGACTCGGCTCCGAACTTCGACCCGGCGCACGTCGTGGACACCTTCGGCGAGGCCGACTACGACACCGACGACTACCGCGAGACCGAGCAGCTCTAGATCGCGCTGCCGCCACATCTGAGGAGCACCGAGAATGCCCACGCCCACCAAGGGTCCCCGCCTCGGCGGCAGCCCCGCGCACGAGCGGTTGATGCTGGCCAACCTGGCCACGTCGCTGTTCCAGCACGGCAAGATCCAGACCACCGAGACCAAGGCCCGGCGGCTGCGCCCGCTCGCGGAGCAGCTGATCACCAAGGCCAAGCGCGGTGATCTGGCCTCCCGGCGTCGGGTGCTCGCCGTCGTCAAGGACAAGGACGTGGTCTACGCCCTGTTCGACCAGATCGCGCCTCGGTACGCCAACCGCAACGGTGGCTACACCCGGATCGTGAAGACCGGGCCGCGCAAGGGTGACGCCGCGCCGATGGCGATCATCGAGCTGGTCGAGGAGCTGCAGGTCGCCGAGCCGAAGGCGAACAAGAAGACCGCTGCCCGCAAGGCTGCTCAGCAGGACAAGGTCGAGGCGCTCGCCCCCGAGGAGGAGACCCCGCGGTCCGAGCCGGTCGACCAGGACGCCGAGGCGCCGGTCTCCGCGTCCGGCGACACCGCCGAGGCGCGCGAGGACAGCGACCTCGCCATCGAGGAGAACAACGAGAACAAGGCCTGATCGAAGGCTTTGGTCGGGCCCGGCACCCCTGGTGGGTGCCGGGCCCGAATCGTCACAGGAGGTATGAGGGTGGACGGGCGCACCCGGCTACGGCTGGACGTGTCGTACGACGGGACCGACTTCTCCGGCTGGGCCGTGCAGCCGGACCGGCGTACGGTCGCGGGCGTACTCGGTGAGGCGCTCGACCTCCTGCTCGGCGCGGGCACCGCGACCGGGCTGACCGTCGCCGGGCGCACCGACGCCGGCGTGCACGCGACCGGTCAGGTGTGCCATGTGGACCTGCCCGGCGACGTCTGGCAGGAGCGGAAGTCCACACTGCTGCGCCGACTGGCCCGGCTGCTCCCCGTCGACGTCCGGGTTCGGGCGGTCACCGAGGTGCCGGCAGAGTTCGACGCCCGTTTCTCGGCCACCTTCCGGCGCTACGAGTACCGGGTGACCGATGCCCCGTACGGCGCCGAGCCGCTCCACCGTCACCTGACCCTGGCCTGGCCGCGACCGCTCGACCTGGATGCGCTGAACGCCGCCGCGGCCGGTCTGGTGGGGGAACACGACTTCGCTGCGTACTGCCGACGCAAGGAGAACGCCACCACGCTGCGTGAGGTGACCCGGCTGGACTGGCGGCGGGAGCCGGACGGCCTGCTGGTCGCCACCGTGCAGGCCGACGCGTTCTGCCAGGCGATGGTCCGCAGCCTGGTCGGCGCGATGCTCGTCGCCGGGGACGGCCGGCGGCCGGTGGAGTGGCCGGCGAGCCTGCTCTCCCACCGTGAGCGCTCCAGCCACGTGACTGTCGCGCCCGCGCACGGGCTGACCCTGGTGGCCGTCGGCTACCCGGACGATCCCGCCGGGTACGCCCGGCGCGCGGAGGTCACCCGCCGTCTGCGGGTGCCCGCGGAGGCCTAGCTCAGTTGTCTGCTGACTCGTCGTCGTCCGGCGATCCGTCGTCCGTCGGCGAGTCGTCCACGCCGTCCTGCACGCCGGTGGTCGCGGACGGGCCGGCCGTGGGCTGCGTCGCGCTGCCACCGTCGGCTCGCCGCTGGAGCACGCTCCGGTTGAGGTGCAGCTCGATCATGTCGAACAGGACCTCGCGCGCCTTCTCGTCGCCGGACTTGATCGCCTCGCCGTCGCTGCGCGTGACCACGGCGTACGCCAGGTAGTGGCCGCGGACCTGCCAGCCGACGCGGGCCGGTGCGCTCGCGATCGCCTCGGTGTCCGCACCGGCCGCCATGCCGCGGAACCGTCCCTGCCGCTCGTCGAGCAACTGGCGGATCCGGTCGCGGACCCGTTCGGCGCTGGCCCGGTCGGTGAGGTTGAACAGGCCAGTGGTGACGAGGTGATCGCCGTCCGGGGTACGAAGTGTGCCCCGCACGACCTGGTTGCAGCCGAGCCGGACCAGCAGGTCGGCGATCTCGTCGGTGGCGGCGACCGGGCAGCTGGCGCTGGCCTGCGTCTTCAGCACCTTGTACGCCGGCTGGCCGTCAGCGATGACGAGTTCCTTGCCGGCGAAGAGCTCCTTCGTGGTCAGCGGCGCCTGGTCGACGTCCCGCGAGTCGAGGTTCTCCTCCTCGGCCGGGTCGGCGGACGGATCGGCACCGGCCTGGTAGTTCGGCGTCAGCTGCGGCGTCGGCGTCCGGTCGGCGAGCAGGGCGGCGGCGCCGAGCCCGCAGAGCGCGAGTAGCACCAGGACGGCCGCGCCACCGACGAGTACCTGCCAGAGCCGGCCGCCGCCGGCCCGGGGGACGGGCGTGGTCGCGGACGGCTCCGGCGTCGGGTCGGCCGAGACGTAGACCTGGGACGAGGGCGGCGGGGCGGGGACCTCCGCCCGTACCGGTGGCGCGGTGGGGGTCTCCGCCGGCGCGGGCGGCTCGGTCGGCGCCGGCTGCGGTTCGGGCGCGGGCGCGGGCGGGGCCATTCGTGTCGCGCGGGGCAGCGCCGGGGTGGGGAAGCGGGACGGAGATGGTCCGGCCGGAGGTGGCGGACCGGCGCCGAGCATGGAGTCGGACCCGCGCTCCGGGTCGTCCACGAAAGCGTCCTCATCGAACTCGTACCGATACACCATGTCGCCAAGAGTAGGAGCTATCGTCCCTTTAGGTGGTAATTACGCAAAACTGTGGCGGACTGGTGTCGGGTCATCTGCACAACGCCGCGACGACACGGTTCGTAACGGATCGAGACCCGCCCTGGCGGAGCAGCCCTCGGGGCGTCGCCGGGCCGGAGCAGGGCCGGTGCGAGAATTGCCGGCGTGACCGGCGACCACTACTTCACCGCTGAACCGACGACCGCCGCACGCCCGCGTGAGGTCGAGTTCAACGTCGCCGGCCGTGACTACTCACTCGTGTCGGCGGCCGGGGTCTTCTCCGCGGACCGGCTGGATCCCGGTACCGCGGTGCTGCTCCGCAAGGCCGAGCTGCCCGAGGTCGACAGCACAGGTGACCTGCTCGACCTCGGCTGCGGATTCGGCCCGATCAGCTGCGTACTGGCCGACAGCGCCCCGGCGGCGACCGTGTGGGCCGTCGACGTGAACGAACGGGCGCGGGCCCTGGCCACCGCCAACGCCGAGCGGATCGGTGCCGCGGACCGGGTGCGGGTGCTCGCCCCCGACGACGTACCGGCCGAGGTCCGCTTCACCCAGCTCTGGTCCAATCCGCCGATTCGGATCGGCAAGGACGAACTGCACGAGCTGCTCCGGCGCTGGCTGCCCCGGCTCGCCCCGGACGGCGTCGCCTGGCTGGTCGTCGCCCGCCATCTCGGTGGCGACTCGCTGCACCGCTGGCTCGTCGACCAGGGTTGGCAGGTCGAGCGGTACGCCAGCCAGAAGGGTTTCCGGGTGCTGCGCGTCGGCCGGTAATTGGATGTACCCGGGCAGGGAGGCTAGGGCAGGATCCCGGCGTGGGTTACGTGGACGTGGCGGCGGTCGGGCACATCCTGCCGGACGGTCGGGAGCTCTTCAACGAGGTGTCCTTCCGGGTCGGTGAGGGCGCGAAGGTGGCGCTCGTCGGGCCGAACGGCGCGGGCAAGACGACGCTGCTGCGGATGGTTGCAGGTGACTTGCCGGTGAAGACCGGCGCGATCGCGCGTACCGGCGGTCTCGGCGTGATGCGGCAGTTCATCGGCATGATCGGGGACGATTCCACGCTCGCCGACCTGGCGCTCTCGCTCGCCCCGCCCGCACTGCGCGCGGCCGGCCGCCGGCTCGCGGACACCGAGGCGGCCATGCGGGAGGCCGAGGTCCGCGGCAAGTACAGCACCGCCGCGGGCAAGGCGCAGCTGGCGTACGCGGACGCGCTCGCCGCCTGGGGCGAGGTCGGCGGGTACGACGCCGAGGTGCTCTTCGACACCGTCGCCACCATCGTGCTCGACCTGCCGTGGGAGGCGGCCCGGGACCGTCCAGTCCGGACCCTCTCCGGGGGGCAGCAGAAACGCTTCGCCCTGGAACTGCTGCTACGCGGCCCGGACGAGGTGCTGCTCCTGGACGAGCCGGACAACTTCCTCGACGTGCCAGGCAAGCGATGGCTGGAGGGGCGGCTGCGCGAGTCGGCGAAGTCGGTGCTCTACGTGTCGCACGACCGCGAGTTGCTCGCCCGTACGGCCGACCGGGTGGTCGCCGTCGAGGGAGGCAGCGCCTGGGTACACCCGGGCGGCTTCGCCAGCTGGCACGAGGCACGGGTGGCCCGGCACGCCCGCCTGGACGAGCTGCGCCGGCGCTGGGACGAGGAGCACCAGAAACTGCGCGAGCTGATGCTGATGTACAAGCAGAAAGCCGCGTACAACGACGGGTTGGCCTCGCGCTACCAGGCGGCGCAGACCCGGCTGCGGAAGTTCGAGGAGGCCGGTCCGCCGCCCGTACCGCCGAAGGACCAGGACATCCGGATGCGGCTGACCGGCGGGCGGACCGGCAAGCGCGCGATCGTCTGCGAGCAGCTGGAGCTGGACGGCCTCACCTACCCGTTCGACCTGGAGATCTGGTACGGCGACCGGGTCGCGGTGCTCGGCGCGAATGGCACCGGCAAGTCGCACTTTTTGCGGTTGCTGGCCCGCGGCGGCACCGACCCGGACCCGGCGAACGGCCCGGTGGACGCCGGGCTCACGCTCGCGCCGGTGGCGCACGACGGTGTGGCCCGGCTCGGCGCGCGCGTCCGGCCGGGGCACTTCTCCCAGACGCACGACCGGCCGGAGCTGATGGCGAAGACCCTCGTCGAGATCCTGTGGCGGGGTGACGAGCACCGGGCCGGGATGGACCGGCACCCGGCGATGGCGGCGCTGTCCCGCTACGAGCTGGCCGGGCAGGGGGACCAGCGGTTCGGCACGCTCTCCGGCGGCCAGCAGGCGCGTTTCCTGGTGCTGCTGCTGGAGCTGTCCGGGGCGACCCTGCTGCTGCTCGACGAGCCGACCGACAACCTCGACCTGGCCAGCGCCGAGGCGCTGGAGGCCGGTCTGACCGCGTTCGAGGGGACGGTGGTCGCGGTGACCCACGACCGCTGGTTCACCCGTACCTTCGACCGGTTCGTGCTCTTCCGGGGTGACGGCGAGGTGGTGGAGACACCCGAGCCGGTGTGGGACGTGAAGTGACCGGCATCGGGCTGCCGGCCGCCCGCCCGCGCACCGGCCAGCAGGCATAGAGTCGATCTCGTGACTGACATGACCTACCGCCGGCTGGGCGACTCCGGGCTCGTGGTGTCCGTCGTCGGCATCGGCTGCAACAACTTCGGCCGCAAGCTCGACTTCGACGGCACTCGCGCCGTGGTGGACGCCGCGCTGGACGCCGGGATCAACTTCTTCGACACCGCGGACATCTACGGCGAGCCGCAGGGCAGTTCCGAGGAGCTGCTCGGGCAGGCGCTCAAGGGCCGCCGCGACGACGTGGTGGTGGCCACCAAGTTCGGCATGGACATGAACGGCCTGAACGGCCCGGACTTCGGTGCCCGGGGCGCCCGGCGTTACATCGCCCGGGCCGTCGAGGCGTCGCTGCGCCGGCTCGGCACCGATTACATCGACCTGTACCAGATGCACGAGCCCGATCCGGCCACCCCGATCGACGAGACCCTCGCCGCCCTGGACGACCTGGTCCGCGCCGGGAAGGTGCGCTACCTGGGCAACTCCAACTTCTCCGGCTGGCAGATCGCGGACGCCGACTGGGTGGCCTCGTCCAACGGCCGGTCCCGGTTCATCAGCGCGCAGAACCAGTACAGCCTGGTGGAGCGCTCCGTCGAGACCGAGGTGGTCCCGGCGTGTGAGCGTTTCGGGCTGGGGCTGCTGCCGTTCTTCCCGCTGGCCAACGGGCTGCTCACCGGCAAGTACAAGCGGGGCGAGGCGCCGCCCGCCGGCAGCCGGCTCGCCGGTGGTGGCCGGTACGCCGCCCGGCTCGCCGCGGCTGATTGGGACCGCATCGAGGCGATCGGCCGGTACGCGGACGAGCGCGGCCTCACCATGCTCCAGGTGGCCATCGGTGGGCTCGCCGCCCAGCCGGCAGTGACCTCGGTGATCGCCGGGGCGACCACCCCCGAACAGGTGCTCGCCAACGCGGCCGCCGGGGTGTGGCAGCCGACCGACGAGGACCTGGACGCCCTGCGCGAGATCCTCTGACCGCAGCCGCAGCCGCAGCCGCAGCCGCAGCCGCAGCCGCAGCCGCAGCCGCAGCCGCAGCCGCAGCCGCAGCCGCAGCTGCTGTTGCTGCCGTTGCCGTTGCCGTTGCCGTTGCCGCTGGCGTTGCCGCTGGCGCTGGCGCTGGCGCTGGCGACCGGCTCGGCCGGAGGCGCACGAGTGCGGCTCGACTCTGTTCCGGTCGACTTTGTCCCGGTCGACTGTGTTCCGGAGAGGCCTGATACCTCAGCGGCATATTGATGCCGCTGAGGTATCAGGCTCACCGCGGTTTGCGCGGGTCGCCGGAGCAACCCCGGCGACCTCGCGCCGTGCGGCTCACCCGTCCGTGCGGCTCACCCGTCCGAGCGGCTCATCCGTCCGTGCGGCGGCGGGTGAGCAGCATCGGCAGCGCCACCGCCAGGGCGGCGAGCACGAGGACCGACAGCCCGATCGGCCACCACCAGGCACTCCCGGCACCCGAGGTGGCCCGGGCGTCGGCCGCCGGTGCGGTGGCCGCAGCCGGCACCGCCGGCGCGGGCGACTGGGCGGGGCGGGCCTGCACCTGCGCGCTGGCCTCGCTCCTGTTCGGGGCCGGGGCAGCGACCGTCACCCGCCAGCGGCCGGGGGAGAGGAGCGGACCGCTGGTGTAGAAGCCCTGGCCCTCGGGCGCCGGTTCCAGTTGCAGCGGCCCGACGCGCTGCCCGTCCGGCCCGACTGCGGTCAGCGTAAGTCGCACCAGCTGGTCCAGCCGGTGGCCGTCGGCGTACACGGCCTGCACGGTGACCCCGTCGGCCCCGTCACCGGCCACGGTCAGTTTCAGCTTCCCGGTATGGGCAGCGGCCGGCGCCGCGGTCAGGAGGATCAGGGCCAGTCCGGCGAGCAGGGCGGCGAGCGCCTTCCAGGTACGCGTCACGGACGTCTCCTCACTGCGGATACGGGGGGCGGCCCCTCCCCGGCGCGGGTGCGCCGGAAAGGGGCCGCCATCGGATCAGAGCCGACGGCCCGGAGCGAGCCGGGTGACGTCGCCGCCCAACCGGCCGGCCCCGGCGACGGGTTCGCCGTCGTTGGCCTTCACCCCGGCCTTGCTGGCCGTGCCGCCCAGTCGGACGATCATGGCGTCGGCGTCCCGGACCAGCACGTCCCGGATCTCACCTTCGGCCACCAGCGTGGCGTCGGCGGCGAGCTCGCGGAAGGCGGTCAGTTGCTTGATCGCCTTGTCGTCGTTGCCGGCTGCCTCGGCCTTGCGGGCAGCGTCGAGCTTCGCCGTCAGCTGCTTGTGCGCCTTGGCCGAGAGCCGACCGGTCGCCTTGAACCGGTCCAGCAGGTTCTGCATGTCCCGGAACGAGGTGGTGACGAAGAACCGGACCGCGGAGGTGGTCTCGTTCCCCGCCTTGTCGGTCGCGGTGACGGTCAGCTCGTGCAGGCCGAGCGGCAGCTCGTACATGGCCTGCAGCGTGCCGCTCGCGTACGGCCGGCCGTCCAGCTCGCCGGTCACGCTCGCGATGCCCGAGGTCGGGTCGACCGCCTGCCAGGACACCCGGACGTCCTGGCTGTCGCCGTAGAGCTGGCCGTCGGCGAGCCCGGAGACCAGCAGCGTCGGCTTGGTGCCGTCGATGCGCACCACCGCCGACTTCAACGTCTCGGCGTTGCCCGCCTTGTCGGTCGACCGGAACAGCAGCTCGTGCTGCCCGTCACCGGTCACCTCGACCGGCTCCGAGTACGGCGTCCACGCGCCACCGTCCAGCGACCATTCAACCGACTTCACACCGGAACCGGCGTCGGTCGAGGTCAGCACGACCGGGATGGTCCCGTCGTGCCAACCCTCGTCGTTGGCCGGAGCGAACGTCGCCGAGGTCACCGGCGCCGTGGCGTCGATCTTCACGGCGACGGTCTTCGTCGACTCCACGTTGCCCGCCTGGTCGGTCGAGCGGAACCGCAGTTCGTGCTCGCCGTCCCCGCTCACCGGGACCGGCCCGGTGTACGCCGTCCAGTTCTGCGCCCCGTCCAGCTGGTACTCGGTGCCGGCCAGGCCGCTGCCGCCGTCCTCGTCGGTGGCGGCCAGGGTGACCGTCACCGGCCCGGTGTGCCAACCCTCGACCGGGGTGCCCGTGACGGTGGCCGTGGTCACCGGAGCCGTCTCGTCGGCGACCTCCGTGCTGAGGCGGAAGTAGTCGAACACGGCGGTCTTCGAGGCGGTCTGGTTGGCCCCGAGGGTGAACAGACCCACCTTCGGGGTGGCCCCGACCGCGCTGTTGGTCAGCGCCGTCAACGACGTCCAGGTCGTCCCGTCCGCCGAGTACGACGCGGTGAAGGTGTCACCGCTGCGGGCCAGCCGCAGGTACCACACCGAGCCGGTCAGGTTCGCCGCCTCCGGCTGCGGGTTCTGCACCGTCCCGCCGATCTCGCTGCGGAACTCGATCCGCCGCGTCACCGGCTGGCCGGGCTGGTTGTCCACGATGTAGTCGAACTTCAGGTAGTTGTCGTCGTCGGCGTGCACGATCAGACCGGCCTGCTGGTACTGCTCGTTCAGCTGGCTGCCGTCGACCTTCGTCTCCAGGGTCCAGTCGCCGGACGGCGCGGTCTGGAGGATGAAGTTCGCCGGCCCGGTGTTGTCGGTGCCGTAGATGTCGCCGTTGGGCACGTCGATCCGCAACGCACCGTCGCTGACCCGGTAACCGGCTGCATTCTCCCGCAGGATCGCGTCCCACCGGCACTTGTCGAGCGTGGTCCCGGTGAACTCGTCGGACGGCTCGACCGACCCGGCCGGCTCGTCCGGCGAGACCTGGAACCAGTCGAAGGCCGCGTCGACGACCGGCGCGTCCGTGCCGCCGTTGAGGGCGAAGACCCCGATCCGCGGGTTGGTGATCCCGGCGAGCGCGGCCGACCGGCCGACCGGGGTGAAGGTCTGCCCGTCGGCCGAGACGGCCGCGGTCAGGTTCGTCCCGTCACTGATCAGTCGCAGGTGCACGGTGTCACCCGTCGGTGCGGCGGCGCTGTCGGCACCCTCGTTGCGTGGCGTGCCGGCCGTCTCCCGGATGAACTCCACCCGGCGGCTGCCGTTGTACAGCAGGTCCAGCTTGGCGTAGTTCTCGTCGTCGCCGTAGATCAGCAGACCGGCCTGCTGGTAGTTGGCCGTCACCGGCAGGGTGACCCGGGTGGTCGCCTGCCAAGCCCCGGCCGGTGCCGGCTGGAGCACCAGGTTGGTGGCGTCGTTACGGGCACCGTAGAGGTCACCCACCGAGGTGGGCAGCCGCAGGACACCGCCGGAGACCGAGTAGAGCTGGTTCTCCCGGACTATGGTGCTCCACCGGCTCTTGTCGAGGCTGTCGCCGTTGAAGTCGTCCGACCGCGCCCCGAAGCAGGACGTGTTCGGCGCGTCCACCCGCACCGCAACGGTGGCGTACGACTTCGCGCCCTTGCTGTCCGTCACCGTCAGGGTGGCGGTGAAGGTACCCGGGCTGGTGTACGTGTGGGTGGCGTCCAACGTGGCTGCGGTGCCGCCGTCACCGAATTCCCAGGCGTACGTCAGCGGGGTGTTCCCCTCGGCGTCGGTGGCCGTGCCGTCGAAGGCGACGGCGAGCGGCGCGGTGCCGGTGGTCGGGGTCGCGGTGGCGGTGACCACCGGTGGTGCGTTCTCGGTGACCCCCCGACCGAGGAAGTCCATCCAGTTGACGTTCAGCAGCGAGCCGGCGCCGCCGTTCGGGTCCTTGGCGATGAAGTACAGCGTTCCGCTGGCGGCGCCGGTGACCGGTGCCGTCACGTCCGTGTACGTCTGCCAGTCACCGGTGCCGGGCACGGTGGCCTGCGCGACCAGTGGCCCGTCGACCGCTCCGGCGCGGACGTCGATCCGGCCGCCGGTGGTGGCCGAGGCCGCGCGGAACCGGATGTCGCTGATGTTCGTCAGGTTCGCCGGGGCCACCGACCACCAGTCGCCGTCCTCGATGAATCCGATGTTCTGCCCGCCGCCCGCGGTGTCGCCGGTGGTCTCCCGCTGCACGCCCGGGTCACCGCCGCCGGTGCTGCCCGGCGCCCGTCCGGTGGCCGTGAAGTACTCGGCCTGCTTGCGCTTCGGCTGGAGCTGTTCGATCGCCCGGCCGGTGAGCGCGCCGGCACCGCCGGTGCCGCCGTCGTCGGTGTACGTCGCCTCGAAGACGCTGAAGACGTTCGCCTCGGCGCCGTGCCCGGAGGCCAGCGACGTCTGGACCGTGCCGGTGCAGCCGGTGTGCTGCTCCAGCGGGTGGGCGTGCTCGTCGTGGCCGAGCAGCACCTGGAGCTGGACCCGGTCGCAGTCGATCTCGCCGTCCTCCGGGTCGGTCACCTTGATCGTGTAGCGGACTTGGTCACCCCAGTCGAAGAAGCCGCCGTCCGGCGGGAACTCGATCTGCACGGTCGGGGCGGTGTTGCCCACGGTCACCGGCACGTTCGCGACCGCCGTACGGCCCTTCGGGTTGGTGACGGTGAGCTGGGCGGTGAAGTTGCCGGCCGTGGCGTACGTGTGCGTCGGGTTGGCCTCGGTGGAGGTCTGCCCGTCGCCGAACGTCCAGGCGTAGGTGAGCGTGCCGCCGTCCGGGTCGCGGGAACCGGCGCTGGAGAAGGCCACGGTCAGCGGTGCCGGCCCGGAGGTCGGTGCGCCGCTGGCCACCGCGATCGGGGCCCGGTCACCGGCGATGTAGTCGATCCGGTAGACGCCGGAGTTGTCGTTGTTACCGCCGAAGCCGCTGCCCCACTCGATCAGGTAGAGCGCGCCGTCGGGGCCGAACTCGAAGTCCATCGGCCGGATCAGGCTCATGCCGGTGAGCAGCTGGTTGATGTCGACCAGCGACTTGCCGTCGGCGGTCAGCTGCATCGTGTACATCTTCGACTGGTTCCACTCGCCGAGCAGCGCCTTGCCGTCGTAGTAGGCCGGCCACTTGCGCGCCGAGTTCAGCTCGGCGTCGTACCGGTAGACCGGGCCGCCCATGGGGGCACCGCCGCCGCCGATCTCCGGATAACGCGCGTCACCGGCGTACCCGTAGTCGACGGTGGCCGGCACGACCGGCGGGAGGTTGGTGAGACCGGTGTTGTTGGGCGAGTCGTTCACCGGTGCGGAGCAGTCGAACTTCGCCCCGCTCGGGCCGGACGGGAAGGTGTAGTCGTTGTACGCCTCGTTCGTCCCCGTGCAGTACGGCCAGCCGTAGTTGCCGGGGCTGACGATGTTCCACTCGACCAGGCCGCGGGGGCCCCGGTTCGGGTTGTCGGCGTTCGCGTCCGGTCCGTAGTCGCCGACGTAGAGGGTGCCGGTCTTCGGGTCGGTGCCGATCCGGAACGGGTTGCGGAAGCCCATCGCGTAGATCTCGGGACGGGTCTTCTCGGTGCCCGGCGGGAAGAGGTTGCCGGCCGGGACGGTGTACGTCCCGTCGTCCTCCGGGTGGATCCGGAGCACCTTGCCGCGCAGGTCGTTGGTGTTGCCCGCGGTGCGCTGCGCGTCGTAGTCCTGCCGCCCCGGCCGCTCGTCGATCGGCGTGTAGGCGTTCGACTCGAACGGGTTGGTGTTGTCGCCGGTGGCCAGGTAGAGGTTGCCGGCATTGTCGAAGGTCATGCTGCCGCCGGCGTGGCAGCAGGTGTTGCGCTGGGTGTCGACCCGGAGCACCTGCTTCTCGCTGGCCGGGTCGATGGTGTCGCCGGTCACCGTGAACCGGGACAGCAGGTTGCGCGCGATCCCGTCGTTCGGGGCGTAGTACAGGTAGACCCAGTTGTTGGTGGCGAAGTCCGGGTCGAGGCGGATGCCGATGAGGCCGTCCTCGTTGCCGGTGAAGACGTCCAGGTCGACCGCGGTGACCGTGTTGCCGGTGTCCGGCTTGACGATCTGCACCCGGCCGTCGCGCTCGACGTAGAAGACCCGCCCGTCCGGGGCGACGTCCAGCTCCATCGGGTTGCTGGTGTTGCTGTCCAGCGTGACCTTCTCGAAGCTGGCGGTCTTCGACGCGCCGCAGTCGGCGTCGACCACGCCGGCCGCCGTCTGGATGCCGCCGAGCAGGTGCTTGAGGAACTCGGGCTCGGCGTACGACTCACGGGTGTGCCCGCCGCCGGTGTACCAGGACCGACCGCCGTCGAAGTCCTGGCACCAGGCGGTCGGGTGGTCGGCGCCCATCGCGCCCGCGCCCGGGTTGTAGCTCTTCTCGTCCAGGCTGGCCAGCACGTGCACGTCCGGCCGCGGGTTGGTCTGGAAGTTGTACCACTCGTCGAACCGGGACCAGCGGTCCGGCAGTTCGGCGGTGGACGGGTGGGCGTGGTCCTCCACCTTGACGGTGGCCTGCTGGTTCTGCGGGTGGTTGGCGAAGTACGCGCCGACCAGGTCGCCGTACCAGGCCCAGCTGTACTCGGTGTCCGAGGCGGCGTGGATGCCGACGTAACCACCGCCGGCCTTCACGTAGCGCTCGAAGGCCGCCTGCTGGTCGGCGTCGAGGACGTCGCCGGTCGTGGAGAGCCAGATGACGGCCTGGTACTTCGCGAGGTTCGCGTCGGTGAACGCGCCGCCGTCCTCGGTGGCGTCCACGGTGAAGCCGTGCTCCGCGCCGAGCTGCTGGATGGCGGCGATGCCGGTGGGGATGGAATCGTGCCGGAACCCGGCCGTCTTCGAGAAGACCAGCACGGAGAAGGACTCGTCGGCGGCGGCCTTGGGCAGCGCCTGGCTCGCCGGCGCGGCCGCGGCGGCCTGAGCGGCTCGCGCGGTGGTCGCGCCGGCGGTCGGTGCGGCCTGTGCGGCCGACGTGCCGAACAGGGCCGTCGAGGTGAGGGCGAGGGAGAGCAGGATGGCTGTGATGGGTGAGCGGGCACGACGAGTGCGGGACACGCCGCCTCCTATGTCGCGGTGGACAGGGGATCGCGGGGGCCGGCTCGCCGAAGACCGTCCCGGGGTGGGGTGGTGCGGGCACCGGGCCATGGCGTCCGCACCAACATTTTTGTCGAATCGCTGAACAAATTAATTCCGGTGGATGCGTGTCGGGCAAGATGCCAGACGGTAACGGTTTGGCAACGGCAGGCGACATTCCGAACAGGACCGCATGAAGCGCCCCCGGCGGAACCCCGCCACCGCTGTCGCCGGTCTCACCCTTGGCAGCGCCGCCGGTCTGTCGTACGGTGGCGGAGCAAGTGACCCACGGGAGCCCGGTGGACCGGGCTGAGAGGGGGGCTGTCAGCCCCCGACCGTCGAACCTGATCCGGGTAATGCCGGCGCAGGGAGGAGTGTTGCCGTGCCGTCCCTGGGACGACTGCATCTCATCACCGACACCCGACCCGGGCGCGATCCGCTCACCGTGGTCCGGGCCGCCCTGACCGCGGCCCGCGCGGACCTGGTCGTGCAGGTCCGGGTCGAGGACTCCGCCACCGACCGCGAGACGTACGACCTGGCCCGCCGGGTCGTCGCGCTCTGCGCGCCGTACGGGGCGACCTGCCTGGTCAACGACCGGCTCCACGTGGCGCTGGCGGTCGGCGCGGCCGGCGGGCACGTCGGCGCGGACGACCTGCCCGTCGCGGCGGCCCGGCACGTGCTCGGCCCGGCCGCCGTGCTCGGCGCCACCGCGCGTGAACCGGGCACCGCCGCCGCGGCGGTCACCGCCGGTGCCAGCTACCTCGGGGTCGGCCCCTGCCGGCCCACCCGCACCAAGGAGGGACTGCCCCCACCGATCGGCATGGCAGGCGTACGCGCGGTGGCCGGGGCGGTCGACGTCCCGGTGATCGCGATCGGCGGTGTGACCGCATCCGCCGTACCGGAGCTACGGGCAGCCGGGGCGTACGGGGTGGCTGTCGTCGGCGCGCTCTCCGGGGCGGCCGACCCGGCCCGCGCCACGACCGAGCTGATCGAGGCGCTGACGTGCTGAGCGCCCGGTCCACGTCGACCCCTGCCGGCGACGTGGCCCGGGCGGACGTGGCGGTGGTGGGTGCGGGACCGATCGGTCTCGCCGTCGCCTGGCGCTGCGCCGCCCGTGGGCTACGCGTGACCGTGCACGATCCCGCCCCCGGCTCGGGGGCCTCGGCGGTCGCCGCCGGCATGCTCGCCCCGGTCTCGGAGGCGTACTTCGGCGAACGGGACCTGACCGGGCTGCTGGTGGAGTCGGCCGGCCGCTGGCCGGCGTTCGCGGCCGAGCTGACCGAGGCGACCGGTGTCGGCCTCGGCTACCGCACCGACGGCACCCTGCTGGTCGGGTTGACCGCCGACGACCTGGCCGAGGCGCGGCGGCTCTGGGCGTACCAGCAGGAACTCGACCTGCCGGTGACCCCGCTGCGCCCCTCGGAGCTGCGCGACCGCGAGCCGGCGCTCGCCCCCCGGGTGCGCGGCGGTGCGTTCGCCGCGACCGACCACCAGGTGGATCCACGGCTGCTGGTGCCCGCGCTGCGCACCGCCGCCGAGCGGGCCGGGGTCGTGCTCGTGCGCGGACCGGTCCGCGCGTTGTCCGATCTGGACGCCACCGTCACCGTGGTGGCGGCCGGCTGCGGTGCCGCCGCGCTCACCGGGTTGCCGGTCCGCCCCGTCAAGGGGCAGGTGCTCCGGCTCCGCGCGCCCGGTGGCGGCACACCGGGCTTCCGGCACGTCATCCGCGGGTACGCCGACGGCGAGCAGGTCTACCTGGTGCCCCGGGCCGGTGGCGAGGTGGTGGTGGGCGCCACCGTCGAGGAGCGCCGCGACACCGACGTCTCCGCCGGGGCGGTGCTCCGCCTGCTCCGGGCCGCCGTGGATCTGCTGCCGGAGCTGGCCGAGTACGACCTGATCGAGACGGCCGCCGGGCTGCGCCCCGGCACCCCGGACAACGCGCCGATCCTCGGCCCGTTGCCGGGCCGACCGGACGTGCTGGCGGCCACCGGCCACCACCGGCACGGCATCGTGCTCACCCCGGTGACCGCCGACCTGATCGCCGACCTCGTGACCACCGGGGTGCCCGATCCGTTGCTCGCCCCCTTCCGGCCGGACCGGTTCACCGGCCCGTCCGGCTCGGTGGCCGCAGACCGGGGCGAACCTGCCCGGACGAGTGAGGAGGACCCGTGGAACTGACGGTGAACGGCGCCGGGCGGACGGTGCCCGGCGGTCTGACTGTGGCAGACCTGGTACGCGAGGTCGCTCCGCAACAGCGCGGAGTGGCGGTCGCGGTCAACGGCGAGGTGGTGCCCCGGACCGGCTGGCCGGAGACCCCGCTGCGCGACGGTGACCGGGTCGAGGTGCTCAGCGCCGCCCAGGGCGGGTGAGCGCCGTGACGTTCCGACTCGACGGGGTGGAGTTCACCTCGCGGCTCATCCTCGGCACCGGCGGCGCGGCGAACCTGCACGTGCTGGAGGAGGCCATCCGCGCGTCCGGGACCGAGCTGGTCACGCTCGCCCTGCGTCGCGTGGACACCGCCCCCGGCATGGGTGGGGGGCTGCTGGATCTGCTGGACCGGTGCGGCGTGCGGCTGCTGCCGAACACGGCGGGCTGCTACACGGCGGTCGAGGCGGTGAAGGTTGCCCGGCTTTCCCGGGACGCGTTCGACACCGACTGGATCAAGCTGGAGGTGATCGGCGACGAGCGCACGCTGCTCCCGGACGGGGTGGAGCTGCTGCGCGCCGCCGAGGAACTGGTCGCCGACGGGTTCACCGTGCTGCCGTACACGAGTGACGACCCGGTGCTCGCCCGGCGGCTCGCGGACGTGGGCTGCGCCGCGGTGATGCCGGCGGGCGCGCCGATCGGGTCCGGGCTGGGCATCAGCAACCCGCACCACATCCGGCTGATCCGGCAGGCCGTGGACGTGCCGGTGATCCTGGACGCCGGCATCGGCACCGCCTCGGAGGCGGCGCTGGCGATGGAGCTCGGCTGCGACGCCGTGTTGCTGGCCAGCGCGGTGACCCGGGCCGCCGACCCGGTGGCGATGGCCACCGCGATGCGGTACGCGGTACAGGCCGGCCGGCTCGCCGCCGGGGCCGGCCGGATCCCGCGCCGCCACCACGCCCTCGCCTCCACCCCGGGCGAGGGACGGCCGGACCTGTGAGCGGGCCGTCGCCGGTCGCCGCGTCCGACCGTGTGCCGGCCCCGGGCCCGGCACAGCAGGTGGACCTTGGTGCGGAACGGTCCCTCAGCGGGCGGTCACGTTCCAGGCTCTCGTCGGATCTGCCCTCCGGCGTCGTGGTGCTCACCGATCGGAGGGCGGCGCGCCGACCGCTCGCCGCGGTGGTCGCGGCGGCGGTCGCCGGGGGAGTGCGCTGGGTGGTGCTGCGGGAGAAGGATCTGCCCCGCGCCGAGCGAGCCGCGCTCGCGGTCGAGCTGCGGGCGATCCTCGCCGAGGCCGGCGGCACGCTGATCGTCGCCGGACCCGACCCGCTCGACGGCGGCGCCGTGCACCTGCCCGCCGCCGGCCCGTACCCGCCGCCGCGCGTCGGGCTGGTCGGTCGCTCCTGCCACGACGAGGCGGAGCTGCGCCGGCTCACCACCGAGGACTACGTGACCGTCTCGCCCGTCTACCCGACGCGCAGCAAACCCGGCTACGGCCCACCGCTGTATCCGCATCGGCTCGCCTCGCTCATCGGACGAAGCCCGGTCCCGGCGCTCGCCCTCGGCGGCGTCGAGACCCCCGAGCACGTCACCGCCTGCATCCGGGCCGGCGCTACCGGCGTCGCCGTCCTCGGCGCGATCATGCGCGCCGACAACCCCCACCAGGCAGCCGCCACGCTGACCAACGCCGCCGCCAAGGCGACCCGACAGGCGCTTCCCCCGCCCGCGGCCTCCGACGAGGCGACTCGACAACAGCCGGTCACCCCGTCGACCAGCGCCTTCGAAGAGGCAGCCACCCCGGTGCCGAGAAGCCGGCAGGCGACGACGGACGTGCCCACGACGGGGCTGCGGCCGACCGTGCCCACGCAGGGATCAAGCCTGACCGCCCGGAGTGGGCACGGTCGGCCGCAGCCCTCAACAGCGACCACGACAGCGCCCCCGGGAGCGGGCGAGTGACGCCGAGAACAGTCCTCACGATCGCCGGATCCGACTCCGGCGGCGGAGCCGGCATCCAGGCCGACCTCAAGGTCTTCGCGGCGCTCGGCGCGTACGGCACGAGTGTCCTCACCGCCGTGACCGCGCAGAACACGCGGGGCGTCGACGCCGTCCTGCCCCTGCCGCCGGCCGCCGTGACCGGTCAGATCGAGAGCGTGCTGACCGACTTCACCGTGGGCGCGGTCAAGACCGGCATGCTCGGCACGCCCGCCGTCGCCGACGCGGTCGCCGCAGCGGCCCGGGCCGGCCGTCTGCCGCACCTCGTCGTCGACCCGGTGCTGGTCGCCACCAGCGGACACCCGCTCGGTGTGGTCGCCGCGGTGGAGCG
Organism: Micromonospora avicenniae; assembly: GCF_900156065.1. Taxonomy (GTDB): domain Bacteria; phylum Actinomycetota; class Actinomycetes; order Mycobacteriales; family Micromonosporaceae; genus Micromonospora; species Micromonospora avicenniae. The sequence continues at coordinate 204,415 of NZ_FTNF01000001.1, read as the reverse complement.
GCTGCTGCCGTACGCCGAGGTGGCGACGCCGAACTGCGCGGAGGCCGCAGCCGTCACCGGACGCCCGGTGACCACGGTCGAGGAGATGGTGACCGCCGCAGTGGCGCTGGCCGCCGGCGGCCCGGCGCACGTGGTGGTCACCGGCGGCGACCTCGACGGCGGCGAGGCGGTCGACGTGCTGCACGGCAACGGGGTGACCACCCTGCTGCGCGGCCCGCGGGTCGATACCCGGCACACGCACGGCACCGGCTGTTCGTTCTCGGCGGCCATCGCCGTCCGCCTCGCGCTGGGCGACCCGGTGCCGACCGCGGTCGCCGTCGCCAAGGAGTACGTGAGCCGCGCGCTGACCGGCGCGCGGCACTGGGAGTTGGGTGCGGGACGTGGCCCGCTGGACCACTTCGGATGGTCCGCTTGAGCACCAGGGAGGGTGTCATGCAGGCACGACGCAAGGTGTACGTGGAGGGGTCCCGGCCCGAGATCCGGGTGCCGTTCGCCGAGGTGACGCTGACCGGGGACAACCCTCCGGTCCGTCTCTACGACACCTCTGGGCCGGGATCCGACCCCGAGGTCGGGCTCGCGCCGCTGCGCGGTCCGTGGATCGCCGAGCGGGGAGACGTCGCTCCGGTGCGGGGAGCCGGCACCCCGCTCGCCGGTGTGGACGGCCGCCGTCCGACGCAGCTCGCGTACGCCCGGGCGGGTGTGGTGACGCCGGAGATGGAGTTCGTGGCGATCCGGGAGGGCGTGGCGCCCGAGTTCGTCCGCGACGAGATCGCGGCCGGCCGGGCGGTGCTGCCGCTCAACGTGAACCACCCGGAGTGCGAACCGGCGATCATCGGCAAGGCGTTCCTGGTCAAGGTGAACGCGAACATCGGCACCTCGGCGGTCAGCTCGTCGGTCGCCGAGGAGGTGGAGAAGCTGACCTGGGCCACCCGGTGGGGCGCGGACACGGTGATGGACCTCTCCACGGGCAAGCGGATCCACGAGACCCGCGAGGCGATCGTGCGGAACTCGCCGGTGCCGATCGGCACGGTGCCGATCTACCAGGCGTTGGAGAAGGTCGGCGGCGACCCGGTGAAGCTGAGCTGGGAGGTGTTCCGGGAAACCGTCGTCGAGCAGGCCGAGCAGGGCGTGGACTACATGACCGTGCACGCCGGAGTGCTGTTGCCGTACGTGCCGATGGCCGTCGACCGCGTGACCGGCATCGTGTCCCGGGGTGGGTCGATCATGGCGGCCTGGTGCCTCGCGCACCACGAGGAGAACTTCCTCTACACGAACTTCGAGGAGCTGTGCGAGATCCTCGCGCGCTACGACGTGACCTTCTCCCTCGGTGACGGTCTGCGCCCCGGCTCGATCGCGGACGCCAACGACGAGGCGCAGTTCGCCGAGCTGAAGACCCTCGGCGAGCTGACGAAGGTCGCGTGGCGGTACGACGTCCAGGTGATGATCGAGGGCCCGGGTCACGTGCCCATGCACAAGATCAAGGAGAATGTGGACCTCCAGCAGGAGTGGTGCCACGAAGCCCCGTTCTACACGCTCGGGCCGCTGACCACCGACATCGCACCGGCGTACGACCACATCACCTCGGCCATCGGCGCCGCGATGATCGGCATGTTCGGCACCGCGATGCTCTGCTACGTCACCCCGAAGGAGCACCTCGGGCTGCCCGACCGGGACGACGTGAAGGCCGGCGTCATCGCGTACAAGATCGCGGCGCACGCGGCCGACCTGGCCAAGGGGCACCCCGGCGCCCAGGCGTGGGACGACGCGCTCTCCAAGGCGCGGTTCGAGTTCCGCTGGGAGGACCAGTTCAACCTGGCGCTGGACCCGGAGATGGCGCGCTCGTACCACGACGCGACGCTGCCGGCCGAGCCGGCGAAGACCGCGCACTTCTGCTCGATGTGCGGCCCGAAGTTCTGCTCCATGAAGATCACCCAGGAGCTCAAGGAGTACGCGGCCCGCGGCATGAGGGACAAGTCGCAGGAGTTCGTCTCCGGCGGTGGGCGGGTGTACCTGCCGCTGGCCTGAGCCGCCCGGGGCGCACCTTCGGCGTCCCGGCCGTACGTCCCGCCCTGGTGCGGTCGTCGTCGTTCACGGCGACGACCGCACCAGGGGGTGGGTTCAGTTCCGGTGATGGCGGCCGGACGAGCGCAGCGAGCGGCGGCCGCTCTCCTGCTCGGGCTCGTTGTCGCGGAGGGGCCGACTCAGGCCGGTCACCCAGTCGACGTACTCCTCTTCCTGTGCCGGCAACGGCTCCTCGGCCGTGCTCTCCGTGTCGGCGCGGGGCCGGTTGCGCCGGAACAGTCCGAGCGGGCTCCGGGCACGCCCGGCGGACTGCCCGGGAACGTCAGGTGCTCCAGCGGGATGGTCGATGGTCGCGTCGGACGCCGCGATGGCATCCTCGGTGGCCGGCTCCGCGTCGGCTGACGCCGGGTTCGCTGTGGCGCCGGGCGGGTCGGTCGACACCGGTCCGGCGCGCCGGGCGCCGGCCAGCGCCTCCCAGCTCGCTGCCCGGTTGAGGTCGGGCAGCGGGGCCCGGTGCCGCGCCCGGGGCATCGGGTCGGACGACTGCGCCGGTACCGGTGGGTGAGTCGACTCGGTGCCGTCCGGCCCGGTGCGCCGCGGGATCGGCCAGGCTGCCTCGACCGGCGAGGTACGGGAATCGTCCTGCGCCGGGCTGTCACCGCCGGACGGGGCCGGGTCCGTGGTACCGGCCGTCGACGGTTCTCCGAGGGTGGTCGTCGGGCCGTGCACGGCCGGGGGGTGGGCCGCGTCCGGCGGCGTTGTACGGGTGGCGCCGTCGCCGCCGGTCGTGGCCGGCGCCGTCTCGTCCCCCGACGGTGAGCCGACGGGGTCGGCGGCCGCCGGGTCGACGCCGTTTCCGTCGACGTCTGTCACGACCGGTTCGGGCAGGTCCAGGACCGGGCCCGCGTCAGTCGCCGCGGTGGCCCGCGGTTCCGGGGCACCGCCCTGGTCGGTTGCCGCGTTCGCCGTCGTGACCGAGGCCGACCGGGCCTTGCGGGTACGTCGAGGCTTCGGCGCTCGCGTCGACTCGGCGGGGACGGCCGGTTCGTCGGCGGACTTCGGCTGTGCGGGCGCTGTGGTGGCCGGTTGGCCGGCGGGCTCGGTCGTGGCGGGTTCCGCCTCGGCCGGCATCGGCGGGCCGACGTCGATGACCGCTTCCGGGCCCGGCTCGGCACCGGTACGCTGCCGCGTCACCTTCGCGGGATCGACGTTCGGACCGGCACCGGCGGGACGGTCGGGTCCCCCGGCGGCGGGCGCCTCCGTCGGGACAGCCGCCGCGGCGGCAGCGGGTTCGGCGGCGGGCTCCTCGCTCGCGGCGGGTGGCTCGCTCGGCTCGGCCGGGCGGCCGAGCGTCGACGCGACCGTCAGCGGTGCGACGACCGGATCCGCGCCCGGGACGGCGTCGGCAGCGCCGACGGTCAGGTCGACGCCGGCCGACCGGGCGCTGCCGGTCACGTCGGCGGGTGGCGTCGGGCCGGCCGGCAGGGGGCGGGGAGCGGCGGTCGGCGAGAGAGCGTGTGCACCTGTGGCACGCGTACTGACGGGCCGGCGCAGCAGGGCGGCGGCGGCCGCACCCAGGACACCGGCGGCGACCGCGATCAGCGCGCCGTAGTAGGGCGTGGTCTGGTAGCGGTCGATCCCATCGCCCGGACCGGCGGTCAGGTAGGCGAAGGCCACCAGCACCGGGCCGGCCACGCCGGTCGCGCCACTCACCAGCGGTACCTGGCCCCGCCAACGGGCCAGCGCGGCGGTCGCTGCTCCGGCGAGCAGGGCGAGGAGTGGAAGCAGGAACAGCGAAAGCCGCTGTGCCTCGTCCGCGCTGAGCCAGGTCGGCTCGAGCACGCCGAGCCGTGCGGTGCGCAGCGGCCCGGTCGCGCCGAGCGACGGCAGCGTGGAGGTGAGCGCGAGCAGCCAGACCGCGCCGGCGACCGCCGTGATGTTCCAGCCCAGTGGCGGTGTCAGCAGCACGGCGATCGCCGCACCGGCACCGACGACCGCGCCGAGGACGGCGCAGATGCCGACCGCGAAGACCGGGTCGACGGAGACGAGTTCCGCCGCCCGGGCGGGCTGCATGCACAGTGGTGCCACGACGAAGGCGCCCAGCGCGGCGGCGGTGCCGACGGCCAGGACGCGGCCGGTCGTGGCTGGTTCGGTGTCGCGGCGGGCGAGGCGCTCGGTCAGCACCGCGCCGGCCACCGCGGCGTTCGCGGCGAACCAGCCGACCCAGGTGAGCTGGGCCGGCCACTGGTCGACGGTCGAGCCGGTGAAGGAGCCGGTGAGCTGGACGATGCCGAGGCCGTACGCGAGGCCCAGCTGGCCCGCCCCGGCCAGCACGCTCACCCCGAGCGCCGTGAGCAGCAGTCTGCCCCAGGTCCGAAAGGCCATATCGGGCACGTTACGCACCTGGTGCGCCGGATCGCCACCGGCACGCCGCGCAGCGTGACCGTGGCGCACCGGCGCGTCTACTTGAGTTCGACCAGCCGAGCCAGATAAGTCGTGTTCCCGACGTTGGTCAGCATGTGCACCGCGCCCGGGTCCCGGTAGACCACCCCGCCGGTCGGCTCGTCCGCGTCGATCCGGGTGCCGTCGATCGTCTGCACCACGTTCTTCGCGCCCTGGACGGCCACGACCAGATACGGGTGGTCGTGCCGGTGCAGTGGCTGCGACTCACCCGGTTCGAGCCGGATGTGCCAGACCCGGACCCGGTCGTTCTCGTACACGATCTCCTGGCCGACCGGCCCGAGCTCGACGCCGTCGCTCATCCGTCCACTCCGTTCAGCTGTGGGAGCACGTCGCTCGCGATCAGCTCCAGGTGGTCGAGGTCGGCGAGGCCGATCAGTCGCAGGTGTACCCGGGTGGCCCCGATGGCGGCGAACTCGCCGATCCGGTCGACCAGCTGGGCGGGTGAGCCGATCAGCGCGTCCTCCGGGGGCAACGCGCTCGCCACGTGCAGCGGCGCGGCGCGCCGTTCGACCTCCGCCTCGGTGCGGCCGACCGCCACCACGATGCCGGCGGAGAGCACCAGCGGTGCCCGGCCCGACTCCGTCCGGCCGACCCGGTCGCTGGCCTCGCGCACCCGGTCGTACGCCTGGGCGGTCTCCCCGACGGACTTGAACGGCATGTTGAACTCGTCGGCGTAGCGGGCGGCCAGCTCAGGGGTCCGCTTCGGGCCGCGGCCGCCGAGGATGACCGGGGGCCCGGGCACCTGCACCGGCTTGGGCAGGGCCGGAGCGTCGACCAAACGGTAGTGGTCGCCGGTGAAGCTGTACGAGTCGCCGACCGGGGTCCGCCAGAGCCCGGTGATCACCTCGAGCTGCTCGGCCAGCCGGTCGAAGCGCTCGCCGACGGGCGGGAACGGGATGCCGTACGAGATGTGCTCCCGCTCGTACCAGCCGGCGCCGATGCCCAGCTCGACCCGGCCGCCGCTCATCTGGTCGACCTGGGCGACCATCACCGCGAGCGGCCCGGGCAACCGGAAGGTGGCCGAGGTGACCAGCGTGCCCAACCGGATCCGGCTGGTCTCCCGGGCGAGGGCCGCCAGGGTCAGCCAGGCGTCGGTCGGGCCGGGCAGCCCCGGGTCGGTGCCCATGGACTGGTAGTGGTCGGCGCGGAAGTAGCCCTCGAAGCCGCAGGCCTCGACGGTCTGCGCGAAGCGGAGCTGGTCGTCGTAGCTGGCGCCCCGGTGGGGCTCGGTGAAAACGGTCACCCGCATGGTCATTGTCCGCTCGCGTCGGCGGTCATCGAATGTTCCCGCTCCATCAACAGTTCGTGCAGGTCGGCGCTGACCCGGGCGACGTCGGCGAGGTGCGCGTTGCGGCCCAGGGTGCGCGGCCGGGGGATGTCCACGTCGACGACCTTGCGGATCCGGCCGGGGCGGGGACTCAGCACCACCACCCGGTCGGCGAGCAGCACCGCCTCGTCGATCGAGTGGGTGACGAAGACGATCGTCGAGGCGTTCTCCATGTGCACGCGCTGGAGTTCACCGGAGAGCTCCTCGCGGGTGAGCGCGTCCAGCGCGGAGAACGGCTCGTCCATGAGCATCACGCGGGGATCGCCGATCAGCGACCGGCAGAGCGAGACCCGCTGCTGCATGCCGCCGGAGAGCTCGTGCGGCAGGCGCTTCTCGAAGCCGGCGAGCCCGGCCAGGTCGAGCAGCTGCCGGGCCCGCTCCCGGTACTTCGCCCGGCTCCAGCCGAAGATCTCGACCGGCAGCAGCACGTTGTCGAGCACCGTACGCCAGGGCAGAAGGGCCGGCTTCTGGAACAGCATCGCGATGTCCTGCCGGGGCTTGCTGACCGGCGTGTCCGCGACGGTGATCTCTCCGGCGCTGACCGGTAGCAGGCCGGCGATCAGCCGCAGCATGGTGGACTTGCCGCAGCCGGAGCGGCCGACAATCGCCACGAACTCGCCCTCGGCCACCTCGAGGTCGATGCCCCGCAGTGCCTCGACCCGGCCGGAGCGGCCGTCGAAGGTGCGGGACACCCCGGACAGTCGGATCATCTCCCGCACGCCTCCCTGAGTGGACGGTCAGAAATCCGCCACAGGCTAGCCCGTCGTCGTGACGTGCACACCGTCCGGGGTGGACACCAGTTTGTTTCCGTACCGCAACGCGGCACGCCTGGCGGCGCGAAGGTGGGGTTCTCGTACGCTGTGCCCGCGAAAGAGTCCCCTCTAGACGGTGATGCCGGCCTGCCCCCCGTTCGTCGGCGTCCCGCGACAACCCCTCCGGCGGCCGGCCGGCCCCGGTCGGAAAGGACATGGTGCACTGATGAGAAGGCTGACCCGTACGGTCGCCGCGGCCGCGCTGGCCACCACCCTCGCCCTGCTCGCCGGCTGCTCTGGCGGTTCGGACTCGTCCGACGACGCCAAGGGCGGCAGCGGTGGAGCCCGGGAGAAGGTGACCTACCTCACCTCGTTCGGCAACTTCGGCCGTGACGCCTACGCCTGGGTCGCGAAGGAGAAGGGCTTCTTCTCCGAGGCCGGCTTCGACGTCGACATCAAGCCCGGTCAGGGCACCGGCGCGGTGATCCAGACCATCGTCGGCGGCCAGGCCGACTTCGGCCCGATCGACCTGACCGGTGGCCTGCTGCAGCTCGGCAACGGTCAGGCCAAGGACTTCGTCGCGGTGGCCGCGATCCAGCAGCGCACCATGGCCGCCATCGCCACGCTCGACGGCAAGGCCATCGCCTCTCCGAAGGACCTGGAGGGCAAGAAGCTCGCGGACACCCCCGGCTCCGTCGTCCGCAACCTCTTCCCGACGTACGCGAAGATGGCCGGCGTGGACCCGGCCAAGGTGCAGTGGGTCAACGGTGACGCGCAGACCCTGATCCAGACGCTGGCGACCGGCCAGGTCGACGGCATCGGCCAGTTCGTCGTCGGTCAGCCCACCATCGAGGGCGTGGCGAAGAAGAAGGCCGTCCTGCTGCCGTACAGCAACGTGATGCAGGACCTCTACGGCAACGTGCTGATCACCTCGGCGAAGATCGCCAAGGAGAAGCCGGAGATGGTCAAGAAGTTCACCGCCGCGTTGATGAAGGGCCTGGAGTACAGCCTGGCCAACCCGCAGGAGGCGGCGAAGATCCTGCAGAAGAACGTGCCCGCCACCAACGTCGACTCGGCGGCCGCCGAGCTGCAGTTGATGGCCGGCTACGTGCGGTCGAGCAACTCCGGCACCGCGCTGGGCACGCTGGACAGCGGCCGGGTGGCGAAGAGCATCGCGATCCTCCAGGGCGCCGGCACCCTCAAGCAGAACATCACGCCCGAGCAGATCATCGACTTCAGCCTGACGCCGAAGGCCTGATCAGCGCAGCGGCCTGGGGTGCGTCTCGCCGGATTCCGGCGGGGCGCACCCCGACTCGCGTTCCGGCCCGGTGCCGGACGACCCGAAGGAGGAGACCATGACCGAGGTCCGGTCGGCCGAGCCGGTGACCGAACCCAAGACCGCGGAGACCGCACCGATTGCCGGTCGACGCCTGACGGCCGGGGTACGGGCCGCGGGGGCGGGGGCGGCACTGCTGCCTGCGGTCGGTCTGCTGATCGCCCTCGCCGTGTGGTGGCTCGCCGCCCGGCTGGAGCTGGTCCACCCGGCGGCGTTGCCGCCTCCGGGGGACGTGCTTACCGCGTTCGTCGACAAGCCGGCCCAGATGTTGGAGTACACCGGCGACACCACGCTGGAGATCCTGATTGGGTTCGCGCTCTCCGTGGCGGCCGGCATCCTGCTCGGGCTGGCGCTCGCCTCGTCCCGGCTGGTGGAGCGGATGTTCACCCCGCTGCTCGTCGCGGTGAACGCGGTGCCCAAGATCACACTCGGGCCGCTGCTGGTGGTCGCCCTCGGTTGGGGGCAGAAGCCCATCCTCACGATGGTCTTCCTGCTCTGCTTCTTCCCGATCGTGCTCTCCACCGCGACCGGCCTGACCACCACGCCGGCCGACCTCGCCGAGCTGGTCCGTTCCTGGAACGCCTCGCGCTGGCAGGCGTTCCGCAAGGTGCGGTTCCCCGCCGCGCTGCCGCAGATCTTCGTAGGTCTCAAGGTCGGCATGCCGCTGGCCGCGATCGGCGCGGTGATCGGCGAGTTCCAGGCGGGCGAGGGTGGCCTGGGCTACGCCATCCAGCAGTACGCGGGTGTCGGGGACACCGCCACCGCGTGGGCGGCGATCATGCTGGTCGCGCTGGCCAGCATCCTGCTCTACAGCGCTCTTGTGGTGATCGAGCGCGTCGCCCTTCCCTGGGTCCGCGAGACCACGAGCAGCCGCTGACCGCTACATCGATCGTCGACCACCTGGATCTGCACCATGGTGTGGTCCGCCGTACCCGGCGGAGGTTCGAGCCCGACCGCCCCGAGCCGGGTACGGCGGACCACACCGCGCCGTCTCACCCGGCGAGGCGCCACCGTCCGTTGCGCGCCACCAGGGTGGTGAGCGCCTGCGGCATGAGCCCGGAGTGGTTGTCCGGAGTCATCCGGATCGGGCCGGAGAGGCCGTCCAACTGTGAGGTTTCCAGCACGTCCCGGATGCCGTCCCGGTTCACCTTGTCGGCCGGGCCGCCGGCGCGCATCTGCGCGTCCGCGATGAGCTGCACCGCGTCCGCCGCGAACGACGAAGCGCCGTTGTAGCCACCGAACCGGGCGGTGTAGTCCTGGAACCACTGGCGGCGAGACGCCTTGGCCGGCGTCGTGGCGATCACGTCGTCGATCGCCATGGTCTGGGTGAATATCAGGGTCGCCCGCTCGGTGGCCTGGGCGGACTCGCCGAGGAAGAGGTCTCCGGCGGTACCGGCGTCGAAGTAGAGCGAGCCGGTGAAGTGGGCCTGCTTCGATGCCGTGGCGGCGAGCGCGGCCTGCTCCGGCGGGGTCCAGATGACCAGCGCGTCGGGCTTGCGGGAGGCGAGCGACTGGACCTGCTGGCTCACATCGGTGTCGGTGACCTTGACCGCCGCCTTGTTCGGCAACTTGATCGACGCCTTGTCCAGCTCCCGTTGCAGGGCGGCGAGCCCCTCGCGGCCGTAGTCGTCCGCGCTGTACAGCAACGCGACCTTGCGGACGCCCTTGCGGCTCAGCTCACCGGCGAGGGCGGAGGCGCTGTCGGCGGCGTTCGGGCCGAGCTTGAACACGTACCGTCGGTCCGCCACCGGGTTGGCCACCGCGCTGGAGGTGGCGAGGGCGATGGTGGGGATCTTCTTCTCGTTGATGGTCCGCACCGCGCCGATCGCGCATTCGTTGCAGCCACCCATGATGATCGCGCTGACCTGGGAATCGCCGCTGAAGTCACCGATGTTGCGCAGCGATTCGCTCGCGTCGGAGCGGTTGTCCTTCACCTTCAGTTTGATTTGCCGGCCGTTCAGGGCGCCCGAAGAGTTCAGCTGTTCGACCTTCAGTTCCAGGGCGCGTTGGTACGCCTTCCCGACGGGAGCGGCGGCGCCGGAGAGTTCGAGGTCGGCGGCGATCACGATCGGACTCGCCGCCGCGTTCTCCGTGCCGAACTGGCAACCCGTGAGTGTGCCGGCCAGTACGACGGATGCGAGAGCCGCAATGGTCGTGGAGCGGGTGGGGCTCAAGTCGTCCTCCAGGTGCGGGCGCGGGGGCTGCCCGGTCGCCGCAGCTAGTCCGTCCTCAGTGGAGAAACGGGAAGAGTGTGCCGTACGGTGTGCACGAGGCCTGCAAAACCTTGCCAACGGCGAGCGCTGTGGTCAAGCGCGGGCATCGGCCGCCGTTTTCGGGACGGCCGTCCCACATCGTGGGGCCAAGCGACGTTTGGAAACGGTCACGTTCCATACACGTGTGACCACACTGGAGTTACATGCCCAGTTCACGGGCTTGCGGAATTGAAGGTATCAGTTGACCGGAACACGGGTTCCGCGCGGTGCGACCCATATCTGCCCGCCTGCGGCTTCCCAAACAGGAGCGTCTCTGATGAAATCGCGGCCGTGCCGCGCGTGCCGCCGCGCATCGCGCCCGGCACGGTTCGGGCTTTCAGGCGTGGAAGAAACGACGGAGGCGATGTCGTGAGCACCGGACCGACGACCCTGCCCGGAAACCGTGCGAAAGCTCGGCCGGCCCGTCGGCGAATGCCCCGACTGCGTGACGTCCGGATCCGGTCGAAGCTCGCGCTGATCCTGGTGGTGCCTGTCGCCGCGGTGGTCGCGCTGGCCGCCGTCCGGCTCGTCTCGGTCGGTCAGGGCGCGTACGAGGCCACCCAGGCCCGGGAACTGACCCGGCTCGGCGTCGACGTCTCCGCCCTCACCCAGGACCTGCACCTCGAACGGATGGCCGCGGCGGCCTACCTGGCCGCCCCGCAGCGGCAGGCGGACACGTACAACCTGCGCGTACGCCAGACGCAGCAGCGGGTCGAGGCGTACCGCGCGGAGCGCAAGCGGATCGGCGACGTGCCGGCGGCGGTACGGGACCGGCTGGTCGCCATCGACGCCCACCTGGACACGCTGGACAGCACCCGCCAGGAGGTAGCGGACCGCCGGCAGATGGCGGTCGCCGAGGCGATGCTCCGCTACGGCGTGATCCTCGACGACCTGGTCGCGTACGGGGACGGGCTCGCCCAGCTTCCCGGCGGCGAGCGCATCTCCGACAGCCGCCGCGCCGTCGCCGCGTTCGCCCGCGCGAAGGCCTCGGTGGCCGAGGAGGAGGCGGTCGCCTTCTCGGCGCTCAGCGCCGGGCAGCTCGACGAGGAACAGTTCTCCTCGTTCGTGGCCACCCTGACCAGCCAGCAGGAGGCGCTGCTCGCCTTCTCGCTGGCCGCCGACCCCGAGAAGCGGGCGCTGGTGAACAGCACCGTCTCCGGTGACGCGGTCGGCCTCGCCGACCGGGTGGCGGCCGACATCAGCCGCTCGGTGGGCCAGCGTCCGCTGGTCACCGCACAGGACGCCACCTCCGCCATCGGTGCGGTCAACGACCTGATGCGCTGGGCCGAGATGCAGTTGGAGAACTCGCTCGTCGCGCAGACCGAGCAACTGCGTTCGGACGTCATCCGGCAGGCCGTGCTCGAGTCGGTGCTGGTCCTGCTGACCCTGGTCATCGCGATCACGCTCGCCGTGGTGCTGGCCCGGTCGCTCAACGGATCGCTGCGCAGGCTCCGCGAGGGCGCCCTCTCGGTGGCCAACCACGACCTGCCCGACGCCGTGGCGCGTCTGCAGAACATGGGCAGCGTGGGCGAGGGCGGTGTCGACGAGATCGTCCAGCAGGTCCGGGACCCCATCAACCTGTCCAACCGCGACGAGGTCGGGCAGGTGGCGTCCGCCTTCAACGTGGTGCACCGGGAAGCGGTTCGGGTCGCCGCCGAGCAGGCCGCGCTGCGTACCAGCGTCTCGGCCATGTTCCTCAACCTGGCCCGCCGCAGTCAGACCCTGGTCGACCGCATGATCGGCGAGCTGGACGCGATCGAGCGTGGCGAAGAGGATCCGAAGCGGTTGGCGCAGCTCTTCGAGCTGGACCACCTGGCCACCCGGATGCGCCGCAACGACGAGAACCTGCTGGTCCTGGCCGGTGCCGACTCGGCCGTGCCGCGTCGCGACGACGCGCTGCTGGTGGACGTGCTCCGCGCCGCCCAGTCCGAGGTCGAGCTCTACAACCGCATCGAGTTCGGCACGGTCGACACCGACATCTCGGTCGCCGCACACGCCGTCAACGACGTCGTCCGCCTGGTCGCGGAGCTGCTCGACAACGCCACCCGGTTCTCGCCGCCGACCACCATCGTGGTCGCCGACGGCCGCCGGATCCGCGACTACGTGCTGATCCAGATCGAGGACCGTGGACTCGGGCTGACCGACGAGCAGCTGGACTCGCTGAACCGCCGGCTCGCCGCACCGCCGACCGTCGACGTCGCGGCGTTCCGGCTGATGGGTCTGGCGGTGGTGAGCCGCCTGGCGTCGCGCTACGGAATCCGCGTCGAGTTGCGCCGCAACGTCGAGGGCGGCACCGTCGCGCAGGTGACGCTGCCGAACTCCACCGTTGTGCTGCCCAGCCTGCGTGGTAGGGACCAGGCACTCACCCCGCCGCGCCCGCGTCAGCCGATGGCGGTCGAGCGGGCACCGCACACGCCGGTCGCGCTCGCCGAACCGCCCGCGGCCCTCACCTCGGCGGCCACGCTGCCCGATCAGTGGCGCACCAGCACGCCCGCCCCGGCGCCGTGGCAGTCGCCGCTGGACGCCAGGGAGAGCGCGCCGATCGTCAACGCCGGTGGAATGACCACGCCACCGGCCCGGCCGGCGTACACCGGGGGCGGTCTCGCCGCCGACAACCCGACCGCCGCCCACCCGACGCTCACGCCGTTGCCCCGACGTGCGCCGGGAGCCGAGGCCACCGACCTGCCCGCCCCGCAGGCGCCGATCGGGTCGTTCGCCGCGCCGGCGGCCCCGCCGGTGCCACCCGCCATGCCGTCCGCGGCCGCACCGGCCGGGCCGCCCCCGGCACCGATCGCGGCTTCCCCCGAGCCGACGGCGGAGGCCCCGATCTTCCGGGAGATGGAGGCGGTCTGGTTCCGGTCACACGGCAACGACACCACGGCCATCTTCGCCCGTCCCAAGTTCGACGAACCGCCGGCCGCCGCGTCCGGTGCCCGGGCGTCGGCCGAGCCGGCGTCCGCGGTGACCACCCCGACCGCGTCGCTGCCCACCCGTACCCCCGGCGTCGGCAACACGGCCGTTCCGTCGCAGCCGCCGCCCCCCTCGTACACGCCGCCGGCGGCGGCCGCGCCGACCGCGCCTGCCGGACCGGCCGCGCAGGCGGCGCCCGCCGCACCCACCGCGCCCGCCCCGGACGCCTGGCGGACGGCGGCCGACGAGGGCTGGTCGCGCGCCAGCCGGGCGGCCGAGCCGACGGACGGCGGGACCACCCGTTCCGGGTTGCCCAAGCGGGTGCCGCAGGCACAGCTCGTGCCGGGTGGCATCGAACCCTCCCGCGGCGGCCGGGAACGCACCCGGCGCAGCCCGGACGACGTACGCGGACTGTTGTCGGCCTACCACCGCGGTGTGCAGCGCGGCCGGTCGGCCGGCACGGACCAGAACCACACTTCCGACAAGGAGACCCGATGAACAGGCCAGCGGCCATTCAGGACATGGGTTGGTTGCTCACCAACTTCGCCGACAGCGTGGCGGGTATCGCCCACGTGGTGGCGGTGTCCGCCGACGGGTTGCTGCTCGCCTCTTCCCGGGACCTGCCCGCGGACCGGGCGGACCAGCTCGCCGCGATCACCTCTGGCGTGGTGAGTCTGACCGAGGGCGCCGCCCGGATGTTCAGTGCCGGCGGCGTGCTGCAGACCGTCATCGAGATGGACAGCGGCTACCTGTTCCTGATGTCGATCAGCGACGGGTCGTCGATGGCGGTGCTGGCCGCCCGCAGCTGTGACGTGGGCCAGGTCGGCTACGAGATGGCTCTGCTCGTCGAACGGGTCGGAGCCGCGCTGGTGCCGCTGCCGCGTGACGCGGTGCGCTCGTAGCCGCAGGCGCGGTGCGTTCACAACCCTGGGGCGCGACGGCCGCGCGCAGACGACGTGACAGGAAAGGGACCGGGGCCGCCAGGCGCCGGTACGGAGAGGAGGTGATCGCGGATGGAACCCCGGCGTGACCCGCGCGGTGCGCTGGTGCGACCGTACGCGGTCACCCGCGGCCGTACGGAGCCTCGGCAGGAGATCGCCCTGGAGGCGGTCCTGATGGCCACGCCCACCCAGGCCGCCGAGTCCCGGTTCGCCGGCCACGACAAGCACCGCATCGCCACCGTCTGCGAGGGCCGGGCGCAGTCGATGGCGGAGATCGCCGCGTACACCCGGATGCCGCTCGGCGTCGCCCGGGTGCTCGTCGCCGACATGGTGGCCGAGGGCCTGCTGACGCTAAACACTGCTGCTCCCGCCGAGGGATTCGAGGAGCGGATGGAACTGCTTGGAAGGGTGCTAAGTGGACTTCGCAGGCTATGACCCCGCCGGGGGTCAGCAGAGCCGCGGGATCGTCTCCGCCAAGATCGTCATCGCGGGCGGGTTCGGGGTCGGCAAGACCACACTGGTCGGCTCGATCTCGGAGATCACCCCGCTGCGGACCGAGGCGGTGATGACCGCGGCCGGCGTCGGGATCGACGATCCGTCCAAGGTGCCGGGCAAGGAGACCACCACGGTCGCCATGGACTTCGGCCGGATCACCATGGCCCAGGATCTGATCCTGTACCTCTTCGGTACGCCGGGTCAGACCCGCTTCTGGTTCATGTGGGACGAGATCATCCGGGGTGCGGTGGGTGCCGCGGTGCTGGTCGACACCCGCCGGATCACCGACGCCTTCGCCCCGCTGGACTACTTCGAGAACCGCAACCTGCCGTACGTGGTCGCGCTGAACTGCTTCGACGGCGCCCCCCGGTACGAGTTGGAGGAGGTCCGCGAGGCGCTGGCGATCTCGCCCCAGGTGCCGCTGATCATGACGGATGCCCGGCGGCGTGACTCGGTGAAGCACGTCCTGGTCACCGTCACCGAGCACGCCATGCTGCGGCTCCAGGCCGAGCAGGGCCGGGGCTTCCCCACACCGGTCGGGTGAGGCGGCTTCCTCACATTGGTCGGGTGAGGCGGCGGGGTGCCTCCGGCGTACGACCGCCCGGCCCGACGCTGCCGCGTCGGGCCGGGCCCGAGTCGTCCGGCGGGCCGGCGATGGCGCCCGGTTCGACCGGTCCGTTCCCGGCATCGCCGCCCGGGCGGCGATGCCCGGTTCGCCGACCTGTGCCAGCGCGGATGACTGATGGTCATACCGGTGGGTAATCTCAGCGGCATGACCGCCAAGGTGACGCTGTCGTTCTCCGACGAGACGATCGAGGAGGCGCGCCGGTTCGCCAAGCGCGAGGGCATGTCGCTCTCCGCGTGGATCGACCAGGCCGCCCGGGAGAAGGCGCTGCGGGAGGTCTTCACCGAGCACGCCGCGGCCGTCGGCCGTGCCGGGATGGATTTCGAGTCGGCCGCCCTCGCCGACGCGCGTGAGGTGGGCATGGTCGACGACCTGCTCTTCCGCGGGCGACCGCGTGCTGCGTAGGGGAGAGGTCTGGCGCATCGAGGGCGCCCGGGAACGACTCGGACTGGTGATCAGCTCGGACGTCTACAACTCCACCGAGGTGCCCATCGTGATCGTGGCCGAGGTGGTCGAGCAGGCGCTGCTGCGCGACTCGCCGCTCGCCGTGTCCATGGGCGGCTACGTGGTGATGCCCGACCGCCTCTCCTCGCCCATGAAGAAGTGGTTCACCGAGTGCGTGGACGTCGCCGACATCGACACGATGCGCCGGGTCGGCCGGGCGCTGCGCATCCTGCAACAGCTCTGAACCCACCCCGTCGGCCGGCGGGGTAGGCTGCCGTGCGAACCGGCCGCGGGCGTGTCCCCGGTCATGACTCCGGTCGGGCCGTGACTCCCGCCGGGCACGTAGGGCGGGACCCCGCTTTGACCAGCCCACCGGGCGCCGGGTATCGTTGCCTGCTGTTGTACGACATCCAGAGGCGTGCCGCATCAGGTACGCTTGGTCGTTCGTGCGCGCCTGGTGACCCGGCGCGCGGACCCCAGACCGACGACGAGACAAGGTAGACCTGTGCGTACGTACAGCCCGAAGCCGGGTGAGATCGAGCGTCAGTGGCACGTCATCGACGCTTCTGATGTCGTGCTGGGCCGCCTGGCCACCCACGCCGCCACGTTGCTGCGTGGCAAGCACAAGCCGACCTTCGCGCCGCACGTCGACACGGGCGACTTCGTCGTCATCGTGAACGCGGGCAAGGTTGCGCTGACCGGCAACAAGCGTCAGCAGAAGATCGCCTACCGCCACTCCGGTTACCCGGGTGGTCTGAAGCAGGTCGGCTACGACGAGCTGCTGACCAAGCGTCCGGAGCGGGCCATCGAGCTGGCTGTCAAGGGGATGCTGCCGCACAACAAGCTCGGCCGTAAGCTCATCAAGAAGCTGAAGGTCTACGCCGGTGCCGAGCACCCGCACGGCGCCCAGCAGCCGGTGCCGTTCGAGATCAAGCAGATCGCGCAGTGAGCGCGGGCGAAGGAATCAGCATGACCGACATCACCGCCACCGAGGTCGCCCCCGAGGCCACCGAGGCGCCGGCGCCCGTCGCCCGCGCGCCTCGTGGAGACCGCCCGATCCAGACCGTGGGCCGCCGCAAGGAGGCCATCGTCCGGGTCCGCATCGTGCCGGGCACTGGCAAGATCACCTGCAACGGCCGCGACCTCGAGGCCTACTTCCCGAGCAAGGTGCACCAGCAGCTGATCAAGGATCCGCTGGTGACCGCCGAGAAGCCGGAGGCCTTCGACGTCATCGCCAACCTGCGTGGCGGCGGCATCACCGGCCAGGCCGGTGCGCTGCGGCTGGCCATCGCCCGGGCGCTGATCGTCAACGAGCCGGACGACCGCCCGGCCCTGAAGAAGGCCGGCTTCCTGACCCGGGACGCCCGGGTCAAGGAAAGCAAGAAGTACGGCCTCAAGAAGGCCCGCAAGGCTCCCCAGTACTCGAAGCGCTGACCAGCAGTCGCGCGTTGTACGCCTGACGGACGGCCGGTCCGCCTCCTTTTCGACGGGAGGTGGGCCGGCCGTTTCGCTTCTTCTCTGTCGACCGCTTCATCGGAGGTTTGGCGGGTATGGGTCGGTTGTTCGGTACGGACGGCGTCCGCGGACGGGCGAACGTGGATCTCACACCCGAGCTGGCGCTCGCGGTGGCCGTCGCCGCCGCGCACACGCTCGCCGAGACCGACCGGAGTCATCCGCCGGTCGCGGTGGTCGGCCGGGACACCCGGGCGAGCGGCGAGATGCTGGAGGCCGCCGTTGTCGCGGGCCTGACCAGCGCCGGTGCCACGGTGATCCGGGTCGGAGTGCTGCCCACTCCGGCGGTGGCGTTCCTGACCGCCGAGGCCAAGGCCGACCTGGGCGTGATGCTCTCCGCGTCGCACAACCCGATGCCGGACAACGGGATCAAGCTGTTCGCGGCCGGGGGGCACAAGCTCCCCGACGAGATCGAGATGAAGATCGAGGCCGCGATCGAGGCGAACGCCACCTCGGCCTGGGACCGCCCGGTGGGGGCCGGCGTGGGGCGGGTACACGACCTGCTCGACGGCGCCGACCACTACGTGCAGCACCTGGTCGGCACGGTGCCACACCGCCTCGACGGGATCAAGGTCGTGGTCGACTGCGCGAACGGCGCGGCCGCCGAGGTCGCCCCGGTCGCGTACCGGGAGGCCGGCGCCGAGGTGATCGCCATCCACGCCGAGCCGAACGGGCTCAACATCAACGACGGGTGCGGCTCCAACCACCTCGAGGCGTTGCGCGCCGCGGTGGTCGAGCACGGCGCGCACCTGGGTATCGCGCACGACGGCGACGCCGACCGTTGCGTGGCGGTGACCGCCGACGGTGACGAGGTAGACGGCGACCAGGTCATGGCGATCCTCGCGCTCGCCATGCGGGAGGCCGGGATGCTCACCGACGACACGCTCGTCGCGACAGTGATGAGCAACCTCGGACTGCGGCTGGCGATGTCCGCCGAAGGCATCCGGCTGGTGGAGACCAAGGTCGGCGACCGGTACGTGCTGGAGGAGCTGCGCGCGTCCGGGCTGGCCCTCGGCGGTGAGCAGAGCGGGCACATCGTCATGCCCGCGTACGCGACCACCGGCGACGGCGTGTTGACGGGCCTGCACCTGATGTCGCGGATGGCGGCCACCGGGCGTTCGCTGGCCGAGCTGGCCGCTGTGGTGACCAAACTCCCGCAGGTGCTGATCAACGTGCCGGTCGGCGACCGTACCGTCGGCGCCGCCGCGCCGGCCGTACGTGCCGAGGTCGAGCGGGCCGAGAACGAGCTGGGCGGCACCGGGCGGGTGCTCCTGCGCCCCTCCGGCACCGAGCCGCTGGTCCGGGTGATGGTCGAGGCCGCCACCGAGACGGCCGCCCGCGCAGTCGCCGAGCGGATCGCCGACCAGGTCCGCACCGCCAGCCCGGTGGTCTCCTGACCGCGTCCCTGGACGGACAGACAGTCGTCCTGCCCTGACCGCCGTCTCAGAGCCGCAGCCTGGCGGCTCGGTCGAAGGTGTCCGCCGGGTCCTCGCCCTCGGTGAGGTCGAGGTCCTCGACCACGCTGC
Organism: Micromonospora avicenniae; assembly: GCF_900156065.1. Classification (GTDB taxonomy): domain Bacteria; phylum Actinomycetota; class Actinomycetes; order Mycobacteriales; family Micromonosporaceae; genus Micromonospora; species Micromonospora avicenniae. Next base: position 185,810 of record NZ_FTNF01000001.1, on the reverse strand, counting down.
CGTCGCCGAGCCGTACCAGCCGGTCGCAGCGGGCGGCGATGGCCCGCTCGTGGGTGGCGAGCACGATCGTCATGCCGTGCCGGTCGCGCAGGCCGAGCAGCAGGTCGAGGATCTGTGCGCCGGTGGTCGAGTCGAGGTTGCCGGTGGGTTCGTCGGCGAGGAGCAGGCCGGGACCGCCCATCAGCGCGCGGGCGATGGCGACCCGCTGCTGCTGGCCGCCGGAGAGCTGTGCCGGCAGGGCCCGTTCCCGTCCGGCCAGGCCGACGGCCTCGATCAGCTCCCGGGCCTGGGTCAGGTGGTCGGTGCGAGCGCGGCGGGGCAGCACGGGGGCGAGCACGTTGTCCAGGACGGTGAGCGCGGGCAGCAGGTGGTAGCGCTGGAAGACGAAGCCCACCCGCTGCCGGTAACGCGCCAGGCCCGCTCGGCGCAGACCGCTGATCTCCACCCCGTCGACGGTGATGGTCCCCTCGTCGGGCTGCTCGATCGCGCCGACCAGATGCAGCAGCGTCGACTTGCCCGACCCGCTGGGCCCGGTCAGTGCCACCACCGAACCCGCCGCGATCGTCAACGAGACGTCGTCGACCGCGGTGATCTGCTCCGCCCCGCTGCCGAACCGCCGCGACAGGTGCTCCACCGAGACCGTGCTGCCGGTGTGCTCGCTCATCGTCTACTCCTCTGCCAGTAGCCGCGCCGTCCGCAGGCGACGCAACAGGATGGTGGGCACCAGGGCGGCGACGGTCGTCACCAGTACTCCGGCCATCGCGACAAGCGTCGCGACCAGGACCAGCTCGGCGGGCAGGGTGCCGATCATCCAGGCCGCCCCGCCCAGCCCCACGGCCGCCCCGGTCACCGCGCCCGTGACGCCCAGCGCCAGCCCCTCGTAGCCGACCAGCCGGGCGAGCGCGGCGTCGGTCCAACCGACCGCACGTAGCGTGGCCAGTTCGGCGGCCCGGTCGCGGATGTTGAGGTAGAGCACGTCCGCCACCGCGGCGGCCCCGAGCAGCACGGTCGCAGCGGCTGCGGCCATGTCCGCGTCGCGCACCCGCAGCGACACCACGTCGCCGAGCAGGCTGCCGACGATGGTGCCCCGGAAGGCGGTCGCGGCGGCGCCGACCAGCGTCAGCGCGGCCACCCCGATCGCCAGGGCACCGACGCCGAGGAGCGTGCGTCCCGGGGTGCGGAGCAGGTTGGTCACGGCGAGGCCGACCAGGGTCCGCGGGCGGCGTACCCAGCGGACGCCGGCCACCACCGGGCGCAGTGCGCCGCCCGGGTGGGCGCGTGCGGCCCGCAGCGCCGGCACCGCGCCCGCCGCCAGCGCGAGCAGCAGGGCCACCGGTACGGCCAGCATGGCCCGCCGCCAGTCCACGTCGATGCCGAGCGCCATGCCGACCGGCACCGCGAGGGCCAGCGAGAGTACGCCCGCCGCGAGCCCGAGCACGGCGACCTCGCCGAGGATCAGCGCCCCGATCCGGCGTACCGGCCAGCCGAGGCAGGCGAGCACCGCGAGTTCCGGTCTGCGGTCCCGGACGGCGGCGCTCACCGCGTTGCCGAGGAACAACGCACAGACCACCAGTACGAGGAAGAAGAGCACCACGCTCTTACGGTCCACCGCCTGCGTGATGATCGACGCCACGCCGAGCGCCGACCAGTGCTCGGTCAGCCGCAGGGCGGGCCGCCCGAAGGAGCCGGCGGGCAGTTCCACGGTCTGGGGCGCCGGCGACGAGCCGAGCGTGATGTCGACGTCCAGCCCGGTACGGGCGGCGATCTGCTCGGCGACCAGCCGGACGCGCTCGGCCGAGCGATCGCTGTAGCCGTCAACGTCGGCGACCCGTATGCGGATGGCGCTGATCGGCGTCTTGATCTGCGGTGCGCCGCCGCGCTCCAGGAGCTTCGGCACGCTGTCGAGGGTGGTGAGCAGCAGCGGGGGCGCCGACAGGTACCCGGCCGGGTTGCCGCTCGGCTCCAGCGGCTGCCCGCCCAGCGCGGCCCGGCTCCGGTCGTCGGCGCCCACCGCCACCGGCGGCTCGTACGTCTCCAGCGGCACCTGGCCGAGGTCGCTGAACCCGGTCAGCCTGCCCGGGTCGAAGACACCGACGGCTCGCCAGGTGCGCCACGGACGGTCGTAGCCCTCGACCAACGGCAGCGGCCGCACGTCCCGGAATCCGACATCGTCGGCGAGCCAGGGGCGGGGCCACGGGTTGAAGGCGCCCGTCCCGCCGTACACCTCGGGCGCGCCGGCCGGTTGCGGGCGTGCCCGCAAGGTCCCGTCGGGCAGCCGGTCGTACTGCACGTCGGCCGACTGCACGATCCGCTGCAACTGCCCGATACAGCATCCGAACTGGGCGATCCCCTTGTCGAGCAGGGCTCGATATCCGGTGGCTACGTCGTACCGGCCGGCTCCGGCCGGCGTCCCGCCGACCCGGCCCAGCGTCTTCTCCAGGTCGGCTCCCGGTACGCCGGCCGGGCTGACCCCCGCGAGCCGGGTGAACCGGGCGGTCAGCGACTCGTCGATGAACGGGCGGCTGGTCACGAGCACCGGGACCTCGTACCCGGGAACCTTGGGGTCGGGGGTCACCTTGACCGTGTCCCCGGGATGGAGGGCGCGTCCTGCCACCACCGCGTCGGCGAGGCCGATGAGCCGATGCTCGGCCGCCGGGTCCACCGCCGCGAGCAGGAGCGGCACCGTCAGCTGGTACGCCACGACGAGCCGGTCGGCGGTCGAGGGGTCGGGGTAGTTGTTCGAGTCGGTCACCAGCGCGGTCAGGCCTTCGAACCGGCCGTCCGGCAGCAGGCGGATGGCGTCCACCGACCAGTGGTCGCGCTCCGAGTAGGTGCCCACCGCCCCCAACACTCCTTCTCCGGGGTTGCAGATGGCAACGGTGCGCCCGCCGGGCAGCACCTCCCGTGCGGCGGGGCCGCGACACTCCGGCGGTACGGGGTACGAGTGACCGTCGGAGTACCGCACCGAATCGGAGGTGGTCGGCACGTCCTGCCGCGGGTAGATGAGCGGGTGTTTGGTCACGTAGACGTACCGGGGCTTGCCGGGTGCGGAGGAGAGGCCGCGTTCGGCCGCGAAGGCTGGCTCGACCCGGATGACCTGGCGGTCCAACGAACGGTCGACGGCGTCGGTGAGGTCGAGCGGCGTCAAGAGCGGGGTGGTCGAGTAGCCGAGCATCGCGATGGGTGCGGCCACATCGATGCCGGCCACCGCCTTGACCTGCTCGTACTGCTCTGTGGTGATGCCTCCGAAGTGGCCGGACAGGTAGTTGGGGCGGACCAGCCCGCGCTCGGCCTCCAGCGGCGTGCGGGTGCCCTTCGGGCGGACCAGGATGTCGTAGGCGGCCTTGGTGTCGCGTTCCACCGTGCCGATCACATCCAGGCGGGAGGTGGTGGTGGCGCCGGTCAGGACCACGAACCCGGTGGTCGCCACCAGCACGCCGACCAGCAGCGCCACCGACCGTCCCGCACGGCCACGAAGCTGCCTCCAGATGAGCCTGAGCATTTCGCGCCTCCCCGTTGTGCTGTCCATCACTCTGCGCGTTACATTGTCACAATGCAAGACCGGAATTGGAGGGGACGATGGCGATCCAGCACGCGGTCCTGGCGATGCTGGCCGACGGGCCCGGCTACGGCTACGAGCTGAAGGGAGAGTTCGAGAGCTCGGTCGGTCCACAGTGGGGCCCGCTGAACATCGGGCACCTCTACCAGATCCTCGACCGGCTGTCTCGGGACGGGCTGGTGGTGGCGCACCGCGAGGAACAGCCCACCAAACCGGACCGCGTGGTCTACGAGATCACCGACGACGGGCGCGCCGAACTGGACCGCTGGCTCGGCGAGCCGAGCCCGCGCAGCGGCGGCTTCCGGGACGACTTCTTCCTGAAGGTGACCGCCGCCGCCCGCTCGGGGGCCACGCAAACCGTACGGACGGTCCTCGGCAACCAGCGCGCGCACCTGCTGCGGGAGCTGCGCAACCTCGACGGCCTGCGGCGAAAGGCCGACGACCCGGTGGTCGGGTTGCTGCTCGCCGCCGCCTGCCGGCACGTGGAGGCGGATCTCGCGTTCATCGACGACGCGGAGTCGGTGCTGCTCGCAGACGGCGGTTCGGCGCTCGCCACGATGGCCGCGGCCCGTCCGGCGAAGCCGTCCGAGGAGGGGTCGGGCCCGACCCGGATCGCCGGGTGAGCCGCCGGCGCGGGCGGAGATCCTGCTCCGGCGGCCTGGGCCCGACCCGCCCGGCGGAAACCCGGACTCTTGCGCCTTGCCGGGCGTCCGGCGGATGCGCGGCCCGGGCGAACGGGGCGCCCGGAGGTCAGCTCGCGGCGAGTCGACGCAGGCGGGTGACCGCCTCGCTCAACACCTCGGGCCGCTTGCAGAAGGCGAAGCGGACCAGTCGCCGCCCCGCCTCGGCGTCGTCGTAGAAGACCTGGGTAGGCACCGCGACCACGCCGCAGCGCTGCGGTAGCGAACGGCAGAACTCGACCCCGTCGCCGCCGCCGAGGGGCGTGACGTCGGCGGTGACGAAGTACGTGCCCTCCGTGGCGAGCACGTCGAACCCGGCGTCGTTCAGGCCCTCGACCAGTTGGTCCCGCCGAGCCTGCAACCCGGCCCGGAAGCCGGCGAAGTACTCGTCGGGCAGGCCGAGCGCCACCGCCACCGCCGGTTGCAGCGGCGCCGCGTTGACGAAGGTGAGGAACTGCTTCACCCGGAGCAGCGCGGACACCAGCCGCGCCGGCCCGCTCGCCCAACCAACCTTCCAGCCGGTGCAGGAGAACGTCTTGCCGGCCGAGGAGATGCGCAGGGTGCGTTCGCGCATGCCGGGCAGCGTGGCGAGGGGGACGTGCGGGGCGGACGCGTCGGTGAAGACCAGGTGCTCGTACACCTCGTCGGTCACCGCGTACGCGTCGTGCCCCTGGCACAGCTCGGCGATCAGGGCCAACTCGGCCGGGGTGAAGACCTTGCCGGTCGGGTTGTGCGGCGAGTTCAGCAGCACCAGGCGGGTACGCGGCCCGAACGCCGCACGCAGCGCGTCCGGGTCGAAGGCGTACCGGCCACCGCTGGCCGGACGCAACGTGACCGGGCGGCGGACCGCGCCGGCCAGGGCGATGGCGGCGGCGTACGAGTCGTAGTACGGCTCGAAGCACACCACCTCGTCGCCCGGCTCGCAGAGGGCGAGGATCGCGGCGGCGACCGCCTCGGTGGCGCCTGCCGTCACCACGACCTCGCCGTCCGGGTCGTACTCCAATCCCCAGAACCGGCGCTGGTGCGCCGCCACTGCCGCGCGCAGGGCGGGGATGCCCGGACCCGGCGGGTACTGGTTCTGCCCGGAGCGCAGCGCCTCGGCGGCGGCGGCCAACATCTCGGGCGGGCCGTCGGTGTCCGGGAAACCCTGGCCCAGGTTCACCGCGCCGGTGCGGACGGCGAGTGCGGACATCTCGGCGAAGATGGTGGTGCCGAACTGCCGCATCCGGGCCACCAGCGGATCGACATCGGCGGTCGTCGTCACACCCGTCAGCCTACGACCCGCCGCCGCCGGTACAACCGGCCGCTCAGCCGGAGCAGCTCGCCCGCCAGCCCGTGGCGCCGATCTTCTCCGTCACCGGGGCGCCACCGTCGACGCGCACCGAGCATCTGAGCGTATCCCCGCTGCCGGCCGTCTTGTTGGCCTGCAGCATCACCTGGTCACGGCGATCGGCGCGGATGCTTCTCTTCCATGGCAACGGCACCCTGTCCAGCCAGACGTGCATACCGTTCGCGTCGTTGTACAGGATGTCGGCCCGCCCTTTGCCAGTCACCTCGTAGACCACGGAGATCCGACCGGGCCCATTGGACGGGGTGGTGGCGGGACTGGGCGTCGGCGCCGAGGTGGCCTCGGCGGCCTGGCCGTCTTCGCCCCCGCCGTCGTCACCGCCGTCTTCGTCCCAGCCGTCGTCCCCGCCGTCCTGCGACAGGTCGTCGGCGATCGGGCCAGCCTCAACCTGGTCGCCGGGGTGGTCGAGCAGGCGCGAGCCGAGGGTGACCCCGCCACCGAGGAGGAGCGCCGTGACGAGGATCGCGCCGACCATCCGCCGGGTCCGCCGGCCGCCGGCCGCACGGTCGGGCCGCCGCCCGTCGCCGGTGGTCGGGTCCGCGTGGCCGGCGTGGACCTCGGGGGTCGGCGCCGACGTGGCGTCGGCCGCCGGGAACGGCGGATGGGCCGGAGCGGTCGGAAGCCAGAGGTCCGCCGGCGCGGCGGGTTGCCGGGCCGGCGGTGGATCGAGTGGCGCCCAGGGTCCGGGGTCCGGTTGCGGAACGCGTGGCGACGGATCGGAGGGCGGTGGCCCGTCGGACATGGCTTCTCCAGTTCGCGTCGGTGACCAGCCGTCGGTCGGGCCCGCCAGCCTACGGGCGATCCGGCCGTTCGGTTCCGGGCGGGCGGGGTTTGCGAGGTGTCCGTGTCTACCCGTCCCAGCGTCCGTGCCCGGCCTGGCGAGGTCGGGAGGAGACACCGCGGACATCCGGTCCGCTCCGGGCACGGATGCGGCGCGGGCCGCGCACGAAGGGCCGCTGCCCGGTCAGGTAGTGGCCCGTCCGCCGGTTGCGGCCCTCGATGTACGGGTAGGCGGGGGCGGTGAACGTTCGTGTCGCGGCACGTCCGGGCAGCCAGTCAGCCCGGTCGTCGTCTCGGCTCGACTGTTCGCTCAAGTTCAGTGTTCGATAACCGGGCTTTCGCGCACGCGCGATGAGCGAAACTGGGTTAGGCTGCGGACCATGTGTGGAATCGTGGGTTACGCCGGCGCGCGGCCGGCGCTCGGCATCGTGCTCGACGGGCTGCGGCGGCTGGAGTACCGCGGCTACGACTCGGCAGGCGTCGCCGTCGTGTGCGACGGGGAGCTGCTGACGGAGAAGAAGGCCGGCAAGCTGGCCAACCTGGAGAAGGTGCTCTCCGAGCGCGCCGCCGAAGATCCCACGTCCTGCGCGGCCAGCCCGATCGGCATCGGTGACGGCACCACCGCCATCGGGCACACCCGCTGGGCCACCCACGGCGGTCCCACCGACCGCAACGCGCACCCGCACGTAGCTCCGGACGGCCGGGTCGCCGTGATCCACAACGGCATCATCGAGAACTTCGCGAAGCTCCGCGCCGAGCTGGAGGCCGACGGCGTCCAGTTCCACAGCGACACCGACACCGAGTGTGCGGCCCACCTGCTCGCCGCCGCCCTGGCCGATCTCCGCGCGGCCGGTCACGCGAACGGTCCGCAGCTGCTCGCCGCCGCCATGCGGGTGGTCTGCCAGCGGCTGGAGGGCGCGTTCACCCTGCTCGCCGTCGACGCGGGCGTACCCGGCGCCGTGGTCGGGGCGCGGCGCAACTCCCCGCTGGTGGTGGGCCGGGGCCAGGGGGAGAACTACCTCGCCTCCGACGTCGCCGCGTTCATCGAGCACACCCGTGACGCGGTTGAACTGGGTCAGGACCAGATCGTCCTGATCACGGGCGACACGATCGAGATCACCGACTTCGACGGCCAGCCCGCGGCCGGCAAGGACTTCCACATCGACTGGGACTCGTCGGCCGCCGAGAAGGGTGGCTACGACTGGTTCATGCTCAAGGAGATCGAGGAGCAGCCCCAGGCGGTCGCCGACACCCTGCTCGGCCGGCTCACCGAGTCCGGCGAGATCGCGCTGGACGAGGTCCGCCTCAGCGACCAGGATCTGCGGGACGTCGACAAGATCTTCATCGTGGCCTGCGGCACCTCGTACCACGCCGGCCTGGTCGCCAAGTACGCCATCGAGCACTGGACCCGGATCCCCTGCGAGGTGGAGCTGGCCAGCGAGTTCCGCTACCGCGACCCGGTGCTCGACCGGTCCACGCTGATCGTCGTGATCTCGCAGTCGGGCGAGACGATGGACACGCTGATGGCGCTGCGCCACGCCAAGGAGCAGAAGGCCCGCGTGCTGGCGATCTGCAACACCAACGGTTCGACCATTCCGCGCGAGTCCGACGCGGTGCTCTACACCCACGGCGGGCCGGAGATCGCCGTCGCCTCCACCAAGGCGTTCCTCACCCAGGTCGTCGCCTGCTACCTGATCGGCCTGCACCTGGCCCAGGTGCGCGGCATCAAGTTCGCCGACGAGGTCGCAGCGGTGGTCGCCCAGCTCCAGGACGTCCCGGCCAAGCTGCGTGAGCTGCTCGAACGCATCGAGCCGGTGCGCGAGCTGGCCCGCGACCTGAAGTCCGAGCCGACCATCCTCTTCATCGGCCGCCACGTCGGCTACCCGGTCGCCCTGGAGGGTGCGCTCAAGCTCAAGGAGCTGGCTTACATGCACGCCGAGGGCTTCGCCGCCGGTGAGCTGAAGCACGGACCGATCTCGCTCATCGACAAGGGCACCCCGGTGGTCTGCGTGGTGCCGTCACCGGCCGGCCGGGGTGTGCTGCACGACAAGGTCGTCTCCAACATCCAGGAGGTACGCGCCCGAGGCGCCCGGACCATCGTGATCGCGGAGGAGGGGGACGAGGCGGTCGTCCGCTACGCAGATCACCTGATCTACGTGCCGCGTACGCCCACCCTGCTCTCTCCGCTGGTCACCACCGTGCCACTGCAGGTGCTCGCGGCCGAGATCGCCGCCGCCCGTGGACACGACGTCGACCAGCCGCGCAACCTCGCGAAGTCGGTCACCGTCGAGTAGCCCCGACGACCCGTCCGGCCCCGGCCGCCACGACCGGCGACCGGGGCTCGGTCTTCTCCGGCGGCCTGGGCCACGGCATCCGACCGCGGCCCAGCCCCGGCCGTTCTGGCCAGCCGTGGCCCGCTCCGGCCGTCCTGGCAGGGGGTCGCGTCCCCGCCCGGCCCCGCGCCTCCATGTCCACACCGGCCCTGCGGGCCCGTGTCCGGCCGGTCCGCGCCCAGCGCCCGCCCGTCCGGCCCCGGGCCCGGCCGTCAGCGGCCGAGCACGATGCGGGCCATGCCGTCCAGCGCCGGATTGTCCGCGTCCCAGTAGCCGGTGTGGCCGTGCCGACCGCTGGGGAAGACCCGCCCACCGAAGCCGGGCGTGGCCGGGTCCCGGCCGAACCACAGCTCGTGCCCGCTGTGCGCCGGCCACCCGAGTGCAGCGGCCAACGGCGACGCGTTGAAAAGGGTGCGCCGGGCCAGTTCGTCCGGCGAGCGGGCCAGCCGGATCACGTCGTCCGAGGCGCTGCTCGCCCAGACCTCATCGGGCGGTACGCGCAGCTCGGCGGCATGCTCCACGCCCACTCCCGGTGAGCCGACGAAGACGAGAGCGTCGGCGGCCAGACCATGCTCCCGGGCGGCCGTGCCCACCACGAGGGACCCATAGCTGTGCCCGAGCACGGTCTGCCGGGCAGGTGGGCCCTCGTGGGTGGTCCGCAGCCCCTCCTGGAAACGGTGCAACGCCGGGCCGGCGTCCCGGGCCTGGCCGGCCGTGACCGCCTCGTGCAGGAAATCCGGGGCGTCGTAGTCCAACCAGAGCACGGCCGCGCTCCGCTCGCCCGGGGCCAGCTCGGCGCAGCGGCCCAGCACCCGCCCCGCCCGGCCGAGCTCGCCGGGTGCGTCGTCGAGACCGGCGGTCATCCCCGGCACGTACGTCAGCACCCGGTCGGAATGGTCCGGGTCGCCGAGCGCGACGACCACCCGCCCTTCACCGGCCGGATCCAGCCCGAGCAGGTACGCGCGTGGCCCCGCCGCCCCGGTCAGCCGGTCGGTGAGCGAATCCAGGCCGGCCAGCCGACCGGCGAGCCAGTGCGACCGGACCGCCTCGACCGGGGCCGGTGGCATCCGGGCCAGCAGCTGCTCCCGCTGCGCGAGCAGCTCCGCGCGATGAACGCCGAGGAGCAGCCGGTTGGCCTGGTCACGGGCGGTCACCGGCACCCCGTCCAGCCGGCCGACCAGCGCCGCCTCATGCGCCACCAGCCAGCGCCGTTGGGCCGGCGTCAGCTCCGCCCACCACGCGCGTACGAGAGCCGGGTCGGCGTACGGCCCGGGCCGCCCTGGTGGGGGCGGCTCCTGCCAGCCCGCCGAGGCGGCCGCCGCGAGCTCGGCCAGCTTCGCCGCGGTCGCCCGGTCGGCGGCCCCGGCCACGTCGAGCGCCGTCCGCAGCGCCGCTGCCACCCGGGCTGCGGCCGGGCCGTCCCGCTCGCTCGGCCGCGACCGGGCCGGATCCGCGCCCACCCGCCCGTCCCGATCGACGGCCAGCCCGGCGGCGTCCGCCAGGGCCACCGCAGCGGCCAACTGCCCCTTGGCGGCTGAGATCCGTGCCGCGAACTCGGCGAGCGCCTGGTCGGCCTCGACCAGAGCGGGCCGTACCGAGGCCAGGTCGGTGCCGATCCCGCTCATCCGGGCGTTGGCTGCCGTCGCCGCCGCGCCGGACCACCCCGCAGCCATCGCCGTGCCCCGCCCACCCAGCTCCGCCGCACGGCGATCGACCAGCGCCGTCAGCCCGGCCCACCCCGCACCGGCGGCACGCCACGCGCCCGGGTCGGCTCTCCACAACTGGGCGTATCCGACGGTGGTCATCGAGGCACCGTGGCGAGCCGGCGGGCCGCCCGGTCATCGACGGCGTGGTAGGCGTCGACGGAGGCTCGGACCGATCCGGCCGTCTCGGCCACCCGGCCGCCGAGCCGACCGAACCAGCCGTGCACCGCCGTCTCCAGCGCGCCCAGCGCGGCGGCCGTCGACCAGCCAGGAGCAGTCACGGTCAGCCCTGGCGTGCCGGCCAGCCCGTGCGCCAGCCGGTACGCGTTGTCCGCCAGTGCCCGGGCCGTCTCGCGCAGCACCTCCGGCCGGACCGTGAACGGCTCATCGGCCATCCCCGCACCCCCCCTGCATGGATCGACATCGACAGCACGACGCTAGGCGCCTGAAGCGTTCGCCGGGTGGCCTGTGGACGGCGTGCGGTGGGCGTACGCCCGGGTCGTCCACAGGCGTTGCCCGACGGGTGGTCAGCGGCTAATGTGCGCGGCCCCCGCGCCGGTAGGGTGAACTGGTGATCGTCGCTGTCGGCATCGACGTCGTGCTGGTCGACCGGTTCGCCCGGGCGCTGGAGCGGACGCCGCTGCTCGCCGAGCGGCTCTTCACCGAGGCCGAGCGGTACACCCGCTCGGGTGGTCCGCGCTTGCCCGAGTCCCTCGCCGCGCGGTTCGCGGCGAAGGAGGCGGTGGCCAAGGCGCTCGGCGCACCGGCCGGCCTGAGCTGGCACGACTGCGAGATCGTGCCGGATCCGGACGGCCGACCCTGGCTGACCGTCTCCGGCACGGTGGCCGCGGCGGCGGTCGAGCGCGGAATCAGTCGCTGGCACCTCTCGCTGTCCCACGACGGCGGGATCGCGTCGGCGATGGTGGTCGCGGAACGCTGAGATCGGCCGGGCCGCGGGGCGGCCCGGGACGTGGGACGGGAGCGGTGCCATGAGACCGGTGTGGCGGGTGGCGGACGTACGCGCGGCGGAGGCCGGCCTGATGGCCACGCTTCCGCCCGGAACGCTCATGCAGCGCGCGGCCGCCGGGCTGGCCCGGCGGTGCGCGCTGATCCTCACCGACCGGGGCGGTGTCTACGGCGCCCGGGTGTTGCTGCTGGTCGGTTCGGGGGACAACGGCGGCGACGCGCTCTTCGCCGGCGCCCACCTGGCCCGCCGCGGCGCGGCCGTGTCGGCCCTGCTGCTCACTCCTGGCCGGGCGCACGCCGAAGGGCTCGCCGCGCTGCGCGCGGCGGGCGGGCGGATCGTCGACCGGCCGCCGGCCGTGCTCGACCTGGTACTGGACGGCATAGTCGGCATCGGCGGCACCGGCGGCCTTCGGGAGACCGCCGAGCAGTTGGCCGCCAGCCTGGCCGGCTGCTGCGGGCGCGACGGGGTACGAGCCACCGTGGTGGCCGTCGACGTGCCCAGCGGGGTCGCCGTCGACACGGGTGACGTGCCGCTGACCGCCTCCGGTCGGCCGAACGCGGTCCGCGCCGACGTGACGGTGACCTTCGGTGCGCTGAAGACCGCGCTGGTGGTGGGCCCGGCCGCCCCGCTCGCCGGTGAGGTCGAGCTGGTCGACATCGGGCTTGCGCCCTGGCTGCGGGGCACGCCGTCGTTGCGGGTGACCGAGTGGTCGGACATGGTGCGGTGGTGGCCGACGCTCGGCGCGGCCTCGGAGAAGTACACCCGGGGCGTGGTCGGGGTGGCCACCGGCTCGTCGACGTACCCGGGCGCGGCGGTGCTCTCCGTCGGCGGGGCGCTGGCCGGGCCGACCGGCATGGTGCGCTACGCCGGCGGCGCCCGGGCCGAGGTGCTGCACCAGCACCCGTCCGTGATCGCCACCGGGAAGGTCGCCGACGCCGGTCGGGTGCAGGCGTGGGTGTGCGGCTCCGGGCTGGGCACCGGCGAGGACGCCGCCGCCGAGTTGCGCGCCGTGCTCGCCGCGCCGGTGCCGGTGGTGCTCGACGCGGATGCGCTCACCCTGCTCGTCGACGGTTCCCTCGCCGAGAGCCTGCGCAAACGGGACGCCCCGACCGTGGTCACCCCGCACGACCGGGAGTTCGCCCGGCTCTGCGGAGAGGCGCCGGGTGCCGACCGGGTCGGGGCCACGCTGCGGCTCGCCGCCTGGATGAACGCCGTGGTGCTGCTCAAGGGGGACCGGACGGTGATCGGCACCCCCGACGGTCGGGCGTACGTCAACCCGACCGGAACGCCGGTGCTGGCCACCGGCGGCACCGGTGACGTGCTGGCGGGGCTGCTCGGCTCGCTGCTCGCCGGTGGCCTGCCGGCGGAGCGGGCGGCGGCCGCGGCGGCGTACCTGCACGGGCTGGCCGGCCGGGAGGCGGCCCGGGGCGGCCCGGTGACCGCGCCCGACGTGGCCGCCGCGCTCCGCCCGGTGGTCGCCCGGCTGAGCTGATCGTCCCCCGCCGAGTGGACTCGTCCGGCTCGGCCCTTCGTCGGCGCGGATGCCTGAGCAGCCGACACGTTACTGGTCACGCACGTGAGCGTCGGCCCGCGCCGTGATCACTGCGGAAAGTACGCTGGGCGCATGTGGCAGGCCGAGGTACGTGTCGATCTTGACGCGATCCGTGAGAACGTGAGCCGGCTCCGGTCCGGCACCACCGCCGAGGTGATGGCGGTGGTGAAGGCCGACGGGTACGGGCACGGCATGGTTCCGGCCGCCCGAGCGTCGCTGGACGGCGGAGCCTCCTGGCTCGGCGTCTGCACGCTCGACGAGGCGCTCGCGCTGCGGCGGGCCGGGATCACCGCGCCCGTGCTGGCCTGGCTGCTGGCACCCGGGCTGCCGCTGGAGGAGGGGATCGGTGCCGGGGTCGACCTGGCCGTCGCCAGCCTTCCGCAGCTCGACGAGATGATCGAGGCGAGCCGACGCGCCGACCGTCCGGCCCAGCTGCACCTGAAGATCGACACCGGGCTGTCCCGGGGCGGCGCGACCGTCGCGGACTGGCCGGCCCTGCTCGAGGCCGCCGCCAAGGCGCAGAGCGACGGGTTGGTCGAGGTGGTCGGGGTGTGGAGCCACTTCGTCTACGCCGACATGCCGGGCCACCCGACCACCGACCGGCAGTTGGCCGTCTTCCACGAGGGGCTGGCCATGGCCGAGCAGGCGGGGCTGCGCCCCCGCTACCGGCACCTGGCCAACTCGGCGGCCGCCCTGACCCGGCCCGACACCCACTTCGACCTGGTCCGGCCCGGGCTGGCCGTCTACGGTCTCTCCCCGGTGGCGGGGGAGACCTTCGGCCTCCGCCCGGCGATGACCGCCCGCGCCCGGGTGATCCTCGCCAAGCGGGTGCCGGCCGGCACCGGTGTCTCGTACGGGCACACGTACACCACGGACCGGGAGACGAACCTGGCAGTGGTGCCGCTCGGCTACGCCGACGGGGTGCCCCGACACGCCTCCAACTGCGGTCCGGTGCACCTCGCCGGCACGCGGAGAACCATCTCGGGCCGGGTCTGCATGGACCAGTTCGTGCTCGACTGCGGCGACGACGAGGTGGCGGCCGGCGACGTGGTGACCCTGTTCGGCAGCGGCGCCGACGGTGAACCGACCGCCGACGACTGGGCCGAGGCCGTGGACACCATCAACTACGAGATCGTCACCCGGTTCGGTAGCAGCCGGGTACCGCGCGTCTACGACGGCGAGCGGCCGTGAGCGCGAGGAGTGAGCCGGTCCTGCGAGCCCCGCGGTCGCGAACCAGGGTGAAACCGTGAGCGCGAGGAGTGAGCCGGTCCTGCGAGCCCCGCAGTCGCGAACCAGGGTGAAACCGTGAGTCCGTACCGCATTCCTCGGCCACGTAGCGCGGCGGGCCGGGTCGCCGGGGTGGTCGGTGCCGCGGTGGGTGTCGCCGCCGCCGGCCTGGCGGCCGGCGTCGCCACCGAACGTGTCCTGGTCCGCCGGCTCAAGTCCCGCTCGACCGACCCGTACGCCGACGAGCCGTTTGGCCAGCAACCGTACGACGAGGCGTTTCAGTTGGAGCTGCCGGACGGCACCGACATCCACGTCGAGGTCGTCGAGCCGACCCGGCCGAGGCCGCGCCGTCCGACGGTGATCCTGGTGCACGGCTTCTGCCTGGACATGGGGACGTTCTACTTCCAGCGCAAGATGCTCACCGAGCGGGGCGAGCACCGGGTGGTCGCGTACGACCAGCCCGGACATGGCCGCTCCGGCAGGCTGGAGACCGGCGAGTACGACCTCGCCGTGCTCGGCCGCACCCTCCGCCGGGTGATCGACAGGACCGCCCCGGAGGGGCCGCTGGTGCTTGTCGGTCACTCGATGGGCGGGATGACCATCATGGCCTTCGCCGAACTGTTCCCGGAGATGTTCGGTGACCGGGTCGTGGGTACCGTGCTGATGGCCACGTCCGGCGGCCTGCTCGCCGAGACCAAACTGGTGGCGCCGGCGCTGCTCGGCCGGGTCGGCGGGCCGGTGCTCTACATGATGAGCAACGCCACCCGCTACGGCGGCACGGTCATCGACAAGGCCCGCAAGTCGACCTCGAACGTGGCGTGGTTGCTCACCCGCAAGTACGGCTTCGGTGGCCGCGACCCCAGCCCGGCCCTCGTGTCGTACGTGGAGACGATGAACTCGCGTACCTCGGCGGACACGGTCACCCGGTATTTGCGTACGCTGGCCACGCATTCCCGGTACCCGGCGTTGGCCGCGCTGGCCGACACGCCGGTGCTGGTGGTCGTCGGTGACAAGGACATGATCACGCCGGTGACCCACTCGGAGGAGATCGTCCGTCGGCTGCCGCACGCCGAGTTCGTCAAGATCCCCGATAGTGGGCACGTGGTGATGCTGGAGCACGCGGGCGAGGTCAACGCCGCGTTGGCGAGGTTCCTGGAGGAGTGTTGAACAAGGTAGTCGTGAAGCTGCCCACCGTCGCCGACACCCAGGAGTTCGGCCGCCGGTTGGCCGAGGTGCTGCGCGCCGGTGACCTGGTGCTGCTGACCGGTCCGCTGGGCGCCGGTAAGACGGCGCTTACCCAGGGCATCGGCGCCGGTCTCGGGGTACGAGGCGAGATCACCTCGCCGACTTTCGTGATCGCCCGCGTGCACCAGCCGGATCCGGCCCGGGGCGGGCGGGTGGCGCTGGTGCACGCCGACGCGTACCGGCTGGGCGACGCCGCGGACCCGCGCGCCGAGATCGACGACCTGGACCTGGACGCCTCGGTCGACGAGTCGGTGACCGTGGTCGAGTGGGGCGAGGGCATGGTCGAGCAGCTCACCGACGCGCACCTGCGCGTACGTATCGACCGTCGTGACGACGACACCCGGATCGTCGAACTCGAGCCGGTGGGCGGCGACTGGGCGCAGCGCCTCGACGGTCTCGGCTGACCGGGGAGCCGAATCTGCGAGCGTCACCGCAGACATCGGCGGGAGGGGTGTGGCGCTGTCGGGGGCGGCTGGTAGGAAGACTGCGACCGACTGCGAAAGGTTGCCGATGGCTGACGTTCCCACCCTCGACCTGCTGGCGCTGCTGCCGGAGGAGTGGCGTGCCGTGCTCACCCCTCACCTCGACCCGGCCCGCACCGCGGCGCTCGCCGAGTTCGTCGCCAGGGAGTACGCCACCCAGACCGTCTTCCCGCCGCTGGAGGACCTCTTCTCCGCCTACCGGCTCTGCCCGCCGGACGCGTGTCGGGTGCTGATCCTCGGGCAGGACCCGTACCACCGGGCCGGACAGGCCCACGGGCTCAGCTTCAGCGTCCGCGAGGGGGTGACCGTCCCGCCGTCGCTGCGCAACGTCTTCAAGGAGTTCGGTGAGGATCTCGGTGTGCCGAAGCCGCGCAGCGGCAACCTCGCCGGCTGGGCGGCCCAGGGTGTGCTGCTGCTCAACAGTGTGCTGACCGTCCGGCAGGCCACCCCCGGCTCGCACGCCAACCAGGGCTGGGAGGAGTTCACCGACGCCACCATCCGGGCGCTCGACGCGCTCCCCGAGCGGGTGGTCTTCCTGCTCTGGGGCGGCTACGCGCGCAAGAAGGCAGCCCTGGTCGGCAACCCTCAACACGTGGTGTTGGAGGCCGGCCACCCCAGCCCGATGAACCCGCGCGGCTTCCTCGGCAGCCGACCGTTCAGCGCGGCCAACAAGGCTCTCGCCGACGCCGGCCGCCCCACCATCGACTGGGAGCGGTCCGCCGGCTGACGATTCGTCCCGATCGGTGGACGGTGCCGCTGGTGGCGGTCGTCAGGTCCGGCTGGGGTGCCTTTCGCGGTAGCGGCGCAGCAACGTCGCCGTGCGCGGATCGGTCACGTCCAGCTCGACCAGCGGCACCACTCGGTAGCTCCGTCCGCCGTGCCGGACCTCGACGGTGGCGGGCAACTCGTCGCACATGACGGCCCGGATCTCGCCGTACCGGGTTCGCCAGCGATGCTCGCCGGGTTCCTCGGGCTCCAGGTGCAGTCCGCCGAACTCGCTCCACCGGGCGTTCCACCGCTGCCCGTACGCAGACTCCAGCCAGCGAGTGAGGCGGGCGGAGTCCCGCCAGCGGATCGCCAGTTCCGGGGCCTCGACCGGTAGCGGTGCCCCCTGCAGCAGCGCGGCGGTCGCCCCGGTGACGACGTTGGGCAGGTCGCCGAGCCGGTCGAGCAGCCGGTCCAGGTTCAGGCGGTCGATCAGCTCGGCCACCGGTCGGGTGGCGAGCTGGGCCAGTTCGGCGTCGAGGTGCGCGTCGAGCGGCTCGACCGCGACCGTGAGCTGCACGTTCATCGCGGCGAGCAGGCTCTCCAGCAGGGGCAGGCCCGGCGTGCGGTCGCCACGTTCGATACGTGCCACGGACGCCTGGCTGACCCCGGCCAGGTCGGCCAGCTGCCGCTGGGTCAGTGCGCGCGACTCGCGTTGCTGCCGCACGGTACGGCCGAGGATCCTCACCAGGCGGGTCGACATGGCGGAAATCGTGAGGCACGACGTCGCCGCAGCGGTACCGCAAAGGCAGCTACCCGACTCGACCCGCTCGAGCGCCTCAACCGGCTCAACCGGCTCAACCGCCTCAACCGGCTCAACCGGCTCTCCGCCGGCCCCGCCGCCGATCGCGGCGCGAGCCGACTGGCCGTCGCCGATCGTGGCCCGAGCCGACTGCCCGCTGCACTCGCCCAGCAGCATGTGTTGCAAGTGAGCCTGATACCTCAGAGGTATAAATATGCCTCTGAGGTATCAGGCTCATGAGTAGTGCCCCCTCGACGACCACGACTCGGTGGCGAAATGCCGACGATCCGGGCGGTGGCAAGGACAAATGGATGGGGCATGTGGAAGCGGGCAGCGCGGTAGCGGCTAGGGCCCCACGACACGAAGCCTCGCCCGGTTCCGCCACTGGGGATGCGGCAGCGGGCGGCGCGGCGCCGGGGGACATCGGCAGCGGGCTGCGCGGTTGTGGGGGACCGGCAGTGGGTCGCGAGGCGGCCAGCGACGGCGCGTTTCCGGCAGTGTCCGGCGGGGCGGGGCGTCACCTGGCGTGACGAGGCGGGCGGCTAGGCTTGCATACCGTGCTCGTACTCGTGGTGGACAGCTCGACCCCTGCGGTGACCGCGGCGCTCGTCGAGGTCTCGGCTGACGGCGTCGCGTTGCGGGCGCACCGGTGCACTGTCGATGCCCGGGCGCACGGTGAACTGCTCGCCCCTGAGGTGGACGCCGTCCTCGCCGAGGCGGACGCCCGCCCCGCCGACCTCACGGCGATCGTCGCCGGGCTCGGCCCGGGGCCGTTCACCGGACTGCGGGTGGGTCTGGTCACGGCCGCCACCATGGGCCAGGTGCTCGGCGTCCCCACGTACGGCGTCTGCTCGCTGGACGGCATTGGGCACCCGGCGGCCGCAGGCGAGCCGGTCCTGGCGGTGAGCGACGCGCGCCGCAAGGAGGTCTACTGGGCGATCTACGACGGCGCGGGCCAGCGGATCGTGGGGCCGGAGGTCGACGCTCCCGCAGTGGCCGCCGAGCGGGCCCGTGATCTGGCGGTCACCGTCGCGGTGGGTGACGGTGCGCACCGGTACGGCGATGTCCTGGGGCTGCCCGTCCGCGCCGAGCCCCGCTACCCGGACCCGGTCGCGCTGGCCCGGCTGGCCGGCGAACGGATCCGCGCCGGCGCACCCGGCGAACGGCTCACCCCGCTCTACCTGCGCCGCCCGGACGCCGTGGCGTCGGTCGCCCGCAAGCCGGTCCTGCCATGAGCACGGTCCGGCTCGGCCGGTTCCGCTGGTGGCACATCGACGGGGCGCTACCGATCGAGGCGGACCTGTTCGGCGCCGAGCAGTGGTCGGCGGCGATGTTCTGGAACGAGCTGGCCAACGGGCACTACTACCGGGTTGCCACCGACGACGGCGGTGATCTGCTCGGCTACGCCGGGCTCACCGTGGTACCGCCCGACGAGGCGTGGGTGCAGAACATCGCGGTACGGCGGGACGTCCAGCGCCGGGGGATCGGCCGGCTCCTCCTCGAGGACCTGCTCGCCGAGGCGGCCCGGCTCGGTGCCCGACGCACCCTGCTCGAGGTCGCGGCGGACAACGCCCCGGCCCAGCGGCTCTACGCGATGTACGGCTTCGAGCCGGTCGGCATCCGGCGCGGCTACTACCAATCGAGTAACACGGACGCGCTGGTCATGCAGCGGAACGAGGACTGACCCATGGCTGACGAACCCCTCATCCTCGGCATCGAGACCTCCTGCGACGAGACCGGGGTCGGGATCGTCCGCGGGCACACCCTGCTCGCGGACGCGCTCGCTTCCAGCGTCGAGGAGCACGCCCGGTTCGGCGGTGTGGTGCCCGAGGTGGCGAGCCGGGCCCACCTGGAGGCGATCGTGCCGACGATGGATCGGGCGCTGGCCGAGGCCGGCGTGACCATCGCCGACATCGACGCGATCGCCGTCACCTCCGGTCCGGGGCTGGCCGGCGCGCTACTGGTCGGCGTGGCCGCCGCCAAGGGGTACGCGCTCGCCGCCGAGAAGCCGGTCTACGGGGTGAACCACCTCGCCGCGCACGTGGCCGTCGACACCTTGGAGCACGGACCGCTGCCCGAGCCGGCGGTCGCGCTGCTGGTCTCCGGCGGGCACTCCTCGCTGCTGCTCGTCGACGACCTGGCCCGCGGGGTCACCCCGCTCGGCGCCACCATCGACGACGCGGCCGGCGAGGCGTTCGACAAGGTGGCGCGGCTGCTCGGGCTGCCCTTCCCCGGTGGCCCGCCGATCGACCGGGAAGCCCGTGCCGGCGACCCGGAGTCGATCGGTTTCCCGCGCGGGCTCACCGCCGCCAAGGACCTCGCCGCCCACCGCTACGACTTCTCCTTCTCGGGTTTGAAGACCGCCGTGGCGCGCTGGGTGGAGGCCCGTCAGCGGGCCGGCGAGCCGGTGCCGGTCGCCGACGTGGCGGCTTCCTTCCAGGAGGCGGTCTGCGACGTCCTCACGGCGAAGGCGCTGGACGCCTGCCGCGCCAACGGCATCGACACGCTGGTGATCGGCGGGGGAGTCGCGGCGAACTCGCGGCTGCGGGCGATGGCCGAGCACCGGGCCGAGAAGTACGGCATCCGGGTCCGGGTGCCCCGGCCCCGGCTCTGCACCGACAACGGGGCGATGGTCGCCGCGCTCGGCTCGCACCTGGTCGCCTCCGGGGTGGCACCCAGCCGGCTCGACCTGCCCGCCGACTCGGCCATGCCGCTGACCGTCGTCAGCGTTCCCGGGGGCGCGGAGTGATCGTCCGGATGTGGGAGGCGCGTGCGGAGCCGTACGGCCTCGCCGACCTGATCACCTGGGTCTGCGACACGGCCCTGCCGGAGTTCGAGCACGACCCGCGTCACCTCTCCAGTGAGGTCTTCTCCTCCACCGACCACCGTCTGGTGGTGATCTCGAAGTGGCGCAGCGACCCGAGAGCGCTACCCGACCCACCGCCGATGCTGGTCGCCCGGGCGCCGCACTCGTGGGACTTCACGCAGGTCGATCGCTGATCAGCAGGTGACGAAGACCTCGTCCGCCAGCTGGTAATTGGTTCGCGTGGGCAACCGTCGGACGCCTAGCGTCGACGGGCCATGCGTTTCTCACCGGCCGGCGATCCCGGCGTACCCGATGACCGGTCGGCGACCCGCTACCTGATCTGGTTGGCCGGTCGGCAGAAGTTGATGTTCGGCGCGGGCATCCTGCTCGGCGTGACCTGGATGGTCGCCCAGGCCCTGATGCCGGCCGCCGTGGGCCGGGCCGTCGACGGGTTGAGCCGCCGAGACGACAGCGCGCTGCTCACCTGGGCTTCGGTGCTGCTCGGGCTCGGCGTACTCCAGGCCGTCGCCGGCGTACTGCGCCACCAGTGCGCGGTACGCAACTGGCTGGCCGCCGCCTACCGGACGGTGCAGCTGACCGTGACGGCCGCGAACCGGCTCGGTGCGGCCCTGCCCCGCCGGGTGGCCACCGGCGAGGTGGTGAGCATCGGCACCTCCGACATCAACCAGATCGGGCACGCCGTCGACATCACTGCGCGGGGAACCGGCGCCCTGGTGGCGATCGTGACCGTGGCGGTGATCCTGCTCGACGCGTCGGTGCCGCTCGGGCTGGTCGTGGTGCTCGGCGTGCCGGTGCTGATGGCGGTGGTCGGCCTGCTGATCCGGCCGCTGCACCGGCAGCAGCACGCGTACCGGGACGCCGAGGGGAAGTTGACCACCCGGGCCGGCGACATCGTCTCCGGGCTTCGGGTGCTGCGCGGCGTCGGCGGCGAGCCCGTGCTCTCGGCCCGCTACCAGGCGGAGTCGCAGGCGCTCCGGGCGCACGGCGTACGGGTGGCCCGGGTCGAGTCGCTGCTGGAGGCGGCGCAGGTGCTGCTCCCCGGTGCCTTCCTGGTGCTGGTGACCTGGCTCGCGGCGCGGTTCGCCCTGGACGGCCGGATCAGCCCCGGTCAGCTCGTCGCCTTCTACGGCTACACGGCGTTCCTGGTCAGCCCGCTGCGGCAGCTCACCGAGGCCGTGGACAAGCTGACCCGGGGACACGTGGCGGCCCGCCGGGTGGTCCGGCTGCTCCAGCTCACGCCGGAACTGGTCGACCCGCCCCGACCCGCGACGGTGCCCGACGGCCCGGGGGAACTGGTCGACGTCGAGTCCGGGGTGCGCTTGCCGCCGGGCCGGTTCACCGCGATCGCGGCCACGGTGCCCGAGGACGCGGTCGCGATCGTCGACCGGCTCGGCCGGTACGTCGACTCGGACGCCACGCTGCACGGGGTACCGCTGCGGGAGCTGCCGCTGGCGACCGTGCGGGAGCGGATCCTGGTGGCCGACAACGACGCACAGCTCTTCACCGGCCCGCTCCTGGCGGAACTCGACCCGCACGACCGGGGCGACCGGGCGGCGCTCGACGCGGCGCTCCGGGCGGCGAGCGCCACCGACATCGTCGAGGCGCTGCCCGACGGGCTGGACAGCCGGGTCGCCGAGCGGGGCCGGGAGTTCTCCGGCGGGCAGCAGCAGCGGCTGCGGCTCGCCCGCGCGCTGGTCGCCGCCCCGGAGACCCTGCTGCTGGTCGAACCGACCAGTGCCGTCGACGCGCACACCGAGGCGCGGATAGCCGCCGGGCTCGGCGCCGCCCGGGCCGGCCGGACCACCCTGGTCTGCACCACCAGTCCGCTGCTGCTCGGCCACGCCGACAACGTGATCTTCGTCGAGGACGGCAAGGTCGTCGCCGAGGGCAGCCACGCCCACCTGTACGACAGCGAGCCGCGCTACCGGGCCACGGTCAGCCGGGTGGAGAGCTGATGGCCGCTGCGCTGCCCGTCGCCGACGCGACGCAGGTACGCCGTTACGCGCGTACGTTGGTCCGCCGGCATCCGCGGGCACTCGCCACGGCGCTCGGCCTGCACGCGGTTGCCGCCGCGGCCGGTCTGGTCGCCCCGAGGTTGCTCGGTGACCTCGTCGAGGGCATCTCCCGTGGCACCTCCCGGGTGACGGTGGACCGGATCGCCCTGCTGATCGCCGGGTTCGTCGTGGTGCAGGCGGTGCTGGTCCGCTTCGCCCACCTGGCGTCGGCGCGGCTCGGCGAACAGGTGCTGGCCCGGCTACGTGAGGAGTTCGTCGACCGGGTACTTGCGCTGCCGCTGTCCACCGTGGAACGGGCGGGTACCGGTGACCTGCTGACCCGTACCTCGCGGGACGTCTCCGCGCTGTCCCGGACGGTCCGTCTCGCGGTGCCCGAGACGCTCATCGCGGTCGTCACGGCCGCCTTCATCATCGGTGCGCTGCTGCTGGTCAGCCCGCTGCTCGCGCTGCCCTGCCTGATCGCTGTCCCGGTGCTCTGGGCTGGCACCCGCTGGTACCTGCGCCGGGCACCGGCCGGCTACCTGCGGGAGAACGCCGCCTACTCGGACATCACCGACGGGATCAGCGAGACGGTCGAGGGCTCGCGGACCACGGAGGCGTTGCGCCAGCAGGCCCGGCGCCGGGCTCGCACCAACGCCGACATCGCGCGGTCGTACGCCGCCGAGCGCTACACCCTGTTCCTGCGGACCGTCTTCTTTCCGGTGGCCGAGATCGGTTACGTGGTGCCGGTGGTGGCGACCCTCGTCATCGGTGGTTGGTTCTACCTGAAGGGCTGGGTGAGCCTCGGCCAGGTCACCGCCGCCACGCTCTACGTGCAACAGCTGGTCGATCCGGTGGACCGGCTGCTGTCCTGGCTCGACGAGTTGCAGGTGGGTGGCGCTTCGATGGCCCGGCTGCTGGGCGTGGCCGAGCCGGCGGAGCCCACCACCGGACCGGCGGCAGCGGCCGCGCGGCGAGGCGAGCAGGCCGCCGGGCACGCGTCTGCCGCTGCCGCCTCGACCGGGGCTTCTTCGGCCCGGTTGGGCGCCGTGGCAAGCGGGGTGGCAGGCCCGGCGGAGACCGCCGACGGGAACCGGCGGCTGGTCGCCCGGAACGTGCGGTACGCGTACCGCACGGGGCGGGACGTGCTGCACGGCGTGACCCTGGTGCCCGAACCGGGGGAGAAGTTGGCCGTCGTGGGACCGTCCGGTGCCGGCAAGTCGACCCTCGGCCGGCTGCTGGCCGGGGTGCACACCCCGCACGGCGGCACGGTCACCGTGGCCGGCCGACCGCTGGACACGCTGCCGCTCACCGAGCTGCGCTCGCACGTCGCGCTGGTCACCCAGGAGCATCACGTCTTCATCGGTACGCTCCGCGAGAACGTGGCGATGGTGCGGCCGGCGGCCACCGACGCGGACGTACGGGCGGCGTTGTCGGCGGTCGCCGCGTTGGACTGGGCGCAGGCGCTGCCGGACGGGCTGGACACGCTGGTCGGCTCGGGCGGGCATCCGCTCTCCCCGGCGCAGGCGCAGCAGCTGGCGCTGGCCCGGCTCGTGCTCGCCGACCCGCACACGCTGGTGCTGGACGAGGCGACCTCGTTGATCGATCCGCGGGCCGCCCGGGAGTTGGAACGGTCTCTCGCCGCCGTGCTGGCGGGACGGACGGTGATCGCCATCGCGCACCGGCTCTTCTCTGCGCACGACGCGGACCGGGTAGCCGTGGTCGAGGACGGGCGGATCACCGAGCTCGGCTCGCACGACGAACTGGTCGCCGCCAACGGCTCCTACGCCGCCCTCTGGCACTCCTGGCACGGCACCCCGTAACCCCGGGAGGGGAGAGGGGCCGGGGAGGCGTCAGCCGATGTCGAGGGGGTCGGCGAGCAGCCGTTCGAAGGCCAGCTCGGCGGCGCCGACCAGAGCGGCGTCGTCGCCGAGTTTCGGGGTACGTAGCCGCACGTGCTCGAGGCAGGCCGTCAGCGCGTTGGCGTTGAGGCGGCTGCGGATCTGGGCGGCCGCGGCGAGGTAGAGGTCCCGCATGGTCCCGCCGAAGATGACCATCTCCGGGTTGAAGATGTTGACCAGGTTCGCCACGCCGAAGCCGAGCCAGTCGCCGGCCTGCCGTACCGCCGCGCCGGCGCGGGCGTCGCCGCGGTCGGCGGCGTCGAAGACGGCCAGCAGCGCCTCCCGGCCCTGCGCGCCGGGGCGACCGGCGTTGCGCAGCAGGCCGTTCTCGCCGATCTGGGTCTCCCAGCAGCCCCGGGAGCCGCACTCGCAGCGCTCGCCGTCGCGGACCAGCTTCATGTGCCCGACCTCTCCGCTGTACCCGCCGTGTCCGGTCACCCGCCGGCCGCCGGCGATGATGCCGGCGCCGACGCCGACGTCGCCGTAGAGGTAGACGACGTTGTCGCAGCCGGCGGCGACGCCCCGTGCGTGCTCCGCGAAGGCGGCCACGTCGGCCACGTTGCCGACCGTGATCGGCGCGTCGATGCCCAGTTCGGCGCTGAGCGCCGCGCCGATCGGCTCGTCCACCCAGCCCGTGGTGGGGGCGAGCCGGACCAGACCGTCGTCGCGACGGACCATGCCGCAGACCGCCACGCCGGTACCGACGCAGACCGCGTCGGCGGGCACGTGCTGCTGCATCTCCTTGACCGCTCCGGCGAGCAGCGGCGCGGCCTCCGCGACGAGCAGGCCCCGGGGCCGGTCCAGCTCCCGGCGGTCGAGCACCACGCCACCGAGACCGACGCGGGCGGCCCGCAGCCGGTCCACCTCGATGCTGTACGCGTACGCGTGGATCCGGTTCGACTCGGGCCGGACGACCGGCGACGGTCGCCCGGCCCGGCCGGTCTCCTTCGGTGCGCCCTCGCTGACCAGCCCCGCTCCGGCGAGGTCGGCGGTCAACGCGCCGATGGTGCTGCGGTTCAACCCGAGCGCCGTGGTCAGCTCGGCGCGTGAGGTCGCCCCGTGGACGTGGACGTGACGCAGCAGGGCACCGAGGTTCTGCCGGCGGATCTCGTCCTGGCTCGGTCCTGGGGGCATGTGGCGCTCCGGTGGTGCGGGGTCAGCGGGTGCCGGTCGCGGCGGAGCGGCGGCGGGAGAAGGCGTCCACGCTCGCGGCGAGCAGCAGCACCACGCCGGTGAGCACGTACTTGACGCCCGAGCTGTACCCCATGAGGCCCATGCCGTTGTCGATGACGGCGATCACCGCGCCGCCGAGCACCGCGTCGAGCATCCGGCCCTTGCCACCGAAGAGGCTGGTGCCGCCGATCACCGCCGCACCCACGGCGTAGAGCAGGACGCTGCTGCCGCCGGTGTTCGGATCCACCGAGTTCGCCCGGCTGGCCGCCACGATGCCGCCGACGGCCGCCATCGAGGAGCAGATCACGAAGACCGAGATGCGGATCCGGTCGACGTCGATGCCGGCCCGCCGGGCGGCCTCCCGGTTGCCGCCGACCGCGTAGACGTGCCGGCCGTAGCGGGTGCGCTGGAGCACGAAGGTCCAGATCACCAGTAGCACCGCGACGATCGGCACCACGATCGGCACGCCCTTGAGTGAGGTGATCAGTACGTTGCGGCTGCGCTCCAGGTTGAGGATGAACACCGCCACGCCGAGGATCAGCGCCAGGCCACCGATCCGGGCGAGGACCACCGCGATCGGGTCGGTGACCAGCCCGCGGGCGGCCCGGTTGCGCTGCCGGAGCAGCTGCGTGACCCCGTACCCGACGACCGCCACGAGTGCGAGCAGCCAGCCGAGCAGCGGGGTCAGGTTGCGGTTGGCGATGGCCACCAGCACCTCGTCTCGGACGGCGATGTTCTTGCCCTCCTCCATGAGCATCAACGCGATGCCCTGGAAGGCGAGGAACCCGGCGAGGGTGACCACGAAGGACGGAATGCCGATCTTGGCGACCAGGAAGCCGAGCACGGTGCCGATGACCACGCCGGTGACGACCGCGGCGAGCACCGCGACGTACCAGGGAAAGCCGAGCACCGTCACCACGTTGGCCAGCACGGCCGCGCAGACGCCGCTGGCGAAGCCGGCGGAGAGGTCGATCTCGCCCAGCAGCAGGACGAAGATCAGGCCCATCGCGATCAGCGTGGTCGCCGCGCCCTGGGTGAGCAGGTTGGCGAAGTTGCCGGCGGTGAGGAACGACGGGCGGGCGATCGAGAAGATCGTGCAGAGCACGATCAGCCCGAGGACCGCGGGCAGCCCGCCGATGTCACCGCCGCGTACCCGGCTCCAGTAGTTGCGCGCGTGACCCGCGATGGTCGGCGCCGGCGTGACTGCCGCCGGACCCTGCTGCTGTACGGCTGTGGTGGTCATCGGTCGCCTCCTGCGGTCTTGCCGGCCGGCTGCCCGTCGGTGCCGTTGCGGCCCTGGCCCGGCTCGGCGGTGAGACCGAGTCCGCCGGAGCGGCCGGCGGTGATCAGCTCGACCACCTGGGCGTGGGTGATGTCGGTGGTCTTCACCTGGGCGACCATCTGACCGAGGTAGAGGGCCGCGATCCGGTCGGAGACGGCGAAGACGTCGTTCATGTTGTGCGAGATGAGCACGACCGCCAGACCGTTGTCGGCGAGCCGGCGGACCAGTTCGAGGACCTGCGCGGTCTGCGCCACGCCGAGCGCGGCGGTCGGCTCGTCCAGGACGACGAGACGGCTGTTCCAGAGCACCGCCTTGGCGATCGCCACCGTCTGGCGCTGCCCGCCGGAGAGGCTGGAGACGTGCTGCCGCAACGACTTCACCGTGCGTACGGAGAGACCGGCCAGCGTCTCGGCCGCCATCTGCTCCATGGTCGGCTCGTCGAGGACGATGCCGTTGAGCTTCTCCCGGCCGAGGAACATGTTCTGCACGATGTCGAGGTTGTCGCAGAGCGCAAGGTCCTGGTAGACGACCTCGATGCCGAGGGCGGCGGCGTCCCGAGGGCTGTGGATCGTCGCCGGCCGGCCGTCGAAGACGAACTCGCCGGCGTCGGTCGGGTGGATGCCGCTGATGCACTTGACCAGGGTCGACTTGCCGGCGCCGTTGTCACCGACGAGGGCTGTCACCTCGCCGGCGTGGGCGGCGAAGGCGACGTCGCGCAGAACCTGGACGGGACCGAAGCTCTTGTCGATCCCACGTAGCTCCAGCAGGGGAGTAGCGGGCACGGGGGTGTCTCCTTTGGATGGACGACGGTTCTCCTCAGCCCGTCCGGCGGGTGCCGCCCGGCACGGGAGGTGACTCCCGTGCCGGGCGGCGGTTGCGCCTCGGCGGGTACGGCGTCAGGTCAGCTGATACCGGCCTCGGTGCAGAACTTGGCGTACGCCTCGGTGCAGACCTCGTCCTTGGTCACGTAGCCGTCGTCGATGACGTCCTTGACGTTCTCCTTGGAGATCGCCTTCGGGTTCAGCAGCACGGACGGGACGTCCCGGCCACCCTCCGGGTCCTTCACCGTCTGACCGGTCTCCTTCCGCTCGCCCTTGGCGAGCCCGATGGCCAGGTCGGAGGCGGCCTTCGCCTCCTGCTTCACCGCCTTGTAGACGGTCATGCACTGGTCGCCGGCGAGGATGTTCTGCAGGCCCTCCGGGGTGGCGTCCTGGCCGGTGACCGGGACCCGTCCGTTGAGCCCGTTCTTCTTCAGGATGGAGATGGCCGCGTTGCCCAGCCCGTCGTTCGCGGCGAGCACTCCGTCGATCTTGCCGCCGGTCTTGGTGAGCTGCTGCTCGAAGATCGTGGCGGCCTGGGCGTTGTCCCAGTCCGGCACGGAGTCGTCGGCGGCCTTCGTGTACTCCTTCGAGTCGAACTTCGGCTTGAGCACCGAGTCGTACCCGCTCTTGAACAGCGTCGCGTTGTTGTCGGTCGGCGAGCCGTTGAGGTAGGCGATCGAGGGGTTCTTGACGCCCTTGTCGGTGAGGCACTTGACCAGGCCCTCGCCCTGGAGCTTGCCCACGGCGACGTTGTCGAAGCTGACGTAGTACTCGGCCGAGCCGCCGAGGGTGAGCCGGTCGTAGTCGATGGTGGCCACACCCTGGGACTTCGCCTTGTCGAGCACTGCCTTGCCGGTGCCGGAGTCGAGGTTGACGATCATCAGTACGGTCACGCCACTGGTGATCATCTGATCCGCGATGGTCTGGAACTGGGTCTTGTCGCCCTGGGCGTTCTGGATGTCGTACTCGACGTTGGCGGCCTTGAAGGCCTCCTCCAGGAACTTGCGGTCGGCGCCCTCCCAGCGGGCGGAGGACTTGCTGTCGGGCAGGATCACGCCGATCTTCGGGGTCTGGCCGGAGCCGGCCTGGTCGTCCCCGCCGGAGTTGTCGCCGCAGGCGGCCAAGCTGCCCGTCGCCAGCAGACCCACGGTGGCGAAGGTGAGGAGCCCTTTACGCATGTGCAGGGTCCTTTCGGGGTGGGGGAAGGTGTTGTTTTGTTGTGCCCGGCAACGTATGGCGCGTGTGAGGCCCGACACAAGAGAGTCGATGGACTGATTTTGTTGCGGGCAGTAACAATTCGGCAACGCCCACCTGCCCTCAGGTCACCAGGGCTGGGAGCGCTTCAACCGCTCGGGGGTGCGCGCAGCCCGTCGGTCGGTCAACCGGCGGCGAGTGGCGCGGTGCGTGCCTCGGTCAGTGCCAGCAGATCGGCCGGGGTGAGCTGGAGCTGAAGCCCGCGACGGCCCGCCGAGACGTAGATCGTGGGAAAGTCCAGCGCGGAGGAATCGAGCACGGTGGGCAGCCGCTTGCGTTGGCCGAGCGGACTGATGCCGCCCCGGACGTAGCCGGTGGCCCGCTCGGCGGCCGCCCGATCGGCGAGCGTGGCCCGCTTGCCGCCGACCGCCGCGGCGAGGGCCTTCAGGTCCAGTTCCCCGGTGACCGGCACCACCGCCACGGCGAGCGCTCCGTCGACCACGGTGACCAGGGTCTTGAACACCCGCTCCGGAGGTACGCCGAGCGCGGCCGCGACCAGTGTGCCGTAGTTGGGCGCGTCCGGGCTCACGTCGTACGGGTGGGTGCTGTGCGCGACCTTCCGCTTCGTCAGCAGTGCCGTCGCCGGTGTGCCCTGTCCCGCCACGATCGGGAATCTAGTCCGGCACCGGCCGGCAGACCAGCACGGTCGGCGCGCCGGCGATCCGGGTGAGCACGAGGCTCGCCGCCGCGTCGCCGGCCAGTCGCAGGTCCCGCCGGAGCTGCTCGGGGGTCAGCGCCGAGCCGCGTTTGAGGATCTCCACCCGGCCCACGCCCCGCTCCCGCAGGAGCGCGCGCAGCCGCTTCAACGAGAACGGCAACACGTCGGTGATCTCCAAGCAGCGGGCGTACGGGCCCGGCGTCGGGGTGTCCGCGTACAGGTAGGCGATGGCCGGGTCGGCGAGAGTCGCGTCCAGCTCGTCGGCCAGCTCGGCGACCAGGTGCGCCCGCACGACCGCCGGGTCGGGGTCGTGCAGGAACCGGCGTACCGGGCCGACGTTCGCCTCCCGGTCACCGGCGCCCGTCAGCTGGTTGGCGGCGCCCCGGCCGACACGGGTCCCCTCCTTCTCGCTCAGCAGGGTGGCGCGGCGGGGGACCTCGGCGAGTTCGCCGCACCAGAGCGCCGCCTCGACCAGGTCGCCGTCGACGCTCACCCATTCCGCCTCGGCGCCGGCCGGGATCAGTGCGTGGTCGATCCCGGGGGCGACCTTCACCACGGTCCGCGGCGTCCGTTCGGCGAGCCGCGTCACGAAGTCCCAGGGAGGCGAGTACGCGTTCGGGTCGAAGATCCGCCGGCCGGTGCCGCTGGCACGGCGGGCCGGATCGCAGAAGACCGCCTCGACCCGGCTCACGTCGAACGCGGTCGCGTCGCCGCACTCCACGGTGAAGAGGTCGGCCAGCCCGGCGGCCTCGGCGTTGGCGGCGGCCATCGCGGCGGTCAGCGGGTCGGCCTCCACCCCGTACACCCGGATGCCGGCCCGGGCGGCGGCGAGCGCGTCCGCGCCCAGTCCGCAGCCGAGGTCGGCCAGGGTGCGCACCCCGGCGGCCCGCAGCCGCGCGGCGCGCCGCGCCGCGACTACGCCCCGGGTGGCCTGCTCGAGGCCGGCGCGGGTGAGGAACATTCCGGTGGCGGTCGGCCCGAACTTCGCAGTTGCCCGCCGCCGCAACTCGGCCTGGGTCAGCGCGGCCGTCGCGAGCCCGGCCGGCACCCCGGCAGCGCGGAGGGCGGACGCGGCGGCCAGCGGGTCGCCGCCGGTCACCCGGGCCGCCGCGTCCAGCGCGGCGGCGCCCTCGGCGGTACGCAGGGCGGCCAGCTGATCGAGATCCACCCGGTCATTGTGGTGGCCGACCTCGACTCGCCGCCCGGCGGGTTGGCACTCTCCTTGACGGAGTGCTAGCCACGGAATAACCTGCGATTAGCACTCTCAACCTGAGGGTGCCAGCTCCCGGGTCGCTCCGACCCGAGTGCTGAACGCCAGGCGGACCGGCACCCGCGACGACGGCCCCGCCCGGTGGCATGTGGCAGATTGACGCTGGTCGGCCCCGCCGGCCGGTACAGAAACCAGTACCCCAGGAGGGTATGCCCGTGACTACCGCGACCAAGGTTGCGATCAAGCCGCTTGAGGACCGCATCGTGGTCCAGGCGAACGAGGCTGAGACCACCACGGCGTCGGGCATCGTGATCCCCGACACCGCCAAGGAGAAGCCGCAGGAGGGCACCGTCCTCGCTGTGGGCCCCGGCCGGATCGACGACAAGGGCAACCGCGTGCCGATCGACGTCAAGGTCGGCGACACCGTCCTCTACTCGAAGTACGGCGGCACCGAGGTCAAGTACGCCGGCGAGGAGTACCTGGTGCTCTCCGCCCGCGACGTCCTCGCGGTCATCGAGAAGTAAGCAACCGATCAGTGTCGTTGCCCCGGTCCGGTTCGCCGGGCCGGGGCAACGCCGCTTGAAGGGACATTCATGGCGAAGATCCTGAGCTTCTCGGACGACGCCCGACACCTGCTGGAGCACGGTGTCAACGCCCTCGCGGACGCGGTCAAGGTCACCCTCGGCCCGCGCGGGCGCAACGTCGTCCTGGACAAGAAGTTTGGTGCGCCCACGATCACCAACGATGGTGTGACCATCGCCAAGGAGATCGAGCTCACCAACCCGTACGAGAACCTCGGCGCGCAGCTGGTCAAGGAGGTGGCGACCAAGACCAACGACGTCGCCGGCGACGGGACCACGACCGCGACCGTGCTGGCCCAGGCGATGGTGCGCGAGGGCCTGCGCAACGTGGCGGCCGGGGCCAACCCGACCGGCCTGAAGCGTGGCATCGACGCGGCGAGCGCCAAGGTCTCCGAGGCCCTGCTGGCCCGCGCCGTCGAGGTGGCCGGCAAGGAGGCGATCGCGCACGTCGCGACGGTCTCCGCGCAGGACTCCACGATCGGCGACATGATCGCCGAGGCGATGGAGCGGGTCGGCCGTGACGGTGTCATCACCGTCGAGGAGGGCTCGACCCTCGCCACCGAGCTGGACGTGACCGAGGGTCTCCAGTTCGACAAGGGTTTCGTCTCCCCGCACTTCGTCACCGACGCGGAGTCGCAGGAGGCGGTCCTCGAGGACGCGTACGTCCTGATCACCACGCAGAAGATCTCGGCGATCGAGGAGCTGCTGCCGCTGCTGGAGAAGGTCCTGCAGAACAGCAAGCCGCTGCTGATCATCGCCGAGGACGTCGAGGGCCAGGCGCTCTCGACCCTGGTGGTCAACTCCATCCGCAAGACCCTGAAGGTCTGCGCGGTCAAGGCGCCCGGCTTCGGTGACCGCCGCAAGGCGATGCTCCAGGACATGGCGATCCTGACCGGCGCCGAGCTCGTCGCCCCGGAGCTGGGCTACAAGCTCGACCAGGTCGGCCTGGAGGTGCTGGGCTCCGCCCGGCGCGTCGTGGTCGACAAGGACAACACCACGATCGTCGACGGTGGCGGCCAGGCCGCCGACGTCGCCGACCGGGTGGCCCAGATCCGCAAGGAGATCGAGGCTTCGGACTCCGAGTGGGACCGGGAGAAGCTCGCCGAGCGGCTGGCGAAGCTGTCGGGCGGCATCGCGGTCATCAAGGCGGGCGGCGCGACCGAGGTCGAGATGAAGGAGCGCAAGCACCGCATCGAGGACGCCATCGCCGCGACCAAGGCCGCGGTCGAGGAGGGTACGGTGCCCGGCGGTGGCGCCGCCCTGGCGCAGGTCCTGCCGGCGCTCGCCGACGACCTCGGCTACACCGGTGACGAGAAGGTCGGTGTCTCTATCGTCCGCAAGGCGCTCGTCGAGCCGCTGCGCTGGATCGCCGAGAACGCCGGCCACGACGGCTACGTGGTGGCGCAGAAGGTCGCCGCCGCCGAGTGGGGCCACGGCCTGAACGCCGCCACCGGCGAGTACGTCGACCTGGCCAAGGCCGGCATCCTGGACCCGGTCAAGGTCACCCGCAACGCGGTCGCCAACGCCGCCTCCATCGCCGGCCTGCTGCTCACCACGGAGAGCCTCGTGGTGGAGAAGCCGGCCGAGCCGGAGCCGGCCGCTGCCGGCGGTGGGCACGGCCACTCGCACGGCCACGGCCACCAGCACGGCCCGGGCTTCTGACGCACGTCGTACGCCCGGTCGGGGCACACCGTCATCCGGCGGTGTGCCCCGACGCGTTCGTGGTGGCTCTTACGAGACGCTGACGTCACTACCGACCGGCCCGGTTGATCGGAAACACTGGGCCGATGAGCACCACCACTCCCCGGTACGGCGCACTGGCCGGGATCACCTCCGCCGCCGTGGCGATCGGCGTGGCCGAAGCGGTGGCCGTGCTGACCGGCCCCCGGTCGGCGCCGCTGGTCGCGGTCGGCGGAGTGGTCGTCGACACGGTGCCGGAACCGCTCAAACAGTTCGCCATCGACGTGTTCGGCACGTACGACAAGATCGCCCTGCTGATCGGGACGGCGGTGCTGCTGGCCGCCATCGCCGGGTTGCTCGGCGTCCTCTCCGTACGCCGGCTCGCGGTCGGTCTCGCGGGCGTCGCGGCCTTCGGGGCGCTCGGTGTGGCCGCCGCCGTGACCAGGGCCGGCGCGGACGCCGCCGACGCGCTGCCGTCGCTGGTCGGCGCCGGGTTCGGCGCGCTGGTGCTCTGGGCCTTCATCGCCGGCCCGCTGGAACTCGATCCGTGGCCGTGGAGCCCGCCCAGCGGTCAACTCCCGTCGACATCCCCGGGCGGTCCCGGTGGCGCGTCGCGCACCCCTCCCGCCGAGCCGTCGGCCGTACCCGCGCCGGCGCCCCTTGAGAGGACCGACCCCGAGTCCCGGCGTCGGTTCCTGACCGGGACCGGGGTGCTGCTCGGCACCGCCGCCGTGGCCGGCTTCGGCGGGCGCTGGCTGGCCGGCCGGCGCGGAGTGTCGGCGGCCCGCGAGGCGGTGGTCCTGCCCGCCCCGGCCGCCCCGGCCCCCGCGGTGCCCGCCGGGGCAGACCTGTCGCTACCCCAGCTCGACCCCTACGTCAGCTCGAACTTCGGCTTCTACCGGATCGACACCGCGCTGGTGGTGCCCCAGGTCGACCCGGAGTCCTGGCGGTTGCGCATCCACGGCCGGGTACGCAACCCGATCACGCTCAGCTTCGCGGATCTGCTCGCCCGGCCGATGGTGGAGCGGTACGTCACGCTCGCCTGCGTTTCGAACGAGGTCGGCGGGGATCTGATCGGCAACGCCCGCTGGCTCGGCGTACCGATCCGGGACCTGCTCGACGAGGTCGAGCCGGAGGAGGGCGCCGACCAGGTGGTCGGGCGCTCGGTCGACGGCTGGACCTGCGGCACCCCGACGGCGGCCCTGCGCGACGGGCGGGACGCGCTGCTGGCGGTGGGGATGAACGGTGAGCCGCTGCCCGTCGAGCATGGGTTCCCGGTCCGGATGGTCGTGCCGGGCCTGTACGGCTACGTGTCGGCCTGCAAGTGGGTGACCGAGTTGGAGCTGACCAGCTTCGCGGACTTCGACGCGTACTGGGTGCCGCGGGGCTGGTCGCCGCAGGGGCCGATCAAGACCCAGTCGCGGATCGACACGCCTCGGCCGCGCAACCGGCTGACCGCCGGCCCGGTCATGGTGGCCGGGGTGGCCTGGGCGCAGCACCGGGGGATCCGCCGGGTCGAGGTACGCGTCGACGACGACCCGTGGCAGGAGGCGGAGCTGGCCCCCACGGTCTCCGTGGACACCTGGGTGCAGTGGTCGTGGCGCTGGGAGGCCACGCCGGGGACGCACCGGCTCCAGGTGCGGGCCACGGACGCCACCGGTGAGACGCAGACCGACCGCAGGCAGGACGTCGTCCCGGACGGCGCCACCGGCTGGCACACCATCCGCGTCACCGTCCGCTGACCCCACCCCACCCCAGCCTCGCTGGTCATAGGTCGGCGGGGCGGGGGGAGGGGTGGGGGTTGCGGGTCAGGCGACCTTGCGTTGGGTGGGGGCGGGAGCGCTGGGGGTGGGGTTGGCGGCGATGTGCTCGGCCGACTTGTGCGGTCGGCCCAGCCGGGCCTCCAGCCGGGCGACGTCGACCCGGGTGCACCGGCGGTCGGCCAAGTCCTCCCAGCCGACGGCGAGCAGCCGCAGCCGCTCGGACTCGCTGAAGCCACCCCAGACGCCGTAGGGCTCGCGTACGGACAGGGCGTGCGCGGCGCATTCGGCCCGCACCGGGCAGGTACGGCAGACCGCCTTCGCGCCGGACTCCCGACGCAACCGGGACGAGCCCCGTTCACCGTCCGGGTGGAAGAACTGGGCGCTGTCCCGCCCCCGGCAGGCGCCGAGCCGCTGCCAGTCCCAGAGATCGACGATGGGTCCGGGCAGTCTACGTACGTTCGACATCAGCACCCCTCCTCCCGCGCGGCACCGCGAGATCCTCATGGCCGGGCCATCGGGCGGCGGGCCGCACAGGCACACCGATCCCGGCCTGGGTCTCCCGTTACCCGGGAGCCCCACGATTCACACACGTGTGATCCGAAACCTTCGACGCTTTGCCGCATTTGACCCATCTGTCGGAAAAGTTCGGAGGATTGCCGGGAACCTCCTCCCGGACCGACCCGCTCGTGGTCTGCTCGTTGGCGGAGAGGAGACCCCACAGTGCGTACGGTTCTTGTCTGCGTCCGGACACCACTTGCGGCGCAACATCTCACTTCCGCGGCGGCCCGCCTCGGGCTGTCAGCGGTCGTTCGTACCGCCGTCTCCGATCCTGAGGTGATGCTCCGGCTCGCCGAACGGCAACCGGACGTGGTACTCGCCGACACGGCGCTCACCCGCCCGGACAGCGCCGGCTTCGTCCGCCGGGTGCTGGCCCGCGCCCCGCAGGCCGCCGTGCTGCTGTTCGGCGCCGAGGAGTCCGAGGCCGCCGCCGCGACCATCAGCGCCGGTGCCCGCGGGCTGATCCAGGGCGCCGACCACGATCTCACCAGCGCGGTGGCCAAGGCGCTGCTGCTGCTCTCCGCGCCCGGCCGGGCCGCCCGCCACCGGGTCACCGACCCGGTGCGGGACACTGCGGCGGTCGGCGGGAAGAACCGCTCCGCGCCCGCCGGCCGACCCGGCGCTGACCCGGGCCCCGGCTGGTCGGCCGGGCCGGTGGAGGGGCCGAACGGCGCACCGACCGTGGTGCCGGTGCAACGCGGCGACGACGGGCCGGAGGGCAACGGTGGTGAGCCCGAGGGCACGCCGCCGGACGGAAAGCGGCCGGCGCCGAACGCCCGGGCCGCGCGCGCGTCCGTCGGGCTGACCGAGCGCGAACTCCAGGTGCTGCTCGGAATGGCGGAGGGCAAGAGCAACGCCGAGATCGGGCGGGAGCTGTTCGTCTCGGAGGACACCGTCAAGACGCACGCGCGCCGGCTCTTCCGCAAGCTGGGCGCCCGGGACCGGGCGCACGCCGTGGCCGCGGGCTTCCGCGCCGGGCTGGTCGCCTGAGGCTCGGTCGAGCAACCTCGCGGCCGGCTGGTGCCTTGAGGTCCGGCGAAGCCTGCTGGTGCCTTGAGGTCCGGCGAAGCCTGCGGGTGTCCTGAGGTCCGGCGAAGCTTGGGGGCGCCCCGAGGTCCGAGACGCCAAGGGCGACCACTGCGGGGACGCTTTAGAGCTGATGTCGTAGACGACTCGCCGACGGCCGCGCTGGATGCTCTGCCAGACGGTGGCCGGAGGTGCTGAGCCGGCAGCTCCCGCCTGCGGACTGCTGGTGGCATCGTCGGTGGTCGCCCAGTGAATCGCGGCGCGCGCGTCGGTAATCGTGTTGGGAGCACTGCCGGTGATGTCGCAGGCGATTCAGCTCCAAAGCGTGCCCGAGTGGATGTCTCGCCCCGGTGCTGCCGCCTGCCTCTCGCGCTCGCACCGTTCACGCCAGAGACAGGCGGTGGGGGCCGTGGGGGCCGGGGTTTCCGGGGAGCCCGGCCCGGAGGCCGGTGGAACCGGTGGGGCGGTGGGCCGCGCCAGCCCTGTCCTGTTCAGCGCCGCCCGGGCTCCTCGCGGCCGGTCTCCTCGTTTCTGGGCTCCTCGCCGCCGGGCTCCTCGGGTCCGGGTGCGTCGTCGTTGCCGTCGGTGAGCGTGTCGTGCACGCCGTCGGCGTAGCCCCGGGCGTACTCCCAGGTGACGTAGTGGTCCGGGTCGGGGTCGTAGGCCGGCTCGTGCACCCGGGGCCGGCCCGAGCTGAGCAGATGGCGCAGGTTGCCCCGGAGCAGGTCCCAGTCGAAGTAGTGCGGCTCGCGGCAGTCCTCACACTCGATCACCAGGCCGCGAACCCCGACCGGGGCCAGCAGGGCCTGGTAGATCTCCAGGTCGGCGAGATCCTCCAGCACGTCCTGCCGCTCGACGTCGGTCAGCGCGTCCAGCGGTGCGTCGTCGCCCGGATCGTGCAGGCCGGAGGCCGGATCGGCCGGGTCGCCGTTGAACGGGTCGATGGGCTCGTCGTGCACCCCCTCACCGTAGACCCAACGCCGCAGCGACGCCCGCCCCCGGACGCGCGCCGACCGGCCCGGCGCGACGAGGGCCAGCTCAGCCGCATGGGTACGATGGAGCGACGCGCCGCGTGCGGCGCTCCTCCGGTGCCCGCCGCGCCACCTCGCTGAAGCCCGTTCGACCAGCTCAGGGGAGCAATCGTGGAAACTTCGCCCAGCACCGATCTTCCGGCCGGCGCCGACTACGGCGAGCTGGGCGGCCACCTGCCGGAGCTGCCGGCAGGCTCCGCCCGGGTGGTACCCCTCGGCCTCACCTTCGACGACGTGCTGCTCCAGCCCGCCGAATCCGACATCGCACCCAACGACGTCGACACCCGCACCCGGCTGACCCGCGAGATCGACATCGCCCTTCCGCTGCTCTCGAGCGCGATGGACACGGTGACCGAGGCGCGGATGGCGATCGCGATGGCCCGGCAGGGCGGCATCGGTGTGCTGCACCGCAACCTCTCGGTCGAGGACCAGGCGCTCCAGGTGGACCTGGTGAAGCGCTCCGAGTCCGGCATGATCACCAACCCGGTCACCGCCAGCCCGGACGACACCCTGCGTGACGTCGACGCGCTCTGCGGCCGCTACCGGATCTCCGGGGTGCCGGTCGTCGACGGCGACGGTCAGCTCGTCGGCATCGTGACCAACCGCGACATGCGCTTCGTCTCCGACCCCGGCACGCCGGTCCGCGAGATCATGACCCGGACCCCGCTGATCACCGCGTCGGTCGGGGTGAGCAAGGACGAGGCGCTGGCCCTGCTGCGCCAGCACAAGGTGGAGAAGCTCCCGATCGTCGACGGCTCCGGCCGGCTGCGCGGGCTGATCACGGTGAAGGACTTCACCAAGAGCGAGCAGTACCCGCACGCCACCAAGGACGAGGCGGGCCGGCTCCGGGTCGCCGCCGCGGTCGGCTTCGGTGACGAGGCGTACAAGCGGGCCCGGACCCTGATCGACGCCGGGGTCGACGTGATCGTCTGCGACGTCGCCCACGGCCACAGCCGGGCCATCGTCGAGATGATCAGCCGGCTCAAGCGGGAGACCGACGTCCAGGTCATCGGCGGCAACTCGGCGACGTACGCCGGAGCCAGGGCCCTCGCCGAGGCCGGCGCCGACGCGGTCAAGGTGGGGGTGGGCCCCGGTTCGATCTGCACCACCCGGGTGGTGGCCGGGGTGGGCGTGCCGCAGATCACCGCGATCATGGAAGCGGCCCGGGCGTGCCGGCCGCTGGGCGTGCCCGTGATCGGCGACGGCGGCATCCAGTACTCCGGGGACATCGCCAAGGCGTTGGTCGCCGGCGCGGACTCGGTGATGCTCGGCAGCCTGCTGGCCGGCTGCGAGGAGAGCCCCGGTGAGCTCATCTTCATCAACGGCAAGCAGTACAAGTCGTACCGCGGCATGGGCTCGCTCGGAGCGATGCAGACCCGTGGCGGGCACAAGTCCTACTCCAAGGACCGCTACTTCCAGGGCGACGTCAGCTCCGACGAGAAGCTGATCCCGGAGGGGATCGAGGGGCAGGTCCCCTACCGCGGCACGCTCGCGCAGGTGGTCCACCAGCTCGTCGGTGGCGTGCGCCAGGGCATGTTCTACAGCGGGGCGGCGACCATCCCCGAGCTGCACCGGCGGGGCCAGCTGATCCGGATCACCGCGGCCGGGCTCAAGGAGAGCCACCCGCACGATGTCCAGATGACCGTCGAGGCGCCCAACTACCACACCCGCTGACCCCCACCACCACCCCCGACAACAACTGGAGTGAGCCATGCGTGACGTGGTCGAGATCGGGTTGGGCAAGACCGCGCAACGCGGTTACCACCTGGACGACATCGCCATCGTCCCGAGCCGCCGGACGCGGGACGTCGACGACGTCTCCACCGCCTGGCAGCTCGACGCCTACCAGTTCGGCATCCCCTGCGTCGGGCACCCCTCCGATGCCACGATGAGCCCGAGCTCCGCCGTCCGCCTCGGCGCGCTCGGCGGTCTCGGTGTGCTCAACGTCGAAGGGCTCTGGACCCGCTACGAGAACCCGACCAAGGTGCTCGAGGAGCTGGCCGGGCTGGACGAGGACGCGCGGGCGACCAAGCGGCTCCAGGAGGTGTACGCCGAACCGATCCGTCCCGACCTCATCGCGGAGCGCGTACGCGAGCTGCGTGCCGGGGGTGGCACGGTGGCGGTGCGGGTGTCCCCGCAGCACACCCTGGCGCTGGCCCCGGTGATCCTGGACGCCGGCGTGGACATCCTGGTCATCCAGGGCACGATCGTCTCCGCCGAGCACGTCTCGACCACCGACGAGCCGCTGAACCTCAAGGAGTTCATCGCGGACCTCGACCTGCCGGTGATCGTGGGCGGCTGCACCGACTACAAGACCGCGCTGCACCTGATGCGTACCGGCGCGGCCGGCGTCATCGTCGGCATCGGTGGGGACGACTGGTCGACCACCGAGTCGGTGCTCGGCATCCGGGTGCCGATGGCCACCGCGATCGCCGACGCGGCGGCGGCCCGCCGCGACTACCTGGACGAGACCGGCGGCCGGTACGTGCACCTGATCGCCGACGGGGACATGCAGACCTCGGGCGACATCGCCAAGGCCCTCGGCTGCGGCGCGGACGCGGTGATGCTCGGCGAGCCGCTCTCCCGCTGTGAGGAGGCGCCGGCCGGTGGCGCCTGGTGGCACTCGGCCGCCAGCCACCCGTCGCTGCCGCGCGGCGCGTTCGAGGTGGCCAGCGAACCGATCGGCTCGATGGAACAGGTCCTCTTCGGCCCGGCCGACGAGCCCGACGGTCAGCTGAACCTCTTCGGCGGGCTGCGCCGGGCGATGGCCAAGTGTGGCTACCGCGACCTCAAGGAGTTCCAGAAGGTCGGACTGGTCCTCGACCGCTGACCCGCGCGAACACGTCGTGTCGCACCGGCCGCGCCGTTAGGCTCGGCCGGTGCGACGTATCTGTCCCCGGATCGTGGTCGCCGCCGCGCTGGCGGTGCTGCTCGCGGCGAGCGGCTGCACCCCGTCCGATGAGGATGATGCGTTCCGGCCGGGCAGCGCGGACGTCGGCGACCCGTACGTTCCCGGGTACGGCAACGGCGGGTACGACGTGGCGCACTACGCCCTGGACGTGCGGTACGACCCGGCGACCGACCGGCTCACCGGGCGGGCGGTGCTGACCGCGACCGCCACCCAGGGGCTGTCCCGGTTCAACCTGGACCTCGCCGGACTGGACATCGACCGGGTGACCGTCGACGGTGCCACCGCCAAGCACCGGCGGACGGGGAACGAGCTGGTGGTCGAGCCGGCCCGTGGGGTGCCTCGCGGCGCCCGGTTCACCGTCGAGGTCGCGTACGCCGGGGTGCCCGCCCCGGTCACCGACGGTCCGCTCGGCTCCGGGGGTTTCCTGCACACCGACGACGGCGCGATCGCGCTCGGCCAGCCCGACTCGGCGGCGACCTGGTTCCCGGTCAACGACCACCCGTCCGACAAGGCCACCTACGACATCGCGGTGAGCGTTCCGGACGGGCTCGCCGCGCTCAGCAACGGGGTTCCCGGCCCGAAGCGCAGCGACGGCGGGTGGACCACGTGGCGCTGGAGCGAGCGCTCGCCGATGGCGAGTTACCTCACCACGCTGGTGATCGGCGACTACCGGGTCACCACCGGCACGCACGAGGGCCGGCCCATCGTCACCGCTGTTCCGTCGGGTGAGCCGCCGAACGGCCCGGCCGCCACGTCGCTGGCCCGCACCGGCGAGATCGTCGACTTCCTGGCCGGCCGGTTCGGGCCGTACCCGTTCGAGGCGTACGGCGGAGTCGCGGTCGCCGACGACCGCATCGGGTACGCGTTGGAGACCCAGTCCCGGCCGGTGTACGGGCCCGGCTTCTTCGCCGACGGCCGCCCGAACCTGAATGTGGTGGCGCACGAGCTGGCGCACCAGTGGTTCGGCGACAGCGTCTCGTTGAGCCGTTGGAGCGACATCTGGCTGAACGAGGGCTTCGCCACGTACGCCGAGTGGCTCTGGGAGGAGCACGACGGTGGTCAGAGCGTGCAGCGGGCGTTCGAGGCCCGGTACGCGACCACCGACTGGACGCGGCCCTCGGTGGACCCCGGCCGGGAGGCGATGTTCGGCAGTGCGGTCTACCTGCGCGGTGCGCTGGCCGTGCACGCACTACGTCGCACGGTCGGCGACGACGCGTTCTTCCGCATCCTGCGACAGTGGACGACCGAGCGACGGGACCGCAACGGCACGACGGCCGACCTGGTCGCTCTCGCCGAGCGGATCTCCGGCCGGCAGTTGCGCTCGCTCATGGACGCCTGGCTGACCGGCGGCAGCGCACCCGCCCTGCCTTAGGACGCGTGGGTCGGAAGCTCCGGTCGAGCCGAGGGCTTCGACTCGGACCCGAGTCGCCGGTGCGGCGCGGGGTGGGCCCGAGCCCGGCCGCATGACGACGACGTGATCGATCCTCGGTAGGCTGCCGCGAGCGGACCGGGCGAGAGCGCCGACGGTACGGGCCTCGCGGTGTCGGCTCGCCGGCGGTCGGGCGGAGTGCTCGCCGGCACATCGAAAGGACGATGCGATGAGGCAGCCACGGCGGTCTCTGCGGGTGCATGTCGGTCTGCTGCTGACCGGGGCGTTGCTGGCCGGGTGCGGCTCGACGCCGGAGGCGCCCGAGTCGGTGGTCACGCCGTCGCAGCCGGCCGAACGGAACTTCAAGCCTGGTGCGGCGGGCGCGGGCGACCCGTACTTCCCGACGTACGGCAACGGCGGCTACGACGTCGGGCGGTACACGGTCAAGGTCCGGTACGACCCGGCGAAGGACCGGCTCACCGGCACCACCACCGTGCACGCATCGGCGACCAGTGACCTGTCCGCGTTCAACCTCGATCTGGCCGGACTGACCGTGCGTTCGGTGACTGTGGACGGCGCCGCGGCCAGGTATTCCCGTAAGGGCGACGAGCTATCGGTGACCCCGGCGAAGGGCCTGATCGCGGGCAACGGTTTCGTGGCGGAGGTCCGGTACGACGGCGAGCCGGAGCAGCTGGAGAACGAACTGCTCGGTGGTGGCGGCTTCATCCACACCGAGGACGGTGCGATCGCGCTCGGCCAGCCGGAGTCGGCGAGCACCTGGTTCCCGGTCAACGACCACCCGTCCGACAAGGCCACGTACGACTTCGAGATCACCGTGCCGGACGGGCTCACGGCGGTCAGCAACGGGGTGCCGGGCGGGAAGGACAGCAGCGCCGGCTGGACCACCTGGAAGTGGGCCGAGCGCGCCCCGATGGCCAGCTACCTGAGCTTCGTGGTGATCGGCAAGTTGCGGGTGACGACCGGGAAGCACAAGGGACGGCCGGTCTACAGCGCCCTCCAGACCGGCCTGCCGAAGGGGGCCGCGGACGACTCGATCGCGGAGACCGTCAAGGTCGCCGATTACCTGGAGACCGTGTTCGGGCCGTACCCGTTCGAGGCGTACGGCGGCGTGGTGATCTCCGACCCGCGGATCCGGTACGCGTTGGAGACGCAGTCCCGGCCGGTCTACTCCGCCGACTTCTTCCGGCAGGGGGTCAACACCGAGGTCGTCGCGCACGAACTGGCCCACCAGTGGTACGGCGACAGCGTGGCGTTGACCCGTTGGCAGGACATCTGGCTCAACGAGGGGCTCGCCACGTACGCCGAGTGGCTCTGGACCGAGCACGGCGGCGGCCGGAAGGTCGAGGAGTCGTTCGCCTCCGGCTACCACGGTTCGTCGGGGCAGGTCTGGCGTACGCCGCCCGGCAAACCGGGGGTGGAGAACCTGTTCAGCAATTCGGTCTACCAGCGGGGCGGGATGACCGTGCACGCGCTGCGGGTGGCCGTCGGCGACGACGCGTTCTTCGAGATCCTGCGGACCTGGTCGGCGGAGAAGCGCAACGGCAACGGCAGCACCGACGAGTTCATCGCGCTCGCCGAACGCGTCTCCGGCAAGAAGCTCGGCAAGCTCTTCGACGCCTGGCTCTACGGCACCGAACGGCCCGCCGAACCCAAACCCCTCTGACCGCCCACCCGCTGCGCCGCCCCGCGCTGCGCCGCCCCGCGCTGCGCCGCGCCGCGCCGCGCCGCGCCGCGCCGCGCAGCGCAGCGCCGCGCTGCGCCGGTGATCAAGAGGTTTGGGGCAGCGATAGAGATCAAATCCGCCGCAAACCTCTTGATCAACGGGGTCCAGCGGGGCGGGGAGGGGGGTCCGGCGGGGAGGGGGGTCCGGCGGGGAGGGGGGGTCCGGCGGGGCGGGGGGGTCAGGGTTTGATGCGGAGGCTGGGGTTTTTGGCCAGGTAGGCGTCGGCGCGGCCGGCGCGCAGCTCGGTGAGGAAGCGGCGGCCGACCGAGGTGAGCTGTTCGCCCC
The DNA here is from genome assembly GCF_900156065.1 of Micromonospora avicenniae. Lineage (GTDB taxonomy): Bacteria > Actinomycetota > Actinomycetes > Mycobacteriales > Micromonosporaceae > Micromonospora > Micromonospora avicenniae. The sequence goes on along the minus strand of NZ_FTNF01000001.1, from coordinate 142,359 downwards.
GGTAGCCGCCACCCGAGCCGACCGACCTGCCGGGTAGGCCGACCAGCGCGAACCGGTCGGCGGGAAGACCGCCCAGGGCGTACGCGACGTCGATCAGCTTGCGCCCGCCGACGTAGATCAGCGTGTCGCTGAGCGCGTCGACGACCTGCTGCACCCGGTCCGGGTCCCGGGCGAGCCCCTGGTCGAGGATCTTGCCGACGAGCGCCCGGATCAGTTGCTGCTGGTGGCGCTGCCGGCTGTAGTCGCCGCCGGAGATGTAGCGCTGCCGGGCGTAGTCCAGCGCCTGCCACCCGGTGAGGTGGCGGTTTCCCTTCTCGTACACCATCTGCGGGCCGGTGTAGCCGCCCGGCGCGCTCTCCCGGTGCCGGCCGTCGGGCTGCCGGTGCCGGGAGGCGACCCGCTGGTCGATGTAGAGGTCCACCCCGCCGAGGCTGTCCACCAGCCGGTCGAACCCGGCGAAGGTGACCACCGCACCGGCGTCGATGCGCAAACCGGTGTAGCCGCTCACGGTGCTGCGCAGCAGCTCGTACCCCTGCGCGGCGCTCGGTTGCTTGGCGCGGCCGGGCGCCCGGCTGCCGTAGCTCATCGCGTGGGTCAGCTTGGTCCGCCCGCCGCGGTAGCCGGCCTTGGGGAACGCCGGGATGTCGACCAGCAGGTCGCGGGGGAGGGAGAAGAGGTACGCCCGGCCCAGTCCGCGCGGCACGTGCAGGACCAGCACCGCGTCGGCGTGCGGCTCCCAGCCGGGGACGCTGACCCGGGTGTCCACACCGACCAGCAGGAGGTTGAGCGGGCCGGTGATGTCTGCGCCCGGCGGGGGTGGCGGCGAGCTGGGCGTGGCGGCGGGCGTGTTCGTGGCTGAGGTCGGCGCCGGCGCGGCTGCGCGCTCCGGGCTCGGCCCGCCGACCAGGCGGCTGATCACCACACCGCCCACCGTCACGAGCACCACTGCGGCGAGCAGCAGTCCGATCAGCAGGCGACCACGACGGCCCGTACCTGATCCGAGGCTCATCTGGGCCTCCTTCCACCCGTACTGGAACAACGCTCCGACGGGTGCCGCGGGTTGCGGCCGGGGCGCCGATGTGGCGGGTGCAGAGCATGGTCGCGCGTCCTCGGCTCTGGCGCCACGGCTACCGGCGGGTAATGATGCCGGAATGCGGTATGACGTGCTCGTCATCGGGTCGGGCTTCGGCGGCAGCGTCACCGCGCTGCGGCTGACCGAGAAGGGATACTCCGTCGGCGTCGTGGAGGCCGGGCGGCGCTTCGCCGACGACGACTTCCCCCGTACGTCGTGGCGGGCGCGACGGTTCCTGTGGGCGCCGGGACTCGGCTGCTACGGCATTCAGCGGATCACGCTGCTGCGGGCCGCCGACCGGCGGGCCGGCGGTGGGGTGCTGGTGCTCTCCGGCGCCGGCGTGGGCGGCGGCTCCCTGGTCTACGCGAACACCCTCTACGAGCCGCTGCCCGCGTTCTACACCGATCCACAGTGGCGGGACATCACCGACTGGCGCGACGAGCTGGCCCGCCACTACGACCAGGCGAAACGGATGCTCGGCGTCACCGCGTACCCGAGGGACACCGGCGCGGACCGGGCGATGCGGGCGGTGGCCGAGCGGATGGGGGTGGGGCGGACCTTCCACGCCACCCCGGTCGGAGTGCACATCGGGCGTCCTGGCGAGCGGGTCGCCGACCCGTACTTCGGTGGCGTCGGCCCGGAGCGCACCGGCTGCACCCACTGCGGCTCCTGCATGACCGGCTGCCGGGTCGGGGCGAAGAACACGCTTGTCAAGAACTACCTGTGGCTGGCCGAGCGGCGCGGCGCGCGGGTACACCCGCTCACCACGGTGACCGCCGTACGCCCCCATCCGGAGGGCGGGTACGAGGTGCACACCGTCCGGACCGGTGCCTGGCTGCGCCGGCGGCGGCAGGTGATCCGGGCCGAACAGGTCGTCTTCGCCGCCGGGGCGCTCGGTACGCAACGGCTGCTGCACGAGATGAAGGGCACCGGCGCGCTGCCCGCGCTCTCGGCCCGGCTCGGCGAGCTGACCCGCACCAACTCCGAGGCGATCCTGGGGGCGTCGGTGCCCGGCCGGCAGGCCCGGGCCGCGGGGCTCGACTTCACCGAGGGCGTGGCCATCACCAGCTCGTTCCACCCCGACGCGCAGACCCACATCGAGCCGGTCCGCTACGGGCGGGGCTCCAACGCGATGGGACTGCTGCAGTCGCTGCTGGTCGAGGGCGGGCCGCACCGCGTCCGGCGCTGGTTCGGCACGCTGCTGCGCCAGCCCGGCACCGCCGCCCAGTTGATCTCCGTGCGGCGCTGGTCCGAGCGGACCGTGATCGCCCTGGTCATGCAGTCGATCGACAACTCGCTCACCCTCCGGTTCCGGCGCGGTCGGCTGGTCAGCGGCCCCGGGCACGGCACCCCGAACCCGACCTGGATTCCGGCCGGCCACGCGGCGGCCCGGTTGCTCGCCGAGGAGATCGGCGGTACGCCGGGCGGCGCGCTGACCGAGCCGTTCGACATCCCCCTGACGGCGCACATCCTCGGTGGGGCGGTGATCGGCGCCACCCCGGCCGACGGGGTGATCGACCCGTACCACCGGATCTTCGGTCATCCGGGGCTGCACGTGGTGGACGGGGCGGCCGTCTCGGCGAATCTCGGGGCGAACCCGTCGCTGACCATCACCGCTCAGGCCGAGCGGGCCATGTCCCTCTGGCCGAACAAGGGCGACGAGGACCCCCGGCCACCGCTCGGCGAGCCGTACCGGCGGGTCGAGCCGGTCGCACCTCGGCGACCGGCGGTGCCGGCGCACGCTCCCGCGGCGCTGCGACCGTAGCGGCGGGGGCGGACACGCTTTTCGTGGTCGACTCGGGTTCCCTGGAGCCGGGGTGTCCGCACGGCCCGGACAGCCCGGCATCCACCGAACCCGAGTCGATATGGGGTGGTTCCGTGGGGCAGGGGTGAGTCCCGTGACAGCGGTACCAGGCGCGCCGCGCGGACAGCGCGGGGCGCGGCCAGGGGCGGCCGTGACAGTGGGTAGGCTTTGGCCACATGAGCACGCCTCGCCCCGTCCTCGTGGTGGACTTCGGAGCCCAGTACGCCCAGCTGATCGCGCGCCGGGTACGTGAGGCGAAGGTCTACTCCGAGATCGTCCCGCACACGATGCCGGTCGCCGAGATGCTGGCGAAGAACCCGGCCGCGATCATCCTCTCCGGCGGCCCGGCCAGCGTCTACGCGCCGGGTGCCCCGCAGGTCGACGCCGGCATGTTCACCGCCGGGGTGCCGGTCTTCGGCATCTGCTACGGCTTCCAGGCGATGGCCCGGGCGCTCGGCGGCACGGTGGCGCACACCGGCAACCGCGAGTACGGCGGCACCCCGTTGCAGGCCCGTCCGGACGGCGGCGTGCTGCTCAAGGACCTCCCCGCCGACCTGCCGGTCTGGATGAGCCACGGCGACTGCGTCACCGAGGCGCCGGCCGGCTTCACGGTGACCGCCGAGTCCGCCGGGGCGCCGGTCGCCGCGTTCGAGGACCTGGCCGGGCGGCGGGCCGGCGTGCAGTTCCACCCGGAGGTCGGGCACACCGCCCACGGCCAGGAGATGCTCACCCGGTTCCTCTACGAGATCGCCGGCATCGAGCCCACCTGGACGCCGGAGAACATCATCGACGAGCAGGTGGCCCGGATCCGCGAGCAGGTCGGCGAGAAGGAGGTCCTCTGCGCCCTCAGTGGCGGCGTCGACTCGGCGGTCGCGGCCGCGCTCGTGCACAAGGCCGTCGGTGACCAGCTGACCTGCGTCTTCGTCGACCATGGTCTGCTCCGGGCCGGCGAGGCCGAGCAGGTCGAGAAGGACTACGTGGCGGCCACCGGCATCAAGCTCAAGGTGGTCGACGCGCGGGAACGGTTCCTGGGTGCGCTCGCCGGAGTGACCGACCCGGAGCAGAAGCGCAAGATCATTGGTCGCGAGTTCATCCGGGTCTTCGAGGCCGCCGCGCGGGAGGTCGCCGCGCACGGCGGCGTCGAGTTCCTGGTGCAGGGGACCCTCTACCCGGACGTCGTCGAGTCCGGCGGCGGCACCGGCACCGCCAACATCAAGAGCCACCACAACGTCGGCGGGCTGCCGGAGGACCTCAAGTTCGCGCTGGTCGAGCCGCTGCGGGCGCTCTTCAAGGACGAGGTCCGCGCGCTCGGCCTGCAGTTGGGGCTGCCCGAGGCGATGGTCTGGCGTCACCCGTTCCCGGGTCCGGGTCTGGCCATCCGGATCATCGGTGCGGTCGACGAGGAGCGGCTCGCCCTGCTCCGCAAGGCGGACCTGATCGCCCGGCAGGAGCTGACCGCCGCCGGCCTGGACCGGGACGTCTGGCAGTTCCCGGTGGTGCTCCTGGCCGACGTACGCAGCGTCGGGGTGCAGGGTGACGGGCGCAGCTACGGGCATCCCGTGGTGCTGCGCCCGGTCTCCAGCGAGGACGCGATGACGGCGGACTGGTCCCGGCTGCCCTACGACGTGATCGCGAAGATCTCCACCCGGATCACCAACGAGGTGGCCGAGGTCAACCGCGTGGTGCTGGACGTGACCAGCAAGCCGCCGGGCACCATCGAGTGGGAGTGATCCCGGTTCAGGCTGCGGCCGGCGGTACGGGCCCGCTCGGCGGGACCGGAACCGTGGCCGGCGGGTAGGGCGGCGTCGGGGCGTACCCCGGCGGGGCCGCCTGCGCGGCGGCCGGCGGTCGCTGCGGCGCGGCACCCCCGGGATGCGGCCAGGCGGGAGCGCCGGGCGGCTCCTCGGGCATCAGGAACCACATGATCGGGTACGCCAGCAGCGCCAGCCCGCCGGTGAGCAGCCCGGTGACCGCGAAGGTCACCCGGATCAGCGTGGGGTCGACGTCGAGGTAGCGGCCGAGGCCGCTCGCGACACCGGCCACCATGCGGTCGGTGGTGGGTCGCCGGAGTTGCTTGTACGGGGTCTGCGGAGGGGTGTTGGTCGTCATGCCTCCACCCTCCGCGCCCGACGTTCGGATGACCTCGGTGAGCGCCCGGATCCCTACCCTGACCGCCCCCTGAGTCGCGAGTCCTGTGTCAGCAATCTGACTCTTTTCGATGCCGGTAACCCGCCCGGGGGAGAATTTTTCCCCGTGACCACCGCGCTGACGCCGCTCCGCAGGATCGCGGCATACGCAGTTTGTGCTGATTCGGCCGACCGGGTTCTGCTGGTCCGCGCATCACAGCGCTCCGGCACACCCGGCACCTGGTCGCTGCCCGGTGGGGCGGTCGACCACGGCGAGGACCCCAACCACACGGTCGTCCGCGAGACGGCGGCCGAGACGGGGTTGTCGGTAACCGTGACCGGGCTGCACGACGTGCTGGCGGACATGCGGGCCCTGCCCGAGCGGGGGATCACGATCCACACCGACCGGCTCATCTACCGGGTGTCGGTGCGCGGCGGGACGCTCGTCGACCGGGTCGACCGGCCGACCGACCTGGCCCGGTGGTTCACCCGCGAGGAGGCTGCCGAGCTGCCGCTGCGTTCGTTCACCGCGCGCGCTCTCGACCTGCCCGCCTCCTCGGGCGACGTGGTTCCGGAGGAGCCGCCGGAGTTCCCCTCGTTCTACGCGGTGCCCGGCCCGGACGGGCTGCACCGGGCGCAGCGCTTCGCCGCGTACGCGGTCTGCACCGACCCGGAGGGCCGGGTACTGCTCACCCGTGTCGCCGACGGCTATCCCGGCGCCGGTTGCTGGCACCTGCCCGGCGGCGGCACCGACTACGGCGAGCAGCCCGGCGCGGCGCTCATCCGCGAACTGGTGGAGGAGACCGGGCAGGACGGGCGACTCGTCGAGCTGCTCGGGGTGGCCAGTCATCGGGACGCCGCCTCGCTCGGCCCGGAGGGCTACCCGATCGACTGGCACGGCGTACGTGCCTTCTACCGGGTGGTCGTCGACCGGCCGGCGCCGCCCACCGTGACCGACGTGGGCGGTTCCACCTGCGAGGCCCGCTGGTTCGCTCCCGCCGAACTGGGCGCCCTCCCCGCCGAGCGTCTCACCGAGGTCACCGCCGAAGCCGTCCAGGCCGCCCACCTGACCTGACCCCACCCCCAACCCCCTCCCTCTCCCCCTGAGGGGCACCCCGGTGATCATGAAGTTATTGTCGGGACACGCCGGGATGGACGGCGATAACTTCATGATCGACCGAACGGGACGCGGGGCGGGGGCCACGGCATGCAGCAGCGGCGGCAGGTGGGCGCGTACGGGCTCTACCGGGACGACGATCGGGTGCTGCTCGTACGCGGCTCGGCCGGCGCCCAGTTCCCGGGCGTCTGGCACCTGCCCGGAGGCGTCGTGGAGCACGCCGAACACCCCGCGCACGCCGTGCTTCGCGAGGTCACCGCGCAGACCGGGCTGACCGTCGAGGTGGCCGGACTGCGCGCGGTGGTCGCCGACGTGATCCCGTTTCCCGAGGCCGACGTGTCACTGCACACCGACCGGCTGGTCTTCGACCTGGCCGTGACCGGGGGCGCGCCGCACGACGGGCGGGCCGGGACGACCGATTCGACCCGCTGGTTCACGCCGCAGGAGGCGGCGGCGGTGCCGCTGATGCCGTTCACCGCCGAACTGCTCGGCCTGCCGGTCGAGCCGCTGCCCGCCGGGCGGGCCGACCCGTCGTCGTTCCCGCCGCTCGGCGACCGCCGGCTGCGCTTCGCGGCGTACGGGCTGGTCACCGACCCGCACGGCCGGGTGCTGCTCACGATGATCGCCGAGGGGTATCCCGGCGCCGGGCTCTGGCATCTGCCCGGGGGCGGTACCGACCACGGCGAACAGCCCGTGCCCGCGCTCCTGCGTGAACTGGTCGAGGAGGCCGGCCAACTCGGCCGGGTGACAGAGCTGATGGGCGTGGACAACCTGCACAATCCGGCCGCGCTCGGGCCCGAGGGGCGTCCGCTGGACTGGCACGGGGTGCGGGTGATCTACCGGGTGGTGGTCGACGCGCCCACCGAGGCCCGGGTCACCGAGGCGGCCGGAGGCTCGACCGCCAGCGCCGACTGGTTCACACCCGATCGGCTCGACGGCCTGCCGTTGACCGACGTCGCTGCCTGGGCAACCGGACGACGGAGAAGATGAGCCCCGCCGCCCGAGCCGCCTCGGGCCGGCTGGGCTACAGTCGAGGTAGGGAATGATGGATAACGGGCGATGAGGCCCTGGTTGCGAATGACAGAGCCGTCTGAGCGGAATATGGAGATATAAAGCCCTCGGACAGCTATCGCCAAGCGCCGTTCCCTGTGCAATGGTGTACTCCGCACAACGGCTGCCGGGCCGCGAGAGGCTCGGTACGAGACAGCCGGATGTCCGTCCTCGAGGCGGCGAAGCCGATCCGGTGATGGAGGAAGCGTGCCGAGAGCCCCATGGCGCCGGCGTCGTACGACTGACAGTCCGCGCCCCGCAGGGCGTCGCTGGGCGGGCCCGCTCCGCCGTGGCGGCGCATTCGCCCGGCAGGTGCTGCTGGTCCGGGTGGGCCGTCGCGACGGTGAACTGACCGGGGGCGCCGACACGGCCCTGGTCGAGCCCCGCTACGTCGACCGCCGTCGCCGCTACAGCCTGAACCGGTTCGGGCGGGCCGAGGTCGAGGCCGTCATGCCGGTCAGCCCGGCGCTGCCGCCGGTGAGCCCGGCCCTGCCGCCGGTCAGCGAGCCCGACGACGCCGCGGCCCGGTCGATCCCGCTGCTCCCCGGCGAACGCACGATCACCCGCCGGGTGAAGTTCGCCCTGGTCAACGCGTGCACACTGAGCAGCCTGACACTCGGCGTGCTCGCCATCTTCCTGGCCATGCAGGGGCAGGTACGCATCGCCGCGTTCGCCCTCATCGCCTGCGTCGCGTTCGACGGTCTGGACGGCGCGCTGGCCCGCAAGCTCGGGGTGGCCAGTCCGTTCGGCGCGCAGATGGACTCGTTGGCCGACATGTGCTCCTTCGGCATGGCCGCGCCGGTGGTCGTCTACGCCTCGCTCGCCGGCTCCGTCTCGACCGCGGCGGCGGCTGTCGCCTGCGCGCTCGTCGCGGCCTGCGCCGCGATCCGGCTCGCCCGGTTCAACGTCTCGCCCAAGGACGGCCGGTTCTTCTGCGGCGTGCCCACCACCATGGCCGCAGCCGTGCTCGCGGTGACGGTCGCCATCGGGCTGCCGGTACCCGGGCCGGTGCTCCTGGCCGGGGTCGCGCTGCTGGCCTTCGCGATGGTGTCGAGCTTCCCGTACGCCAAGCTCGCCCGGCTGGTGAAGCTCCCGCCGTGGCTGTGGCTCGCCCCGGTGGTCGGTGCGCTGGTCGACATCCGGCTCACCTTCGCGCTGATCGTCGTGGGCTACCTGGTCAGCGGGCCGGTGCTCTGGCTGCGCCAGCGGCGAGCCGCCTGACCGAGCGGAAAGATCCGCCCGACCCGGGACAGCAGGAGGGGGCGCCGCGACCCGCGGCGCCCCCTCCTCACGTTTGCGGCCTCAACGCCAGCGGGCGATCACCGTCGCCCCGCCGACCACCTTGTCGCCGGGGCCGACGAGCGGCTCCGCCGCGGCGGCCGGCAGGTAGACGTCGGTACGCGAGCCGAACCGGATCAGCCCGAAGCGCTCGCCCTTGGCCAGCAGGGAGCCGATGGGCACCCGCTGCACGATCCGGCGGGCGATCAGGCCGGTGCGCTGGGCGACCACCACCGTGCCGTGCACAGTGTCCAGCACCGTGTACGCGGCCACGTTGTGCTCGGCGTCCGGCTTCATGGCGTTGACGAACCCACCGTCGGCCACGAAGTAGTCGACCACCTTGCCGGCCACCGGCGAACGGTTGACGTGCACGTCCAGCACCGACAGGAACACCGCGATCCGCAGCCACTCCCCGTCGCCGAAGCGCTCGTCGTGCAGGCGCTGCACCGACAGGACCTGCCCGTCCGCGGCGGCGACCACCGCCGACGGGTCCTCGGGCACATCCCGCTCCGGGTCGCGGAAGAACGCGGCGACAGGTGCGGCGGCGAGGGCCGGCAGCAGCCAGAGCTTCGACTTCGGCCTGGTCAGCCGGGCCAGCGCGGCCAGACCGAGGCTGATGCCGGCCGCAGCGACCCCGTTGGAGTCGATGTGCATGGACCGGCTCAGCGGCACGCTCGACGGCCGGTGGGCGGGAGCGAGCCGCGCCGCGGTGGCCGGGCTCGCCGGGGTGAACCGGAGCCGGTGCAGACGTACCGGCGGCGTGTTGCGCAGCACCAGGTCGGTGCCGACACCGTGGAGCGCGCTCTGCCGCTGCAACTCCGCCGCCGCACCCGCGGTCCGGCCCGGCCCGGCGGCAGTCGCGACGCTGAGCACCGCCCCGTCGCCGAGCTGCTTGCCGAGCATCTCGATCGTCATGCGAGTCTCCTCGGCCGTGCCGAGGAGCGGCTCACCCGCGATCACCACCTCGGCGGGGTCGGCCTCGGCGAGGGAGTCGACCACCCGGACCCGGTCGGCGACCCACCGGCCCTGGGCGGTGATGTGCTCGCGCAGCGCGGTGGCCGATCCGCCCTCGGCGGGCACCACGGTGAGCTGGTCACCGGGCAGCAACGCCTCGATCGCCGCGGCCAGCACCGCGGACTGCGGGTTCACGCCGACGAGCAGCGCGGCCTTCGAGTCGTTGAGCCGGGCGAGCTCGGTGACGAGGGTACGGGCGGCTCGCTCGCCGATGCGGACCGGACCGGGCCGGCCGGGGGTACGCACGGCGGGGGACTGGGTCATGTCGGAAGGGCTCCTGACGGGGTAGACACGGCAAGCGCGACGGGCCGCCGCGGCGGGGCGGGATCGACCCACGGAGGCGGAACTCCATCGGCCAGCATAGGCGTCCACGCGCGCCGATCGCACCGCCGCCGTGAGCCCGACCGGGCACCCACCGCCGGGCCCGGTCAACCCAGCGGGTCGTCCCGTTGACCCGGACGAGCGGACGAGGAACCGGCAACGCCGCCCGAGCCGCCTTCGGGGCGGTCCTCGACCACGCCGCCCGGCGCGCCGGTGACCGCCTCGGTCGGCCGCTCGTCGCCGCCGTCGGGGCCGGCGCCGGCGTCCGTCCGCTCGACCCTGGTCGTCGTGGCGTCCACCCGATCGAGGGTGGCTGTCGTGTCCGCACCGCCTCCGGCGTCGATTCCGTCCGCCCGGATCTCCTCCGTCGTGCGGTCCACCTGCCAGGCCGGGTGGATCCGGCCGGCGGCCGGCGGGTCCGGCTCCCAGCCGGGGAGGATCCCGCCGGACGTGGGTTGGTCCGGGTACCAGCCGGCGTGGCCGACTCCGGAGACCGGGCGGTCGGCGTTCAGCCCCGCGTCGGCGATCGGCATGCCGTCGGCCGGAAGGTCCGTGCCCTGGGCCGCCGGCGCGTCGCCGACCGGTGCGGTGTCGTCCGTGGCCGCCTCGCGGTCGGCGTGCCGCCCTGAGCGGAGGGCACCCACCAGACCGAACACCCCGATCAGGATCAGCGCGCCGGCCAGGAACCAGCCGGCCGGGGGTACGGCTAGTCCGAGGATCTTGGCCGAGAGCCACCAGGCGGTGAGCGCCAGGAAGAGCAGCCCGAAGGCGAACGAGACGAGATCGGTACGGTGCGCCTTCATCGGGTCACCACCAAACTTCCGGCATTGACGTGGACGAAGAGACGGAGCGTGCCGCCACCGGCACCGTCCGGGCCGAGGTCGGTGAACTCCCGAGCCCCCCCGGCAGGTCCGGGCTGGTGCTGCCCGAAGACTGTCGCGTCGCCGGCGTTGACGTCGGCCACCGCGGTCACGTCGACGTTCGGCGGCACCACGACCGTGCCCTTGCCGAAGTTGACCGAGACGGTGATCTCCGTGTTGCGTCCGGCGAAATCGACCGAGCGCAGGTCCAGCACCGCGTCGCCGAAGCTGTTCTCGTAGCGCGTGGCGAGGTCCTGGTAGCTGGCCGGAGCCCAGGTCACGGCACCGTCGACGCCCCGGAACCGGTCGTACGACTCGGCCACCGTGGCCACGGCGAGCGCGGACGCGGTCACCAGCCCGAGCGCGATCAGCCAGCGGGCCCGACCGAACCAGGTGCCCACCAGCAGCCCGAGGCCGATGGTGGCCAGCGCCGCGGCGAAGTACGCCGACGCGCCCACGTCGAAGACGTCGAGCAGGTCGAGGACGGCGACCAGGCCAAGGGCCAGGAAGATCAGTGAGAAGGTCACCGGGCCGAGCGCGGACCGCTCCTTCGGCCGCTTCGGTGGCTTCGGTGGCTTCGGCGGCGGGGCGGGCGGGGACTGGGTGGCGTACGGGCCGCGCGGGGCGAACGGCGGACGGTAGCCGCTCGTGGACATCGGCGCGGTGGGTGGGTACCCACTGCTGCCCGCCGCAGTGGGTCGCCAGCCGGCCCCCGTCGGCGTGGCCTGCCAGCCGCCTCTCGTCGCCGGAGCCGGCCAATGGGGCGCGGGCGGCTCGGCCGGCGGCCAGGTGGGCAGCTCGGCCGTGCGGTCGGCGGGCTGCCCGGAGGCCGCCGGGGCAGCCGGCGCCTGGGCGTGGGGACCGCTCCCCCCGTGCGGAGCGCTCACCTCCTGGCTCGTCGGCTCCCCGCCGGAGAACGGCTGTGGTCCGGTTGCCGGACCGACCCCGGGCATGGGTGCGCCCGGCATGGTGGTCGGGTCGGCGGCGGGCGGCGCGGCGTACGGAGCCGGTGCCGGGTAACTGACCGGGGGCACCGGGCCGGGCGGTGCCGCGGGCGGTGGACCGGCCGGAACCGGTTGGGTGCGGCGGCGTTCCCGGTTCAGCAGCAGCGCGCCGCCGATCAGGATGGCCGCGCCGAGCAGCACCGCCCGGAACGCATCGGTGACGATGTAGCCGAAGCCGACCGCCGCGACGATGCCGAGCACGATCACGGTGACCGGCGACATGCTGGACCGGCCGCGACCGAGCATCGACTCGATGGGTGAGGCGGTGTCGCCCTCCCCGGGAATGATCAGCCACGCGGTGATGTAGACCAGGATGCCGATCCCGCCGAAGAAGCCGAGCACCGCGAGGAGTACTCGCCAGAGCACCGGGTCGGTGTTGGTGGCGCGGCCGATGGCGGCGCAGACGCCGGCCAGGTAGCGCCCCTCGCGCGGGCGGACCAGCCCGTACCGGGTGGTGAAACCGGCCGCGCCGGCGGGGCCGCCGGGCGGTGGTGGCGGCGTACCCCCGGCGCCGCCGGCCCCGGTCGAGCCGAAGGCCGGACCGGTGCCGCCCGGGCCGAAGCCCGGCGTGGACTCGCCACCTCCGAAGGGCGCCCCCTGTCCCGGCCCGGGACCGTACCCGGCCGGGCCTGAGCCGATGTGCGCTCCGGTGGCCGCCGCCGGGCCGGGTACCTGTGCTCCCGGCGGGTACGGGCCGGCCGCGGACGCCGGGTCGAACGGGGTGGACCCGGTCCAGCCGGTGGACGCGGAGGGTGGCGGCGTTGCTCCGCCCGGTGGTGCCGCCCCTGCTCGGGGCGGCTGGGCAGCTTCCTCGGTCATGCTCTCGATCCTGCTGCTTCACCCGCCCGAGTGACCTCAGGAGCCGACCCTGATGGCACCCTGAGATCCCGGTGCTGGAATGTCCGGGGCGTCCCCGTGGCCGGTACCCGTCGCAGCGTGTGACGATCGAACTCGTACCGCCGTCAGCGCCGGTCGCACCCCGTGCGGACCCGGCGCCACCGCCTCGACGAGGGAGCTTCCGATCAGCAGCGTCAGCTCGCCGCCGCGCCTCTACCGCGCCCCGGAGCACCGGATGGCCGCGGGGGTGGCGGCCGGGATCGCCGAACATCTGGGCATCTCGGTGCTGCGGGTACGGGTGGCCTTCATGATCCTGCTCGGGCTGAGCGGGCTCGGCCTGCTGCTCTACGCGGCCTTCTGGGCGGTGGTGCCGCTGCGGCCCGGTGACACCGGTGTCCCGCCGCGTCGCGACGTGGCCCAGCTGCTGCCGTTCGTGGCGATCGGGCTCGGTGTCCTGCTGGTCCAGGTGATGGTCTTCGACTCGATCGGCGCGGCGGGCACCGCCGGCTGGCTGGTGGCGATCATCGCGGTGGGCGCGGGGGTGATCTGGCACCAGTCGGAGCCCGAGCGTCGCCGGCGGTGGGGGGAGTCCCTGCCGGTGCCGTGGCTCGGCGCCGTGGTCGAGGAGAGCGATCGGCGGGCGTTCGTGCTCCGCTTCATCGGCGGCGGGGTGCTCGTGGCGGTCGGCATCATCGGTGTCGCGGCCGTCTACTCTCCGGCCCAGAACCTGGACGCGGTGATCAACGGCGTCATCTTCGCGCTGGTCGGTCTCGCCGGGGTGGGTGTGGTCGCGGCGCCGGTGCTGTGGCGGACGTACAACCAGCTCCGCTCGGAGCGTGAGGGGCGCATCCGCGAGCAGGAGCGGGCCGAACTCGCCGCGATGGTGCACGACCAGGTGCTGCACACCCTGGCCCTGATCCAGCGCAACGCCAGCGACGTCAAGACCGTGCAGCGGCTGGCTCGGGGGCAGGAGCGGTCGCTGCGCAACTGGCTCTACAAGCCGACGGGGTCGCCGACGGAGCGGTTCGCGGCCGCGCTGGAGCAGGCCGCCGCCGAGGTCGAGGACACCTTCGCGATCACGGTCGAGGCGGTGGTGGTCGGCGACCGGGAGACCGACGAGCGGGTCGGCGCGCTGGTCGCCGCCGCCCGGGAGGCGCTGGTGAACGCCGCCCGGCACGCCGGGGTGCAGACCGTCTCGCTCTACGCCGAGGTGGAGCCGGAACAGGTCAGTGTCTTCGTCCGCGACCGGGGGAAGGGCTTCGACCCGGATACGGTGGAGGACCACCGGCACGGGGTACGTGGTTCGATCGTCGGGCGGATGAAGCGTCACGGCGGTCGGGCCGAGATCCGGTCCGCGCCGGGGGAGGGCACCGAGATCCGGTTGATCCTGCCGATCTCCCGGGACTCGTCCACACCGGAAAGGGACAGATGACGATGGCCGACCAGCCGATGGAAGCGGTCGAGGGAGCGGGTGCCCGCGCCGAACGGCTGCGGGTGTTCCTCGTGGACGACCACGCCATGTTCCGCGCGGGCGTACGCGCCGAACTCGGTGCGCACGTCGAGGTGGTGGGCGAGGCGAGCACGGTGGCCGAGGCGGTCAACCGGATCGCCGCGACCGTGCCGGACGTGGTCCTGCTCGACGTGCACATGCCCGACGGTGGCGGGCGCGCGGTGCTGGAGGCGATGCGGCGTACGCACCCGCAGATCAAGTTCCTGGCGCTGAGCGTCTCGGACGCCGCTGAGGACGTCATCGGGCTCATCCGGGCCGGGGCGCGCGGCTACGTCACCAAGACCATCTCCCCGGACGAGCTGACCGCGGCGATTCGCCGGGTGGCCGACGGGGACGCCGTGTTCAGCCCTCGGCTGGCCGGGTTCGTGCTCGACGCCTTCGCGGCCCGACCGGACGCCCCGGTCGCCGATCCCGAGCTGGATCAGCTCACCAATCGGGAGCGCGAGGTGCTCCGGCTGCTCGCCCGGGGGTACGCGTACAAGGAGATCGCCAAGGAGCTGTTCATCTCGATCAAGACGGTCGAGACCCACGTCTCCAACGTGCTGCGCAAGCTGCAGATGTCCAACCGGTACGAGCTGTCCCGGTGGGCCGCCGACCGCCGGCTGGTGTGATCGGGGCGGTCGCGGCGTGGATCTCTACTCCGTGCGGAGCACGGTGAACGCCTCGACCAGCCGACCGGGAGGCAGGCCCGCGTTGTCCGCAGCGGTGGCGAGCCGGTCCCGGGTCCAACCCTCCACATCGAAGTGCCCGGTCTGCGAGCGGTGGGCGCGCATCGCCGCGCGCTTGCGGCCGAACCGCTCGGTGATGTCGACCGCGTGGTCCGGCGCAGGCCCGCCGGTGTACCAGACCTCCGGACGACCCACGGCTCCAGCCCCTCGGCGGTCAGTTCGGGGTAGGCGAACCGGTTGCGCGCGTCGGGGTAGATGGCGCAGGTGGTGGCCTCACCACACCGTCGTCCTTCCAGCCGCAGATCGTGCCCGCGCAGGCAAAGTCGACATCGTCCGGATGGGCGAAAATCGCTAGCGCGCGATGGGCGTCAGCGAGTATCGGAGCGGACGCGGGAAAGCTCACAAGGCCCGAGAGCATGCGGGCGGGGGACGTGTCGGTGGGACAAGGTCTTACCTGCTCAGAGCGGCATGAGCTGCACGTTTCATGATCTTTTCTCAAGTATCGGCGACGTGGCGGCCAACTAACGTCTTGATAACGGCACCTTCACGGAAGAGGCCGGTTGGTGTCACAGTGGCAGCACCTCGCCCCCGGTGTGAGGCACCCCGCACGATCTGACCCCCACGCTCGTCGCTGACAACCGCGGTGCCGTGGGGGCGACGCGTGCCCGGTGTCGATCCCGAGCGGGTGGGGTGGCCCGGCGGATCGGTGCACCAGGGGTGTCCCGACTTCCCAGTGGTGTTCGGCGGTCTGCGCTACCGGGGCCGCCGTTGGCGTCACCCCCCAGACGTGCGTGATACCCACGACGGAACCAGGTTAGAAAGAGGAGGCCCCTCGGAATGAGAGTCTCGAAGCGGACGAGCAGCGCGGTCGCGCTGGGCGCGGCAGTCGCGCTCATCGCGTCCGGGTGCTCGAGCAGCGACGACGGCGGCGACGCCGGCAACAGTGCAGACGGCGCCATCGTCATCGACGGCACCCAGCCGGAGGTCCCCCTGGTTCCGGCGAACACCACCGAGACCGGTGGTGGCGCGATCATCGACTACCTGTGGACCGGGCTGGTCGAGTACCCGAACAACGGTGGCGCGCCGCAGAACGCGGTCGCGGAGTCGATCGAGACGACCGACTCCAAGGTCTACACGATCAAGATCAAGAAGGGCCTGAAGTTCCACGACGGCACCGAGGTGAAGGCCGCGAACTTCACCAAGGCCTGGAACTGGGCGGCCTACTCGCCGAACGGCGCGCAGAACTCCAGCTTCTTCGCCGACATCCAGGGTTTCGCCGACGTGCAGTCCGAGGACCCGGACGGCGAGGGACCGCAGAAGGCGCCGGAGCCGAAGGCCAAGGAGATGTCCGGCCTGAAGGTCGTCGACGACTACACCTTCGAGGTCACCCTCGGCGCGCCGACCGCGGTGTTCCCGACCAAGCTCGGCTACAGCGCCTTCGTGCCGCTGCCGGACGTGTTCTTCACCCAGACGCCGGACGAGTTCGGCAAGAAGCCGGTCGGCAACGGCCCGGTGAAGTTCGTGTCGTGGGAAGACGACGTCTCGATCAAGCTGACGCGCTTCGACGACTACACGCTGCGCGACAAGATGAAGATCAAGGACGTCGAGGTCAAGCTCTACCAGGAGGACACGGCGGCCTACAACGACCTCCTCGCTGGCAACCTCGACTTCCAGCAGCAGGTCCCGGTCTCCGCACTCGCCGGTGACAAGTGGAAGAACGACCTGGGCGAGCGGGCGATCCAGTCGACCACGCCGTCGACGGGCATCATCGCCTTCCCGATGTACGACCCCAAGTTCAAGGACCAGAAGCTGCGTAAGGCCATCTCGCTGGCCGTCAACCGGCAGGAGATCACCGAGAAGATCTTCTTCGGCAACCGCACTCCGGCCGACAGCTGGGCCAACCCGCTCACCCCGGGCGCCGTGGCCGGCAACTGCACCGCCTGCCAGTACAACCCGGACGAGGCCAAGCGGCTCTTCGCCGAGTCCAGCGGCTACCAGGGCGACATGGTCTTCTACTACAACGCGGACGCCAGCCACAAGGAGTGGATGGAGGCCGTCGCGCAGAGCGTGAAGAACGTGCTGGGCATCAACGCCCGGGCCGAGGGCATCCCGACCTTCGCGGTCTTCCGTGAGCAGATCAACGCCCACAAGATGACCGGCCCGTACCGTGCCGGTTGGCAGCAGGACTACCCGGACGTGGAGAACTGGGTCAACCCGCTCTACGTCAAGGGTGGTTCGTCGAACGACGGCCTGTACAGCAACCCGCAGGTCGACGCGCTGGCCAAGGAGGCGAGCGGCGCCGCCAACCTCGACGAGGCGCACGCCAAGTTCGCCGAGGCAGTCAAGATCATTGACGCGGACGTCCCGTCGATCCCGGTCTACTTCCAGGGCCAGCAGTCCGGCCACTCGGACAAGATCAAGAAGGTCGAACTGACCAACGTCGGCGAGATCGACATCACCTCCGTCGAGCTCTGACCCGTACGGTCTGACCCAGGTCGGGCTCACCACACCAGGTGAGCCCGACCTGGGGCCGTTCCACGAGGGAAGCACAAGACCCCTCGACATCAACAAGCGTGTCGGTCGCCGACCCGCCCCCTGTCTGGAGGACCACCCCATGGGCCGTTATCTGTTGAGACGGCTGCTCCAACTCGTCCCGGTCTTCATCGGAACGACCTTGCTGATCTACGTGCTCGTCTGGGTGATGGTGCCCGGCGACCCGTTTGCCGGCAAGTGCGGTGAGCGGCCCTGCCCGCCCGGATTCGTCGCGATGATGACCGAGAAGTTCCACCTGGATCAGCCCTGGTACGTGCAGTACGCCCACTACATGCAGAACCTCTTCCAGGGGGACTTCGGCACGACGTTCAGCGGCCGATCGATCAACGACATCATCGCCTCGGCGTACCCCAACACGCTGAAGCTGGCCCTGGTGGCCCTGGCGATCGAGGCGATCATCGGCCTGACGGCGGGCGTGCTGAGCGGCCTGCGGCGTAACGGCTTCCTGGACAACCTGGTCCTGGTCTCCACGCTCTTCCTCATCGCGCTGCCGATCTTCGTCATCGGCTTCCTGCTCCAGTGGCTGCTCGGTGTGCAGTGGCACATCGTCGAGCCCACCGTCTCGAACGAGATGCGGCTCTCCGAGCTGATCATGCCGGGCTTCGTGCTCGGAAGTATCTCGATGGCTTACATCGCCCGGGTGGCCCGCACCAGCATCTCGGAGAACCGCCGCTCCGACTACGTCCGCACGGCGATCGCCAAGGGCCTGCCGATGCGCCGGGTGGTCGGCGTGCACCTGCTGCGCAACTCGCTGATCCCGGTGGTCACCCTGCTCGGCACCGACCTCGGTGCGCTGATGGGCGGCGCCATCGTCACCGAGGGCATCTTCAACATCAAGGGCATCGGCGGGACCGTCTACCGGTCGATCACCACCAAGGAGAGCGCGACGGTGGTCTCCATCGTGGTGATCCTGGTGCTCGTCTATCTCTTGATGAACCTGCTGGTGGACCTGCTCTACGCCGCCCTGGACCCGAGGATCCGCTATGAGTGAGCGAAGCGAACCAATCATCAACGCGGTGTGCCGAGCGGCCCAGGGCTGCACCGAGCGGAGCGAGGTGCCGGCATGAGCGACCCGACTGCTGCTTCGATCGTCGGTGCGCCACCGGCGCACCAGCCCACCGAGACGGGCGGTCCGACCGACGCCGGCCTGCCGGCGAACGGACGCCAGGAGAAGCCCCGCGGCCTGCTCGGCGACGCCTGGCGGGACCTGCGGCGTAAGCCGCTCTTCTGGATCTCCGCGGCCTTCATCCTGCTCTTCATCGTGATGGCCGCGTTCCCGTCGCTCTTCACCTCGGCCGATCCGACGGCCGGCGAGCTGAGCCGCAGCCTCGAGAAGCCGTCCGGGCACGCCTGGTTCGGCTACGACATCCAGGGCCGGGACGTCTTCGCCCGGACCATCTACGGCGCCAACGCCTCCATCGTGGTGGCCCTGCTCTCGGTCCTGGGTACGCTGCTGATCGGCGGCGCGATGGGTATGATCGCCGGCTTCCGCGGTGGCTGGTTGGACGCGCTGCTCTCCCGGATCGCCGACGTGTTCTTCGGTCTGCCGTTCGTGCTCGGCGCGATCGTCATCCTGACCACGTTCAACGGCACCGGGACGAACAACAGCGAGTGGGAGGTCAAGGGCCTCGTCATCGCGTCGCTGGTCGTGCTCAGCTGGCCGGTCGTGATGCGGCTCATGCGCTCCTCGGTGCTGGCCACGAAGGAGGCCGACTACATCGTGGCGGCCCGGGCGCTGGGTGCCGGCACCGGCCGGATCATCCTCAAGCACCTGCTGCCGAACACCCTGGCCCCGATCCTGGTGTACGGCACGATCATGGTCGGCTCGTTCATCGGCGCCGAGGCGACGCTCTCCTTCCTGGGCGTCGGGCTGAAGTCGCCGGTGGTCTCGTGGGGCATCATCATCAACGAGGCGCAGAGCCTGATCCGGGTCGCCCCGCACCTGCTCTTCTTCCCCGCCGCGTTCCTCGTCGCCGCCGTGCTGAGCTTCGTGATGCTCGGCGAGGCGGTCCGCGAGGCGCTCGACCCGAAACTCCGCTAGGGGAGATCCAGTTGTCCGACATTCTCGTGTCCGAGCAGTCCGCAGCAGGTGCCTCCGGGCGTCCGGCCGGCCGCCTGCTCGAAGTCGACGACCTCCGGGTTGAGTTCCGTACCCGCGACGGCGTCGCCAAGGTCATCAACGGGGTCACGTACCACGTCGACGCGGGGGAGACCCTCGCCGTGCTCGGCGAGTCCGGCTCCGGCAAGAGCGTCACCGCACAGACCATCATGGGCATCCTCGACACCCCGCCCGGTCACGTCACCGGCGGGCAGGTGCGCTACCACGGCAAGGACATGCTCGCGATGTCCTTCGAGGAGCGTCGCCGCATCCGCGGCGAGGGGATCGCGATGATCTTCCAGGACGCGCTCTCCGCGCTGAACCCGGTCTTCACTGTCGGGTTCCAGATCGCCGAGCAGTACCGCGTCCGACGCGGCATGAGCCGTGCGGACGCCAAGAAGCGCGCGATCGAGATGCTCGACCAGGTCAAGATCCCGAACGCCAAGGGGCGGTTCAACAACTACCCGCACCAGTTCTCGGGTGGTATGCGGCAGCGAGCGATGATCGCCATGTCGCTCGCGCTCGACCCGGAGGTGCTGATCGCGGACGAGCCGACCACCGCGCTCGACGTGACAGTGCAGGCCCAGATCATGGATCTGCTGGCCGAGCTTCAGCGCGAGCGGCAGATGGGCATGATCCTGATCACCCACGACCTCGGCGTGGTCGCCGACGTCGCGGACCGGATCGCGGTCATGTACGCCGGCCGGATCGTCGAGGAAGCCGACGTGTACGACCTGTACGCGAAGCCGGCGCACCCGTACACCCTCGGGCTGCTGAACTCGATCCCTCGGTTGGACGAGAAGGGGCAGGAGCTCCGCACCATCAAGGGCCTGCCGCCGAACCTGATGAACATCCCGCCGGGCTGCCCGTTCAACCCGCGCTGCCCCATGGCGCAGCCGGTCTGCCGGGAGAAGGTGCCGCCGCTGCTGCAGATCGGCGCCGGCCGTGCCAGCGCCTGCCACTTCGCCGAGGAGTTGGTGAACCGTGACTGAGAACATTCTCGAGGTCCGTGACCTGGTCAAGCACTACCCGGTCACACGTGGCGTGGTGTTCAGGAAGACCGTCGGTCACGTCAAGGCGGTCGACGGCGTCTCCTTCGACCTGCGTCAGGGCGAGACCCTGGGCGTGGTGGGTGAGTCCGGCTGTGGCAAGTCGACGCTCGCCCGGGTGTTGATGAACCTGGAGAAGCCGACCGCCGGCAGCGTGCACTACAAGGGGCAGGACATCTCCAAGCTCTCCGGTGGAGCGCTGCGTCGCCTGCGCCGGCAGATCCAGCTGGTGATGCAGGACCCGTACACCTCGCTGAACCCGCGGATGACGGTCGGTGACCTGATCGGCGAGCCGTTCGAGATCCACCCCGAGGTGGCGCCGAAGGGGAGCCGGCGGGGCAAGGTCAAGGAACTGCTCGACCTGGTGGGCCTCAACCCGGAGCACATCAACCGGTACCCGCACCAGTTCTCCGGCGGTCAGCGGCAGCGTATCGGCATCGCCCGCGCGCTCGCCCTGCGTCCGGAGATCATCGTCTGTGACGAGCCGGTGTCGGCGCTGGACGTGTCGATCCAGGCGCAGGTGATGAACCTGCTGGAGAAGCTCCAGGCCGAGTTCGGTCTGGCGTACATCTTCATCGCGCACGACCTGTCGGTGGTGCGGCACCTCAGCGACCGGGTCGCGGTCATGTACCTCGGCAAGGTCGTGGAGATCGGCACCGAGGACGAGATCTACGAGCGGCCGACCCATCCGTACACCCAGGCGCTGCTCTCCGCGGTGCCGGTGCCGGACCCGACCGTCCGCGAGCACAAGGCGATCATCCGCCTGACCGGTGACGTGCCCTCGCCGGCCGACCCGCCGTCGGGCTGCCGGTTCCGTACCCGGTGCTGGAAGGCGCAGGAGGTGTGCGCCCAGGAGGTGCCGCTGCTGCAGATCCGGTCGGGCTCGGACCACCCGAGCGCCTGCCACTTCGCCGAGAAGCGGGAGATCGTGGCGACCCACGAGGCCGCCTGACGTACCCCCTCTGAACCGCCTGCCGGTGTCCACGACACCGGCAGGCGGTTCCGTCTCTCCCCACCAGACGCCCCGTTGATCATGAAGGTATTACCCGGACACGCCGATACGGCAGGCAACAACTTCATGATCGATAGCCCGCCTCGCAGCCCAGCCGAGGGGTCAGAGGGGGCCGCGGCCGGCGCGTAGCAGCAGCAGCGCGAGTTGGGTGCCGTCCGGGCCGAGCGCCGCTCGGAAGTGCTCCAGGATCTCCCGCTCCCGAGCGAGCACCAGCCGGGTGCCCCCGGAGGCCCGCCGCATCGCACCGACCTCCTGGGAGAGGCTCGCCCGTTCCTGCCAGAGATCGATGATCGCCTGGTCGATCTGGTCGATCCGGGTGCGGATCTGCCGGATCCGGGCCGCCGTCTCAGGTTCCTTCGTGCCGGCGTCCATCACCCGCCCCGGCCCCGCGCTGCCCGGGTCACCGGAGGAGGCCGGCGTCACGCCCGCCGGTCCGTCGGGCTCCCCATCGTTGCTCCGGGCCGGTCCGCCGTTCTGCTGCACCACGTCTGTCATCTTCGCCGTATCCCTCGGACGTCGTGCCCCGGTGGCCGGAACCCGGGAACGAGAAAGCCCCGGGCTCAGGAGCCCGGGGCTTTCGCAGGTCTGTCGATCAGGCGCGACCTACGGCTGCCGGACTCCCGGTGCCGTAGTAAAAGTAGTAGCGCTGACCGAACACGTCGTCGAGTATGCCCACGTCGGCGGTGCGGGCGCAAGAATTCCCACCAACCGGGTTGCCGAGGCCGGGGCCGGCGGTGAACAGGGCCCGATCAGCACCGAAGGCGCCAGGAAGGTGCCCACCCGTGCCGAAGGGGACGGGCGTGCGCGGTCGGGGAGTGTCCGGCCGGCGGCATAGACTCGCCGTGCGATGCATCCTCTCTTCGACATTCCCGCGTCCCCGCCCGCGCCGGAGCCGGCCCGCCCGCACCGGTCCGGGCCCGCTGGCCACCGTCTCGACCCCCAGGAACTGCTCGTCGGGCTGAACGGACCGCAGCGCGACGCAGTAACCCATGCAGGCTCGCCCCTGCTGATCGTGGCGGGCGCGGGCTCCGGCAAGACCCGGGTGCTCACCCACCGGATCGCCCACCTGCTCGCGGCGCGGGACGTGCACCCGGGGGAGATCATCGCGATCACCTTCACCAACAAGGCCGCCGGCGAGATGAAGGATCGGGTCGCCGCCCTGGTCGGCCCGCGGGCCCGGCTCATGTGGGTGTCGACCTTCCACTCCGCATGTGTACGGATCCTGCGTGCCGAGCACGAGCACGCCGGGCTCAAGTCCACCTTCTCGATCTACGACGCGGACGACTCCCGCCGGCTGATGCAGCTGGTCGCCCGGGAGCTCGATCTCGACCCGAAGCGCTACCCGGCGCGCGGACTGGCCGCCCAGGTCTCCAACCTGAAGAACGAACTGGTCGACCCGGAGGAGTTCGCGAACCGGGCGAAGGGCCCCAACGAGCGGGCGTTGGCCGAGGCGTACACGCTCTACCAGCGCCGGCTGCGCGAGGCCCACGCGCTCGACTTCGACGACCTGATCATGACGACGGTGCACCTGCTCCAGTCGCACCCGCACGTCGCGGAGACCTACCGCCGGCGCTTCCGGCACGTGCTGGTCGACGAGTACCAGGACACCAACCACGCCCAGTACGTACTGATCAAGGAGCTGGTCTCGGGCACCGAGGGGCTGCCGCCGGCCGAGCTCTGCGTGGTCGGTGACGCCGACCAGTCGATCTACGCGTTCCGGGGCGCGACCATCCGCAACATCCTGGAGTTCGAGCGGGACTACCCCGACGCCCGGACGATCCTGCTGGAGCAGAACTACCGCTCCACCCAGACCATCCTGAACGCCGCCAACGCGGTCATCGACCGGAACACCTCCCGTAAGCCCAAGCGGCTGTGGAGCGACGCCGGCCCCGGTGAGCAGATCGTCGGTTACGTCGCGGACACCGAGCACGCGGAGGCGGACTGGGTGGCCCGGGAGATCGACCGGCTCGTCGACGACGATGAGGCCCGCCCGGGGGACGTGGCGGTCTTCTACCGCACCAACGCCCAGTCCCGTGTCTTCGAGGAGGTGTTCATCCGGGTCGGCCTGCCGTACAAGGTGGTCGGCGGGGTGCGCTTCTACGAGCGCAAGGAGGTCCGGGACGCGCTGGCCTACCTGCGCGCCGTGGTCAACGACGACGACACGGTCAGCCTGCGCCGGGTCCTGAACACTCCGCGTCGCGGGATCGGCGACCGGGCCGAGGCGTGCGTGGAGGCGCTCTCCAGCCGGGAGCGGATCTCCTTCGGCGCGGCGCTGCGCCGGGCCAAGGAGGCGCCGGGCATCTCCACCCGCGCCGCGAACAGCATCGCCGACTTCGTCGCCCTGCTCGACGGCGCCCGTGAGCTGGCGGAGACCGGCACTCCGGAGGAGGTGCTGGAGGCGCTGCTGACCCGCTCGGGCTACCTGAGCGAGCTGGAGGAGAGCGTCGACCCGCAGGACGCCGGCCGGGTCGACAACCTCCAGGAACTGGTGAGCGTGGCCCGGGAGTACACCGAGCGGATCGAGGCGACCGGCGAGGAGGGGGAGCGGGCGACGCTGGCGGGCTTCCTCGAGCAGGTCGCGCTCGTCGCCGACGCGGACCAGGTGCCCACGGACGACCCGGAGCACCAGGGTGTCGTCACCCTGATGACGCTGCACACCGCGAAGGGGCTGGAGTTCCCGGTGGTCTTCCTGACCGGCCTGGAGGACGGCGTCTTCCCGCATCTGCGCTCGCTCGGTGACACCCGCGAGCTGGAGGAGGAACGGCGGCTGGCGTACGTGGGGATCACCCGGGCCCGGCAGCGCCTCTACCTGTCCCGGGCGGTGACCCGTTCGGCGTGGGGGCAGCCGGCCTACAACCCGCCGTCGCGTTTCCTCGAGGAGCTACCGTCGGAGCTGGTGCGCTGGGAGCGCACCGAGGGGTCGTACACCTCGTGGGCCGGCGGGGGAGGCGGTGTCGGCGGCCGCGCGGACCGTGCGCCCGGCGGGCGTGGCGGCTTCACCGGTGGTACCCCGAAGGCGGCTGAGCTGGCGCGGCGGCTCGGCGTGGACGCCAGCCGGTTGAGCACGGCGAGCGAGCTGCGGCAGGTGCCCAAGGTGGCTGCGGGCGACCGGGTCAATCACCAGCGCTACGGACTGGGTCGGGTGCTCGTCGTCGAGGGCCAGGGCCCCTCCGCCCGCGCGCAGATCGACTTCGGCGACCAGACGCTCTGGCTGGTGCTGCGGCACGCCCCGATCGACAAGCTCTGACCGGCCAGGCCGGCTGATCGAAGGCGAAGCCCGGCCCGGCGCGTCGCCGGACCGGGCTTCGCCTTTCGTCGCGTCAGCAGGCCACGTCGATGCCGTGGGCGCGGAGGAACGGCGCCGGGTCGATCTGGTTCCACATCTGACCCTTGTGCACCTCGAAGTGCAGGTGGGGGCCGGTGGCGTCGCCGGTCGCGCCCTCGTAGCCGATGACCTGGCCGGCGGCGACCTTGGCACCGACGCTGACGACGAGTCGGCTCTGGTGCGCGTAGTGGGTCAGGTAACCGTTGCCGTGGTCGATGAAGACCGAGTTGCCGTACCCGTCACCGGCGTCCCCCGCCTTGACCACCTTGCCGCCGAAGGCGGCGTGGATGGGAGTGCCGGCGGGCATGGCGAAGTCGATGCCCTGGTGCTGGGTGCCCCAGCGGGCACCGAAGCACGAGGTGATCGTCGCGCCCTTCATCGGGATGACCCAGGCCGGCTTCGGCTTCGCCGTCCTCTTCGGCTTCGGCTTCGGCTTCGGGGTGGCGGGCTTGACCAGTGGGGAGGGGCTGACGCTCGTCGGGCTGGCCGAAGGAGTGACCGGCGCGGTCGACTCCCGCGCGGAACGGTCGGCGCGGGCGGCGGCCTCGGTGCGGGCCTGGGCGTCGAGCGACACCGGGGCCGGGTCGGGGTCGTCCCCGGTCGTGACGATCGCGGCGCCGGCGACGCCGATGCCGACCAGGGCGGCCGCGCCGACCACGAGGAGCCGGACCCGGCCGGGCGACGGCCGGTGCCGGACGACCTCCGCGTCGGCGGGCTGCTCGTTCTGCGTGGTGCTGTCTTCCTGCACGGGTGGACCTTCGCGTCGAGGGTTGGGGACCCGACCGATCATGGTGAGCGCCGGCTCGGCGAAGGCCGAGGGGGCGGGGCCGCCACGTCGCCGCCGTGCCGCAGGCTGTCCGGATCCGCCCTCACCGACCGTTCCGAACGGCTAGACGATCATGGCCGTCCATGGCGCCTGTCACATTCGGAACGGTGGGCCAGGTCACTTCCCGGCACGAAAAACCGCCCGGATCGAGTGATCCGGGCGGTCAACGGTCGATACGCAGCGTCAGGACGCGGCTACCTCGTTGTAGTAAGCCTCGACTTGTAGCTCGATGTCCACTCCGCGTTCCTTGAGGAACGGCTTCGGGTCGATCGGCTCGCCCTTGACATGGAGCTCGAGATGCAGGTGCGACCCGTAGGCGTGGCCCGTCATGCCGATCAGCCCGAGCTGGTCGCCGGCCTTGACCTGCTGACCCTCCTGCACGCTCAGGGCGGAGGAGTGACCGTAGATCGCCTCGCTGCCGTCCGCGTGCCGGACGATCACCGCGTAGCCGTAGCCGCCGAACCAGCCGGCCTTGGTGACGGTGCCGTCGTGGATCGCGACGTACGGGGTGCCCTCGGGGGCGACCATGTCGACGCCGGTGTGCAGCTTGCCCCAACGCTCCCCGTAGGACGACTTCAGGTCGTAGCCCTGCAGGGGGAGTAGCCAGACGTCGGCCTCGGAGGCCTCCTCGCCCCGGGCGCTGTCCCGGGAGGCGCGGTCGGCGGAGTCGGCACGGGCGGCCGCGTCCTGGCTGGCGACGGAGGCTTTTTGGATCTCGTCGAGGGCCGCCGGGCTGACGCTCTTGGCGTCCGGCATGGCGCCTGCACCGAGTGCGACGATGCCCGCACCGACGAAGGCGGTGGTGACGACTGCGGCGTAGCGGCTCCGCGGTGGAGTGGGTACGCGGCGGCGACCACGATATCTATCGGGCTCAGACGACAGGCGCTGGCGCACGCACACCCTCCGTTGTCGGGGTTCCGAAGCAGCCGTCGGACGTTCGGTGACATCTGGGTGAACCTCTGCTGGCTGCGTCGTCACCCGTCCATGGACTCGATGACAACCGTGGCCACGTTAGCCAACCGCCACACGAGTCACAAGCCAAAGCGCCGAATTGGCGCCGCAATCTGTCCGTTTGCGTCCCGTATTGCAACGCCTTGCGCCACCGATCGGCGTGCCACTTACTGCCCGTTCGTCGCGGAGCGTGACCGGTACGGCGGAGTCGTCCGGCTTGACGTCGGGCACTTGTCCGGCTTTCGCGATGCTGGTCGCCGGTGTGGGCGGTGTCGCCCGGTCGGCTGGTCCGCGGCGGTTCCCGTGCCGCAGGCAGGCCCGACCGCCCCGGCTCGCCCCGTCCGGGCCGGCGGTGCCGCGCCCGCGCCCCGTGGCCGGAGTCGACCGTCCGGCCGGGTGGGCCGAGGATTCCGGCCCGGATTTCCCGGGCACCGCCGCCCGGGTTACCGTTCGTTCAGGTGAATGGCCGTGGAGCCGGTGAAAGGTGTGCGCTGATGAGCTCTCGTATTCGGGTCGTCGTCGCCAAGCCAGGCCTGGACGGCCACGACCGAGGAGCGAAGGTGGTGGCCCGCGCGCTGCGGGACGCGGGTATGGAGGTCATCTACACCGGCCTGCACCAGACTCCCGAGCAGATCGTGGAGACGGCCATCCAGGAGGACGCCGACGCGGTAGGCCTCTCCGTGCTCTCCGGCGCCCACATGACGCTCTTCCGTCGGGTGCTCGAACTGCTCGCCGAGCGCGAGGCGGGGGACATCGTGGTCTTCGGTGGCGGGATCATCCCCGACGGCGACATTCCCGAGCTCGAGCGGCTGGGTGTCGCGAAGATCTTCACGCCGGGTGCCACGACGGCTTCGATCGTGGACTGGGTGCGGCAGAACGTGGCTCAGCCCGTCAGCTGACAACGACGGCGGGAACCTCGGGCACGCGGGCCGGCAGGCTCCGGACACGGGGGGAGGGGCCGGACGCACCCCTCACACGTCCGGCCCCTCTATGCACGATGCCCCGC
This sequence comes from Micromonospora avicenniae, assembly GCF_900156065.1. GTDB lineage: Bacteria > Actinomycetota > Actinomycetes > Mycobacteriales > Micromonosporaceae > Micromonospora > Micromonospora avicenniae. The sequence continues at coordinate 114,878 of NZ_FTNF01000001.1, read as the reverse complement.
CGCCACCCCTCGACCGACAGGGCATCGGCCGTCTCCCGTCATCGCGCTGATCAGCGCTCCGACATCTGACTCAACGACGCCCCGACGGAGGGGTTACGCACTTCCGGCAACATCGCCCGGACGGTGGAATGCGCGGCGGTGGAGACCGTCCTCACTGCGCGGTTGTGTATTACCGCACACCGCGCACCCGCTCGGTTGCCGCCGGTACCCACCTCGCTAGGCTGCGGCCAATGGCCTGTTTCAAGTGATGACAGGCGTCAAACTGTTTTCTGAACGCTGGTGGCGGCGCGACGGCGCGCCGCGGAGACGGGACGGGACGCGCAATCGTGGACCTGTACGAGTACCAGGGGCGGGACCTGTTCGAGCGGCACGGATTGCCCGTGCTCGCCGGCGGCGTCGCCACCACCCCGGAGGAGGCCCGCGCGATCGCCGAGCGCCTCGGCGGCCGGGTGGTCGTCAAGGCGCAGGTGAAGGTCGGCGGCCGGGGTAAGGCCGGCGGCGTGAAGCTGGCCGAGGGCGCGGAGGAGACGGTGGCCCGCGCCACCGACATCCTCGGCATGGACATCAAGGGGCACACCGTCCACAAGGTCATGATCACCGTGACCGCGGACGTGGCCGAGGAGTACTACTTCTCCTACCTGCTCGACCGGGCGAACCGCACCTTCCTCTGCATCGCCAGCGTGGCCGGCGGCATGGACATCGAGCAGGTGGCCGCCGAGACCCCGGAAAAGGTCGTCAAGGCCCCGATCGACGCGGTCAAGGGCGTGGACGAGGCGAAGGCGCGCGAGATCGTCACCGCCGCCGGCTTCCCGGCCGAGGTCGCCGACCAGGTCGTCGAGGTCGCGGTCGGGCTGTGGCAGGCGTTCGTCGCCGAGGACGCCACCCTGGTCGAGGTGAACCCGCTGGCCAAGACCCGCGACGGCAAGCTGCTGCTGCTCGACGCGAAGGTGAGCCTGGACGAGAACGCCGCGTTCCGGCACCCGGACCACGAGGGCCTGGTCGACCAGGCCGCGGTGGACCCGCTGGAGCAGGCCGCCAAGGAGAAGGACCTCAACTACGTCAAGCTCGACGGCGAGGTCGGCATCATCGGCAACGGCGCGGGTCTGGTCATGTCGACCCTCGACGTGGTCGCGTACGCCGGGGAGCGGCACGGCAACGTCAAGCCGGCCAACTTCCTCGACATCGGCGGTGGCGCGAGCGCCGCGGTCATGGCCAACGGACTGGAGATCGTCCTCACCGACCCGTCGGTGCGGAGCGTCTTCGTCAACGTCTTCGGCGGCATCACCGCCTGCGACGAGGTCGCCAACGGCATCGTGCAGGCACTCGCCCTGCTGGAGCAGCGTGGTGAGAAGGTCACCAAGCCGCTCGTCGTGCGGCTCGACGGCAACAAGGCCGAGGCCGGACGGGCGATCCTCGACGGCGCAAACAACCCGCTGATCGAGCGGGTCGACACCATGGATGGCGCGGCCGAGCGGGCCGCCGAGCTGGCCGCTGCGGGGGTCTGATCATGGCAATCTGGCTGACCAAGGACTCGAAGGTCATCGTGCAGGGGATGACCGGCTCCGAGGGTTCCAAGCACACGCGGCGGATGCTCGCCGCCGGCACCAACGTCGTCGGCGGTGTGAACCCGCGCAAGGCGGGTCAGTCCGTCGACTTCGACGGCACCGCGCTGCCGGTCTTCGCCTCCGTCGCGGACGCGATGAAGGAGACCGGGGCGGACGTCACGGTGATCTTCGTCCCGCCGCAGTTCACCAAGGGTGCGGTCATCGAGGCGATCGACGCCGGGATCGAGCTCGCCGTGGTGATCACCGAGGGCGTGCCGGTGCACGACACCGCCGCGTTCTGGGCGTACAACGTGGCCAAGGGCGAGCGGACCCGGATCATCGGGCCGAACTGCCCGGGCATCGCGTCCCCGGGCGCGTCCAACGCCGGCATCATCCCGGCCGACATCACCGGCTCCGGACGGATCGGCCTGGTCAGCAAGAGCGGCACGCTGACCTACCAGATGATGTACGAGCTGCGCGACATCGGCTTCTCGACCTGCGTCGGCATCGGCGGTGACCCGATCATCGGCACCACCCACATCGACGCTCTCGCCGCGTTCGAGGCCGACCCGGACACCGACGCGATCGTGATGATCGGTGAGATCGGTGGCGACGCCGAGGAGCGGGCCGCCGAGTTCATCAAGGCCAACGTGACCAAGCCGGTGGTCGGTTACATCGCCGGCTTCACCGCGCCGCCCGGCAAGACCATGGGCCACGCCGGCGCGATCATCTCCGGCTCCGCCGGCACCGCCGACGCGAAGAAGGCGGCCCTGGAGGCGGTCGGCGTCAAGGTTGGCAAGACGCCGACCGAGACCGCCCGCCTGATGCGGGAGATCATGTCCGCCAGCTGAGCGGCATGCCTGATGAGGGGGTCGACCGGACCGGTCGGCCCCCTCAGCCGTTCCGGACGTACGCCGTCGATCCGCACCCGCGTCGCCATGAACCGGCCGCGCCCCGCCGCCGTGCCTCTTCCGGGCGTGAGCGGCGCCGGCGGGTGTGGCGATCGGGGAACTCGCGGCCGCGCCGGGGCGGTATCGGACTGCCGTCGCGGGCGTGACGTGCCAGAGTAGACCACGATGTCCTCCGACACCCCTGAGCAAACCCGCCGTTCCGGTGCGGTCGCCGCCGACGAACGGCCTGCCGGCCGCGCCGCCGTCGGCACGCGGGTGGCGGCAGCGCGCTCCGACGGGTCGTCCCGCGCTCGCGCCCCGCTGGCGGTGGCCGCCGCGGTGGCCGCGATCGGGGCCGCACTCACCTCTTACCTGCCGGTCACGCTCGTGCTCGGCCTGGGTCAGCTCACCGAGGACACCGGTTCGTTCACCGGTGCCCTGCGAGCCGGGCTGGCCGGCTGGCTGCTCGGGCACGGCGTGCCGCTACGGACCGATGCCGGGCCGATCGGGCTCGCCCCGCTGGCGCTCACCGCGCTGGTGATCTGGCGGTTGGCGCGGGCCGGCGTGCACGTCAGCCGGGCGATCGGCGCCCGCGGCGGACGCTCGCCCCGTGCGGCACTCGTCGCCGCCGGTGCGGTCGCCGCCGGCTACGCGCCGCTCGGCGTCCTCGCCGCGTTGCTGGCCGGCACGGGCGGCCCGGCCGCCTCGCCGGTCCGCGCGGGGGCGACCTTCGCCCTGCTCGGCGCACTCGCCGCACTGATCGGGTCCGTACGGATCACCGGAGTCGCGGCGCTCTTCGCCGAGCGCGCGCCGGCGGTGCTGCGCAACGGGGTCCGCGCGGGCCTGGTCGCCGGGCTGCTGCTGCTCGCAGCGGGGGCGGGCGCGGCCGGGCTGGCCGTGGCGACCGGTGGAGGCGACGCGGCCGACATGATCGGGGCGTACCGGACCGGCGTCGCCGGGCAGGCCGGGATCATCCTGATCAGTCTGGCGTACGCCCCGAACGCCATGGTCTGGTCGACCAGTTACCTGCTCGGTCCCGGGTTCGCCGTCGGCACCGACACCGCCGTACGGACCAGCGAGGTCTCCGTGGGCGCACTGCCGGCCGTACCGCTGCTCGCCGGCCTGCCACGCGGACCGATGGACGGGCTCGGTGCCGCCCTGCTCGCGGTGCCGGTACTGGCCGGGATGGCCGCCGGCTGGTTGCTGGCCCGCCGGTTGGTGCGGCTCGCGGCAGATACCCGCACGCCACCGGCCTGGCGGCAGCTGCTCGGTTCGGCCGCGATCGGCGGCCTCGTGGCCGGCGTGTTGCTCGGCATGGCCGCGGCCCTGTCCGGCGGGCCGCTCGGCGGCGGCCGGCTCGCCGAGATGGGCCCGGTCGCCTGGCAGGTGGGGGCGGTGACCGCCGCGGTGGTCGCGGCCGGCGCGCTGCTCGGTGCCGCCGCGACGCGCACCTTCACCCGCAGCGCCGCCCGCTGACCGGGAGCGTCGCGCGGGACCGCAGGCGGTGTGCGCTCCGGCTTGAACGCCAAGGGGGCGTTCCGCGAGCCGCGGAACGCCCCCTTGGGTCAACCGACGATCAGGGCTCCGTCGGCAGGCTCACGTTCGCGACGACGCTGAGGATGATGACCAGGATGCCCAGGACCACGCCGACGATGCCGCAGATCAGACCGGCCTTGGCCTGCCCGGCGTTGCTGGCCTGTCCCCGCTCGGCCTTCTGCCTGCCCAGGTATCCGGTGATGATGCCGGCGATGCCGACCGGGACGCCCAGGTAAGGGCAGCAGGCCAGCGGGATCGACGCGATGCCGAGGATCATCGCCACCAGGCCGAGCGTGTTGTTCTGCCCGCCGGTCTGCGGGTAGCCGGCGTTCGGGTACGTCGGCGCCGCGCCGTACGGCTGCTGCGGCTGCTGCCCGTACGGGTCCTGGTAGGGCTGGCCGTACGGCTGCCCCGAGGTGGGCTGCTGTCCGTACGGAGGCTGCGGCTGACCGTACGGCTGCCCTGAGGTGGGCTGCTGGCCGTACGGCTGTCCCGAGGTGGGCTGCTGGCCGTACGGCTGTCCCGAGGTGGGCTGCTGGCCGTACGGCTGTCCCGAGGTGGGCTGCTGACCGTACGGGGGCTGCGGAGGCTGCGGCTGGCCGTAGGGCTGCCCGGAGGTGGGCTGCTGCCCGTAGGGAGCGGGCGGCGGCGGGGCGTACGGGTCGTGCGGCTGGGTCGGATCCTGGTTGGGCTGTTGTCCGTAGGGGTCCTGACCGGGGTAACCGGGCTGCATTCGACGAGGCTCCTTGGCTGTGTACGTCGGTTCGTGTCGGTGTCGCTACTCATGATCGCGCCGAGAGCCCGGCCACGCACCACCCGCAACACGTGATGCCGATGATCCGGGTTCACCTGGGCGCTGATCGGTGCCCGGGCGTGCGGCCAGGGTCGCCCTGCCTGCAGGTCGACTCGACGTGGGGACGGCCGACTGTCGGCGAGCGGTCGCACGGCCGGTGTCCGCCGACTCCGGGAATGCTCACGGCGGTGGGCGGCCTCCTGTCGTCGACACGGCGGATCGGTCACGCGCGGTGCGCGGCTGGAGACGCGCCGACCCGGGGCGAGCGGCAGCGTACCGCCTCCGCGCCGTCCCGGTCGGCGGCACGCCGCCCAGACGCTGATCACTCTGGCCTGCCCGATAAGGTTGCCGCGTGCCCGAGCCCGTGTCCGCCGCCCGTATCGTCGTCCTCGTCTCCGGTTCCGGAAGCAACCTCCAGGCGCTGCTCGACGCGACCACCGATCCGGCGTACGGCGCGGTTGTGGTCGCGGTCGGCGCGGACCGGGACGGTATCGGCGGGCTGGACCGGGCCGCCGCGGCCGGGGTGCCGACCTTCGTGGTGCCGCTGAAGGCGTACGACACCCGGGAGGACTGGGACCGGGCGCTCACCGCGCAGGTCGCCGGGCACCGCCCCGACCTCGTCATCTCCGCCGGGTTTCTCAAGCTGGTCGGGCCGCACTTCCTCGCCGCCTTCGGTGACCGCTACCTGAACACGCACAACACCCTGCTGCCCGCGTTCCCGGGCATCCACGGCCCGCGCGACGCCCTCGCCTACGGCGTGAAGATCACCGGTGCCACGCTCTTCTTCGTCGACGCCGGAACCGACACCGGCCCGATCGTCGCGCAGGTCGCCGTGCCGGTGCTCGACGATGACGACGAGGAGACGCTCACCGAGCGCATCAAATCGGCCGAGCGGCACCAGCTCGTCGAGCAGGTCGGCCGCCTCGTCCGGAACGGCTGGACGATCATCGGAAGAAAGGTCACGATCCCGTGAGCTCCACTGAGGACGAGCGCCGCCCGATCAGGCGCGCGCTGGTCAGCGTCTACGACAAGACCGGCCTGGTCGAGCTGGCCCAGGCGCTGCACGCGGCCGGCGTGGAGATCGTGTCGACCGGAAGCACCGCGGCCACCATCGCGGGCGCCGGGGTGCCGGTCACCGCGGTGGAGACCGTCACCGGGTTCCCCGAGGTCCTCGACGGGCGGGTCAAGACGCTGCACCCGAAGGTGCACGCCGGCCTCCTGGCCGACCTGCGCAAGCAGTCGCACGTCGACCAGCTCGACGAGCTGGGCGTGGCCGCGTTCGACCTGCTGGTGAGCAACCTCTACCCGTTCCAGGCGACCGTCGCCTCCGGCGCCGGCCTCGACGAGTGCGTGGAGCAGATCGACATCGGCGGCCCGGCGATGGTCCGTGCCGCGGCGAAGAACCACGCCTCGGTCGCGGTGGTGACCGACCCGTCGGCGTACCCCGTACTGCTCGCCGCGCTCGAGGCCGGCGGCTTCACCCTGACGCAGCGCCGGGCCCTGGCCGCACGGGCGTTCGCCGACATCGCCGAGTACGACGTGGCCGTGGCGAACTGGTGCGCGGTGCAGCTGAGCGGCGAGCCGGAGTGGCCGGGCTTCGCCGGGCTGGCGCTGCGGGCGGACCGGGCACTGCGCTACGGCGAGAACCCGCACCAGGCGGCGGCGCTCTACACGGACCCGGACGCACCGGCGGGGCTGGCCCAGGCCGAGCAGCTGCACGGCAAGGAGATGTCCTACAACAACTACGTCGACGCGGACGCCGCGTGGCGGGCCGCGAACGACTTCACCGACCAGCCGGCGGTCGCGATCATCAAGCACGCCAACCCGTGCGGCATCGCGATCGGCGTGGACGTGGCCGAGGCGCACCGCAAGGCGCACGCCTGTGACCCCGTCTCCGCGTACGGCGGGGTGATCGCGGTGAACCGGCCGGTCTCGGTCGAGCTGGCCCGGCAGGTGGCCGACATCTTCACCGAGGTGGTGGTGGCGCCGGAGTTCGACGCCGGTGCGGTCGAGATCCTCCAGGCGAAGAAGAACATCCGTCTGCTGCGCGCCCCGGCCTGGAACCCGCCGGCGGCGGAGTGGCGGCAGGTCAGCGGTGGCGTGCTGGTGCAGATGGCGGACCGTATCGACGCGGCAGGCGACGACCCGGCCACCTGGCAGCTCGCGGCCGGCGACCCGGCCGACGAGGAGACGCTGCGCGATCTCGTCTTCGCGTGGCGGGCGGTCCGGGCCGTGAAGAGCAACGCGATCCTGCTGGCGAAGGACGGTGCGACCGTCGGTGTCGGCATGGGCCAGGTGAACCGGGTCGACTCGGCGCAGCTCGCGGTCCGGCGGGCCGGTGCCGACCGGGCCAGTGGTTCGGTCTGCGCGTCGGACGCGTTCTTCCCGTTCGCCGACGGCCCGAAGATCCTCATCGAGGCCGGCGTACGGGCCATCGTTCAGCCGGGCGGCTCGATCCGCGACGAGGAGGTCATCGCCGCCGCCAAGGAGGCCGGCGTGACCATGTACCTGACCGGCACCCGTCACTTCTTCCACTGATTCCCCGACCGACCGGGCCGGCTGCTTGGCAGTCCGGCCCGGTCGTCGTTGCGGTGACCGTTGACGTCCGCACGCAGTGCGGCGGGGTCGGCCCACCGAGGCTGCGGCTGACGGTCACCGCAACGCCGGTCGACGGACCGCCCGCGTTTCCCCAGCGATCGCGTAGCCGCGGCGACGCGGGGAAGAGCGGGTTCGCGCCTCAGCGAAGACGGAAGCGCCCCGCGCTCCAGACCTGCCGTGGCAGGGCTCGTGGAGCGCGGGGCGCTGACGTACGCGGGTCAGGCGACCGTCGGGCGCAGCTCGGCGAAGTGGCAGGCCGAGGGGTGCGGGTCCGCGGCACGCGAGACCGTGAGCGGCTCCTCCCGGGCGCAGATGTCCTGCGCCTTCCAGCACCGGGTACGGAACCGGCAGCCCGACGGCGGGTCGGCCGGCGAGGGCACGTCACCGGTCAGGCGGATGATGTTCCGCTCGTGGCGCACCTCCGGGTCCGGCACCGGAACCGCGGAGAGCAGCGCCTGGGTGTACGGGTGGGTGGCTCGCTCGTAGATCTCGTCCTCGGTCCCGATCTCCACGATCTTGCCGAGGTACATGACGGCGACCCGGTCCGCGATGTGCCGGACCACCGACAGGTCGTGCGCGATGAAGATGTACGAGAGTCCCAACTCGTCCTGGAGCTGCTCCAGCAGGTTGATCACCTGGGCCTGGATGGAGACGTCCAGCGCCGACACCGGCTCGTCGCAGACGATGATCTCCGGGTGCAGGGCGAGCGCGCGGGCGATGCCGATGCGCTGCCGCTGACCGCCGGAGAACTGGTGTGGGTACCGGTTGATGTGCTCCGGGTTGAGCCCGACCAGGTCCAGCAGCTCCTGGACCCGCTTGCGACGGCTGCCCTTCGGCGCCGCGTCCGAGTGGATCTCGAACGGCTCGCCGATGATGTCGCCGACCGTCATCCGCGGGTTGAGCGAGGTGTACGGGTCCTGCATGACCATCTGCATGTTGCGCCGGAGCCGGCGCAGCTCGCTGCCGGAGGCCTTGAACAGGTCCTGCCCCTCCAGGGTGGCCGTGCCCGAGGTCGGCGTCTCCAGGCGCATCAGCATCCGGGCGAGCGTGGACTTGCCGCAGCCGGACTCGCCCACGATGCCGAGGGTCTCGCCCCGGCGCAGCTCGAAACTGACCCCGTCCACGGCCTTGACCGCGCCGACGTGCTTCTTGAACAGCACGCCCTGCGTGATCGGGAAGTGCTTCATCACGTTGTCGACGGAGAGGATGGTCTCGCCGCGGACCTTGGTGGGGCTAGCGGGCGCTGTCATCGAGCACCTCCTGCGCGAAGTGGCATTCGCTGGTCCGGCCGTCGCCGAGGACCAGGCTGTGCGGCACCACGTCCACGCAGACCTGCTGCACGTACGGGCACCGCGGGTGGAACGGGCAGCCGGACGGGATCCGCATCAGGTTCGGCGGCAGTCCCTTGATCGTCGCGAGCTCCTGGCCCTTGACGTCCAGGCGCGGGATCGACTCCAGCAGCCCCTTGGTGTACGGGTGCGCCGGCGCCCGGTAGAGCGAGCGGACGTCGGCGTGCTCGACGATGCGGCCGGCATACATGACCGCGATCCGGTCGGCCACGCCGGCGACCACACCGAGGTCGTGGGTGATCAGGATCATCGCCATGCCGAGTTCCTGGCGCAGGTCGGCGAGGAGGTCCATGATCTGGGCCTGCACCGTCACGTCCAGCGCGGTCGTCGGCTCGTCGGCGATCAGCACCTTCGGGTTGAGCGCCAGCGCCATCGCGATCATGACGCGCTGCCGCATACCACCGGAGAACTGGTGCGGGTAGTCGCCGATCCGCCGCTCGGCGGCCGGGATCTTCACCAGGTCCATCAGCTCGATGGCCCGGCGGCGGGCGTCCGCCCGGGACATCCCTTCGCGGGTACGCAGCGTCTCGCCGATCTGCCAGCCGACCGGGAACACCGGGTTCAGCGCGGAGAGCGCGTCCTGGAAGATCATGGCGATCTCCTTGCCGCGCACCTGCCGACGCTGCTCCTCCGACTGGGTGAGCAGGTCACGCCCCTGGTAGAGGATCTGGCCGGAGCGGATGTGCGCGGGCGGGCTGTCCAGGATGCCCATGATCGCCTGTGCGGTCACCGACTTGCCGGAGCCGGACTCGCCGAGCACGGCGAGCGTCTCCCCGGCGTCGAGGTGGTACGACACCCCGTTGATCACCTTGGCCACGCCCTCGTGGGTGCGGAACTCGACGTGCAGGTCCCGGACCTCGAGCAGGTGGCCACCCTCTGGTGTCGCGGAGGCGGGCGTGGGTTGGATGACGGCGTCGGTCATGACTGGTCTGCCTTTCCGCTCGCGACTGCGGGGCTCACTTCGCTCACTTCTCGCGCTCGCATGACCTCACCGCAGCTTCGGGTCGAAGGCGTCACGGATCGCGTCGCCGAGCATGATGAAGGCCAGCACGGTCAGCGCGAGGAAGGTCGACGGGACGAGCAGCGGAGTCGCCGACTCCCGCATGTGGATGCGGCCGGTGTCGATGTCCTGGCCCCACGAGATGGTCGGTGCCTTGAGGCCGATGCCCAGGAACGAGAGCGTGGCCTCGGCGGCGATGAACGAGCCGAGCGCGATGGTCAGCACCACGATGGCCGGCGCCAGCGAGTTCGGCAGGATGTGCCGCAACATGATCCGACCGTGGCCGGCGCCGAGCATCCGGGCCGCGGCGACGTAGTCCTGCTCCTTCGCGGTGATCACCGAGGAGCGGACCACGCGGGCCGCGGTGGTCCAGCCGAGGATGGCCAGCACGAAGACGACGGCGAAGATCCGCGCGTTCGAGTTGTCACTGCCGACCCGCTTGAGCAGCACGATCGCGGCCAGCAGCAGCGGGATGCCGAGCACGATGTCGATCAGCCGGGACAGCACCGCGTCGACCCAGCGGCCGAAGTAGCCGGAGAGCAACCCGATGACCAGGGCGATCACGCCGGTGAGCAGCGCGGAGAGCGCCCCCACCAGCAGCGAGGCCCGCGAGCCGTAGACCGCCCGGGAGAACGTGTCGCAGCCCTGGAAGTCGTATCCGAAGATCGCGCTACCGGACGGGCCGGCGTTCTGCCGGGACAACAAGCAGTCCTGCGGGTCGTTCGGGGTGAAGAGACCCGGAACGATCGCCATCAGGCTGATGATCGTGACCAGCAGGAGCGACAGCCAGAAGATCGGGTTGCGGCGCAGGTCACGCCAGGCGTCGCCGGCGAGACTGCGTACCTTCTGCTGACCGACCTGGTTCGGCGTGCCGGGCTCGCCCGAGGGTCCACGCCGAGCGGCCTGGTTCTCGCTGGCCGCCACCGTTTCGAAATCACTCATGCCCGTACCTCGCTCCGCTCCGTGCCGGCAGGAGCGCCCATGCACGCTGCGTTGATCATTCGTCCGCTGCGCGCTGTCGGCGCATCCCCTCGCTGCGCACCAGGGCGCGCGGAGCCGCGGAACACTGCGCTGATGACTCGTTCGCTGCGCTCACTCATAGCGGATCCTCGGGTCGAGTACGGCGTACAGGACGTCCACCAGCAGGTTCGAGACCAGGTAGACCACGACGAGCACGCTGACGATGCCCACCACCAGGGGGCCGTCCTCCGTGCGGATGCCGCGGAAGAGGTTGAAGCCCACACCGGGGATGTTGAAGACGCCCTCGGTGATGATCGCGCCGCTCATCAGGTTGCCCAGCTCGACACCGAGGAAGGTGACCACCGGGATGAGCGAGTTGCGCAGCACGTGGACGCTGACGATGCGCCGCTTCACCAGGCCCTTCGACCGTGCGGTGCGGACGTAGTCGGCTCGCAGGTTCTCCGCCACCGACGTGCGGGTGAGCCGCAGCGCGGTGGCCAGGGAGAGCGAGCCGAGCACGATGCCGGGCAGCAGCAGCGCGTAGAAGTTGGGCTCCGCGCCGGCCGTGGGCGGGAAGAGCTGCCACTTGACACCCAGGAAGTACTGGGCGAGGGGGGCCAGCACGATGGTCGGGATGCCGAGCACCAGCAGTGTCAGCACCAGCGTGGAGTTGTCGAAGATGCCGGCGCGGCGGATGCCGGCGATCACGCCGGCGGTGACGCCGAAGATCACGGCGACCGCGAGCGCGATGAGAGCGAGCTTCACGGTGACCGGCCAGGCCTGCTGGAGGATGTCACCGATCTGCCGGCCGGTCAGCGACTGGCCCAGGTCGCCCTGGAGCAGACTTCTGACGTAGTCGAAGTAGCGGTAGAAGAAGCCGCCGATACCGGTCGCGTCGAGGTGGTACTTCTCCGTCAGGTATGCCCGCTGAGCTTCCGTCACCGGTCGTTCACCGGCGAGTGCCTGGATCGGGTCGCCCTGGCCGGCGAACATCAGCGCGTAGACGATCAGCGTGGTCCCGAGGAAGGCCAGGACCATCTGTAGGAGGCGCCGCAGGATGTAGCGGAACATACTTTCCAGTCTCTCCGGAAAAATGCGAAAGGGTCGCGAGACGACATCTCTGGTCGAACCGGAAACAACTGCGACCCGGTCCTCGGCCCCGATCGGGACCGGCGCCGGAACCGGCCCGGACGCCGAGCGACCGGGCCGGTTCGGATGTGCCCGGGCCACCCGGGCTTCCCCGGGTGGCCCGCGCCGCGGTCAGCTCAGCTGGCCGCCTCGACCTTTACCAGGTTGACGCGCTGGAACAGGTCCATCTCGACGTTCTTGACCTTGGACGAGTGCCCGAACACGTTCTCGCCGAAGCGGAGCGGGATCACCGGCATGTCCTTGGCCAGGATGTCCTCGGCCTGCTGGTACTTCTTGATCGCCTCGTCCTGGGTGGCCGCCGCAGAGCCCTCCTTGACCAGCCGGTCGAAGTCCGGGTTGCTGTAGCCGTAGTAGTTCGACGAGCCGTTGGTGGTGTACAGCGGGCCGAGGTAGTCCTCCATGGACGGGTAGTCCATGACCCAACCCAGCCGGAACATGCCCACCGGCTGCTTCTTCTCGACCTTGTTCAGCAGGTCCGCGAACTTCGGCTCGGCGGAGCCGACGACCTCGACGCCCAGGTTGGCCTTGAGCTGGTTGGCCGTGGCGTCGACCCAGTCCTTGTGACCGCCGTCGCCGTTGTAGGAGATGACGATCTTCGCGGGGCCGCCGGCGGCCTGGTAGAGCTTCTTGGCCTCGGTCGGGTTGAACTCACCGGCCGCACCCGCGGTGTTCTCCCGGTAGCCCGGGAGCACCGGCGAGACGAACGAACGGGCGGGCGCCTGCGAGTTCTTGAAGATCGACTTCGTGATCTCGTCCCGGTCGATCGCCATCGAGATCGCCTTGCGCACGTCCGGGTTCGCGAAGTCCTTGTCGAACGTCGGGAACGCCAGGAACTGGAACGACGACATCGGGCTGGTCTGGTACCGGTCGCCGAGGTCGGTCTGCGCGGTGCTCAGGTTCTCCGTCGGGATCGTCGGGAGCACGTCCAGGTTGTCCGCCAGCAGGTCCGCGTACGCGGCGGTGAGCTGCTGGTAGATCCGGAACTCGATGTTCTTCGACTTCGGCTTGTCGAGCGGGTACGCGTCGTAGCGCTCGATGTCGATCTTGCTGTCGTGCTGCCAGGTGCCCTTCATCTTGAACGGGCCCTGGCCGATCGGCGCCTGCTCGTAGTCGGCCTTCAGCACGCCGGGCGCGGAGAACGCGGCGTCCGGCAGCGGGTAGAACGCGTTGTAACCGAGCATCGTCTTGAAGTCGATGTACGGCGCGCCCAGGGTCACCTGGAAGGTCAGGTCGTCCAGCTTCTTCAGACCGGACAGGGTCTTGGCCTTCGGCTGCTTGCCCTGGAGGTCCTCGTAGCCGGCGATCTTCTCGAAGAAGTAGCTGCCGCCCTGGCCGTTCGGCGCGTAGGCGCCGTAGTTCCAGGCGTTGATGTAGTTGTCGGACTTGACCTTCTCGCCGTTGTGGAAGGTGAAGCCGTCCTTGAGCTTGATCGTCCAGACCTTGTTGTCGGTCGACGTGACCGACTCGGCGGCGACCTCGACGGGCTTGTTCTGCGCGTCGTAGTCCACGAGCGGGCTGAACAGACCGGAGATCACCTGGTTGCCGGCAGTCTCGGTGGTGTTGGTCGGGACCAGGTGCTGCGGCTCGGCGATCTGAATGCTGACCGTGTCGGAGCCACTGCCGCCGGAGCCACCGTCGCCGCCGCTGCCGCAGGCCGCGAGGCCCAGCGTCACAGCGAGCGGGAGGGCGGTCCAGGCAGCGAGCCTACGAACTCGCATGAAGCCTCCTCATCTCCTCACACTGCGCAGTCGAGCCCGACGCTGGGTGACGCTGCGCAACGAGCGGCAACGGTAGGCCGTCCACGGGACTTCGGCAACGACTTGATCACAACCTGGTAACGGGGTGATCGGACGGGATCCGCACGGGGGTGCCCCTGCTGCTATGCGCACCTCGGTCAATTTGGCTCTGACGAGCGCTTTTGAGGCTGGCCGGGCACGGGCGATGTCCGGTTTGCAGATCGAATGGGCGAATCGCGAACTCGGTGCCCAGATTGTTGCCTAAGCCACCTAACCGTCCCGACGCAGCGTGACGCAGAACACAGAGAATACGAAGAGTGACGCAATTCATGTCACGCACGGTTACCAATGGGCTAAGCGGAGGCAGCCCGCCGGTGGCGGCGGTCGCTGGGTCGTCGTAACCGGAGGGCGTCGGCCGTGAGACGATCTGCACGTGACGGCGACGCTTCTGGACGGCAAGGCGACCGCGGCGGAAATCAAGGATGAGCTGCGGACGAGGGTCAAGGCTCTGGCTGAACGCGGTATCACCCCGGGGCTGGGGACGGTCCTCGTCGGGTCCGATCCCGGATCGCAGGCGTACGTCAACGGCAAGCACCGCGACTGCGCCGAGGTGGGCATCGCCTCGATCCGGCGGGAGCTACCGGCCGACGCCACCCAGGCTCAGGTCGAGCAGGTGCTCGCCGAACTGAACGCCGATCCGGCCTGCCACGGCTACATCGTCCAGCTGCCGCTTCCCGGCCACCTCGACACCCAGCGCGTGCTGGAGCTGATCGAGCCGGCGAAGGACGCCGACGGCCTGCACCCGGTCAACCTCGGCCGGCTGGTGCTCGGCTACCCGGGCCCGCTGCCCTGCACCCCGCGCGGCATCGTCGAGCTGCTCCGCCGGCACGACGTCGCGCTCAGCGGCGCCAAGGTCGTGGTGGTCGGTCGCGGTAACACCGTCGGTCGCCCGCTCGGGCTGCTGCTCACGCGCCGCAGCGAGAACGCGACGGTGACGCTGTGCCACACCGGCACGCTGGACCTGGCCTCGCACACCCGGGCCGCCGACATCGTCATCGTGGCGGCCGGCGTTCCCGGCTTGCTCACCGCCGACATGGTCACGCCGGGCGCGGTGGTGGTCGACGTGGGCATCACCCGGGTGGTCGGTCCGGACGGCAAGGGCCGCTACACCGGTGACGTGGATTCGGCAGTGGTGGAGGTGGCCGGCGCTCTGGTGCCGATGCCCGGCGGGGTCGGGCCGATGACGCGGGCCATGCTGCTCACCAACGTGGTCGAGCGCGCCGAGCAGGGCTGACCCGCTCCGCCGACGGATTCCGGATAGGGGCCCCCTCCAGTCCAACGGCGTCATAACCGTCCGCCCCTGGCCGGATCGGTGCCAGGATGACTGATACGGTCCGGAAAACCGACTGGTATCAGGGAGTGGGACGACCATGGGTAAGAAGGTCACTGTCGTCGGGGCCGGCTTCTACGGCTCCACCACCGCACAGCGCCTGGCCGAGTACGACGTCTTCGACACCGTCGTGATCACCGACATCGTGGAGGGCAAGCCGGCGGGCCTCGCGCTGGACCTCAACCAGTCGCGCCCGATCGAGGGCTTCGAGACCAAGGTCGTCGGCGTCACCACCGGCCCGAACGGCGAGGGCTACGAGGCCATCGAGGGCTCCGACGTCGTCGTCATCACCGCGGGTCTGCCCCGCAAGCCGGGCATGAGCCGGATGGACCTGCTGGAGACGAACGCCAAGATCGTCCGTCAGGTCTCCGAGAACGTCGCCAAGTACGCCCCGAACGCCGTCGTCATCGTCGTCTCCAACCCGCTCGACGAGATGACCGCCCTGGCCCAGCTCGCCACCCAGTTCCCGAAGAACCGGGTGCTCGGCCAGGCCGGCATGCTCGACACCGCCCGGTTCAGCAACTTCGTGGCCGAGGCGCTGAACGTACCGGTGAAGTCGGTCAAGACCCTCACCCTCGGCTCGCACGGCGACACCATGGTGCCGGTGCCCTCGAAGAGCACCGTCAACGGCAAGCCGCTGCGCGAGGTCATGCCCGACGGGCAGATCGAGGAGCTCGTGGTCAAGACGCGGAACGGTGGCGCCGAGGTCGTCGCGCTGCTGAAGACCGGTTCCGCGTACTACGCCCCGTCCGCCGCCGCCGCCAAGATGGCGAAGGCCGTCGCCGAGGACTCGGGCGAGGTCATGCCGGTCTGCGCCTGGGTCGACGGCGAGTACGGCATCTCGGGTGTCTACCTGGGCGTCGAGGCCCAGATCGGCGCCGAGGGCGTGAAGCGGGTCGTCGAGACCGACCTCGACGCCGACGAGCTCAACAGCCTCAAGGAGGCCGCCGAGGCCGTCCGCTCCAAGCAGGCCGACGTCGCCAACATGTGACCTGAGCACCACCGCCGAAGGGGCGGCCGGCTTCCGCCGGCCGCCCCTTCCCCGTTCAACCTCACGATCAAGCGGGGAAGGGGTGGGGGGTGAAGGGGGCGGTCAGGTGGGGGGGGGCCAGGATGGCGGGGGAGAGGGTTGCCAGCAGGTCCGCGCGGGAGCGGCGGGCCGCGTCCGGGTTCTCCTCGTGGGCGTAGGCCAGGTCCGGGTCGACCAGTTGCACGGCGTGCACCAGCAGGTCGCCGGTGACCAGGAGGCGGTCGTCGTCCGCCTCGATGAGCACCGACTGGTGGCCCGGCGTGTGCCCGGGCGTGTGCAGCAGTCGTACCCCCGGGGTGAGGGATGTCTCGCCGTCGACCACCCGCAGCCGGCCGGTGGCGCGCAACGGCGTCAGCAGCCGGGCCGGCAGCTCGGGATGGAACAGCTCCAGCGCGTCCACCTCGGCGCGCTGGATCACGTGGTCGGCGTTCGGGAAGAGCGGGCCGGCCCAGCCGACGTGGTCGGTGTGCAGGTGGGTGAGGACCACGGTGCCCACGTCGGCCGGGTCGATCCCGGCGGCGGCCAGCTCCTCGGGCAGCCGGCCCGGGACCGGCGCCCAGCTCGCGGCGGGTGAGTCGGCCGGGCCGATGCCGGCGTCGACAAGGGTGACCGGGCCGTCGCCGACCCGCACGGCGAAGGCGCGGAACCGCAGCCACCACCGGCCGTCGCCGGTCGCGGCGCCCGGGTCGAGCCGGTCGGCCGCCCGCCAGTGCGCCTCGGTGGCGGCGGGAAACGCCTCGCCGCGGGGCTGGAAGAAGGGCCCCTCGCCGTCGGAGAGCGCGGTGACCGTGATAGACCCGAGCGTGCGGCTCAGTGGCATCGGCCGATGATGCCAGGGGGTCGCGTTGCGGCGCAGCCCGCTTTCCGGCGGTCCACCCCGGGCCGCCTGGGGACTGCCGGCAAGTTTCCAGTACGCTCGTACTGCTTGAGCACGTGTCCCCCGAGAGGAGCGCCGGCCGATGGCGAAGATCAAGGTAAACAACCCGGTCGTGGAGCTCGACGGCGACGAGATGACGCGGATCATCTGGAAGCAGATCCGTGAGCAGCTGATCCTGCCCTACCTCGACGTCGACCTGCACTACTACGACCTGTCGATCCAGCACCGCGACGAGACCGACGACCAGGTCACCGTCGACGCCGCCAACGCCATCAAGGAGCACGGCGTCGGCGTCAAGTGCGCGACGATCACCCCGGACGAGGCCCGGGTGGAGGAGTTCGGCCTCAAGAAGATGTGGCGGTCGCCGAACGGCACCATCCGCAACATCCTCGGTGGCGTCGTCTTCCGTGAGCCGATCATCATGTCCAACGTGCCGCGGCTGGTTCCCGGCTGGACCAAGCCGATCATCATCGGCCGGCACGCGCACGGTGACCAGTACAAGGCCACCGACTTCGTGGTGCCCGGCCCCGGCAAGGTGACCGTCACCTACACCCCGGCCGACGGCTCCGCGCCGATGGAGATGGAGGTCGCCAACTTCTCCGGCGGCGGCATCGCCATGGGCATGTACAACTTCGACGAGTCGATCCGGGACTTCGCCCGGGCCTCGTTCCGGTACGGCCTGGACCGCGGCTACCCGGTCTACCTGTCGACCAAGAACACCATCCTGAAGGCGTACGACGGTCGGTTCAAGGACATCTTCGCCGAGGTGTTCGAGAACGAGTTCAAGGCGGAGTTCGACGCCGCCGGCCTCACCTACGAGCACCGGCTGATCGACGACATGGTCGCCGCCGCGCTGAAGTGGGAGGGCGGCTACGTCTGGGCCTGCAAGAACTACGACGGTGACGTGCAGTCCGACACCGTCGCGCAGGGCTTCGGCTCGCTGGGTCTGATGACCTCCGTCCTGCTCTCCCCGGACGGCCGCACCGTCGAGGCCGAGGCCGCGCACGGCACGGTCACCCGGCACTACCGGCAGTGGCAGAAGGGCGAGAAGACCTCGACCAACCCGATCGCCTCGATCTACGCCTGGACCCGGGGCCTGGCCCACCGGGGCAAGCTGGACGGCACCCCGGCGGTCACCGAGTTCGCCAACACCCTGGAGCAGGTCATCGTCGAGACCGTCGAGGGCGGCCAGATGACCAAGGACCTCGCGCTGCTCATCTCGCGCGACGCCCCGTGGCTGACCACCGACGAGTTCATGAACGCGCTCGACGAGAACCTGGCCCGCAAGCTGGCTGCCTGATCTCCACGAGCAACGAGGAAGCCCGCCGGCATCGCGCCGGCGGGCTTCGTCGTACCGGACGGATTATTTTTTCCGTCACTCGACTCGGCGCGCCTCGTTGACCAGGGTGGACAAGATGCAAGTCGCGTCCAGGAGGGTTGGCCGCGGTGAACGCGCGGCATGAGTGCCAATCAGCCAGCCTTCCCGGCTGTCGTGCACAGCCAGCCGTCCCTTCCCTGCGGGGGGCCCTGTCCCGGGCCCCCCGCGCCCTGTTGGCGCCTCTTTTCTCGGCGGCCTCGGGTCAGTGCGGGGCGGTCAGCCTCGCCAGATAGTCGTCCAGGAGTTCGACCTGCCGCTGTGGCGGGAACGCCGCCGGGTCGAACAGGGCCTGGACCACCAGGCCGAGAACGAAGGCCTGGGCGCCGGCCGCGACATGTGCCGGGTTGCCGCTGGGCAGTTCGCCGAGTTCCTGGGCCGCGGCCACCCGCTCGGTCAGCCGGTCGCGACCTGCGGCGTACTTGCGGGCGTAGTCGGTGCTCAGGTCGGCGTCGGAGAGCGCGGCGTCCCAGGAGGAGACCCAGATCCGGTTGCTGTCGGCGGCCACGGGAGTCAGCGGCAGGATGTCCAGCAGCGCGTCCCTGAAGGCCGCCAGCCCTTCGCCCGAATGGCGGCGAGGGCGGGAGACGGTGCGCTGTTCGAGCAGGTCAAGGGCGTACTCAATCAGGGCGCGTTTGGTGGGGAAGTAGTGCGTGAGCAGGCCGGTGGTCGCGCCGAGTTCGGCGGCGACGGCGCGCAGGGTCAGGCTGGTGAACCCGCGTGCGGCCAGGACCTGCCAGACCGCTTCGGAGACGTCGCGCCGGCGGGCCTCGTGATCTCCCTTGGAGCGTGGCATGCCATCACGGTACATTCCCACAACGCTTGTTATGTGAATGGGAGGCCCCTCATGTTCTCGCTGCCGCTGCGCGACGATGCCCGTCTCGGCCCGTTGGAGGTCTGGCACGCCGAAGAGTTCGCCGACCACCTCGACCGGGCGCGTGAGCACATCCGCCCGTGGGTCGGGTCCGGGTTCGTCACCGGCGACCTGGACGGGGCGCGGGCCACCCTCAGGCGGTATGCCGAACGCCAGGCCGGCGACGGCGCCCGCCTGTACGGCATCTGGCGGGACGGCGTGCTGGTCGGCGGCGTGATGTTCACCGACTTCAACACCGCTTTCGGTTCGTGTGAGGTCGGGTGCTGGCTGGAGCCGTCCGCCGAGGGTCGCGGCCTGGTCACCCGAGCGTGCGGTGCGTTGTTGGACTGGGCGTTCACGTCCCGGGGGCTGCACCGGGCCGAATGGCACTGCCGGGCCGACAACGACCGCAGCTCGGCGGTGGCCAAGCGGCTCGGCATGACGCTGGAGGGTGTGCGCCGCGAGGCATGGCCGTACGAGGGCGTGCGCTACGACAAGCAGATCTGGGCGATCCTTGCACCTGAATGGCGACCCCTGGGCGAGTAACCACCGTCGGCGTACTCGCTCTCGACCGACCGACCGACCGACCGTCCGGGCGGGCCCGGGACCTCGCCTCACGCGGCCCGGAGCAGTTCCGCGGCCCGCTCGGGGGCGATGTCGTTGATGAAGGCACCCATGCCCGACTCCGAGCCGGCCAGGTACTTCAGCTTGTCCTTGGCTCGCCGGATGCTGAACAGCTGCAGGTGCAGGTGGCCCAGCTCCCGGTCGATCCGTACCGGCGCCTGGTGCCACGCCGCGATGTACGGCATGGGCATGTCGAAGAGCCCGTCGAAGCGGCGCAGCAGGTCCAGGTAGAGCGGCCCGAAGGCGTCCCGCTCGGCGTCGTCCAGCGCCGGGATGTCCGGCACCGGGCGGTGCGGGGCCACGTGCACCTCGAACGGCCAGCGGGCAGCGGCCGGGACGTACGCGGTCCAGTGCTCGTTGGCCAGGACCACCCGCTCGCCGGCGGCCCGCTCGGCGGCGAGCACGTCGGCGTAGAGGTTGCCGCCGCCGGTGCGCTCGGCGTGCCGACGCGCGGCGGCGAGCATCGTCCGGGTCCGCGGCGTGACGAAGGGGTACGCGTAGATCTGGCCGTGCGGGTGGTGCAGCGTCACGCCGATCTCCACCCCCCGGTTCTCGAAGCAGAACACCTGCTCCACCCCGGGCAGCTCGCCCAGTGCCACGGTGCGGTCGGCGAGCGCGTCGATCACCGTACGGACCCGGGTGGGGGAGAGGCTCGCGAACGAGGCGTTGTGGTCGGAGGTGAAGCAGACGACCTCGCAGCGACCGAGCCCCGGCCGGAACGGGGTGAACGGGGTGATCTCCCCGGGCGCTTCGGCGACCCGGCTGCTCAGGGAAGGGAACCGGTTCTCGAAGACCACCACGTCGTAGTCCGACGCCGGGATCTCGGTGAGCCGGTCACCCACCGACGGGTCGAGGGGGCACTCGTCGGCCGGCGGCAGGAAGGTGCGGGTCTGCCGGTGCACGGCGACCGCCACCCACTCGTCGGTCAGCGGGTCGTAGCGCAACTGCGACGCGTGCGGCGGAGGCGGCAGCTCTCGCCGGTCCGGCTGGTCACGGACGGCGTCGTCCCGCTCGTCGAAGTAGATCAGTTCCCGGCCGTCGGCCAGCCGGACCTCGGTGCGCTTCACTCCGCCGCCCCTCCATTCGTCGGCGCGCCCGTCGGCGACACCGTCACCAGTTCGCCCACGCGTTCGCCGAGGACCCGTCGTGCCTCGCTCGGCAGCCCGTCGTCGCTGATCAGCACGTGCGCGGCCGACAGTTCGACGATCGAGGAGATGCCGACGGTGCCCCACTTGGAGTGGTCGGCGAGCACCACCAGCCGGTCGGCCGCCGTGACCAGGGCGCGGTCGGTCTCCGCCTCCATGAGGTTGGGCGTGGTGAACCCGGCCCGCTCGCTGATCCCGTGGACGCCGAGGAAGAGCAGGTCCAGGTGGAGCGATCGGATCGCCCCGACGGCCAGCGGCCCGACCAGGGCGTCGGACGGCGTCCGCACCCCGCCGGTGAGCACCACCGTCTGGTCCGGCCGCCCACCCGCGTGCATGATCTCGGCCACCGGGAGCGAGTTGGTCACCACCGTCAGCCCGGGCACGTCCACCAGGCGACGGGCAAGCTCGGCGGTGGTGGTGCCGGCGGAGAGCGCGATCGCCGCGCCCGGCCGGACCAGTTGTGCCGCCCGGCCGGCGATGGCCGCCTTCTCGGCCGGCTGCCGGACCGACTTCGCCCGGAAGCCGGGTTCGTCGGTCGACCCCGACCCGGCCACCGTGGCCCCGCCGTGCACCTTGGCCAGCAGGCCGCGCTCGTGCAGAGTCTCCAGGTCACGTCGGATCGTCATGTCCGAGACGCCGAACTCGGCGGCCAGCTCGCTGACGCGTACGCCGCCCGCCGCGCGGACCCGCTCCAGAATCGTCGCCTGCCGCTGCTGCGCCAGCATCCGCCGCACCTCCCGGCCGCTCACGTACTCTCACGTGGTCAAACGTGTTCCAACAAGAATGAACATTAGCGCGTTGCCGGAGCCGGTGAAAGGAGCGGGGTGGGCCCGGCGGTGACCGGAGGGACCCGCCGTCGGCCGTGCGCACACGATCAGGGCCGCGCCGGCTCAGCCGGGTCGGGCACCTGCCCGCGCGGTCGGACACTCACCCCGACCGGGCCGGCGCGTCCGGTGCGTACCGCGACGAATCCCCGGCGTTCAGAGCGGCGGATGCTTGGGTTCGACCCAGCCGGTCTCGGTGAGGTGGTGCAGCACCGCCTCGACCGCCTCGTCCACGGTCAGATCGCTGGTGTCCAGCACCAGGTCGGCGTCGGTCGGCTCCTCGTACGGGTCGTCGACGCCGGTCATGCCGGTGACCAGGCCGGCGCGCGCCCGCGCGTACAAACCCTTGCGGTCACGCTGCTCGCAGACCTCGAGCGGGGTGGCGACGTGCACCAGCACGAACCCCGCCCCAGCGGCCAGCGCCATCTCCCGGGCGGTCGCCCGGGCCGCCGCGTACGGGGCGATCGGGCAGCAGATCGCGACCCCCCGGTGCCGGGCGATCTCGGCGGCGACCCAGCCGATCCGGCGCACGTTCAGGTCCCGGTCGGCCTTGCTGAACCCGAGCCCGGCCGAGAGTTCCCGGCGCACCACATCACCGTCGAGCAGGGTGACCGTCCGCTCACCGCCCTCACGTAGCGCGTCCGAGAGGCCCCGGGCGATGGTCGACTTGCCCGAGCCGGAGAGCCCGGTCAGGAAGACCACCAGCCCGCGGTACCGGCGCGGCGGACGGGCCCGCGCCAGCTCCCTGGCGACCGCTGGCGGGGTGTGCCACTCGGGCAGCGGGAAGCCCCGGTCCAGCAGATCGTCGATCTCCTCCTGGGCCAGCGCCAGCCGCCGGTTGCGTGGCGGGATGTCCTCCCGCCAGCGCCACTGCCCGTCCCGGCTGTCGTAGGCCAGTTCACGTGGCACCAGCACCCGCAGCCCGGCCCCGGAGAGCATGTCGCCGGTGGAGAGCAGGTGGGTCACCCCGTACGCGGCCGAGACCCGGGCCCGCAGCAGGGCGTCGCTGATCTCGTCGCGGCGGCGGGAGAGCGGTACGGCGACGAGGGTGGCCGGCGGCATCCGGTCGCGGGCGGCGAACACGGCGCGCACCAGCGACTCGGGCGGCAGCCCGCCGACCCCGTCCTCGCCGACCGGGATCAGGACGAGCAGGTGCGCGCCGAGGGTGCGGGCGGCATGCGCGATCTGGGCGAGCTGCGGGCGGTGCAGTGGCCGGTCGGCGATCACCCCGAGCACCCGGCCGGGAGGCAGCAGCGCGCGTACCTCCTCCGGGGTGCGGCGCAGCCGCTGGAACGGCCCGTGACCGCCGTCGCCCAGGCGGCGCAGCGGGCCGCCGACGCCGGCGACCCCGTCGCGGACCGGCCACGTGTCGGCCACGTCCAGCGCCGCCACCGGGGCGCCCTCGCCGTCGGTGAGCACCAGTGCCCGGCGCGCCGGGTCACGTGGATCGAGCCCCTGGGCGAGCGCCGCCGGCACCTGGAGGGTCACCGGGACCTGCCACGGGGTGTCGTCGGCGAGCCGGGCACGCCGGCTTACGGAGACCAGGTCGGCGCGCGTCATGAAGCCGGTGAGGGGGGCGTAGGCCCCGGTCAACAGCAGCTCAAGGTCGGCCAGCTCCCCCGGGCGCGGCGTGTACGCCGGCGCGTCGCGGAGCACCTCGTCGGGCAGCACCCACCCGTTGCTCATCACACCCCCACTCGCTGATCGGCACACAGTTTCGCAGCAGACCCGCGATCGGTCGAGGGTGCCACTCCACGAGGGAACCTCGACGGCCGACCGGTCGATCGGCGCCGCGAGGAAGCACCGGTCAACCGCGTCGGCCCCGCAGCGCGGGCAGCGCACGGAGTCCGGCCCGTACGCGGCGGCGTACGGCCTGGCGCAGCCGGGTGAGGAACGCGGTCTCGTCCACGACCCGCGGCGGGGCGCCGTCGGTGGCGCACCGCACCAGCAGCGGCAGACGGACGTCCTGCGTCCGGGCCAAGCTGGTCACCCGGGCCTTGAGCCGCCACATGCCGGCCGTGCGGCCGGCGTTGACCGTGCGGTAGTCGACAGTCACCGTCGCCCGGTGGACGGCGTGCGCGGTCCCGTCCGGTCCGACCACCCGCTCGACCGTCGACGTCACCGGCAGGAAGACCTCGTCGCCGGTTCCCTGGCGGCGGGCCACGACGTCCACCCGGCCCTGAACGAGGGCCTCCGTCACGTCACGCAGCTCGGCGGGGACGTTCTCCACCGGCAGCACGAGCAGGTCCCGGTCGCCGGTGCGGCCGGCGGCGACCGGTCGCCCGTCGGACTCCAGCCAGGCTGCGACGGTGAGGGTCAGGGTCGTACCGGCGAGAGCGTGGCGCTCGACAAGGGCCGCGGCGCGAAGCGCCTGCTCCCACTCGGCGAGCCGGCGCACGTCCGCCAACCGGTCCTGCTCGGCCAGGTGGGCGAGGACGCGGTACATCGGCGGCAGCCCCGCGGCCACTCCCGGCCCGAACCGCTCGCGGATGATGTCCCGGACCTCCGCGGCCACCTGTCCCACCCACGCCTGCGGCGCCTCCAGCAGCCGTCGGCCGCGCAGGCGGTCGAGCATCTGATGGCGCAGCCAGCGGCGGTGCAGCCGGTCCCGCAGCGGGCCGGGCTCCACGTGCGCGTCGACGATGTCCAGGGCCTCCCGCAGGGCGGCGTAGTACTCCCCGGGATCCAACTGGTCGGCCGTCACGTTTCCACCGTCGTCCCGGCGGCTGTGGTGGTAGCAGGTGTAGTCCGACAGGACGCACGTCCGCTTCGACAGCAGGTACGCCCGGACGACCATGCGGTGGTCCTCAAGCCGCCGTGGCCACCCCTCGGGGAAGCGCAGCTCGTGCTCGTCGAGGAACGCGCGACGGAACATCTTGTGGCAGGTCAGGCTGTCGATCAATGGCGCGTTCGCCACGGTCGCGTCGAACCGGTTCTTGCGGAACAGCTCGCGGGGCACCCCCCGCCCACCGTGCCCCGTCATCCGTCCGATCACCACATCGGCGCCGTGCGTGGCGCCGATGCCGTACATCCGATCGAGGGCCTCGTCGCCGAGCCAGTCGTCGTCGTCGACGAACACCACGTACTCGCCCCGAGCGTGCGCGACCCCGACGTTGCGGGGCCGCGACGGCCATCCCGAGTTGTCGATGTGCAGGACCCGGAAGTGCGGATGGGCGGCGGCCAGCGCGTCCAGCCGGGCAGGCGTGTCGTCGGTCGATCCGTCGTCGACGAAGATCGCCTCGAACTGCGTCGGCGGCATCGACTGCCGGACCAACGAGTCGACGAGTCGCTCGATGTGAGTGCCGCTGTTGTACGCGGGCACTACGACGCTGACCTTCAGAGACGCGCTCGTGTCGTCGATCATCTCTCTCCCACGTTCGTTCCGGCCGGATCCGTATCGATGCCAGCGGAGGCGACGGAACCGTGCATGGGACGATTCCGCGACGCTCAAGGTTCCCGCAACTCCGGTCTCCTTAGGGGGCACGCCCGCGAGGATCAGGGGCGGACCCGGGGCGCGGCAGGCCCCACGACGACCCGGTCCTGCCTACGCTGGACGGCGTGACACTGATCGCGACCGAGTCGCTGACCAAGAGGTACGGGGGTACGGTCACGGCGCTGGCCGACCTCACCGTCGCGGTCGAGCCGGGGATCATCGGGTTGGTCGGCGCGAACGGCGCGGGCAAGTCGACCCTGATCAAGATCCTGCTCGGCCTGCTGGCCCCGACCAGCGGACGGGTCCGGGTGCTCGGCCTGGACCCGACCACCGATTCGGCAGCCGTCCGTGCGCGGGTCGGATACATGCCGGAACACGACTCCCTCCCGCCCGACCTCACCGCCGCCGAACTGGTCACTCATCTCGGGCGGATCAGCGGTCTGCCGCGTACGGTCGCCCGCGAGCGGGCCTCCGAGGCACTGCGGCACGTCGGGCTCTACGAGGAGCGCTACCGCCCGGTCGGCGGCTACTCGACCGGCATGAAGCAGCGGGTAAAGCTCGCCCAGGCGCTGGTGCACGATCCCGACCTGCTGCTGCTCGACGAGCCGACCAACGGCCTCGACCCGGCCGGACGGGACGCGATGCTGGCCCTGGTGCACCGGATCGGCACCGAGTTCGGCATCTCCGTACTGGTCTGCTCGCACCTGCTCGGCGAGGTGGAACGGATCTGCGACACGCTGGTCGCCATCGACGGCGGACGGTTGCTACGGGCCGACCACATCTCGGCCATGACGACGAGCACCGACGTGCTCGCCGTGGAGGTCAGCGAGGGCACCGAAGATCTCGCCGCGCGGCTGACCGCGCTCCAGCTGCCGGTGACCCGGGACGGGCGGCTGCTGCTCGTGCCGCTCGCCGACGACGCCACCTACGACCTGATCCTCGGCGCGGTCGCCGAGCTGGACCTGCCGCTGCACCGGCTCGACCAGCGCCGGCACCGGGTGGCCGAGCTGTTCGCCACGAGGGAGCCCAGCCATGTCTGAGCCGACCGGCGTCATCCACGACATCGGCTACCAGCGCTACACCGGTCCACGGCTGGGCCGGCGGCACGTCTTCGGCGCGCTCTACCTGCACGGCCTGCGCACCGCGTTCGGGCTGGGCCGCAGCGCCAAGGCCAAGATCTTCCCTTGGCTGGTGATCGGCATCGTCACCCTGGTCGCCGCCGGCGTCACCGCGGTGCGCAGCCAGCTCGGCGAGGTGGTGATGACGTACGCCCAGTTCGCCGACAACATGAGCTGGCTGGTCATCTTCTTCGTCGCGGTGGTCGCCCCCGAGCTGGTCTCCCGCGATCTGCACAGCGGTGTGCTGCCGCTCTACTTCTCCCGCCCGCTGCCCCGCGGCGACTACGCCCTGGCCAAGCTGGCCGCGCTGGGCAGCGCGCTCTGGCTGCTGCTCGGAGCACCGCAGCTGGTGATGTTCCTGGGCGCCGCGTTCACCACCAAGGACGGGATGAGCGGTGTCTGGGACGAGTTGCTCGACCTGCTGCCCGGTCTGCTCTACGCCGCGCTCTGGGCGGTGGTCTTCGCCTCGGTCGGGCTGCTCATCGCCTCGCTCACGGGCAAGCGGGCCTTCGCGGCCGGCGGCGTCGTGGCCGTGTTCCTGATGACCGCCCCGATCGTCGGCATCCTGTCGATCATGCCGTCCCGCACGGTCAACGAGCTGGCGATGCTCGGCTCGCCCACCGCCCTGGTCCATGCCGTCGGCCAATACACCCTCGGTGACCTGCTGGTACCCGGCGGGCAGACCGGAAATCAGCTCGGCGGCTTCGGGCCGCTCTACGTGGCCGTTGCCGTGCTGCTGGTGGCCGCCTGCGTCGCCCTGCTGTTCGCGCGATACCGGAAGGTGGCCGCCCGATGACCACGATCAGCGCGGAGCCGGCCGCCCCGGCCACCCCCGCCTCCACCCTCAACCTGGACGGCGTCTCCCGGTGGTACGGCAACGTGGTCGCCGTCAACGACGTCTCCATGCGCCTCGGCCCCGGCGTCACCGGGCTGCTCGGCCCGAACGGCGCGGGCAAGACCACCCTGCTGCACATGATGGCCGGCTTCCTGGCCCCGTCACGCGGCACGGTCACCCTCGACAACGAGCCGACCTGGCGTAACCCCGCTGTCTACCGCCGGCTCGGTCTGGTCAGTGAGCGGGAGGCGGTGCACGCGTTCCTCACCGCGCACGAGTTCGTGCTGGCCAGCGCGAAGCTGCACCGGCTGCCGGATCCGGAGGAGGCGGCCCGCCGGGCCATCGCGCTGGTCGAGATGGAGGACGCGCAGGACCGCCGGATCGGCACGTACTCGAAGGGCATGCGGCAGCGGACCCGGGTGGCCGCGGCGCTGGTCCACGACCCGCAGGTGCTGCTGCTCGACGAACCGTTCAACGGGATGGACCCGCGGCAGCGGCTGCACATGATGGAGCTGCTGCACCGCCTCGGTGACGACGGCCGGACCATCCTGTTCAGCTCGCACATCCTGGAAGAGGTCGAGCAGGTCTCCGGCACCGTCCAGGTGATGGTCGCCGGCCGCCTCGCCGCCTCCGGCGACTTCCGCACGATCCGCCGGTTGATGACCAACCGGCCGCACGTCTTCGCGGTGCACTCCACCGACGACCGGGCGTTGGCCGTCGCGCTGATGGCCGAGCCCTCCGTCACCGGGGTCGAGCTGGGCCGCACCGGCCTGACCGTGCGGGCCGGCGACTACGGCGCCTTCACCCGGGCGCTGCCCCGGATCGCCCTGGCCAAGGGCATCCGGGTCCGGCAGCTGGTGCCCGAGGACGAATCCCTGGAGAGCGTGTTCTCCTACCTGGTGGAGGCCTGAGATGTCGACAGTTTCCTGGATCACCGCTCGGGGTCTCTTCGGCCGCCGCCGGTTCCTGATGCTCTTCCCGCTCCCCGTCGTCCTGGTGCTGCTCGCCGTGCTCTCCCGCTCGCTCGGGGTGGACCCGGGCCAGTGGGGACCGCCGGTGCTGGTCGGCCTCGGGCTGGCCGTGGTGCTGCCGGTGGTCGCGTTGATCGTCGGCACCGGTGTTCTCGGCGCGGAGATCGACGACGGGACCGTCGTGCACATCCTCACGAAGCCCCTTCCGCGCTGGCAGATCGTGCTGCCGAAGCTCGCGGTGGCGACCGGGGTCACCGCGGTCACCGTCGCCGTGCCGCTCTACGTCGCGGGCGTGCTGGCCCATTCGGTACGCCTCGGTCTGGCGCTCGCCCTGGCCGGCTGCCTCGGGGCGTTGGCGTACTCGGCACTGTTCCTGGCGCTCAGCCTGCTCACCCGGCGGCCGGTGCTGCTCGGCCTGGTCTACGTACTGATCTGGGAGGGGCTGCTCGGCAACTTCGTGAGCGGCACGAAGGTGCTGTCGATCCAGCAGTACGTGATCGCCCTCGCCGACCGGCTGGCGCCGACCAGCCTGCTGGAGACCAGTGTCTCGGTGCCGGTGGCGGCGGTGATGACCGCGCTGGTGAGCGTCGGCTTCACCGTCCTGGCGATCGACCGGCTGCGCTCGTTCAGCGTGGCGGGCGAAACCAGCTGACACCCACGGCTCGGCAAGTAGGGGCCCCTGTCGGCGCTTCGCGTACGGCAGGGGCCCCTGCTTGCCGGTCTGACGAAGGTAGGGCTGGCTGGATGGACCAGGCCCGACCGGTCGGCGAGGCTTGACCGGTGAGCGCAGAAGTGGGACAGGTCATGGCGGGGCGGCCGGGCACGGAGACCGGGCGGCACTGGCTGGTGAGCCTCGCGGTCGCCGGGCTGGCTGCGGCGGCGACCACCACGCTGGCCCGCAGCAGCGGGAGCTTCAACTGGTGGGCGGTTTTCGTGCTGATCCCCGGCGCGCTCATCGCGGCGTGCGGCGGGCCGCTGCTGGCCCGGGGCGGCGGGCGGGCGTTCGCCGGTTACGTGGTCTGCTGTGCCGGCGCGCTGGTCTTCGCCACCGGCGCGCTGCTCATGTTCGGCGTCATGGGACGCGGCTGGCCTGCAATGATCATGGTGCCGTGCCTGGCGGTCGCCGGCACCTACGTGTGGCGACCGGCGCATCCACTGGCCCGGGGTCTGCACCGAGCCGTGGCGTTGCTCGCGCTGACCGGGGCCCTGCTCGGCGCGACCTTCCAGCTGCTCCGCGTCCACCTCGTGGACTTCGGCGACGCCGGCTGGTGGGGCGCGTTCCTGATGCTGGCCGGGGTGATCGTGCTCGGCAACGCGGCCGAGTTGACCCGGCACCGGATGCCGTACCGGCTCCAGGCGATCACCCTGCTGGTCGGCCCGGCCGCAGTCGCCTTCCTCCTGGGCCTCCGCTTCCTCCGCACCTGGTAACCCCCACCCCCCACCCCCTCCTCGGGGAAGGCGCCTCTTTGACGGAGAGAGTGGCCTTCCGCGCGCGAAAGGCCACTCTCTCCGTCAAAGTGCGGGGAGGGGTCGTCAGAAGGCGGAGGCGATCACCAGCTCCGTCGTGCGGTCGGGGAGGAGGTCCAGCTTGGCGATGCGGCCGGCCGCCCGTAGGTCGTCGGCGACCAGGGTGAGTTTCTCCAGCAGAGCGGCCGGACCGAGCGCCTCGGCGATCGGCACCTCGGCCCGCATCGAGAGCTTCCGCTCGGACTTGGCCCGGCGCACCTGGCTGAGCGCCTCCCCGGCGATCCGCAGCAGCTCCGGATCCCCCTCACCCTCGATCGCCCGGCCCACCTCGTACATCGTCGGCCACGGCGCCCGGTGCACCGAGCCGTACCGCCACCACGACCAGACCTCCTCGGTGACGAACGGCAACACCGGGGCGAAGAGCCGCAACTGCACCGAGAGGGCGGTGGCCAGTGCCGCCCGGGCCGAGTCGGCCGCCGGCCCGGAGCCGTAGGCGCGCTCCTTGACCAGTTCGATGTAGTCGTCGCAGAAGCGCCAGAAGAACGACTCGGTGGCCAGCAGCGCGGCGGTGTGGTCGTACGCCTCGAGGGCGGTCGTCGCCGCCGTGACCACTCCGGAGAGTTCGGCGAGCATGGCGCGGTCCAGCGGCTCGGTGGCGGCGGCGCGCAGCGCGTCGCCGGCACCCAGTCCGAGGGCGAACTTCGACGCGTTGAGCACCTTGGTCGCCAGCCGTCGGCCGATCTTGATCTGGGCCGGGTCGAACGCCAGGTCCATGCCGGGCTTACCGCTGGCCGCCCAGTACCGCACCGCGTCGGAGCCGCTCTGTTCCAGCAGCGCCATCGGGGTCACCACGTTCCCCTTGGACTTCGACATCTTCTTCCGGTCCGGGTCGAGGATCCAGCCGGACAGCTCCGCGTCCCGCCACGGGAGCACACCGTGCTCCAGATGTGAGCGGACGATGGTGGAGAAGAGCCAGGTGCGGATGATGTCGTGCCCCTGCGGCCGCAGGTCCATCGGGAAGACCCGGTCGAACAGGTCCGGGTCGGTCTCCCAGCCGCCGATGATCTGCGGGCTGAGGGACGAGGTGGCCCAGGTGTCCAGCACGTCCGGGTCACCGACGAAACCGCCGGGCCGGCCGCGCTGGGACTCGTCGTATCCGGCCGGCGCGTCACTGGAAGGGTCAACAGGCAGCGCGGACTCGTCCGGCGTGAGAGGCTGGGACCGGTCCGGCTCGCCAGCGTCGTCGAGCCGGTACCACACCGGCACCGGCACCCCGAAGAAGCGCTGCCGGCTGACCAGCCAGTCGCCGGTCAGCCCGCCCACCCAGTGGTCGTAACGGTGCCGCATGTGCTCCGGCACCCAGTGCAGCTCCCGGCCCCGGGCGAGCAGTTCCTCGCGCAGTTGCGCGTCTCGTCCGCCGTTGCGCAGGTACCACTGCCGGGTGGAGACGATCTCCAGCGGCCGGTCGCCGCGCTCGTAGAACTTCACCGGGTGGGTGATGGCACGTGGCTCGCCGATCAGGTCACCCGCGTCGGCCAGCATCCCGACGATCTCGCGGCGGGCGCCGTTGACGGTCTGCCCGGCCAGCGCCGCGTACGGCTGTGCCGGCACGCCGGCCGGGGTTTCCGGCAGCAGCCGGCCGTCCCGCCCGATCACGACCCGGGTGTCGAGTCGCAGCTCGCGCCACCAGGTCACGTCGTTGAGGTCGCCGAACGTGCAGACCATCACCATGCCGGTGCCCTTGGCCGGGTCGGCGAGCGGGTGCGCGTGCACCGGCACCTCCACCCCGAACAGCGGGCTGCGCACGGTCGCGCCCACCAGGTCGGCGTACCGCTCGTCGTCGGGGTGGCAGACCAGGGCCACGCAGGCCGGCAGCAACTCCGGCCGGGTCGTGTCGATCAGCACCTCGCGCCCGCCCGGGCCGGTGAACCGCAGCCGGTGGAACGCGCCCGGCCGCTCCCGGTCCTCCAGCTCGGCCTGTGCCACCGCCGTGGCGAAGCCGACGTCCCAGAGCGTCGGCGCCTCCGCCTGGTACGCCTCGCCCCGCGCCAGGTTGCGCAGGAACGCCCGCTGGCTGGTGGCCCGCGCAATCCGACCGATCGTGGTGTACGTGTACGACCAGTCCACCGACAGGCCGAGCCGCCGCCACAGCGCCTCGAAGATTTGCTCGTCGGCGACGGTGAGCCGTTCGCAGAGCTCGATGAAGTTACGCCGGGATATCGGGGTCGGGTTCTTGCGGGCCTCGTCGGTCACCGGGGTGGCCGGCGGACGCCAGGCCGGGTCGTACGGCAGCTCGGGATCGCACCACACGCCGTAGACGTTCTGCACCCGGCGCTCGGTGGGCAGGCCGTTGTCGTCCCAGCCCATCGGGTAGAACACGGCCTTGCCGCGCATCCGCTGGAACCGGGCAACAGTGTCCGTGTGCGTGTACGAGAAGACGTGCCCCATGTGCAGCTCGCCCGATACGGTGGGCGGTGGCGTGTCGATGGAGTACACGTCGGACCGCTGCTTCGCCCGGTCGAACGCGTACGTGCCCTCCTCCTGCCAGCGACGCGCCCACGTCTCCTCGATGCCGTCCAGGGTCGGACGCTCGGGGACGCCGGTGCGCGCCCTACTCGCCGTATCAGTCATCCTGCGATCGTAGGCAGCCGCCAACGGCCGGACCACGCGGTTGACGCGTGACACGATGCAATTCGTGCCGACGCTTCCGCTGAGCCCCGACGAGTTGCTCACCACCACCCGTACGGTCCGTCGCCGGCTGGACCTGACCCGCCCGGTGCCCATGGAGCTGGTTCGTGAGTGCCTGGAGATCGCGTTGCAGGCGCCCAGCGGCTCCAACCGGCAGGGGTGGCACTTCGTGCTGGTCACCGATCCGATGCTGCGGGCCGAGATCGGCCTGCTCTACCAGCGGGCGGTGCGGGCGTACCTCGACTCGGAGTCCTCGGCGGACCGCCTCTTCGCGGACGACCCGGCCCGGGCGGCGGTGCAGCGCCGGGTGACCGAGAGCCTGGCCTGGCTCGGCGACCGCATGGGGCAGGTGCCGGTGCTGCTGGTGCCGTGCCTGCGGTTGCCCGGCGGCGGTGAGTTCGCCGCCGGCAACCAGGCCGGACTGTGGGGATCGTTGCTGCCGGCGGTGTGGAGCTACATGCTCGCGGCGCGGGCGCGCGGCCTCGGCACCGCCTGGACCACCCTGCATCTGGTGTACGAGGCGGAGGTGGCCGAGCTGCTCGGCCTTCCCGAGGAGGTACGCCAGGCGGCGCTGGTCCCGACCGCCTGGTACACCGGTGAAGGTTTCCGCCCGGCGATCCGGCAGCCGCTGGACGAGGTACTGCACGTCGACCGCTGGTGAACCCTCCCGGTCAGCGGAGAGAGTCCTGCCACTGCCGGCGCAGGGCGGCGTACCGGCCGCCCGCCTCGGCGAGCTGATCGGGCGGGCCGTCCTCGACGATCCGTCCGCCGTCGAGCACGAGCACCCGGTCGGCGATCTCCACGGTGGAGAGCCGGTGCGCGATGACCAGCGCCGTCCGGTCTCGCAGGATCGTGCCGAGAGCCCGCTGTACGAGCCGTTCCGTCGGCACGTCCAGTGACGAGGTCGCCTCGTCGAGCACCAGTACGGCCGGATCGGCCAGGAAGGCCCGGGCGAACGCGACCAGCTGCCGCTGCCCGGCGGAGAGCCGCCCGCCGCGCCGGTGCACCTGGGTGGCGTACCCGTCGGGCAGGGCGGCGATGAAGTCGTGCGCCCCGACCGCGCGCGCGGCCGTCCGCACGGCGTCGTCGTCGGCGTCCGGGCGGCCGAACCTGATGTTCTCCTCGACGGTGCCGGTGAACAGGTGGTTCTCCTGGGTCACCAGGACCACGGCCCGGCGCAGGTCGGCGTCGGCCACGTCGCGGAGGTCGACGCCGTCCAGGCTGACCGTGCCGGTGACCGGGTCGTAGAACCGGGCGACCAGCTTGGCGATCGTCGACTTGCCGGCGCCGGTCGGTCCGATCAGGGCGACGGTCTGCCCGGCCGGCACGGTCAGCTCCAGGTCGGTGAGGATGGCCGCGCCGGTGCGGTAGCCGAAGCAGACCGTACGGAACCTCAGCTCGCCGTGGCCGGGGCCGTGCGGCAGCGGGACCGGCGTGGCCGGTTCGGCGACGGTCGGCCGCTCGTCGAGCACGCCGGCGAGCTTCTCCAACGCCGCGGTGGCGGACTGCAACGAGTTGTAGAACTGGCTGAGTTCCTGCATCGGCTCGAAGAAACGCCGGAGGTAGAGCAGGAACGCGGCGAGCACCCCGATCTCGGTCCGCCCGCCGAGCACCCGCCAGCCGCCGTAGCAGAGCACCGCGGCCACGGTCACGTTGCCGATCACCTTGATGGCCGGTGAGTACGTGGCGATCAGCCGGAAGGTGCGCAGGCTCGACCGGCGGTACTCGTCACTGAGCGCGACGAAGATGCGCTGGTTGCGCGGCTCGCGCCGGTACGCCTGGACGGCACGGATGCCGTGCATCGACTCGATGAAGTGGACGATGACGAGGGCCACCGCCTCGCGGGTCCGCCGGTACGCCCCGGCCGAGGCCCGCGCGAACCAGCGGGACAGCCAGAACAGGAACGGGAAGGCGAGCAGGGTCACGGCGGCCAGCGGAAGGTCGAGCCAGAGCAGGATGGCGGCCACGGAGACGATGGAGAGCACGGCGAGCACGAGGCTGTCGATGCCACCGTCGGCCAGCTCGGCGATCGAGTCCAGGTCGCTGGTGAGCCGGGAGACCATCCGGCCGGACGTGTACCGCTCGTGGAAGGCCACCGACAGGCGCAGGAAGTGCGCGTACACCCGTTGGCGGAGGTCGAGCAGGACGGCCTGGCCGATCCGCGCCGAGAGGGTGAGGAAGCCGCGGCGGGCCGCGTACTCGGTCAGCGCCGCCGCCCCGAACGCGCCGGCCACGGCGACCAGCGGCCGGGGGTCGCCCGCCCGCAGGGGCGCGATGCCCTGGTCGATACCGAGCATGACGAGGTACGGCCCGGCCATCGCGGCGCCGTTCTGGGCGAGCAGCAGCGCCACCGCCGCGGCGAGGCGGCCCCGGTGCGGGCGTAGCAGGTCCGCCAGGAGCACACGACTTTGTACGCGTAGCCGGGCGAGCGCCTCCGGCGTGTTCTCCTCGGCGCGGCTGCGGTCGGCGTCCGGATCAGTGGCCTGCCCGCGCCACCGGGACAGTTCGGTGTCATCGCTGCCGGCCGGTGCCGCCCCCGCCGCCTCGGTTGGCGCGTCAGCGCCGGGCGCTGGGGAGTCCCGCGTACCGGGTGGCGGGGCCGCCGGCGCGGGCGGACGGCGGGCCCGCAGCCGCCACCGGCCACCCCGGCCGGCCACTTTGATCGTCACGACCGCACCAACCCGCTCCCGTCGGGCGTACCACCGGAGAATGGCGCGTTCCTCCCGGGTGGTGCGTCCGCGGTCGGCGGTTTCCCGGCGTCCGCCACAGTTCCGGCGGGCTGCGCGGTGTCCGGGGGTTCGGCGGAGAGCAGGGTGCGGTATGCCGGGACGGTGGCGAGCAGTTCCGAGTGCCGGCCGACCGCGGTGACGCGGCCGTCCTCGATGAGCGCCACCCGGTCGGCCAGCGCGATGGTCGACGGCCGGTGTACGACGAGCAGCGCGGTGCAGTCGCGCAGCACCCGTTTCAAGGCCGCCTCCACCAGCGCCTCGGTCTGTACGTCGAGTGCCGAGAGCGGGTCGTCGAGGACGAGCAGTGCGGGGTGGCCCAGCACCGCGCGGGCCAGCGCCAGCCGCTGCCGCTGCCCGCCGGAGAGGGAGAACCCCTGCTCCCCGATCCGGGTGCCGAGCCCCCACGGCAGGTCGTCCGCGAAGTCGGCCTGGGCGAGCGCGAGCGCCGCCCGGATCTCCTCCTCACCGGCGTCGGGGCGGCCCAGGGTGAGGTTCTCCCGGACCGACATGGAGAAGAGGATGGGCTCCTCGAACGCCACCCCGACGAGCCGGCGCAGCGAGTCGAGCCGCAACTCCCGCAGGTCGTGCCCGTCCAGGGTGATCCGGCCGCCGGTCACGTCGTGCAGCCGCGGCACCAGCGAGAGCAGTGTGCTCTTGCCGCAGCCGGTCGCACCGACCAGGGCGAGCGTCTCGCCCGGCTCGACGGTCAGGTCGACGTCCCGCAGCAGCGGCGCCGACGCGCCCGGGTAGGCGAACGACACGTGCTCGAAGCTCAGCCGACCGCGTACGGCCGAGCGGGGCAGCGCGATGGCGCCGGGCGAGTCGACGATCCGTGGGGGAGTGTCGAGCACCTCCTGGACCCGGTCCGCGGCGGTCGCCGCCTCCTGACCGTTCGCGATGATCCAGCCCAGTGACTGCACCGGCCAGATGAGCATGAGCTGGAGGCTCACGAACGCGACCAGCTCGCCGATCGTCAGTACGCCTCGGGCGGCGGCGGCCGCCCCGGCGGCCAGCACCACGCCCAGGGTCAGGTTCGGCACCAGGTCGAGCAGGGCCGAGGTGCGGGCCAGCAGCCGACCCTTGCCGACCCCGGTGTCGTGCAGGGTGCGGGCGGCGACGCCGAAGCGGGCGGCCAGTTGCGGACCCCGCCCGTACGCCCGCATGGTGCGCAGACCCTGCGCGGTCTCCTCGACCAGGGTGGCCACGTCGCCCTGCTGGTCCTGCATGCGCCGGGACGCGGCATGGTACTGCCGGGCGAACCGGCGGGTGATCAGGAACAGCGGCACCGCGCTGGCGGCCACCAGCAGCCCCAACGCCGGGTGCAGGCGGATCAGCAGCACCACCACGACCGCGTAGGTCAACACGTTGAGCACGAGGAACAGCAGGCCGAAGGAGAGGAACCGCCGGATCACCGACAGGTCGCTGGTGATCCGGGAGAGCAACTGGCCGGACTGCCACCGGTCGTGGAAGCTCGCCGGCAGCCGTTGCAGGTGGGCGTAGAGGTCGGCCCGCAGCGCCGCCTCCATGCCGACGGCGGAGGAGGACTGCACCCAGCGGCGGATGAAGATGAGCGCCGCCTCGGCCAGTCCCAGCAGCAGCGCGAGAGCGCCGAGCTGGAGCAGACCGACCGGGTCCCGCCGGGCCACCGGCCCGTCCACGACCCGCTGCACCACGAGCGGTACGGCGATGCCCGCCCCGGTTGCGGCCAACGCCGCGGGCAGCACCCAGGCGAACTCGGTCGCGTACGGGCGCAGGTAGCGGCGCAGCCGCCAGAGGTTGTGCACCGGGTGGGGGCCCGCGGCGACCCGGGCGGACGGGTCGCCGTCGCTCTCCGCAGGCACTACCCGACGGTAGCGTCAACCGCGCTCCGCGCCGGTGTCAGCTTGCCGTCAACCGCCGCTCATGACCGAGAAGCCACTTCTTCACGTCGAGCCCCCAGCGGTAGCCGCCGAGGGTCCCGTCGGTACGCAGCACCCGGTGGCAGGGCACGAACAGCGCGGCCGCGTTGCGGGCGCAGGCCGCCGCGGCGGCCCGTACGGCCAGCGGTCGTCCGGCGAGCCCGGCGAATCCGGTGTACGTCACCGGCTCGCCCGGCTTCACGTCACGCAGCACCTGCCAGGCGTGCGTCAGGAACTCGCCGCCGGTGCGCTGCTCGACGGGTACCGCGTCGATAGCGGTCAGGTCACCGTCGAGATAGGAACGGACGGCCGTGGTCACCGGGCCGAGGTCGGTCCGGTGCCGGAGCGGTGCCCGTAGCGCCGGGTGGACGAGTGGCAGCAGGGCCTCGGGGGCGTCGGTGAAACCGGCCGCCCGAACCGCCCCGTCGGTGCCGGCCAGGATGCTCAGCGGGCCGGCCGGGGTGGCCAGCACGGCACTGTCTACAGTGTTCATACGGTTCTCCAGAGTCTGATCACCGCGTAGGACCGCCAGGGTCGCCAGCGGTCCGCGTACGCGGCCAGGGTCTTCGGGTCGTCGGGCAGGCCGCGCGCGGCCGCGCCGCGCCGAACGGCCAGGTCGGTGGGGAGCAGGACGTCGGGGTCGCCGAGCGCGCGCATCGCGACGTATCCGGCGGTCCAGGGGCCGACTCCGGGCAGCGCCATCAGCCGCCGGACGGTCTCCTCCCGGTCCCCGCCGGGCGCGAGTTCGAGCTCGCCCTCGGCCACCGCCCGGGCCAGCCCCCGGATCGTCTCCCGCCGCCCCGCCGGCATCCGGAACGCCGAGTCCGGCAACCCCGCGATCTGCTCCGCGCCCGGAAACCCCCGCAACCCCCGCTCCAGGTCGCCGAGCGCGCCGTGATCATGAGGTTGGCGGGCGTTACGGAGATCCACAAGGCCGTCAACCTCATGATCAACGGGGTTGGCCTCGGCGGCGGCGTGGGCCAGGAGGCGGGCCAGGGTCGTACGGGCGGCGGACACCGAGACCTGCTGACCGACGATCGCGCGTACCGCCATCTCGAAGCCGTCCACCGAGCGGGGCAGCCGGATGCCCGGCTCGGCCGCGACGGCGGCGGCGAACGCGGGGTCCGCGCCGAGCGTGCCGTCCACGGCCTCCGGGTCCGCGTCCAGGTCGAGCAGGCGGCGGCAGCGGGCCACCGCCGGGGACAGGTCACGCATGTCGGTCAGGCGTAGCACCGCCGACACGTAACCGTCCGCCGGCGTCAGCGCCACCTCGCCCGAGCCGTGCGGCAACCGCAGCCCCCGGTGGTACGTCCCGTCCCGGACCTCTTCGACCCCCGGCAGCGCACGCAGCGCGAGGAAGTCCAGCAACGCGGTGGCGTGCAGCGGCGGGCGGTACGCGAGCCGGAGCGCGATCGTCCCCGCGCCGCCCGCGACGCGCCGCTGGCCGCGGGACCGGCGCAGCTCCGTCGGTGCTACGCCGTAGACCTCCCGGACGGTGTCGTTGAACTGCCGTACGCTGCCGAACCCCGCCGCGAACGCGACCTCGGCCATGCCGAGCCCGGTCGTCTCGATCAGGATCCGGGCGGTCTGCGCCCGCTGCGCCCGGGCCAGCGCGAGCGGCCCCGCCCCGACCTCGGCGTGCAGCATCCGGTGCAGGTGCCGTTCGGTGTAACCGAGCCGCGTGGCCAGCCCCGGCACACCCTCCCGGTCGACCACGCCGTCCGCGATCAGCCGCATGGCCCGGCCGACCACGTCGGCGCGGACGTCCCACTGGGGTGAGCCGGGCGCGGCGTCGGGCCGGCAGCGGCGGCAGGCGCGCAGTCCCGCACCCTGCGCCGCCGCCGCGGACGGGAAGAACCGGACGTTCTGCCGCTTCGGCGTGGTGGCCGGGCAGGACGGCCGGCAGTAAATCCCGGTCGACGTCACGCCGGTGTAGAACCAGCCGTCGAACCGCTGGTCACGGCTGTCGACCGCCCGGTAGCACCGCTCGAAGTCCAACTCCACGCACCGATGATGCCCCCACCGGCGCGGCGTCGGCTGGCGGGAATCGGACGTGGCCGTACCGCCCGATCAGCCACCGTGCCGCCCGGGTCCGTCGTCAGCGCCTGCGGTCGCCCGTACGGTCCCGCCGAGCGTCCAACAGTGCGGGGCGGAACACGGCGTCCGGGTCGTACCGCTGCCACAGTTCCGCCACCCGCCGGCCGGTCTCGCCGGGGTAGATCCGGTCGAACGCCGCCCGGTCCGGCCGGCTCTCGAAGTTGACGTACGCGCCGTCGGAGCGCGCCGCGACTCCACGCCAGGCGGCGTCCAGAGCGGGTCCGTCCAGCGGCGGGAAGACCGAGCCGACGGCCAGGGTGTCCTGGTGCCGGTGTGGGTACGCCGTCGCCGTCGGGGCGACATCGTTGACCGCGCCGCCCACCGATCGCAACTGCACCAGCGTCCGCTCCGGGCCGGCCGCCGCCCGCATGATCGCCCGGGCGGCGGTGTCGTCCATGGTGAGCAGGCTGTTGGTGGTCAGGCTCGGCTGTTGTCCGACGTTCGCATGCAGGTGACTGGTCGGCACCAGGGCCGGGTAGGGCACGAGATCGGTGCGTTGCTCCAGCAGTCGGCCGATGGCGAGCAGCGGTTCGATGAGCGGGCGCGCCCGGCGCATGCTCTCGGCGGCCACCACCGCGGTGATCTGCATGACGATGGAACGGCCGTACGGGAAGAGCACGGCGGCACTGCTCAACTCCCGGGGAGCCTGCGCCAGGTGCTCCGCCCACTGCCGTACCGGGGCGCCGTCCGGGGTGGCCTCGACGGCGAGCTGCGCCAGCCCGACGTTACGGATCTCCTCGGCCTCGATCTCGAACGCCACCACGACCCCGACGCCCGCCCCGGCGCCGCGAACGACCCAGAACAGTTCGGGCTCGTGCTCGGCGTCCGCGCGGATCAGCGTCCCGTCCGCGAGCACCACCTCCACCGCCCTGACCCGGTCGATGGTCAGCCCGAACCGGCGGACCAGCCAGCCGACGCCGCCGCCGGTGGCGAGCCCGCCCACGCCCACGTTGCCGTGGTCGCCAGAGCTGATCGCCAGGCCGTACGGGGCCAGTGTCTTCGCCACCACCGCCCAGCGCGCGCCCGCCTCGACCCGGACCAGCCGGGACCGTTCGTCGAGCACGTCGACCCGGTTCAGGGCGGAGAGGTCGATCACCAAGCCGCCGTCGTTGAACGAGGTGCCGGCGAGGCCGTGTCCGCCGCTGCGTACCGCGACGGCCAGTCCCCGTTCCCGGGCGTACCGGACGGCGTCGACCACCTGCCGTGCGGTCTGCGGCAGCAGCACCTCGGCCGGGGAGTGCCGGGTGGTGTACGTCGAGCGCAACGTCGCGTACCGGCGGTCGCCGGGTGTGACGAGCCTGCCGCTCAGTGACTCGGGAAGGGCAATCATCGCTGCTCCCTGATCTCGCGTACCTGCTCACGGACGGCCGGGACCACCCGGTCGGCGAACGCACGCAGTTGCGAGCGCGGCGACGTGGTCGGCCAGAAGATGAACGTGTCGAAGCCGAGGTCGACCGCCCACCGGGTCAGGGTGTCGACCCAGAGTTGGGCGTCGCCGACGAGGCCGGTGCCGCCGCCGTTCGGGCCGATCGCGCCGATGACGTTGTAGATGCGGCGGATCTCGGTCGGGGCGCGGCCGGCGGCGCGGGCGGCGTCATCGATGATCTGCTGCCGGGCCGGCACTTCGGCGGGCGGCACGTAGATGTTGAGCGGCGAGATCCAGCCATCGGCGTACCGGCCGGCGACCTTCAGCATGCGGGGCCGCTGACCGCCGAGCCAGAGCGGCACGGGCGTGGGTGGCACCGGTCCGGCCCGGTACCCCTCGACCGTGTGCTGCTCGCCGAGGTACTGGACGGCGTCCCCGG
Organism: Micromonospora avicenniae; assembly: GCF_900156065.1. GTDB lineage: Bacteria > Actinomycetota > Actinomycetes > Mycobacteriales > Micromonosporaceae > Micromonospora > Micromonospora avicenniae. The sequence continues at coordinate 74,164 of NZ_FTNF01000001.1, read as the reverse complement.
CCAACGCCCGGCGCATGATCTGCAGCCCTTCCGCGATGTACGTGATCGTCTCCGCGCCGCTGCGCCGGGGGCCGCCCATTGCCGCGACGGCGTCCGAGCTGGGGCCGCCGCCGATGCCGAGGACGACTCGGCCGCCGGTGAGCACGCTCAGCGACGCGCCGGCCTTGGCGAGCATGGTCGGTGGGCGCAGTTGCAGGTCGGCCACGTCGGTGAGGAACGAGATCCGATCGGTCTCGGCGGCGAGGTGGCTGATCAGTGTCCAGGTGTCGAGGTGTCCAGGCTGGTAGGCGTGGTCCTGTACGGCCAGGTACGCCAAGCCGCTCGCCGCGGCGGCGCGGGCCAGATGTCGCGTTTCGGGAAGTTTCTCGCTTGACGGGTCGAGGCTCAGGCCGAAGGTGATCGCTTGGCGGTAGTCGGTCATGGAACCAAGCGTGGGGACCGACCACAGGGTGGGCAAACCCTAGGTTAGTTACTAACCTTTGGTAAGTGATGAGTGCGGAGGTTGCCGCCCTGCGGCGCTACCAGAACATCGACGACGCCGGTTGCCGGGTCTTCCAGGACTCCCTCGAGCTGGTCGGCCGGCGGTGGACCGGGGCGATCCTGCTGGCCGGGATGCGTGGCGCACGCCGGTTCGGGGAGTACCGGGCCGCCGTGACCGGCATCTCCGACCGGCTCCTCGCCCAGCGACTCAAGGAACTCGAGTCCGACGGCCTGGTCGAGCGGACGGTGATTCCGTCCTCCCCGGTCCAGATCCGCTACGCCCCCAGCGCCGACGGCCAGGAGTTGATGTCGCTGCTCCAGCCGCTGATCGACTGGAGCCACCGGCGGCTACGCGCCCCGCAGGCCCGGGCGGACGCGGGAAAGGGTGCGAGCGACTGAAGCTCGACCGGGCGTTGCCGCCGGTAGCCCCGGCCGTGCGACGTCCGGGTCCGTCTGGGTGGTTCCGCCCTCGCCGTCGAAAGTGTCGGTAGTGGGAGGTACCGTCCGGCCACCAACTCAAGAAGGGGTACGGCGATGGCGAGCGTGGCGGGTCCGGGAACGACGCGGAGCGACCATCCTCCGCTGGACCGGGCCGTGCTCCAGGGCTTCTACCGCCGGATGCGCGCCGTGGCGCCGGCTGCCGTGGGTGCGATCGAGCGGGACCGTGCCGACGACCCCACCCGCTCCTTCGCTGACACCGCCTGCGGTCGGCTGGTCCGTTCGCTCGACGCCGACGGGCTCCGGGCGCTCGGCATGTGGGCACACCACTGGTGCATGCGCTTCTACGACGACGACACCCGGCCCGGCCTGCGTCTCGTCCGGAACATCGCCGGCCGCTCCGGGCTGGGCTGGACCGCCGACGAGGTGCGCTGGATGCTCCGTGAGTCCCAGGCGGCCGGGCCGGCGGCGGAGGACCGGTTCACGTTGCCGCTCGCCGCGTTCCGCGAGCTGCCTCCGGATGACCGTCCACCTGAATTGTTCCAGGGCCTGCCGAGCGAGGAGCCGCTCGCGTCCACCGGGTCGGTCCGGCCGTTCGGGGCGATCGTGCCGCGCCAGCTCCGGCGCGGCTGAGGCGAAGACGGCGCGGCGCGGCCGGCCGGAGCCGGCCGTCGTCCCGGGACGGGCGCTGGCCCAGCGCGGTGGCGCCGACTGCGAGGGCGAACCCGGCGAGCTGCAAGCCTGTGAACGACTGGTCGAGCACCACCCAGCCGAGCACTGCGGCGGTCAGCGGGCTGAGCGCGCCGAGCAGCGACACCTGGGTGACTGGCAAGCGGGCGGCTCCCCGGAACCACACCGCGTACGCGAGCGCGGTGCCGGCCAGCGTGAGCCACGCGTACCCGGCGAGGGCCGGCAGGTCGGGCGCCGGCGGCCAGCCCTCCGCGAGGAGGGCGAGCGGCACCACCATCAGCCCGCCGGCGGTGAGCTGCCAGCCGGTGACGGTAAGCGTGCCCACCCCGTCGGGGCGTCCCCAGCGGCGGGTCAGCACCAGGCCGGCCGCCATCGCGGCGGCGCCGGCGAGTCCGGCCGTGACGCCCACCGGGTCCAGGCCGGCGTCGGGGCGCAGCACCACCAGGGTCACGCCCAGCGGCGCGACGACGGCGGCGGCCAGGGCGCGGGGGCGCTCGCGGAGCACCAGCATGGTCAGTCCGGCGACCATCAGCGGCTGTACGGCGCCGAGTACCGCGGCGGTGCCGCCGGGCAGCCGGTACGCGGCGAGGAACAGCAGCGGGAAGAACGCGCCGATGTTGAGCGCCCCGAGCGCGGCGGAGCGCCACCACCAGCGGCCATGGGGGAGGCGTCGAGTCAGCGCGAGCAGCAGCAGCCCGGCCGGGAGAGCCCGCAGCGCGCCGGACCAGATCGGGTGGCCGGGCGGCAGTAGTTCACTGGTCACCAGGTAGGTCGTGCCCCAGGCGGTGGGGGCGGCAGCGGTCAGCAGCACGTCGGCCCAGCGGCGCTCCATGGCAACTCCTCACGACTAAGAAGCTTACTGCTAAGATACTTATAGCTAAGAGAGATCGGAAGTGCGGAGTGCGGCAGAATCCGGATGTGGCGAAGCGGGTGACCCGGGACGACGTGGACGGCATCGTCGAGCAGTGGCGGCGGGAGCGCCCCGGCATGCGTCCCGAGCCGATGGCCGTGTTCGGCCGGATCTACCGGCTGGCCCGGCTGGTCGGCGACGAGCAGGAGCGCGTCTACGCCCGCTGGGGGATCGGCCGGGGCGAGTTCGACGTGCTCGCCGCGCTGCGCCGCTCCGGTGAGCCGTACACCCTGGCACCGAAGGCGCTCACCGCGTCGCTGATGCTCACCTCCGGCGGCATGACCGGCCGGTTGGACCGGCTGGAGCGGGCCGGGTTGGTCCGCCGTTCACCCGACCCGACCGACCGGCGCGGCCTTCAGGTCACCCTCACCGAGAACGGCCGACGGGTGATCGAGGAGGCCGCCGAGGCCGGGCTGGCCGTCCAGCGCCGGGTGCTGGACACCCTGCCGCCGGAGGACCAGGAGCGCCTCGCCGACCTGCTCCGTACCCTGCTCGCCGGCGCCGCCGACGGCGGGCGCTGAGCCCGGCGCGGACCCCGACCCGCCTCCCGGCCGGTGGCGCGGGCTGGGGCAGGATGGGTGGCGGACTCGACGGAAGGACGACCGTGCCCGCCAGCGAACCGACCATCCTCGCCACCAGCATGGGCTTCTTCAGCCGCCGCCGCGGGCCGTACGACCTGCGGCCGGGGCCGATCTTCGAGCTCGCCGCGGAACTGGCCCAGGCCGGACCGGAACCGCGCATCTGCTACCTGGGGCAGGCGGTCGGCGACCAGCCCACCACGTTCACCGCGCTCTACGGTGCCTTCGCGGGCACCCGGTTCCGCATGTCGCACCTGGCGCTCTTCCCGATGCCGAACGTCGACGACATCCGCGCCCACCTGCTCGCCCAGGACGTCATCTGGGTCGGCGGCGGCAGCGTGGCCAACCTGCTCGCGGTCTGGCGGGTGCACGGCCTCGACGAGATCCTGCACGAGTGCTGGCAGGCCGGGGTGGTCCTGGGCGGGGTCTCCGCCGGCTCGATCTGCTGGCACAAGGGCGGTGCCACCGACAGCTTCGGGCCGCAGCTGCGGGCGTACACCGACGGGCTCGGCTGGCTGCCGTACGGCAACGGCGTGCACTACGACAGCGAGGAGCAGCGCCGCCCCCTGATCCACCGGCTGGTCGGCGACGGCACGCTGCCCGTCTCGCACTGCACCGACGACGGCGTCGGTCTCGTCTACCGGCGCGACAAGCTGGTCGAGGCGGTCGCGGACCGGGAGGGCGTCTCGGCGTACGAGGTGAGCCGGGCCGCGAACGGCACCGTATCGGAGACCGTCATCACCCCGCGCCTGCTCGAGGCCTGACCGACCGGGGCGTGGCAGTTCCGGCGTCCCCGTCCGGCAAGGACGACCCGGTCCGACGACCCGCCGCGCGAACACCGCACCGCGTTCCCGGGGGCGGAGGTCGTCGGCGTAAGCTGGCTCGTCGTGAGTCTCACCATCGGCATCGTCGGCCTGCCCAACGTCGGCAAGAGCACCCTGTTCAATGCGCTGACCAAGAACGACGTGCTCGCGGCGAACTACCCGTTCGCCACGATCGAGCCCAACGTCGGCGTTGTCGGGTTGCCCGACGAGCGGCTGCACAAGCTCGCCGAGATCTTCAGCTCGCAGAAGGTGCTGCCCGCGCCGGTGTCGTTCGTCGACATCGCCGGCCTGGTGCGCGGCGCCTCGAAGGGGCAGGGCCGAGGCAACGCGTTCCTCGCGAACATCCGGGACGCCTCGGCGATCTGCCAGGTGGTCCGCGCCTTCTCCGACCCGAACGTGGTGCACGTCGACGGCAAGGTGTCCCCAGCCGACGACATCGAGACGATCAACACCGAGCTGATCCTGGCCGACATCCAGACGCTGGAGAAGGCGGTGCCGCGGCTGGAGAAGGAGGCCAAGCTCCGCAAGGACCGCGCCGCCGCGCTGACCGCCGCGAAGAAGGCCGTCGAGCTGCTGGACACCGGCGTCACCCTGTACGCGGGCGCCAAGGACGCGGGCATCGAGCTGGAACACCTGCGGGAGCTGCACCTGCTCACCACGAAGCCGTTCCTCTACGTCTTCAACGTCGACGAGGCCGAGCTCGGCAACGGCGAGTTCCTCGACGAGCTGCGTGCGCTCGTCGCCCCGGCGGAGGCGATCTTCATGGACGCCAAGATCGAGTCGGAGCTGGTGGACCTGCCGGAGGACGAGGCCCGCGAGCTGCTCGAGTCGATCGGGCAGAACGAGCCGGGCCTGGACCAGCTGGTCCGGGTCGGGTTCCGCACGCTCGGGCTCCAGACGTACCTCACGGCCGGTCCCAAGGAGGCGCGGGCCTGGACCGTCCCGATCGGCGCGACCGCGCCGGAGGCCGCCGGTGTGATCCACTCCGACTTCCAGCGCGGCTTCATCAAGGCCGAGGTGGTCTCCTACGACGACCTGGTCGCGGCCGGGAGCATGGCCGCCGCCAAGGCGGCCGGCAAGGTCCGGATCGAGGGCAAGGAGTACGTCATGCAGGACGGCGACGTCGTGGAGTTCCGCTTCAACGTCTGAATCCGGCCGGTCTCCGCAGCAGCGATCCGAGCCAGGCGCACGGTGAGGCCGGCGGCCGGTCGCGGGGCCGGACGCGTGTCGGCGGCCGCCCGCGACCCGCGCTGAGATCCTGTCGAGCCGCCCCGGAAATGGGACGCCCCATATCCGGGGCAGCTCGACAGGGAGCGGCGTCCACACGTCCACCACCGGTGTCGGGGGAGTGACCTGCCGCCGGTGGGTGGGTCGTCTGCGACGATCTGCGAATGCACGACACAAGGCAGCGCCGGCTGGCCGCTCAGGCGGCCTCCGACCGAATCCTCTCCGGGGCCCGGCCGGCCACCATGCGGGACCACCTCGCCGCGCTGGCCGCCGGCGGGGACCTGGACGGCCAGCCCGACTTCTACGGCGACGGACCGGTCGCCACGGTGGAGGAGCGGGTCGCGGAACTCCTCGGCGCCGAGGCCGCCGTCTTCTTCCCCACGGGCACGATGGCGCAGCAGGTGGCACTGCGCTACGGCGCGGACCGCAGCGGGCGTCGCACGGCCGCCCTGCACCCGCTCGGGCACCAGGAGGTGCACGAGCGGCACGCCCTCGCCCACCTGGGTGGCCTGCGCAGCACGTGGCCGACGACCATGCCCCGCAACCCCACCGCTGACGAGATAAGCGCGCTGGCCGAACCGGTGAGCACCGTCGTCTTCGAACTCCCGCTGCGCGACGCGGGTTTCGTGCTCCCTAGCTGGGACGAACTCGTGGCCGCGTGCGCCGCGGCGCGTGCGATCGGGGCGCGCGTGCACTTCGACGGCGCACGGATCTGGGAGTCCACCCCGTACCTGGCGCACACCCTCAGCGAGATCGCCGGCCTCGCCGACAGCACCTACGTCTCGTTCTACAAGACGCTCGGCGGCATCAGCGGCGCGGTGCTCGCCGGCACCACGGAACTGGCCGCGTACGCGCGGGTCTGGCGGCACCGATACGGCGGTCAGCTGTTCCAGCAGTGGCCGGCTGCCCTCAGCGCCCTCGCCGGACTCGACAGGGTGCTGCCGCGCGTCCCCGAGTACGTCCGACACGCCCGGACGGTCGCCGCGGCCCTCGCCACGCTGCCGGGGGCGCGGGTGTATCCGGACCCGCCGCACACGCACCAGTTCCGGCTCTGGCTACCCCATCCGGCAAAGACGCTCAACGACGCGGCGCTGGCGCTCGCCGAGAAGGAAAAGGTGTGGTTCGTCGGCGGCTGGCAGGAGACCGAGGTGCCGGGCGTGTCGAGAGCCGAGGTCACCGTCGCCGGGCCCGGCCTCGAATGGAGCGCCGAAGACGTCGTCGAGATCGGCGAACGGTTCCTCCACGTCGCCGGCGCTCTGCGGGACTGACCGGTCGTCAGGCCGGCTGCCAGCGGAGCCAGCGCTGGTCGTGCTGGAAGCCGACCCGCTGGTAGAACCGCACCGCGCGCTCGCTGGAGTGCACGGTCACGTGCTCCAGGTCGAGCTTGCCCGCCTCGGCGAGCACGGCCTCCAGCAGTTCGGCGCCGATCCCGCTGTCGCGCAGCTCGGGTACCACGTACACCGACTGGACGTCGCCGCTGCGCCGGGCGCGGTCGGCGGGCGTCGGCACCCGGTCGGCGACCATCAGCCACGCCATCCCGACCACCGCGCCGTCGACCTCGGCGAGGAAGGGCAGGTGGCTCGACAGGTGATCGGCGACCCAGGTGGAGAAGAGCCGCAGGAACGCGTCACGGTCCGTGCCGGTGTAGCCGCGCTCCTCGGTCAGGCGCCGCCACCGGAGGCCGCCCAGGTCCAGCGCGTCGTCTGCCGTCGCCGCCCGTACGGTCACCTGCATCTGACACCCCTGTGCGCTCGCGCGGATCAGCTCGGCGCGGTGGAACCGCCCCGACAGCGGATCTTAGGTGCCGCCGCGGCGTGTGTCAGCCCTCGCCGAAGACCGCGAGCGCCACCTGGTAGCAGTCGAAGGCACGGGCCGCGCCGGCGTACGCGGCGAGGTGAATGAAGAGCTCGACGATCTCCTCCTTGCTGACACCGGAGTGCAGCGCGATCCGCAACTGCCCACGCAGCGGCTCATGCGTGCCGAGCGCGGCCGCGATGGCGACGGAGACGAGGGCCCGGCTCCGGAGGTCCAGTCCGGGGCGCGGCCACGACTCGCCGAACGTCTGCAGGGTGGCGAGGCGGCGGAAGTCCTGCCCGACCTCCGGCTCACCGGGAGCGAGCGGAAGGGTGAGCGGGGCACCCAGGAGCCGTTCCGCCGTGTCGAGCGCCCGCTGGTAGCTGTCCGGCTGGTCGGTCATCGTCATCTCTCCCGAAACCTGAGCTCCGGCGCGGCGCACAACCTGCCGCGCTCTTCGGTGTCCGCGCCGGGCCGGCGGAGCGGTCGGCTTTTCTTCCCGTTCCGTCGACGGTTATTCCGGCGTCGCCGCGCGGCGGGCGATGACCACGAGTTCGCCGTCGCCCGCACCGACCGGCTCGCGCCCCCAGCCACCGAAGACGTGCTCGACGTAGAACCCAGCCACCCGCAGCGAGTCGCGCAGGTCCCGTTCGGTGCGGAAGCGCAGTGTGGCCGAGCTGCGCAGTTCCTCGCCGTCGGGAAAGACGTAGTGGTGCTCGAAGCCGACGTCGCCTGCGGCGATCGCCGTCACCTCGGTCCACGCCTCGACCTTCCGGCCGTCCGGCAGGACGATCCGGCGCCGCGAGTCGACCGGGTTCCACCGCTCCCAGCGCCGGTCCGCCGGGTCACTTGAGTCGAAGACCAGCCGGCCACCGGGCACCAACGCCCGGCGCAGATCGGCGAGGGTGGCCGCCCACTGGGCGCGGGTGGCGAAGATCTGGGCCACGTGGCTGGTCATCACTGCCACGTCGTACGCGTCGGTCGGCAATTCGGCCGACGTGCCCTCGACCCAGGTGACCCGGTCGGCACCGGGTTTCCGCCGGGCTGCGGCGAGAGAGGCGTGCGCCGGGTCGACGCCGGTGACCGTGTGACCGGCCGCCGCCATCGCGATGGTCAGCCGTCCGGTGCCGCAGCCGAGGTCGAGCACCCGGGCAGCGGGCGTCTCGTCGACCACGGCGAGGAAGAAGTCGTCGTCGGGGCCCCAGGGGCATTCCGCGTCGTACACCTGCACCAGGCGAGGGTCTTCGAACTCCGCGTGCCTCACCGCGCCGACTCCCCGTTCGCCACGTCGCCGCCCCTCACTCGCCGCTTGTCGCCGCGTGGTTCACGATCAGGAGATGTAGTGCAGGATCACATTGTGAACGTGGTGGCTCTTCTGCGTGCCACGGAATTCCACCTCGTAGGTGTGCGTGCCGACGTGGATCGCGATCGCGCCCGTCGAGAAGAACGAGCCGCCCCAGGACTTGTTGCTGACCACGCTCACGCTGGTGATCTTCGAGTACGGGATGCTGGTGATCGCGTACCGCTTGCCGATGAACGAGCGGTCCTGGATGATCACCCGCCGGTCGGTGAGGCCGATGAATCCGGTGCCGGTGCCGACGGCGTCGTAGACGGCGATGATCTGCTCTCCGTCGAGCAACCCACTCTGGATCTGCTGGAACTGCTCCTTGCGGTCGTACGTCGCATTGGCCATGCGCCTCACGTTAGGAAGCGCGCGCCAACCTCCGAAGACTGCCGGTTTCCGGTGACGACGAGGTTTTCACGCCCCCAGCCAGTCCTCGATCGCGGCGATCGCCTGCGTGTTCGACTCGAAGCGGACCCCGTGGATGCCGACCGCGCGGGCGCCCTCGACCGCGGCCGGTACGTCGTCGAGGAAGAGCGTCCGCTTCGGCGGTACGCCGAGCCGCTCGCAGGCGAGCAGGTAGATACGGGGATCCGGCTTAGACATGCCCACCTCGTGCGAGTAGACGAGGCAGTCGGTGAGGTCGGCGAAGCCGTATCGCTCCTGCTCACGTTCCCGTGCGCCGACGAAGCTGTTGCTGATGATGCCCGTCCGGCAGCGGGAGCGCAGCGACCGGAGGTAGTCGATCAGTTCGGTGTTGGGTGTGCCGAGGTACTCCACCCAGACGTCGTTCAGGAAGGCGGCGACCTGCGCCGCGTCGGCGGTCAGCCGGTCGGCGAGGAGTCGGTGCACCTGGTCCAGCGTGATCGCACCGACTGCGCCATCCGCCCAGATGTCTCCGGCGCGCTCCGCCATCTCGCCCGGCCGCAGCCCGAACTTGGGCTCCCACCGGGCGATGGTGCCGATCGAGGGGGTGATCTCCAGGACGCCGCCGATGTCGAAGACGACCGCCCGTTGCGTCATGAGCGGGAAGCGTACGCCGGGCGGTCAGGATTCGGTGACCGTGCGGTAGGCGTCCTCGATCCGGGCGGCGAGCAGCACCTCGCCCTCGCTGAGCGGGACGTTTCCGTGCCCCACCCGGATCTGGGTGTGGTCCGCCCGGCGGCTGATCTCCGGCCGCAGGTGCAGCGCGTCCGCCACCACCTTCACCCGTTCCGTGAGGGCGGCGTGCTGGCTGTCGTCGATCACGAGGGTGCGCTGGATCTGCTCGCCCTCGCGGGTCCAGCCGGGGAGCAGGGTGAGTGCGTCGGAGAGGTAGTCCTGCTTCGCTCGGCCGTTGAACAGCGCACGCATCACCGCACCTCCCAGGCGCCGTTGCCGGCTTGTGGCCAAATCGTCGCCATCCCGTGTCTTGTCGGTGGCTTCTAGTCTTTCGCCCTGCCGTTCGTGTGTCCACGCCCACACTTCCGGGTCTTCCTGACTTAGCGGCCGGTTCCGGTACCCAAACCGCCGATTGATCTGGCACGCTGGACGGCCGTGCAGACCGAACGGGCGAGTGGCGGCGGGCAGGCCGCGCGGCGGGACCTCAAGGTGATCGTGGGCGCGGCAATCATCCGGGACGGGCGGGTGCTCGCGTGCGCCCGTTCCGCACCGCCGGAGGTGGCCGGCATGTGGGAGTTCCCGGGTGGCAAGGTCGAGCCGGGGGAGTCCGAGCCTGAGGCGCTGGCCCGGGAGTGCGTCGAGGAGCTGGCCGTACGCGTGGAGATCGGCGACCGAGTCGGCCGCGACGTCAAGATGGCCCACGGACGCTCGGTGCTCAAGGTGTACGCCGCGCGCCTGCTCGGTGACGCCGAGCCCCAGCCACTTGAGCACTCGGGGCTGCGCTGGCTCTCCGCTGCCGAGCTGGACTCGGTGACCTGGCTACCCGCCGATGCTCCCATCGTGGCCGCCCTACGTCCCATTCTCGCCGCCGGCTGACCTGTCGCCGTCCCGCCGGCCGGGCCTGCGGGACCGGTCCTCCGGTAACCGTCGTGACCGGCCCGAACGGGCCGTTCTGATGACGAAGCGCACATCTGGGCAGAATAGAAGCGGGGGCCGGCGGCAAGTGCCGCGGCCCCCGTCATCGTTGTCGTCGACGTGCTCAGTGCTTGTCCTGCTCCGGGTGGGCGAAGTTGAGGTGCTCCGGAGGGAGCGGGAAGCTCACGTCGTCGCCGAAGGGCGACGGCGCGGCTGCCCGATCGAAGGTGAGCTCCGTGAGCGGCAGCTTGCCCCGCTCGTCCACCGCCGGCGCGGTCGGGTGGGGCACCTCGCGGTGCCAGTTCACCCCGCTCTGCGCCTGGGCCTCGGCCCGCGAGTCGTGCGAGCCACCGGCGTGCGAGTGAAAGCCCGCGCTGGTGCTGGGCGTCGCCGGGCCGGCCGCGCGCGCGCTGGTCACGCTGTTCTGGGGCGTCTCACCCCGACGGAAGATCTTGCTACCAAGCCTCACAAGGGGATCGTACCTGCGGTCGACCGCGCGTTCCTTCATGGGGATGATCCCGTTGTCAGTGATCTTGATGTGCTCGGGGCAGACCTCGGTGCAGCACTTGGTGATGTTGCAGTACCCCAGGCCCATCTCCGCCTGCGCGTACTCCTTGCGGTCGGTCCGGGTGTCGAGCGGATGCATGTCCAGTTCCGCGGCGCGGATGAAGAAGCGCGGCCCGGAGAAGGCCGGCTTGTTCTCCTCGTGATCGCGGATCACATGGCACACGTTCTGGCAGAGGAAGCACTCGATGCACTTGCGGAACTCCTGCGAGCGCTCCACGTCGACCTGCTGCATCCGGTAGTCGCCGGGCGCCACGTCCGCCGGCGGCGCGAACGCGGGGGTCTCCCGAGCCTTCTCGTAGTTGAACGAGACATCGGTGACCAGGTCCCGGATCACCGGGAAGGTGCGCAGCGGGGTGACCGTGACGGTCTCGGACTCCTCGAACGTCGACATCCGGGTCATGCAGCCCAGCCGCGGCTTGCCGTTGATCTCCATGGAGCAGGAGCCGCACTTGCCGGCCTTGCAGTTCCACCGGCACGCCAGGTCCGGCGCCTCGGTGGCCTGGAGCCGGTGAATGATGTCGAGGACGACCTCGCCCTCGTTGACCTCGACCGTGTAGTCCTTCAGGTCGCCACCGGTCTCGTCGCCCCGCCAGATGCGGAACTGCCGCTTGCTTCCCATCAGTTGTTCGCCTCCTCGGTGAGGGCGTCGAACTCGGCGAGTTCCTCGTCGGTCAGGTACTTGGCCAGCTCGGCCCGGTCGAACAGCCCGATCAGCTCCGGCCGCATCTTCGGCAGCGGCTTGTGGGTCAGCCGGACGGCGTCCCCGTCCAACGAGCAGACCAGGTTGAGCCGCCGCCACTTCGGGTCCATCGACGGGTAGTCCTCCCGGGTGTGCCCGCCGCGCGACTCCTGTCGCTCCAGCGCCGCCTTCGCGGTGCACTCCGAGACCACGAGCATGTTGCGCAGGTCGAGCGCCAGGTGCCAGCCGGGGTTGTAGCGCCGCCCGCCGGCCGCGCTCACCTTCGCCACCCGCTCGCGCAGCTCGGCGAGGCGGACCAGGGCGTCGGCCAACTCCCCCTCGCGCCGGATGATGCCGACCAGGTCCCCCATCACCGCCTGGAGGTCCTGCTGGAGGGTGTACGGGCTCTCGCCCGTGTCCCGCTGCAACGGCGCCAGCGCCGTCTCCACCGCGGCCTCGACCGCCTGTACCGCCACCTTCGGCCGCTCGACCAGACCGTCGGCGTACGAGGCGGCGTGACCGCCCGCCCGCTTGCCGAAGACGAGCAGGTCGGACAGCGAGTTGCCGCCGAGCCGGTTGGAGCCGTGCATCCCGCCGGAGACCTCGCCGGCGGCGAAGAGGCCGCGTACGTGGCCGACCGCCGCCCCGCTGTCGGGCTCCACCTCGACGCCGCCCATCACGTAGTGGCAGGTCGGGCCGACCTCCATCGGCTCCTTGGTGATGTCGACGTCGGCCAGCTCCTTGAACTGGTGGTACATCGACGGCAGCCGGCGGCGGATCTCGTCGGCCGACTTGCGGCTCGCGATGTCGAGGTAGACCCCGCCGGCCGGCGTACCCCGGCCGGCCTTGACCTCGCTGTTGATGGCCCGCGCCACCTCGTCACGAGGGAGCAGCTCCGGCGGGCGGCGGTTGTTGTCCGGGTCGGTGTACCAGCGGTCCGCCTCCTCCTCGGTCTCCGCGTACTGCTTGCGGAAGACGTCGGGCACGTAGTCGAACATGAACCGCTTGCCGTCGGAGTTCCGCAGCACGCCGCCGTCGCCGCGGACCGACTCGGTGACCAGGATGCCCTTGACCGACGGCGGCCAGACCATTCCGGTCGGGTGGAACTGGAGGAACTCCATGTTGATCAGGTTCGCCCCGGCACGCAGCGCGAGCGCGTGACCGTCCCCGGTGTACTCCCAGGAGTTCGAGGTGACCTTGTAGGACCGGCCGACGCCACCGGTGGCCAGCACCACGGCGGGGGCCTCGAAGAGGATGAACTCGCCGGACTCCCGGTAGTAACCGAACGCCCCGGCCACCCGGTCGCCGTCGAGCAGCAGCTCGGTGATGGTGGTCTCGGCGAAGACCCGGATCCGGGCGTCGTACGAGCCGAACTCGCGCTTGTCCTCCTGCTGCAGCGAGACGATCTTCTGCTGGAGGGTGCGGATCAGCTCCAGGCCGGTGCGGTCGCCGACATGCGCCAGTCTCGGGTACTCGTGGCCGCCGAAGTTCCGCTGCGAGATCTTGCCGTTCTTGGTGCGGTCGAAGAGCGCACCGTACGTCTCCAGCTCCCAGATCCGCTGCGGCGACTCCTTCGCGTGCAGCTCGGCCATCCGGAAATTGTTCAGGAACTTGCCGCCGCGCATGGTGTCGCGGAAGTGCACCTGCCAGCTGTCGCGTGGGTTCACGTTGCCCATGGCGGCCGCGGCGCCGCCCTCGGCCATCACCGTGTGCGCCTTGCCGAAGAGCGACTTCGAGATGATCGCGGTCTTCTTGCCGGCCAGCCGGGCCTCGATCGCCGCGCGCAGGCCGGCGCCGCCGGCGCCGATCACGACGACGTCGTAGTGGTGTCGTTCGATGCGAGTGGTAGTCGTCATGTCCAGGCCCTCTAGTTGATGAACCGCAGGTCGGGGATCCAGTCGGCCGCGACCGCCATGACGTAGAAGTCGGTCAGCGCCAGGGTGCCGAGCGTGATCCAGGCGAGCTGCATGTGCCTGACGTTGAGCCAGGACACGAACGTCCAGGCCCGGTAGCGCAGCGGGTGCTTGGAGAAGTGCTTGAGCCGGCCGCCGATGATGTGCCGGCAGGAGTGGCAGGAGATGGTGTACGCCCAGAGCATCACCACGTTGCCGATCAGGATGAGGTTGCCCAGCCCGAATCCGAAGCCCTTCGGCGAGTGGAAGGCGAGGACCGCGTCCCAGGAGTTGATCAGCGAGATGATCACGGCGGCGTAGAAGAAGTAGCGGTGCAGGTTCTGCCCCAGCAGCGGGAAGCGGGTCTCACCGCTGTAGGTCTGGTGCCCGTCCGGGACCGCGCAGGCCGGCGGCGAGAGCCAGAACGACCGGTAGTACGCCTTGCGGTAGTAGTAGCAGGTCAGCCGGAACAGCAGCAGGAAGGGCAGGGTGAACGCGGCCTCGGGGATGATCCACCAGTCGGGGAGGATCCGTCCGAAGTGCGCGGCGCCCTCGACGCACCGGTCCGTGATGCACGGGGAGTAGAACGGGGTCAGGTAGTGGAAGTCCTCGACCCAGTACCAGTTGTGCAAGTAGACCCGGACCGTCGCGTACGCGACCCAGGCGGTGAGCCCGACGACGGTGATCAGTGGGGCGAACCACCAGCGGTCGGTGCGCAACGTCTTCGCCGCGATGGCGGCGCGCGCCCGCGCTCCCCGCGGCCTCGTTGCCGTTGATGTCATTCGAGTCGTCTCCTCGACGGGGCCCGCACCCGCGCGGGCGGAACTTCCTCCGGTCGGCACGCGGACCGTTGAAACCGCACCCGCTTGCCACGTCATGCGCACACCAACGACCACGCCGGCGCGCCGGCGCAGCTAAGTGACACACGTTACGCCGATCTTCGCTTGCCGTCCGTCCAAGACGGCGTCCCGTGTGTCCGGCCGGCCCAGGAGCCCCGGAACGATGATCGATGTGACGATGTTAAGTAGGTCGCTGTCCCGTCGTGACGCCGGGGTGGCCGAGCAGCACCAGGACCTCCCGGGCGAGTGCCGCCGTCGGGTCAGCCGGAGGCGCCACCGGTGAAGTTCCACTCGGCCAGCCGCAGGGGTGGGGCCTCCCACCAGACACCGTCCAGCCGGTCCGGTTGGCGGACCGGACGCCGGCCGAGGCCGAGCACCCGACCGGGCCCCAAGGCGCGGGGGTAGGACTCGGTGAACCGGAAGTCACGGACCGGCGAGGTGACCTCCCCGTCCTCGATCAGCCAGACCCCGTTCCGCGTCAACCCGGTCACCACCAGGCTCTTCGGGTCGAGCACCCGGGTGTACCACAGGTCGCTGACCAGCAATCCGCGCGCGACCTGTGCGACCAGGGCGGCGGTGTCCCGGTCGGCGACCGCGCCCGCGGCCGGATCCCCCGGGATGCCGTCCGTGTCCCCGCCCGTCCCGTCGCTGCCGAGCAGCCGCAGGTTACGCGGGATCGGTCCGAAGCTCGCGCCGCCCGTGATCCCGTGCCCAGTGGACTGCGTCCCCGCGTCCGCGGCCGTCCGCCGGTCGTGTACGACGGCGGCGGTGGTGCCGGCCTCGACCAGCGCCAACCGCCGGCGGGGCGTGCCCTCGACGTCGAACGGCAGGTCGACCGCGGCGAGCGGATCGTCGACCACGGTGACGGCGGGGTCGAACTGCGCGGTGCCCGGGTCGGCGAAGGACTGCCGCTCGGCGTGCCGCTTGCCGTTGAAGCCGTACCAGGACAGGTTCTGGAGCAGGTCCGCCACCGCCGCCGGCTCGAACACCACCTCGTAGCGTCCCGGCGGCAACTCGACGGGAGCGACGGCCGCGCGAGCCTTGGCCGCCGCCCGCGCGCCCAGCGCGGCGCCGTCGATGTCGGCGAGCCGGTCGGCGCAGAGCCGAGCGACCCCGTCCGCGCCTCCGGCCCGGGCGATGCCGTCCATGGCCGCCTCGACCGCGTGGCCGTACGCCGACTGCCCCGCGCTGTTCGCGAATCCCGACGACCGGTGGGTGGTACGGCAGTAGCCGGCCGCCTCCAGTCCGCCGGCCGCCTCGACGAAGGCGCGGACCCGCTCGGCCCGCGCGTCCGGGTCGGCGTACGCGGTGGCCTCGTCGACCGGCCCGCTCGCTGCTGTCGGAGTGGGTGGGGTGAGTCCGGGCCAGGCCGGGTCGGGCGGACAGAGCCGGGCGGCGGCCAGGGTCCGCTCGACCAGCGCGCGAAGCCCCTCCAGGCTCACCTCGCTGCCGCTGCCCGCGGCGGTACGCCCGTCGACGTGCACCCGCAGTCGGACGCCGACACCCGACTCGGCGACGTTCTGGTGGATGAAGGAGTTGGCAAACCTGGTCAACGCCAGATCGGCGCGGGTGACCACCGCCTCGGCCTGCGCGTCCGGACCACCGGCGCGGCGGACCAGTTCGACGACCTGGCCGGCGAGTTCCAACTCGGTCATGCCCGTACCCCCACGCGGACGTTGCGGAACCGGGCCGGCGCGGCCGGATGCCCGGTGTGCCCGGTCTGGCCCGGCTGGCCCTTGCCGCAGTTCGGCGTACCCCAGGCGACGGTCTCCGAGGAGAGCATGTCCATCGACCGCCAGAAGAGCGGGCCGATGCCGGTGTAGGTCGGGTTGCGCAGCATCCGGCCGCGCCGGCCCCGCTTCACCTCCCAGCCGACCTCGCAGCCGAACTGGAAGTTGAGCCGCTTGTCGTCGATCGACCAGGACCGGTTGATGTCCATCAGCACCCCGTGGTCGGTGGCCGCGATGATCTCTTCCAAGGTGTGTGGGCCGGGTTCGAGTCCGACGTTCGTCATCCGCACCATCGGCAGCCGGGCCCAGCCGTCGGACCGTACGCTCCCGCCGTAGTCCAGGCCCGCGACGGCGGCCGAGTCCCGGCCGGCGAGTACGCCCACCCAGCGACCCTCGCGAACGGCGTCCCGCTTCACCGCGGGGGAGCCCTCGTCGTCGAAGCCGAAGCTGCCGAGCGCGCCCGGGATGGTCGGATCGATGGTGACGTTCATCAGCTCGGAGCCGTAGCGCAACGAGCCGAGCTGGGCGAGGTCCAGCCAGGACGTGCCGGCGAAGGCGGCCTCCCAGCCGAGGATCCGGTCCAGCTCGATGGCGTGCCCGACCGACTCGTGGATCTGCAGGGCCAGCTGTTCGCCGCCGAGGATCAGGTCGGTCTCGCCCGCCGGGCACGGCGGAGCGGTGAGCAGTTCGCGGGACTCCTCGGCGATCCGGGCGGCGTGTGCGGCCAGGTCCAACGACTCGACCAGTTCCCAGCCGGTGGTGCCGTACTGGCCCCGGTAGCTGGGGTACGAACGGCGTTGGGTCTCGCCGTCGCCGATCGAGGTGGCCGAGATGCCGCCGCCGCACTCGCGGATGCGCTGGTCGATCCGGTGCCCCTCGCTGGAGACGAACCACTTGGTCGTGTCCCAGATCTGGTAGAGCCCCTCGGCCAGGTCGGCGCCGTGCTCCCGGATGGCCCTGGTCGACCGCACCAACAGGTCCCCCTTGTCGGAGAGCGGCACGCCGAGCGGGTCGATGTGGCACTCCGAGGCCCAGGTCGCGGTCACCGGCTCGGTGGGTACCAGGTCGATGGGCGGGCCGGGCACGCGCGCGCTGGCGGCGGCGATCCGCGCGGCACGCCGACCGGCATCGCGGGCCGCGGCGTCGGAGAGATCGGGTACGGCATAGAAGCCCCAGCTCGACCCGACCAGGGCTCGTACACCGAGGCCGATGCTCTCGTGCTGGGTCAGCTCCTCGATCTCGCCGTTGCGTGCGGACATCGACTCGTAGCTCCGCTGCATCACGCGGGCGTCGGCGTACCGGGCTCCGGCGTCCACAGCGGCCTGCACGGCGGCGCTCGCCGCGTCGAACTCGGTCACGACCGCACTTCGATCTGTTGATCGCTCATGCCGGCACTCCGCTGCGCTGCGTGCCGGCATGAGGCACTTTCGCCCTGTGCTGATGATTCGCTCGCTGGCGCTCGCTCATGCGACCGACCCTAGGCCTGTGGCCCGACCTGCGTCAGGGCAGCAGCTCTTCGGGCCGGATAGTGGCCCGCACCGGCTCGGTCAGCTCCAGTGTCTCGCCGCGCTTGGCCGCCGAGTGTTCGACGTAGTGGCGGCCGCGGCGCCGATGGAGGCGCAGGGCACCGGCCGCCTGATCGACAAGCAGGTACCAATCGATGCCGGCAGCCGCGTAGTAGTGCATCTTGAGCACCTTGTCGGTGGAGGCATTGCCAGGTGAGACGATCTCACAGATCAAACGGACGCTCGTCGCCTCGACGTACGGGTCGTCGAGGTTCACCGGCGAGGTGATCACGAGGTCGGGAATCGGGATGCGGCCTGGCCGGAGCCGGACGTTCACCGCTTCGAGCAGCTCGAGTCCCACGGCTTCGGCCGCTGCTTCGAGGATGTTCCCGAGTTTGCGGGAGGTGCGTTGGTGTCGTGGGGTTGGTGCTGGGGTCACGTGAAGGCTCCCGTCGAAGAGTTCGACGCGCTGGGACGTCTCGCCGAGGGAGAGGTACTCCTCTTCGGTCCACGGGCCTTCGTGGTCGAACACCGCCACGGTCATGGTCACCTCCACCTCGTGTCGGCGGGAATGCTTGCCTGACTGCCGCTGTCATCGTCGCACCCGACGTGCGTCGACGTGGCGAGGCGGAGCAGCGGACTTCGTGAATGTGCTGGTGAGGGCTGTTCACGGACGTTGCCGAGTCGTTACGCTGACGGCCGCTGACAGCCGCCGGACTTGTAGCTTATTTTCACCCTCAGGGATTATCTGTAAGTTCTCTTCGTCACTGAGGGAGGCGGTCGTGGACAGGCCGAAGTCGGTGCCGTCCGGGCAACCGGGCGACCGCCCCAGCGTGCCCGAGCAGCGTTCCACCAGCGGGCCGTACCTGCGGGTGGACGATCTGCGGGTTCGTTTCGACACCGAGGACGGCGTGGTCCGTGCGGTCGACGGGGTGTCCTTCACGGTCGAGCGCGGCCGGACACTCGGCATCGTCGGCGAATCCGGATCGGGCAAGAGCGTCACCTCGCTGGCCATCCTCGGCCTGCACAACGCCAAGCGGACGACGATCACCGGCGAGATCTCGGTCGGCGGCCGCCAACTGGTCGGCCTGCCGGAGGAGGAGGTACGCCGGCTGCGCGGCCGGGACATGGCGATGATCTTCCAGGATCCGCTGTCGGCGCTGCACCCGTACTACACGGTGGGGCGGCAGATCGCCGAGGCGTACCGGGTGCACCACCCGGGCGCGGGCAGGCGGGAGGCCCGGCAGCGGGCGGTCGACATGCTCGGGCGGGTCGGCATCCCGCAACCGGCGCGTCGATTCGACCAGTACCCGCATGAGTTCTCGGGCGGCATGCGCCAACGGGCGATGATCGCGATGGCGCTGGTAAACGATCCCGACCTGGTCATCGCCGACGAGCCGACCACCGCGCTGGACGTCACCGTGCAGGCGCAGATCCTGGACCTGCTCGCCGACCTCCAGGCGGAGTTCCACTCGGCGATCATCATGATCACGCACGACCTCGGTGTGGTCAGCCAGGTGGCTGACGACGTACTCGTCATGTACGGCGGCCGCGCCGTCGAGCGGGGCAGCGTCGAGCAGGTGCTGCGCCGGCCGCAGCACCCGTACACCTGGGGACTGCTCTCCAGCGTGCCGTCCCTGCACGGCGACGCGGACGAGGACCTGGTGCCGATCCGGGGCAACCCGCCGAGCCTGATCAACCTGCCCTCGGGCTGCTCCTTCCACCCGCGCTGCCGGTACGCCGACCGCAACGGCGACCGGTCCCGTACCGAAGTGCCGCAGCTGCGCCCGGCCGGTGGGGAGGGCCACCTGGTCGCCTGCCACCTGTCCACCGAGGAGCGGACCCGGCTCTACCGCGAGGACATCGCACATGTGGGGGTCGCTCGGTGAGCGCGAGGAACGCAGCGCAGCGGAGTACCGCAGTCGCGAACGAAGGCAGGCTCCGATGAGTGAGGTGAGTGTGGCGCCGTCAGCGGCCGAGCCGCTGCTGCGGGTGCGTGGGCTGGCGAAGCACTTCCCGGTACGTACCGGCTTCCGCGGCCAGAGCCTGGTGCGCGCGGTCGACGGGCTGGACTTCGACGTGCGGCCGGGCGAGACGCTCGGCCTGGTCGGTGAGTCCGGCTGCGGCAAGACCACCACCGGGCGGATGCTGGTCCGGCTGCTGGAGCCGACCGCCGGCACGATCGAGTTCGAGGGGCGGGACATCACGCACGCCGGCCGGCGGCAGCTGCGTCCGCTGCGCCAGGACCTGCAGATAATCTTCCAGGACCCGTACGCCTCGCTGAATCCCCGGCACACGGTGGGCCGGATCATCGCGATGCCGTTGCAGGTCAACGGCATCGAACCGCCCGGCGGCGTCAAGGCCAGGGTGCAGGAACTGCTGGAGATCGTCGGGCTGAACCCGGAGCACTACAACCGGTACCCGCACGAGTTCTCCGGCGGGCAGCGGCAGCGGATCGGCATCGCCCGGGCGCTGGCGCTGAGGCCGAAGCTCATCGTCGCCGACGAACCGGTCTCCGCCCTGGACGTCTCGATCCAGGCGCAGGTCGTCAACCTGCTCCGCCAGTTGCAGCGCGACCTGGAGCTGGCGTTCGTGTTCATCGCGCACGACCTGGCCGTGGTGCGGCACTTCTGCCAGCGGGTGGCCGTGATGTATCTCGGCAAGATCGTGGAGATCGGTGACCGGGTCGACATCTACGAGCGACCGCAGCACCCGTACACCCGGGCGTTGCTGTCGGCCATTCCGGATGTCACGAAGCTCGGCCCCGGCGGCCGGATCCGGCTAACCGGCGACGTGCCGACCCCGCTCGACCCGCCGTCCGGCTGCCGGTTCCGCACCCGCTGCTGGAAGGCGCAGGAAATCTGCGCGACCGAGGAGCCGGCGCTGGTGTCCCGGGGTGGCGGGCAGGCCATCGCCTGCCACTTCCCGGAGTCCGGACCGGTGGCGGGGGAGAGCGGCGGTACGGCCGGCGTCACCGTCGAGGAGGTGTCGAAGTGAGCCTGTCCCCGGTGGAGGGTGTCGCGCTCGCCGAGATCGAGTCCGGCGGCCCGGAGGTGCCGGAACGCAAGGACGTCGTCGGCCGATCACCGGGCCGGCTCGCCTGGATCCGGCTGCGTCGCGACCGTACGGCGATGGTCAGCGGCGGGATGCTGTTGTTCTTCATGCTGCTGGCGCTCGCCGCCCCGCTGATCGAGATGCTCTACGGCATCGGCCCGAAGGAACAGTTCCAGAGTCTGCTGGACGGCTTCGGAATGCCGTTGGGCTACTCCGGCGGCGTCTCGGGCGACCACTGGTTCGGCCTGGAGCCGGGGCTCGGCCGGGACATCTTCATCCGGCTGATCTACGGACTGCGTACCTCGCTGTTCATCGCGTTCGCGGCGGCGGTCATCACCGCGACGCTCGGCGTCGTGCTCGGTACGCTCGCCGGCTACCTCGGCGGCTGGCTGGACGCGGTGATCAACTGGATCACCGACCTGACGCTGGCCATGCCGTTCCTGGTCATCGCGCTGGCCCTGACGCCGACGCTGGTGCTGCGCTTCTACGGCGAGCGGGAGGCCGTCTCGCCGGCCTTCGGGGTGGCGGTGCTGATCGGCGTCTTCGCGATCTTCGGCTGGACGAGCACCGCCAGGCTGGTCCGCGGTCAGGTGATCGCGCTGCGCGAGCGGGAGTTCGTCGAGGCGGCCCGGGCCAGTGGCGCCGGACTGGGGCACATGGTCTTCCGGCAACTGCTGCCGAACATCTGGGCCCCGATCCTGGTTTCGTTCTCCCTGGCCGTGCCGCAGTTCATCACCAGCGAGGCCGCGCTCTCCTTCATCGGCGTGGGGTTGAGCGACGAGACCCCGAGCTTCGGCCGGATGATCTACCGCAGCCTGGACTACCTCCAGACCGACCCGGCGTACGTCTTCTTCCCCGGCATCACGATTTTCGCGCTCGTGTTCGCCTTCAACCTCTTCGGCGACGCGCTGCGCGACGCGCTCGACCCGAAGTCGTCCCGGTAGAGGTGTCGAGATGAGCACGACGAGTGCGGCGGAGCGGGGCCCGGTGGCCGCGAACGGAGGAGAGCTCTGATGACGCGATTCCTGGTCAAGCGGCTCTTCTCCGCGGTCCTGACCCTCTTCGCGGTGAGCGTGCTGACCTTCCTGATGTTCTTCGCGCTGCCCCGGGACCCGGTCACCGGCATGTGTCCGAAGAACTGCAACCCGGAGCGGCTGGAGCGGGTCCGTGACGAGTTGGGCCTGAACGATCCGCTGATCACGCAGTACGCCGGCTACATGAAGGGCATCGTCACCGGCCGGGACCTGGGCAGCGCCCAGGGTGGCCACTGCGACGCGCCCTGCCTGGGCTGGTCGTACGTCACCAACGAGGCGGTCTCGGACACCATCGCGCGGGTGTTGCCGGTGACGCTCAGCATCGTGATCCCGGCGGCGGTCCTCTGGTTGCTGCTCGGGGTGGGGCTCGGCATGGTCTCGGCACTGCGTCGCGGCACCTGGTTGGACCGGCTCGCCATCGGCTTCTCGCTCACCGGCGCGTCGTTGCAGCTCTACTTCGTCGGCGCGGTACTGCTGCTGGTGTTCGTCTACAACCTGCGGCTGCTGCCGGTGCCCAGCTACACGTCGATCCTCGACAACCCGGTGAAGTGGGCGAGTGGGCTGGTGCTGGCGTGGGTCTCACTGGCCTTCCTCTTCTCCGCCATCTACGCGCGGCTCTCCCGGGCGCAGATGCTGGAGACGCTCTCGGAGGACTTCGTCCGTACCGCACGGGCGAAGGGTCTGGCCAAGCCCAAGGTGTACGGACGGCACGCGCTTCGCGCGGCGATCACGCCGGTGGTGACGATCGCCGGGCTCGACGTCGGTGGCGCGCTCGGTGGCACGGTGATCACCGAGACGACGTTCGGCATCCAGGGCCTGGGCCGGACGGCCGTCGACGCGGTGCGGGCCGGTGACCTGCCCACCATCATGGCCACCGTACTGATCGCCGCGGTCTTCGTGGTGCTCGCGAACGTGCTGGTCGACCTGTTGTACGCGGCCATCGATCCGCGGGTGCGGCTGCGCTGACGCCGGGCGGCCCCGGCGGCGGCGCGGCCGGGGCGGGGCCGCCGGGTGATGATGAAAGTTATCGAGAACTGTTACACAACTCGTAGGTTTTCTTCTTTACGATCCTCGGGACGTCGGCGGTTCCACCTCCGGCGGACCGCAGGTCAGATGGGTGGAGGAGGTAGGAGATGCGACCACGCGTGGTGGCCGCCGCAGGCGGCGCGATCGCACTGGTTGTGGCGTTGGGTGCCTGCTCGAAGAACACGGGCGAAGGCACCACCGTGGACACCGGCCGTACGCAGACCGGGGTGATCGCGACCGACCCGAAGGACTCGCAGGGCCCGGCCGCGGAGGTGGCGGGGGCGAGCAAGGGCGGCACCTTCACCATCATCCGGGAGACCCCCATCTCCCACCTGGACCCGCAGCGGACGTACTCGTTCGCCGGGCTGATGGCGAGCCCGCTCTTCGCGCGTTACCT
Organism: Micromonospora avicenniae; assembly: GCF_900156065.1. Classification (GTDB taxonomy): domain Bacteria; phylum Actinomycetota; class Actinomycetes; order Mycobacteriales; family Micromonosporaceae; genus Micromonospora; species Micromonospora avicenniae. The sequence continues at coordinate 51,142 of NZ_FTNF01000001.1, read as the reverse complement.
CACCACCTGGAAGGACGACGGCAAGGGCGGCCTGGTCCTCGTCGGTGACCTCGCCGAGACCCCCGGCAGCGACGTCAACAAGGACTGCAAGGTCTGGGAATTCAAGATCAAGGACGGGGTCAAGTTCGAGGACGGTAGCCCGATCACCTCGAAGGAGATCGCCTACGGCATCGCCCGCTCCTTCGACCCGGACCTCACCGGCGGCCCGACCTACATCCAGGAGTGGCTGGCCGACACCCCGCAGTTCGACACCAAGTGGGACTTCAAGAAGAACAAGGGCTCGCTGCCGCCCGGCCTGACCACGCCGGACGAGAAGACGCTGCGCTTCGAGTTCTCCAAGCCCCGCTGTGACCTGCCGTTCGCGGTCTCGTTGCCGACCACCGCGCCGCTGCCGCCCGCGAAGGACACCGGCGTCAACCTCGACAACAAGCCGTTCTCGTCCGGGCCGTACAAGATCGCCGACAACCAGGTCGGCGTCAAGCTGACCCTCGATCGGAACCCGAACTGGGACGCCAAGACCGACCCGGTCCGGCACCAGTACCCGGACCAGTTCGTCTGGACCTTCGGCCCGACCCCGGACGCTGCCAGCAACCGGGTGATCGCCGACAACGGGCCCGACCAGAGCGCGCTCGCCTTCAACACCGTGCCGGCCTCGCTGGTCGCCAAGGTGGCCGGGGACGCCGCCCTGAAGTCCCGCACGATCCTCTCGCCGACGCCGAGCGCCAACCAGCTCGTCATCAACAACCAACGGGTCAAGGACCTGAAGATCCGCCAGGCGCTCAACTACGCGATCGACCGTGAGGGTCTGATCAAGGCGATGGGTGGGCCGACCGTCGCCGCGCCGCTCACCACGCTGATGCCGCCGTCGACCATCGGCTACAAGGCGTACGACGCGTACCCGGCCGGGGCCAGCGGCAACCTGGACAAGGTCAAGGAGCTGCTCGGCGGTCAGACCCCGGAGCTGGTCCTCGGCGTCTCCGACGGCGCGACCGAGCAAATTCAGGGCACCCAGCTCAAGGCCAACCTGGAGCGGGCCGGCTTCAAGATCACGCTGCGGAACATCCCGGACGACGCGAAGCTCGACGAGATCAAGAAGAAGGACAACCCCTGGGACCTGTACATCGGTAACTGGGCGGCGGACTGGCCGAGCGGCGCGTCGATCCTGCCGGTGCTCTACGACGGGCGCACCATCAAGCCCGAGGGCAACAGCAACCAGTCGTACTTCAACGACCCGGCGATCAACGCCGAGATGGACCGGATCCTGGCCATGTCCCCCGCCGAGCAGGGCCCGGAGTGGGCCAAGCTCGACGAGCGGATCATGAAGGAGTACGCCCCGGTCGTGCCGCTCTTCGTCGACGTGGCCTACAACGTGCACGGCTCCAAGGCCGGCGGCGTCTTCATCTCCAGCGTCTTCGGCTACCCCGCGTTCGTGAACGCGTACGTCAAGCAGTAGTCCCGCCGCACGAAACGGGCCCCCGGACGACAGCGTCGTCGGCCGGGGGCCTCTTGCTCACTCGGCGTCGACCGGTCGGGTTCCTGGTTCGTCAGCTCGGGGTGGTTGAGGATGGGGAGCGGCAGGACACCTAGGCGAATTCCAGCTTGATACCTCTGAGTCATAAATATGCCTCAGAGGTATCGAGCTCTCGGTCGCTGTCGCCCCGGACCTCGGTCGAGCTGGTCGCGGTCGGCCTGGTCGCGTCCTAGCCCAGGTGCGTGCGGACGAAGTCCAGCTCCAGCCGGAGCAGGCGCTCCGCGGTGCCGCCCGCGGCCATGTGCGTCGCGCCGGTCAGCGGCAGCACCGAGTGCGGCCGGCCGGAGGAGAGCAGCGCGGCCGACAGCCGCAGGGTGTGCGCGGCGACCACATTGTCGTCGGCCATGCCGTGTACCAGCAGCAGCGGGCGAGCCTCCTCCGGACCGGTCACCGGCTCGGTGGCCAACTCGACCAGCGAATGGTGCGCGTAGACGTCCACACCCTCGTCCGGCATCCCGAGGTAGCGCTCGGTGTAGGCGGTGTCGTAGAGACTCCAGTCGGACACCGGAGCGCCGGCGATGCCGCAGCGGAACAACTCCGGATGGCGCAGCACCGCCAGCCCGGCCAGCCAGCCGCCGAACGACCAGCCCCGCACCGCCACCCGGCTCAGATCCAGATCCGGGTGCTTGTCGGCGAGCGCGGTGAGCGCCTCCACCTGGTCGAGCAGGACAACGTCGGCCACCCGCCGGTGGATCGCCTTCTCGAACGACGGCGCCACCCCCGGCGTACCACGGTTGTCCACGACCACCACCGCGAACCCGGCATCGGCCCACCACTGCCGCTCCAGCCAGGGTGCCCGCGCCGCGACCACCTCCTGGTGGCCCGGGCCGCCGTAGACGTCCAGCAGCACGGGCAACCGGCGGCCGGTCACGTAGCTGTTCGGGTAGAGCACCGCGCTGGGCAATCGCCGGTCGGTCACCCGCTCCAGCAGCGGCAGCGGCGAGTACGGCGCGACGGCGGCGCGCGACTCCAGCACCGCCACCTCCTCGGCCCCGCGCCAGACCGTCCATCGCGTTCCCGCATGGTCGAGCGAGGCGACGCCCACCACGAGCACGTCCCCGCCGACGGCGGCGGTGTGCCAGCCCGAGTCGGAGGTCAACCGCCGGGCGTCGACCCCGCCGCCGATCGTCGTGCGTACCCGGAACAGGTGCCGTTCGCTCGGCTCACCGTCACTCGCCTCGACCAGCAGATCGGGTGCGCCCGCGCCGACGGTGGGCAGCCGTCCCACCACCCGCCGCACGTACAGCGAGGGCGGGGTGAGCAGCGTGCCGTCGGCGAACAGACAGCGCGCGTCGTACCCGTCGTGCGCCAGTTCGCCGCCGACCAGCACCCGGCCGTCGGGCAGGTGGGCGGGGGTGCCGGCGATCGGCTCGACCCAGCGCGGATCGGCCAGCTCGGCGTGCACCTGGGTCTCACCCGTGCGTGGATCCACCGCGAGCACGAGGCCGTGCTGCTGCGAACGACGCAGCACGGTGATCAGCGGGCCGCCGTCGTTCCAGCTCACCGCGGTCAGGTAGGGATAGGTCTCCCGGTCCCAGTGCACGTCGACCCAGCCGCCGTCGAGGTCGAGCAGGTGCAGGCTGACCTCGGCGTTCGGTCCCCCGGCCCGGGGGTACGCGACGGTCGTCGGCGGGGTGGCCGGGTCGGCCGGATCGTGCAGGTGCCACCGGTCGAGCCGGGACTCGTCGACCCGGGCCGCAAGCACCGAACGGCCGTCCGGCGCCCACCAGTAGCCGCGGAAGCGGTCGAACTCCTCGGCCGCGATGTGCTCGGCCAGGCCCCAGGTGACGCCGGAGTCCTCGCCGGCGAGCATCGTGTCGGTGCCGTCGGCGTCGACGACCCGCAGCTCGCCCCGGCGAACCCCGTCCGTCGCGTCGGTGACGTAGGCGAGCCGCTCGCCGGTCGGATCCGGACGGGGATCGAGCACCGGTCCGACGGCGGCCACCTCGACGACGTCGCCGTGCACCAGGTCGGCGCGGAACAGCCGGCCGGCGATCGCGAAGACCGCCACCCGGCCGGCGGCGTCGAGGGCATACGAGCCGATGCCGTCGGCACTGAGCCGGAGTCGTTCGCGCAGCGCGCGCTCGCCGGGGGAGAGTTCGGTGGGACCGGTGTCCGCGCCGAGCAGCACCGCCGGATCGGCGACCAGCCGTTCCTCGCCCGTGGCGACGTCCAGGAGCCAGAGCGCGTCGGCCGGGTCCTCGGGGCCGGCCGAGCGCAGGAAGATCACCCGGGATCCGTCGTCGGCCACGGAGACGGCGCGCGGCGCGCCGTGGCTGAACCGGCGGGTACGGGCGGCCAGCTCCGGATAGTCCACGGCCAGATCGTAAGTCGGCTCCCGGGGTGATGTGGCCGACCTGCGCGGACGCGTTGGCGCCGGCCGGACGGAACCGCCGGTTAGAGTGACGGGCGTGACGACCCTGCCCGACCGCCGCCTGCTGCTGGTCCACGCGCACCCCGACGACGAGACCATCGGCACCGGCTCGACGATGGCCCACTACGCCGCCACCGGCGCGCACGTGACGCTGGTGACCTGCACGCTCGGCGAGGAGGGCGAGATCCACGTGCCGGCGCTGGCGCAGCTCGCCGCCGACCAGGCCGACCAGCTCGGCGGCTACCGGATCGCCGAGTTGAACGCCGCCTGCGCGGCGCTGGGTGTCACCGACCACCGCTTCCTCGGCGGCGCGGGCCGCTACCGCGACTCCGGGATGATGGGGCTGGCCACCAACGAGCACCGCCGGGCCTTCTGGCAGGCCGACCTGGACGAGGCCGCCGGACACCTGGTCGAGGTCATGCGCGAGATCCGGCCCCAGGTCATGATCACGTACGACGAGAACGGCTTCTACGGGCACCCGGACCACATCCAGGCGAACCGGGTGGCGATGCGCGCGGTCGAGTTGGCCGAGGCCGAGGGTGTCGCCCCGGCCAAGGTCTACTGGACGGCCATGCCGCTCAGCGTGCTCAAGGCCGGCATGAACCAGTTCGTCGAGTCGTCCGACAACCCGTTCGCCGGTATCGACGACGTCTCGGAGCTGCCGTTCGGCACTCCCGACGAGCAGATCGCGGCCCGGATCGACGCCACCGAGCGGCATGCCGCGAAGCAGGCCGCGATGCGCGCCCACGCCACCCAGATCCCGGCCACCTCGTGGCTCTACACGATCGCCGGCAGCATCGGCGGCGAGTTCATGGGCGTCGAGTACTACACCCTCGCGAAGGGGGAGAAGGGGCCGGGCAGCGGCCCGTACGGCTGGGAGGACGACCTCTTCGCCGGCCTCGCCGACGACCGCCCGGACCGGGCCCCGGCAGCGGCGGCCGGTCTGCGGTGACACTCCCCGCCGCCCCGATGTCGGTCGCCCCGGAAGAGACCAGCCCGCCGCCGGCGGGGCCGCCGCCGCGCCTGCTCGATCTCGGTCTCAAGGTGGCCGGTGGTCTCGTTGCGGTGGTGGCCGGAGCGGTGACCGGGGTGGTGGAGCTGCTGCTCGCCACGCTCCGGGTGGCCGGCCAGCTCGTCGGCCTGTCGGTGCTGGTGGCGGTCGGCGCGAACATCGTGCTCGGCTGGTTCGCCCACCAGGCCGTCGGGCGCCGTTGGTCGGTGGCGCTGCCGGCGGTGCCGTGGTTCCTGCTGATGGTCGTCGCGGCGGTCCGGACGTCCGAGGGGGACCTGCTCCTCGCCGGTGACAACTGGGTCGGCCTCGTCATGATCGTGGCCGGCGCGATGACGTTCGCCGTGATGGGTTTCCGCCAGATCCTCGCACCGCCTCCGTCGCCACGCGGGTGATGACGAGACACAGGTTCGAGTGGTAGATATTCCTGCCAGGAAACCGTTCGAGGGAACGGTGTGGCGGGAGGCCGTGCGATGGACAAGCGTTGGCGCGACATCGGGGTGCTCGCCGGGGTGCTCTTCGCGATCAACGTGGTCGCCCGGCTGATCATCCACTTCGGGTTCGACGGCGAGGACGCCGTCGCCGACCGGGTGTCGCTCGGCATGTTCGTGCTGATCGGGGTGATCCTCGCCGTGGTCGCCTTCCTCTGGGCGCGGCGTCGACCGCTGGGCGAGTGGGCGGCCGACGCGGCGGGCGCGGTGCTGGTCGCGATGGTGCTGACCGTGCTGGTCGGCCCGCTGCTGGTCGGCGACAGCCCGTTCGCCGGCGGCGCGGGCACGTTCTTCGCCCAGATCTGGCTCTACCTCGGGGCCACGCTGGCGGGGACGCTGGTCGGCTACCTGGTCGCCACCGCGCTCGGCCTCGATCACCGGTCGCAGAGCCTCAAGCGGTACACCGAGCTGAAGGCCGCCAAGCCCCCGAAGGTCGTCCGGCGCTGACCGGGTCCGGTCGGTCGAGCTGACCCGGCCCGGTCGGGGTCGGGTCGCGCTCCCCGGACGGGTCAGTGCGGTGCGACGCGGGTCAGGTACGTGTGATGGGTGGTGAAGCCGAGCCGCTGGTAGAGGGCCACCGCCGCGGTGTTGCGCTGTTCGACCTGGAGGAAGGCGTGCGTGGCACCGGCCTCCGCACCCCACTGGGCGAGTGCGCGGACGATCCGGCCGGCCAGCCCTTGCCGGCGGGCCGCCGGCAGCACCTCGATGAGGGTCAGCCCCAGCCAGCGTCCCCGCCCGGTCACCGTGCCCCGGCCGATTCCGACCAGGGTGCCGTCGGCGTACGCGTGTGCGAAGCGGACCTGGTCCACGGCGGTCAGCACGTGGCGGGCGGCCTCCGGCAGGCCGGCCTTGCGGTCGCCCACGACAGCCAGCCACTCCGGCGTGGGGGCGGGCATCAGCCGGACCACCGCCAGCTCGCCGGGTCCCTTCCGCGCCGCCGGGTCCGCCGGGCCACCATCCGGCTCGGGCACCCGCTCGCCGTGCGGTGGCGCGGCCTGAGCCGGCGTGGCGGGCAGCCGCGTGGCGGCGCCGTCGGGCGCGGGCGGTTCCCGCCGAACAGCGCCGGTGGCCGGCGGGGCGGCGTGCGGCAGCGGCAGCGGTGCGGTCTGCACCAGCACCGGTGGGCGGCTGCTCCAACCCCGGGCGTCCAGTTCGGCGCCGACCGGCGCGGCGAGCGGCAACGGGGTGTTCACCATCGAGGGAAGCCCGCGTTCGGCGTACCACCGCTCGACCGCGTCCAGGGCGGCCGGCAGCGGCCGGTCCGGGTCGCCGACCGGCAGCGCCGAGTTGGCCCGGCCGGTCCAGCCGTCTGCGGCACGCAGCAGCCAGCCGCCCAGCGGTTCGTGTGTCGGGGCCGGCCAGGCCTCGTCGGCGGCCAGTTCCAGGTCGACCACGGCCGCCGCGGTGGGACGGCGGGCCGGCGGCACCCGTTTGGCGCGGTGCACCTGGGCCCGGGGCACCCGCAGCGGGCCCTGGGCGGTGGCCAACGTGAGATGGGTCTCGTCCAGCTCGACCAGCTCGCCGAGGGCGTCGGAGAAGAGCGGTCGGCCTTCGCGAATGCCTACAATCCGTCGAATCACGATCCGGTGTCCCACATCCTGCTGACCCAGCACGATCGACCCCCTCCCCGGCGAGATACTAGGCTCTTACCGTCGCGGGAGATCGCGGCGCGTCTTGCGGAGGAGAAGACCGGTGACCTACATCATCGCCGAGCCGTGCGTGGATGTGCTCGACAAGGCATGCATCGAGGAGTGCCCGGTCGACTGCATTTACGAGGGCAACCGGATGCTCTACATCCACCCCGACGAGTGCGTCGACTGTGGTGCCTGTGAGCCCGTGTGCCCCGTCGAGGCGATCTTCTACGAGGACGACGTCCCGGAGCAGTGGAAGGACTACACCGGCGCCAACTACGAGTTCTTCGAGGACCTCGGCTCGCCCGGTGGCGCCTCGAAGATCGGCAAGGTGGAGAAGGACGCGGCGTTCGTCGCCGCGCAGCCGCCCCGCGGCGAGGGACACTGAACCGCCCCGCGCCGGTCTCGGCGCGCCTGCCGGAGTTCCCCTGGGACACCCTGGACGCGTCGGCCACCGTGGCCGCAGCGCACCCCGACGGTCTGATCAACCTCTCCGTCGGCACGCCTGTCGACCCGGTGCCCCAGGTGATCCGGCAGGCGCTGGCTGACGCGTCCGACGCCCCCGGCTACCCGCTGACCGCCGGCACCCCCGCACTGCGGGCGGCGATCAGCGCCTGGGTGGCCCGCGCCTGCGGCGCCGGGGTGGACGGTCTGGGCGTGCTGCCGAGCATCGGCTCCAAGGAGCTCGTCGCCTGGCTGCCGACCCTGCTCGGGATCGGGCCCGGTGACGTGGTCGTGGTGCCGTCGGTGAGCTACCCGACGTACGAGGTGGGTGTCCGGCTCGCTGGCGCCACGGCGGTACGCAGCGACTCGCTGACGTCGGTCGGCCCGAACTCGCGGGTCCGGCTGGTCTGGGTCAACTCCCCGGGAAACCCGACCGGCAAGGTGCTGCCCGCCCGCCACCTGCGCAAGGTGGTCGACTGGGCACGTGAGCGGGGCGCGGTCGTCGCCAGTGACGAGTGCTACCTGCCGCTGGGCTGGTCGGCCGAGCCGGTCTCGGTGCTGTCGCCCGAGGTCTGTGGCGGCTCGTACGACGGCGTGCTGGCGGTGCACTCGCTCTCCAAGCGCTCGAACCTGGCCGGCTACCGGGCCGGTTTCGTGGCCGGGGATCCGGCGCTGGTGGCCGAGCTGCTCGCGGTGCGCAAGCACGCCGGCATGATCGTGCCCGCACCCGTGCAGGCGGCGATGGTGGCGGCCCTGCAGGACGAGCAGCACGCCGAGGAGCAGCGGGAGCGCTACCGGGCGCGGCGCGAGACGCTGCGCCAGGCGTTCGACGCGGCGGGCTTCACCATCGAGCACTCGGAGGCGGGCCTCTACCTCTGGGCGACCCGCGGTGAGGACTGCTGGGAGACCGTCGACTGGCTGGCCCGCCGGGGCATTCTCGTCGCTCCGGGCGCCTTCTACGGCCCGGCCGGTGAGCAGCACGTCCGGATCGCGCTGACCGAGTCCGACGAGCGCGTCGCAGCGGTGGCCGGCCGGCTCGCCGAGCGCTGAGGTCGTGCCGCCGTCCGTGGCGGCACGGCCGGAACGCCGAGGGACGTGATGGTGGACAGATCAGTCGGGCCGAGGATCGCGGTGGTGGGCACCGGCCTCATCGGCGGTTCCATCCTGCTCCGGCTGCGGGAGACGTACCCGGACGTCACCGGTTGGGACCCGGATCCGGCGACCCGTGCGCTGGGCCGCGACCAGGGCGTTCGTTTCCCCGACGAGTTGGCGGACGCGGTCCGGGACCGGGACGTCGTGTTCCTCGCCGGGCCGCTCTCGAGCCTGCCGGAGACCCTGCTCACCGTGGCTCGGCGGACCGGTGACCACTGTGTGATCACCGATGTCGGCAGTACCAAGGGTGCGGTGGCCCGCTTCGCCGTCGAGCACGGTCTGGCCGGCCGGTTCGTGCCCGGCCATCCCATGGCGGGCACCGAGCGCTCCGGGCTGACGGCGGCCGCGCCCGAACTGTTCGACGGTGCGGCCTGGGTCCTCTGCCCGGCACCCGAGGGGATCGGGCCCTTCCGGCTGCTGACCGGCCTCCTCGTCACGGTGTTCTCGGCCCGCGTGGTGCCGATGGCGCCGACGGTGCACGACTCGGTGGTCGCCCTCTCGTCCCACGTCCCCCACCTGCTGGCGGGCAGCCTCGCCGCAGCGGCGGCCGACGTGGACGTCCGGGACGCCGTGCTCGGCCTGGCCGCCGGGAGTTTCCGGGACGGCACCCGGGTGGTGGGTACGCCCGCGGAGCGCATCGCGGACATGCTCTTCCAGAACCGGGACCAGGTGCTCCGCCAGCTGGACCAGGTCCGCGCGGTGCTCGACGGGCTGGTCGACGCGATCCGCCGGGACGACCAGGACGCGCTGGTCGAGCGCTACCGGCAGGCACAGGAGCTGCGCCACGCGCTGTTCGCCCGGACGCTGGACGAGTGCCGGAGTGAGTTCCCGGCCGGCGGGGACCACGCCACCGAGCTGGCGTACCTGCTGGAGCTGGGTTCCGCCGGCGGTTACCTGACCGGCTGCGAGACCGGTGCGGACGTGGTGACGTACCTCGGGCGCCGGCCGCCGGCGTGAGCGTGGGCTGAGCACTGACCCGACGCTCGGACGCGGCCACGACTAGGGTGAGGGCATGGTGGACGGGCCGGTGGTGACGGTACGCGGGGAGGCGTACCGGGAGGTGGCGCCGGAGCTGGCCGCCTTCACGGTCACCGTGACGGCCCGCGACCGGGATCGTGAGACCACCCTGACCAGGCTGGCCGAGCGGGCCGCCGCCGTCCGGGTGCTGCTGGACGGCGAGGACACGGCGATCGACCGCAGGGACACCGGTGACCTGCGGGTGCGCCCGGAGACCCGGCGCACCACCGAGCGGGTGGTCGCCTGGCACGGCGCGGTCACCACCACCGTCACGGTCAGCGACTTCACCGCCCTCGGTGAGCTCATGCTCCGCCTTGCCGAGCAGGATCAGGTGGAGGTCGCCGGGCCCTGGTGGTCGCTGCGCCCGGACAGCCCGGCGTACCGGCAGGTGCGGCGCGCCGCGATCGCCGACGCGCTGGCCCGGGGCCGGGAGTACGCCGAGGCGCTGGGTGCACGCGTCACCGCGCTGATCGAGCTCGCGGACACCGGCGTCGAGCGGCCGATGATGGCCCGGATGGCGTACGCCGGCGGCGCCGAGGCGGGCGGGCGGCCGGAGCTCGACCTCGATCCGCAGCCGCAGAGCGTGCAGGCCGCCGTGCAGGCGCGGTTCGCGATCACCGAGGCGGTCCTGAGCTGATGGCGCAGGCACGCGTGCTCCCGGTCGAGGAGTTGATCGAGCGGGCGCGCTCGCTGGCCGAGGACGGTCCCCGCCAGCTGCTCGGCATCGCGGGCGCCCCGGGGGCGGGCAAGTCCACCCTCGCCGAACGGATCGTCGCCGGGGTCGGGCCGGCTGCCCGGCTGGTGCCGATGGACGGTTTCCACCTCGCCCAGTCGGAACTGGTGCGGCTCGGCCGTGCCGACCGCAAGGGCGCGGCCGACACCTTCGACGCCAACGGGTACGTCTCCCTGCTGCGTCGGCTGCACCGGCTCGAACCGACCTCCGTCTACGCGCCCGCGTTCCGCCGTGACCTGGAGGAGCCGATCGCCGGAGCCATCGAGGTGCCGCCGGCGGTGCGCCTGGTGGTGACCGAGGGCAACTACCTGTTGCTGCGGCAGAGCCCCTGGGACGAGGTGCGTTCTCTGCTGCATGAGGCCTGGTTCCTCGACCTGGACGCCGGGCTGCGGCTGCGCCGGCTCACCGCCCGGCACGTCGCGTACGGACGGTCCGAGGCGGAGGCGCGGGCGTGGGCGATGGGCAGTGACGAGCGGAACGCGGCGCTGGTGACCGGCACCGCCGACCGGGCGGACCTGGTGGTTCGGTTGACCGAGGCGCCTCCGGGGTGACCGCACCCCAGGGCTGATCGGGTCATTCGACGGGGCGTACGGGGCGAGCGGGGTTGCCGAGCGCGACGACGTTCGGTGGTAGGTCGCGGGTCACCACGGCACCGGCGCCGACTACCGTGTTCGCCCCGACGTTCACCCCGGCGAGCACGATGACGCCCCCGCCGAGCCAGACGTTGTCGCCGAGTGTGATCGGCGTGGCCGACTCCCACTTCGCCCGGCGTGGCTCCGGCTCGACGGGGTGTGTCGGGGTGAGCAGTTGGACGTTCGGTCCGATCTGGACGTCGGCGCCGATGGAGATCGGCGCGACGTCGAGGAAGACCGCGTTGAAGTTGACGAAGCAGCGCGGCCCGATCCGGATCCGTGAGCCGTAGTCGCAGTAGAACGGTGGCCGGATCCAGGTGTCGTCGCCCACCGCGCCGAGCAGGTCCCGCAGGGCCGCGAGCCGGGTCCGGGGGTCGTCGGCCGGGCTGGTGTTGAAGCGTTCCATAAGCCGCGCGGCGCGGGCCAGGTCGGCGGCGATCTCCGGGTCGCCGGCCTGGTACAGCTCGCCGGCGAGCATGCGCCGCTTCATGGAGGTCACCGGCAGATCATCCCGATCTTTCACACCTACTGCCGGTAAGTCAGTCAAATTCCTGACTCTTTGCTGCATACGGGGTATACAACGCTGGTCGGCGTCGATGTCTCCATCTGGTGCGACGCCCCAGCAGGGAGGATCCGTTGCACCGAACACGGAAGTTGACCGGAGCAGCTCTGACCCAGCACATCATCCAGGCGTACCGCTTGAGGTGAGGGGTGGGCTCCTCCGGGCCGGCGGGCGACCGCGGGCCCGGAGGAGTCACCGCGTCAGTCGTTGGCGTGCAGCGCGGCGTTCAGCTCGATACCCCGGCCGGTGCGCGGCTTGGCCTCCAGCGCGCCGGTGACCGAGTTGCGCCAGAAGAGCAGGCCGTCCACGCCGGAGAGGTCACGGGCCTTGACCACCCGGCCGTCCGGCAGGGTGATCTTCGAGGCGGCGGTGATGTAGCAGCCGGCCTCGACCACGCAGTCGTCGCCGAGGGAGATGCCGACGCCGGCGTTCGCCCCGATCAGGCTCCGCTCACCGATGCGGATCTTCTCGGTGCCGCCACCGGAGAGAGTGCCCATGATCGAGGCGCCGCCACCGATGTCGGAGCCGTCGCCGACCGCCACACCCTGCACGATCCGTCCCTCGACCATCGAGGTGCCGAGCGTGCCGGCGTTGAAGTTCACGAAGCCCTCGTGCATCACGGTGGTGCCGGAGGCCAGGTGCGCGCCGAGGCGGACCCGGTCGGCGTCGGCGATCCGCACTCCGGAGGGCACCACGTAGTCGGTCATCCGGGGGAACTTGTCCACCCCGTACACGGCCAGGTAACGGCCGGCGGCCCGCTCGATCACCCGCAGTTCGTCGACCCGCTCCGGCGGGCACGGCCCGGCCGAGGTCCAGGCCACGTTCGCCAACTTGCCGAAGATGCCGTCGAGGTTGAGTCCGTTCGGCCGCACCAGGCGGTGGGAGAGCAGGTGCAACCGGAGGTACGCGTCCGGCGCGTCCTTGATCGGATCGTCCAGCGAGCCGATGACGGTGATCACCTGGACGGTACGCAGGCCGGGCAGGGTCCGCTCGCCGACCGACGACGGCGGCAGGTCGAGCACGTCCGCCTTCTCCTCGCCGGCCACCAGCGGAAGCTCGCCGAGCCCCAGCTTGCCGGTCGGGTACCAGGTGTCGAGCACCTGCTCGTCGGCGGTGACCGTGGCCAGGCCGATGCCCCAGGCGGATTGCGCGGACGTCACTGATTCACCTCTCGTTCGCGGTCGCGGGGACGCAAGCTCGCTCGGCACCCCCACCGGCTCTGACGGTACCGTGCGAACCATGGAGAACCCGTTGACCCCCGAGGTCCTCGCCGATCCGGTGGCGCTGACCCGCGCCCTCGTCGACATCGAGTCCGTCTCCCTCAACGAGAAGGCGATCGCGGACTGCGTCGAGGAGGTGCTCCGGGGTGTGCCGCACCTGACCACTTACCGGTACGGCAACACGGTGATGGCGCGGACCGAGCTGAACCGTGCCCAGCGGGTGGTGCTGGCCGGGCACCTGGACACGGTGCCGCTGAACAACAACTTCCCCTCCACCATGCGTGGCGATCTGATGTACGGCTGCGGCACCTCGGACATGAAGTCGGGTGTGGCGTACGCCCTGCACCTGGCGGTGACCCTGCCCGACCCGCGCTACGACGTCACGTACTTCTTCTACGAGGCGGAGGAGATCGAGTCGCAGTACAACGGCCTGCGCCTGGTCGGCGAGGCGCACCCCGAATGGCTCCAGGCGGACTTCGCGGTGCTGCTGGAGCCGACGTACGGCATCGTCGAGGCCGGCTGCCAGGGGACCATGCGGGCGATCGTCACCACGCACGGCGAGCGGGCGCACGCGGCCCGGTCCTGGCACGGCGTGAACGCCATCCACGCTGCCGGTGAGGTGTTGCGCCGCCTCACGACGTACGAGGCGCGACGGGTGACCATCGACGGCTGCGACTACCGCGAAGGGCTCAACGCGGTAGGCATCACCGGCGGGGTGGCCGGCAACGTCATTCCCGACCGCTGCGAGATCGAGATCAACTATCGGTACGCCCCGGACCGTGACCCGGCGGCCGCCGAGGCGCACCTGCGGGAGGTCTTCGCCGGCTTCGACCTGGCGGTGACCGACGCGGCGGCCGGCGCCCTGCCCGGGCTGGAGGCGCCCCCGGCGCGGGAGTTCCTGGCGGCGGTCGGCGCGGCACCGATCGGCAAGCTGGGCTGGACGGACGTGGCCCGCTTCGCGGCGCTGGGCATTCCGGCGTTGAACTTCGGCCCCGGCGACCCGAACCTGGCCCATCACAAGGACGAGCACGTCGAGATCAGCAAGATCCGCGACGGAGCGGCCACCCTGCACCGCTGGCTCGCCTCGGTCTGAGCCCGTACACGGGATCAGGAGGCTCGCGGTCGATGGCGCGAGCCTCCTGATCGGTTCCGGCCTGGGCGGGTGGTCAGAGTTGGGCGGTGAGGGACGGGTCGGTGGTCTGCCGGACGTCGGCGTCGCCGGTCGGCTCGCCGCCGGCCGGCTCCATCTGGCGGGCGCGGCGGCGCTCGGCCACCACGTCGCGGATCCGCCGCTGCATCTGACGACGGATCCGGATCATCTCGCTGTTGCTGATCACGCTGGCTCCTCCCCCGAAGGCGCGCGCCGGGGCATACCCGGTATGTGAATAGTAAGACGTACGGGCGACGGTTTTAGTTGCCCAAGATCGCGGACTATTTCTCAGCGTTCTCGCCCCGCGCACCCGGCCGAAGCCGCTCCACTACGGTTGCTTGCATGAGTCAGAGCAACGGCCGGGAGGCGGGCCGGCAACCCGGGCGGGAACGACACCGGGGCGCGGTCACCCTGCGACGGCAGGCAATCCCGAGTAGCACCGCCGATCAGCGGTTGCTCGATTCCCGGGGGCGGAGCGACTGGAAGACCAGGGACGCCTGGCGGGCGTTGCGCATCCTCTCGGAGTTCGTGGAGGGCTTCGACACCCTCGCCGACCTTCCCCCGGCGGTCAGCGTCTTCGGCTCCGCCCGCAGCGGCCCGGACAGCCCTGAGTGCCGGCTGGCCGAGGAGCTGGGCGAGGCGCTCGCCCGCGCCGGCTACGCGGTGATCACCGGTGGTGGCCCGGGCGTGATGGAGGCCGCCAACCGGGGCGCCAGCAGGGCCGGTGGCCTCTCGGTCGGGCTCGGCATCGAGCTCCCCTTCGAGCAGGGCATCAACGACTGGGTCGACCTCGCCATCGACTTCCGCTACTTCTTCGCCCGCAAGACCATGTTCGTCAAGTACGCCCACGGGTTCGTCGTGCTCCCCGGCGGGTTCGGCACCATGGACGAGCTGTTCGAGGCGCTCACCCTGGTGCAGACCGGCAAGGTCACCCGGTTCCCGGTGGTGCTGATGGGCACGGAGTACTGGCGCGGACTGATCGACTGGCTCCGCGACACGATGGCGGCCGACGGCAAGATCGGACCGGTCGACCTGGAGCTGATCTGCCTCACCGACTCCGTCGACGCGGCGGTCCGGCACATCGTGGAGGCCGAGGCGGCGCTCTCCGCCGAGCAGGAGGCGGTCCGGGAGGAGGCGGTGGCCCGCGTCGCCGCCGACCAGCTGGACGCGGCCTCGGCCGCCGACCAGCGCGACGCGGCGGTGTCCGCTGACCAGCGGGACGCGGCGCCGGCCGCCGACCGGCTCGACGAGACCCGCGGGGCGGGGGAGAGCTGAGCAGTGGCTGCCATCTGTGTCTTCTGCGCCTCCTCACGAACGCTCGACCAGCGCTGGCTCGACCTCGCCACCGACACCGGCGCGGAGATCGCCCGGCGCGGGCACACCCTGGTCAGCGGTGGTGGCTGCGTCGGGATGATGGGCGCGGTCGCCGACGGCGCGCGGGCGGCCGGCGGGCCGACCGTCGGGGTAATACCGCAGGCGCTGGTCGACCTGGAGGTCGCCGACCTGCGATCGGACGAGCTGTTGGTCACGGACTCGATGGCCAGCCGCAAGACCCTGATGATCGACAAGTCGGACGCTTTCCTGGCGCTGCCCGGTGGGCTCGGCACGTTGGACGAGCTCTTCGAGGTCTGGACGACCGCCACCCTCACCATGCACGCCAAGCCGATGGTGCTCGTGGACGCCGACCACTTCTACCAGCCACTGCTGGCGTGGCTCGCCGACCTCACCGATCAGCACTTCCTCAAGCCGGCCGGTCTCGACCTGCTCACCGTCGTCGACTCCGTCCCCGCCGCCCTGGACGTCCTGGAGTCCCACCTGGCCTGACTCCCACCTCCCCTCCCGGCCTCCGCCGACGCCCCGCCCGGCCCCCGTTGATCATGAAGTTATTGCTCGTGGCATCGGCGTGTCGGCGCAACAACTTCATGATCACCCGGCATTCGGGTGGGTGGTGGGGTGGCGGGGGTGGGGGTGTCGTAGGGGCGTGGTGGGATGAGCTGATGCAGGCGTACCGGTTGGTGCGTCGGCCCGCAGGGCCGACCGACGGGCTCAGCCGGCCCGGTGGGTCGGCTGGCGGGGCAGCCCTGCCCAAGGGGTCGGGTGACGGTGCCGCCCTGCCCGGTGAGTCGGGTGACGGGGGCTTGCTGACTGCGTCCGGTGTGGCCGCCGGGAATGGCACGTCGGCGCGGCCGGCAGGTGATCGGCCGGGCCGAGCTCGGCGCGATGGCGCCGATCCGGGGTCGGCCGCGGATGAGCGCTCGGATGGCCGGCCGTGGCACCCGGGCGACGGGTCGACGTGGCGGGCCGACCCGGTGCAGGCGGAGGTGATCGGGCACACCGACGGGCCGATGCTGGTGCTGGGTGGACCGGGCACCGGCAAGACCAGCACGCTCGTCGAAGCGGTAGCCGCGCGGGTGGCGGAGGGGGTCGACCCCGAGCGCATCCTGGTGCTCACCTTCAGCCGCAGGGGGGCCACCGCGCTGCGCCACCGGATCGAGGCCCGGGTGGCCCGCGACGGCCACCGGGTGCTCCGTGAGCCGCTGGTCCGCACGTTCCCGG
Organism: Micromonospora avicenniae; assembly: GCF_900156065.1. Classification (GTDB taxonomy): domain Bacteria; phylum Actinomycetota; class Actinomycetes; order Mycobacteriales; family Micromonosporaceae; genus Micromonospora; species Micromonospora avicenniae. The sequence goes on along the minus strand of NZ_FTNF01000001.1, from coordinate 34,640 downwards.
CGTACGCGTTCGGCTTGCTCCGCCGGGCCGCCGCCGAGCGGGGCGAGCCGTCACCCCGGCTGCTCACCGGTCCAGAGCAGGATCTCATCATCCGCGAACTGCTCGACGTGGTCGGCGAGGAGCCGGAGGACGACCCCGTCGGTTGGCCGGAGGACCTACGACCGGCGCTGCGCACGCGGGCCTTCGCCGCCCAGTTGCGGGACCTGCTGATGCGCGCCGCGGAACGCGGGGTCGGCCCGGTCGAGCTGGCCCGCCTCGGCGAGAAGCTCGGGCGCGCCGACTGGCCGGCCGCCGCGCGGTTCCTGCGGGAGTACGTTGCCGTTCTGGCGCTGCGCGACGTGAGCAACCGCGGCTCGATCGCGTACGACCCGGCCGAGCTGGTCCGGGCCGCCACCGGGATGCTGCGCGACGACGAGGAGCTGCTCGCGGCCGAGCGGCGCCGACTGGCGTACGTCTACGTCGACGAGCTGGCCGACACCGACCCCGCCCAGCTGGACCTGCTCGCCGTGGTCGCCGGCGGTGGCAAGTCCCTGATCGCCTTCGCCGATCCGGATTCGTCCACGTACGCCTTCCGCGGCGCCGACCCGGCCGGGGTGACCACGTTCCCGCACCGGTTCCGGACGGCGTCCGGCGCGCCGGCGGCGCAGGTGCTGCTCGCCACCTCCTACCGGGCCGGCTCACGGCTGCTGGCCGCGGCCGGTCGGGTCGCCCGCCGGCTGCGTGGCCCGGCCGCGCACCGCAGGCTGAGGCCGCTGCCCGAGGCGGCGCCCGGGGCGGTGGAGGTGCACACGTTCCGCTCGGCGACCAGCGAGGCGGCCTGGCTCGCGTATACGTTGCGTGCGGCGCACCTGCTCGACGGGGTTCCCTGGTCGGAGATGGCGGTGCTGCTCCGGTCGACCGCGCTCCAGTTGCCCACCCTGCGACGGGCCCTGCACGCCGCCGGGGTGCCGACGGTCGTGCACGGCGAGGACCTGCCGCTGCACCTGCAACCGGCGGTCGCGCCGCTGCTCCTGCTGCTGCGTTGCGCGCTCGAGCCGGAACGGCTCGACGAGGAGGCGGCGGTCGCGTTGCTGCACTCGCCGCTCGGCGGGGCCGATCCGCTGGCCGAGCGTCGGCTGCGGCAGGGCCTGCGCGCCCTGGCGCTGGCCGCCGGTGATCGGCGGCCCTCCGGCGAGCTGCTCGTCGATGCGCTGCGGGACCCGGCGGCGCTGGCCGGTATCGACCGGCGCTGGGCCGAACCGGCGCAGACCGTGGCGGGGTTGCTGGCCGGCGCACGGGAGGCGGCCGAACGCCCCGGCGCGACGGTCGAGGACGTGCTCTGGGCGGTCTGGCAGGCCAGCGGGCTGGCCGAGCGGTGGGCCGGCGCGATCACCCGGGGGCGACCGGTGCCCGGCGAGGGAGACGTCGCCCGGCGGCGCCGCGCCGAGGCCGCCGACCGGGACCTCGACGCGGTGATGGTGCTCTTCGACGCGGCGGCCCGGTTCACCGACCGGTTGCCCGGCGCGCGTACGGAGGTGTTCCTCGACCACGTGCTCGGCCAGGAGTTGCCGGCCGACACCCTTGCCCCGACCGCCGATCGGGGCGACGCCGTCCGGCTGCTCACCGCGCACGCGGCCAAGGGCCTGGAGTGGGATGTGGTCGCGGTCGCCGGTGTGCAGGAGGGGGTCTGGCCCGACCTGCGGTTGCGGGGCAGCCTGCTCGGCTCCGAGCGGCTGGTCGACGTGCTCGCCGGCCGCGCCGTCGACGGGGGCAACGTGGCGACGGTGGTCGGGCAGACCTCGGCCCTGCTCGACGAGGAGCGGCGGCTGTTCCATGTCGCGGTGAGCCGCGCCCGGCGCCGGCTGCTGGTCAGCGCGGTCGCCTCGGCGGCGGTGGGCGGGGACGACCACGAGGAACAGCCGAGCCGGTTCCTGTACGAGCTCGGGCCGGTCGACCCGCCCGGCGACGGCCCGAACCCGCCCGGCGACGGCCCGAACCCGCCCGGCGACGGCCCGAACCCGCCCGGCGACGGCCCGAACCCGCCGGGCGTCGACCCGAACCCGCCGGGCGTCGGCCCGACCTCGCTGGGTGTCGATCCGAACCCGTCGGGCGAGGACCCGACCCTGTTGAGCGAAGACCCGGCCCTGTCCGGCGTCGATCCGATTCCGTCGGGCGAGGACCCGACCCCGCCCGGCGTGGAGCCGGCTCCGCCCGGCCCGCGGCCCCGGCCCGAGGACGGCCCGAAGGATCGGGCCGCGTCCGGCGAGAACCGGGACGATCGTGCGTCGGGCGAGGACCAGGACGACCGCGTCCGCGCCGTGGCCGGCCGACCCGCCGAGTTGCCCGTCACCCGGCCTCCCCGGGCGCTCACGTTGCCGGCCGTCGTCGCCGAACTGCGTACGGTGGTGGTCGACCCGGCGGCCCCGTACGCCCGGCGGCGCGCCGCGGCGGCCGAGCTGGCCCGGCTGGCGGCCGCCGGGGTGTCCGGCGCGCACCCGGACGACTGGTGGGGGCTTCGCGGGCTCTCCGACGACCGGCCGCTGGTGGACGAGGGCGAGCCGGTCCGGGTGACCCCGTCGGCGATGGAGAGCGCGCTGCGGTGCAGCCTGCGCTGGCTGCTGGAGCGGCACGGCGGCAGCGCGCCGGCCAGTACCGCGCAGGGAGTGGGCAACCTGGTGCACGCCGCCGCGATGCTCGCCGAGGACGCCAGCGCCGACCGGGGCGCGCTGCTCGACTACGTGGCCGCCAGGTTCGACGCGATCGAGCTGGCCGCGCGCTGGATGGCCGGGCCGGAGCGGTCGCGTGCCGAGGCGATGGTCGACAAGCTCCTCCGCTGGCTGGCCGGCAACCCGCGCCGGCTGCTCGCCATCGAGCACGAGTTCGCCGTTCGCCTGGACGACCCGCACCGCCCGGTCGACCTGGTCGGCCGGGTGGACCGGCTGGAGGTCGACGCCGACGGGCGCCTCGTGGTGGTCGATCTGAAGACCGGCAAGTCCACGGCGGTGACCGGCAGCGACCTGGCCGAGCATCCGCAGCTGGGCGCGTACCAGGCGGCGGTCGAGGCCGGGGCGTTCGCCGACTTCGGTGACGAGTCCGGCGGTGCCGCCCTGGTGCAGCTGGGCACGACGGCGAAGGACGCCAAGGAGCAGAGCCAGCCGCCGGCCGCGCAGGGACCGGAGGCCGGCTGGGCGACCGCGCTGGTGCGACGTACCGCCGATACGATGGCTGCCGCCACCTTCGCCGCGGTGGCGAACTCGAAGTGCCGGGTCTGTCCGGTGCGTACCAGCTGCCCGGTCTCCGGGCAGGGACGCCAGGTCGTCGAACCGCCGGCCGTCCGTCGTCAGGGGAAACCGGAACGTGGGGAGTGAGCTTGAGCCCCGCAGCCGCGAACGAGGGCCAGACCGCCCTGTTCGGCACCGCCACCCCGGCACCCCGGGTGGCCGACGCCGGCCCCCGGTACACCCCGGTCGAGCTGGCCCGGCTACTGCGGCTACCGGCACCCACCCGGGAACAGGCGGCGATCATCTCCGCACCGGTGGAGCCGCTGCTGGTGGTCGCGGGCGCCGGGTCCGGCAAGACGGAGACGATGGCCGCCCGGGTGGTCTGGCTGGTGGCCAACTCGTACGTCCGCCCGGAGCAGGTGCTCGGGCTGACGTTCACCCGAAAGGCCGCCGGGGAGCTGGCACACCGCGTCCGTACCCGGCTCGACCAGCTGATCCGGCGTCTCGGGCGGCGGCAGCGGGATCCGCTGGACGATCCGCTCGCCGGTGAGCCGACGATCGCCACCTACCACTCGTACGCCGGGCGGATCGTCACCGAGCACGGGCTTCGCGCCGGTTACGAGCCGTCCACCCGGCTGCTCACCGAGGCGTCCCGCTGGCAGTTGGTGGACCTGCTGGTGCGTAACTTCGACGGCGACATGTCCGCGGTGGACAGGATGCCGAGCACCATCACCGACGCGGTGCTGGCGCTCGCCGGTGAGCTGGACGAGCACCTGGTCGATCCGGACGAACTGGCCGCCTGGACCGGCCGGTTCTTCGCGGAGATACAGACCCGCCCGGGCCGGGTCTACGCCGACGTGCGCAAGGCGCTCCAACTCCAGCAGACCCGTCTCAAGCTGCTTCCGCTGGTCCGCGCGTACGCCCGGCGCAAGGACGACTTCGAGGCGATGGACTTCGCCGACCAGTTGGCCCGGGCCGCCCGGGTGGCGCGGGACCACCCGGCGGTCGGGGTGATCGAGCGGGACCGTTACCGGGTGGTGCTGCTCGACGAGTACCAGGACACGAGCCACGCCCAGGTGGTGTTGCTCACCGCCCTGTTCGGCGGCGGGCACCCGGTGACGGCGGTCGGTGACCCGTGTCAATCGATCTACGGCTGGCGGGGAGCGTCGGCGGGCACGCTGGACCGGTTCCCCGCCGAGTTCGCGCGCCGTGACGGTACGCCCGCTCCCGCGCTCAGCCTCACCACCAGTTGGCGCAACCGCCCGGAGATCCTCGGGGTGGCGAACGCGCTGGCCACGCCGCTGCGGGCCGCGGGTGCACGGGTGCCGGAGCTGCACGCCGCGCACACCGTACGTGACCCGATTCCGCACCGCAGCCCCCGCGGCGCAGCAGGCGGCACCGTGCACTGCGCGCTGCTCGAGACGTACGCCGACGAGGCGGCGTGGATCGCCGACAGCGTGCTGGCGGCCTGGCGGGGTGCGGCCCGGATGCCCGAAGCGCTGCCCGAGCACATTCCGGTGGCCCAGCGGCCGACGACCGCCGTGCTGGTCCGGGTGCGCAGCCAGATCCCGGCGATCGAGTCGGCGCTGCGTGAACGGGGCCTGCCCGTCGAGGTGGTGGGCCTGGGTGGTCTGCTGGACACCCCGGAGGTGCGGGACGTGGTCTGCACTCTGCGGGTGCTGGCCGACCCGACCGACGGTGCGGCGCTGCTGCGACTGCTCACCGGCGCGCGCTGGCGGATCGGGCCGCGTGACCTGGTGGCGCTGCACCGCCGGGCCCGCGCCATCGCGGGGGCCCGGCGTCAACTCGCCACGGACGGTACGCCCGAGATCACGCCGGACCAGTTGGACGAGGCGACGCTCGTCGAGGCGCTGGCCGACCTCGGACCGGCGCAGGCGTACTCGGCGGAGGGCTACGCACGGCTGCGCGCGTACGGCCGGGAGTTGGCGCTGCTCCGCTACCGGCTCGACCAGTCGCTACCGGATCTGATCGCGGATGTCGAGCGGACCATCGGCCTGGACGTGGAGGTGGCGGTCCGGGCCGGTCGCGACGGCACGGGCGACGCCGGTCTGGCCCGCGGTCACCTGGACGCGCTCGGCGACGTGGCCGCGCGGTTCAGCGGCGAGACGCCGGGGGCGACGCTCTCGGCGTTCCTGGCGTACCTGGCCGCCGCGGAGGACGAGGAGCGTGGCCTCAGCCCGGGCGAGGTCGAGGTCGTCGAGGGCGCGGTGCAGGTGCTCACCGCGCACGCGGCCAAGGGTCTGGAGTGGGACGTGGTGGCGGTCGCCGGCCTCACGCGTGGCGTCTGGCCGGGTCTGGTCCGCAACTCCGACCACTGGCTCGGTGGGCTGGGCGTACTCCCTTTCCCGCTGCGCGGTGACGCCGGCGGCCTGCCCCGGTTGGACCTCACCGAGGTGACCGACCAACGTGGCGTGGCCCGGGCGTTGACCGACTTCACCGACGACTGGCGGGCGCACGACGAGCGTGAGGAACGGCGGCTGGCGTACGTCGCGGTGACCCGTCCCCGGCGTCTGCTGCTCTGCTCCGGCTACTGGTGGGGGGAGGGGACCAAACGGGCCCGCGGCCCGTCGGTCTTCCTGCGCGAGGTGCACGATGCCTGTTTGGACGGCGGGCCGGGCCACCTGATCGACGTCTGGGCCTCCGAGCCGGCGCCGGATGCGGTGAACCCCACCACCGAAGTGGTGCTTCGGGCGGAGTGGCCGGCCGACCCGTTGGGCACGCGCCGGCCGGCGCTGGCCGAGGCAGCCGCGATGGTCCGGCGGTTCCTGACCGACGGGCCGCAGGACGACGCGGGAGCGGACCGCCCGCGTGAGGCGGCCGACGCCTCGTCGACCCGCCTCGACGACGCGCACGACGGTGCGCCGATTGACGCGCACGACGGTGCGCCGGCCGAGGCGCGGGAGGGCGCGGCCGGGGGCGACGCCGCGCCGGATCCGATGGCGGACGATCCGGAGGTGGCACGCTGGCGGCGCGAGGTCGATCTGCTGCTGGCCGAGCGGGCCGAGCTGACTCGGGCCACGGGGGTGGTCGACGTGGCGCTGCCCGGTCAGCTGACCGTCACCCAACTGGTGGCGCTGCGCCGTGACCCGGCCGGGCTGGCCCGTACGCTGCGCCGCCCGACACCCAGCCCACCGAACCCGTACGCCCGCCGGGGCACCGCCTTCCACACCTGGCTGGAGCAGCGGTTCGGCGCGGACCGGCTGCTCGACCTGGATGAGCTGCCGGGCGCGGCCGACGCGGACGCCGCCCCGGACGAGGCCCTCACCGAGCTGCAGGAGCGCTTCCTGGCGAGTGAGTGGGCCGATCGGGTGCCGGTCGAGGTGGAGGTTCCGTTCGCCACGGTGATCGCCGGGGTGGTGGTCCGGGGGCGGATGGACGCGGTATTCAGCCGCCCGGGCGGGCGGTACGACGTGGTGGACTGGAAGACCGGCGCGCAGCCCACGGGTGCGGCGGCGGAGGCGGCAGCCGTGCAACTGGCCGTCTACCGGATGGCCTGGGCGGAGCTGGCCGGGGTGCCGGTCGACCGGGTGGGCGCTGCATTCCACTACGTACGGGACGGGGTGACGGCCCGGCCCGCGGACCTGCTCGACGTGGCCGGGTTGGCGGCGCTGATCGTCGCCGTGCCGGAAGTTGTGGAAGGTGGTACACCGCACGCCCGTTCGTGGTAGGTTGGAGCTGTTGCAGTTTTGGTTACCAGAGACTCTGTGTGCGCCTGGTGGATTGTGGCCCCAGGCGCACTTTGTTGTGTCCGGAGTTCTCCGGGCGGGGCGACCAGCAGCGACAGGCGCTCGACGCGATTCGGCGTGGGGCGCTCCTCCGGGCCCGCAGCAGGTGTGGGTCCGACGTTCCGTCAAGGAGACGAAACATGGCAATTGGCACGGTCAAGTGGTTCAACGCTGACAAGGGCTTCGGGTTCATCACCCCGGACGACGGCGGCGCCGACGTCTTCGCGCACTTCTCGGCGATCCAGTCCTCCGGCTACCGGAGCCTGGACGAGAACCAGCGGGTCGAGTTCGAGGTGACGCAGGGCCAGAAGGGCCCGCAGGCGGCCAACATCCGCCCGCTCTGATCGTCGGGTAACACCGCACCATCCACCGCGCCCATCGGGGCGCGGTGACGGTGACCGGCCCGCCGCCGTGCGCGGCGGGCCGGCTCCGTACTCCATTCGGTTCGTGCTTGCGACCGCCGGCGGCTCCGCCGCACCGGCGACAGCGCCGTCCAGGCGCCTTCCTCGACACGTGCCGCCTCGAGGAAGGCTTCCTTTGACTGCCGTCATTCCGTCGTTCGCCGGTACCGGCCTGGCTCCGGCCCTGCTCGCCGCCCTGTCGGCACAGGGCATCACCGAGCCGTTCCCCATCCAGTCGGCCACCCTGCCCGACTCGCTCGCCGGCCGGGACGTGCTCGGCCGGGGCCGTACCGGCTCTGGCAAGACCCTCGCCTTCGGGCTTGCGCTGCTGCACCGGACCGCCGGCCACCGGGCCCGTCCGGGCCGTCCGCTGGCGCTGGTGCTGGTGCCGACCCGCGAGCTCGCCCAGCAGGTCACCACGGCGCTCGTCCCGTACGCCCGCGCGGTCGGTCTGCGTTGCGCGACGGTGGTCGGGGGCCTGTCGTTGCAGCGGCAGGCGGACACGCTGCGTGCCGGGGCGGAGGTGCTGGTGGCCACGCCCGGCCGGCTGCACGACCTGATCAACCGCGGTGACGCCCGCCTGGACCAGGTCCAGGTGACCGTGCTCGACGAGGCCGACCAGATGGCCGACATGGGCTTCCTGCCGCAGGTCACGAAGCTGCTGGAGCAGGTCGCTCCGGACGGGCAACGGATGCTCTTCTCCGCCACGCTGGACGGTGGCGTGGACCGGCTGGTCCGCCGTTTCCTGAGCGACCCGGTGTCGCACTCGGTCGACCCGGGGACCGCCACCGTCACCGCGATGACCCACCACGTGTTGCACGTCGACGCGGCGGAGAAGGCGGCCGCGGTCACCCGGATCGCCGCCCGTGAAGGGCGCACCATCCTGTTCCTCGGCACCAAGCACCGGGCCGACCGGCTCGCCCGTCAGCTGCTGTCCCGGGGCGTACGCGCGGCGGCGCTGCACGGCGGCAAGTCGCAGCCCCAACGCACCCGGATCCTGGAGCAGTTCCGCACCGGGCAGGTGAGCGCCCTGGTCGCCACGGACGTGGCAGCCCGCGGCATCCACGTCGACGGGCTGGACCTGGTGGTCAACGTGGACCCGCCCACCGAGGCGAAGGACTACCTGCACCGGGGTGGTCGTACCGCCCGCGCCGGGCAGTCCGGACGGGTGGTGACTCTGGTCGTGCCGGAACAGCGCCGGGACGTCTCCCGTCTCATGGCCACGGCCGGTATCCGTCCCGAGTCCGTCCAGGTACGCCCCGGCGACGACGCGCTGGACCGGCTGACCGGGGCGCGGGAACCGTCCGGCGTGCCGGTGACGATCGCCCCGCCGCCGGCACCCGCGCCGGCCAACCGCTCCGCCGGCCGGGCGACGGCCGGGGCGACCGAGGAAGGTGGGCGGCCGAGCCGTTCCGCGCACCGCGCGTCGGGGCGGTCGCGTCGCCCGCACCGTCCACGCGGGGCCTGACACCGTGCCGGCCCTCGCGTTCGGGTCCGCCGGCCCGCCCGCACGGTGAGATACCCCGGTCGCGGCGGCTGTCGAAGGTCACAGGTGGCGGAGGTGCCGACGCGCTAGGGTCGGTCACGTGACGGCGCGGAGATCGAGAATTCCAGCGACCAGATATCCAGTCGAGCGGTTCAACCTCGACAACGGCCTGCGGGTGGTCCTCACCCCGGACCGGAGCGCCCCGGTCATCGGGGTCGCCGTCGTCTACGACGTCGGCATCCGCTCCGAACCGGAGGGGCGCACCGGCTTCGCCCATCTCTTCGAGCACCTCATGTTCCAGGGCTCGGAGAACCTGGAGAAGCTGGCTCACTTCCGGCACGTCCAAGGCGCGGGTGGCACCTTCAACGGCTCCACACACCTCGACTACACCGACTACTTCGAGACGCTGCCGAGCAACGCGCTCGAGCGCGCGCTCTTCCTGGAAGCCGACCGGATGCGTGGCCCCCGGCTGACCGAGGAGAACCTCCGCAACCAGGTGGACGTGGTCAAGGAGGAGATTCGGGTCAATGTGCTCAACCGACCGTACGGCGGGTTCCCCTGGCTGACCCTGCCGCCGGTCATGTTCGACACGTTCCCGAACGCGCACGACGGCTACGGCTCCTTCGACGACCTGGAGTCGGCCACCGTCGCCGACGCGGCGGATTTCTTCCGGCGCTACTACGCCAGCGGCAACGCGGTGCTGGCCGTCAGCGGCGACATCGACGTGGCCGAGGCGACCAGACTCATCGAGCGGCACTTCGGGGACGTGCCGGCGCGTCCCGCGCCGCAGCGCCCCGACTTCACCGAGCCCGACCTGACCGCCGAGCGGCGCACCTCGTACACCGACAAGCTCGCCCCGCTGCCGGCGGTCGCCAGCGCCTGGCGGGTACCCGACCCGATCACCGATTTCCTCGGCTACCTGCCGTACGTGGTGCTGGCCGAGGTGCTCACCGACGGTGACGCCTCCCGGCTGGTCGAGCGGCTGGTGCAGCGGGACCGGGCGGTCACCAGCGTCGGCGGCTACCTCGGCTTCATGGGCGACCCCTTCGACGTCCGCGACCCGACGGCGCTGCTGCTCCAGGCCCACCTGCCTCCGGGCGGCGACGTGGAGAAGGTGCTGCGCACGGTGGACGAGGAACTGGACCGGCTGGCCACCGACGGGTTGACCGAGGGGGAGTTGGCCCGTACCCAGGCCCGCATGGCCACCCACCTGTTGCGGGACACCGACGCGGTGCTCGGCCGCGCCCTGCGGATGGCGGTGCTGGAGCAGCAGCGCGGTGAGCCCGGCCTGCTGAACGACCTGCCCCGGCTGGTCGGCGAGGTCACCGACGAGCAGGTACGCGCCGCCGCCGCCACCCTGCGGCCGCAGCGCCGCGCCTCGATCGAGGTAATCGCCGGCGGCGCCCGGTGAGCGCGAGGAGTGAGCCGGGTTCGCGAGCCCCGCAGTCGCGAACGAAGAAGAGTCCGGTGAGCGCGAGGAGTGAGGAGAACGCGGTGACGGCAACTGTCGAGCCCGCGCAGCGGACCCTGCCGCCGCTCGGTCCGACGCGCAAGCTCAAGCTGCCGAAGCAGGCGGAGCGCACGCTGGCCAACGGCCTCACCGTGATCGCCGTACGCCGCCCGGCGGTGCCCCTGGTCGAGCTGCGGCTCTGGGTGCCCTTCGGGCGTACGCACCTGGCCCGTGGGGCGATGCTCGCGCAGACCATCCTCTCCGGCACGGAGACCCACACCGCGACCCAGATCGCCGCGGAGTTGCAGAAGGTGGGTGGCGGCCTCGCCGCCGGAGTCGATCCGGACCGGCTCATGTTGTCCGGGGCGAGTCTGGTCTCCGGCCTGGGCCGGATGCTGGAGTTGCTCGCCGACGTGCTCACCGGAGCCACCTACCCGGGTGACTGGGTGGAGACCGAGCGGGACCGTCTGGTCGACCGGATCCAGGTGGCTCAGAGCCAGCCCGGCCACCTGGCTCGGACCGCGTTGCTCAAGCGGATCTACGGCCGGCACCCGTACGCGGTGCAGACGCCGGAGCCGGACCAGGTCCGTGCCGTTCGCCCGCCCGTCCTGCGCCGGCTGCACGCCGAGCGGGTGCACCCGGCCGGCGCGGTGCTGGTGCTGGTCGGCGACGTCCACCCCGACCGTGCGCTGGACGCCGCAGAGCAGGCGCTGTCCGGCTGGAAGGGTGACGGACAGGCGGTCGAGCTGCCGCCCGCTCCGGCACTCGAGCCGGGCCCGCTGCTGCTGGTCGACCGGCCGGGGTCGGTGCAGTCGTCGCTGCGGGTCGCCCTGCCGGCGGTGCCCCGCACCCACCCGGACCACGCGGCTCTGCAGCTCGCCAACCTGATCTTCGGCGGCTACTTCTCCTCGCGTTGGGTCGAGAACATCCGCGAGGACAAGGGTTACACCTACGGCCCGCACTCGCTTGTCGAACATTCGGTGGCCGGGTCGGTGCTGGTCGCCGCCGCCGAGGTGGCCACCGAGGTGACCGGCCCGGCGCTGCTCGAGACGATGTACGAGTTGGGCCGGCTCGCCTCGCTGCCGCCGAAGGAGGAGGAGCTGGAGCAGGCCCGCCAGTACGCTCTCGGCACGCTCCAGCTCGGCATGTCCACCCAGGCCGGCCTGGCCGCCCTCGTGAGCGCGTACGCCGGCAGCGACCTGCGGCTGGATTTCCTGGCCGAGCACGCCGCCCGGCTGGCGAAGGCCACTGTGGGGGACGTGGCCGAGGCGGCGGCCCGCTACCTCGCCCCGGCGAACGCGGTGACCGTGGTGCTCGGCGACGCCGAGCGGATCGCCCCGTCGCTGGCCGCGCTGACCTCGGTCGAGACGGCATGAACGAGCGCAGCGCGGTGCAGCCTCGGGTAGGTACCGACCGAGGGGAGCCGACGGCATGAGTGGGGAGGTCGCGCCACCACTCGCCCGCTCCACGCTGGACCGGGCGGCGCACCGCCGTACCGACCGGGTCTGGCTGGCCGAGGCGTGGCTGCGCGGCCGGGTGCTGGTGCTGGACTCCACGGCGGAGGGCCGGACGCTGGTGCGTACGGACGCCAACCCGCCGGCGCTCGTCCTGTTCGGCGCCGACGAGCTTCCGGCGGGCAGCGAGGCGGGTGCGATGTTCCTCGGGGTCGAGGAGGACGGAGTGCCGATCTTCGCGGTCGACGTCCCGCTGCCGGAACTGGCCGGCACCCGGGTGGTCGGTCTGCGCGACGTCGGCCATCTGCTCGACGACCGGGACGCCGGGTTGTACACCACCGCGTTGGCGTTGCTCAACTGGCACATCCGGCACGTCTACTCGTCGGTCAGCGGCGCGCCGACCGAGATGGACGAGGCGGGTTGGTCCCGGATCGACCGGGACGGCGATCGGGTCTGGCCGCGTACCGACCCGGCGATGATCGTGCTGGTGCACGACGGGGTGCCAGGCCTGGAGGGGCGGTGTCTGCTGGGCAACAACGCCGCCTGGCCGAGCACCCCCGGGCAGCGGCGCTTCTCCTGCCTCGCTGGCTACATCGAGCCGGGGGAGTCGGCCGAGGCCGCCGTGCTGCGCGAGGTTCGCGAGGAGGTCGCCGTCGGGGTCGACGACATCACGTACGTCGGGAGCCAGTCATGGCCGTTCCCGGGCTCGTTGATGCTCGGTTTCCTGGCCACCGCCGACCCGGAGCACCCGGTGCGGGTCGACCCCACTGAGATCGCGTATGCCCGCTGGTTCACCCGGGCGGAGATCGGCGCGGCGTTGGCCGGCCGGGCGGTGGACGTGGGCGGGGGAGCGCGGCTGGTGCTGCCGCCTCCCGCGTCGATCGCGCTGTTCCTGATCCACCGTTGGCTGGACGGCTGGGTGGAGGCCGGGCCGCGTTGAGCGTCGGAGCTGTCGTTCTGGTGGCGCCGGATGCGGCCCCGGCCCGTGACCGTCGTTGCCGCGGCGGTCACGGGCCGGGAACACGGGCCGTCGTGGTCGGTGGGCGATGAACGCGGCGGGGGAGCCGGTCCGGCCACGACGGACGCTTCAGGTTTGCCGGGCTCGGTAGGCGGGTCGGTAGTCGGCGAGCGGCAGCACCTTGATTCGTTGCCTGCCGGCGCGGACCGCCCCTACCGAGGCCAGGGCGCGGGCCAGGTGCAGGGCGGCCTCGCGGTCCTCGGCGTGCACGACCTGCCGGCGTGGCTCGGGCGCGGTCGTCTCGTCCCGCAACCGGTGGCCGCCGGCCCAGGCGGCGGCGATGTCGCCGTCGGCGACGGTACGGATGTCGGTGCGAACGATCAGGAACCGCATGGGGGTCTCCGATGAACCGCGACTGGTGAGCCGGTGTGGAAGTTCCACGTCACTCAGTCGTCATGTTACGCCCCGTGTTCGTCTCAGCAAGTGAAACTCGACGATTGGTTCGGAGTGTCGTCCGATCAGGGGAGCCCTGGTCAGCGCCGGGTCGGGCATTGACGCGACGGGGCCGCCGGCGTCCTGCCGGCGGCCCCGCTTCGTGCGCCAGATCAGTTCAGATCGAACTGGCCCTCCTTCGCGCCCGCGATGAAGCCGAGCCAGCCGGCGCGGTTGAACAGCAGCACGGGACCGTGCGGGTCCTTGCTGTCCCGCAGGGCGATGGCAGCCGGGCCGCTGCCCACCGGGGCGACCTCCACGCAGTTGGAGGTCTGGCTACGGGTGCTCTTGCGCCACGGGGCGTCCGCCAGCTGTCGGGCGGGGACGGACAGGTTGTTGCGGATCTCGTTCATGGTTCTGCTCCATTCGAACCGCTCCGATGGGACGAGTGGTGCCGCACGCACCGACGGAGGGTCCCCCGTGGATCACCTGTCCGTCAGCCGCCCCGGTTGCCGGCGGCGTTGGACCGGCGCCGTTGCCGACCCGTACGCCACGGTGGACGGGGATGCCGTCCCGGTCAGCCGTCCCGTCGCCTCGATCAGCCAGGAGAGGGTGTCCGAGGCGGGAAGCGCCGCCGTGCATAGCCACTCGAACACCACTTTATAGCGATTCAGGGTTTTTGCGTCGGTCGACATGACGTCGGTGAAGCCGCCTTCGATGGCGACCGTCTCCGGATCGAGCGGATCGGCGAACCGGTAGAGGGAGAACGCGGTCGGCGGGAGGTACCAGTCGCCGACCCGGGCCTCGCGGAGCAGCACGTGCAGGGTGACGTTCGGCAGCATGGCCAGCTCGCAGAGTTGGACCAGTTGCTCGTGGAGCACCTCGGGCGGTCCGGCCCGGTGCCCGAGCGCCGCCTCCTCGATGACCGCCGTGTAGCGGGGGGCGTCGTACTCCCGCACGAGCAGCGACTGCCGGGCGAGCCGGGCCTGCACCTCGGTCTCCGGATCCTCTGTGGGCTCGGGATCGCCGGCTTGGTTGCCGACCTGCCGGGCCGAGACGATCCGGACGCCCGCGTAGCCGGCCGTCTGGAGCAGCCCGGGAACGAGCACCGGGTTGTACTCCGAGATCTCGGCGCAGCCCGCCTCCAGCTCGGCGAAGCTCCGCTGCTGCTGGGTCATGACCGGGAAGTTCTTCAGCCAGCCGCGCATGTCGCCGGCCTCCAGGGTGATGCCGAGCAGCTCGTCGTGCAGCGACTCGTCGGCCCCGTAGAGGTCGAGCAGGGTCCGGACGTCCTCCGGGTCCGGCCGGCTGCGGCCGTTCTCCAGACGGGACAGTTTGGACGCGGATGCCCAGCCGATCCGCTCGATGACCTGGTCTCCGGTGAGACCCGCGGCCTCGCGCAGCCGGCGCAGCTCGGTGCCCAACCTGCGGCGACGCAGGATCGGGCTGGGTGAGGCAGGAGGCAACGGTGTCCTCTTTCCCATCGACCGCCGCAGACGCGACGGTAACTGTATGAAGTTCGCCCCCCACGGTCAGTATGGACGTCGCGACCGGCGTCGGAGGTTCCGGCGGGGGCGTGTCTCGCAGAAAAGAGGACCGTGGAACGTGCGACCGCCTGATGACGGCGTCCGAACCGGTCACCCCACCCCCGAGGTCGTGCCCACCACTGGCACGCCACCGCCAGCCGGAGGATCCATGCGCCACGTCCTGCGCCGACCCGAGTTCCGCCTGCTCTTCTGCGGGCTGCTGGCCAGCATGAGTGCGGAGTCCATCCTGCTGCTCGCGCTCGCCATCTGGGTCAAGGACCTCACCGGGTCGGATGGTCTGGCCGGTGCCACGATCTTCGCGGTCATCGCGCCGATGGTGCTGGCGCCGCTGGTCGGATGGTTCGTCGACCGCTACCCGCGACGACCGTTCTTCGTGGTGGCGAACCTGGTTACCGCGGTGCTGCTGAGCCCGCTCTTCCTCGTGCGGGACCGGGACGACGTGTGGATCGTGTACGCGGTGGCCGCCCTGTACGGGCTCTCCTACCTGACACTGAGCGCCGCGCTCAGCGGCTTGATCCGGCAACTGGTCCCGGTCGGCCTGCTGGCCGAGGCGAACGGCGCGCTCCAGACGGTGCGTCAGGGACTGCGGTTGATCGGCCCGCTCGCCGGCGCCGGCCTCTACGCCACGATCGGCGGCCCGGCACTGGCCGGAGTCGGTGTGCTCGGGTTCGTGACGGCGGCCGCGGTGGTGGGCATGCTGCGTACCCGGGAGGAGAGGCCCGCCGGCCCGGGGCCGCGCTGGCCGGCCGGGGTGAGCGCCGGCCTGCGGCACCTGGCCGGCGAGCCCGCGTTGCGTCGAGCGCTGCTCGGCTACGGGCTCGGTTCGCTGGTGATGGGCTTCACCGAGTCGCTGATCTTCGCGTACGTCGACCAGGGGCTGCGCCGGGATGCCGCGTTCGTCGGGGTGCTGGTCACCGTACAGGGCATCGGCGGGCTGGTCGGCGGGCTCTGCTCGCCCGGCGTGGTACGCCGCCTCGGCGAGGTGGGCACCCTCGCGACCGGGGTGGCGTTCTTCGGGCCGGCCGCGCTGGCGCTGGCGTACCCGGATCTCCGGCTCGGTGTGGCGGCGGTACTGCTGGCCGGTGTGTCGCTTCCGCTGACCATGGTCGGCTTGAACACGCTCATCCAGCGCCGTACGCCGCCGCGGCTGCTCGGCCGGGTCACGGCCGCCTCGGAGGCGGTGGTCAGCGGGCCGCAGGCCGTCTCGATCGGCGGCGGCGCGTTACTGGTCGGCGCGCTCGACTATCGGTTGCTCTTCCTGCTGACGGGCGTGGTCACGGTGCTCGCCGGCGGCTACCTCTGGCACGCCCGGCACCTGACCCCGCCTGCCCCGACCCGCCGGCCCGGCCCCGGGGCGCCCCCGCGCCGAATCCCCCGGATCCCGTCCCCGCGCCGCCCGACACAGCCCCGCCCCGACTCGCCCCGCCCCGGCTCATCCCGTCCCGCCGATCATGAAGTTATCGCCGCGACACGCCGACGCCGGAATCGATGATTTCGTGATCACCGGGGCGAGGCGAGGGGCGAGCTGGTCGGGGTGGGGGGTCGGGGCGGTCGGGGTGGGGGTCAGGCGTTCGCGATGGTGGCGAGGTGCTTCTTGACCTGGGTGATGGACGGGTTGGTGAGCGCGCTGCCGTCGGCGAAGCGCAGCGTCGGCACGGTCTGGTTGCCGCCGTTGACGCTCATCACGAACTCCGCGGCCTTCGGCTCCCGCTCGATGTCGACCACCTCGTACCCGATGCCCTCCCGGTCCAGCTGCGACTTCAGCCGGTGGCAGTAGCCGCACCACGAGGTGGAGTACATGGTCAGCATGGTCAGTTCCTCCCACTGCTCCGCCGGCGGCTTGCCGATCAAGCCGAGGCTGTCTGCTGCAACACTCGAGGTAGCTGAGAGAATTCCTTGCTGTGGCGGATCACTCTGGGGCGGATCGGGTGCTCGCCGGGCTGGATCCAGAGCAGCGCGGCGCGGTCACCGCACCGGCCGGACCGGTCTGCATCCTGGCCGGTGCCGGCACCGGGAAGACCAGGGCGATCACCTCGCGGATCGCGCACCGGGCGCTCAGCGGTGAGATCTCCGCCCGGCACGTGCTCGCCGTCACCTTCACCGCCCGGGCCGCCGCCGAGATGCGAAGCCGGCTCACCGCGCTCGGGGTGCCAGGTGTGCAGGCACGCACGTTCCACGCGGCGGCCCTGCGCCAGGTGCGCTACTTCGCGCCCAGGCTGCTCGACGGGCGGGCCATGCCCGAGCTGCTGGACAGCAAGGTCCGGCTGGTCACGCTCGCCGCAGCCCGGGTCGGTCTGCGTACCGACCGGGCCGCTGCCCGCGACCTGGCCGGTGAGATCGAGTGGGCCAAGTCGTCGCTCGTCGAGCCGGCCGAGTACGTGGTGGCGGCGGCCAAGGCCCTGCGGGACACCCCGCACGAGCCGGCGAAGGTCGCCGAGGTCTTCGCGGCGTACGAGAAGATCAAGCGTGGCAACGGAGTGATCGACTTCGAGGACATGCTGCGCGCGGCGGTCTGGGGGATCGAGGAGCACGCGGACGTCGCCGAGCAGGTGCGCGCGCAGTACCGGCACTTCGTGGTCGATGAGTACCAGGACGTCAACCCGCTCCAGCAGCGCCTGCTGGACGCCTGGCTCGGCGGGCGCGACGACCTGACCGTGGTCGGCGACGCCAGCCAGACGATCTACTCCTTCACCGGGGCGACCTCGTCGTATCTGGTCGACTTCCCGCGCCGGCACCGCAACGCCGTGGTGGTCCGGCTGGTGCGGGACTACCGCTCCACACCGCAGGTCGTGGGGTTGGCCAACGCCGTGATCTCCCAGGCTCGCGGCACCGAGGCCCGGCTGCGGCTGGAGCTGCGTGGACAGCGTCCGCCCGGCCCCGAACCGGAACTGCGGATCTTCACCGACGAGCCGGCCGAGGCGAACGCGGTGGCGGCGCGTGCCCGGGCGCTCATCGACGCCGGCACCCCGGCCCGGGAGATCGCCGTGCTGTTCCGCACCAACGCGCAGTCCGAGGCGTACGAGAAGGCGCTCACCGAGGCCGAGGTGCCGTACGTGGTGCAGGGGGCGGAGCGGTTCTTCGAGCGGGCCGAGGTGCGGCAGGCCATGGTCGCGCTGCGCGCCGCCACCCGCTCCATCCCGGGGGAGACCCCGCTGCCGGCGGCCGTGGTCGAGGCGCTCGCCGCCGTGGGCTGGTCGCCGGACACGCCCCCGGCCGGTGGCGCCGCCCGGGAGCGTTGGGAGGCGCTCGCCGCGCTGGTCCAGCTCGCCGAGGAGTACGCGGCCACGCCGGCCGTCCTGCCGATCGGCGAGGCGGCGACCGTCGAGCGGCCGGTGACCCTGGCCGAGTTCACCGACGAGCTGCATCGTCGGGCCAGCCAGCAGCACGCGCCGACCCTGGACGGGGTGACCCTGGCCTCGCTGCACTCGGCGAAGGGGCTGGAGTGGGACGCGGTCTTCCTCGTCGGGCTCTCCGAAGGCACCCTCCCCACCACGTACGCGAAAACCGCCGAGCAGGTGGAGGAGGAGCGCCGGCTGCTCTACGTGGGGGTCACCCGCGCCCGCGAGTGGCTGTGGCTGTCGTACGCGGTGGCCCGCTCGCCGGGTGGGCGGGCGCGTCGGCCCTCGCGTTTCCTGCCGCAGCTCGACCGTTCGGGCGGCAGCGGTGAGCGGGCCCGCGGCACCGGTGCGCCGCCCCGGCCGGAGCGGCGCCGGACGCAGATCGTCTCCTGCCGGATCTGCGGCGCGACACTGCTCGCCGGCCCGGAACGGAAGCTGGGGCGCTGCGCGACCTGCCCGTCGGACATCGACGAGGAGCTGCACGAGCGGCTGCGTGAGTGGCGGCGGCGGGTCGCCGGTGACCAGCGGGTACCCGCCTATGTGGTCTTCACGGACGCCACCCTGACGGCGCTGGCCGAGCGGCGGCCGAGCCGCCCCGAGGACCTGATCGCCATCGCCGGGATCGGCCCACGCAAACTGGGCCTCTACGGCGAATCGGTACTGGCGTTGGTGGGCGGCGCGGCGGTCGACGAGATCTGCCCCGAGAAAACTTTCGAAATCGAGCCGTAAATTCGTTTGCCCTCGCCCTCGGGCGAGGAATAGCCTCAGTGCACACCTCGCGAGCGGCGCTGTTCGAGCTGCTCACGAGGGGTTGACCTAGTCGATTCGAGGAACGTGAGGGAGGTGGCACCCGTGAAGATCTTCACCTATGAGCGTCTGGCGGCGATGCCAGCTGCCTGCGCTCCGCTGTCGGCTGTCCGGGTGGCCCTCGCGGTCACGCGACCGTCGGTTCCCCAGGTGCACCAGGTCGAGGCTCAGGCCGAGCTGATCCTCGCCGCCGCGCCGAACGGATTCCGGGGGACCAGTGGCTTCACGGGCATGGGTATCGACGGCGTCGAGAAGCGCACCGATGTCCGCGGCGTTCCACCTCGAGGTAGACCGGTCTGATCACCAGACCGACCGGCTCACCTCGAGGCCGCGGAACCCGTAAACCGGGATCCGCGGCCTCAGTTTTTTGCTCCGCCCATGTAGTCGGAAGTAGCGATCCACGAGATCGAAGTGAGAGAGAGGTGACCGGGTGATGAGTCTGGCGTTGGCCCCGCTCGACCTGGACGTCGAGCTGGAGGCGAACCTCCCCTGCCGGAAGTTCGACCCCGACCTGTGGTTCTCCGACTCGCCCACCGAGCTTGAGCTGGCCAAGTCGCTCTGCGGGGACTGCCCGCTGCGCGTCGAGTGCCTCGCCGGCGCGGTCGAGCGAGCCGAGCCCTGGGGCGTCTGGGGCGGCGAGATCTTCGAGCGTGGCGCGGTCGTCCCGCGCAAGCGGCCCCGTGGCCGTCCGCGCAAGGAGGACGTCGCCCGCGACGCCGCGCTCCGGGTCGAGGCCGAGGCGCGCCTGGCGGCCAGTGGGCTGTCCCAGGAGCGCAACGCGGTCCGGCTGGCGGCCTGACATGAACCCGATCCGAACCAACTACGCCGGCCTGACGCCGGCGGTGACTGGAAACAGCATGCTGCACGTACCCAACGGAGTTGAGATGCAACTACTTCATGAAGCGTTGTCCAGGGCTCGAATGCGACGGCCTCAGGCCGGCACCACCACGAGCACTGAGGCAACCCGTTCCGCCCTCACCGTCGCGATGAAGGGCCGCCAGCAGGCGGCGCGCGACCTGGGCCTTCGCTGACACCCACCGATACGAGGGGCGGGCGGCCGGATTCCGGCCACCCGCCCCTCGGCGTAACCGCTGGGCGCCTCGGGCGGTGCGTGCCCAGGGTCGACGGGGCGGCCCGGGCCGCGTCCCTCGCGGCGGGGCCGTCAGCCGACCGGCGCGAAGCCGGGCAACCAGCGTTCGAGGATGAGGCGGTACGGCGCCTTGGCCTCCAACTGGCAGAGCACGCCGATGGACCCGAGGGTGACCCGGTGGATGAGCAGGTACGACGGGGGCAGGTTGAGCTGACGCCCCAGCTGGTACGCGGGCGAGCGCGGGCTGGCCAGCCGAGCAGCCTCGCCCCGCAGCCAGGCACGGGTGAACCGGAACTCGTCGGCGGCCACCGGCTCCAGCATGGGCCGCAGATACTCCAGCACCGCCTGCGCGTCGATCTCCTCGGTCTCGCTGACGAAGCCCTCCGACCGCAGGCCGGCCACGACGGCGTCCGCCTCGCCCCGCAGCGCCAGACTGG
This sequence comes from Micromonospora avicenniae, assembly GCF_900156065.1. Taxonomy (GTDB): domain Bacteria; phylum Actinomycetota; class Actinomycetes; order Mycobacteriales; family Micromonosporaceae; genus Micromonospora; species Micromonospora avicenniae. Next base: position 14,294 of record NZ_FTNF01000001.1, on the reverse strand, counting down.
CGAGGCGGCCGATCGGCTCCGGGGTGCCGTCGGGCATCCGGGCCACCGCGCCGAAGTCGATCACACCGAGGCGGCCGTCGGGCAGCAGCCGGAAGTTACCCGGGTGCGGGTCGGCGTGCAGTAGTCCGGCCCGCATCGGCGCGGAGAGGTGCAGTTCGGCCATCAGCCGGCCCGCCTCGTTCCGCTGCTCCTCGGTGCCGTCCCGGATGATCTGGGCGAGCGGCGTGCCCTCGACCCACTCGGTGATGAGCACCCGCGGCGCGGACGAGACCACGGCGGGGATGTAGATGTCCGGGTCGTCGGCGTACGCGGCGGCGAAGGCACGCTGCGACTCGGCCTCGAGCTCGTAGTCGAGCTCCTCGGTGATCCGCTCCCGTAGCTCGACAAGTAGCGGCTTGACGTCGAGCCCGGGCTGGATCGCCCGGAACATCCCGCCGAGGCGGGATAGCTGTTTGAGATCGGCGAGCAGCGCGTCACCGGCGCCCGGATACTGGATCTTGACGGCCACGTCGCGGTGCTTCGGGGCGCCGGCCGGGTCGTACCCCGGGTCCCGCCAGACCGCGCGGTGCACCTGGCCGATGCTGGCGGCCGCAGCCGGGGTGTCGTTGAATTCGACGAAGCGGTCCCGCCAGTCCGGGCCGAGCTGCTCGGTCAGCACCTTGTGCACGCTGGCGACGGGCAGCGGAGGCGCTGCCTCCTGGAGCTTGGTCAGCGCCTGCCGGTACGGGGCGGCGATCTCCTCCGGCAGCGCCGCCTCGAAGACGGACAACGCCTGCCCGAACTTCATCGCCCCGCCCTTGAGCTGGCCAAGGACGCTGAAGAGCTGCTCGGCGGTGCGCTGCTGGATCTCCGCGGAGATCACGTCGGAGGCGAGGCCGGTGACGCGCTTTCCCATGCCGAGGACGGTCCGGCCGGCGAAGCCGAGCGGCAGTGCGGCGAGCTTGGCGGTCCGGGACACGGCCCGGCGCGGGATGTCGGTCACCCGGTCATTGTTACCGACTCGGCGGGCGCGCGGCTGCTGAGCGCCTCGTCACCCGTCGTTCGTTCCGGACGTCAGGTCGGACAAAGGGCATCAGTGGGCATGTCGGCGGGCCTGAGAGAGCGCCGCGAGAGCCCCCGGCGGTTGCGGCGGGCCAGCGGACGACCGCCTCGCCGGATCGTCACCTGGTGCCGCGTCGCTCGCCCGGACTTGCCGACGGTCTCTCAACGGCCGCCACGCGAGCATCGGCAGGAGGGGTGGGGTGGCCAGCCGCGACGCCGGAACCTGCCGGCGGTGGTTACCTCCACCGCCGCGCCCACCGTCTCCGGCGTGCCCCCGTCGAGCTGGGCCAGCGCCTCCGCGGTGGCGAACCCGGCCGCGACGAGCAGGGTCGCGGTGGCGCCCGCGGGGAGCGACTCCTCGCCGGCGAGCTGGGCGGCGAGCCGCGGCCAGTCCGGATCCCGGTCGGTGCGGTGCAGGTCGACGCAGTTCAGGACTTAGGCGGGATCCGCTGGAAGACACGCACCCGAACGTGTAGACGGCTCACGTATCGAGCGGGACGATAGGGCTGTCCGTTTTGCCATGTTCGTCAGGAGTGTGCCGCGATGTCCGACCTCCCTCACCCGTCCTGGTGCCTCAGCAACCTGTGCTCCCCGCTCTCGCACGCGGGCCGCATCATCGTCATCAACTCCCTCGACGGGTACCCGCCCGTCTCGCTCCAACTCCTCCGGGGACACGAGCCCCAGGCTCTCCCGCTCATCACCCTCAAGGGTGGGGTTGGCTCGCTCCTCCTCACCATCCCGCAGGCCCGAGCCGTCTCCCACGCTCTCGCCTCCCAGGCTCGCCGCGCCCGCTAGTCCCGCATAGACAGCAACCCCGGAGCGGTGCCCTCAGCCGCGTCCGGGGTTGCTGCGTCATAAGGGGCGTCTACGCCCCGATCCACTTCACGCTCATGCTCGACTGGGCGTAGGTAACGCCTACGTACGTGTCGACGGGGTTGCCGCTGTCCTGGTAGGCGAACAGCTCCACGTAGTCGCCGACGTTGAGGAAGACGTTGACCGTGCGTGCCGTCAGCAGCGTCTGCCCGCCCGAGATCGGAGGCGTGTTCGCGCCCGAACCGCCGATCTCCGTGCCGTTCTTCGCCCATCGGCACCAGCGGTTCCCGCCGATGGCGGTCGTGAAGGTGGCCGCCCCGCTGAACTCGTAGATGCCCGCGACCTGCGCGGTGTAGCGGCGCTGGTTGTCGCTGACCCCGGTCAGGTGGCCGTTGTGGGTGTCGATGTCCTCGCTCTGGAAGATCAGGGCGGTCCAGGATCCGCTCGACAGGGTCTGCGCCGTGGTCTGCCGCAGGTGCGCAACCGGCGGGTTGAGGATGGTGTCGATCAGGCCGTCCACGTCCTCGGCCAGGGTCTGAAAGTGCTCCCAGATCCGGGTGTGGCCGGAGGAGGTCGGGTAGGTGATGCCGTTGCTAGTGGTGGGCATGTCAGGTGCTCCTTGTCCAGTTGATCGTCAAGGTGAATGCCGGCGACCAGGAGCCCCGGCCTGCGAAGCGCACATAGGGGCTGCCGTCCGACTCGAAGAAGGCGAGCCCGCCCGCCGACCCGTCGACCATCGCCTGCGCCCAGGAGGCGGGAATGGTGAAGGTGGTCGAGCCGCCCACCGCGAGGCTCGGTCCGGAGGTCGAGCTACCGAGCGTCGGTGCGCCACCCGGCCGGGTGGCCTGCGTAACGAGGCGCATCGTGGTCGACTGAGCGGCGTACGTACCGGCGCTGAGCCGCTTGACCTTGATCGTCGCCTTGGTCACCGTGGCACCCGCGAGGCTGCGCGGCTTACTGCCGTAGAACGCCGCTCCGGTGTGGTTGCCCCAGCCGCCGTACTGGCCCTGGTAGACGTCCGTGTTGTCCGTCCGCCAGCCGTAGTTCGGCCGGTAGCTCCGGGTCTCCACCGGACTCACGACCAGCGTTCCGCTGACCGTAGCGGGCTTGGGCGGGGGCGGCTCCTCGTTGTCTCGCCCGGTCGAGGCGGGTGCTGCCGAGAACACCCGGGCGTAGGCGAACCACTGCGGGCCGATCTTCTCCACGAGCAGCACGTCCCCGGAGGCGACCGCGAGATCACGGGCCACCTGCACGACCGTCGTGACGCCGTTGACCGTGGCGGTGACGGTGCTACCGGACTTGTTGGCGCTGGCGGTAGCCAATAGCGCGCTCATGACAGGCTCCTCAACGTCAGCCGCTGCGACCCGCCGCCCGCCGTGTACGGCAGGTTCAGGGCCTCGACCACGCACAGCAGGTCGGTGTATTCCTCGGTGGTGATGGCGACCGTGTCGCCCGCCTGTAGCCCGGGGTGCGGCACCATCTCAATCTGAAACTCCTTGGCCGTCGAGCGCTTGAGCCGGGCCAGCACCGTCCGCGCCGCCGAGTTCGCCTGCGCCACAGTGGTCAGGAGCGGGCTGGAGTAGAAGTACGGCACCGGCAGCGGGTTGAACGGTCCGCCGTGCCGCTTGGGGCCGGAGTAGTCGTAGGCCACGCCCTGGATCTGGCCGCCGTCGGGTGCGGTACCTCGGGCGACAACCACGTTGAAAGCACCCTCGCGGGCGCTCGATCCGGTGGCCTGGATAACCGTGCCGCCCTGGCCGTCGGTGAGGCTCAGGACCGGCGTCCGGGACGGCTCCGCCGGAGACACGTACAGGTATCCATCCTCGGTGACTCGGGCGTCCGCCTCCCAGGCGTCCAGCAGCTCCAAAACCGCGCCGAGCCGGTCTTCGTCGTAGTTGATCCCGGACGGCACGGCACGGTCGATCAGCCCGTCCGACGTCACCGTGAGGGCTGGCTCCACCAGCCCGCGCAGGGTGTTGAAGAGTGTCCCGCTCGGCTGGTACGGGCTCACCAATCGAGCCTCCTCGACCAGGGAGAGCAGGCCCACCGCCGCGACGCTGACGGAGTCGCCATCGGCGATGGAATCCTCGATGACGAACCATCCCCGCTGGAACCACTCGGTGACCCCGTTGCCGATCTCGATTCCGAGCTGCACCCGGAGGCGCTGACCGTTGGCGGCTAGCGGGTGGTCATCCGTAACCGGCGACCAGTCCACGCCCCGGTCGTACCGGGGAACGGTGAAGGTGACCCGCTCCGGCACCCGCAAGCTCCGGTCGGTTTCCTCGGAGGCGGTCTCCACCGGCACCTCAGCGGCCAGCAGTTCGTCACCGAGCCAGGACTCCACCGCGCACCGCAGCCGGTAGCTGCGGGTGAGGACAGACAGCGCCTCCTCGCTCAGCGGGATCATGCGAACTCTCCCTGCGCGATGTCGAGCAAGGTGGCGTAGTCGTCGGCCAGATTCGACAGCCCGCCCCCGAGGAGTTCTACGGTCACGCTGTCGACGTAGAGCAGGTTGCCCGCCGTAGTGCCGATCAAGCCGATGTCGGTTCGGAGGAACGCTGCGCCCGCCGGGGCGACCGCCTCCAGCACCAACTCGGTCCAGACGTTCGGCGTCAGCGTCAAGGTTTTCCCGTTGAGGCCCTCGATGAAGTCGCCAAAGGCGTCATACCAGAATCCGTCGCAGGTGACGGGGTTGATCATGTGCGGGGTCATGATCTTGTAGGTGATGCGGTAGGAGCCAGGAGCCGGGACAGGCAGAGCGCTCGACCCCGTGGGCGACTGGACGCCATCGGCGTCGTCACCCGTGTCCATGGTCCAGCGCAGCGAGCCGTCGCCGTCGTCCGACGGGGTAGCGACACGGGCGAGAGTGCCGCCGGATGCGAACCAGCTCTCCGTAGTGGCATTGAACAGGTAGTCGCCAACGAGCGTTGCCGTCTCGGTGCTCGCGTACGCATCCGCGATGTCCTGGAGCGTCGTGCCGCGCGCCTCCAGCATGGGCGCCCAACCCTCGACCTCGGCCACGCTCAACGCGAAGATGCGGCGCTGGTCGCTGCCGTCCTGGCTGAACCGCCGCTCGGTGGTCCCGAGCACCGCCAGATAGCTGTCGACGCCGTCATACCCGCCCGGCTGCCGAATCTGCACGACACCCTCGGTCGCACCAGCCAGCAGCGCCCGGAGGTTGTCGCGGGTGCTCGTGGTCTCGGTGAACAACTCCAGGTCGGATTCGAACATGCCCATGTCGCCGGACACGACCACGTTCCGTCCGCCGACCTTGAACACGGACGATTGGCGGCTGCTCGCCTTCTCGTCCCAGGCGAGGATGACCACCTCGGCGCTCGCCCCGCTGATGGCGTCGGTGACTGCCACCTTCCCGCCCGGGAGCGTGTACGAGGCGGGTGCCGTCGTGTACTCGTCCGACCCGTTAACGACGGCTAGGTAGCTCACCGGCACCCCGAAGGGCATCTCTGCGTCCACCCGCAAGAACGAGGTATCCGACACGTCGGCGTCGGCTCCCGCCCGCAGCGCGGACCGCTCACCGGAGGCCACCCGGTACAGCTCCACCGAGTCGCCGACGGTCAGACCCGTGACGCTGATCAGCACCCGGGGCGGCCAGGAGTCCTGCTCGTCGGCCGTGATCGCGACAGCCATTACCGCCTCCCTACCTTCTGCCGCCAGTTCTGCCGCCGCTCGGACTCCGCAATGGCTCGGTCGGTGTAGGAGCGGAACGGCTGCCCGTCGAGCAGCACGTTGAGCGTCTGGTTGACGGTGCTCTCGACCCGCGTCGGTCCGCCGGTCCGCGAGACCCCGCTACCGCCCGCGCCCGCCCAAGACGTGTAGTCCGAGAAGGTGAGCTGTCCGCCGCCGGGCATACGGTGGTTGCCGTTGCTCAGGACCTGCACGGTCAGCGTGACCGTCTTGCCCTTGGTGTTCTTGATCTTCTTCTGAAGGGTTTCAAGCCGACCCATCGCGGTGCTGGTGTTCACGTTGACGTCGGTGTTCACGTTCTTCGGCACCTTGAGCAGCTGCGCCGCCAACTCCTCGGCCTTCTGGCGGGAGTAGCCCGCCTTCTCCGCCATCGCGATGAGCTTGGCCCGGTTGGTCGAGTAGGCCGCAGCCGCCTTGCCCGCGCTGACCCCGGATCGGTCGCCCGCGTCCGCCTCCGTATTGAAGGCGTCCGCGAGGTTGAGCAGCGCGGTCATGTTCGCGTCGGCGCGCTGCTTGTTGGTCAGCTTGGCGTTGGCGTTCTCCTTGATCGCGGCGGTGGTGTTCTTGACCGCATCGCGGGAGGCGATCTGCGCACGGGCCAGGGAGATATTGGCGTTAACGAAATCGTCCGACTTCTGCTTGGCGTTGGTCAGACCCGCTGCTGCCGCGTTGGCGTCGGTGGCCAGCGCCCGGAATCCGCCCGCCAGGTTGAGCGAGGAGGACTTGGCCCCGTCGCTGCTGTTCTTGTACCCGTCGAGCCACTTCTTGCCGAACGGGATCTTGTTGACGAAGAACTCAAACGCCTCGACCAGGAAGTTGAGCGCAATACCGGCCTCCTGGATGGCCCCGGCAACGAGGGAAAGCGCCACATCGAGAGCCGCCGCCATCGACGCCCCGTTGTCGCTGAGCCCGGAGAACAGCTCGCCGACGCGCTGGCCGATCTTCTCGGCACCCCGACCGATCACGGCGATGATCGGGCCAGCCTTGGTGACCGCCTTGGTGATGCCGTCGAGGGCAAGCTGCGCCGCCCGCCCGAGCGAGGTCGTCAGCGGGCCAAGCCAGGTAGCCGAGACGTCAAAGATCTGGCGGAGGTCCGGCACCAGACCACGGAACGCAGCCCGCGCCCGCTTCACCGCGTCGAGCGTCGCCGGGACAAACCGCTTGGCCGCGTCCTGGAGCCCGGTCCCGATCTCCTCCTTCAGGCCGGTCATAGCGGAGGCAACGCGAGCGTCCTTGCTCGCTAGCAGCACCCCGCCCACGACTCCGCCGATGCCGGCACCGCCGACGATCGCGCCCGCGATGGCCGGAGCGGCAGCCGTAGCGGCCACAACCGCAAGCCCGGCAGCGGCCAGAGCGACCTGCGGACCGGCTCCGCTAATTCCCTTGGAGAGCGCGCCGCCAATCGTCCCGCCGAGGTCGGCCAGCTTGCCGATGCCTTTGGAGATCCCGCGAACGAACTTCTTGCCCGCGCTGTCGCCGGAGTTGGCCCACCGGTTCGCCGCACCGCCTACGCGCTTGAAGCCGTTCTCCCACTGTCGGAAGCCCTTGCCCATCTGGGACAGGACCCTGCCCTGAACGGTGTTGGCGCGCTTGAGGTTGCGCTCGACGGAGTTGACGCCCGTTCCGGTCTTGTCCCGGAGGAGGACATCAACCTCAACGTCCCTAGCCACGACGGATCACCTCCAACGCCTCATCTACGGCCTTGTTGGCCGCCGCTCGCCACTGGTCAATCTCCGTCGCTGGCTTCGTGAAGTAGCCCGGCTCTACCTGCTGCGTGTGCCACGCTCCGGCACCCCTCCGGCCCCACGAGGGAGCCCGGACCTTGCCCGCGTCGAGCCGCTTCAAGTCGCTCTTGTCCTTGGCTGACTTGCGGGAGCCCTTCATCCGGACTCCCGCCGCGCGGCCCGCCAACTTGGTCTGGACGGTGATCTTGGTCCTGCTGACCCAGACGTTCAGCCCGCCCCGTCTCGGGAGCGTGTCGAGCGCCCGCCGCTTGATTGCGGCGCGGACGGACGGGAGGGGTTGGCGGATCTCCTTGCGGAGGTGCTTCAGGACCTCCTTGCGGCCTTCAAAGCCGCGCAGGTCCCGAATCAGCCCATCCAGCGAACCCATCCCGTCACCCCCTATCCGCTGCTCTGCGGCGGTCAGCCGCCTCTTCTTCCAAGATGTCGACCAACGTGGCCAGGTCCCTGGGGTGCCAGTTCTCCAGCCCGTCCGGCCCCATCAGCGGCCTACCGGTCGCGTGCGCGAGCCGGACAAGGCTCAAGCGGACGGAGCCGTCTGGCCAGGGTCCAGGGCATCACCCGGCTCGCCCGCCTCCTCCGGCTCCGGCATGTCGATGACCTCGATGCACTGGGCGTCGAAGTCCTTCCAGCTCAGCTTGGTCTCGCCTCGCCGGGTCATCGCAGACCAGGCCATGTAGCGGAACGCCGTCGCCAGCCGGGAGTCGATGGCGCTGATGGAGCAGCCGAAGTCCTGGACCTCGAACTTGGCCGCGTCGCGCTGGTCGGCAACCACGTCATACGTGGTCCCGTCCTCCATCTCGACGCGGAGTTCAAACAGCAGGGAGGGCATGGTCGGGTTACCTCTCTCAGGCCGAAGTGCCGAAGGTGACCCCGCCGACGACCGGCAGGCTCAGCTCCGTGGTCATGAACGCGCCCTGGTCGCCGCCGAACTCCGTGTCCAGCGCCAGGATGGTGAAGGTCGCGGTGGCCTGGCCGGTACCGGCCTTGGGCTGGAGGGTGACCTCCAGCTCCGTCCCCGCTGCCTCGCGGAGCGCGGCGGCCAGTCCGTTGGCCTCGTTGATCTGGAGTCCGCTGATCTCGAAGGTCCAGACGGTCGAGTCCACGTCCTGGACCACGCCGTCCGGCACGAGGGTGCGGAAGGTCTGGATCGGGGTGTCGGGCACCAGCCGAGCCTTGTTGAGCTGGTTGGCGTACTCGACGCTGTCGATGGTGACTACGGCGTTCCGCAGGACATAAGCGCCAGTGGGAGCCGGCATCTCACTCACTCCTCATCGTGATCTGTAGTGCGTACTGGTCGGTGCCGCTGGCGCCCAGAGCCACCGGCTCGATGCGGTCCACGAAGCCAACCGGCTCCAAGGCGTCCACCAGGTCCCCGTAGTGGGCATCGACCCAGTCAGACGCGGCCCGCTCGTCCTGCGGCAGGAACACGAGCACCCGCCACGTGACGTAGAAGGCAAAGCCGTCCGCCCGCTCCAACGCGCCGAGCAGCGGCCAGGCATCACCGGGACGCGGAGTGGTCGGCTTGTACTCAAAGCCGGTCACACCGTCCACAGTGGACAGTGCGCTCTTGATGTCGGACCGGGTGACGTTCATCAGCCCACCACCAGACGTCGGTGCGGAGCCTCCAGCCGCCGGACCTCAGGGTCACGGCCGGGCAGGATGCTCGATCCGACCTCGGCGTCACCCTGGAGCACCGCGAGCGGGAGTTGCCGCAGAGCCAGGTTCCGCGCTACGCGGCGCAGGAGCGCCTGCCGGAGGTCATCCGGGTAGACCGCCCGGACGCGGCAAACGGCACGCTGAGCGGCAGCCTCCGCGTCGAGAGCATCCTGTAGATCCTCGGTCTCCCACGACGCCGCACCCTCCCGGAGGTACGCGGCCACGTCATCGGTGGTCGGCATCCCCGTACCGGAGGTGGTGGCGGTGGCGTACGCGGCGAAGTCCACCGCGTCATCCGCAGTCGTGACCCGAGCGACGTACCGACCGGAGGAGCCGACCGTGTACACCGCCCGGTAGGTGCCCGCTCCGAGCCTCGTGAAGGTCGGGTTGGACACCGTACCGCCGGGGAGGGTGACCACCACGGCCGGAGCGCCGTCAACCAGGTAGCCGTCATCGTTGGTCGTCTCGACCTCGATCACCCAGCGTCCGCCGATCGGCAGCAGCGCAGCGGTGCTGGACAGAGCCCGGAGTCCCATGGTGGTCACCTCCTCTCAGCGGTCAGTCGGATCAGGCAGCGTTGTCGTAGATGACCTGGCGGACACCGCCGAGGTCGGAGTTGGCGAACGCCTTGTAGCCCCAGATCGCGATGTCGACCATCGCCACCGGCGCATACTCGCCGCTCGCGTCCGTGCCCGGGAACTCCAGCCGCTGCGGGGCGGTGGCCCAGCCGTGGACGGTGCTCGGGTCGAACAGCCAGGAGTTGTTCGCCGCTCCCGCCGTCGAGGCGAGCGCCCAGGACGGCACGCCGGTCACGCCGCCGAGGTCCAGAGTGCGGAACCGCGAGGCGGCGGTGCCGTTGGCGTTCTGCGGCGCGATGATCGCGTACAGCGGACGGTCGTTGCCGTCCCGCGCGGACACGAACGCCTTGTACAGCGCCTTCTCGATGGCGAACGCCGAGAAGTCGTAGCCCCGGATGAACTGGAGGTCGGCCAGCGCCGCGTCCCATGCCTCAGCCAGGGCCAAGTCGGTCGGAGCCACGCCCAGGTTGATGTCGTCCGCAGCGGTCAGGGTGTTCAGGAAGGTGGCAACCGCCTGCTCCAGACCCTCCCGGTAGCCCCGGCGCATCTGGTTGAAGATGAGGGTGGAGACGGCCGGGTTGCCGCCCATGTCCCAGACCTCGCGGGTCAGCGACGCCTTACCGCTCAGCGCGGTCGGGGTCACGGTCTGGCCGGTCGAGGTGAAGGTGCCGGCGTCCGGCTCGACGCCTTCCTCGTGGTCGTCCACCAGGTTCGCGGCGCTGGCGAACTTGGGGAACCGGAACGGCTGGACGCCGTTCGGCGGAGCACCCTTGTTCACGAAGTCCCACAGCGGGGTGCGGTAGTCGCGCTGGTCGACGTACATGTCCGGACGCTGGATCGTCGGGTTGAGGTCCCCGACGTTGGCGGTCGTGGTGGCGAACGCCTCCTGGAGCAGACCCATGACCCGCTTGCCCGCGTCGGTCCGGTCGCCGTACTGGTCGTTGGCCAGGGCCATCGAGTGCAGGTCGGCGGAGAACACGTGCTCGGTGGGGAGGAAGTTCCCGCCCCGGTCGAACCGGTAGGGCACCGGCTCGGACACGCTCGCGGTCAGCCGGGTCGGGTTGACCACCGGCCGGTCGTCGGTCTGGGTCGGCTTGAGCGCCTTGGCGACAGCCGCCGCCAGGTCATCCATGCTGAAGGTGGCACCCGCCTCGCCCGGCGCACCGGCCGGGGCAGTCGGAGCCTGCGGCTCGGTCGTCGGGTTGTCGGGCATTGCTTCTCCCTCATCTCGGCTCGCAGCCACGGACGTGACGCGAGAGTCGTCAAACGCGGGCATCGCAGTCAGCGACACCTCGCGCAGGTCCGCCCGGCGGACCAGGGTCACGCCCCTGTTCTCCGGGTCGGGAGTCGTGTCGGTGGCCATGAACTCGACGCCGACCGAGAGCCCATCCAGCACCCCGTCGGCCGCAAGCTCCAGCACCCGGTCGCCTTCCGGACCGCGAGCCACCTTGAACTTGATCACCACGCCCTGGGGCGTCTCGGTGAACTCCACGGCCCGCCCGACTGCCTGTGACCGGTCGTGGTCGCGGAGCAGCTTCACGCGGCCCAGGTCGGCGAACTGGAGCGAGCCCTTGTCGAACCGCCAGCGTCGGCCGTTGCGAACGGCAACCCGCCCGTACGGCAGCACGAGGCCGGTGATCGTCCGGGACTCCTCATCAACGCTGAACGTCGCAGCGGGCACGTCGGCGAAGACCATCCCCGCGTCGGCCGACAGGTTCAGACCGATGTCGCGGGTGGCCCCTACGGCCGCAGGAGCGGCCTCCTCGGTCGGGTCGGGGGTCGGAGCCGGGGATGCCCCGGCAGGCAGGTCCGGCATGTTCTCCTCCGCGCGGATCTCCTCGGTGGTGATGGCGCCCATCCGCTTCATCGCCTCGTAGTACTGGACTCGGGTGATCGGGTCGGCCCGCATGTAGTCGTCCAGGTCGAACGCCACCCGGTATCCGCGCTTGGTGACGTCGCCCATCGACAGCCGGTCGGTGATCGCCTTCATGTACGGCGATGAGGTCTCGTTGATGCGGTCCTGCCGCCGGTCGGTGGCGTTCTGGTAGGTCCGCGAGGTGGTCGACAGGCCCAGGTCCTCCGGGTCGAGCCCGAGCGCGTTGGCGAGGTCGAGAGTGACCCGCTTCTGTAGCTCCACGAGCTGGAGGTCAGCCGGAGTCGGCTGGTCGACCTCGTTGTATTTGAGCGCTGCCGGGACGTAGGCGGTGCCGCGCTCCTTGCGCGCCTTCCGCCACTTGTTCAGCACGTCCTTGATGTCGTCGTCATCAACCGGGTCGGCACCCTCCGCCGGGGTGAAGTAGTCCAGCGGTCGAGGCTCATCCGCGTACATCGCGGCAGCCGCGTCGAGGAGCACCGCTCGGCGGATGGCTCGCGCGGCAGCCTTCAAGAGCGCCGGGTTGGGGGAGTCGAACCGGATCAGCTCCCGCGCCGGAGTCTCCGTGCCCTCCACGTACACCTTGCCGTCGACCACGGTGACCTTGGCCGGGTCGAGCCGCCGTGCGTGCATCGGGTAGTTGTCAGCGGCAAACTCGGTGATCTTCCACCATGCGATCTGCTCAAACAGCAGATCCTCGACCGTCATCGCGAGGGTCCAGACGTTGGCCACGTCCGGGTCGATCTGCTCCAGAAACGGATTCCGCACGACCTGACGGTCCGGCCCGTATTGCACGAGTGGCAGCGTCGAGATCGAGCAGATCAGGTTCCGCCCGCGCTGGACCGCTGGCACCGATAGCGCCTCATCCCGGCTGACCCGCGTGACCGATCCGGCCGAGTGCATCATTTCGTAAATGAGCTGGGCTACGGGCTGGGGCGCGGTTTCGTCGGCCATGAATTGTGCAGGGATATTGGGCACGGTGAAGTATTCGCGCATCGCGCTCCAGAAGCCCATGCCCGAATCGTACCCTATTCGGCATGAATCGAGATTGGACTATGACGCCACTACTAGGCGAGGCTTTCCAATTGGAGCGGGAAGCGTTCTGGCCAAGTGAATAGCGCCGGCAGCCGCATATGCAGCGTCGCAGTGCCCGTCACCCTTCCGGCTGAAGCGCCACGTATCGCCGCTCCGCAATTTCGCAGCAGCGGTTACGTGCGTACTCAGCAGCGGATCGCCAGCGTGCACGACTCGGTGGGCCTCGACCTGATCGGCGAGCCCCATGCAGATAGCCGACACCTCCGCCCGGATCTCCTCGACCGCAACGTTGGGCGGCCAGATGTTCGCGGAGCCCTTGCGCTTTTGCAGATCTGCGGTGAGGGCTGCGGCCGGTCCATTCGGCATCCACCCGAACGCAAACGGCTTGACCTTCCGCACGAGCGGCAACAGCTCGGCCCGTAGCTGCCGGGTAGCGTCCACCCCGTTCCACGCCGCCACGACCTCGACCCGCGCTCGGCCATCCTCCATGACCGCAGCAGCCGCGAGGGTCGCGTGTCGCCGGTCGGGTGAGATGTCGAGGCACAACGCGACACGGGACCGGAGCCCGCTCATGTCGCCGGGTACGTGGCACTCCTCCCATGCGACCGGGTCCACCGCCGCGTCGAGCGACCGGACACGCTGGCACAGGATCTCAGTGCGTGCGCGTGCCTCTTCGTCTCCACCCTTCTCCGCTGCCCGCTCCAACTCCTCGCGGAGGCTGTCCGGGTCGATCCGGCGGCCCAGGTTCGGGTTGGCGGCGGCCCACGCCTCGGGGTCGAGGAGGTCCGAGCCGTCCGGAGCGCTCCACTCAAACAGCCCGATGCGGCTGTCGGTGATGCCCTCCTTGATGACCCGGAGCGCGCGAGCGTGGAGCGAGTCGAGCACGATGCCGGTGTCGTCGCCTTGGTTCGTAATGCAGTAGACCTGGCCGAGCGGCCGGGCGTTCATCGCGTTGGTGGCGGCATTCCAGGCGTCCCAGGAGGTGTGCTCCCGCAGCTCATCGATCACGAGCCGGTCGATCGAGAGCGAGCGGCCCGCCCGGCGGTTGGTGGCGGCGAACATGTACTGGCACCCGTCCGCTGTGTTCAGCGCCTCCTCGCCGATCTGCGTGATCACACCCTTGTTCTTGTGTCGCGGCAACGCCTCCCGTAGGTACGGGTTGGCGATGGCGATGTCGCACAGCTTCCGCCAGTCCTTCTTGGCGTAGTTGCGGTCCGTCGAGGTACCGAGGATGACCGGCCACTGCTCCACGAACAGCCAGTACAGCTTCAACACCCGGAGTAGGTGCGTCTTGCCGTTCTGGCGCGCGACCAGGATCAAGACCTGGCGGAACCTTGGGCGCCCATCGGGCAGCAGCTCCCCGGCGTGGATGACGGCAAATTCTTCCCAGGGGTCCAGCGGCTCCTCAAGCACGTACCGCGCGAAGTCGATGACCGCAAAGCCGTAGCTTGTGTCCCGGTCGAGCGCGCACCCACAGGAGCACGGCCCAGGCGGGCCTACAACGAGGGGTGGCGTGTACCTACGCGGCAGGGTGCTTCCGAGTAGCGGCTCCCCGCTGGCCGACCAGCTTGAGGAGCGGGTTTCCGCTTGCGCCGTTGTCGCCGTCATTGCTTGCACCTCCCTTGCGCTCTCGGCGTCCCGCCGGGGTCATCCCGAGCGCGGTCAGCACAGCGAGGTACTTGGGGCCAACGTCCTTCATGGCGTCAAAGTCATCGCCCTGACATGTGTCTAGGAAGGTTGCGTACGTCCTAGCTGTACTGCCCAGGGACGTTGGTTGAGGTTGTGTGACGACACGACGTAGATAGACGTGATGACGAAGGCCTCCGGTTGTGGAGTGGAGCTGTCTAG